>JBDHYG010000001.1:0-447046 GCA_039811225.1 Parafilimonas sp.
CCTGTTTTTTTTCATTCAGCGAATCGTTGATGGCTGCTTTCAGTTGCGGGGAAAGCATGATCCGGCCTTTTTCTTTCTGAACAATTCTTTTCAGGTCAATGATCTCCAGTGTCGGCAGGTTGACTTTTCCAAAACGCTCTTCCAACACCACTTTTCCATATTTATTTTTATCCGCATTATACAATGTTTCCAATGAAGGGGTGGCACTGCCTAATAATACCTGTGCTCCTGTTAGGGTAGAAAGATAAATGGCTGCATCCCTCCCCTGGTAACGTGGCGCCGGATCCTGCTGTTTATAGGATGGATCATGTTCTTCATCAACTATGATAAGGGATAATTGCTGAAAGGGAAGAAACAAAGCAGAGCGGGCACCCAATACAATACTCGCCTGGCCGCTTTTAACACGGTTCCATATTTCCACTCGTTCATGCGGATTAAAGCGGGAATGATAAACAATAATATGACCTCCAAAATATTTTTGCAACCGCCGGATAAGTTGCGCCGTGAGCGCTATTTCCGGCAACATATAAAGTACCTGTTTCCCGGCTTTCAATTGTGTCTCCATCAGCCGGGCATAAATTTGTGTTTTACCACTGGCAGTTACACCATGTAATAAACACACTTCTTTTTCTTTAAAAACGGACTGGATATTTTCTATTGCTTTTTGCTGTGCATCCGACAATTCAAAATCAATATGTATGGATGCGGGTAATTGCGGGATCCTGTCCACGTTCATTTGCCGTACAAGTAAAATTTGCTTTTCGGTTAAAGCTTTCAATTGTTGTGCAGTGGCATTTGATTTCTTCAGCAGGTCAGCTCTTTTTACCTCCGGGGATTCTTTGGATAAATGCAAAAATGAAAGCAATAAAGCCAGTTGTTTCGGCGCTTTGCTCCAGGTATTCAGCAATAGTTCCAATTTTTCTTCTGACCTGAATTGTGGATGGAGTGTAACATAAGTTTCTGTTTTGGGTTTGAATTTTTCCACGAGGTGCTCATAAATAAAACAAATCTTTTTATCCAATAGTTTTTTTACAACCGGGTACACATGTGCTTTATCCAATACCTGCTGCACTTCATTCATTTTCAAAGAACGTTTTATTTCCAATGCTTCATAAATCATGAACTCATCATTGCTTAAGGATGCCGGATCTGTTTCTGTTGTTTCATTGAATTGCAGGATACTTTCACTCGTCAATTTGAAATTAGCTGGTATGGCGGCCTGCATGACTTCGCCCTGGGTACACATATAATAATGCGCCATCCATTGCCAGAAAGTCAATTGTTTTTCATACACAATCGGTTCCTCATCCAGGACATTCAGGATGGGCTTTGGAGAAAATGCTTCCGGTTTTTTATGGACAAGTTGTTGTACAATGCCGGCATATTTTTTTTGCCGCAGTTCCACTTCCACGCGCACACCCGGTTGCACAACAGGCCTGAACTCCGATGGAATATACCAGGTATAATTCCGGGGAAGCGCCAGAGGGATAATGATTTCTGCATAGGCTGCTTCTTCCGGGTCAGGTACAATAAGGGCTGCCTCGTTGTTGTCCGATTGAGCGCTCATGGTATGTTTTTTTTCTGTTGCAGGCACATGCGAATATAACCAGGAAAATTCCTTCCAGGAAATTAGCTGTATTGCAACAATGCTTTTTCCATTTGCTGGTAGGCCTGTTGTTTCAGTGCAGGCAGGTCTTTAAGTTGTAAACCGGCTACCGGTATTTCCGGCAGGAAAATGGTGCGGCAAATTCCCGGAGTAAGTTCAAAAAGCCCACGATAATGCAAGCGGTGTATAGTATCCGGGAAGATCATAGGTAAAACAGGTGTTTGCGTTTCTATGGCAATTCTAAAAGCGCCGTCAAAAAAATCTTTTAAGGGTTTGCCTGTTTCATTAAAAGTCCCTTCGGGAAAAATAAAAATAGAAATTCCATGATCTATGGCGGATTTCAGGGCACGAACACTGCGTGCTCTTTTTTCCGGGCTACTGCGGTCAACCAGGATAGCGGCTGATTTATAGATCCATCCAAAGACCGGCATATGGATCATTTCCCTTTTCCCCAAAGCCCGTATCGGTTGCCGAATAGAGCGAACCAGGGCAGGAATATCCAGGTATGAGATATGATTGGCGATGAAAATGTAACGTCCTTTTTTTGAAAAAGGCTGTGTATATATTTCCTTATGCCTGATTCCGACAAAAAAATACCAGGCTGCCGCCCAGCAGGTACAAATGCGATAAATAATATTCCCACCTTTTATTTTTCCAAACAGCAATGCAAGCAAAACAAAAGGCAGTACCAGGAACATGAGCAGGCAAAAGATGAATAATGCATAGATGCAATACACGATCTGCAATAGCCGGCGGAAGAATTTCATGCCTGTATTAATTTTGAAAATATTATCCGGCCATACTTTGGATGATATCGTATTTCGTAACGATATGATAATTGCCTGTTTCATCCCTCGAAAGGATTGCACCATTTTCTTTTGTAATGAGTTTTCCCATTTTTTCTACCGGTGTGGAAAAATCCACCACGGGATAAGGCGCTTCCAGGATATTTTTTACCGGTAGGTGTTGTAGGTCAATATTGGCAAACACTTTCTGAAATAAACCACTCTCGCTTACGCTGCCAATTATTTCCCCGTTTTCAAATACCGGGATATTTTCAATATTATATTTCTTCATCAATTCCACCGCTGCCGATACCGGTTGATGGCCTTCGAGTATAATCAGTTTCTTTTGGCCACGTGCTGATACGATATCTTTAAATGTTTTCACTTCAAGGAAGCCACGCTCCAGCATCCACTGATCATTATAAATTTTTGCCACATAACGGCTACCATGATCATGAAAAATACACACTACGACATCGCCTTTTTTCAAAGAATTTTTTAGCTGCATTAAGCCCTGTAAACAACTGCCGGCGCTATACCCACAAAACAGGCCTTCTTCTTTCGCGAGCCGCCTTGCCATGATGGCGCCATTTTTATCGCTGACCTGTTCGAAGTAATCAATAACGGACATATTATAATTATCCGGTACAAAGTCTTCCCCAAAACCTTCGGAAATGTAGGGATATACTTCATTCATGTCCACTTCTCCGGTACGGAAATATTTTGTCAGTAATGAACCTTCCACATCAATGGCCCAAACCTGAATTGCCGGGTTTTTTTCTTTTAAAAACATCGCCGTTCCCGTAACCGTACCACCTGTTCCGGCTGTACATACCAGATGGGTTATTTTGCCTTCTGTTTGTTCCCATATTTCCGGGCCGGTAGTTTCATAATGTGCCAGGCGATTCGCAAGGTTATTGTATTGATCAAAATGAAAACTGTTGGGAATTTCTTTGGCTAATCTTTTTGCAACGGAATAATAGCTTGCGGGGTCTTCCGGTTCTACATTAGTAGGGCACACAATTACTTCAGCACCTACGGCTTTGAGGATATCAATTTTCTCTTTGCTTTGTTTATCCGTAGTGGTGAAAATGCATTTATATCCTTTAACGGTGGCGGCCAGTGCCAGGCCCATGCCCGTATTGCCGGATGTACATTCAATGATGGTACCACCCGGTTTTAATTTTCCTTCCTGCTCGGCCACTTCCACCATTTTTACCGCCATTCGGTCCTTGATGGAATTCCCGGGATTAAAGTAATCTACTTTCGCCAGGACAGTACAAGGCAGGTCTTTGGTTATTTTATTGAGTCGGATTAGAGGAGTATTGCCAATCGTTTCTAAAATATTATTCAACCACATATTTTTCTTTTCCGGCAAATGTACAATATATGGTGCAGATGAATAAAGCAGGTGTAATCTTCACTTGCTTCTGCTTTTAAGAAAAAAAATTTCAACAATTATTTTAATGTATAGCGAATGGCAATGCCACCCCAGCCACCTTCAAAATAATTATAGCCAACAAAATTAAATGATGGTTGCCAGTCGAGGCTGAGATTGATAGGCGCTCCCGAAAACTTATAATCCAGTCCCAATACCCCATCAATCCCGAAAGCTAAGCCACCATCATCAGCAGGATGATCATCTTTCCAATGATCACTCCAGCCACCGATATGTGCTCCCGGGCCGGCATACCATTTCAAACCAGCCACCCCATTGATATCTCCGTGAAATTCATAGAGACCGGTTACCCGGAAACCGTCATTCCAAAAATAACCCAGGCCTTCCAGTGCCGCATTGTCTTTTATAAAATGTTTTACGGTAAGGGCGCCCGGATAAAATTTTATACCAATAGCTGTTTGATAACTACTACCCGTATTCTGCGCATTAACTTGTATCAGGAAAAAACTGGCAATGACAACCAGTACAAATTTTCGATTCATCATTTTTTATTTTTTAGATTTATGTTTTTAAAAAGTAAAGCGTACGGCAATTCCTCCACTTGCCGGAGCAAAAGAAGCATCCCCGATTAAAGTAACCGATGGTTGCCAATCCAGGCTCAGGTTGATAGGGATATCTGGAATTTTATAATCCAGGCCAATGATCCCATCAATACCGAGATCCGTTTTACTGTTGTATTCATTTTTATACTGATCTTTCCAGAATCCGACATGCACCCCGGGCCCTACAAACCAGGACAGGCTGGGGATTTGGGGAAATGCATAAAAATTAAATTCATACAGGCCGCTCACGCGAAAACCTTTATTCCAGGCAGTTGCCTGCAACTCAAGATTACGGGTATCAGAAACAAAATTTTTATAGGTTACAGCAAAACCACCGGGGACTTTTATACCAAGCGCTTTATGATAAGGCGCTTGCGCCATACCGGCTGAACAAAAAAGCAGGAGGGAGCTAATAACCAGGAAACTTTTCATGCTTCACATAAACAAGAATTACACCAAATTATTGCAGGCATTGATTTTAATTTCCTGTTAAAGATGAAGATAACAAAAAGATAATGTTGAAAGTGTTGTTGGTTGGTTACACTTGTTTTATTTCCGCTACTAATTTTTGCAAAACAGATTTTGCATCTCCAAATAACATGGAAGTTTTTGGCTGAAAGAATAATTCATTTTCAATACCGGCATAACCGGGCTTCATACTGCGTTTATTTACAATGACCATTTTAGCTTCTTCCACTTCGAGGACAGGCATACCATAGATTGGTGAAGACGGATCATTTTTGGCTGCCGGGTTGACCACATCATTGGCACCTAATACTAAAACCACATCCGCGGATTTAAATTCTTCATTCGCCTGTTCCATTTCCAGTAATTTATCATAACTCACATCGGCTTCCGCTAACAAAACATTCATATGTCCGGGCATTCTTCCGGCTACGGGATGAATGGCGTATAATACGGTAACATCTTTTTCTTCCAGGGCTTTTTCCAGTTCATGACAGGTATGTTGTGCCTGTGCTACTGCCAGGCCATAACCGGGAACTATAATTACTTTCCGGGCATAACTCATTGCTATCGCTGCATCATACAATGTAATCTCTTTGTAAGTTCCACCGGATGCGCTTTTTGCCTGCGCTCCTCCAGCGTTTCCACCAAATGAACCAATTAACACATTCGAGAGTGAACGGTTCATGGCTTTACACATTAAAATAGTAAGTAGTGTACCTGCAGCACCCACCAGGATACCACCGGTGAGCATTACTTTATTGTCATACAAAAAACCGCCACAGGCTGCTGCCACACCGGTGAAAGAATTTAATAAAGAAATCACTACCGGCATATCAGCTCCTCCAATGGGCAACACAAACATTACTCCATATAACAACGCTAACGCGAACACCACGTAAAATAATAGATGATTGCCGCCATCTAGTTTTAATACCAGGTAAACAGCCAACACAAGGATACAACAGAAAATTACCAGGTTAAAAATATGCTGGCCTTTGAAAGCAAAATCTTTGAACGTGCCATTTAGTTTTCCCCAGGCAATCATACTCCCGGCAAAAGAAACCGAACCGATAATCAATCCGGCAAAAATAATGGGTAAGTTGCCCATGGTACCATTCTCCATCATGTGTTGAAATTCCACTATAGAGATTAAGGCTGCACAAGCACCTCCCATACCATTAAACATACTAACCATTTCCGGCATAGCCGTCATTTTCACTTTCTTAGCGGCCAATGTACCAATGATGCTTCCAATGACCAGGCCCGCGGCTATCCAGCCATAATTATGTAAGCCTTCGCCTTTCGCATCTTTATATAAAAAAAGAGTAGCCAGGATAGCAATACTCATTCCCCCTGCGGCCAACAGGTTCCCTTTGCGGGCACTGGCCGGATTGGATAACATTTTTAATCCTACAATAAAACTAACGGAACCTAAAATATAGCAAACAGTTAGTAATGAAAGCTCCATAAAATTTTTTATATAAAGTTGAATAATTTGACTTCCATTAAAATTACTTTTTCTTATTCCGGAACATTTCCAACATTCTATCTGTTACCACAAAACCGCCCACTACATTTAAGGTTCCCAGTATCACCGCCAGGAAACCCAGGATTAGGGCTGCATAATTATCAGGTTCTGCTTCTCCCATTACAATGATAGCGCCTATGATTACCACTCCATGAATCGCATTGGCGCCACTCATTAAAGGCGTATGTAATACCGAGGGTACCCGGCCGATAATCTCTACGCCCAGGAAAATCATCAGGATTACGATATAAATATATTCCTGATGTATTTGAATCCAGTTTAGAAATTGTTCCATATTTTCCTGATTTATTTATTCATTTGAGCAAGTAAGCGTTCATTACAGATTTTTCCATCATACACCACACAGGCACCTTTTACAATTTCATCTGCAAAATCGAGCTGCCATTTTCCTTCTTTCGTTAAAACCAGGTGGAGGAAATTCAGCACATTCTTTCCATACAATTTACTGGCATCGGCTGGCACGGTAGAAGCCAGATTACTGTTGCCTATAATGGTGATATTATTATAATGAATGGTCTCATCATTCCGGGTTTGTGTGGTGTTACCTCCGGTAGCAGCCGCCAGGTCTATGATTACAGAACCTGGTTTCATAGATTGCAACATTTCTTCCGTAACCAGGATGGGTGCTTTTTTCCCGGGAATCTGTGCGGTAGTAATAATGATATCCGCTTTGACAACAGCATCGGCAATTTTTTGTTGTTGTTTTTGCTTATATGCTTCCGATTGTTCTACGGCATAGCCCCCGGCTGCAGAGGCATCTGCTGCTCCTTCCACTTCAATAAATTTAGCACCCAGGCTTTTTACTTCTTCTTTCACTGCCGGCCTGGTATCAAACACTTCCACCACGGCACCCAATCGCCGGGCTGTAGCAATTGCCTGCAAACCCGCAACACCGGCTCCCAGAATGAGTACTTTAGCGGGTGTTATACTTCCGGCTGCCGTCATAAACATGGGGAAATAATGTGCATACACACTGGCTGCCAACAGCACGGCTTTGTAGCCGGCAATATTTGCCTGGCTACTCAGGACATCCATACTTTGCGCCCGGGTAGTCCGGGGAAGCATATCGAGGCTAAAAATATTCAGTCCCTTTTGTGCCAGGTCGGTCATTACATCTGCATGGGACAAGGGTTGATATACGCCCAGCAAAGTAACATTCCTACTGATTTTTTCCAGGTCAGCTATTTCAGGAAGATGGATCGAAAGTATGAGTTCGCTTTCGGTAAGTACCCGAATACGGTCTGTACACTCTATGTTTTTTTCTATAAAAGATTTATCTGCTGCGAAAGCCTGAATTCCCGCGCCTTGTTCTACCAGGATTTTATTGTTTTGTTGCAAGAGTTGAAGGGCCTGGTCGGGTAAAAGCGAAACCCTGTTTTCATTTCCCGGTTCTTTCAAAATACCGATAGTCATAATTGAAATTTAAGGCGCGGTTGAAATTATGTTTTATTGTTTATACACAAAAAAAATTACTTCTTTTTCTCAAAATTAATTTTTTATGTTCAGTAACGAATTGTTACATCCTGCTTTTGCAATTGTTCCCGGCGAAAAAAAACAAGCCCGACAAAAAAGAGATCTATCGTAAGCCGTACTTCCTGCCTGGCCTGGATTTCAGCCCAGGCTGCTTCCATTTCCGCACTCCAGTGGATATCATCAAAGACCAGGATACTGTCATTGCCCATACTGGGAAGCAGCTTATCAAAATATTGCAAAGTGGGCGCTTTGCTGTGATTACCATCAATAAAAGCAAAATCAATCTGCCTGAAACGTTGCGTAACCAAAGGCAATGTATCCTTGAAATCACCGAGCATCAATTCCACATTATTAATAGATAGTTTACTAAAATTCTCCTTCGCAATTGTTGCTATAGCATCGGCTCCTTCCAATGTAATCACCTGTGCCCGGGGATTTGCTTGCGCGAGGTAAGCAGTGGTAATACCAAGCGAAGTACCCAATTCGACTATCGTTGCCGGCTGGTAATATGCAATGATATGATGTAATAAACGGCTATATTTCCTGGGTTTCAGCGAAGTGCGTGCAATACCTGATACCTTTCTTTCGAGACCGGAAAAAACCCGGGAGCCCGCGCCAAAATCTCTAATAGTTATCGTTTGCTGATCAGCCAGCAAATTTTGACGAAGATTTTCTATTGCCGCAAAATACGACGGTTGTGTTTTACACTGTAAAACATGCTCAACGAAATCATATACAAAAGGTGCATGGATACCATGACCCCGGCCATTTTTTGCCCGTAGCAAATACTGAATATATTTTAACGCAAGAGTGGTTTTGGAATACATGATCTGGACCGTGCTTATGTTGATTGATTTTCACTTTTCCTGACCCATTCCTCGAAACTATAATCGTATGCATGCTTTTCATCTTTATAAAAATCTTCTTTGAAAATACATTCCCATTCCTGTGGATCTATGGCCGGTATAAAAGCATCGGCATTTTCAAAATCTGCCTGTACCCGCGTCAGGTAAATTTTGGATGCAAGGTGTAAGGTTTGAAAATAAACTGATCCGCCGCCCAGGATCATAAGTTCCCGATAATCATTTTCCCAGGCAGCCTGTATAGCTTCTTCCACCGTATGCACTACCGTTATCCCGGCTGCCACAAAATTTTTATCATGTGTGAGCACCAAATTCCATCGGCCTTTCAGTGGATGTGACTGGATGGATTCAAATGTTTTCCGGCCCATCAACACCGGCATGCCCCAGGTTGTATTTTTGAAAAATGCCAGGTCATTAGGCAAATGCCAAAGCAGTTTATTATCTTTTCCAATAGCATTATTCCGGGCAGCAGCGACAACGAAGCATATTTGAATTCCTTTGTGCATGTACAGTTTTTAAACAGCTACCGGCGCTTTAATTGCAGGATGATATTGATAACCTTCCAGTGTGAAATCTTCAAAATCGAATGCTTCTATTTGCCGGATACTTTTGTTGAGGTGCATGACCGGCAGAGGATAAGGTTGCCTGCTTAATTGAAGCCTGGCCTGTTCCTGGTGATTATTATACAAATGCACATCTCCAAAACTATGGATAAATTCCCCCGGTTCCAGGTCACATACCTGTGCCACCATCATGGTCAGTAAAGCATATGATGCAATATTGAACGGAACTCCTAAAAAGACATCGGCACTTCGTTGATACAACTGGCAACTCAACTTCCCATCTGCCACATAAAACTGGAACATGACATGACAAGGCATCAAAGCCATCGCATTCAAATCGGCTACATTCCAGGCACTCACAATAATCCGGCGGCTGTCGGGGTTATTTTTTATTTGCGCAATTGCTATTGCCAGTTGGTCTATTACTTTTCCTTCTGCGCCTTTCCATTGACGCCATTGTTTCCCATACACCGGGCCAAGGTTGCCCTGTGCATCAGCCCACTCATCCCAAATGGTCACACCATGGTCATGCAGGTATTGTACATTGGTATCTCCTTTGATGAACCAAAGCAATTCATAAATAATACTTTTTAAATGCAACTTTTTGGTGGTTACCAGGGGAAATCCTTTTTGTAAATCGAAACGCATTTGATAGCCAAAGCAACTGGTTGTTCCGGTGCCGGTACGGTCATCTTTGTGTGTTCCATGATCCAGGATGTGTTGTAATAAATCAAGGTATTGTTGCATGCCTGCAATTTACAGTAAAGACAGCGTAAAAAAATTGACTGAATAAGTTGTGTGTAAAAAATGAAAGAACTGCCCGGCTAATTGTTAGCCTTTCTGTTTTCGTCTTTGCATTTCTTCCTTTATCAGGCCCAGTTCCCGGCCGGTTTGGCCACTCACACTGGTATTTTCCTGGGCACGTCGCATCAGGTAGGGAATAACATCCCGGATGGGGCCAAAGGGTAAATACTTACTGACGGAATAGCCTGCCTTAGCGAGATTAAACGTGATATTATCACTCATACCATAGAGCTGGGAAAAATGTACATGTGGATGATCCAGTGGTAAATTCATATCTACTAAACGCCGGGCCGCGATTAAATTACTTTCTTCATTATGAGAAGCAAGGATCAGGGCAATATCATTAATATGGTCCAGGCAGAAATTTACAGCTTCATTATAATCTTTATCTGTAGCTTCTTTATCGGGTTGAATGGGTGAAGGATAGCCTTTTTGTGCAGCCCGTTCTCTTTCTTTTTCCATGTAAGCCCCCCGCACCAATTTTTCACCTAAGATAAAACCCTGTTGTTTTGCTATATCATAACTCATTTTCAGGAATTGTAACCTGTCATGCCGGTACAGTTGAATAGTATTATAAACGACCGCTTTTTCCTTATTAAATATCTGCATCATTTCCATGGTAAGGCGATCCACGGGATCCTGAATCCAGCTTTCTTCTGCATCAATCAATACGCCTACTCCCATTTCTGCTGCTCTTGCGCAGATCCGAAACATGCGGTCTCTTACACGCTGCCATTCCGCTTCCTGTAATTCATTATTATGAACACCACTTCTTAAACGGGGCGCTTCGTTCAATGCTTCCAATAAACCAAATCGTGCGAGCCCGGTTACTTTGATACTCATGAAAGGAATATTCTTTTGAGTGGCAGCATAATTGATCACCCGGATAAATTCATCGGCAGCATGTTCAAAATTTTCTTCCCCTTCCTTGCCTTCCACGCCATAATCAAGAATAACATTTACATGAAATTCTTCCAGGCGTTTTACAACCGTGGTGGTTTCTTCCAATGATTCGCCTCCCACAAACTGTTTGAAAATTGTCCTACGAATGATGCCATGCACCGGCATACCGGATTTAATTATAAACGGGGTCAATCTGGTGCCCGCTGCAACAAACCAGGGGTAATGCATGGTCTTAAACAGGAATCGCGCATTCTTCAGGTCTTTGTCAGACTTATACGCGAAGGCGGTTTGGGTATCATCAAAAGATAGGCTCATAAAATAAAGGCTTTCGTATTGCGAATATCGGAATAGTACACTTAAGTAAAAAATCCTTTAGAGAAAAAATGATATTATACCAGATATTTTATCCCATTGCCATTATATATTTTCCGTTTTCCATTTCATTAATCGGAGGAATGATTTTTGGCTATTCATTTTCAGCTAATAATTTGTAATTTACATTTTTTTTCAGCCAATCTCCGTTAGCTTACCCTGATGCATCGTTGTTGAATTGGCTAATAAAAACATTCCAGGTTCAATGTCGAATGACTATGGAGCAAATTTATTACACCTATTATGAAAGCCCTGTGGGGCTTTTAAAAATTGGCGGAACAAATCACTTCATTACGGAACTGAGTTATGTAGATAACCAGGACCAGGTCGTACATGGTGAACCCGGTATCAGCGATATCATTCATCAATGTACGGAAGAGCTGATCGAATTTTTTAACTGCAAGCGTACCACTTTTGATATTCCGGTATCACAAGAGGGAACGGCTTTCCAGCAACGGGTTTGGGGAGAATTATTGAATATCCCATTTGGCAAAACAATAAGCTACCTCGACCTGGCCAAACGCCTGGGTGACCCGAAAGTCATTCGTGCCGCAGCTTCTACGAATGGTAAAAACAATATCGCCATCATTGTGCCCTGCCATCGGGTGATTGGCAGTGATAAAAGCCTGGTGGGTTATTCCGGCGGCTTATGGCGGAAGAAATGGTTATTGCAACATGAGTTCCGGGTATCACATGGTATCCAAACTTTATTCTGATCTTCCGTTCAACGCTCGTTTGTAAAGTTGAATTGTATTCTGAAACCCATAATACAATGCATCACAAATAAGTGCATGGCCAATGGAAACTTCTTTCACTGCAGGAATGCATTTATGAAAATAAGATAAATTAAACAGGTCCAGGTCATGTCCGGCATTGAGGTCAAGTCCTAATGTGATAGCCCGTTGTGCAGCCAATTGATATGGCTGAATTGCTTTAGCCGGATCCTGCAAAAAGGTAGCCGCATAGGCTTCCGTGTATAATTCCACCCGGTTGGTGCCGGTTTCTGCTGCGCCTTCCACCATGGTAATTTCCGGGTCCACAAAAATACTCGTTCGGATACCCGCCTGTTGAAACAGGGTTATCATTTCTTTGAGATAGGCTTTATTTTTTATAGTATCCCAGCCGTGATTACTGGTGAGTTGATGCAGGCTATCCGGTACCAGGGTAACCTGATGTGGCCTGGTTTCCAATACCAGATCAATAAATTTTTGTTCCCTGCAATTGCCTTCTATATTTAATTCTGTGTAAATGACCTCCCGGATAGCCCGCACATCCGTATACCGAATATGCCGTTCATCCGGCCGGGGATGCACCGTAATACCATCGGCTCCAAAAGCCTGTGCATCGATAGCCGCACGCACCACATCCGGGTTATTACCCCCCCGACTATTTCGGAGCGTAGCAAATTTATTGATGTTTACACTGAGAGTAGTTGTCATATTATTTATTCATTAAACCCAATACACACAAGCCCACAAGGATAGAAGCAGCAAAACTCATGAGGGTACCAATCAACACATATTCCGTTTCTTTTCGCATCATATTTCCTTTTTGATCACTAAAACGCAAAATCGATTTGGCCGCAATCAAAAACCCGATGCCTTCAAAATGATTTGTAATAACAAAGGTAAATACAAGAATCCTTTCAAAGATCCCGATCCATTTACCGGCTTCGCTCAGGCTTACTGATGTGCGGGTAAGATCTCCTTCCAATTGATCCCGCCATTTAGCGGTCGCATATCCCAATAAAAAGGAAAGCGGGAAAATGATAACCAAGTAACCGGCGGCTATTAACCAAAGGTTCTTTGCCTGCAATAAAGGTTGCACACTTGCTGTCCACCAGTCAGGCGGTTGATAAAACTGTAGCCACAATAGGAACAATACCGCTATATGCAATACCTGGTCAATGATAAAATAGATTGCTTTATTTTCCATTTCCAGTTTCCACCTGTCGATAATGAAATGGGTAATGAAGACGATGACCGGGATCAGCCAGATTGATTTATCCGGAGAAAAAATATAAATGAGACCGGCATGGAGCAAACAATGGACATATAAAATCCAGGACCTTTCTTTCAGGCGCCGTTTATGCAATACCATTTTCTTTGTCTGGAAAACAAAATCGCCCAGGAGATGGGCAAACAGCCATTGATAAAAGATCAGCATACCATAAAAATATTAAAACAAAAGCACACTACTTTCAAAACGCTTCAAAATACTTTGAAATACCGGCGCCCCGGCTGCCTGGAGCCGTTGATGAACGGAAGGTTGAGATATTTTTAATTTCCGTGCAATATCTTCCTGTTTTACATTTTGAAGGAATAAAGCCATTGCCTCGGCCTGTGCCGGGCTCAAACGCTGTAACAGGTAGTTCAAGGCATCACCATGCACCTGCCATTCGGCATCAAAAGCCGTATCCGCTGCATTGATCCCAATCAGTTTATTCGTTGTTTTCATGAGGTCAATCATTGGCCCGGAAGCCTGGAATGCCGTCCCATCCGAAGTGGTTACATCTTTTCCATGATAGTTGATATTGCCTATTCCCAATGCCAACCGAATAAAAAAATTGTTGGCCATAAGCAGGCATTGCAACTGTAAAGCAAGTTTCAGTGCATATGCCCTGTTTGTGGTTAATATTGCCTGCAGGCTATCCCCTCGGTACTGTTGCCAATTCAGGTCGGGGAATTCTTTTCCAAAGCGGTCAAAAAAACGTTCAATATACCCTATCAGTTTCCTGCGGGCTGCCGGTTCCATGGCAGCAGAAGCTACCACATCACCGGTAAGCACCACCGCGGCCAATATCTTTTTTTGCCTGTGCTGTTTTTGCATACTCCTGCAAATATAGTACTACAATACTATAAATACCAAATATAGTATTATAACACTATAAAAATAAAATATAGTACTACAGTACTATAAATATCAAATATAGTATCACAGCACTATAAAAAGTTTTGATCCCTTATTGCAGGCAGGTAGCAATCTATGCATCCGGCAATATATCCCCGGAAACCCCTGGCGCTTCCGCGAATGCAGTGTTGCCTGTTTGCTACTTTGCCATTACCTTTACTCCTAAAAAAATGCAACTGGCATATACAATAATCAGCACCCCCTTTCGTCATCCTTTTACCATTTCCGGTGGCCGGAGCAAAACGGTACAACGTGCACTGGTAGTGTGTTTACGGCTGGGGAATTTCATAGGCTATGGGGAAGCGCCTGAAATCAGTTACTACAATACAACCGTAGAAAAGATGATCCACGCCCTGGAAAGGCGCCGGGCTTTTGTAGAGAAATTTGCGCTTATTGATCCGGCCCGTTACTGGCACTACCTGCACCATCTTTTCCCCGAAGATCCATTCCTGGTATGCGCATTGGATATAGCTGCCTGGGATTTGTTTGGACAAATGAAAGGGCTTCCTTTATATAAAGTATGGAAAACCGATTGGATAAAAACTCCGGTCACTGATTATACAATTGGCCTGGGTACACAGGAGGAGATGATTCAAAAGATAAAAGAAAAGCCCTGGCCAGTATATAAAATCAAGTTGGGACAGGAGGATGACCTTAGCCTCATTACCGCCTTGCGGAAAATCACGGAGGCTCCGTTCCGCGTGGATGTCAATGGTGGCTGGACTTTAAAAGAAGCACGGGCAAAAATTCCACAACTAAAAGCCCTGGGTGTAGAGCTCATTGAACAACCGTTGGCTAAAGATGATCAAAAAAACATGAAAACCCTTTATGCTGAATCAGCGCTGCCCCTTTACGCCGATGAAAGTTGTGTGGAAGAAGAGGATGTAGAAAAATGTGAAGGCTATTTTCATGGTATCAATATCAAACTCACGAAATGCAGCGGTATTACACCTGCCCTGCGCATGATCAAAAAAGCAAAAAGCCTGAACCTGAAAGTGATGATTGGCAGTATGAATGAATCAGTCATTGGCACTGCCGCCACAGCACATCTCCTGCCACAGGTACATGTGGCCGATATAGACGGCCCGTTATTATTGGCACAGGATAATGCTTTCGGGCTTGACTATGAAAAAGGGAAAGTAAAATTATCTGACCTGCCGGGACTGGGTATACGCGCGCAGCTACCCATGACAGCATAAATTTATTTATTCCGCACAAATACATGTGTTACATTCTTCTTACCGGTTTTTCGTTCATCGGTTTCAAATTTTTCAATACTCTTAATAAAAGGTACCAACTTACGGAAGCCGAAATTACGTGGATCAAAATCCGGTTGTTTTTTCAAAACCAGGTTTCCTACTTCTCCTAAGAAAGCCCAGCCATCTTCATCTGCAATATCATTGATACTATCCGCAATGAGTTTGATCAATTTATTATTCACTGTACGAATAGTTTCCCTGGCTACTTTACCGGTTTTAGGGCTCTGTTGATTTTTCTTTGTAGCAGAAGCAGGTGATCGTTCCTCTTCATCCGCATGGCGGAGAATTTCAATGTAGATAAATTTATCACAGGCCGAAATAAATGCCTCCGGTGTTTTCTTTTCACCAATACCAAATACTTTCATCCCGGCTTCACGCAATCGCATGGCCAGTCGTGTAAAATCACTGTCACTTGAAACCAGGCAAAAACCATCCACCCGGCCGGTGTACAAAATATCCATGGCATCTATGATCATGGAAGAGTCCGTTGCATTCTTACCGGTAGTATAGCTATATTGTTGAATCGGGGTGATGGAATGTTTTAATAATACATTTTTCCAGCCTGAGACAGTTGGTTTTGTCCAATCGGCATAAATCCGTTTAAAAGTGGGTGTGCCGTATTTCGCAATTTCTTCAAGCATCTCGCGGATATGTGCATACGGAACATTATCCGCATCTATTAAAACTGCCAACCGCAGATCCTGTGTCATATTCATTTCCATTTTCAACGTTTATCATGTTATTTCATGTGCCGCTTAAATAATACATCCATCCCCGTTTCCGGTAATCCACCAGAATAAAAAACCGGGAATGACCCGGTTTTTTCATTTACTTAATTGGTGCGCATGACCTCATCATTTAAATGCACTTTGGTCATTTGCAGGTAATGATTTTGCAATTGATGCACAAATTGAATATTTGGGTGATGCCGATGATCTTCCCGGTACCAGATATCCAGGGTAGAAAAATCATTTTCACCAGGAATGACCAGCCGGAAAGACCCTTTCATATATTTTATACTGCCATCATCCATTTTTTGTTTGGTGAAATTCAATGCCATCAATTGTGTATCATCCAACGGGATTCCATACAATTGATCTTCTTCATACCAAAATTCCTGTACTTCTGTTTCCACACATGCCTGTTTGTCTTCCAAATTGATGCGCATGACTGCACCTGGTCGTTTGGTGCCTTCAAAATCTGCGATCACATAATCGCCTTGTTTTAATTCATGAATTGGGATCATTGTTTGTAAATTTTGGATGAATAATATTTGCCAAATTAAAAAAATATTTTTTTATAAAAAATATTATTCAGCCCAGCTCATGACATAATTGGGATTTTCGATCTCCAAAGCGGCTTCTGTCAATTGCAGGGGATGAAACGTATCTACCATAACGGCCAGTTCTTTTGTCTCCTTTGCACCAATACTTTTTTCTACGGCGCCCGGCTGCGGCCCATGCGGTATGCCACCGGGATGCAGGGTGATCATGCCCCGGGTCACATGCTTCCGGCTCATAAATTCACCATCTACATAATACAACAATTCATCACTATCAATATTGCTATGGTTATATGGCGCCGGAATAGCCAGGGGATGGTAATCATATAAACGGGGGACAAAACTGCATACCACAAAATTATGGGCTTCAAATGTCTGATGCACAGGTGGCGGCTGATGTACCCTGCCGGTTATCGGTTCAAAATCATGAATACTGAAAGCAAAGGGATAACAACATCCATCCCAGCCTACTACGTCAAAAGGATGATGGCCATAATGTATATGATACATACGGCCTTTCTTTTTGGTCTTCACATTAAAATCACCCTCCTGGTTAATAGGTTGTAAATTTTGTGGTGGCCGGATATCTCTTTCACAATATGGCGAATGTTCCAGTAACTGGCCTTCTTTACTCATATATCTCCGGGGATACCGAATCGGGCTAAAACTTTCAACGATGAATAACCGGTTGGCTTCTGTATCAAATTGTACCTGGTAAATTGTACCCCGCGGGATTACCAGGTAATCGCCATAGCCAAACGGGATTTCACCATACTGGGTCAACAATTTACCGGATCCTTCATGTATAAAAAGCATTTCATCTGCATCTGCATTTTTATAAAAATAATCGGTCATACTTTTCCGAGGAGCAGCCAGTACAATATGGCAATCATTGTTGACCAGGATGGCTTTCCGGCTATCGAGGTAATCATCCACGGGTTTAATATTGAAGCCTTCAAAACTCCGGTGTTTCAGCATTTTTTCTTCTGCAACCTTGGGCATAACATCATACGGTTCTTCTGTTTTTATGATAGCCGTGGGTGCATGATAATGATATAAAAGGGAATAATCACTGCTGAATCCTTCGGTACTGAATAATTGCTCGGCATAAAGTGAGCCGTCCTTTTGGCGAAACTGGACGTGTCGTTTGCGGGGTATTTCGCCCAACGTATAATAATGTGACATAAAAATAATTTTTTTAAAAATAAAAGAATAAGGAATGTACTAACATTCTTCCTGTAGAATTGTATTGAACATTACGCACTTTGTTCGCTATTAAGAAGGAAAATATATTTCCAGTTGCGTTTGTCTATCCAATAAATAAAATTTCGAAAAAACAACATAGTCAAAAATACCAAAAATTAAGACAAGCCATCTAAAATTATTGCCAAAAAAAATCCGGATTCGACATCAGAAGCAGCATTTATACTGATCTTTGATGCGATAAAACTTATTTCAATTCAATGAAAATAGGCCTGCTTTCTGACACACATGGCTACCTGGACCCGGGCATTTTTAGCCATTTCTCCGCATGCGATGAAATCTGGCATGCCGGTGATTTTGGTTCACTGGCATTAGTGGAAGCATTAAAAAAATTCAAACCCCTGCGGGGCGTTTATGGAAATATTGATGGTAAAGAAATCCGGGAGCTTTTTCCTTTGCAACTCTCCTTCAAAGTAGAAGAAGTCGCTGTGTTGATGCAACATATCGGCGGTTACCCGGGAAAATATGCACCGGGCATTCGCCAGCAGATCATGGCTTTACAACCGCAAATTTTTATCAGCGGCCATTCGCATATCTTAAAAATCATTTTCGATGAAAAACTAAATTGCCTGCATATCAATCCTGGCGCTGCCGGAAAACAAGGTTGGCAAAAAGTGCGCACCCTTGTACGGTTTGATATCCAGGGAAAAGATATCCGCAATTGTGTGGTTATTGAATTGGGTAAAAAATGATTATCCGTTTAGGATGCAGGCATACCGGGAAATAGCGCTGCATCCCAGGGAATCGCCGCCAGGATAACCAGCATGGCCAACAAAAAATAGACAAAGGCTTTCCTGAATTTTGCTTCATCCGGGATCGCTGCCCGGCCCAGCCTTTTTCCAAAGGTTATCAATGCAATAGCTATAAACATGGAGATGGGATGAAAAATCCACTTGAAACGCAATACAGGATTGGACATGATGGATTCTCCCGCCGGTAATTCGGTGTTCTTAATTCCCATCGGCCCCCATATCAATAAATAAAGTCCTACTAACAAGGTAATATGTGCTGAAACCATGGTGAATAACCATAAGCGCCGGTCACTTTTCTTAAAAGGTCTTTTACTGCGCCAGGCTGTATAGCTACTGATTATTGAAAACAATAAAAGTATAAGTATGACCCAACGTAAAAAATTATGCAAATGCATCATGCCGATTTCCATAAAAATAATTTGGCCAAAACTACGGCATTCAGGTGTAGGGAAAAAATGCAATTCTTAATCTACCCAATCTGCCATAAACACATTGGTGCCATGGCCGCCACCATTATTCCGGTTGGAGGAAAAAAGAATTTTTTTACCATCATAACTGAACATCGGGAAAGCATCAAAACCTTTATCATGGCTGATTTTCTGAATATTTGATCCATCCAGGTTCATGAGATACATATTGAAAGGGAAACCACGGGGATATTCATGGTTGCTGCAAAAAATAATATGTTTTCCATCTGGTGTGAAATTAGGCGCCCAGTTGGCACCTGCCAGGTAAGTAATTTGTTTGGCATCAGAGCCATCGGCATTCGCGATGAAAACTTCCATTTTCGTCGGCATCACCATACCCTGTGCTAAAAGGTCTTTGTATTCTGCTATTTCGGCTGCTGTCTTAGGCCGGCTGGCACGCCATACAATTTTTGAACCATCCGGGCTAAACCAGGCGCCGCCATCATAGCCCAGGGTCGAGGTAATACGTGTTACCTTTCTTGACTGTAAATCCATTAAATACAAATCCAGGTCCCCATCCCGCATGGAAGTAAAGACCATGGTCCTGCCATCCGGGGAAACGGTGGCTTCAGCATCATAACCGGGTTCATCTGTCAGGCGCTGAATATTTTTTCCATCCACATCGGCCATAAAAATATCATAGCTGTCATACACCGGCCAAATATATTTATTGCCAAATTTGCTCCTGTCGGGTACGGGTGGGCAGGAATCACCACCCAGGTAAGTAGAGGCATATACGATATGTTTCCCGTCTTTCAGGAAATAGCCACAAGTAGTGCGGCCTTTCCCGTTATTAACCATAGTATATTTAAATGGTTGCCCCGGTGCCGGCACATTACCTACAAACATTTGATCGCAGTCGATTCCTTCAGCCGGGTCTTTACGCTGGAAAATAATTTTTTTATCATCATAACTCCAGTAAGCTTCAGCATTATCACCACCAAAGGTGAGTTGCTGTATATTTTTAAAATGTTTTTCATCCGCATACCGAAGGCTGTCTTTCGTGGACTGGCCAAAAACAGTTGAATGAAAAAGAAAACTTGTTACCAGGGATAATGTCATCAGCATACATTTCCTGCCTGCTTGCTTACACATAATTATTTTAATTTTTTTGCCAAATATGGCTTTGATAAAAAATACCCGCAAAAATAGTTTTATAGTCAGTTAAGAATTGTCAGGTTTTCGTCAAATTAATAGCTGCTCCTTTACCTTTGCCAAATGAAAATAAAATATGTTGCCCTATTTGTAAGCCTTTGGTTTTTCATGGCCTGTTCTTCCGACCCGAAAGAAACAACAACCAGCCATGCACAAGCTGAAAAATTTTCCCCGGAAGTAGCGGCTATGCAGGCCAACCTGCTGAAATACCCGGATAGCGTGGGTTTGCGGCTTAAACTGGCAATTTTATTAGACAGCATGGGTCAATCCCGGACGGCTTTATTACAGGTAGATACGCTGATACAAAAAGACAGTTTGAATTATGGCCTCTGGTTTACCCATGGCCAGATTGCTGAAGATATACCGGATACGGCAACGGCCATCCGCAGTTACCAGAAAGCCATTGCGATTTATAATTCTCCGGATGCTTTATTGGCCCTGGCTAATTTATATGCCGAACAGCGGAATGAAGAAAGTTTATTGATATGTGCCCGTTTACAGGATATGTCCCTGGGCCGGGAATATGATGCCCATTGTCATTTTATTAGTGGGGTGTATTATGCCCGGACAGGTAACCGGGAAAAGGCATTAGCGGCCTTTGATGCCTGCATTGCGGATAACTATACTTATATGGAAGCCTATATTGAAAAAGGTCTATTATATTTTGACAGCAAGCAGTATCCACAGGCATTACAGGTATTCAATTTTGCTTCTGGTATCAATCGCCTGGATCCTGATCCTTATTACTGGATGGGGCGTTGTTATGAAATGCAGCATATAAATGATAGTGCCCTTATCCGGTTTCAACAATCTTATAACCTGGACAAAACAGATCCACATACAATTGCCGCTATCAAAAGGTTGGGGGGAAAAATAGAATGACCTTATCCATGAATAAACCGGTAAAGATTATTTTTGTAACAATTCAACAATTATGGCAATACTCGCACCTTCCTTCCTCGCTTGTGATTTCCTTCACCTGGAACAGGCATGTAAAATGGTCAATGAAAGTGAAGCTGAATGGTTTCACCTCGATGTAATGGATGGGCGTTTTGTTCCCAATATCAGTTTTGGTATTCCCATCGTAGAACATATCCGGAAAGCCACGTCAAAAATCTGTGATGTCCACCTGATGATCCTTGACCCGGGAAATTATGCGGAAGCATTTAAAAAGGCCGGTGCAGATATTTTATCGGTGCATATAGAAGCCTGCCCCAACCTGCACCGCAATATTCAACAAATTAAAGAGTTAGGCATGAAAGCCAGTGTAGCCATCAATCCACATACACCGGTAGCCCTGCTTAAAGATGTTTTGGGCGATATTGATATGGTTTGCATGATGAGTGTGAACCCGGGTTTTGGCGGGCAAAAATTCATACCCCATACCATACAAAAAGTAAAAGAACTGCGCCAGTTGATCGATTCAAAAAAATACCCCGTCCTCATAGAAGTGGATGGAGGCGTTACCCTGGAGAATGCCGCCGACATAATCGCAGCGGGAGCTGATGTGTTAGTGGCCGGAAGCAGTGTATTCCATGCTGCTGACCCTAAGGCTACCATTGCTGCTTTTAAAAGTTTGTAGTTTTTTCTAAATAGAAATTTTATTTTTCCATTCCAAAAATGCTATGCATATGGCACAACATGATGATCTCAAAACCAGCCGCATCCAGGTTAGTTCCTACTTGCTTCAACTGGAGCAATTGATGGAAGGAGGAAGTTGGCAGGGAGAATCTTTTAAAGATAAATTAAACACGATTACGGCTACTACATTTTTTACACAACCGATGCCGGGTGTGCACAGTATTGCTGAAATTATCGATCATTGCCGTTACTGGAAAGATGTTCTCCTGGCGCGTTTCCAGGGAGATATCGGCTACCGCGACCGGACTGTCCACCAAATGAATTTCCGGGAATTACCGGTACTACAGGAATTAGGAATGGAAAAAATCCTTTCGGATTTTTATGCGGCTCATACAGCCATCATGGATTTTTTACAAAGGAAAGATGATCATTACCTGGAAGAAAAAAATCAATCCGGCATCGCCATGTCATATTATATTGAAGGCATTATACAACACGACATTTATCATCTTGGCCAGGTAGGACTCATACAAAAAATCCTATTAGTGAAGTCCTGATTGTCAACAATAATCAGCCGCAGGATTTAAATTTCTAAAGCCGGCACATCGGCATAGTCTTTTTTCGCAGCCGGATCAGCTGATTCACGAAAATTTTTTTCAATCGTATAGGCCTCCATTTCTTTCGCCGGAAATGAATAACCGGCAATTTCTGTAATTCGTTGTGCAGGTAAGTCTTTCTGCAACCATTCTATGGCCAGGGTTTCCGGCAAAATAACCGGCATCCGTTTTTTTGAATTATGAATTTGTGCCATCAGGTTATTAGCGGCTGTGGTAACGATGGCAAAAGTATCCACCGTTTCCCCGGAATCTTTATCTGTCCAGCTTTGCCAGATGCCTGCCATAAAAAAAATAGGTTGGTTCTTGACCTGGATAAAATATGGAATTTTCGTGGCGGTTTTTAACGGCTTCCCGTTTTTACCTAAAGGAAATATATGTTGCCATTCATAAAAGCCGGATGAGAGTACCAGGCAACGTCGTTGTAAAGCAGCATCCCGGAAAATTTTTTGTGGTTGTAAAAGATCCTCTCCTATTGCATTTAGTGTGATCATTGGTGGCTTGTATGTGCCCTCATTTTTTTTAAATCCTTCACGCATTCTTTTCACTTCTTCCCGGTTACGGATATAAGAAGGAATAAAGCCCCATTCCATCACCCGGATTTCCCACACTTCCGATTGTGCATGAACTAGAACCGGCCAGGCCGGGTAATCAAAGCCACTCTGCACGGGCCTAAACAAATCGCCCTGGATGCTTTTTTCTTTACCACCCAGTTGGACGACTTCATTCGTTTTTATTTTAATCGCATTGTAGTAACACATGTCAATCCATCTTTGCTAATCCTCTTTAGAAATTGTATCTAAGCCTCCACTTTTTTTCTAAAAATTATTTCTCAAACATTTTTTCGATATACTCTTTTCTGAATTCCAGGAACACCGGGGTACCTGCCGGGGTAAGATTGGGATGGGCACAATCAAATAAAGACTGGATAAGGCTTTGCATTTCTTTTTGCGTCATGGGGTCACCTGCTTTTACGGCATGTTGCCGGGCCAGGCAGCGAACCAGCTTTTCTCTTTTATCCAATTTAATATCTCCACCGGAATGTTTATACTGGTCGATTAATAATTCAATGGTATTTTTTTCATTCCCGGCAGGCAGATCGGCGGGTGTACCATGCAATACAAATGTGTTGCTACCAAACAATTCTACCTGGTACCCGAGCTCCAATAAATCGGGCAGTAAAGTTTCGAGCAGTACAGCATCTGCAGGCGCTAATTCTATTGTTTGTGGAAAAAGACTTTTTTGCACGGCTGCTTTTCTATCTTTAGTAAAAGAGAAAAATTTCTCATACAAAACACGTTCATGCGCTAACTGTTGATGCACCAAAATAAAACCCGTTTCACAGGGAGCCAGGATATAGGTAAAATGAATTTGCAATAACAGTGCATCTGCTGCTATTTTCTTCTCCGGCAGCCGGATCGGCAAGATTGCCGGACTGGCAACCGCTTCTTCCGTAGGTGAATAAAACGTTGTCCAATGTTTCAGGTTGCCACTCGCCGGAATAGCATGCGCCTGGTTTTTCTGTGCAAATGATTGAAATAAACCGGAACCTTTTACCCGTTCCTTTTCCCCTTCATCAAAGGGTTTGGTAATGGCATCCAATTGTTGGATATCGGCATTGAGTGTAAAATCAAGTGATGGAGAAACACTGAATTGTGCCAATGCATGCTTGATGGCAGCCTGCACAAATGCATACATTATTTTCTCATCTTCAAATTTTATTTCCTGTTTGGTAGGGTGTACATTGATATCCACCACTGCCGGATCCAGGTCAATGTACAACACATATAAAGGGAAACTGTCTTTGGGGATCATGTCCTGGAATGCACTCATCACGGCATGGTTCAGGTAAGGGCTTTTAATGAATCGGTTATTGACAAAAATATATTGATCCCCTCTCGTTTTTTTGGCAGCATCCGGTTTGCCGGTAAAGCCATAAATATTCATGTAATCGGTCTCTTCTTTCACCGTCACCAGTTTGGTAGCATATTGATTCCCGAGTAATTGCAGGATGCGTTGTTTATACTGACCGGGATCGAGGTGAAAAACCAACTGGCCATTATGTGTGAGGCTGAAAAAGATGTTAGGAAATGCCATCGCCGCACGCATAAATTCTTCAATGATATGGCGCATTTCCGCAGCATTGCTTTTTAAAAAATTCCGGCGGGCCGGTACATTGAAAAATAAATTCTTCATGCTGATACTGGTACCCGGCGGGCAGGCACAAGGTTCCTGTGCCGTAACCACACTGTTCTCAATGCTGATTGAAACACCCCAGGCATCTGCTGCCCTTCTTGTTTTCATTTCTACCTGTGCTACAGCAGCGATGGATGCCAGGGCTTCTCCCCGGAAGCCCATGGTGCGGATATGAAACAGGTCATCAATATTTTTTATTTTGCTGGTGGCATGGCGTTCAAAAGCAAGGCGGGCATCTGTTTCACTCATCCCGGATCCATTATCGATCACCTGTACCAGGGATTTCCCGGCATCGGCCACTATTAACTGGATATGCGTAGCGCCGGCATCCACGGCATTTTCCAGTAATTCTTTCACGGCACTGGCTGGCCGCTGAATAACCTCCCCCGCAGCGATCTGGTTGGCAATATTATCCGGCAATAAAGAAATGATATCCGTCACAATTCAATTTTTATTCCGCTAAAAATACAGATTATCTTTTGGCTAACCGGACAATAATATTTTGTTCACAGGTAAGCCTGCACAAGATGTGAAAAAGCATAAACCAGTTACCGATTTCGCGGGATATTAACTTTGTAAATCTTTATCGGCATCAATCACAATTGTATTGCTCAGGTAATCATGCAAGGGCTTTTTTAAAAACGGGATAAAAAAGCAATCAATAACGGTGAGGCGAACAAGGCTCCGGGTAAGGATTTGCCACAAATTTGCCCGTTGGCCGTTTTTGGAAACAACTCGCGAAACCGATAACCATTTCCCCGGTGTGCGGCCACGGATACTTTCAAAAATGGTGTAATATAAAAACAAGACTACGGCAATAAAATAATAGATCGGGTAGAAAGGATAGTTATAATAATACACATAAAACACCCAAACTTTATAAGCTATATATGCCAGGATAAATACGATGGTAGTATCCACCAGGAAATTGAGTACACGGGTACCGATGCCGACTATTCTCATAATTTTCAACTCAACGCATTAAATACATTTTACCATAGCCCTTATTAAAATATTTATCCGTATCCACCTGGTTGCCATTAGCATCATACGTGGGAAATTTGTCTAAGGACTTTCCATTCAGGTTGGTTAAAACACGATACAAATACACCCCATTGGCCAGTTGCTGACCATACTGATCAGTACCATCCCATTTGAATTCGGTGATGTTGCGGCCAATATGAATAGGACCTAATTCAGCAGATGTAATTTCCCGTACGATCTTCCCGGTAATGGTAAGAATTTGTATCCGGATATTCTGTGGCACTACACTCCCTGTCACCGTGAAAACAAAAGCCGTAGAAGTGGTGAATGGATTAGGGTAATTAAATAAGTTGCTGATCATGGGTTTATTATACACATTGAAGGAAACCGTGAAATCCGCGTCCCCCGCGGGGTTTCCGCTCTTATCCTGGCCATGTACCAACAGGCGATAGGTACCATCGGTGACCAGGTATGGTGTGAAATCAACCGATGCAATATTTTCTGTACCGGTGGCCGGCGTAAACACCAGGGTATCATTATTAAAATAAAACCGGCGTATGCTGCCATCGGGATAAACCAATTGTATTTTAAACAGGCTCGTATCATCCAGTAATAAATAGTCGGATTCATCCTTTAACTTGATCAAAATATGCGGATTGGCCGAAACAATATCATTATTTAAAATATGGACTCCATCAAATGTTACATCCATGGTAGGATTATAATCATCTGTAGAAACAAGGAAATTCTTGTATAAGAAATTATTGAAATGATATTGTTCCGGTTGTGCATTATCCGGATTCACATCCAGGTACAGGTTATTCAGGCCATTGTAATCTTTGGAATCAATGGTATAATTGATGGATGTGGTATCACCCGGTTGCAGGGCTTTCAGTTTGGGTATAAACACCGGGTTGCCCACATTATTGATATCATAGATAGTCATGTTGACGGCAATACTATCGGCAAAAGCAGCATCGCTGATATTTTTAAAGGCAATACTGAACGTTGATTTTTCACCCAGGCCAAGGGTATCTTTAAAATTGTATAAAATATTCGGCGCCAGCGCTCCTTCCGGAACCGGATCATATAATAACCGCCAATACCGCAATTGGTAAGGCGTGAGATGAATACTATCGGCATTGCGCATCCGCAATTTAATAAATGGATAATCTGTTGGGCTGACAGCTGAAATATCAAAATTTTGCTGGCTACTGTTTAAAGTATATAAAATCGTTTCTGTTCCCGCATTATTTACCCCGATCACATCAATGTTGATTTTATCACCCGGGCCGGCATCTAAGCTGGAACCCCGCCATACCACCTGCTTCCAGGCTTTTGCCGGGCCAAAAACCGGTGAAGTAATATACCCGGTACTATCCGAGGAAATGATGATCTTATCCAAAATAATTTTATCGTACAGGCCATCACTCAGGTCCCAGGAAGTAGTAAAGTTTGCCGTGTTTTTCTTATACACAAATGCCCAGGTCCTGGCATAGGTAAAAGAATCCATACCGGCAAATCCGGCACTGATCATGCGGTCATAGGCAGTATTTCCCGCACCATAAATCGTCGCATCACTTTTCCATGTATCCACATACGGAGTTTGATCAAAAGGTTGGTCCAGCATGAGTCGCACGGTAACCAAATAGCCCGTCGGAACCCAATCCATAAAATCCCGCATTTTTCGCCTGCCGGTTGTATCCATATAGGAAAATTCAAAATTGAATTCCGATCCGGTTTTCCCGCAGACTCCCCCACTTCCCATGAAACCACCATAAATGCCACTGGGTGTAGTGGATGGTACCGCCTGATTATACAAGGGCTTTAATGTTACCGGGTCAAAAACATTAAACACGACAGAATGCCCCATGCACCGGTAAGAAGTAATCGTGCTGCCATTAATCTGAACCTGGAAGTCTGCATCCTGGGCGCCGCTAAAGCCAAAGATGGAATGAATAATCTGCAAAGAAGAAAGGATACTGTCGTAATACCATTTCCGGGAAAAACTATCCAGGTAGATCCTGTCCAGAGTAGATTTCAGATGTTGATATAAATGTGATTGATTATAACCATAACTGCTCCCCGGCAAATACACAAAACTGCTGGTATTCCAATGATACGCCCCACTGATCGGTACCGGGGCTACCCGCCAATAATAAACGGTGCTATCGGTAAAAGCGATACCTGCATTGAATTCCAGGATACCACCAACCGAATTGATCGTCTGGCTATACTTCAATGGGGAATTGAATAATTCCGTCGTATCCATTTCCATGGTATAGGCTTGTAATGGCGCCAGGGGATTAGCGGTGGAAGCTATTAGCTTGATATCTTTTTTATTGACAATAGCAAAGTCATAAGGATAAACAGGTTTCAATTCATCTTCATAAATAAAGAATGATTTCGTGATCGTATTATTCAATTCACTTAATTCATCATACTTATTATTGTCATCAATTGTTACGATCAGTTTATTCTCACCCACATCAGTCGATGCTACTATTGGTACCGTAAGTTTGACCGAATCAATGTAACGGACGGATTTAATATTCTGTTGAAACAATGAAACAATAGTGCCATTGGGGTATTGTCTTTTGATAGAAAATGAAACAGAATCCCCTAAGGCTTTCCCAATATTATAAATGTAAGTTTTGATATCAAAACTACCACTGGCCACAGAAATAAAAGTGGGATTTATGATCACCTGAGGTTCTTCTATGACAAAATCCGGTTTGGTGTGAGCATTTATTTTTATAGCGGGGTCACCATGCAATACATTTTCTTCTGCATGCAAATAACGTGTAACCGAATCATAACCCGTTGCATTAATTAGTGAAACCAAGGCATCATGAATATTTACGGTAATTGGTTCATTATAATCATCAATAGATAATGATTGATAAAAACCCTGGCAATATTTATCCAGGAAACTTTCTACACCAAAATGTGTGGAAGCAATAAAACCAATAGAGCCACGGTCTTTCGCCAGTACATAGAGTTCCGATAAGGAGGTTATGATACTTAATCGGGATGTATCAAAAGAAAAAATATTGCCGGCGCTACAGCCATTGACTAAAAACATAGGGTATTTCCCATAATTATTATACTGGTCCGGTGAGTTCAGGTTATAATCCAATGCCGTTGCCGCCGAATGTCCAAAATAGTTCAGCAAACTGATACCATTATTAAAAAGTTGTTCCATCAGGGCATTGGTTATTGGTGTTACCGGCCCGGTGGAAGTTTTGTTGAAGCTGGTTACATTGGCGCCATAAAAAGTATCAATGACAATATCGCGGTAACTATTCAAATGGGCCGTTAACGCCGCATCGAGATTGGGGTCGTTGGCGCCCACTACATGCACCATCGTTTTCATCCAGGCTTTATTGGCGATGGTTTGAATCGTACTGGCTTGTTGTTGTTCATACAATTTTACCTTATCTAAATAATTGTCCACTTCCAGTGTGCTGATGGCTGAGAGACGGCCAATGGCAGTAGCCGGTATGGGATCCAGGTTATCCGATGCCAGTATATGATCGGAAGCCGGCCAGCCAAAAGTAGGCACCAGGTTTAATTTGGACATGTACGGGGAAGATTCATTCATCCGGGCATCATTGTAAGTCACCGCTTTTCCTATAAGGAAAACCATTTTAGGAGCAGTGGCAAAATTTTTCCTGGCAAATCGCAAAAAATTATGAACAGAAATTGGATGCATTTTTATACCAAATGCAAACTGATCGATCAGCTCATCGATATCATAAATTCTGGCATTGAAGGCACCACCAGCTGCCGAGCTCCGATATTGCCGGTAATTCTCCACCGCATTATTGGCCATTAAAATTTTATTGGAAATAATCAGGTAATCGCCCTGGTTGGATGATGCAGTGAAATTGATGAAATTACGTTTCGTAAGTGTAGTTACATTAAAGATGTTGGTCACATCCTGGTTGACCAACACAAAATCCCGTGCTGTAGTGGAAGCAGGTAATGCAAAACGAAGCAGGCCGTTAATATCGGTATTGGCCGTGTATCTTTTTTGTGAAGTAAAATCATATAATACCGGTGGAGGGCCACTCCAACTGAAATTTTTTATTTCGAGGTAATTGCCTTGTGCATTGGCCGCGAGGGTAAATAGGAAATTTGGTTTGGCATCAAAATCAAATTGCCGGGGATAATACAAATCGAGGAATGGTGAAGCTACCCGGTCATTTACATTTGTATAATCATTAGTCAGGGTAAACTTTACGGTTGCTGTATTAATTGCCGTTAACGGAACTGCATTATTGGAAAATATCCTGGCATCAAAAGCAGCTAATGGCTGATTAATATAATTGACATCATTAATAGCAGCTTTTACCATGCGGGTAGCACCCAGGAAAGAATTGCCGGTGAAGCCTACGGTATAAGTGGCTGCAGGGCCTGTCATCGCCACATGCAGATTTCCTACCTGCTGATTGGCAGGGCCTCCCGGATGAATATCCCCGGTTGTCCAGAATTCACCCACATCATAAGTAGATGAATAAACATATTCCCCATAATTCACTGCTTTACCCCGGTTGATCTGGTCCTTAAAATCAATCCGGAAATGATACATAAAATATGGATCCGGGGGCAATGTATTGCCACTGACATTATTGATGGCATTGACAAATCGTTTATTGCCACCTATAGGATTTACGGTTAAGAAATATGTTGCCGTATCGGTCTCCAGGCTGTAGGTATCATCTAATTGATTTGCCGGATTTTTATATAATGCCTTATCCGGTTTGCCATCATTTTGTTTTCCCCAAAATTCAATAAAGCCACCGGCAGGTAAAGGGCCAGTTGGTACAGAAGTATAAATCGTTTCCTCTAGCCCATTTCGCCATAATTGAAATTGTTCAACCGGAACATTTTGTAAACCCAGGGAAGCAAGGGTTGACTGTGTGATATGATAAATGGCTGTCCGGGGAATTTGAAATTTATAATAGGTCTTTGAATAATCTATCCATTCATTATTATAGGATTGGGCAAAAGAAGTTCCTATAAATACCAGGCAGCATGCTATCGTCAACAATCGTTTCATGATTTCGGGAAATAACCTTTTTGCTTTTTGGGTTTTTCAAAAGGAGGTAATTTAGGGAAATAACCATCTTTTTCACTTTCGGCTTTCTTCGGTGCAATATTCAGGCGCAATGAAAATATATGTGAATACAACGGGTTAGACTGGTTAGCGAGATTGGTAAAAGCATAATCAATACTCACATTCCCGATCCGGAATCCCGCGCCCACACTAGGCTGGAAGATCCATACTTTTTTCTGGTTCAATGTATCCCCATCTGCCAAAGCCTTTTGAAAATTAGCAGCTCCCGCACGGATAAAAACAATATCATTAATATTGGCTTCCACACCAAAATGCGGATCAATACTCACCGGGTTGGCACTGATCAATGTATTGCGCTGGCCATCAAACGTAATATTCAAATCGGTTTCTGCCAACAGGTGAAAATTTTCTCCAAAGGAAAAATTATATGCCCCACCAATCACCAGGCGCGGTGCAGTCAGTTCCGTAGATTTTACCGGGATATCATTATTGGTGAGATAAAGAATTTCCTTTTCTCTTTCATCAAAAGAAAATGACCAGGCATTAAAGGTGCTGGTAATATCCCTTGCCGTAATACCAAATCGCCAGGTGGGTGTTTTATACATAAAACCCAGATCAAAACCAAAGCCCCATGCCTGGGCAAAACTGCCCACTTTCCGGTAAATAATTTTTGTATTAGCGCCCCAGCTCAATTGTTTTTTTTCCTCATCTTTAAATAAATGCGCATAGGATAAAATCAATGCATAATCTGCGGAAGAAAAAGTCTGGATATTATTATAGTTTAAAGAACCATCGGGTTCCACCAGGAATAACGTATTGGGAATATCATCTACGCCAAAACGCATGAGGGATACGCCCAGCGCTTTATAACCATCCCCGATTGGCATCGCCCCAGAGAGATAATCATATTTTCCTATGCCCGCGAAATAATCAGCATGCATCAATGCGATGGATGGATTATTGAAAACATAAGAAAGGCCGGCCGGATTCCAGTAGCCCGCATCGCCATCTTCAATAGACGCCACCTGTGCACCCCCCATCGCCAGGCCACGGGCCCCCGCACCAATATTTAAAAATTCATTGGAATACTTTCTAAACTGTGCCCGGGTAACTCCTGTTTGGAAAAAGATGAACACAAAAAAAGCAATCAGCCGGCACAGGTACTTCATAAGTCAAAATTACAACGAAAGTAGAAGGATATGTCATTTGTGATACCCCTAATACGCCGTAAATGTTAAAATATTTTACCAGCCAGCCAAATAATTTCAGTTGAATTATTGTTTCTCCACTTTAAACGCTTTTGCCTGTTCTCCATCGTTCACCAATACAATATATGTCCCTGCGGCCATGCCCTGGAATGAAACATCTACTGCACCAGTAAATTCTCTTTGCAGCAACAACCGGCCATGAATTGTATAAACAGAGAGGATGTTTTTCCGCGAATTATTTTTAAACACTTCCACTTTCAAATTGGTGTGGAAAGGATTTGGATAAAGCCGGATAATGGTATTGTTGTCAAATTCCACCAATCGCACCAGTGAATAAGTAAAGGCCCCATTCTTATCCACCATTTTTAATCGATAATAATTGTTGCCAATGACTGGTTGATGATCGGTGTAGCGATATGTTTTTACCGGCGCATTCCCTGGCTGAGGATCCAATTTTCCAAGGGTTGAAAAAACGGCCCCATCCACACTGCGTTCAACCTGGTAATTGGCCAGGTCCACCTCATTTTCCACATTCCATTGAAGCAGTACCGATGCCTTTTCTTTGGTAGCAGTAAAGGAAAGAAGATGTACCGGTAACACTACATCGCGGGTAATCTTCAGGTATTGATACAGGAAATTATTAAAATGATATTGCTCCGGTTGGTCACCATCGGGATTTACATCCAGGTAAAGATTATACCTGCCGGCCGGTAATACAGTCAGGTTGGCCAGGAAAGTAATATGTACTGTATCACCCGGCAACAATGCCCTGGCACGTGGCAGTGGAAATGCATAAGCCAGGTTATTACTATCATATAAAACTAACTTTACCTTCAGCGGTGTAAAGGCAGATGAACTGATATTTTTAAATACTACATATCCGGTTAATGTATCAAAGGCCACGTTTATCGGGTGGGGAAAATTCAGGGAATCAGGAATAGCTTTTCCCAATGAAGGCATGAGGGCGCCCTCAGGCACCGGCTCATATTCTACACGCCAATCCAGTAATTGATAGGGTTGCGTAGTGACAGAATCCTGCGTATGCATACGCAATTGAACATAAGGATAAATACCCGCATCAATGGCAGATACATCTTTCTCCTGTTGTGATTTATCAATCGTATAAAATAAAGTGTCGCGGCCATTTTTATCTATGGCAATAATATCCATAGTGGAAATATTATTATTGTTCACATTATTGCCAAACCACAAAGCTTTGTTCCAGGCTTTACCCGGGCCGAATACCGGGGATGTGATCGTAGCCAGTGTATCAGGCGTAGGAATATTTTCAGAAACGGTAACACGGTCATACAAGCCCTTGGAAAATACAGAAACCGGTTGATAATGGGCGCTATCATTTTTCTTAAAAATCATTACGAATGTACGCGGATAGACAAATGAATCGATGGTGGTACCCTGGTCTTTCAGGCGATGATACAGGGAATTATGTGACCCATAGAATGCCGTGTCAGCAGCCCATACTGTGGGCGCCCAGTCGCTGTTTCCGAGGTCATAAATTTTTCTGGCTACCACATAATAACCATTGGGCACAAAATTGTCGAGAAAATCCATGGCATTTTTCCGGGTGGAAGCACTTTGTGTGCTATATTCAAAATTGTATAAGCGGCTTGGATCACACACGGGACCTGCATTGTAAGGCTGTGTAAGGTTTGCTACCGGCTTGAATGTAAGCGGATCAAAAATAGAAAAGATAATGGAGCTACCCACACATGCACTCGCCGCAATCAGGTTGCCATTTACATGCACACTAAACTGGTTATCTTCCGTGCCACTTGTCGGGTAAATGGATTGCAGTACATACACATTCGTCAAAGAGCTGTCAAAAGAATACATGCGTGAAGAATCCAACCGGATATTTTTAAAAGATGATTCCGTATGTTGGAAATAATGGCCTTGTTCAAAGCCCGGGTTTCCCGGGTTACGATGCATAAATGAGAATTGATTCCAGGGAGCATTCGCGCTATCTACAGCTACCCGCCAGTAATACACCGTATTATTCAGTGTAAGCGGAATATTGGTAAAGGAAATGATACCGGCCGGGCCTACTACATGCCTTGTCAATTTTAAAGCAGAATTGAACAAAGCCGTTGTATCCATTTCCATGATATACTGTTTAATTGTATCCAATGGATTGGCAGTGGATGCATTCAAATCAATAATATCCGTATTGATGATTGAATAATTATATGGTGTTACCGGCAATAAGGCAGCATCTGTAACCAGGAAGGCTGCCGATGTCTGATTATTCGTTTCACTCATTTCGGCGTGTTGCTGCGTATCATCTATGAAAAATGTAATTTTATTTTCACCTTTATCCCGGTTACCTACAATCGGAATTTTAAGATATAGAGAATCGGCAGCATGTACCGGTGGTAAAACAGCCTGGAAAACAACCAGGCTATCACCATTCGGAAATTTCCGGGAGAGCGCTACATGCACTGAATCATTCACCGCCCTGCCTAAATTGTAATAGTTTATTTTAAGTGCAATAGAATCATTGGCAACAGTAATGGGTTGAGTAAGTATAGAGATGGACTGACTGTCCACGGCATAATCCGGCAAAGGGAAACTGTTAATGTGCATTGCCGGATCACCATGCAGTACAAACTGCTCTGCATGAAAACGGCCATAGAAATCGGCATAGCCCACATAATTTAAAAATTGTGTAACCGCTTCTTTGGTGATATCGCCCAGGCCTTGCCCGTAACGGGTGCTACTGGTAGCTGTATAAAAATCTTCTGTAATAAGATGGAGATAATCCACTATACCAAAACTGGAATTGGCGGCATAGGCAATAGCGCCTTTCTCCGGTTCCAACACAAATTTTTCAGAAATACTACTTCGGTATTGATAGCGGTTGGGATCATAATCAAAAATATTTCCGGCTTTACAACCATTCACAATAAAGACCGGATACTTCCCGGTATTACTGTACTCAGATGCATCATCCAGGTTGAAATCTAAATTGGATGAAGAGGAATGGCCAAAATATTCTACGAGCGCACTTCCTTTGTTAAACGTATTTCTAAAATCGGCAATAGCTTGCGGATAACCGGCCGGATCACCCGTTTTACTGTAATTGGTTACCTGCCCGCCAAATAAGGTATCACTGATAATTTGCGTGTATTGCCTGGTAAAAGAATCGAGGATGGCTCCAAGATATGGATCTGATGCCCCGGTGAGTTGCAACACGTTTTTCATCCAGCTTTTTTCATCCACCGTTTGCAGGGTATCCTGTTGAGCCGCTTCATATTCTTTTACCTTCTGCAAATAATCACCTACTTCCTGTGGTGATACTACGGATAGCCTGCCCACCGGTGTTGCCGCAATAGCCGTATAATCATTTGATGCGAGTAAATTATCAGAACCGGGGTCACCATACGTCGGCACCAGGTTGATCTGAGTAGATTGAGGGGAATTACTGTAAGGCCTGTTTTCAATATAACCCACCCCTTTACCTATGAGAAATGCATATCGCGGCGTAACAGCAAATTTATCCCGGGCATAACGTAAAAAATTTTTAATGGACAAAGGATGCCATTGTATGCCATACGCGAACTGATCGGTGAGGTCTTCAATGTCTATTATTTTTGCATTGAAATGGCCACCACTATCAGAAGCACGATAGGTACGATACTGGCTGATATAATCATCTGTTCCGCTACCTATTAATAAATTATTTGTGATAATGAGGTAATCACCTTGATGTGCAGTTTGTGAAAAATCGGTAAATGTACGTGCACGCATCCGGGTAATTTGTTGTGCCGTACTTCCATCGGGGCGGACCAAGGCCAGGTGAATTTTTTCTGTGGATGGGGGAATGAAAAACTGTAAGGTGTCGGGGATATCCGTATTGGCTGTATATCTTTTCAGGTTGGTAAGATCATATAATATCGGTGTAGTACCGTTTGCATTGAAATGATAAATCTTCAATAAATGGCCGGTATCAGAAGGGCTGACTTCAAAGGAGAATGTACTTTGGCCACCGAAATCAAAAAGCCGCGGGTAGTTTAGCGCTATACTTACCACTTTCATCTCATTCTCACTTTCCACGCCCAGGTTTTTAATTAAAAATGAAGCCGTATCATTTTTAATCCGGTTTGCCGGTATATTATTCATGGTAAATTGCGTGGTAGCAAAATAATCCAGGTTGAATTGGATGAGCGAATCATTGTTCAGCAATACTTTCACTTTCCGGTAATGTGGTGAATTGCCGATCATGGTAAAATCAATAGACATAGGCCCCCCGGTGGTATCTTCAAAAAGTTTTAAAGTGATATAAGGTATATCCCGGGTGCTGCAACCGCAATCTGCCGGGTTGACCGGCCGGCTGGCCCAGCCTTCCCCGATATCATATGTGGAAGAAAATAATTGCTGCACATCAAACACACCAATTCCCGGGTTAAGGTAACTACGGTAATGCCTTGCCATGGTGTACATAAAATTTTTATCGGCAGCTATACCGGCAGATTGCACTTCGTTATTGGACTGGACAAAACGTTTATTATTTCCAGCAACATTTATGGTCAGAAAATAGGCGGCCGTATCTGTTTCCAGGCTCCAGGTGGCATCCATTTGATATGTACTATCGGGATAGAGTTCCTGATCTGGTTTCCCATTGGCGATTTCGCCCCAGAATTCAATATAATCACCGGGCGAAAGAATACCGGTGGGCTTACTTGTATAAATTGGTTGTTCCATACCATCCCGGAACAACTGGAATTGTTCGGCAGGCACATTACCCAGGCCTGCTGATGCCAGTGTGCTTTGCGGGATTCGTACCATACCATTTTGTATAGGCCAGCTAACATAATCATAGCCAAAAGCACCCACACTGAATTTATAATAGGTCTTGGAATAATCAATCCATTCATTCCTGTATGACTGTGCCTGTACCCAACAGGAGGAAAGGAAGCAGATGAAAAAAATTACGTAGAATTTTCTCATAATCAGGGGGGCTGAAATCAACTTTAAAAATACGGTTTATAATTACATGGACAAATATATTTTTCCCGGTATCACTTATTGACAAATGTTATTTCATACCTGGAAGAAAAGTATAAATGCGTCGCAGCCATTACATTTGCAAAAAACAAGGAAATTAGCATGAACCTGATTGATGAACTGGCTTGGCGCGGGATGATTCAAAATATTATACCCGGTACAGAAGAACAACTGAACAAAGAAATGACAACCGGCTATATTGGCTTTGATCCCACGGCTGACAGCCTGCACATTGGCAGCCTGGTACAGATCATTTTACTCATTCACCTGCAAAGGGCGGGGCATAAACCCATTGCGCTGGTGGGTGGTGCTACGGGCATGATCGGCGACCCTTCCATGAAAAATGAAGAGCGTGTGTTACTGGATGAACAACAACTCGCCATAAACCTGGCCGGTATAAAAAAACAACTCGAAAAATTTTTAGATACAGACTCCTCGCAAAAAAATGCAGCCGAGATCCTAAATAATTATGACTGGTTTAAAGAAATGTCATTCATCCAGTTTTTACGTGATGCCGGCAAACATATTACGGTGAATTACATGATGGCTAAAGACAGTGTCAAAAAACGCATAGAAGGAGATACCGGCATCAGTTACACCGAGTTTGCTTACCAGCTCATGCAAGGGTATGATTTTTATTGGTTGTATAAAAATAAAAACTGCCTGTTACAAATGGGTGGCAGTGATCAATGGGGAAATATTATTACAGGTACTGAATTGATTCGGCGGAAAAGCGGTGCAGAAGCTTTTGCATTTACCTGCCCGCTGATTACAAAAACGGATGGGGGTAAGTTTGGTAAAACAGAAAAGGGAAATATCTGGCTCGATCCGGAGAAAACTTCCCCTTATCAATTTTACCAGTTCTGGTTAAATGCTTCCGATGAAGATGCACAGAAATGGTTACCTATTTTTACCTTTTTCTCCAAAGAAGAAATTGATCGTTTCAATTCCGAGCATGCAAAAGATCCTGCCCAACGCATCCTGCAATACACACTGGCCAGAGAACTTACCATTTTTGTACATGGGCAGGAAGCGTATGAAAAAGCCATAGAAACCACGCAGAAATTATTTGCTCAAAAAAATGCCGGTGCGGAAGCTTTAAGCTTAGAAGACCTGGAAGCTATGGAAGGAGTTATAAAAATAAACTTTCCTATTCAAAAAATTACAACCGGCATAGATATAGTTAGCTTTTTAGCTGAAACACAAATTTTTCCCAGTAAATCAGAAGCCAAAAAAATGATTCAGCAGGGTGGTATTAGTATCAATCGCAAAAAAATAGATACACTACAAACCATGATTGATACTACTTGTTTATTACATGAAAAATATATCCTGGTACAAAAAGGGAAAAAACACTATTACCTGGTTGCTATCCAATAACAAATTATTTTACATGGTTACCTGGAATCCAGTAGCTAATGTCAGCAGGAAAACGGATTCCTGAACTGCCATAACACTATGTGGCAGGTCTTTATGCAGGGTGACCATATTTCCTTTTGATAAATGAACGGCCTGGTCCTGTGTAGTGAATGTAATTTCTCCTTCCAAAACCTGGACGCATAAAATGCCGGAGGCGGTATGGGTAGCCAGTTCGGCATTCTTATGTAAAGCCACCAACACGATACGCATGCCATTGGTTTTATAAATTGTCATTGCATTGCGGTCACTTTTTTGCCAGGCTTCTTCTTTTTTAATAACCTGGATTTTTTCATTCAAATCTATTTGCACCAGGGGGGCATCCAGGATACGATCACCTTCCGGTCTCTGATCTGTGGGATTATTTTGTTTAATGGCCATTATTTTATTTTTAAATAAGTGGGAGATAATTGAATTGCAATCCTTTCAAAACTACAAAAAATCCTGGCTACCTGCCTGAATAAAAAATGAGGCAGCTCCGCAATAGCCACCTCATTTTACCAAGCCTCCACATTTTATTTAACCCTGGTGAACTTAAATAAGTTACGTTCTCCTTTATCATTAATAAATATGAGCTGATACATGCCATTGGCAAATGGTGCCAGGTTGACCGTGACTACATTTTTCCCTATAACACTTACTCCTTTTTGTTGCTGCCAGATTTTTCCATTCATATCCGCTAATTGCACGGTAAAAGGTTTTACAGCCTGAGCATAGAAATACAACCGGGTAAAATCTGTAGCAGGATTGGGATAAATTTTTGGTTCAAAGGATTTTTCTTCCGGGATTTTATTGTTACCTGTTGTTACCTGGTTGTTGGATGCATTACCAAAAGAATTTTGGAAACTTGAATTAAGGCTCACATATAAAGCGGTAGTATTGGAAGTGGCGCAGCCATTCGATTTTTTCACGGTGACATTACCAGCTTTATTTCCCCAATCTACTGCTATTTCAGGGGAATCCTGCCCGGATACAATAGTGGCTTTTACCGGAACCGTCCAGGTATAAGTTATTCCCGAAACATTATCGGTGAGATATGTAAGGCCTTGTTGTGATTGTTGTACATATACTTCTCCAGAAATGGATGCGGGTTTGGATGGTTTAGCATTCAGTGTTTTTGATGTAGTCATACTGGTGCCACAAGCATTACCGGAAACAACCGTTACGGCATCAGAATTAAATCCCTGTGGTGGCTGGATCGTTATTTGCGAGCTATCACTATTTGCAGAAATGAAACTAAAACCATCCGGTAGGCTCCAGGAATAATTGGTTGCATTCATTACCGGATCTACCGATAAGGTAACTTCACCCGGATAACACACGCCTTTCAACTCTGCTTCATCACCATTGATACCCGAAGGCCTTACCGGCGCTACCATACTGCCATTAACAACATTGAAATATTGTTGTGCTGTACAACCTTTGGCATCGGTGATTGTGTATAAGGAAGAACCCGGGCCTTTAGTAAATGTACCCGTACCCGTATAAGGTAAATTACCACCCGAACCATTTACATATACATTGGTCGTTGAATTTTTACAATACATATCATCTGCAGATATAGATATATTCAAAACATCCGGTTGAGTAACCGTAAATGTGGATGTAGCGGAGCAACCTGCATAAGAATTTACAGTTACCGTATAATCTGCTGCCTTTAAGCCACTAATTGATGGTTGATCGGAATTAAATGGTGGGGAAGAACTTTTCCAGGAATAGGTAAATGGACCAACACCGCCTGTTGTGATTATATCAATGGCCCCATTCTTTTCATTGAAACAGTTTACGGGTGTTATGGAAGCGGTGATGATCGGGCTACTCAACATTCCTTCACCACTTACCTGGAGATAAGCCGTTTCAAATGAATCACTGCGTATAGCTACTATTGCGCTATTTGTATTTTGATGTTCCGGTGAAAACTTTATATAAATTGTTTTATTAAAATTATTGCCATAATCCTGGAAGATTATCGAATCCTGGTAGGTGCCCGTCAGGAAAGGAGAAAATTTATAACCGGGTGCGGGGCCTACAATGACGGGTGCACCATAAATACCTGAAGCGCTTGCTGTAAATGATTTCGCTTCACTCAGGCCATTGACACAGGTGGTATCAAAATTTGGCAACATGGTATCGGAAAGAGCAAATATTTTCCCAATAGTATTAACCCGTAAAATGGTGGCAGTTGATTGACCACAGGCATTTTGTGCATAAACGGCAACATTGCCCGAAACCACGCCCCAGTTCACTTTCGTAGTGGCCGTACCCTGCCCTGAAACAATTTTTACCTGTGCGGGGAATGTCCAGTTATAATCGAGTCCTTCTATGGCAGACGTATTATAGTGAAGCCCTTTTTGTGAAGGCATCACATCTACCGGGCCATTGATGACAGCCGGTGCTACCGGAATGGCATTGATATTTTTTACGAGGGTGCCGGTACTGGTACCGCATACATTTTCTGAGACCACTGATAGTACTCCGGTAGTAAAGTCGGCAGGTGCATGCATTACAATGGAACTACTGTCGGCAGAGGCAGAAACAAAGGAACAATTTTCCGGTAATGTCCATTTGTAATTATTAGCTCCTTCCACGGTATCAACCCGGTAATTAAAATCACCGCCGTTGCAAAGGCCCGTAGAATCAGCTATTTCACTAAAGATCTGCACCGGTTTAGGAGGAACCACTGTTGTACCATTTTGTATTTGTATCGTCCTGTTGGTAACACATCCATTCGAATCTGTTACGATAAAATTCCGGTTACCTGCATTGGTTGGAAAAACACCTGTCCCCACATAAGGCAATGTTCCCCCGGTAGCACTTACCGTAACATTGGCAAAACCATTTTTGCAGATCATGCTATCAGCAGATACTGTCATTTGTAAAATATCCGGTTGAGTGATTACAAAATCACCGGATGTTTTACAACCCCCCAGGGCAAAAACATCTACATGATATGTTCCCGGAATGAGACTGTCCAGGTGCTGGTTGGAAGATGTAAACTTAGAACTGTCGGCTGTCCAGGCAAAGCTATAAGGCCCCCGGCCATTTTCCAGGTTCAGCTGAATAGCCCCGTTCTTTGCATTATAACAACTTACGTTCAATACGGTAGCATTCAAGGTAGCATAGCTATTGGCCACATAAGCAGAAACATTGACCATTACTGAATCCTGGCCATTTGTTATTACCGGGATAGCTGCTGCAAAAGATCCGGTATCGGCAGTATTTAATTTTACATATACCTGTTTCTGAAACCTGTTTCCATAATCGGAGATAACGAGTGAATCTGTATAAGCAGAATCTGTAAAGGAAAAAGAATAACCACTGGCGGGGCCGATGACTACATTTCTATTGTTCATAAAATCACCGGTAATGGAAAAAGTCTGTACACTGTTACTATTTATACAAACCGTATCGAATGCGGTGGGCTGTGTCGTGTGAACGCCTACATTCGACTGTAAACTATCGGGGCGGGCAAATTCTACCAACTCAAAAATGACATTTTCAGTGCCACTGTTTTTAATATAAAAATCTGCTCCCTGGCTGGCACGTTTCCCAAAATAAGCATCGTATAAAGTAATGGAAGCTGTTTTCCAGTAGCCGGAATTGGCACATTGCACCTGCAATGCTTCTTTATCTGTTGAATCAACCGCATCATAAAATAATTTCCAGCTACCATTCCCTTTATCGAGGTAAACAATATCTAGTGTAACCGGGTATTGTGCATTGATGGGTTCATGGCGCAGGAAATTTGTATCGAGAATAAAATATAAAGCATCTTTATTATTTGCCAGGTCAAAGCCCCTGGCGAAACGGCCATAAATGGTAGTGGCGCTATCTGTTGATTGTACATTCCAATAACCCGCACTGGTTTCATTGGGTGTCAATTGATGCAGGTAACGATCATAGTTGCCGGGAAAAATACGCCAGCCCACATCATTGATGCCGTTGGCCATCCGGTTACCCATTTCATTTTTGGTGGCCGATTTTATATCATCAAGCCGGGCACCATAGGCAGCGAAATCCTGCTGGATGGTAGAATATCGTTGTGTTTTCTTTCTGCCTGATCTTCCAAAAGTTGATTCGGGGAAACGTTCTGTATCCGCTGCATCCAGGCCATCGCGTAAAGCACACATGGCATTGGTGCTGGTTGCCGGGTTCTTTTGTCCTGCATACCTGTTAAAGAAAAAATAAGCAGGATCATAATATGGATCATCAATCATATCATAATTCTGGTTGCTCCAGTCCACCCCCCAAAAAATGCAATTGGCCAATACGGCAAAAACGTTTTTGTATTTACAAGCATTCCACCACCCGGAAGTGAGGCCATCTCCACCGATTTCACTGCGGGCACGGATATAATCGCCATTCCGGGGAGTGTTTAAGTAATCCAGTAACCAAAAAGACTTATCCAATTCATCATTTAACTGGTAGGCTTTTCCTAATGACCCGGTTTTTATCCAACCACCCGGGCAATGTTCTTCCAACCAGTTACTTTGATTTTCACCCTGGTTTAAAGGATTGCTCAGCAAAGTTATTTTAGGATTGGTATTTTTATATTGATCATAATAAGCAAGTGTAAATTCTTTGAATAAAGAATAAAAATCCTGGCTGGTAAGTGCATACTGTGGATCGACAAGACCTTTATACGAAATATAATCGCCGGTAGCTCCAAAACAAGGTTGCACACCAATGATCCATTGCCGGATACTCCAGGGCAATGAATCCACATGCTCTTTTACCCGTACAATCATTTCTTTAAAATACCGGCGGTAATTGGTATCCACATAATAGGGGGCGTACCCAATGGAATCACCGGTTGTATTCCGTTCAATTACTTTGGGTACATTACCCGATGTAAAGAGCCAGTCCGGGGCATCTTCTTTGGTATAAACCATAAAGATCAACGGCAGTGAGTCCAGGGATGTCTTATTCAGTACACTGTCCAGTTTGGTCCAGTCATAAACATTATCCGAAATTTCAATTTCCTTCCATTTCACATTGCATAATCTCCCGCGCAATTCGGGCGACAAGGCTTTATTATTAAATGTGGTGAAAGTTTCCCAGATACCAAAGTTGTAAGGGACAAGGGGGTTGATTTGTGCAGTGCCTGTTTGGGGCATGCAAAGCATAGCCAACAAACCTGCAATGATGAGGTTTTTCATGATTATTTGGATATTGGAACTGCAAATATGTACTTTTTACGTTAATAAACCAAATCATTTTAACCTGGTACAGGCCAGCTATCTTGAAAAATTTCCTTGTACAGAAAATAAATTATGCCGTAGTTTGTAGTTGATCCAGTATGAAAGAAAATAAAGAAATAGCCGCTTTATTACAGCTAATCGATGACCCGGATGAAGAAGTGTATTCTACCATCAGTAACCGGATTATTGATTATGGCAGAAATATCATCCCGAATCTTGAGAACCTCTGGGAGACAACCGTGAATGAACATGTTCAATCACGCATTGAAATGCTCATTCATAAATTACATTTTATTGATATCTGTGACGAATTGAAATCCTGGCGTAGCGATCCGGAAAGAGATATCCTGCGGGGCGCTTTTATTATTTCAAAATTACAATATCCCGACCTGGCCATCACACCTATATTACAGGAGATAGAAAAAATCAGGCGCAATATCTGGTTGGAATTAAATAGTTTTTTGACCCCACTGGAGCAGGCACATGTGTTGTCCAGTATTTTATATAGTTATTATAAACTGCAGTCACAGGAAGTGGCTTATCAGCAACCGGATATTTTTCTTCCGCATAAAGTCCTGCAAACCAAGAAAGGGAATGCATATTCTATTGGTCTCTTATATTATGGCCTGGCTAATTTGCTAAACCTTCCGGTAAAGGTCATCAATATTCCCCGGCAATTTGTCCTGGCTTATTACAATGAAAATATGGAAGATGATGAACAAAATGTTGAATATCCGGATCAATATCATTTTTTTGTGGACCCGTCCACCGGCCGGCCTTTTACACATGATGATATAGAAAATTATTTTAAAAGGATTTCCGTACCCATGGTTCCCTCCTACTTTAAGCCATTGACCCATAAACAAATCCTCGTTTCCTGGATGGAAGAATTTTCCAAATGTTTCCAAAACGAAGATCAAGCTTATAAGCAACAAGATATTGATGACCTGATCGATATAATTCAAAGCTGAAAAAATAAGGTAGATTTACGTAAAGTATTGTAATTAATTCTTGCAACCACCCTACCTTTGCCGCCAGAAATTTCTTTATGAAAGGGAAAAAAGCAAGTCACAGTTTTATTGTAATGAATGAATTGGTATTACCCAATGATACCAATACGTTTGGCAACCTTATGGGTGGCCGTCTCATGTATTGGATGGATATTGCTGCCGGTATTTCTGCCGGTAAACATTGCAATGCCCCCTGCATGACAGCCAGCGTGGATAACCTTAGTTTTAAGAACCCCATCAAGCTGGGTAATATTGTCCATATCGAAGCCCAGGTAACGCGCGCCTTTAATACATCGATGGAGATTCATTTAAAAGTTTGGGGTGAAGACTCCCTGCATCAATATAAATATGAGAGTAATGAAGCCTTCTTCACTTTTGTTGCCCTGGACCCCAATGGCAAACCCCGGCTGGTAGAACCCATTATCCCGGAAACGGATGATGAAAAACGCTTATTCGACGGCGCTTTACGCAGGAGGCAATTACGCCTGATCCTTGCCGGAAAAATGAAACCGGATGATGCATTCGAACTGAAATCCTTATTCTTTCCAACGGCTATCAAACCGGCATAAGCCATTTGCTTTTATTTTAGCAAAACAGTATAACCCCGTCCTGGTAACTATGGATATTGCTTATAAATTGGAGATCGCACATCATTGGAAGATTTACCTGCCAGTTTTTTTACCTGTTTAAAATATTTCATTTCTTACTAATGTATAGGTAGTTTATATCCCCTGGTTTTGTACTTGTAAAGCTGTCTTTTTTTCTCTTTTTGCTGTTTTTCTAATTGCCCTTCTCTCCTTAATACGATCAACAGCCAGGTAAGTAACCGGTACGATGATGAGTGTCAGCAGCATTGAACTGGTCAATCCGCCAATCAGCACCCATGCCAATCCGTTCTTCCATTCTGAACCTGCACCGGTTGCAACTGCAATTGGAATCATGGCAATTACCATAGCAATTGTTGTCATCAGGATAGGGCGAAAACGTTCCATTGTACCTTCTATCAATGCATCATAACTGCTTTTACCTTTTGCTTTTAAATGATTGGTGAAGTCAACAATTAATATGGCATTTTTAATAACAAGTCCGACAAGCATAATCAAACCAAGCATACCGAAAATACTCAGGTTGGTCATCGTTAATGCCAATGCCAGGAAAGCGCCAATCATTGCTACAGGTACAGAAAACATTACCACAAAAGGATACACATAGTTGTCGTACAAAGCAACCATAATGAGATATACTAAAATGATAGAACCCATCAATGCAATCAGCAAACTGGTGAAACCTTCAGCCTGGTTTTTCACATCACCTGCTGCTGCAATATTCACACCTGCAGGCAATTGCATTTTGTCAAGTTTTGCCTGTACCTCATTGCCCACTGTACCTACAGGGCGGCCTACTACCTGTGAAGTAATCGTCACTGTTGGCACTTTATCTTTTCGTTCTAACGTGGTAGGACCAGTTGAAGGTTCAATAGATGCAAACTGGCTAAGCTTTATTAAATCACCTTTTGAATTTTGAAATGTAAGATTGCTTACATCATTCATATTGCGGCGGTCAAACTGGTCAAGCTGCACCCTGATTGGATATTCTTCATCGCCCACTAAAAATTTACTGTTATCATTTCCTGCAAATGCATTCTGCATGGTTGCACCTACTACATCCAATGACAAATTCAATTCTGCCAGTTTATCCCTGTCCACTTTAATCGCTACTTCGGGGCTTCCGCCTTCCATTGATGCTTTTATTTCTGAAGTACCAGGCACGCTTGCCATGATAGCTTTTACTTTATCGCCAATCGCTAAAACAGTATCCAGGTTTGGGCCCTGCACTTCAAATTGTATCGGCGCAGTAGCACTACCTGAAATCATACTTACAGGTGATGCGGTGATTTTTGCACCGGGAATAGTTTCCTGGATTTTAAGTTTTGTTTTAGCCGCATATTCGCTGGATGACATTGACCTTTTTTCCCTCGGAACTAACTTCACATTTACCTGGGCAAAATAGGCGCTGGTAGCTGCACTGCTTTTACCGGATGCTGCACCAACAGTGGTAAATACATTCGTTACATCAGGGTCGCTTAAAAGTTCCTTTTCTATTTTTTGTGTGAGAAAATTTGTTTGTGTCAATGGGGTTTCTTTTGGCATTTCAGCCTGTATCTGAAACTCTCCATTATCACCGCTCGATGCAAACTCAAAACCTATCATACCACTGCCCACCAAAGTAAATGATGCAATCACCAATGCCATGATAGCAGTAAACGTGATACGCTTGTGATGCAATGACCACTGAAGTATTCCTTTGAAAAAATTCTGAAATGATTTAATTGCATTTTCAAACCATATCAAGGGTTTATCCCTAAGTTTACCAGGATTCAAATGTGAGAGCTTTGTAAACCTGCTTGCGAGCCAGGGTGTTAATGTAAATGACACCAGCCAACTGATTAAAGTAGCGGCAACCACCACGATTGAAAACTGGAACAACAAATCTGAAATAATACCCGTTACAAAAACGATAGGCAAAAACACTGCAACAATCACTAACGTAATTGAGGTAACTGAGATACCGATTTCTTTCCAGGTATCAACGGCTGCATCCCAGGCAGAGGCGCCCTGCTCCATTCGAAGGTGAATATTTTCCAACACCACAATGCTGTCATCAACAAGAATACCAATGACCAATGACAAGCCCAGCAAACTCATCAGGTTTAATGAAAAACCAAATGCTGCCATTACTGCAAAAGTGGAAATAATGGACACCGGCACACTCACCATTACAATCAATGCATTCCGGATATTATGCAGGAAGAACAACATGATTACTGCTACCAATATAACCGCAAGAATCAAATCATGAATCACGGAATTAGCAGCTTCTTTAGTGAAATCAGCGCTGTCGTTTGAAATGTTGAAATGCACATTTTCAGCGTTGTATTCTTTTTCTATCTGCGATAATTTTTCTTTTACTTCTTTACTGATGCCAACTGTATTACCTTCTTTAGTTTTTACGATTGAGATACCGATAGATGGGATTCCATTAACCCTGGTTAAGGTTGTTGCATCTTCCTTTGAATCATAAATGTCTGCAACATCTTTCAGCAACACCTGGCTGCCATCGGATGCATTGGATACGACAAGGTTATTTAATTCACCAAGATTAATCAGCTTTCCGCTCAGCCTGATAGACACATCCTGTTGTGTGTTTTTAATGCTGCCAGTTGGAAAATTCAGGTTCGCATTTGCGATAGCGTTGGATACCTGCAGAATGGAAATATTGTAAAATTTCAGCTTATCATTTTTTACGTTAATCTTAATTTCCCTTTTTTCACCACCGGTGATATCTACTTTGGCAACACCATCAATACGGCCTAATTCCGGTTTAATTGTTTTATCCAGCAAATCTGTGAAATCACGTTCATCCATATCTGAAGATGCGCCGATGCGCATAATTGGTAATTCATCTAACGAAAATTTTCCAAGGCTCGGGTCTTTTGCTGCTGTTGGTAATTCTGATTTAATGGTATTTACCTTTCGTTGTGCATCCTGCAATGCAACATCAACATCGGTTCCATATTTCAGGTTCACTGTTACAACTGAAACACCTTCCTGTGAAATGGATTGTGTGTTATCTAAGTTCTCCAAATCAGATACAGCATCTTCAATTTTTTTAGTTACAGATGTTTCTACTTCATTAGGACCTGCACCGGGATAAACAGTTGTGATAGTGATAACCGGTGTACTTAATTTTGGCAACAATTCATAAGTAAGTGTATTGTAACCAACCAGCCCCAACAACACCAGTATACTGAATATCACTACTACCAATGTGGGACGCTTAACGGATATACTTGAAATGTTCATAAAATAATTTTGAGATTGAATGGAATGATGATTATTCTACCACACGGATTTTAGTACCGGTCTGAAGGTTTATCTGACCTGATACAACTACTTTATCATTTTGATTAAGTCCTTTCAACACAATCAACTGGTCGCCGCCCTGGTTCTGTACTTCAATATTTTTCAGTGTTACGGTGCTATCATTATTTAAAACAAATACCTGTGCATTCTGAATACTACCAACAATTGCCTGGCGAGGAATGAATAACTTTTCACCTGTTTCAGTATTGGCAGTATTGAATTTTGCCGTGCCAAACATCCCGGCTTTTAAAGGAAATTCCTGGCTATTGGGAACCTGTACTTCCACATTGTACTTTCTTCCGGCATCAGCCTGCACACTAATCAAACTTATCATACCACTAAACTCATGGTCAGGATAAACTTCAGTCTTAATAGATACGTTCTGTCCTTTCTTCAATTTGATAACATCCTGTTCATCCACTTTTACCACCATTTTCAATTTTGAAATGTCCACCACACTTCCCAGTTCCATGCCAGGTGAAGCAAAACTTCCCTGTTCCACTTTCACTTCACTTACAAAGCCGGACATTGGTGAATGAATGATGGTATATTTCATTTGCTGTTGAATATTTTTCATATCAGTACGGGCTTTCTCTACATTTAATGCCACATCCTCGTATTGCTTTTGGCTAATGGCGCCTGCTTCTGCCAGGCGTTCATATCGTTCTTTATTTTTTACCGCATTATTATAGGTTGCCTTTGCAGAAGCTAAACTGGATTGAAGGGAAGTAGGGTCTATTCGTGCCACTACCTGGCCGGCACTGATGCTTTGGCCCTCATGAATGTTGAGTTGAATAATAGAACCCTGTGCTTCAGCAACCAATGGTAACGTCTGACGTGCTTCAAACGAACCTGTCAGTTCAATTGTATTATCCATTGATTTCAATTCAACCGGTGCAATTTTTACCGGTATGGCACTCACACTTTGTGGTACAGCAGTTGCATCTGCCTCCATTTTCTTCTTATTGGATATGAGTATATACGCCATAATGGCTATTAATGAAACTATCACAATTACCGGGATGATAATCTTTGACCGTTTATTCTTTTTCATGCTTTCCATTTTATGTTGATTTATTCTTTGATTATTTTTTATTTATTGATTGAATGTTCTTTTATTAATTGGCTCAATTGCCCGCTTGCTTTCATGGTTTCCAATTCTGCCAGTCTTGTTTGCAGCATAGCCGTTAGGTATTGCGATTGCGCTTCACGCAAACTGTTTTCTGCATTGATTAATTCTGACAAATCAGATATGCCTTCTGTATAGGACAGTTTTGCCACATTGTATAAATCCTCAGCCAGTTTCATATTCTGTGTTTGTGCTTCAAATACTTTCTGGTTTTGATTGAGATTATTATTGGCAGTTCTGAATTGAGTCTGGATATTTTTTGCAGTATATGCTTTGTTTAATTCCAGTTGTTGTGCAGCTATTTTACTCTGCGCAACCTGGTTGCGTTTTTTCGAACCATCGAATATCGGGATATTCAGGTTCAGGCTATAATACCCGGAAGAAATGCCGGTAGTGGCATCACTCTTGAATAATTTTTCTGTTTGCCATTGACGGCCATAATTGGCAGAGAAGGAAAGGGATGGTTTATATCCCGCTTTTATATTTTCTGTATTCAGGTTTTGTAACTGGATTTGTTTATCAAGTATATTCAAATCAGTGTTTGCATCCAGGTTTAATTGTTTAGAAACAGTTATCTGTTCAGATGCAACGGGTGCGGTTATTACAAGAGGTTGTTCCAAATCAAGGTTCATCAAAAGCTTAATATTGTCAATTGCTTTTTCATAATCATTCGCTGCATTTGAAAGTTGGGTCTGCATATTGGTGAGGTTCACTTTCAATTGTTCAACATCCACTTTTTTGGCAATTCCTTCTTTCAGTTGAAGGCTGGTGATATCCAATAATTTTTTTGTTCTGTCAATATTCCCTGCATATAATTCTTTTTGTTTTTCTGCCAGTTGAATCTGTATATAAAGATTTGCCATGTTGTATATCAAATCTTCTTTGGATTGAAATGATTGTAATTCATATAATCCCTGGCTTTCTTTCGCAGCCTTCAATCCTGTTTTTATAGATGGATTGTATATATTCTGACTTATCTGGATCGTGCCATTATATACGAAACGTGTACCAAATTTAACCGGGATAGTAGTTCCGGGTTGTCCCATTAAATCCCCTGGCAATAATTGCGATCCACGCTGAAAGTTATCTGTTCCTCCTGCGGTTCCCGTAATTTGTGGTAATGCAGCTGATTTTACTTCCTTTATTTTATACTGGTTGTTTATTTCATCTAACCGAACGCTCTTCAGTTGCGGGTTATTTTTAACTGCATAGTCAATTGCCTCGGTTAAGGTAAGGTGTAAAGTATCCTTTTGCTGTGCTTCGGTGGTGCTGCCAAGTAATGCAATAGCGACAAGTATTAACCAAAATTGTTTCATATATTTTTATGTTTAGTTTGTTCAGTATTTACTGAACTTTATAAATAAAAAAATTTATTTATTCCTATCTGAATAAACTTTATACAATGCACTGAGAAATTCAGTCATTTCTTTCAATGCTTCATTAAATTCCTTTGTTTTATGACTGCGTTGTGCCAAAATTTTCTGATTGAGCTTTATATAGGTTTCAATACCGGCAAAATGCCGTGCAGCAGTATCTTTCCAATTTTGAATGGGTACGTAAAAATATCTCTTCTGGTCACCCAATTTTGTTTTGTATTCAATCCGGTTTGCAGCCAGCAGGTGATTAATGGCCTGGCTGGTGCCACTTTTACTCAACCCCAGCGTATCCTGGATTTGGTTGAAGCTTAGTTCTGTAACATCGGCTACATTTAATAAAGCAAGAATTTTGGCCATGGCCGGTTGCAAATTGGTTTGCTCCATAATCACGGCATATTGTTCTATCAATCCCACCTGTTCTTTCGTAAGTTTAATTTTTTCTGACATGGCTATTTTGTTTGATGGTGCAAAGATAAGTAAGTTTTTTTAGTTCACAATATACTGAACTATGTAATTTTTTAAATATTCTGTTAAAGCCTGGAAGGTTCTTAAGAGCATCCTGATTGTTGTGCTTCCTTCTGTTTTGAATTTCGTTTTTTGATTTTATAATTGATAAAATAACAGCTAACTCAGTTTTAAATAGAAGCTGCCCCTTTATTTTGAGGCAGCTCCCGGTCGTCTAACATTTGCTTTACCAAAAACTAAAACCTGTATTTCACGCCTACCTGTACACCTGCAGTCATATTATTTGTATTCGCCCTTCCGGGTATGTAACCAATGAAATCCTTATCTTCTGCATTTGTAAAGTCATAATCAAATTGTAAGCCGGTTTGCAGGAATATGTTTTGACTCAGTTTAAATTGCACGCCTGCATTAGCCATGGCTCCAAAAGTTACTTTTTCAAACTTGTCTTTATTATCACTGAATTTTTCATTCTGTCCACCGGATATTTTTGCATTGGTAAGAATACTAAGCTGTGGGCCAACCTTACCATAGAAGGATACTAATTTGGAAGGATCGGTATTGTATGAGAAATAAACCGGCACTTTTACATACTCGAGTTTTTGATTTATTTCCTGTCCCAAAACTTCAGATTTTTCACCCTGGAGAGAATAAAGCGCATCTATTCCTACACCAAGATTATCAGTAAAATTATATCCTGCACCAACCCCAAAATTGGTATTGAAGGTGGCTTTCTTTTTTATAGTGCTGTTATCATTGTCATCACTATTTTGCAGGAAACTAAATTGAGGAGTTGCTTTTACACTCATTGAAAATCCCTTTTGGGCCATCGCGGTTGATGTGCCTCCTGTCAGCAATGCCACTACCATTGCACTCATTAACATCTTTTTCATTTTCTTTTAAATTATTGTTTTTACTATTTTGTTTAGTTTGTCAAAACCATAAAGCTTTATTTAAATCGACAATGCAAAATTACCAGCACCAGGCCCCTGGTGCAAGGGATGGTTATCGGCATTATTGGTTTGAATGTCGGATTTTTGATAATTAGATACCCGTAAAGGGTAATTTTATTAGCCTATACTTCGGAAGTCAATGATGCGGCGATTGGTTGCTCCGATAAACTTTAGGAGCTATTCCTTCCATCCTTTTGAAAAACTTCCCGAATGAAGATTGGTCGCTGAAGTTCAGTGTATCTGATATTTCGGCAATGCTTTTAGAAGTAGTCCTTAACTGGATTTTTGCTGCCTGGATGAGGAATGAGTCTATTGTTTCTCCGGCAGTACGTTTGCTTACTTCTTTTACAGTCTCTGTAAGATGTTTGGGAGTTACAAATAATTTGTTTGCATAAAATTTTAAATCTCGTTGATCACGAAAATGTTTTTTAGCTAAAGCATAGAATTGTATGGTGAGCAATTCTTTCCTTGTAAATTTTTCATTGTTCTCCAACGAATACTGTGGGGCAAGAGCAGCTAATTCAAGAATGAAAATCATGAAAAAATATTTCATGATTTCGCTTTTGTATGGGTGAATATGTTCATCAGATTTTCTTGATTCCATCTCTGTTACCAGTTTAGCCAGTTTTTTTGCTACTGATTTTGTCAGTGGCCAGACAGGTTTGTGTTTGGTAGAATAATAATCTGTAACATCCCAGAAGCGATCAGGCAAATTTAATTGTGTAATAAACTCAGATGTGTATGCGACAATTTTCAAAACAGCATCTTTACTGATATACACACGTTCCTTTGAGGAATCCGGTGGTATGATCAATAAGTCACCCTTTTTTAATTTTAATTCCTTGAGATCAATCTTTACGACTGCCTCTCCAGCCTCAAATAAAACGAAGATGAAAAAATCTATCCGCACATTACTCCTGGCAATCAAATCGTCCAGGATGATTCCTTTTGAAAAATCCAAAGTCAGAACAAAAAAATTTTCAGTGCTGATATGTAATGTTTCGCTTTGGATTTTTTTCATAATAACAACTTTGTATATACTTAAATAAAAAATAAAATACAAAGGTACAATACAACTTGAGTACAATTATTCAGAAACTGCCTCAGGCAGGTCCGCTTTTGATTTGAGAAGGTGCTCTGCTCTTCCCGAATCAACTGTTCTGCTGCTGCATTAATACTGCTATGACGGAAGCAGAATCTGAAATAATTTTTAAAAGAGAATTGGCAAATTTTATGTTTTAATATATTACTACCCGTAACCCCGAAGAGCAGCATCAAAGCCTACTCTTTCAACAATTGGCGGATAAATTAAAAGCCAAGAGCCAACCGGATGTTGATCCAACAATGCCAGGACATATTAAACCATTTATTTTGATGTTTTAAATAAACAAAGAGAATGGCGGATCAAAAAAAAACCAATCCGATGTACACCTGAACGAAGAAATCATTCGCAAGCATCTGTTTCAGATAGATATGGATGAAGCTAAATTAGAGCTTGGGTGATACCCCGTACCATAAATATTTACTTGGGGAGCAAAGCTGCTTTCAATTTGTTTCATGGAATGTTTAGAATGGTGCAAAGATATGCTAGTGCTTTTCTTCTAATTTTCACCTTTATGAATTTCTTCCTTCATCTCCAATGACAGATTTTATGAATGATAGTTTATGGTACTAATAATATTCTTTGCTTATTGATTTTCTTTTTTATTCAATAAAGGGTTTCAATTTTGAGCTTGTTGATTATGGCGATTTAGCTTGCACAAAAAATTTATATAAATTCACTTTTTAAAGCAAAAAACGTCAAAAAGAAAATACGATCCCGGATGAACACCGGAAAATGTTTTAAAACTTCAGTGCAATAAAATTAAACAGCCATCAGCGACCAGCCTGGCACCTGAAACTTTTCAGGGTTGATATTAACTAATTAACTATTGGTAGCAAGCCGGGTTATCTTATTTTGTTCAACAACCTCTTTCACGGCCATTTTATAAGTAGTGGGTGTATATTGAAAATAATTCGTAAATTTTGAACTATCAAAAAAATAGTCCCTGTCAAACTGATAATTCATATCAGCTAATTCTTTCATTAACGGAATGAAAATGCCGATCGTTTTTAAAAGCCAATTGGGTAAAACGATATAGTTGGGTTGACAACCAAGTGTTTTAGCAAAAAGACAGATCCAATCCTTGCCGGTAATTTTTTGAGAGTCTGTTGGCAAATTCCATATTTGATTAAATGCTTCATCTGTATTTCCCAGCATGGCAGTTCCTTTTGCCAAATCAGGTACATAACCACAATTATGGATTTTATTAACATCACAAAACCATTTCGCTTTTTTCCCTTTACTCAATGGATCAAACACCAAATTCATTAATAAACTGCTTTCCTTTGCTGTACCACCAAAAAAATCCGGCGCACGTGCAATGATTGCTTTGAGCTTGCCACTTTCAATATTTTGCAATATTATTTCATCCACCCTGGCTCGTATTTTTCCTTTCTTACTGGATGGTGAAATAGGAGATTGTTCCGTAATATGATGGATATGTTCCTCTCCAATAGCATATATATTGTCAAAGAATACAAGTTTAGCCCCATTTTTAATACAACTCTTGACAACGTTTTGAATAAATGGTACCCAAAACTTTTCCCAGGCAAGTATTTTGTAAGGAAATCCAATCGTCACATAAACTATATCTTTTCCAGCTATAACCTTTTCAATGTTTTGTTGTTGCGTCAAGTCGGCCGATACAAGTGTATCTGTGGAGTTTATTTTTACGGGGTTCCTGCTAACTAAAGTAAGGTCAGCAGAATAGTTTACCAGTTCCCGTGCCAGGGCAATTCCGATTGCTCCATTGGCTCCTAATATTACCTGTTTCATTTTCTTATCCTGTATGAATTTTTCTAAAATGAAAATGTTTTCGATGGCTATCATATCCGCCTATCACACTGAAAAGAAAATACAAATTCTTTAATCGAATATAATTAAAAAAATGATAGGTATCCCTAATTCAAAGAATAGAATCAGGTTATTAAAGTGCAGCCTGTTTATCCATAAACTGCTATTAGTATTGAATGGATATAATGATTATGCATCCAATTCTTTTAATAATCCTTCTATATCCAAAGGTATTGTGTACATATTGATTGAACCATCTTCCAGGTATTTCCATTCTTCCCGTGGCCGGTCCCAATACAATTCTACCCCATTCCCATCAGGGTCATCTAAATAAATAGCTTCTGAAACGCCGTGATCACTTGCACCGGTAATGGGATAAAATGCCCTTCGTAAACGATCATAGATAAATGCTAAATCTTTCCTGGTGGGGTAAAGAATGGCAGTGTGATATAAGCCAACTCCATGTGGTGAAGCAGGTGGTGCATCTTTACTGTACCAGGTATTCAAACCAATATGATGGTGATAACCCCCGGCGGAAAGAAAGGCTGCCTGCTTCCCATACATTGTTGTTAATTCAAAACCTAACAGGTCCCTGTAAAATTCAAGAGACCTGTTGAGATCGGCAACTTTTAAATGCACATGGCCTATTCGTGTTTGCGCCGGGATGATATACATATTGTTCATTTTATTTATCATTTCCCGGTAATACCGGTAACAGGATACTGCTTTGATGTAAGGCATCATGATAAATCCGGATGGTGGAAGATTGAAAATCTTTTTCACTGGCATCCGGGATCCGCATAAACCGCTGGGGATTTCTATCCACCAGGGGGAACCAACTGCTTTGAATTTGTACCATGATACGATGGCCTTTCTTAAAGGTATGACAAACATCATTCAGGTTAATTTTTACATCCGTTATCTTACCCGGTACAAAGGGAGAAGGCGTGGTATAATTATCTCTGAACTTACCGCGTAAAACTTCTGCACGCACCAGGATTTGTGCGCCCTGCATGGCTTTATTTTTTGCCGGATTAATACCCGGGTCACCGGAAAAAGTATCCGGAAACTCATCAATAAGTTTCACCACAAAATCAACATCTGTTGTTGAAATAGAGACCTGCAGATTCGCCAGAATAGGCCCGGCCAGTGTGAGATCTTCCTGCAAAGGTGTTGTTCTAAAATAGATAACATCATTCCGGGATGAAGCAAAACGTTCATCCTCGGCCATATATTCATTATTCCTGTCTGCGGACTTTACACCCGTATAAGGAACCGGGTTGGCAGGATCACTGATATAAGTATCAAACCCGGTTTGCTGTACCTGTGGATCAGCTGAAAGAGAATGTGCAGCTCCTAAAAACCAGGACTGGGGCTGCATTTGCCGTGGAGGCCATTGAGCAAAATGCCGCCAGGTATTGGTTCCTGTTTCAAAGACGGTGGCTTCCGCTGGATCAAAACTTCCTATATCCTTCAGGTAAAAATTAAAGAAACGGGTTTGCAGGCTATCCCGAAAATAGGCACTGGTATTACTGCCAAAAAAATAAGGCCCGAAACCGCTCCAGTTCGGACTTGCCCAGGCGCCATGCGTCCAGGGGCCCATAACAAGAATATTTTTATTTTGTGGGCTTTGGCTTTCTATGGCTTTATATATATGCAAGGCACCAAATAAATCCTCTGCATCAAACCAGCCACCCACCACCATTACCGGAATTTGAATGTTTTTCAAATGTGTCCGTATATTTCTTGCCTGCCAATAGGTATCATAGGTATCATGTTGCAAATATTCATTCCATATATAAGATCGGTGATTAAACCATTCAACAGATTGTGTGTTTTTTAAAGTGCCCATTTTTAAAAAAAAGGAATAGGCATCTTCAGTCCCCATTCGAAACATTGGCCCACCGTAATTTTCCACCGGCCCATTTCTCTCTTTACCAAAATAATTCATGAAACTAAAATTATCCAGGAGAAAGAAAGCGCCATTATGATTGGCATCATCTCCAATAAATTCATCGGTAACCGGCGCCTGCGGGCTCACAGCTTTTATGGCCGGATGTGCGCCCGGCAGGCTGGCACTGGCATAAAAGCCCGGATAGGAAATACCATAAAGCCCGACACGGCCATTATTATTTTTTATGTTTTTCAGCAGCCAGTCAATGGTATCCCATGTATCACTGCTTTCATCCACTTCTTTATTTGTTTCTTTATCCGGTATATATGGTGTCACTTCCAGGTTATGACCTTCACTCATATAGCGGCCACGCACATCCTGGTAAACGAAAATATATTTTTCATGCATCAACGCTGTATCCGGCCCGATACGTTGTTTGTACTGACCGAATCCATAAGGCCCGGAAGAATAGGGCGTGCGCATCACCAGGAATGGATATTGCTCCGACTTGTCCTTGGGGACATAAATCACGGTATAAAGTTTTATACCATCACGCATTACTATGGTGGTATCTATTTTATCATAATTGGCCTCAACAAAACTCACCTGTTTTTCCTGGCATTGTGCTGCCAGCATTGCCATAAATGCAAGAAAAAAGAATTTCATTTTCATTTCGATAAAGTAAAAAGCTGGTTTAAAATGCGGCTTTTAATTGCAGGCAGATACCTGTTTTGCAAAGCCGGTTATTTTTTTAAAACAGGTAAAATAATTTTTGAATAATGGCCCGGCTCATGATAAACCCGGATCGTGGCTTTTTGAAAATCACTGTCATTGGCCTGGTAAATATCCATGAATTGCTGTGGGTTCCTGTCGGCCAACGGAAACCAACTGCTTTGAACTTGTATCATCATGCGATGACCTTTTAAAAATGTGTGCGCCACATCTGGTAGCTCCCATTTCACTTCAGCTATTTTACCGGGCACAAATGGTTCGGGTTTTTCGAAACTGTTCCTGAACTTTCCACGCATAATCTCTGCCCGTACCAGCATTTCATATCCACCCATAGGGTATGGATGCTCAATAGTAGATTGAATGGCGGGTGGATACGAAAAATCATCAGGAAAAACATCAATCAATTTCACCACAAAATCAGCATCTGTTGTTGACAGTGATACAAAAAGATCAGCCAAAACCGGGCCGGCAAGCGTAATATCCTGGTCCAGTATATCGGTCGTGTAGGTAAGCACATCGGGCCTTCTCTCAGCAAATCGCTGGTCATCGGTCATGTATTCCCGGGTGCGTCGAAAATGAATAGCATCCGTATAAGGCACCGGGTGAGCCGGGTCACTGATATATGCATCAAATTTATCGTCTTTAGCCGGGGGTATTTCATCAAGATGCAGTTTTCCATTTCCACCTATATATAAATCTTTTGTTTCCACACCAGCCGGTGGCCACACGGGAAATTTTTTCCAGTTATTTTCTCCGGTAAAGAATATGTTTGCTTCGGCTATTTGTTGCGTAGTTCCTTTTCCCAATAAATAATAATTGAAGAACGGAATTTCCAGGCTATCCTGGAAATATGCCGCCGTATTACTGCCAAAATATACATTGCCCAGGTGCGAGCCTTCACGTGACCACTGGCCATGATACCAGGGCCCCATTACAATACGGGAGTTTGTTTGCGGACTTTGTGTTTCTGTAGCCTTATATGCATTCCAGGCGCCGAAACAATCTTCGGCATCAAAAAGCCCACCTACCCACAGCATTGCAGGTTGAACATTATATAAACCAACCCGTGCATTTCTTGCCTGCCACCAGGCATCATAATTGGGATGCTTATACATTTCATGCCAGAAAGAAATACTATCTCCTATCAATGCTGAAAAGTTTTTCAACGCACCGGTCTTCAGGTAAATATGATAATTATCATCTGAATTAAAATGGAATCCCATGCCATATTGTTGGGTGGGCCGGGGGTGTGGCTGACCAAAAAAAGGATAAAAAGAAAAGCCATCCATTACAAAGAAGGCACCTTTATGATGAAAGTCATCACCCATAAACCAATCGGTAACAGGTGCCTGCGGGCTTACGGCTACCAGGGCCGGATGCCCACTCAGTGCGGCTTCTGTGGAATAAAAGCCGGGATAAGAAGTTCCGGTTACTCCTACCTTCCCATTGTTCCCGGGAATATTTTTTACTAACCAATCAATGGCGTCATATGTATCACTGGCTTCATCTATTTGATTGCCTTTTTTGGTTTTGATAAAAGGTCGTACATCTACAAATTCCCCCTCGCTCATAAAACGGCCACGCACATCCTGGAATACAAAAATGAAATTCTCCCGGGCATAAGCCATCTTATAAGTTCTCCAAATGGCGGTGTACTTGTCTGCGCCATACGGGGCACAGGAATAGGGAGTCCGTGTCATTAAAAAAGGATGGGGGGCAGATTGGTCTTTCGGAATATAAATCGAGGTAAATAATTTGATGCCGTCCCGCATGGGAATGGTTCGTTCTATTTTAGTATAGTTGTTTACAAACCAGGCGCTGTCTGTATCCTGGGCAAATGTAGCTTGCCAGGATATCAAAAGAAAAACGAGGAGGAAATGCTTTTTCATACTCTATGATTTTGGTTTTTATTAGAATGATATTTATCTTCAACTACCTTTAGCTAATGAATACAGGAAAAAAATGTATGCCCTAATCGGTTTGTTTGATGAAGTTCCGAAATGGCATGGTTTTAAAGGTAAACTTTTCGGAAATTATGTGTGCAAGTTATTTTTTTCAACAGCCATTTCAGGGATAACCGGTAATATTATTCATCGAATGACTTCCTGGATGGTGAGCCTGCCTTCATTTCGCCTCATAAATAAGTTATTTCAACAATACATTAATCCACATTTACGCCTTCGAAATGTATCCAATTTTCCATGAGAATAGGCAGATAAAGTTAATTTCAAAAGAAGGGTTTACCTTTGCCCATCAATCGAAAATTTTCATCATTTATGAACCTACTGGACCAGCAATCAGAAGAATTTATCTCACGCCATATCGGCACCATAGGCAGTGAAAAAGAGATGTTACAAACTATTGGCATAGATAGCCTGGATGCATTAATTGAAAAGACAGTACCTGCATCCATTCGCCTGGAAAAACCGTTGCCACTTCCGGCCCCCATGAGTGAAAATGCTTACCTGGCATCTATAAAAAATATGAGCCTGAAAAATACCCTGTACAAATCCTTTATTGGCCAGGGGTATTATGGCACTATTACACCTTCCGTAATCCTGCGCAACGTTTTTGAAAATCCTGGTTGGTACACCCAATATACACCCTATCAGGCCGAGATATCCCAGGGCAGGCTGGAAAGTTTACTCAATTTTCAAACGATGGTCAGTGACCTTACCGGCTTACCCATTGCCAATGCTTCCTTGCTGGATGAAGCTACCGCAGCAGCTGAAGCCATGGCTATGTTCTTTCATCATGTAAATAAATCGGAAAAGGCCACACGCCCTCGTTTTTTTGTGGATAAAGCGACATTTCCACAAACCATTGATGTGATTCGGACCAGGGCATTGCCCATTGGTGTCGAAGTTGTTTTAGGAGATTATAAAAATGCAGTTCTAGATGAAACATATTTCGGTGGCCTGGTTCAATATCCCAATGACCAGGGAGCTGTAGAAGAATATGCGGCATTCATTGATAAAATGCATGCCCTGAAAGCTTATGTGGTGATGGCCACTGATTTACTGGCCCTAACCTTATTAAAATCACCCGGCGAATTAAATGCTGATGCAGCGGTCGGTTCAGCACAACGCTTCGGTGTACCCCTTGGCTATGGCGGGCCACATGCTGCTTTTTTTGCCACACAGGATGAATTTAAAAGAGCTATCCCTGGGCGAATTATTGGGGTAAGTATTGATGCACAAAATAACCGGGCTTTACGTATGGCGCTGCAAACCCGCGAACAGCATATCAAACGGGAAAAAGCTACCTCCAATATTTGTACGGCACAGGCATTACTGGCTAATATGGCCGCCATGTATGCCGTGTATCATGGCCCCGATGGTTTAAAAAATATTGCCCGCCGGGTACATTTCATGACATCCGCTTTAGCAAATAGCCTGGCAGCAACCGGTATTCATTTATCTCATCCGTATTATTTTGATACCATTCATATTACCGGAATAGATTCCACATTACTCCAAAACTTTGCTGAAAAACATCATCTTAATTTCAGGTATTATACAGATGGTGCCGTAGCTATCAGCCTGGATGAAACAACCACTTTGGATGACCTCGGAAATATTCAGAAAGTATTTGAATCCGTTTTGAAAAAAAATGCACCGCAAATTTCACCCGATGCTATTGATAATTCGAATGCATTGGCCATTCCGGCTGCTTTGATTCGGGAAAGCACTTTTCTTACTCATCCTGTTTTCAATACCCATCATAGTGAAACGCAAATGATGCGCTATTTAAAACAATTAGAAAACAAAGACCTTTCTCTGAATACCAGTATGATTTCGCTGGGAAGCTGTACCATGAAACTGAATGCAGCCAGTGAGATGATCCCGGTAAGCTGGAGTCATTGGGCTAATTTACATCCCTTTGCCCCACTCTCACAGGTTGAAGGCTACCAGTTATTAGTGGAAGAATTGAGTAATGCGTTATGTGCCATTACCGGTTTTGCTGCCTGCAGCCTGCAACCCAATAGTGGCGCACAGGGCGAATTTGCAGGTCTTTATACCATTATGGGTTATCATAAAAACCAAGGTAACCATCACCGAAATGTGGTATTAATCCCCATTTCCGCGCATGGTACCAACCCGGCATCTGCTGTTTTAGCCGGCATGAAAGTGGTGGTCGTGAAAAGTGATGCAGAAGGGTATATTGATGTGGCTGATCTGAAACTTAAAGCAGAACAGCATAAGGAAAATTTGGGCGCTTTAATGGTGACCTATCCATCCACACATGGTGTTTTTGAAGAAAGCATCAAAGAAATCTGTTCTATCATTCATGCAAATGGCGGCCTTGTTTATATGGATGGCGCCAATATGAATGCACAGGTAGGCTTAACCTCTCCAGCCAATATCGGCGCGGATGTTTGTCATTTAAATTTACATAAAACCTTTGCCATTCCCCATGGGGGCGGTGGTCCGGGTATGGGGCCCATTTGCTGCACAGCAACATTAAAACCTTTCCTCCCCGGTCATGTGTTTTTAAATGAAAATGCTGAAACACCTGCTTATGCTGTAAGTGCAGCACCTTATGGTAGTGCCAGCATATTACTAATTTCTTATGCTTACATCCGGATGCTGGGATTGAAAGGCCTTCGCATGGCAACCGAATATGCTATATTGAATGCAAACTATATGAAAGCAAGACTGGAAAAGTATTATCCTATTTTATTTGCCGGGAAAAACGGCACCTGTGCCCATGAATTCATCATTGACCTGCGGCCCTTTAAAGCAAGTGCCGGTATTGAAGCAGAAGATGTGGCGAAACGCTTAATGGATTATGGATTCCACGCTCCCACCCTGAGCTTTCCTGTACCGGGCACCATCATGGTAGAGCCTACCGAAAGCGAAGACAAGGCCGAACTCGATCGTTTTTGTGATGCCATGATCAGCATTTATGATGAAATCAAAGCTATAGAAGAAAATAAAGCTGACCGTACCGATAATGTTTTGAAAAATGCACCGCATACCCAACAAGTGATTTGTGCAGATGAATGGAAACATCCCTATACCAGACAGGCTGCTGCATTTCCTTTATATTATGTAGCCCAAAATAAATTCTGGCCCGCCATTGCCCGTATCAATAATACCTATGGTGACCGTAATTTGATTTGTACCTGTGAGCCAGTATCTTCTTATGCGGAATAAAAACTTTCGGGTAAAAAAAATCCGCTTCGAATGAAAGCGGATTTTTTTTGGAAATATTTTTTCTAATCAAATAATTGCGTTTCACCGGCCTTAACATCCTGCGCATTCAATACTTCAGTATAGCTGCCATTCTCTTTTATTAAAATGGCAATAATCCGGCAATTCGCTGGATTGTATGAAGCGAGGTTAAAGGTTACATTTTTCGTATATGATTCATTGTTCATCGTGGTTTTATCAGATGGAACCAGATCTCCGGAAACGCTCGTTGCGTACGAACGCAATACCCCATTGTTCTCCCAATTATATAAAGTTTGATTTTGCCATAAGGGACTGGAATGGGATACATAGTTGGTATGAAAATAATAATTGTGTTGCGTACTGAGTAAGCTATCTTCCACCAGCATCACAGCCAGTTTTATTACGGAGCTGGAATAATTAGAAACAAAGCCGGTAGTTATTTTAGCGGATAATGTATTGCCACTAATAGAAGATTCAATTTGCAAACCGGCAGTCGCAGTACCTGAAAGGCCGCTATTCGTTGACTGGGGCACATTAAACTGGTCTGTAACAATTTTACGATTCACAAAACCGGTGGGAAACCCCTGGAAGCCCGGTACCAGGTCTTCTATTTGTCCGGCATAGCTGGTACCAAATGGGTCATTCACAGGATTACCTACATCATCGTGTACAGCAGCTACAATTACTTTTGGATTTATACGCCGCATTGAATCCAGGTTCCAGGCCATGAGTGGACACCAGCCACACCAGGCACCGGTAAAGTCTTCAACAAATACTTTTTTGGTGAAACTTAAGTTAGTTGTTGAATCCGGCGTATCCGGAGGGCCATCCGGTGTACCGTTACCACCACTCTTCGAACAGGATGTCATTAAAACACCTAAACTTAAACTACATGTCAGGTAGAAAACCCATTTCATTTTCATTTTGCTTAATTTAAATATATGATTGTTTTTAAAAATTATATGTATAACCCAAAGTAAAACCCATATAAGACGGCACAAACCGACAAACACCACCCACACATAATAAACCAGCACGCTGTTTGCTAAAACTGAACATCAGGCGTTGTGCATTGGCAGAGTAACTCCCACCAATATTATAGTAATGAATCTTGTTTGTCTGATAGTCGGTGAGATCGGTTACAAAAAATGAAAACCGGCCATACGAATATTCAGCCAAAGCAGCCGCCCAGTTTTTTTCATCCTTGTCATTCCACATGTGCTGTAATTCTGTGCGCAAGGCACTCTTATCCGTTAATTTAAACAGGAAGTCCGTTGCCACTGTTTTAGTTTTCACAACATAAGCGCTTTGTTGCAAATTATATTGACTGATAAATGCCAAGGTGCCTTTTACTTTCTTGCTCAACTTTTTTTCTATGGTCACATTCAGGTCGCTATACTGCTTTTGTCCGTCAAAGCTGATAAATTTTGCCTTGAAAGAGTTGCCGGGATTGAATTGCGAATAGGACAAGTCTTTGTACAGTGAACCATTCAGGAAAATAGTAGTTCCATATTTTCCGCCCAGGGCAGTTCCCTTTTTAAACAAATAATTGATACCCAGTTGCCCACCAATCTCATGTTTATTGTCACATACTGCCGGATAAATACTACTCACCAGCCAGGTGTGTTGTTTGGTAAGTGAAGGGAGGTAATTCAAATTATTTGTTATATCATCTACACCATAATTTGCTTTTAAAGCAGCCATTTCGAGACGACGTAAATCCAGGTTGATACCAAGGCCATTGTTGAAATTATAGCTTTGTGAAATCAATAAAGCAGAACCGGGTTGATAAATATAAGATGGTAAATATGCCACCGGTGAATGATGCATATATTCCGCATTCAACAAATAATTCCCGGCAGAAAAATTAATCCGGCCTGCCCAGGCATTCACATTTTGATCATGACGGATATTGGTATATTCCAAACTGTCCTGGTTGATATTCAGAAAACTTCCCCCGATTTTTAAAGACATAGTATTTTTCCCGACCTGCTTATTAAAAAGCTGATACTCTACATCGGCGCCACCTACCTTTCCATCACTATAATCAAAATAATAGCGTTGCTGGCCATAAAAAGCCTTTACCTGGAATTTCTTAAATGGGCTGGCTTTTACATATAGACCCCGCATGGTATTATCAATACCCAATTGCCGGTCTTCATAAGACCGGAAAATTAAGCCATTACCAAACTGATCATAAAAAGTACCGGCAATCACTTCCAGCTTATCGGACCGGTAACCTGCATAGTAATGGGTCAGGGCTACTTTGGCTTCTGCGGATGGCGTATATTTTGGATAACCCTGTAATGCCGGTAAAAAAGCCTCAGCCTGCACACCGGCAATGATATGTTTATAAGTGTAGTTCACCGTGAGGTAGGTATTGGATGCATACCGCTTGGGTGGTAAAACTATGCCGGCATTGGAATTGGAGAAATAATATTGGTGCTGTGTTTCTATACCACCACCAAAATTTTTCAGATCATAGAAATGAGTGGTATCCTGTGCCTGGGAAGTAAAAGTAATTATGTTGAAAAGTAAACAGCAGGAGATGGCTACATTTTTTTTGCGCAAAAATGAGTTCATTTTTTCAATGCATTTAAATAAGAAATTAATTCCAGTTCTTCTCCCGGGTTGTATCCCTGGATACGGCGAATGATTTTTCCCTGCTTATCTAATATAACTGTATAGGGAATGGCACTAATATTCAATGCTCTCTTCAGGTTTTGATTGTCATCCAGGTACACATCAAATTCCCAGCCACTGGCATTGGCAATTGATTGAACTGATCCGGTACTGCGGCTGTCATCAATGGATACCGCCACCAGTTTCGCACCGGTAGCTTTAAAGCTATCCCAATCATCATTGATGGATTCAAGTTCCTGGCGACAAGGTTTACACCAGGTAGCCCAAAAACTAACGACCGTTATCGCAGAACTGTCAATGAATTGTCTTGTTTGAAAATCCTGCGCTTTCAATGTCTTTATCTGTACATCCGGCAGGATATCCTGTGCCTGTATGCCCTGGACAAAAAACAGGCTTAGTAAAATCGGAATAATTTTTTTCATGGAAAGAGTTTAGAAACGCTGATTCATCAGAATTATTTCATTTCTTTTTCGAATGACATTTAAATGACAATTACAACATACGTTTAAAAAAATTGGGCGCAAATGTAGACACTAGATAACTTACTCCCAAAAAAAATTAGAGACACCTTGGTGCATATTAAAAAAAATTAATACACCCTGTTTGCTTATAAAGTTGCAATAAAAGAAATGGATAACAATATCAGGCGTGGCTTTCCGTAGTGGCATGGCCTGCTGAACCAGGGGTCTTATAATCACCTTTCCAGGCAGTCATTAACAACAGGAATAAAAACAAAACAAGAACACTTAAGATAAATGGTCTTGAAAATTTCTGCATCATTTGGGGGACAAAGTGTTGTGCGCTCATAACAAGAATTTCGGGGCTAAATTAAATAGATTTTGGCATTTTAAAAAACAGTTTTCTTAACCAGGTAACCGATAGCCTGGGCCTGCATAAAATTTTTTAAACCATATCAGCTGCTTTCAAAACACCCACTATGATTAAATAACGATATTGATCATTTTATTCCTGACATAAATAATTTTTTTAGGCGCTTTCTCCTCCAGCCATTTTTTTACAACCTCATTGGCCAGTACCAATGCTTCAACATCAGCTTGCGTGGCTTCCAGGGAAATGGATATGGTTGTTCTCAATTTCCCATTAATACTGATAGGATATACTTTAGACGTTTCTACTAAATATTTTTTTTCCAGCTCCGGAAAATCCATATCCATAATTGTCTTTGGCCCGTCCTGCCCTTTTACTTGTAATACATGTTGGTACAGTTCTTCCGCTATATGTGGAGCATATGGTGACAACATGATCAGAAAAGGTTCCCAAATCGCTGTCTTATGACAATCCAGCTCTGCTAATTCATTCACCGTGATCATAAACGTACTAACCGCTGTATTAAAGGAAAAACGCTCTGTATCTTCCCCGATTTTTTTGATAGCGGTATGCAGGATTTTCCATTCTGCGGCCGTAGGTTCTGCATTTTGCAGGATCAGGCCTTTCTCTTCCTGGAAAAACATCCGCCAGAGTTTTTTCAGGAATCGGTGCACCCCTTCAATACCGCGGGTATCCCAGGGTTTGCTTTGCTCCACCGGGCCGAGAAACATTTCATACATCCGGAATGTGTCTGCCCCATATTTCATTACAAGATCATCCGGGTTAATGGTATTGAATTTTGATTTGGACATTTTCTCCACTTCTGCCCCACAGATATAGCGGCCTTCTTCTAAAATAAAAACAGCCTTTGCATATTCACCATTCCGCCATTTTTGAAAAGCGGCTGTATCCAATTCATATCCATCTACCATATTTACATCCACATGCAACGTCATAATATCTGGATGCCGGTCTTTTAAAATGTTGCCAACCTGTATGCCATGCTTTTTCAATACATCATACAATTCTTTTTCTAAAACAGTATCCGTTTTTTTATGCTGTAAAAATTTATCCGCATATTTTTTTGAAATAAAAATAGCAGGGAGTTTACTTGTAGCGTCTTCCTCTTGCAGAAAATTAAGCTTATATACAAACCGGCTACTGCCCTGGATCATTCCCTGGTTCAATAGCTTTTTAAATGGCTCTTCAAATCCAATCCATCCCCGGTCAAATAAAAACTTTGTCCACATGCGGCTATAGAGCAGATGACCAACTGCATGTTCAGTACCACCAACATATAAATCCACCTGGTTCCAGTAATCACTGGCTTCCCGGCTGCAAAATGCTGTATTGTTATGTGGATCCATATACCGCAGGAAATACCAGGAAGAACCGGCATAACCGGGCATAGTGGCTGATTCACGCAGGCCATCCGAGCCGGCACTTTCTATCCATTGCCGGTTATTGGCCAAAGGCCCTTCCCCATCCGGCCCGGGTTTTATTTCCTGCAAGTCCGGCAATACCAGCGGTAATGTATTTTCCGGCAATGCCTTTGCCATACCTTCTTTCCAGGTAATGGGAAATGGCTCGCCCCAATAGCGTTGCCGGCTAAAGGCGGCATCCCGCATCTTATATTGCGTTTTAGCTTTGCCAATATTTTGGGCAACCAGTTTTTCCACCACAATCACACCCGCATCTTTCATAGCTATTCCATCCAGGAAACCACTATTTTGTAAAATGGCTTCTTTCGTTGCATTGGCTTCCGCACCGGTAAAAGCATCACCTATAATATTGGTAATAGGGATTTGGAAATGTTGCGCAAACCTGAAATCCCGTTCATCACCGCAAGGCACAGCCATAATTGCACCAGTACCATAACCGGATAAAACATACTCCGAAATCCACACTGGGATTTTCTTTCCCGAAAACGGATGCAGTACATAGGCGCCGGTAAAACAACCCGTGATCTTTTTCTCGGCGAGCCGTTCGCGTTCACTGCGGCTTTTCATATATTGTAAATAAGCCTCCACTTCTTCTTCCCTATCCACCGTTGTTATTAAATGAACCAGGAGATGTTCCGGTGCCAGTACCACAAAATCGACCCCGAAAATAGTGTCGGGTCGGGTGGTGTATACTTTAATTGCTATTTGGTCTGCTTCATGTCCGGCGATGGGGAAAGAGATTTCCGCCCCAACGGATTTGCCGATCCAATTGGTTTGCATTTCTTTCATTGAATCACTGAAATCAATCTGATGCAGGCCATCCAGCAATCGATCGGCATATTCTGTAATGCGGAGGTACCATTGCCGTAATACTTTTTTCTCTACCGGGAATCCACCACGTTCACTCAGGCCATTGATCACTTCATCATTGGCGAGAACAGTGCCTAAGGCTTCACACCAATTCACTTCCCCATAACCGCAATAAGCCAGCCGGTAATGCATGAGAATATCACTACGGGATTTTTCATCCATGGCCTGCCATTGTGCTGCCGAAAAATTTACCGCCTCATCTCCCGGGCAGGGGTGGTTTTGATTGCCTGTCCGTTCAAAATCTTTCACCAGGTTTTCTATGCTGTCTGCTTTCTTTTCCTGCCGGTTATAGAAACATTGAAATAATTGCAGGAAGATCCATTGTGTCCATTTATAATATGCCGGATCAGAAGTTTTTATTTCACGGCTCCAGTCATAACAAAAGCCAAGATGATCGAGTTGTTTTCTGAAATTCTGAATATTGCGGTCGGTGCTGATTGCCGGTGGAATACCATGTTCAATGGCATATTGTTCAGCCGGCAAGCCAAAAGCATCATATCCCATAGGATGCAGTACATTAAACCCTTTCAGCCTTTTGTACCGGGCATATATATCACTGGCAATATAGCCCAATGGATGCCCCACATGTAAACCGGCCCCACTGGGATAAGGAAACATATCCAATACATAATAAGAAGGTTTCCCGGGATTATTCGTCACCTTATAAATGTCGGCTTCCTTCCAATAGCCCTGCCATTTTTTTTCTATTTCTATAAAATCATACTCCATAAAGAATCACTGCACACGGTTATATTTTTTATTTTTTTGGCAAAAAAAGATTAGTAAAAAGCAAAAATAAGCAAAACGGTTAAAACCTTTGCTATACAAGGCTTTATAAAAAGGGTAGTCTTAGTTCGGAAGTCGGTGTCTGATAGGTTTGGGGCTTAAATTGACAAGGTTAGGTTACTAATTCGTTACCGATTGACAAAGGTAATGATATGGCTTAACTGATTATATTTCAGTCTTTTGCGCCCTTTTCTACATTCCCTTGTAACTCAATGTAATTTAATTTTAAACATTAAACATTTGAGTTATGGAGCAGACAAAAAAATCGACGTTCAAACTGCTTTTCTATTTGAAAAAGAACGAACTGAAAAAGAACGGTAATGCCCCGATTATGGCACGTATTACCATTGACGGAACCCCTAAGACTTTCGGAACAAAGTTAGAAATTGACCCCAATAATTGGGATTTGAAACACGGAAGAGTTCAGGGAAAAAGTGCGCAGGCACTAAGCATTAATAAAAAACTGGATAACATACGTGGGCGTATCGACAAGATTTATGAAGATATGCTGAAGCACGAGGGCTTTGCGACCGCCCAAAAAGTAAAGCTATCTTTTTTAGGTGTTGGTGTAATGGATGATGCAATACTTAAAGTCTTCAACGACCAAAATGAGGATTTTAAAAAATTGGTCGAAAAGGAAGAACGTTCGCAAAGCACCTATAACAAGTATATCACGGTTTACAATCATCTTACCACGTTCATAAAAGAACGCTATCATCGTGATGATATGGCTTTTCGGGAATTGACTGCCGATTTTATCCGGGAGTTTGATTTTTACCTCCGGTACGATTTACAGTCTTCGCATAATACGGTTTGGGTTTATACAATGCCTGTATTAAGTCTGGTTGAACTGGCTATTAAAAAGGGCTTGATACGTGATAATCCGTTTCAGGATTATGAAATCAATATGGAAGAAACCGACCGGGGTTATATCCTTAAAGAAGATGTAGAAAAGCTGATGATGTGCGTACCGTCGCACCCACGGTATGAATTGGTAAAAGACCTGTTTATTTTCAGTTGCTTTACCGGACTTGCTTATGCGGATATTAAGAAACTGACAAGGAACAATATTCAATCATTCTTTGACGGTCATCAGTGGATTATCAGCAGGAGAAAGAAATCAGATATTGCTTCTAATGTTCGGTTAATGGAAATCCCTAAGCGTATCATTGAGAAGTATCAGGGTACGACAAGGAATGAATTTATCTTTCCGGTTCCGACTAATGCAACCTGCAATACGCACATAGGTAAACTGGTTGAAAAGGCAGAAATTATTACCGAGCAAAAAGTAACCTTTCACACGGCAAGGCATACTTTCGGAACAATGTTTTTGACCGAGGGCGTACCGCTTGAAAGCCTTAGCAAAATGATGGGGCATAAAAACATTTCCACCACACAGATTTATGCTAAAATCACAAGCCAAAAAATCAGTAAGGAAATGGATTTGGTTACTCCGAAATTCAAGGCAATGGAAGAAGCATTTATGATGGCAATCTAATCAGCTTTTATCTAATCACAATGAGCAGAACTTAACGGTTCTGCTTTTTTTATGCCCATACTTTTTATGTAGGTAAAGCACATTTACTTTCCTCTACCCAGTCCAACACTGTAAAAGAGCTTATTACCTACTTGCTAAATAGAAAATTGAAAAACGAAACCCTTATCTAACGCCCCTGCTATTCCGTTTTTCAAATCTCTATTGCAGGCTACGATAGCCTGGTCATTAATGACATAAAAATTTAGAACAGAAAATTTCCACAATCAACCGGTAAAAAGGCAGCTAAGTTATAGCGGGCAGCCACCTCACACGCCCAACCAAAAGACTACGGCATAATGGCAAGGCAAAATGCTGGCTTCGCCGAATTGCTGTGTGTTGCCTTGCCACCCTCCGGGACTTATTCCGTTTCCTTTCGGTTTTACGCTGTTGCCCGCTGGGATTATCTGCTTTCTTTTTTCCGGTTTTTCTTTTGGAAAAATTTATGCGAAGCGAAGCGGAGCAGACCACAACGGGAAGCGGGAAACGAGAAAAGCGAGTGAGTAAATAACATTTTTTCAAACATCAAAATTTTAGCATTATGGCACACAACATCAATTTCAACGAGCAAACAGGACGTCATTCATTTTTCAGCGTTCAACAAAAAGCGTGGCACGGTTTGGGGCAAATCGTGGAGCAGTATCCAACAAGTGAGGAAGCAATCGTACACGCAGGTTTAGATTACGAGGTTATCAAATCCCCACTGTTTACACAGGGCAGAACAATGAGCATAGGCGACAGCGGAGAGCTGATTGAAGCCAACGACATCTTAGTACCTAACAGTTTCGCCACACTTCGCATCGACACCAATACACCACTGGGCGTAGTAGGCAAAGACTACCATATCGTACAAAACCGTGAGGCGTTCAATTTCTTTGATGCTATTGTAGGCGGGGGCGATGGTATATTGTACGAAACCGCAGGAGCATTAGGCAACGGGGAACGCATTTTTATTACTGCCAAGCTGCCTGACTATATCCGAGTAGGTAACGGCGACGACGTAACAGAAAAGTACATCTTTTTAATCACAAGCCACGACGGTAGCGGAAGTATTACCGCAGCGTTTACCCCTATCCGTATCGTATGTCAAAACACCCTGAACGCATCATTGCGGAGTATGACCAATGTAGTGCGTATCAAACACACGTCAGGAGCAAAACAACGCCTTGAAAACGCTCACAAGGTTATGGGGCTTGCCAACACCCTAAGCACGCAGTTAGAGAACATTTTTAACGATTGGGCTAAAGTAAGGGTAACAGACCGAGAAGTAAGAAAGCTAATCCAGTTGGCACTTTGCCCGAACAAAGAAACGCTTAACCTGCTCAAAAAAGGTGCGGAAGATGAAGTTTCCACCGTGTTTAAAAACACCGTAGATGATGCCTTTGAATACGCTATGATAAGTGACACCCAACAAATGGCAACTACCAAAGGCACATTATTCGGGGCTTACAATGCTGTTACAGGTTACTTTCAGAATGTACGCAATTACAGGGATGGCGAAGCCAAACTACAATCTATTGTAATGGGCGGTACAGCACAGCTAAAGACACAAAAAGCCTTTGAACTGTGTACAGACTTTGCCTATTCAGGAGCAGAGATTTTCAACTTCAATTAATCATCAAAGGCGACTGCCTGCAAAGGTAGTCGCCTATTAAAAACAAAAGATATGAAAGCATTAGATAAAATGGATAACCTCGATAAAGCGGGCTTGTTATGCAAACTGTTTCCCGAAGAACTGGAGAACCTGCAAAACGCAATAAAAAAGCAATGCGACTACTTCCTTCAAAATGAAACCGCATTTCGTGAGGGTTGGTATCAAAAGGGATTTTTTACCGCTGAATTTTGGTACAGGCTTGTGCAGAATGCACAAAAAGGCATAGACAAGAATGAACCACTTTGGAAACGCCCGAACTGGTTTACAGACCATTTTTTTGATGGACACAATTCAATTTTCGCTATCCACTGCCTGATTGAATATACAGAGGATGCACAATGCGACCCGCAATTAAAACAGGCGATACACCTGCTTTTCGGGAACGACAAATTTTTACAGATAACCTTAAACGATAAATAATTATGGCTAATTGGTGCAACAATTGGGTTGTTTTTGAGGGAACAGCCGAAGCGATAGAACAGATAACACAGCTATTCAAATCAATGGCTGAACAGGAGCAGAAAGACAACTGCGGGCAATTACCGCATTTCGTACAGGACACGCACGGAGATTATTTCTACAATATCAGTCAGGACAATGAAAGTGCGGGTGTATTCCAGTATGAAACAAAATGGTCGCCAAATACGGAAGCCGTGAAGCAGATAGCCGAACATTTAAAAGTGGACTTTACACACGAGTATGAGGAATTAGGATGCTTAGTATATGGTCAGGCAATATTTGAAGACGGCATACTAACAAACACCTGCTTAGATAGTCAGGACTTTTGCGGCTATGAATTAGACGAGGACACAGACACGTACCATTTTGAGGGCAAGGAGTACGACAGCGAATGGGAAATACTCGACACCCTATTAGAACGTAAAATCGAAAATCAGTTAAACACCACTAAAATTTAGAACGATGAAACTATCAGATAAAGCGACAGCACATATTTTGGTTAAAGCCAATACTAACAGCGAATGGGATAATTGCGGGTTTGCAATTATCCACCTATCCGAAGAATGGAAAAAAGAACAGGAAAAACGGCTTGCACTGGTTAAGCCGTTAGAGGGCAATTCTTATTTCTGCTCAATGAACTACTATGATACGGCAGTAGATTTTTACAGTACAGGCGAAGACGATAACCCGAACATTGAAGAAATGCTAAACGGTAAGGAATGGGTATTCGTGGAGCTTGACGAGCAAGAGCAGGAAACGTTTACCGTTCCTGAAAACCGACTGGATTGTTTCAGGCTTGTATTGCGGGCAAACGGTACAGGCTACTATACAGCATACGGAAAGCATACGAGCGAAGAATTTTGGACGGAAGAGTTTTCATTAATCAAGTTAATTGCTTAATCAGATAAATTCAGCACAATGAAAATCAGAGATAAAAACGGAAATTGGATTGAAGTTACTGACCTCAAAAAAGGTATTTGGCAAACTGGGTGGTACAAAGAATATCAGCATAACCCACCCGTTGAAAGCGATAAGGAAAGACAGGCATATTGGGCAGATATACACGAGAAATTATTAGCTTTAAAAGTAGGGTTAAATAACCCGAAAAATTAACAAACCGCCTGACCCGAAAAGTCAGGCGGCAAAAAGACAGATCCTTCCGATGGTCGGAACAGTCTTTTTGCATTGAATAGGTGTAACCCCTTTGTCAAAATGTAACCGCTCTGCACTTTCCCCATTTTACATTTTATCAAAATAGGTTACGATATTATAGTGTGGGATATTCAGTATCCCATTATTTGTTTTGTAATGACTTCTTTTCTTTCCACACAGCAACCAAAGAAAAGAAGCAAAAGAACGTCGCTTGGTTAATTTTGTCTTTTGTTTTTTTTGTAAGCTATCAAACAATTTCTAATTGATTAAATTTGAAATTTGTCAACAATTACAAATCGCTAAATCAAAGTAATGATAGAAACTGAAATTTAGATAACAGTAAACAGAAAGCCTGATATTAATTTAATAGAACAAAAAATTATCGAAAACAAATTTCAATTTCCAATTTACATACGAGAATATGAATTTAGTTATCAAATAAATTTCACGAGCGATTATGAAGAATGGGAATTGGATACAGCAATTCTCAATAGTTTCCCAGGATATGAATTTACTAAAAACCTTGAAAAAGGGCGAAAAGAAATAGAATTCAAATAATGAGATACCAGTCTGAATTATCGACTGATGGTTGGGGAAGACAGATTGAAAATCCATTAAATGAAACGAAATATCTTGTAAAAACCTCAGCAAGCAAACCTGAAAAATTCAGCCCTAAAATCAAAGTTTTATTTGAAGACAAAGAGGAATATTACTTTATTAATATTGTGGATGGCATTAACAAAACCACCGATGAAAAAGGTTTTTTGTTGTTAGATGACTTCAAAACAAAAAATGAGGATGGCAATGCTGAAATTTTAAAAGATAAACTTTACAAATCTCCTCAAGAGGCTTTCCAATGGGGATTTTACAAAATATCTGATGTTGTAGAAAACGATTTTAACATATATCTTGAAAACAAAAAGAAAGAAATCAGAGAAATTCAAAAGCTACCTCGAAAAATCATCCGTGATTTTATAAATGCTTGTAATAGCTCCGATGAAAGTAATATTCTGAAACATCTTGACGAACAAATAATTTTTGAGAAACGTAAGAATTGGAAAACCATTTTTGAAGTCGAAGGAATTTCAAAATTCAAAGAATACCTTAGTTCTTCCGAACAAGAATTATGCGGCAAGGATTTTAAAATTAGGTCATCTTGGAATTTTAATTTGCCCAATGTCACTATTGGTGTAAAATATTTTCCTTCTTCAGTTGACAAAGGAAGTAAGTTCAATCTTAAATATGAACAAATGACAATTACATTAGATAATAATAAGATTGTCGGTATTATATATGAAATTTAATAAAATTTATCATTGAAATTCAGATACGAAAATGATTGCTAATAGTTACTTGGTCGCTACTTCAATGGCTTTTCTAAAATCATCTGCATCGCTGCCAATAAGCAGATAACCTGCAAAACCAATCTCTAAAAGAGATTTTACTGTTTTTTCTGTATCAATATCGCTATGGGCAATCAGCTTAATGGTTGGATATTGCGTTCTTAATTTTTGAAGCTGCTCAAGCACATTCTTGTTGTAAAAATCAAGGTCTATAATACAAACTTTGGGAAGCTCTTTTAATGCTGATAATTGAGATAATCCGTCTTCAATGTTTTCCGAACGAAATAATACTTCAAGCCCTGAAGCAACGAGGTTATCACAGGTCAAATCCAAAATCGGACTGTTATCATTGATAAAGGCAAGAGTAATTCTTTGTTGTGCTGTACCAGTTTCCATATCATACCTTTTTTGTGTTGATGTAGCCCCGCACAAAAAAGAAGGCGCAGGCAAACTACACTTACCGACATTGAGGCACTGGTATACCCGACAACGAATAAGCGAGCGCCCACGCCTATGACGTGAGCGTTCCTACTTATCTGTCCCGTTGTCTTAAAAATTACCAGTTTTCAATGTGGGACTTAAAGCAAAAACACTTTAAGTATTTTCTATATTTTCGATAACAAAGATACTGAACTCTTTCCTTTTTGATAGCATATAATACAAAAAGGTTACGGTAAAACTGCTTTATGTGAAATATAATTCTGTTCCAGTATTGTCAGAATATCGCTTTCCTTGTAAATAATCTTACCGCCTATTTGTATATACGGCAGGATATTATCATCACGATATTGCTGTAAAGTCCGTTTGCTGATATGGAGCAACTTACACACATCTTCGCCCGAAAGGTATATTTCGCCGTTCATTACAGGGCGGTAGTTTTTCAATATGCTTTCGATACGGTTTCTTAGTTGCGTTATCATTTCCTGATGGACAATGATTTCTTCATTGTCATTCGTGAATAAATCCATTTTCGGTAGTATTGTACGGCTGTCCGGCTTCGAGCAAAGCCTGCACGTCCGAGCGTTTATAATAATTCTTACGGTTTAGTCGGGAATAGGGCAATAAGCCTTTGTCCTTGTAGATCTGCAAAGTCCGTTTGGTTATGTTCATCATCAAACATACTTCTTGGTTATCGAGCCACTTCTCTTCTTTGAAAATAGGCGTGTATTTTCTCGTGGCATTTTCGGTCAGTTCCAAAAGTTCCCGTAGCCCATTATTCATTCCGTCCAATGCGGACTTTTGTATTGCGATAACTTCCATAATCTGCTCATTTTTTCTGTGGAAGTCGAATTTATAAAGGCTTGTAGTAGTGATAGGGAATGTTGCAGGGTTTGGCTTTGAGAGGTAGTGTTTGGCGGTTTACTTTTGCCATAAACAAAAAATCGGATAACCTTTTGGGTTATCCGATTTTACTACTATTTGGAAATACTTATTTAATTGTATGTCGCTTGGAATGTCCGTAATTTAGTTTTAAAGCCATTTTTCCAATTAGAATAATCTGTAACATCCTGGTCAATTTCTGTTTTAGTTGGTAATAGCGGAATTGTTGAAGTCCCTCCATCGTGTTCCGTCACGGAATATTTTCCGAATAAATTTAAAAGAAAGTCAACGTCTGTTTGCTCTGTGACGATATAGCTTGATAAATTACCCTTTTTTAAATGAATGTTTTTAGAAAACCGCTCGTAAGTTTTATTGGATAAAACTTCCTCAACAGAGCGTTCCAACAACATCCTAAATCTTTTTCTTGCAGAATCAAGTTTGGTTTCTCGTCCGTGTGCATCAGTTAATGCAAGAGCATCGTGCTCGGATAATATTCTTCGGATAGAATCAACTCTTTCTTGTACATTTTTAGCTAAATATGGAATTTCATCTGTAACAATACCACTTACCCCATTGTATTTGTCAATTCCTATTATCGCGCAATCCACTGACGTGATTGCTTTATGTGTATCTATAAGCAGGCGTAAAAATGATAAATCGTGAGTAAATACAACTATCTGTCGGTTTTGGGAAAGTTGAACAATTTTATCTGAAATTTTATCTCTATAATCCATATCTAATGACGTAACAGGGTCATCAAATATGATTGTGTTCAGACGATTGTCTATCGTGCATTCAGCTAAAAAATTAGACAAGGCAATAAGTTTTTGCTCACCTTCACTTAGAATTGAATTGATTGAATCATTGATACCGTTCAAACCGCATTTTTGAAATGTATTTCCTTGACTGGTTCTCGTTTTTGAAATCAAAACTTTACTTGCCAAATCACGATTAAAGAAATTAAGATGTGAAATAAACTCTTGGTGTTGCAAACTCACAGCTTGATTTTCCATTAACTCGCCAATTTTTCGTGAGATTGCAGTAGTCGTAAGTTGCGATTGACAATGACTTATCCAAGATTTGTATTTGTATTCATCGAAATATCGAAGAATTGTCGTCTTGTTGTTAAACAAAAATTCTTTAGCAGTTAGCTCACTAAGTTCAGCAACTAAAGCATTTCTATTTTGTACAAGTTGAGTGTTTTGTGCAATTTGAGAATCAATGTTCGGAATTATATTTGTTATCTCTGGGGTCAGAGATTGTAAATTGATGTTCAATTCACCACCATTTTGTAAAAATGAGATGATTGAATTTCTGAATGTGGAAACAGAATCAGAAAATTGAGTATAGTTCGTTCTGAAATCTGGTATAAACTGTTCTAATTCTGTCAGGTTTTCAATAGGCGGGATAACTAATGAATTGTATAAGTTATGTTTTTGTTGGATTGTAAGGTTAATTGCGTTTAATTGCGTTGAAACGTCATTCAAAACGAATTGATTGAATGTCGTCAATCTTTGTTGCGCTGCTTCATCAAGTTCCTGTTGGCACAACACGCATTTTTCCAATGAAATTAAAGAGGGAAAAGTTTGACCGTCTGACAGATTTGAACTATGAGCATAATTTTTTGCTGCTTCCCACAATGTTCGCCAAGGATTTGTACCAAACCCTTCCAACGAGTTTATATTTTGTAGTTCTGTAGTAGCAATTTGATACGCTTCGTTTACGCTTTCAAAAGTGGTTCTGTTTGCCCTTACTTCGTTTATTTTTTGTTCGTTGAATAACGCTTCTATTTGTTGTAATTGTTGAATATAGTTACTGATTCGACCTTTTTGACTGTTTAAATTCGTAATATTTTGCTGGGGGTTTTGTGCTGTTATTAAGTTTGTAAGTTCTTGCTTTCTATCAATGTTTGTTTGAGTAAATTGGATATATGAATCAACGTTAGCTCGCTGTAAATTTTCTATCGTTCCATACCATTGTCCTGTGGAGGATTGAAGTAAATTTTGTGGCAACTCTGGTTTTTGTGTAATGTATGAGGCAACAGACAAACTAAATGCTTGCGAAATACTTCCAAAAGTTGAAACCAGCTTTTCTAAAACATCAATTCCAACAGGTTTATATTCTGTAGGATTTTCATTATTGATGTAAATATCTCCACAATCATTGTCAAAAAGAAAAATTGAATTAAGGATAGGGTTACTCGGACTATTTTCTGTCCAAGAAAAACTAATGTTTGAACCATTGTTTTCTACAACAAAATCAACTTGTTGTTGATTAGAGGATGGATTGAAAACATTCTTTTTTAGTGTAACGCTTGGATTTCGGCTCCAACAAAGCTTTCTCAAAATACGTGAGTAGCTTGATTTCCCCGAACCATTTCCGCCATAAACTACTGTCAAACCCGTATTGGAAAATTGTAAACCTCCTTGATTGTGTAAGGCACAAATATTAATCGGGTTGTTTAGGCTAATTAGTTTGGGATAACTTCCAATTGTCGCAGTTGTTGTTGGAATGTGAGTGCTGTCAAGCGGAATAGGGTTTAAAGCTATTGTATTGTCGCCGCATTCTTTTTTCACTAATTGAACAAGTTCATCAATATCGTTTTGTGTAAGTGTTGTTGATGTAACAAGTCTTCGTAAAGCATCTTGGACAAACGCTTGTCTGCCACCTTGTGACCAGTTTAAAATATCCTGATATATAGACATTATTTATATATTTAATTTATGTTGCGTCCCATATTACAGATAGTACATTTATTAACCTGCAAAAATAGTTAAATCACAAATTTAATTATGCTTTGTTATTGGGCTTGGCTGTTCATTTTTTACTTCCTCTTGTTGTTGTTTTTCCTTTTTCTCACGGGAATAAACCCAAAGCGACAATAACCCGAATATCATTAGTGCATAAGATATCCATTTACCAATCTTTTCAATCAATTTGATAAAAACCGAACTCTCATAAGATGAGAAACCCTCTGCTCCCATAGGGTTGCGTCTGTAAAACTTTCTCCGGTTAATCCAGTAACGAAGTCCCAAGCCTGCAACCAAAAATATTATTCCGCTAACCAATGATGCAACCATAACAAAAACACTTTATTTCTACTGTTTGAATTTACAAAAATATTTGTTTCAATCTGTAACGATGTGTATTAAATACGAAAACGGCTTACCTGTCAGATAAGCCGTTTTTTTTTATGAAATGACCTGTAATTTTTAATCACTACTATTAAACTGGAAAGTTATCTGTTTTTCATTTCCAAAACCATCCGAAATCCAAACATCAAAAGATTGTGATACGGTAGATGTTGAAGTGTAATACAACCGGAACTGCTCCGTTGGCAATTGATATAGGTCATTGGGCTGATACGGCGGTTCATTGTAGTATTGCAACGTTCCCTGCCCATCAAACTGGAAATAGCGAAGGAAATACTGCGTATTGCTGTAATTGCCTGTACGCTGTATGGTAATGCGTATTTCTACGGTCTGCCCGTTGGCAACATCTTTAGGCACTGGCATTACATTGACCTCAAAAGGAAAATTGTTCTGTATTTCGAGTTCATCATCTTTGTTGCAAGATACCAACGTAACCGAAGCTGTTAGGATTGTCAGGAATACATACAACGGCAGTAGCCCTGTTCTGAATTTATTGAATATTGCTATCATTGTTTTACGTTTTAAAAGTTAAACTTTAATCCCACACCTGCGGATGGACGGAACTGTTCCAGATCCGTCCCCCACAAAACTTTTGTACGCCCTTGTAGGACTAATACAAAACGGTCGGACAGGTAGGTTTCAAAAATGAGGCGACCGCCTGCTCCGTAGATAAAATTATCTTCGCTCAATATTTTCGCACCGTCGTACAGCATCGCTTCGCCCCGGTTGATGGCTTCGTAACCGACCACGCCCGTTACGGCGAAATTCAGCGTAATGTTCTTACGGGCATCTCCCAACAAAAAGAAGCTGTAACCGCCCTCTGTGGAATAGGTTTCCTGCGGTATGCGCAGGTCTTTGTAATCGTGGTACTGGTGGGTATATTCCAACGCCCAAAGCTGGTAATTACCATTTTTACCGTTTATGGTCATTGCTGCGCTGATGTAGTAATCATTGCCAATCTTATCATTGGACAATACACCTGCACTTATTTCCAATCCCTTCTGCTTCGGCAGCATCCTTTGTGCCTGTGCAGCCGTGATGCCTATCAGGACAAACAGCACGGTATAGATACACTTTTTCATATTCTTGCTTTAAAGGGTTATTAAAATTTTAGGTGCATATCGTCAATCAAACGGGCTTTGATTAGGTCGGAATTTTCGACCTGCAATGTTTGATGCCTGCCGCCGTTTTTCTCGAAAATCTCAATCAGCAACACCTTATCATCGGCAATGGTAAACTGGTCTAACAGGAAAACATTTTGTTCGGTCGATTTTCCGGCAATACCGTCCAATGGCTTGTAAGTTCTCAACGGAGTTAAAGGGCGTTCCTGGACTACGGTGCGTTTGGCTACCTTTTTATCCACGACTTTGAAATTGATAAAATCAATCTCGAAAGGCACATTGGTACGGTTTCTCAATTCCGTATGGAAATAGTATTTGCCGTTGTGTATGTAAATCCCTTTCAGGATAAACTGAATGCCGAAACTTTTAGCCCCGATATGCTTTACAATGCGCTTGTCTTTCTTGTAAATGGTTTCCAGTAACAAGCCTGCCAGTGAGGGCGAATTGTTGCCCAGTTCCTCGAAAAGCACGTCGTTACCGTTGGCTTTATCCACCGCTTTTTGCATTGTGAGCAGGTCGTAGCTCAATGCCTCCGGATAGGAGCTGTAATACACGTTGAAGCTGTAAAAACGCCCGTCATTCGTGATAACGGAGAAATTCGTTTCAGGCTCAAAGTCCCTTACTGATGCTTTTACACGCAAAACGTTTTCGGCATCTTCGGCTTTCCCCGCAATCAGGTATTCGCTGCCCAAATCCACGTAACGAATGGCGGTCGGGAAAATTAGGTGCGACGTTTTATCGTAGGTAACTTCCATACGGTACGGTTCTATCTTGCCCAATGCAAGCGGTGTTTTTGCAGTTGCACTATCCTGTGCATAAGTTGTTACGGCAAAGCCGAGTATCAGAGCAATAGCCCAAAAGGTTTTTAAATGATTTTTCATTGTTTTATTTATTTGAGTTCAACATTATTTTTTAGATACAAGGAAGACCTGATAGCCTGCTTTCAGCGTAACCTTTGGCGTTCTTACTTTCTTGGCGAAATAGCCCGAAATACCCTGTACCACGCCACGGCTAAGGTCAGCCGCCACCTGCTGTCCGGCATTCTGCGTGAGCATTACGCTTGTTCCTCCGGTCTGGCTCATATTGCCCGCCATTTCAGTAAGGGCATTCATTTCCGGCGAATACGGAACGTACAAACCTTGTTGCCCGTCCAAATCGTAAATGGTAATATCTACCGGGATGATGTTGCCCTCCAGTTCTACGGAGGTAACTTTTAATTGCAACCTGCCATTCTGAAATTTTGCATTAGCCGTTACAATCGTTCCTTTGGGGATGGTACGCTGCGGAGTTTTAGCAGGCTCTAACAGGCGTAAACGCACACCTGTTTCGCCAACTACCGTTTGGGCTTCGTGTACACAGGCTTTGATGCTGTTTTTAGGCTGTACCGCCTGTTCAATTGAACCTGCGGTATAAAACCCACGGTTTTTTGTTTGGCTCCAATCGGCTGCAAAGGCACTGTCCGACGGTTCACGGTACAAGGCTGATACAATGTTCTTTCTTGTTGGTGTGAACGATACAAATTGCTCTTTTTGGTTAGCACCCGCAGCCCCAGTAGTTGCACCATTGGCAGGAGCAGCATTTCCGGTATTGGCATTTTGCGGAAGATACTTTGCTGCCATTTCATAGGATTTCTCCATTAATTTGAGTTGGTCGTCAACGGTGGCCACAGGTGGCACATCTTTTTCCGACAACTTTGCTTTTAGTTCGTCCACTTGCTTACGCAATTCCATTGTTTCCGAATTGTTGTCCTGATAAAATGAACCCAACGTGCTTTGTGCATTACGGTAACTGTTCAATACAGAATTTCCGTTTCGTCCCGATTTTCTGCCACCACCCCCAAAGCCGTTGCTTTCTTCATCTTCTTCAGGTAAACTTTCTTCATTGTCAGCAGATGCAGTATCTTCAGTATTCCAAGAATCAGAAAGCGTGGTCAGTGCATTGCGCTTTTCCTGCTCTTTGCGTTCGAGCATTTCCTGCTCATACGCCTTGCTTTTATCATCGGGCATCCCTGCTCCGGTAGCCTGCGGTACAGCATCATTCAGCCCGATATTTTCAACTGCCTTTTTATCTTTAGACGGTTTAAATATGAGGTACATACAGCCGAGAAATACCACGCCCATCAAAAGGAAAATGATTGGCTTTTTGAGCTTATCCTTATTGCTCTTTTTATTATCCGGCAGATTTGATGCTCCGTTTTGGTCTTCTCCCTCAACGAGAAAGCTGACCCTTTTTTCATTTTCTTTCATAAATCTGATTTTTTAAAATTGTTGATACACTATCCTGCAACCTTGCAGGGTTTTTACTTTTAAGGACAGGGTTTTCGATATGCTCTATGACCATACCGTTACCGGACTTTGAGGTATCGTACATCACTTTGCCAATGACCGCTACGGTAAGCAGCAGATAACCCACAAAGAAGTACAGCGTATATTGGTGCTGTTTGCGCAAGGGCAACGCCCGCCAACGTTCGTCCAGCTTGTCAAAGTACCTGTCCATATTTGCTCTTAATTTTTTCATAGCCTTACTATTTCTGTGTTACAGCTTGAAACGCTTAGGACTTTTACCCGCCTGTTGCTTCGGCGCATCGTTAACCAGTGCGACCGCTTCCGTTAATTTGGGTGCGGACATTACGGACAGGTTTGCCAGTTCCGATTTTTTGAGTAATTGCCCAAAGCCGTCTTTCTTCGCTACCTCCATACGGCTCAATGAGAATTTGCCATTCAGGTACTTTACCCACATACTGCATTCTACACGGGGCTTGTCATCGCCAGACCATTGCAGGTAGCCTGTCAGCAGTAAGTCCTGCTTAGGCAAAGTATCTGCCCCTTTTTGGCAGCTTTCGAGGTATTCGCTGATACTGTCTTTCAGCTTTCCGGCATACGAACCCTGCGTATGGAAATACCCATTATATCCTTTATCGGTAAGGATTTTTGCGAACGTGCTTAAATCTGATAATGCTTCCATAAGATTGTTTTTTTAGCGTTCGATAACCTCTATATCCTTATTTTCCACGACTGCAAATTTTTCAATATTGAAGCCCTGCGGATTGTTGTCGGAACGAACGGAGTTGACGAGATAGCAGGAAGTAATCAAGTTGCGCCTGGTTACGTTGCTTGACCGGATAATGAACTGTTTGGCATAGGTACGCACTGCATACGGGTAGTTGTTGAAGTTGCACACGACACTATCCACCTCTATGCGTTGCTGTACGTTCCCCGAAATGATACGGCTGTAATAACCCTTTTCCGACAAGTCTTTGTAGTAATCAAAAGCACTTTTATCGGCAAGGTTGAACGCACGTTTCATATTGCTTTCAATAGCGTTCTTGTCGGGTGCAAGCGTAAAGAACAGTTCGTGAAATCTCCTGACGTGTTCCCTTGCTTCAACCGGGCGGTTGATGCTCGCATCCTGCGACAAGGCAAGCATCAGGGATTTGCCGTTATCCAGTACATAGATTTTTTGGCGTTGTTCTTCTGCAAAGCGGTAGGAACGCCATACGGCGTAACCTACCACGCTAATGCAGAGAACCGCAAACACAATGGCATATAATCTTATCTGCCTAAAGCTGTTTTCGATATTTCTTAGCGTTTTAAATTCCATTTTTTAGAATGATTAATGATTATTTATTCATCAGTTTACCGCCGATGTTTCCAACTGTTGAGCCTGCGCCTGCTCCGGCGATGTTTCCGGCTTTCATTGCTGTGGAGTTTACATTGCGGGTAAAGTTTCCTGCGCCTCCGGCTTGGATTACCCAACCTGTTACTGTCGGGATAGTAAAGTACCCGATGATGCCGATAATCATAAAAATGATGTACACGGTATTGCTCGTATCAGGTATATAGGTGGGGTCGGCAAGCATTGCTATATCCCGTTCTAAAATGAGGGATTGTATTCTTGCCAACATTGAGCTGAACAAATCCGAAACGGGAAGCCACAGGTAAACGCTGACGTACCTCGTGAGCCATTGCGTGAGCGTAGACTGAAATCCGTCCCATACGGAAATAGCAAAGGCTATTGGTCCGAGTATGGAGAGGACTATCAGGAAAAACGTTCGTATGGTATCAATGACCAAAGCCGCCGCCTGAAAGAGTATTTCCAATAGATTGCGAAACCAATCCTTTATGGCTTTCTCTATCTTGTAGGCTTGCCTGTCCATATACATACCCGCCATTGTACCAATGTCGGAGGGCGACCATCCCAGTTCGTCCAGTTTTTTGTCAAACTCTTCGTCTGATACCATATAGGCGGTTTCGGGGTTCCTTACCATTGCCTCGTATTCCAACTGGTCTTTCTGCTGTTGCAGCTTGTTCAGGTCAAGCACCTGGTCTTCGAGTATTTGGTGGGTTCCTACTACCACCGGGCTTAATACCGCATTGATGGTTCCCAAAACAATGGTCGGAAAGAACATAATGCAAAGCCCTAAAGCGAACGGGCGCAGTAAAGGGAACATATCAATAGGTTCGGCACGGCTTAAAGCCTGCCAAACCTTTAATGCCACATAGAACAATGCTCCCAATCCCGCCAAACCCTTAGCTACTGCCGCCATATCGCCTGCAAGCGGCATCATATCATCATAAAGCGACCGCAGGAGTTCGTGAAGATTATCCCATTCCATAGTTTACCAGTATTTTTGGTTAGCAGTTCCGTAGAGGTCAAGTACTCTTTTGGCATCGTTTTTCTTTTTCGCTCTCAGGTAGCTTACAGAAATGTTCTTGTTAGTATAGTAGCGCACCAGGCTGTGGTACTCCTTTACCTCTTTGTACACACGATCAATAATGTCCATACGCTCTTTGTCATTCAACGAAAGGCTTGTAGAGGTTACAATCTGCTTCAATTCTTTCAGCAGTTCGGTACTTTCATTGAGCAGCGCCGAATAACCGTTGCCGATAGCGACCAATTCCTGTGGGGTAAAATTTGGGTCGTTCATCATCTTACCAAAATTCTGCACGTACATTTCGGATACATCGCCTACCAATAAAACCGTTTGCTGTACTTTACGGGCATCTTTTACAAGGTTGTTGATAGCTTTCAGCTTGTCGTAATACTCTTTGCCCTGGTCGTACACTTTCTTCACTTCGTTGAAGTTCTTTATCACATTGCTCACGGTCGAAGAAGTCTGTATGATTTCGTTCGCAGAGTTGATAATCCCTGAAGCCAAATTTGCGGGGTCGGTTACCACCCACTGGGCTTTTGCTGACGGTGCTACGGCGAGCATCAGTGCCGTACACACCAGATACAATACTTTTTTCATTGTTCTGAATTTTAAAATGTTAATGACTATTGATTTGCTTTGTCCCGCCTTTGCATTGCGATATGTTTAATGGCGAGTTCTACATTACCGTCCAATTCGGAAGCAAGCTGCATTACTTCCATTTTTTCGGTTTCTTCGGTCGTGTAAGCGAGGTATTCCTCCAAACTAACTTCGGTGGCATAGACTGCCGAGTGCGTACCACCTAAGCCAATCCAAACCTCTTTGTAAAGTCGGCTCGCATCGTTGTTCATATTGATGGAAAGTACCTGCCCTTTCTCTTTGTCCGTAAGTCCGAGCATCGCCTGTATGTCATCAAACTTGTTCATATACTTGCGTTGGTCAAGCAGGATTTTACAGTCGGAGTTATTGATGATACTTTCTTTCACAATGGGCGACTGGATGATGTCGTCAACCTCTTGTGTTACTACAATCGCTTCCCCGAAGAATTTGCGGACGGTCTTAAACAAATACTTGATGTATTCCGCCATTCCCTCTTTCGCTATCGCTTTCCAAGCCTCTTCAATCAGGATGAGCTTACGAATACCTTTCAGTCGGCGCATCTTATTGATGAACACCTCCATAATGATAATCGTGACTATGGGAAAGAGGATTTTGTGGTCTTTAATCGCATCAATCTCAAACACGATAAAGCGTTTGGATAAGAGGTCTAACTGCTTGTTGGAGTTCAGCAGGTAATCGTATTCCCCGCCTTTGTAATAGGGTTCGAGTACGTTCAGGAAGTTGGCAATATCAAAGTCCTTTTCCCTGACCTGCTTTTCTTCCAGTACCTTGCGGTAGTCGCCTTTTACATACTCATAGAAACCGTTGAATGACGGGTAAACATCTTCCGTTTTGATACGCTCGATATAACCGCTTACTGCATTGGAAAGGGCAACTTCTTCCGAACGGGTTGGCGGCTCATCATCACGTTTCCATAAAGTCAGTATCAAAGTCTTGATACTTTCCCTTTTCTCAATGTCGAACACGCCATCATCGGTATAGAAAGGGTTAAAGGCAATCGGGTTATCTTCGGTATAAGTGAAGTAAACACCGTCTTCGCCTTTGGTCTTTCCTTTGATGAGTTCGCATAAGCCCTGATAAGAGTTACCCGTATCTACCAACAGTACGTGTGCGCCCTGTTCGTAATACTGCCGTACCATATGGTTAGTGAAGAATGATTTACCACTGCCGGAGGGACCAAGTATGAACTTGTTCCGGTTCGTGATGATACCACGCTTCATAGGCAGGTCGGAAATATCCAAATGGATAGGTTTTCCTGTAAGCCTGTCAGCCATCTTGATACCGAACGGCGAGGGCGAATTGTGGTAGTTGGTTTCTTCCGTAAAGAAGCACAATGCAGGCTCAATGAACGTGTAAAAACTTTCTTCGCTCGGAAAGTCGCCTGCATTGCCCGGCATTCCTGCCCAGTACAAGGTAGCCACATCCGTAGTGTTGTGCCGGGGTTTACACTCCATCAGTGCCAATGCACTACCGCAATCGTTCTTTAGCTGTTTCAGTTCCGCAGGGTCTTCCGACCACGCCATAATGTTGAAGTGCGCACGGATGGAGGACAGCCCGAAGCTGTGGGCTTCGTTCAGGTACTTTTCTATCCACTCTTTGTTGATTTGATTGGCACGGCTGTACCTTGCCAGTGAGTGCATATTCCGTGCGGACTTCTCGAACTTTTGAAGGTTGTCTTCGCTGTTATCCAAAAAAATGTACTGGTTGTAGATGTGGTTGCAGCTTAACAGCAAACCCACAGGTGCAGCGAATGACAGGCGACAGTCGCTACGGTCGGTTGATAGCTTTTCAAAACGGGTATCTGCTGATACTGTTCCGGGCAGGTCGTCCGTATCGGAAAGCGTGTGCAGGCTTAACCTTTTGTTGCCGATGCGTACCTCTTCGTTTCCGAGTGCGATGTCCTGCATTGGTGTTGCGGCTCCCTTCGATAACGTGAGGTACTGTTCCAGTAATCCCTGTGTATTGTCCGTTCCGATAATGTCCTCTTCGGTCAAACGTTGCAGGCTTACAAAACCGCTATCGTTTACGATACGTTCAAACTGGGCGACCGCCTCCATAAAGCGGTGTATCGTTTCCTTGTTCCTGATTTCCTTTGGTATCAGCGTACCTTTGCAAAGCGAACTGAAGTTGCTTTGCATCCGTATTCTTTCCTTAGTGGTCTTCGTAAGGAACAGGTAGCAATAATGGTTCAGGAACGGTCGCTCGTTGAAATGGCGTTGATAAGACTTTGATAAAAAGCTCTGGTCTTCCTTTGCCAAATCGGGCGCATAGCTTTCCTTGATGTACCAATCCTGTTTGTGAATGACCGTAAAATCAGGCAGGGTTTTAATCGCTTTATGCCAGGCGGAATGTATGGCTTCGTATTCCGCAGAAGCGACTGTGAACAGTTCCGGCAAACGCACTTCAAAGCAAGCGGTAATGTCCGCATCTTTGGATAAGATGCAGTTGTTCTCTACTGCCAGCAACGGAAATTTGTTTTCCAGTGTGGTGGTCTTTGCTACATTTCTCATACGGCATTCTGTTTAGGTGTGAATTTTAAATAGCGGTGTACAGGCTTGCGGCAGATGATGTAGCGGGGATGCCTTTTATTGCCTGCAATTTTCATCAGCCCGTGTTCGCCGTACTTCCTGTTCAGCGAAAAGGTCTGCCATACGATGAGCGAAGCACCGCCTGCTCCGAGGAACAGGCAGATGTAAGAGTTTACGCCTGCCATATACAGTATCATCACGAGGATAAGCGTACCGAGCAGCCCGCCTGCGAAAATGAACAGGTATTGTGCTTTCAGCCCTTTAAATTCCACCGTCCTGCCGATGCCTTTGTTGATATTGTAATTCATAAGGCAAAGGATTAAAGGAAGAATGAACGCAGGATAGTAGCGGCAACAATCAGGAAGATACACGCACCGAACCACGAAGCTGCGGTCTTACTCGTGTCGGGGTCGCCGGAACTGAATTTGTTGTACACCTTAACGCCCCCGATTAACCCGACGACTGCACCGATGGCGTAGATTAACTGCGTTGCGGGGTCGAAATAACTTGTTACCATTTGGGTAGCCTCGTTGATACCTGCCGAGCCGTTTCCCTGTGCGAACGCACCAATTCCTGACAGCATTGCCACGGCTGCCAGTAAAACTTTTTTTCTCTGTTTTTCCATAATTGAAACACATTAATTTGTTACTGTTTATCCCGCACTTTGCGAGCTTTCGGGACAAATGTCTTATGGAAAAAGAGGCGTTACCGTAAAGTGGCAGTCAAAGGAAGTGTTTGGCTGTGAGTGGCTGTTAAAGCAAAAGAGGCTGTCTCAAAAGGACAGTCTTTTTTTGTGCTTTGTTTAAAAATCCGATTTTTGAAGTTTTCTATTTTTGATTTTTTGAAAAACAAAGCTAAAAAAGTCAAAAAACAGTCTATTTCAGGCTGCTTTTGCCATTTTTTTGAGATTATGGGCAATGGCGAGAATGCCGATTTCTACTTCGACCTTGGTTTTTCCTCGAAGCATAAAGCGTTTAAAGTTTTTGTTGTGTTTGAGCTCTGCAAAAACAGGTTCAACATCGTGACATCGCTGTTTTCGGAGTTTGATGCCTTTTTTGGTATTGAGTAGTTTGAAAACCCTTTCCCTGATTTTTGCCAGCTTCGGATTGTTTTGAGAAGTGGTTATTTGTTGCGATTTTTGGTCTTTTCTGAAGTAATTGTATTTAACATAAGGTTTTATTTTCTTATTTTTCAGCAGGTTATAGTTTTCTTCCGAACCGTAGCCTGCATCGGCAACGAGCTCTTTCGGAACTTTATGATAGCTGTCTTCAAAACCTTTTAAATGAGACTCCAATGTTTTGGTATCCGTAGGATTGGGATGAATGGAATAATGTAAAATAAATTGTTTATTCGTAGAAATCTGTAGATTATAGGCCGCTTTGAGCTATCCGTTTCGCATATGATCCTCATTGCTCATTATTACATATTTATTGTTTTTTCAATGGAATTCGCGAACCTTCGGTTTCATCCGCATAAAAGTAGCATCTGTATCGGTTTTGGAATAAGAGTTTCTGGCTTGTAAAATCGCCTGTTGTTTTTTGTATTTATCCAAATTGTTTGCCCAGTTTTTATTGGCATAATTCAGTTTCTGGCGAACTTTCGAAGGTATTTTTTTATCCTTCAACACCTCGTTGATCTTGTCTATGGTTTGTGTTACTTTTTCGGAATCAATCTCCTTAAAATCGATATTTTCAGTGTTTTGAAGCTCTTCTTTTGCCACACTTTCTGCATAATTCCAAAGTTCTTCCAGTTGCTCTCCAATTCTTACCTGATGCTTCTTGATGGCTCTTCCCCACACAAAAGTATAGCGGTTGGCGTTGGCCTCTATCTTGGTCCCATCTACAAAAGTGGTTTCCAGGCTTACCAAACCTTCCTTCTCCAAAAGCAAAACAATTTGTGTAAAGATGGCTTTTACTTCACCTTTCAATCGTTCGCTACGAAACCTGTTCAACGTATTATGATCAGGACGGCTCATTGCCGAAAGCCACATAAAATGGATGTTTTCCTTCAATGCCTGTTCCATTTTCCGACTTGAATAAATGTTACTCAAATAGCCATAAATCAATACTTTCAAAAGCATTTTCGGGTGGTAAGATGAAGTTCCTCCCGGTTTATAGCTTTTGATTAAGTTTTTAATATCCAAACCATCGATGATGTTTGAAACTATTTTCACAGGATGCTTGTCATCAATCAACTCCGATAAATTCGGAGGAAAAAGCAAATTTTGTTTGGGATTGTAATCTTTAAAGACTACTTTTGACTTAGTTACCACACAGCAAATTACGAAATTTGCAACTATTAGGAAAGCCGAGGCTTTCCTTTTTTGCATAAAAAAGGCTATCTCGCTTTTGAGACAGCCTCTTTCAAATATTACTTATTAATTTCAGAAAACAATCACATTATGAGTTGTTACTAATTTTTAGGTCATTTAGCATTTCTTTAGGATATCCAAATAGCTGCATAATTATCTTTTGAGATGTATTCCTAATTACAGGTATTACATTTCCTAAAAAGCTAAGTCCTAATGCTCCAAAAATTGTAAATGCATAATTATACTTATCTATAAATTTTATAGACTCTGGACTATAATTTGGAAGTTTAAGAATTGCATAAACCAACAGTCCAAATAGCATTGCCTGAACTATCCAAGATATATACTTAATTCGATTAATAAAATTTGCATTAAATTTCTTTAAGAGGTCAACCTCTTTTTTGTCAGGAACGTCTTTCAGTAAGAATATCGTATCGTAAGCTTTAAGTGAACATAGGATTTGAAAGTCACTTCTGTTCTCAAATAATTTTACATTTCCGGTAATTCTTGTGTATGTGAAACCTACAAAATCATTAGTCATTAAAGACTGACCATTTATGCTTAAAAACATAAAAACTATTTCCGGTAGATTACTTGTACTATAATAATTTTCATTTAATATATTTTCAAATGTTATTGTTATAGAGTTTCTGTTCCTGATAGAAACAATATCTTTTATCCAAGTTTTATCTAAATTAAATTTTACTATACCTGATATTAAGGAAAAGATTAAGAAATCATCATTAACAAATGGTGCTGGAGAACCTTTGCTCGGCTTACTCTTATTTTTTTTATTATAGTAACTTTCAAAATTCAGCTTAGTGTTTGATAAAATAGCATCTATTAAACCATAAAAGATTTCTTCGCTTTCATTGGAGTTTTGACCTGAAGCAGTAATGTAAACTTTTCCAGATAAGAAATCATTGAAAGCTGAAAGCTTGGCATTCTCACTCACTCTTGCCAAATAACCTATTCTTTCTTCTAAAGGAACCATTTCTTTCTTTTTAGACCATAGTTTAAGTTATCAGCATCCCAATTTGGAATATTTCTCATTTTCCCCAAAAGCTTTGAAATGAGATTAGAGTATTTCATTGTCGCAGGCTCTTCGCCAGGTAAAAAACTCCTCCAGGACAAGTACGTGAATGAAAAAATCTGTTGGGTAATATATCCTAAATCATAGAACAGCAAATCATTTAAATCACTACTATTATAATTTCCTTGTGGCGTTCTGATATTTATTAGGACTGGCTTACTTATACCTTGTTTGGCTGTTTTCAATTCATTTGCCCCAAACATTTGCACGATACAAGTTTTCTCGTCAAGAACAACGTTACTCCCTCTATTTGGTATATATTGTCCTTTTATCACATTACTACCGTATTTAGATATTCCAGATTGGCTTATATCAAACAGCATTGTTGGATGAACAGTACTTATCGTAACGAACGCAAACTTAATCTTGTATTGGGTAATATCACGAACCAACTGACTAATAACATCAAATTCAGTGTTTTTGATGGGCTTGAAGATATGAAAAATTAGCCTAACCGTATCTCCATCAGACCATCCTTGTTCGGTGGAAAGTCTTATAATTGATTGCTTTAAACTTTTTAGTAACTCTTCAAAATAGCCCTCAAATGGAACGTCTTTAACTTTATCTCCAAGTAGATATTGACCATCACTTGACATAAATGTTGTGATACCCACAACTCGGTTCTGTTCAGCACCGGCATATTGATTTTTTCTCAACCAACTATGACCAATACCAATAATTATTTCTTTATCAACGGAGCGTTGAGAAGGAAGAACCCACGGAGTTCCCCCAAGTTTAGCGTAAATCTGAAGAGCAACCGAATTAAGAATATATTCGTTATGATTACCTATTATCTCAGATGTAACAAACTGTACAGGAATTTCTAATGATAAAAGCTTAGCTTTAATTCGGTAATAAGGGTTTGCTAAATCTGCTTGACGTTTAAAGCTTGCAGGGATTTCTATAATTGCCAAATGCGGTTTGTTTTCATCATAACCACTGATAACATTTAGATATTCATCAATGCTATAAGCCTGTATTTCCCTTATATTAAGTATCACATCCTGCAAATCGTATTTTTTCTGAAGTCCTTTTTGAAAATATCGAGATTGAGGTATCCCATCTTTCAAATTCGAGAGAAACTTTGTGAAATTGCCCCTATTATTTCTATTACAAATACAAAGCACGTTAGGACTTTTAATGTCAAAAATTGAACTATCATATGGTCCATAATTTGACAAGCCTAAGTCTGGATTAGAACTATTTGTTTTAGTTGCTGCGGGGTCAAAAATAAAAGTGGGAGTTTTTAGCTCAATACTATTTGATACCGATAACGGTTGGCTGTTAACTGTAAAACAAAAGCCATCTTTATTGTGAAATAAAATGGGGGCTGCATTTTCGCAAAATAAATGGTTTGATATTTTTAAAATTTCATCGTACAACGCTTTTGTATTGTAAATATCGGAACGTTTACTCTCAATAAGGTTCATTATTTCATCACTTTTCTGTTGTGAAATAGCAAATGATAAATAGTTACCTATATTATATTTGGATTTCTTGATGAATAATTGGTTGAGAGGGTATTCCTTAATTCCTTCGTTAGTCTCAATTCTCGCCTTATCATCAACTATTTCAGCAATTACTCCTAATAGTTCTTCATTAGGTGCGAGAACTTCTGTTAAACCTGGAAGTATCTCCGCATACAGAACATCAACACCTATTAAGTTATAGCCTTCTGAATGCAGTTCTAAACAAGATTTGTTAAATACCCAATTACGTTTTATATTGATAAGAAAACCAAATTGTTTAATTCCATTTATCTCAGTTAGACGTAATTGAACCTCAATCAGTTTTTTATATGCGATACGCTTCCTAAGATTTTCCGGTAGTGCATTGTAAATAATATCATCTTTAGCTTGTGCAGAAAAAAAACGGAATGGATAAAAATCCACCGGAATATAGTTCGGAAATCTTTCTTTGAATGTCCTGAAAAAAAGATGTTTAATCAACGAAGCGGTAACCTGACTATCATCAAATATTCTCTTAGGTATAATTTCTCCTGTCAGGATTGTATCTTCTCCTTCTTTGTTTGATATATAGATATAGTCACCATTCCTAAAAAAAGAATGAGTTGCATTATATAATGCCCTTAGCTCTTTAAGCCGTTCTTCTGAATAAGGTTCTGTCTTAATCTGGTATTCTTCAAACTCAAACTTAATTGGAAAGTAGTTTAGTTGCATATCATTACTTCTTTTGTATTCGTTTTTCTGACTTTTTAAGTGCCTTGTATGCCAACGGTTCTTCTTCCAAAATTTCCACAATCTTGTCCGAAAGCCAAATAACTAAAAGTTCATCCACCTCTACATCTAAGACTTCTGCTAATTTGGCAACTTGCTCTCGGTTAGCTTTTCTTTCACCTCTTTCAATTTTACTAATAAGAGCCGTGTCTATTTCTAAAATAGCAGCAACTTGTCTTAGCAGCAGCCCTTTCTTTTCTCTTAGTTTCCTAACTATTATTCCGAAGTTTTGGAGTTCCATTTCAATGACTTGTCACTTTATGTCAAATTTAATGAAATTTTATTAACTTTTTGGTTAGTAAAGATTATAGAAAATAAAAAGGACAAAAGGATAATAAATATTTCCTTTTGTCCTTATAAAGCATCTACTATACGACGTTTAAGAAAAGAGTAGATATTTCACACAAACTCCCCAATGTCAAAATCATCCAAATCACTTTTCCGCAAGGTGGAAGAACCGTCATCGCTTTCAGATGAAAGTTTGCTATCCAAAAGCTCGGCAATTTTTCGGGAAGCACCCTCAATGGAATTTTCCAGTAAGCTGAATAATTCGGTTCCCTGTAATTTCTGAACTATAGCTACCGCTGTTTCCTTTTGAGCCTGTTCCAAATTCTCTTTTTGGAGCAATGCCCCTACGGAGCTTAGTTCGTCGTAGGTAACCCCTTGGGCAAAACCGTTATCGCCACCGGATATTCCGTACCTGTTCCATTCTTCTTCCTCTTCTTCCAAATCAGGCATATTGCTGAAAACTTCGTCCAGTTCTTCCTGCGGAATTTGAATGCTGACGTTTTCGTTTTCGTCGTATTCAATGTCTAAATTATCAGGGTTTATCTCCGGTTCCGTTATTTGGCTTTCATTGGCAGTGTTTGGCAGGGAAAGGCTTCTTACTGGCTTGGGCTGCCCCATAATATCAGGCAGGTTCGGGTTAACTTTTTCCTGTGCGGGCTTTTGCTCCGACCTTTTATGAATGACAATCTTATCCTGCAAAAGCAGTACAATGACTATCAGCAGGCAAATCACAATTATTATTTCCATAATCAGGTACTTTAAAAAATGGGTTTAAACTTTTCGTTGAAATCATCGGTAATGGCTTTTTCAAACATTTCAAAATGATGCTCCAGTATGTTATCAAGATAGGCATACAGGGGAATGGCATCTTTACCGATTACCTGTACAATACGGGATAGCCGTTCGTGGTATTCCTGCCGGATATAAATGCTTTTATCGCCCCGCTTTGTCATCGAGTGGGTTTTCAAAAAGTGTTCGCCGTAGCTTCCGTCAAGGTTTTTCTTCGTGCGGTTTCTTTCCCGTTGTGCGGGTTTGCTTTGTGATAATTCTTCCTGCTGCACCTCGTCTTTTACCGCTTCCTTTACCTGCTCTTCGGCAGGTTCGGGCGGTAGCTTCAAACCGTCCTTTTTTACACCGTCCACCATCAGGTTCATCATCATTTCCTCGTTAATGTCCGGCGTGACTTTTTTCTTGTTGTCTTTTTCCATAGCACTACAATTGAATGATGTTTAAAAATTCGCTGATGAACAGGTCTAACTGGCTGGCTTTCATCAAACGCTCATCGGGTGGCATTACCGTAGAACGGAAAACCGTTTTACTGTCGGCTTCACTTTCCTTGCGAAAACGGGTGCTGTTCTTGATTTGGCTTTGCATCAGGCGTAACCCCAGTTGCCCGATAAGCTGATTGTACACGTCATATAAGGGTGTGCTTTCCCTGCCGTCCACCTGGTTCCAAAACAGGTTAATGGTTTCTATGGAAGTTTCGCCTTTTTTCATAATCACGTCCTGTAAAAGCTGCGTGAAGATGAGCGTACTTTCCATTACCACACGGTCTGCCGTGATGGGCGTAAATATGTGGTGCATTCCCGCCAATGCTTTCAGGATGCCGGGCGTGTTCACGGTTCCGGGTAGGTCGAAGAACAGCACATCAAGCGGAACGGGAGAAGTGTTTACAAATTCGTGCGCCGCATCGAGTACACTATCCGCTTTGTGCTGCATAATGGGATAGGCTTTTTTGTTGATGGTGGTAAACTGCTTATACGCCAGTTTTTTCAAAGCCTCATTTTCCATTACCATTGCCAAATCACGGGTTTTCATTTTCATCAGGCTGTGCTGCGGAAAATCCGCATCAAATACGGCTACGTTGTAGCCCAACCGATAGTGCATCGTGCTTGCGACAAGCGTAGTAAATGTGCTTTTGCCAACACCGCCTTTTTGAGAAGAAAAGGCGACAAACAGAGGTTTCTTTTTTGTGTCCATATTTTTAAAATTTAAAGTTTACATCTTACTGTTTTCAGTCTTGCAGGCTTTCAGCCGTGCAGTCCTGATTTCGTGCTGTCTTTCTTGCAGGATAGCTATCAGGCTTGCCTGCGGGAATTGCTGATTGCCTGTTTTCCTGCCGTACAGCAGCAATGCTTTCATTCAGGCATCCTATCAGGCGGGATTGCGTTCTTGCGTTCGTTCCGTTCGTCATTCCATCCGTCACGCAGGCGTGATTATCTGATAGCAGGCTATCCCGCTTTCCGTCATTCCTGCGCTCTTGCATTCCTGCGCTCTTGCATTCCTGCAATCTTGCAGTCTTGCAAGCAGGATAAACTGCCGTCTTGAATGTGTGCAGTCTGCTCGTCCTGAAGTACGGGCTGTCTGCCTGCCTGCCAACATTCAGGGGCAAAGAACTCATCAAATTCATTCGGTTGTATAGCGGTGGCAGTGTTTGGCGTTCAAAGGCAGTGTTTGGCACTGCTATACAATACAATGCTTTCGTAAACAGGGCTTTACTTTGTACAATGATTTTTATTAATGGATTTATGCAAAATTCTTTTGACAAATCGGAGGGTAACGGGAACGGCATCGAGCCGTTTTTCCCTGTTACATTTAATCCGTCCCGCAGGGCGGATTTTTGTGTTCAACGGAACACGGCAAGTTGTGTTTTGTGCATCTCGGAATGATTTCCGATGCTCAAAACAGCTTGCCCTTTGCAGGGGGCAGAAAACACCTTCCGAAGTCAGGGTTTTGTATGGATTTTAAAATGGATTAGTGATGAACGATAACAACAAAAAACAATTGAAAAAGACCGGACGCCGCCCCAAAGAAGACCCGGCGACAATCCGCTATACGATTTCCTTTAACGAGCAGGAACACGCCCGATTTCTTGCCCTTTTTGATAAATCAGGTATGCAGGTAAAGGCGCATTTTATAACGTCCTGCATCTTTGACAAGACCATAAAGACCATTCAGATTGACAAGGGAACGGTTGATTTTTATATGCGGCTGACCTCTTTTCACAGCCAGTTCCGTTCCATCGGCGTGAACTATAATCAGATTGTAAAGCTATTGTACAAGAATTTTTCCGAGAAAAAAGCCGCAGCGTTCCTGTACAAACTGGAAAAACAGACGGCTGAAATGGCGATGCTATGCCAAAAAATTATCCAAATAAGCGAGGAATTTGAAGCCAAATACCTGAAAAAATAGCGGTAGAAATGATAGCAAAAATTGGAAGAAGCGCAAATTTATACGGTGCATTGGCGTACAATCAGCTTAAAGTAGAGAATGAAAACGGGCAGATTTTGTTTGCCAATAAGATGATTGAAACGGCAAGCGGTCATTATTCCGTGGCACAATTAGCCCAGTCTTTTGCACCTTACCTGATAGCCAACCGCAATACCGAGAAACATACGCTTCATATTTCGCTCAATCCTGACCCGAACGACAAGGTAAGCGATGATAAGTTTAGGGAAATGGCAGAACAGTATATGCGGGAAATGGGTTACGGCGAACAGCCTTTTGTCGTGTTCAAACACACGGATATTGACCGCAGCCATATACACATTGTATCGGTTTGCGTGGACGAGCAGGGCAAAAAGATTTCGGACAAATTCGAGAAAATGCGGTCTATGAATGTATGCCGTGAACTGGAAAGAAAACACGGGTTGATACCCGCAACAGACAAAGAGCGCAATCAGAATGATAAGGTTTTCCGTCCGGTAGATTATCGGGCAGGCGATGTAAAAAGCCAAATTGCTTCGGTCGTTCGCCACCTCCCGAATTACTACCAGTACCAAACTTTGGGCGAATACAATGCCCTGCTTTCCCTGTTCAATATTACCGCCGAGAAAATCGAGGGCGAATTGCAGGGAGAGATGAAGCAGGGCTTAATATATATTCCGCTAAATGAAAAAGGCGAAAGAGCCGGGCATCCGTTCAAGGCTTCGCTGTTCGGAAAGAGCGCAGGGCTTCCGGCTTTGGAACTGCATTTTGCGAAATGCAAAACGGCTTTGAAAGATAGCCCCACCAAACAGACCCTAAAATCTGCCGTTACCATTGCCCTGAAAACCACGAGCGATGAACAGGCATTTAAAAAGCAGTTGGCGGAACAGGGTATTAACGTTGTGGTGCGCCGAAATGATACAGGGCGTATTTATGGCATCACATTTATAGACCACAATTCCAAAGCAGTTTGGAACGGTTCACATTTGGCAACAGAACTTTCTGCCAACACCTTTAATGATTATTGGAACAATAACATCAAACCGAATATTAAAGAACCTGCCGTTTTACAACCCAAATTATCCACATCAAATGATGCGGATCTTCCTGCGGAAGAACCACACCATTTGTTCGACTTCTTACATACTGAAAAACACGAAGACGGTTTGATTGAAGCACTGGGCGGCTTGCTTCCCGAAGCCCAGGGCGAAGATTACGAAGAACAGGACTTTGCCAATAAAATGAAGAAGAAAAGAAAACGCCAAAGAGGTCAGAAGTAATATTCAGCCAAACACTGCCACAGAACGCCACTGGCTGCCACATTCTTAGAGCCACTCCATAGAGCCTTTAAATTCACGCCCGAACATTAAAACTTTAGATAATGCAGGGAGAAGACGATTTAAGAGGGCTTGCCAAGATAATGGCTTTTATGCGGGCAGTCAGTATTCTTTTGGTGCTGATGCACCTTTATTGGTTCTGCTACGGTTTCTTTTTAGAACGTGGTTGGACGTTGGAAGTAATCAACAAAATATTAGGGAATTTTCAGCGAACGGCAGGGCTGTTTTCGCATACCCTATATACCAAAGCCTTTGCTTTGGTTTTGTTGGCTTTAAGCTGTTTAGGGACAAAGGGCGTAAAGAACGAAAAGATAACCTGGACTAAAATTTACGTGGCGTTGGGCGTTGGCTTTGTGCTGTTCTTCCTGAACACACCTTTGTTAAAGCTATCTCCGGCAACAGGCACATTCCTGTATATGCTTACTATCTCATTAGGTTATATCGCCTTGCTGATGGCGGGCGTATGGATGAGCCGCCTGCTTCGTACCAACCTGATGGACGACGTATTTAATAATGAGAATGAGAGCTTTCAGCAGGAAACCAAACTGATGGAAAACGAGTATTCCGTTAACCTGCCCACCAAATTTTACTACAAAGGCAAATGGAACAACGGTTGGATAAACATTGTAAATCCATTCAGGGCATCAATAGTGTTGGGTACTCCCGGTTCCGGTAAATCTTATGCCATCGTAAACAACTACATCAAGCAGCAGATTGAAAAAGGCTTTAGTATGTATATCTACGATTTCAAGTTTGACGACCTTTCTACTATTGCCTATAATCACTTACTGAAGCATCGGGATAAATACAAAGTTCAGCCGAAATTTTACGTGATAAATTTCGACGACCCACGCAAGAGCCACCGTTGCAACCCACTCAATCCCGATTTTATGACGGACATTTCTGATGCTTACGAAGCGGCATATACTATAATGCTAAACCTTAACAGGTCGTGGATACAGAAGCAAGGGGATTTTTTCGTGGAAAGCCCAATTATTCTTTTGGCTGCGATTATTTGGTATCTGAAAATCTACGAAGATGGTAAGTATTGTACGTTCCCTCACGCCATTGAATTACTGAATAAAAAGTATTCGGATGTATTCACGATTTTAACTTCATACCCGGATTTGGAAAATTATTTGTCGCCCTTTATGGATGCGTGGCAAGGTGGAGCGCAAGACCAGTTACAAGGACAAATCGCATCGGCAAAAATTCCGCTATCAAGGATGATTAGCCCACAACTTTACTGGGTAATGACGGGCGATGATTTTACGCTTGACATTAACAACCCGAAAGAACCTAAAATTTTGTGCGTGGGTAACAATCCCGACCGTCAAAATATTTATTCCGCAGCTTTGGGTTTATACAATTCGAGGATTGTAAAGCTGATAAACAAAAAGGGACAGCTAAAGAGTTCCGTTATCATAGATGAGTTGCCCACAATTTATTTCAGGGGACTGGACAATCTTATCGCAACGGCGAGAAGTAATAAGGTAGCGGTATGTTTGGGTTTTCAGGATTTTTCGCAATTAACAAGGGATTACGGCGACAAGGAAAGCAAGGTAATACAGAATACTGTCGGTAATATATTCAGTGGTCAGGTGGTTGGCGAAACAGCAAAAAGCCTTTCGGAACGTTTCGGTAAAGTATTACAGAAACGCCAGAGTATGACGATTAACCGCAATGATAAATCTACCTCTATTTCGACACAGTTAGACAGCCTTATTCCGGCTTCCAAAATCTCAACACTTACACAAGGTTTGTTTGTTGGTTCTGTATCAGATAACTTTGATGAACGTATCGAGCAGAAGATATTTCACGCCGAAATTGTAGTGGACAATGAAAAGGTAGCGGCAGAAAGCAAAGCCTATCAGCAAATACCGCAAATCTTATCTTTTGTAAATGAGCAGGGCGAGGATAAGATGAAGCAGGAAATAGAAAACAATTACAAGCAGATAAAATCAGACATTCTGAATATTGTTGTTAGTGAAATGGAGCGTATCAAGAATGACCCTAACTTACAGCATTTGGTGCAGAAAGAATGATTATACTAAATATTTTTGTGATTTTTCTATTAATATATTGTTAGAAGAATTAAAAGTAACAGCACCATTACGTCAACATATAAAATGCCAAATTTTAATACTCATAATTTAGCATTTGCTTAAATAAACAAATTAGTTACATTTGCATTATGGATAATACTTCTTGTACACGACAACAGGCAGACATTAAACAAATCAATCGCTGTAAAGAAAGAGTTTCGGAACTCCACAGTTCGTTTGACTATTTGTCGAACGCACTTGAATTGACTGGAAACAATGTAAGACTGAAAATTCTGTTTCTTCTTTATGAAGAAAAACGACTTTGTGTTTGTGATGTGAGTGAAATTCTTGGAATGACAATTTCAGCGATTTCTCAGCACTTGAGAAAACTTAAAGACCGAAAGCTTATTGAAACCGAAAGAGAGGCGCAAACCATTTTTTACTCATTGACAAAAGAGTATGAGAAAATGTTGGACCCATTTTTTAAAATACTTGACGATAAAAAAAATTTAGAAACAATATGGTAACGGACGGAAAACTAATTGGGACTGGACTTTTGACAGCAATAGCAGCTTCATTATGTTGCATTACACCTGTTTTGGCTCTCATAGCAGGAACAAGTGGACTTGCTTCAACTTTCTCTTGGCTCGAACCTTTTCGTCCATATTTTATCGGGTTAACTATTTTAGTGCTTGCTTTTGCTTGGTATCAAAAATTGAAACCGCAAAAGAAAATTGACTGCAACTGTGAAACAACTGAAAAATCAAACTTTATGAAAACAAAATCATTTTTAGGAATTATTACCATTATAACGGCTTTACTTTTATCATTTCCAATTTATGCCCACATCTTTTTTCCAAAGACTGAAAGTAAAGCAATTATTACCCAAACTTCAAAACTTCAAAAAGTTGAGTTTACAATCAAAGGGATGACTTGTTCAGGTTGTGAACACCACGTTAAAACAGAGATTAGCAAACTAAAAGGAATTGTGGAAGTTGTGGTTTCCTATGAGAAAGGCAATGCTATTGTTAAGTTTGACAACAAACAAACAAGTATTATAGAAATTGAAAAAGCTATCAATTCGACAGGTTATAAATCAATAAAAAGTAAAATTATATCATAATGGAAATTAAATTACAATCAGTAATAACTTGTCCAAACTGCGGATACAAAAAAGAGGAAACAATGCCGACAGATGCTTGCCAATATTTTTATGAATGTGAAAATTGCAAGACGAGATTAAAACCATTGCAAGGCGATTGTTGTGTGTATTGCAGTTACGGGACTGTTCCTTGTCCTCCAATACAACAAGACAAAAAATGCTGTTGACAAACTGGAAGCAACCTCGTCCGAGAGAATGCAGATTTCTCTGGATATTTAATAAATAATTGGATATGTTTTGGTGAAAATAAATGACAATGACTGAATTAGAAAATGTTTTACAACAAAGAAATATAAAACCCACAGCTATGCGTTTGTTGGTAGCAGAAAAGCTATTGAAACAACAATATGCAGTAAGTCATAAAGAATTGGCGGAGCAATTTGAAAAAGCTGATAATGTCACTTTATTCAGAACGCTCAAAATATTTCTGGAACACAAACTTATCCATACCATTGATGATGGAAGCGGAGTAATAAAATACGCACTTTGCCAATCGGGCTGTAATTGCGACTTGTCAGAATTACATACTCATTTTTATTGCACCGAATGCAAACACACTTTTTGCCTTACTGAAACAGAAATTCCAGATATTAATATCCCCCAAAACTTCAAATTAGAAGGTGCTAATTTGGTCCTAAAAGGTAAATGCGACCGTTGTAGCTAATATCCTTTTCAACTTTGCAATTCGATTGCACTAAAATATTTTTTATATTTGCAGTCTGATGAAAATATTTGTAATCCTATTCAGTATCTATTTTTTGGCATTATCCGTAATGCCTTGTACTGATGCGTGCGATATAAATATAAGCAATTCTTCAAAATCAGAATTTACTAAAATCTCCAACGACCAAACGAACTGCAAAGATGTGTGCAGCCCTTTTTGTTCTTGCGCCTGTTGCCATACCGTTGTAAATTTTACTTTTCAGTCTTTCAAAATAAGTGAAACAAAGCCGAGTTTCGGCAAACAGCAAAAATTCCCGCTTTGGGCTTTCAATTTCATTTCCAATTATCACGGAAACATTTGGCAGCCGCCAAAGATTAATACTTAATATTTTCAGCAAATGTATTTATTGGTAATGGATGATATATTCATTTACTATTAGATAGGTGTATTATCTAAATTGCACATTTAGCTGTCCTTTCTGTAACGGACAGAAAGTATTTATATCCATTATTATTAATCATTAATCAAATGAATTGTGTTAGACAGTATCATAAAATTTAGTATTAAAAACAAGCTTGTCATTGGAATAATGACCTTGTTACTTATCATTTGGGGAAGTTGGAGTATTACCAAATTATCCATTGATGCTGTACCTGATATTACCAATAATCAGGTGCAAATAATTACGGTTTGCCCTACATTGGCAGGGCAAGAAGTAGAACAATTAGTAACCTTCCCTATTGAGCAAAGCATTGCCAATATTCCAGATATAGAAGAAACAAGGAGTATTTCAAGGTTTGGTTTGTCCGTAATTACAGTTGTATTTAAGGAAAAAGTAGACATTTATTTTGCCCGTCAGCTTATCAATGAAAAACTAAAAGAAGCAGAGGAAAATATACCTAAAGGAATTGGTACGCCAGAACTTGCACCAGTAAGTACCGGATTGGGAGAAGTCTATCAATACATCATCCATCCGAAAAAAGGCAGTGAAAAAAAATACAATGCAAAAGACCTACGCACAATGCAGGACTGGATTGTAGCAAGGCAATTATATGGAACTCCCGGAATTGCTGAAGTAAATAGTTTTGGAGGCGAACTGAAACAATACGAAGTAGCCGTAAATCCAAATCGCTTAAAAGCAATGGGTGTAAGCGTTACCGATATTTTTACCGCATTAGAAAAAAACAACCAAAATACTGGCGGTGCTTATATTGATAAGAAACCAAATGCTTATTTCATTAGGGGGATTGGTTTGGTTACTTCATTAGATGATGTAAAAAATATCAGTGTAAAAAATGACGGTGGCAGTATTCCTATTTTTATAAAAGACGTAGCAGATGTACGTTTTGGAAATGCGGTAAGATATGGAGCAATGACCTACAATGGCGAAGTGGATGCCGTAGGTGGTGTAGTGATGATGCTTAAGGGGTCAAACAGCAACGAGGTTGTTAACCGTATCAAAGAAAAGTTGCCGGTTATTCAAAAATCTTTACCCGAAGATATTATTATTGAACCTTATTTAGACCGTACAGAATTAGTTGGCCGAGCAATTAGTACTGTAGAAAAAAACTTGATAGAAGGTGCATTGATTGTCATTTTTGTTTTGGTTCTTTTCTTGGGGAATTTTAGAGCGGGATTGATAGTAGCATCCGCTATTCCTTTGGCAATGCTGTTTGCTTTGGCTTTAATGAATGTGTTTGGCGTAAGTGCCAATTTAATGAGTTTGGGAGCAATAGATTTTGGATTAATTGTAGATGGTGCGGTAATTATTGTAGAAGCCACATTGCATCATTTAGGTTTAAGGAAATCTACACAAAGGCTCACACAGCAAGAAATGGATAATGAAGTATTTACCTCAGCTTCCAAAATTCGTAATAGTGCAGCCTTTGGTGAAATCATTATCCTAATCGTTTACATTCCTATTTTGACTTTGGTGGGTGTTGAAGGAAAAATGTTTCGGCCAATGGCACAAACAGTAGGTTTTGCAATCTTTGGAGCGTTGATTTTGTCTTTGACCTACATCCCGATGATGTGTGCTTTATTCCTATCTAAGAAGCCAGTACACAAAGAAACTATTTCGGATAGGATGATGAATTGGCTACAAAGAAAATACCAGCCATTGTTAGAAAAAGCCATCAGAATAAAATATTGGCTAGTAGGTATAACCGTTGCCATATTTGCTTTTAGCCTTTTTTTATTCAGCCGAATGGGTGGCGAATTTATACCACAGTTACAGGAAGGAAATTTTGCCTTTCATTGCATTTTGCCACAAGGAAGTTCATTGAGCCAGAGTATAGAAACCTCAATGCAAGCTTCAAGAATTATTAAAGAATTTGACGAAGTAAAAATGGTAGTAGGCAAAACCGGAGCCGCAGAAGTACCAACCGACCCAATGCCACCTGAAGCGACAGATTTAATGGTTATTTTAAAACCGCAAAGTGAATGGAAAAGTGGCAGAAGTTATGATGAATTGGCAGATGCTATCAATGAAAAATTAGAAGCAATACCTGGTGTATTTTTCGAAAAGAACCAGCCAATACAAATGCGTTTCAATGAGTTGATGACAGGTATTAGGCAAGATGTTGCAGTAAAAATATTTGGAGAAAATTTAGATACGCTTGCCTTGAATGCTGATAAGGTTAGTAAGGTTATACAAACAGTAGAAGGCGCTACATCTCCACAAGTAGAACGTGTGAGTGGATTACCACAAATTAATGTAGAATACGACCGAACTCGTTTAGCCAATTATGGAATTAATGTAGAAGACGTAAACAACGTGGTAAGCACTGCGTTTGCAGGTAAAAGTGCAGGAGTAGTTTTTGAAAACGAAAGAAGGTTTGATTTGGTCGTACGTTTAGACAGTACACATCGTAGTAGTATAGAAGATGTAAATAATCTGATGATACCCACTTCAACAGGTAATCAAATACCATTATCACAAGTAGCAAATATTGATTATAAGTTAGGTCCGGCACAAATAAGCCGTGAAGCTGGAAAACGTAGAATTGTAATCGGATTCAACGTTGCAGGCAGAGATGTGCAAAGTGTGGTAGAAGAAATTCAACAAAAATTAAATACACAGGTAAAATTACCGCCTGGATATTATTTCACTTATGGCGGTCAATTTGAAAACTTGCAGGAAGCCAGTAACCGATTAATGATAGCCGTTCCGGTTTCTTTGTTATTGATTTTTGTATTGCTCTATTTTACGTTCCGTTCCTTTAAACAAGCAGGCTTAATATTTACAGCTATCCCAATGAGTGCAATCGGTGGTATATTGGCTTTATTACTTCGTGGTATGCCGTTCAGCATCAGTGCAGGAATTGGTTTTATCGCCTTGTTTGGTGTAGCCGTTCTTAACGGAATTGTATTGATAGGCACTTTCAACCAATTGGAAAAAGAAGGTGTAAGAGATGTTTTCAAACGAGTAATAGAAGGAACTAAAATCCGACTGCGACCAGTATTGATGACAGCAACTGTAGCCAGTTTAGGATTTTTACCAATGGCATTAAGCAGTAGTGCTGGTGCAGAAGTACAAAAGCCTTTAGCCACGGTAGTAATTGGCGGATTAGTTACAGCAACATTCCTTACCCTATTTGTACTGCCATTACTCTATATCATTTTCAATTCAAAAATTAAATTAAAAAGAAAGCCACAAGTGAAACCCATTGTAACCATAATTGTATTGCTTTTATCAATGGTAGGCTTTACAGCAAATGCACAGACAAAAAGTTTAACTAACGTTGACGATGCGATAAATATTGCACTTCAAAATAATCAAACCTTAAAAGCTTCAGATTTAGAAATTGATGCCAGCAAAGCTTTGAAAAAAACAGCTGGAGAATTACCCAAACTTGATTTTAATGCACAGCTCGGTCAATACAACAGTACCAAATTCGACCAGTCTTTTCAGGTGTCACAAACCATTCCGTTTCCATCATTATTCGGAGCTAAAAAGCAATTGATTAATGCCGAAATAAAAGGTAAAGAATTGCAAAAAAACCTTACTGTATTGGAGTTGAAAAATCAAGTACGCACTTATTATTATCAAATTTTGTACCTACAACACAATGAAAAACAGTTACAGCAATTGGATAGTTTGTACAATGATTTTATTAAAATAGCCCAGGTTCGTTATAAAACTGGCGACACCAAAAAAGTGGACATCAGCACAGCGGAAGCTAAGAAAGGCGAAATCAATTTATTGTTAAAACAAAATGGAGTGTTCTTATCCAATGCTGTTGCCAATCTGAAAACATTGATGAACACAAAAGACGATTTTACCATTGCAGAAAACGGAATATTTCAGCCTCTACAAATCAGTAATTTGTTGGATAATGAAGCCGTAGCAAATCATCCTGCCATTCAATCTTTGTATCAGGATGCCATTATTGCCGAGCAAACAAAAAAAGTAGAACGTTCGCAAGGTTTACCAGATTTTACGATTGGCTACGTCAATCAGTCTTTAATTGGTTTTCAAAATGTAAACGGATCCGAACAATTTTTCAATGGTGGAAACCGATTTAGTTCTGTAAACATCGGCATTGCAATTCCCATTACTTACGGTGTTACTAAAGCCCGGATAAAATCTTTGGATTACCAAAAGCAAGCAGCCGAAGCCAATGCACAACAGCAACAGAGAACGTTGGCAACGCAAATGCAAAATGCTTTGTTGCAATACCAGCAGGATATGAAGCAGTTCAATTATTTTCAGCAAGAAGCTTTGCCTAATGCTAAAGAAATTGTTTCAGCAGCACAATTAGGTTACAAAACAGGCGACATCGGTTATGTAGAATATCTTTTTGCCTTGCAAACCGCAACCGATATTCAGTTGAATTACCTCAAAAGTATTCAGCAGGTCAACCAATCTGTAATCAATATTTATTCATTCATCAATCAATAAGAAAAAATGAAATTCAATATAAAAAAAATCACGTTGATGACAGCCATAGCTGTTTTACTATTTGCTTTTTCTGCCTGTAAAAATGATAAGAAAGCAGAAGATAAATCTGCCGAAACCAAAACTGCAGGAAAAGAAGAAGCACCACACGAGGAAGAAACGCCAACCATTGCCACACTTACCGAAGAACAAATAAAAACGGTAGGCATACAATTAGGCACCATTGAACACAAGGAATTAACAGCAACCATCAAAGCAAACGGAAATCTGAAAGTTCCCAATAACAATAAAGCCAACGCAACTTCTTTGTATGGCGGTGTGATAAGAACACTGAAAGTTCAAATTGGAGATTATGTAAGAAAAGGTCAGGTTATTGCAACCATTGCCAATCCGCAGTTCATCCAATTGCAGGAAGAATATTTGAGTACAGCAAGCAGAATTACGTTTGCAGAACAGGAATTAGCAAGGCAAAAAGAACTGAATGAAGGCAATGCAGGTGCAAAGAAAAATCTGCAAAGTGCTACTGCCGAATTAAGCAGTTTAAGAACCCGCAGAGCTTCCTTGCAACAGCAGATACAATTAATGGGCATCAATCCAGGTTCGGTATCAAACGGAAATTTAAAATCCGCATTGGTCGTAACCAGTCCGCTGAATGGTACGGTTAGCAACGTTTTTGCCAAAATTGGAAGTTATGTAGATGTTTCTTCGCCGGTTATCGAAATTGTAGATAACAGTTCATTGCATTTAGATTTACAGGTGTTTGAAAAAGATTTACCACAGGTAAAAGTTGGACAAACTATTCATTTTACTTTAACCAATAATCCTACTGCTGAGTATGATGCTACAGTTTTCAGCATTGGTTCATCCTTTGAAAACGAGAGCAAAACCATCGCCGTTCATTGTCGTGTAAATGGTAATAAAAGTGGTTTAATTGATGGAATGAACATCACTGGTATTGTCAGTCTTAGCAATGTAACAACTCCAGCTGTACCCAATGATGCGATTGTAAATGCCGATGGCAAATACTACATTTTTGTACAAACCGACAAAGAAGCAGAAGCCCATCACGAAGAAGGAGAAAAAGAAGGCAACCACAAAGAGGGCGAAGAAAAAGACCATAAAGAAGATAAAACTGCTAAGAATTTTGAAAAGGTAGAAGTGCTGAAAGGCGTATCTGATATGGGTTACACCGCTGTAACTTTTGTAAATGAAATTCCTGCCAATGCTAAAATTGTAGTTAAAGGTGCGTTTTTCGTCAATGCAAAACTAAGCAATGCAGGTGGTCACGAACATTAAAAATTGAACGCTATGATTTGGTTAAAATTTTATTTGCCGGTGTATTTGGTGTTGTATATGATGGTAGCTTTTGTGCTGCCATCATACCGCACCTACAAGCAAACAGGTATCAATCCCGTAACTTTTGGCAAAACAGATAATGCACACGATTATATCGGTTTTGTGATGAAGGTATTGATAGCATTGCTCTTCGTTGCGGTATTCATCTATTCGTTCAGCGATAAAATATATCAATATTTAGTGCCGATTTCTTATTTAATGAAAGACGTGTTTTTAATCATTGGATTAATTCTGATACACTTTTCATTACTATGGATTTCTGTAGCGCAATATCAAATGAGTAACAGTTGGCGCATTGGTATCGATGAAAATAATAAAACCGAATTAATCACAAAAGGATTATTCTCTTACAGCCGGAACCCGATTTTTTTAGGAATGATAATCAGTGTTGCAGGAATATTTTTTATACTACCCAATACACTTACATTTTTCCTGATGCTTACTACCTATATCGTTATTCAAATTCAGATAAGACTGGAAGAAGAGTTTTTGGAAAAACAACACGGAGAACAATATTTAATTTATAAAAAAACAACTAAAAGACTACTCTAATGGAACACAAACATAAATACGATGCACAAGGCAAGCAAATTTGCTGTTCGCCGCAGGAAGCAAAAATAAATGAAAAAGCCGATGAAAAATTGGTGCAGCAGGAAGGTGCCAAAGCCTTACCCGTTATTGAAGAAAAAACAAGAGAGCGCCACTTCAAAGGCGATGGTCATTTTCACGGTACAAGGTTCAAAGAAGAATTAGACCACGACCACAGCAACGAACATTCAGACGATGATGGACACGACCATAGCCACGATGAAAATAAGTCCACCCTTCAAATGTTCTTGCCTGCAATCATTTCATTCGTGCTATTGATGATTGCTATTGCTTTTGATAATTGGCTACCGCAATCCTGGTTTACAGGTTGGGTAAGAGCTGTTTGGTACATTGTTGCTTATGCTCCGGTTGGTTTTCCTGTTATTAAAGAAGCATTTGAAAGCATCCGCAAAAGCGATGTATTTTCAGAATTTTTATTGATGAGCATTGCCACTATCGGAGCTTTTGTCATTGGCGAATATCCGGAAGGAGTTGCCGTAATGTTGTTTTATGCGGTTGGCGAAGTGTTTCAAACTTTGGCGGTTACAAGAGCCAAAGCCAATATCAAAACCTTGCTCGACCAAAGACCCGATGAAGTAACGATTTTAGAAAATAACCAACCTAAAACTGTAAAAGCAGAAACCGTCAACATCGGCAATATCATTCAATTAAAACCCGGAGAAAAATTAGGATTGGATGGCGAATTGTTATCCGAAACTGCATCATTCAATACCGCCGCATTGACTGGAGAAAGCAAGCCAGACACCAAAACCAAAGGCGAAACTGTTTTAGCAGGAATGATAAATTTAAAGACCGTTGCACAGGTAAAAGTAACGACTGCTTATACTGATAGCAAACTTTCTAAAATTTTGGAATTGGTACAAAATGCCACTGCACAAAAAGCACCAACAGAATTATTCATTCGAAAATTCGCAAAAATATACACACCGATTGTTGTATTGTTGGCAGTGCTAATTACCATAATTCCTTATTTTTTTGTGAGCGATTATGTATTTAGTCAGTGGTTGTACAGAGCATTGGTGTTTTTGGTTATTTCTTGTCCTTGTGCTTTGGTTATCAGTATTCCTTTGGGTTATTTTGGTGGAATTGGTGCTGCTTCAAAAAATGGAATTTTGTTTAAAGGAAGCAACTTTTTAGATGCCATTGCCGAGATTAAAAACGTAGTGATGGACAAAACGGGTACAATGACCGAGGGCGTTTTCAAGGTACAAGAAGTGGTATTAAAATCTGAATTTAATAAAGATGAAATCCTGAAAATGGTCAACGCTTTAGAAAGCCAAAGTACACATCCGGTCGCGACCGCTATTCATCAATACGTAGGCGAAATTGATAACTCAATAAGGTTAGATAATACCGAAGAAATTGCAGGTCACGGTTTGAAAGCCAATGTAAACGGAAAAGAATTATTGGTCGGAAATTTTAAGTTGATGGATAAATTCAACATCAGTTATGATTTAGACCCAACCACAATTGTTTATACCTTAATTGCCATTGCTTACGATGGAAAATTTGCAGGATATATTACCATTGCAGACAGCATCAAAGAAGATGCACAGCTAACCATAGACAAACTGAAAGCATTAGGCGTAAAAACCACAATGCTAAGCGGAGACAAAAGCACCGTAGTAAAATTTGTTGCCGATAAATTAGGAATTAATAATGCCTTTGGCGATTTATTACCTGAAGACAAAGTAAATAAAGTAAAAGAAATAAAAGCCCAAAACGAAACCGTAGCATTCGTAGGCGATGGAGTGAACGACGCACCAGTAGTAGCTTTGAGCGATGTAGGAATTGCAATGGGCGGTCTAGGAAGCGATGCCACCATCGAAACGGCGGATGTAGTGATACAAGACGACAGACCGAGTAAAATACCTATGGCAATCAATATCGGAAAGCAAACCAAGAAAATAGTTTGGCAGAATATCATTTTAGCATTTGCTGTAAAAGCTGTCGTTCTCGTTTTAGGAGCAGGTGGTTTAGCCACAATGTGGGAAGCTGTTTTTGCCGATGTGGGAGTTGCATTATTGGCAATATTAAATGCGGTAAGGATACAGCGGATGAAATTTTAAGATTAGGTCATCCTAATGATGAATAAAACAGACAATGCGTAAGAAAGGCAAAAGTTATCAAAAAGTACCTCCGTACAAAAGATACGGAGCTTCTAAACCCTCAAATGTCAATTTGTCGAAGAAGAAGAAAAGACCTTCGCTCTTTATGATACTTTTTGGGATATTTTTAGCTCTGTGTCTTTTTGCTTTGATATACATAAAAATTAGACACTATTATATCTATCACTATCACTAAAAGTGGACTTATTAGTTCTGTATCCAGCAAAAACCAAAGTTCCAAAAGAGAAGCCCGAAAATGCAAATTTCTTTCCAATATGACAGTATTTGGGCTTCTCTATTATTGTTTAAAAAATAGATTTAAGATAACGGATGGATAAATTTTATAACCAAACACTGATTAAACTGGAAAGCGAAATCAAAGAATTGGAGATTGAAACAGACTGTTCGATAGAACGCATTGAAGCAGTTATACAACTTATCATCAAATGTCTGTCTGACGTAAAACATTATGTCTTAAAAAGGGGATTTAAGAATGTTGATGAAGAAATTCGCTTTTTCAAATATCAGAAGCCAATTATCGTTTCAAAGCTCATCTATTATAATGCCATCTATAAAATCGAAACGAGAAGACCGTATGGAAATAAGCGTACCAAGAAATATTTTGTCAAAGAACTGAAAAAGCTAAAAAGGTTCTTTGAAAATAACCTTGATTTTTATAAGTATTACCGTAGCAATAATTCTTTCTTTGACGAACAATTTTTTGTACGTGGCAAGCACGATATAAGACTATGGTTAGACACTTTTTATTTTGAGGCAGACCATCGCTTTTCTACTTCGCACGATTATAAGGTTGCCAAGATAATTGCTAATGACCTGATACATGTATATTTGGAAGACAGGTTAAATAACATCAACGTTAAAAAGGTTTCAGATAATTCGTTGATATGGACAGCAAGCAAAACTGCACTCACGGAACTCATTTATGCACTGTACTCCCACGGTGCATTTAACAATGGGAATACAGAAATAAAATTGATAGCCAAAACGTTTGAAGATGCCTTCAATATTGAGTTAGGCGACTTTTACCATACGTTTATGGAACTTAAAGCCCGCAAAATAAACCGAACGAAATTCCTCGACAGGCTGTGTGAAGCACTGATAAAGAAAATGGACGAACAAGATGAAAAACAGTAAGTATATATGTACACAGGCTTTATTCCTCTTGGCAAGAAGTCAGAGTAATTAAACTTAAATTGTAAATTTGTTTATTGCTTATGTATTAAATACTAAACGTAGTCAGTAAATAAATATGAATACAATCTTTATTAAAAATATGGTTTGCGACCGTTGCATTATGGTGGTACAAAACGAATTGGAAAAACTGGGATTAGATGCTAAAAATATAAAACTGGGCGAAGTTATTCTTTCCAAAGAAATAACATCTCTGGAAAAAGAGAATTTGTCCAAAACTTTAGAGCCATTAGGATTTGAAGTAATTGACGATAAAAAAGGCAGGATAATAGAAAAGATAAAGAACATTATCATTGACCTGGTACACCATCAGGATAGTGATGTAAAAACCAACCTTTCCGATGTATTGAGTGACAAATTGCATCACGATTACAATTACCTGTCCAATCTGTTTTCAGAGGTAGAGGGTACAACCATTGAAAAATACTTTATCGCCCAAAAGGTGGAGAAAGTCAAAGAATTGTTGGTGTATGATGAGTTGTCATTAAGTGAGATTGCGAACCGCCTAAATTATTCGAGCGTGGCATATTTGAGTAACCAGTTTAAAAAAGTTACCGGGCTAACACCAAGCCATTTCAAACAGATTAAAGAGGATAAAAGAAAACCGTTGGATAAAGTGTAAGTAAATCTTACAAATCAAATCCAAAATTTCACAACAGTACCCATAAATATAATAGCCAATTTTGTATTGTAAATTAAAGCAGGCAAATATGGCGACAAACAGAGAAAATATATACATTCCATTGGAGGATGTAGAAAGCGAACACTGTGCATTAATCGTTGAAAAGGGATTGGCACAGGTAAAAGGCGTAGAAACCCATAAAGTAGAGCTGAACAACCGAAGGGCAGCGATTACAGTAGATAGCAATGAAACCGTAGGCGAGGCTGTTAAGGCAATTAAAGATTTAGGTTACGGAGTTCCAACGGTTAAAAGTGCTTTTCCGGTATTGGGCATGACCTGTGCATCCTGTGCGGGCAGTGCCGAAAGCATTGTGAAATACCAACCGGGAGTAGTTAATGCTTCCGTGAACTTTGCAACGGGCAATCTTACCGTGGAATATCTGCCCAATATGACCGATGCCTCCACCTTGCAAAAAGCGGTTCAGGGAGTAGGTTACGACCTATTGGTTGAAGACGAAATCAAGCAGCAGGAAACGCTCGAAGCCATCCACGAAAAGAAATTCCGAACCTTGAAAAACAAGACCATTTGGGCAATTATCCTTTCCCTGCCCGTGGTAATCATAGGAATGTTCTTTATGGATATGCCCTATGCAGACCCGATAATGTGGCTCTTTTCCACGCCCGTTGTAATATGGTTGGGCAGGGATTTTTTTGTAAACGCTTGGAAGCAGGCAAAGCACCGTTCCGCCAATATGGATACGCTGGTGGCATTGAGTACAGGTATTGCCTACCTGTTCAGTGTTTTCAATATGCTGTTTGCCGACTTTTGGCATCAACGGGGACTGCATGCTCACGTATATTTTGAAGCGGCTGCCGTTATTATCGCATTCATCCTCTTGGGAAAACTGCTGGAAGAAAGAGCCAAAGGCAACACCTCTTCAGCCATTAAGAAGCTGATGGGCTTGCAGCCAAAAACGGTCATCGTGGTACAGGCGGACGGAACGGAAAAGCAGACCGCTATCGAAGACGTAAGCGCAGGCGATGTGATACTCGTAAAGCCCGGTGAAAAGATTGCGGTAGACGGCATGGTCATATCGGGCAATTCGTATGTGGACGAAAGCATGTTAAGCGGTGAGCCTGTACCTGTATTGAAAAAAGAAAAAGAAAAAGAAAAAGTATTTGCAGGAACGATTAACCAAAAAGGCAGCTTCCGGTTCAGGGCGGTAAAAGTGGGCAAAGAAACCATGCTTGCCCACATCATCAAAATGGTGCAGGATGCACAGGGAAGCAAAGCACCCGTACAGAAACTGGTCGATAGGATTGCGGGCATCTTTGTTCCCACAGTGATAGGTATTGCCATCCTGACATTTACGCTATGGTTGATTTTGGGAGGCGAAAACGGGGTTGTTCAAGGTCTGTTGGCAGCCGTTACGGTATTGGTCATTGCCTGCCCCTGTGCTTTAGGCTTAGCGACACCCACCGCTATTATGGTAGGCGTTGGTAAAGGTGCTGAAAATGGCATTTTGATAAAGGATGCCGAAAGTTTGGAACTGGCCAAAAAAGTAAATGCCATCGTTTTGGACAAAACCGGAACCATCACCGAGGGAAGACCACAGGTAACGGGCATTAAATGGCTGAACAATGAGGACACTGCAAAAGAAATCCTTTTGAGCATCGAAAAGCAATCCGAGCATCCATTGGCAGAAGCCGTAGTGAAGCATCTTGGCGATGTAGCGACCACCTCTTTATCCATGTTCGACAGCATTACGGGCAAAGGCGCAAAAGCAGACCATGACAACGAAACCTATTATGTAGGCAACAAAAAGCTATTGGCAGAAAACAACATTGCCATTGCCGGAGAATTACAAGACCAAGCCGAAGAATGGGGCAAACAGTCTAAAACCGTTATCTGGTTTGCAAACAGCAAAAAGGCTCTTGCTGTAATCGCTATCGCCGATAAGATTAAGGAAACATCGGTGCAGGCTATCCGGGAAATGCAGGAAATGGGCATTGACCTGTATATGCTGACCGGAGATAATGAAGCTACCGCTAAAGCCATTGCGGAGCAGACAGGCATCAAGCATTACAAAGCCGAAGTTTTGCCACAGCATAAAGCCGACTTTGTGAAAGAACTGCAAAGTAAAGGAAAGGTAGTGGCAATGGTGGGCGATGGTATCAACGACAGCACCGCATTGGCAACAGCCGATGTAAGTATCGCAATGGGCAAAGGCAGCGACATCGCAATGGACGTAGCCAAGATGACCATCATTTCGTCCGACCTGACCAAGATACCGCAGGCAATACGCTTGTCCAAACAGACCGTAGCCACCATCAAGCAAAACCTGTTCTGGGCGTTTATCTACAACGTAATCGGCATTCCGGTAGCGGCAGGCATCCTTTACCCTGTTAACGGCTTCCTGCTCAACCCGATGATTGCGGGTGCGGCAATGGCATTGAGCAGCGTGAGCGTGGTCAGTAACAGCCTGCGGTTGAAGTGGAAGAAATAAAACAGTAAATCTCACAAATCAAACAAGAAATTACACAACAATACTGAACTGAATAGTACGGAAATTTGCATTATCAGATAACTCTAAAATTTATTAACAATGGAAAATAAACAATTTCAATTCAAGACGAACATCAATTGCGGAGGTTGTATCGCATCTGTAAAACCGCACTTGGACAAGGCAGAGGGTATCTGCCATTGGGAAGTGGACACTGCCAACAAGGACAAGGTACTTACAGTGAAGTCCGAGGGCATTACCGAGCAGGAAGTAATATCGACCGTGCAAAAGGCAGGCTTCAAAATTGAACCTTTGGACGCCTAAGCCAACAACTTTTTGAAATGCCCTTTTTCCGACCGAATTTTCTATGAGGTTGGGTTGCTGAAAAAGGGCATTTTATCAATTCTGAAAAAAGGCGATAGGTTATTGCGTATATGGCATTTTTTTGTCCATATAGCAAAAAAAAACGTAAAACGATATAAAAAACCAATCTAATTTGTAACTTTGTTGCGTTGAAAAATTATAGAATACATATAGGCATTTTGACATTGTTCTGTTTGGTTTTCTTTATGATGCCAAGTCAGAGCTATGCCTGTTCCAAAAATTCAACAAAGACCGAGCAGTCTTCCTACTCAAAGGAGAAATCCAAAAAATCAGAACATAAAAAAGGTTGCAAGGGCAAATCCTGTAAAAAATGCAAAAGTGACAAATGCGGGGGCGGCTGTTCACACAACTCTTGCAGGTGCGGTGCTTCAACCACTTCCCTAAATGTCCCAACCATAATCGAATTAAAGGCAAAAAATCACTTAGCAGCAGCTAAAAAGCAAAAATTCGGTTTCAAAGAAGCCTACTATTCTTCGGGCTTTTTCTCCATTTGGCTACCGCCTAAAATAAGCTAAAACTATGGCCTGATAGCCATAGGTGTGTCCTGTCAGAAGCTGTTCCGGCTTTTGCAAATCCCCTATTTGTATCATTTACTTAAAATTTAAAACAGAAACGGGTTTATCTATCCCCCGTTTCTCAAAATGTAATTATTATGAAATCATTATCAAAAATAGTGATGGTAATCGCCGTGTTACTATCATCAATAAACGGCTTCGCACAAATCAAGAATGCGAAAACAGAAACCGTAAAGATTTACGGCAATTGTGGTATGTGCAAAACCACCATCGAAAAAGCAGGTAACGTAAAAAAGGTAGCCAGCGTGGACTGGAACAAAGATACCAAGATGGCTACGCTCACCTATGACGGCGACAAAACAAATCAGGATGAAATCCTGAAACGTATTGCTTTGGCTGGTTATGACAGTGAGAAGTTCCGTGCGCCGGATGACGTATATGCTAAACTGGCTGGTTGCTGCCAGTATGATAGACCCGTGAAGACGGTTGCCAAAAACAAGGAGGCGGGAATGGACATGAATGCCGGACATGGCAATCACGACCATAGTCAAATGGCAGCTAACAAAGATGCAGCCCAAAACCAATCACAGCTAAAGGCTGTATTTGACAACTACTTTTCAGTGAAAGATGCTTTGATAAAAACCGATGCGGCGACCGCATCTGCCAAAGCCGCTGAATTGGCTGCATCCCTTAAAGCAGTCGATATGAATAAGCTATCGGCAGAGGAACATACGGCTTGGATGAAAGTGATGCAGGACTTGACGGCCAATGCGGAAAGCATTTCAAAATCAAAAGATGTTGCAAAACAAAGAAGTGCTTTTGCGGCACTTTCGGGAAGCATCTACACACTGGCCAAAGTGTCTAAACAGGATACTCCCGTTTATTACCAGCACTGCCCTATGTACAATGGAGGTAAGGGAGCCAATTGGCTAAGTAAAGAGAATGCTGTTAAAAACCCATATTACGGCTCACAGATGCTTACCTGCGGCAGTACGGTCGAAACCATTAAATAACAGGTCTGAAAGCTATGGTACAGTACAATGACATGGTGCAGGCGCTTAAAGACCTAAGACAGCGTGGATACAGTATGGACTTTAGTCTGTTGCCGGACTGCCTGTACTGTGCGTCAAGGAGCCTGAAACTAAAACCGGAGGATTTTACGGTTACGGAAACCCATAGGTTTGAAAGCCTCGACAGCAGTCCTGATAACAATGCCGTGATTTATGCCATATCGTCCAATGATGGTAAGAATAAAGGCGTACTTGTGGATGCCTATGGTGCTTATGCCGAAGAAATGACCCATGAGATGGCAAAAAAATTAAGTGCAACATAACTTTTAAAACCCCTTATTATGAAAAAATACACGTGTCCCATGCACCCGCAGGTGCTAAAAGACGAACCAGGCAAATGCCCGCTTTGTGGCATGGCACTGGTTCCCGTTGGCGGTAGCTCAGTTTCTCATGTACAAAAATCAGGACATGGGCATTCCGGGCATTCTCAACATGGCCATGCTGACGAAAACTTTAATAAACATGAGGGACATCATACAGGTGATTTCCTCACTCGTTTTTGGATAAGCCTTGTCATTACAATCCCTATACTGCTCCTGTCGCACATGATACAGCAATGGTTAGGTTTCTCGCTTGCTTTCAATGGCGATAAATATGTGTTGCTGGCATTGGGTACGGTGATTTATTGCTATGGAGGCTTACCATTCCTAAAGGGAATGATTGGCGAGGTGAAAGCCAAAGCCATAGGGATGATGACACTTGTTGCTATCGCCATATCCGTAGCCTATGTCTATTCCGTAGCCGTTGTATTTGGCTTGCAGGGTATGGATTTCTTTTGGGAACTGGCAACCCTAATTGACATCATGCTGTTAGGGCATTGGCTGGAAATGCGTTCCCAAATGGCTGCTTCACGGGCATTACAGTCATTGGTAGCGTTACTGCCCAACGATGTTACCGTGGAACGAGGCGGAGAAGCTGTAAAGATAAAGCTAGAAGACCTGCAAAGCGGTGAAACGGCTATCATAAAACCGGGTGAAAAAATTCCAGCCGACGGATTGGTTCTGGATGGGCTTTCATATATCAACGAGAGTATGCTTACCGGAGAAAGTGTTCCCGTAAAAAAGGAAAAGGACGGAAAGGTCATCGCAGGCTCTATCAATGGTGATGGTGCGCTGAAAGTTAAAGTAACAGCCGTTGGAAAAGACAGCTACCTGAACAGGGTTATCAATCTTGTGCAGGAGGCACAAGCTACTAAGTCCAATACGCAAAACCTTGCGGACAAAGTTGCCAAATGGCTCACCTTTATTGCCATTGCCGTGGGCATAGGCACATTTGCCTATTGGTATGCAAGCAGTGGAGATATTGCCTTTGCGCTTGAAAGAATGGTGACGGTAATGGTAACGGCCTGCCCGCACGCATTGGGCGTGGCTATCCCGTTGGTAGTCGCCATTTCCACAACGCTTTCGGCGACCAATGGCCTGCTCATCCGCAACCGTACGGCATTTGAAACCACCCGAAAACTTTCCACTGTCATTTTTGATAAGACCGGAACGCTCACCAAAGGTTCCCATGCGGTAGAAAAGGTTATTCCCTTAACGGATGAATATAATGCCGATGAGGTTATCCAGTATGCTGCCGCAGTACAGCAAAATTCGGAACACCATATCGCCAAAGGCATTATGGCTACATTGAAAGAAAAGAGCCTTGCCTTATGGAAGTCTGAAAACTTCAGCTATATGCAGGGCATAGGTGTTAAAGGTGTTGTGAACGGGAAAAATGTCGTAGCTGGCGGCCCGAATTATTTCACCGAAAACCACCTTTCCCTGCCGGAAATTCCAAACGAAATCAATCAAGAGGCCGAAACGGTCAACTTTGTCCTCATTGATGACCGGGTAATCGGCATCATTACTTTGGCAGACAGCATCCGTGAGGGTTCGGCACAGGCGATTGAGGAACTCAAAAAAATGGGCATCAAGTCCTTTCTGCTCACCGGGGACAACGACAGGATTGCTGCTGCCGTAGCCGGAAAATTGGGTATGGACGGGTATTTGGCTAATGTGCTTCCGCACAACAAGCAGGAGAAAGTAAAGGAGTTTCAGGCAAAAGGCGAAATCGTAGCAATGACTGGTGATGGTGTAAATGATGCACCTGCACTGGCACAGGCAGATGTGGGCATTGCCGTGGGTTCCGGTACGGACGTGGCTGCCGAAACAGCGGATATCATATTGGTAGACAGCGACCCGAGGGATGTGGTCAAACTGATTGACTTCGGCAAACTTACCTACAAAAAGATGGTACAGAACCTGATATGGGCGGTTGGCTACAACGTAGTGGCAATACCGCTTGCGGCGGGCGTACTCTATCCGAATTTTATTCTAAGTCCCGCTATGGGTGCTGTGCTGATGAGTGTAAGCACCATTGTAGTGGCTATTAACGCAAGTTTATTAAAAATCAAAAAATAAATAAAAATGAAAAATCTAACATTATCAATCATTGCTGTTATCATGGCATTTGTAACAGTATCATGCAATCAGGCATCCAACAAAAACGAGCAGTCTTCAAATGATACTGCTGTTGTATCACAAGAACAGCCAGCTTCCCAACCAAAAGAGGATGATACGGTAGCTGCGCCCGCTGTGAGCGAAACACCGAGCGGTCAGGAAGCAAAAGCAACAGGAAAAGAAGAAGCAAAAAACTTTTCTATTGCGCCCATAGTTACCGATTATCTATCATTAAAGAACGCACTTGCTTCAGATAATGACAAAGCTGCCGCCAATGCAGGAAAAAAGCTGTTGGGTACTTTGAATAAGGTGGATATGAAAACTATTCCAGCCGATAAGCATAAAGAGTTTATGGAAATTTTTGAAAGTGCAAAAGAAAATGCCGAGCACATTGGCGAAAATGCTGGGAAGATAGACCACCAAAGAGAACATTTAGCGTCGCTTAGCGAAGATTTGAAAGACCTGGTTAGTTTGTTCGGCACATCACAAACATTGTATCAAGACCATTGCCCGATGTTCAATGACGGGAAAGGAGCTGTTTGGTTCAGCGAAAACAAAGAAATCAAAAATCCTTACTACGGTTCAAAAATGATTAGCTGCGGTAAGGTACAGCAAACAATTAACGGTAAATAAATTTAGGGTTATGGAAAATATGCAGAACAACCACCATACAGGTCATGCTTCAGGGCATGGTGCGCACAATTCAAGCCATGCTTCAGCCATGTACAAACGCTTTGCGATTATGGCTGTCGTAATGTTCGGTGCAATGTATTTTATTATGTACGCTATGATAGACGGGTTGCGCAACCTTATACCCAATATCAACAATTTGTATATGACCCTGCTGATGACTTCGGCAATGTTGCTTATCGAATTAGTGGTAATGAAAGTGATGTACGCTAACAGGAAAATGAACTGGATGATAGCCATATTTTCAGTCGCCGTTGGCATCTTTTCATGGTTTGGTATAAGGGAGCAAATCAATGTGGGGGACAAACAATTTGTAAAAGGTATGATACCCCATCACGCAGCAGCAATATTGATGTCCGAAAAGGCAAAGCTGACCGACCCGGAACTGATACAGTTGCAAAAAAACATACTTGAAACCCAAGCGGAAGAAATTGAATTGATGAAGCGCAAGCTGAAAGAGTTTGAAGAAAGTAAATAATAAAATTTCAAAAAATAGTTTTAACATGAGCAAAATAATAATTTGCTTTATTTCCTCTTTAACTCTGCTATTCACCGCTTGCGGGCAGACAGGGTCAAATAAGGATGAAGCGGCACAGCATCATTCGCAGGCAACTCCGGCAAGCCACGAACATGATGTCCAAATAGGCGAATTGGTGCCATTGGATGAAGTCTGCATGGTAAATGATGCCTATATGGGCAAAAAGCAGTTTGAAGTAAAATTTGATGGTAAAACCTATTACGGATGTTGCGAAATGTGTAAGGAACGTATTCCAAAAGATGCGACCGTGCGGATGGCGATAGACCCCTATTCCCATAAGCAGGTAGACAAAGCTAATGCGGTGATTGCTGTGACAGGAAATAACGGTGAAGTTTCTTATTTTGAAAACAAGGAGAATTATGCCAAGTATGTGAAAAAACAGTAGACACAAAAAGATGAAGCCACAATAAAATAATTATGACCATAAAGAAGAAAATCATATTGGGGCTGGCTGTCGTCCTGATTGCCATACAGTTCTTTCAGCCCTTACGGAACCAGGCGGTTGAAGTGCCAGCCACCCATATCGAAAGGGTGTACGCCGTACCCCAAAATGTAAAGGCTATCCTTGTTCAGTCCTGTTATGACTGCCATAGCAACAATACCCATTATCCGTGGTACAGCCGTATCCAGCCCGGCGCATGGTACATGGCAGAGCATATAAAAAAGGGGAAAGAGGAACTCAACTTTAGCGAATTTGGCGACTATTCTGTCCGCAGGCAGCGAAACAAGTTCAGGGCTATGGCCGGGCAGGTTAAGGACGGGGAAATGCCGTTGTCATCATACACACTAATTCATCGCAATGCAGTATTGTCACCGGAGGATAAGCAGGTTTTGATAGCGTGGTTTAGCACAATGGAAGACAGCATTAAATAAAATTTTTCAAATCATGAACAGATATAATAAAATACCTATAAGAATTTTGCAAACAGTGCTGATACTGCTTTGCACGCAAACGCTGTTTGCACAGAGAGTGGTGCATTACGAGCTGTATGTAAAAGATACGCTTGTCAACTATGCAGGTAAGCAAAAAAGGGCAATTGCCGTAAACGGGCAAATCCCCATGCCCACCCTTACCTTTACCGAGGGCGACACTGCCGAAATAGTGGTGCACAACCAATTGAAAGAAAGCACATCACTTCACTGGCATGGTGTGTTCCTGCCCAATAAAGAAGACGGTGTGCCCTGGCTTACACAAAAACCCATCGCACCGGGCACAACCTACACCTACCGTTTTCCGATTATCCAGCATGGTACGCACTGGTACCATTCCCACTCAGGATTGCAGGAGCAGATTGGCATGTACGGAAGTTTTATCATGAAGAAAAGAAGCGATGATAAGACATTCAGAAAAGGAATTGACGATTTGCCGACCGTTCCAATTATATTAAGTGAGTGGACAAATCTTAACCCCGATAATATCAACCGTATGCTACACAATGCAAATGATTGGGCGGCCATTAAGAAAGGCGCAACACAATCATATGTTGAAGCTATTAAGGAGGGAAAATTAGGGGTAAAGGTAAAAAACGAGTGGAAGCGGATGCTGGCGATGGATGTCAGTGACGTTTACTATGATAAAATCCTAATAAATGGTAGCCATAGCACCGATTTGAAAACAATTGATGGTAAAAAGCTAAAAGCAGGCGACAAAGTCAGATTGCGTGTTTCCAATGGAGGGGCGTCTTCATATTTCTGGCTACGGTATGCTGGAGGAAAAATTACAGTAGTAGCGAATGATGGGAATGATGTTGAGCCTGTAGAGGTGGACAGGTTAATCATTGCCGTATCGGAAACCTATGATGTGGTCGTTACCATCCCCGAAGACGGATTGGCGTATGAGTTTTTAGCGACTACCGAGGACAGGACACAATCGGCAAGCTACTTTATTGGTAACGGTGTCAAACAGCTTATTTCTCCGCTGCCACGACTGAAGTATTTCGAGGGGATGAAGATGATGAACGACATGATGAAGATGAACGGCGATTTGGACGATATGGGCATGAAGATGAGCCTGAACCAAATGGATATGAACGTGGTCATGTACCCCGAAATAACAGGGGAAGCGGGAAAGAAAGCAGACCACAGCAAGCACGGGGGTATGAATATGGACAACGACCCCAACCGTTATAATGCAAATGCTTTGGGAGATATTGTTACCTTAAACTATGCCATGCTCAAATCTCCCTACAATACCACGCTTCCCAAAGATGCGCCCGTAAAGGACATAAAATTTACCCTTACCGGGAATATGAACCGCTACGTTTGGAGCATGGACAACAGGGTACTTTCTGAAACGGACAAAATACCCGTTAAGAAAGGCGAAGTACTGCGCATCACCATTTATAACAACTCCATGATGCGCCACCCGATGCACCTGCATGGATTTGATTTCCGGGTACTGAACGGCAAAGGTGAAAATGCACCTATGAAAAATATCATTGATATTATGCCGATGGAAACGGACACCATCGAGTTTGCCGCCAATGAGGAGGGCGATTGGTTCTTTCACTGCCACATCCTGTACCACATGATGTCGGGGATGAACAGAGTGTTTGCCGTAGGCGATTACCAAAATCCCTACCTGCCTGATAAGGCTAAATCATATAAGGCATTACAGCGGGAAAGCAATATGCCCCATTTCATGGCACAGAATGATTTCGCCACTAATGGTAATGACGGTATGGCAATGCTGCAAAACACAAGATGGAACTTGAGTTCGGAATGGCGTTTAGGTTACAATGATATGCACGGCTATGAAGTAGAAACCCATTTGGGCAGATACTTGGGGAAAATGCAATGGTTTATGCCCTTTGTGGGATTTGACTGGCGTTACCGTAAAATGGGAATAGACGAACACGAAACAAACTTATTCGGACAAAAGAATGAAAAGGATACACGCCGGGCTGTGAGCTTAGGTTTTGTGTACACCTTACCTATGCTCGTTAATTTTCAGGCAGAGGTTTATCACGATGGTATTGTAAGGCTGGCGCTGATGCGTGAGGATATTCCCATCACCAAAAGGTTAAGGGGCGGCTTTATGGTCAACACAGACTTTGAATATATGGGAGAACTTAGCTACATCCTCAACAAAAACATAGGCATACGCACCCACTATGATAGTGATATGGGATGGGGTGTAGGGCTTGCCTTGACTTATTAAAATTGAATAACTAAGGTTGTAAACTGCGAACCGTAAAATATCGGTCAAAAAACAGTTGGTGATGCGGGTATAATTCGTAATGATTAACCTGCATCATACTACAACCCTTTAAAGTATGCAACAAAAATCTATCTATCGTTCCATCATCAATACGGTAGAGGTTGAATTTTTTAAGCAGTAATTGCATCATAAGCTAATACGAACAGTGTTAGCTTTTCTGTATTAACCAATAATATATTACATCAAAATGAAGCGAATGGATAAATTTTACAATGAAACATATCTTAAATTGGAAACTGCAATCCAGGAACTGGAGATTGAAACCGACTGCCCCATAAAAAGAATTGAAGCCGTTATACACCATATCATACAAAGCCTTGCCGACTTAAAGGACTTTGTACTGAAAAATGACTTTAAGAATATGGAAGAAGAAATCCATTTTTTCAAGTATCAGAAACCTGTTATTGTTTCAAAGCTCATCTACTACAATACCATCTATAAAATCGAAACAAGAAGACCCTACGGGAACAAGCGTACCAAGAAATATTTTACCAAAGAACTGAAAAAGCTAAAAAGGGTTCTTTGAAAACAACCTTGATTTTTACAAGTATTACCGCAGCAATAATTCTTTCGTTGACGAAAAATTCTTTGTGCGTGGCAAGCACGATATAAGGCTGTGGTTAGACACATTTTATTTTGAAGCAGACCATCGTTTTTCTACTTCACACGATTATAAGGTTGCCAAGATTATTGCCAATGACCTGATACAAGTTTATTTGGAAGACAGGCTCAATAACATCAATGTGAAAAGGGGTTCGGACAATTCATTGAAATGGACGGCAAGTAAAACGGCACTGACGGAACTCATATATGCACTGTACTCCCACGGTGTATTTAACAATGGGAATACAGACATAAAATTGATAGCTAAAACTTTTGAAGAAGCCTTTAATATTGAGTTAGGCGATTTTTACCACACGTTTATGGAACTGAAAGCCCGTAAGATAAACCGAACCAAATTCCTTGACAGCCCCTGTGAAGCCCTAATAAAAAAAATGGACGAAAAGGACGAAAAGTAACGACTATTATAATACGCCACGAGGTGAATGAACGCCTTTTGTCCGTATAATGCTTTCCTGCACCTTTGGGGCTTCATTCTGCTTTTCTGCCTGCTCCGAAGCATCTTGTTTGGTTTCCGGCGTAATAGATAGCTGTATCTTTCTTTCTACGGCAGCCAGTTCCGTTTTAAGCTCACTCAATCGACTTTCTTTAGCCCAAGTACCGTTAACCACTTCCTGAAGTATCGGCAGGTCTTTTTGTATTTCAGCGATTTTCTCCTGCTCCTGCTTCACAAAGCCCGGCAGTTTTTCCAAAGCCCTTAAAAAATTCATTGCGGCGGTTTCGGGGTCTTTTGCCATCAGACCGTTATTGTAGGTGTACTTGATATTGCCCTCGCCAGTTATAAAAAATCTATTGACCCTTTCGAGTGTTGAATTATCCTTTGGAAGTTCTGTTTTAACCAATAATTGAAACCCGTAGAGGTTGCCTATTTCACGATAGTCGCCTGCCGTGCGGGCTTTGTTCGCAATCTCGTTCAGTTTTGCGCCTATTTGTTTCGGATTTGCATTGGGCGGCAAGCCATCTAACAGCACAGGGTTTTCGATTGTACCGTCCGAACGCTTTTGCAGGCGTTGCTGTAAGTTTTCCCAGTCGGTACTCATCCGGTTCAAACGGGATTGAGTGCTTTGCAACATTTCCATATAATCCTGTACCTTAAATTTGGCACTGGATTTAGAGCGGTTGAACGCCTGCTTTTCGCTTTCCAGTCCGGCAATCTGTTTTTCCAGTTTGGCTTTATCCAACAGGTCTGTATTTCCTGACAGGATTGCCACATATTCCGAAAAGTTCATTCCCGATTTTTCGTCCATACTTCCCTCGTCAATCGTTCTTTTGGTCAGGTTGTTAGTCTTTAACTGGTCGATGAAAAGCTGCTTATTATACAGCAGGTTGAATTTGTAACTGTCCAACGATTTTTCAACTGCATAGATAATCACAGCCACTTTATTATTGGCAAAGAATTTGGCAATCTCATTGCCTTTTCTGATTGCCCGCCCGTCCCTTTGGGCAAGGTCAGACGGTCGCCACGGTGTATCTAAATGATGAACGGCAACAGCTCTTTTCTGTGCGTTTACGCCAGTTCCGAGCATACTTGTAGAACCGAACAGTACACGGATTTTGCCCTCGTTCATTCCGTTGATAAGTTCCTTACGTTGCTTATCATTTTTCGCTTCCTGAATAAACCTTACTTCGTGCGCAGGTATGCCGTGGTCTTCCACGAGTTTGCGTTTTATTTCGGAGTACACGTTCCATTCGCCGGGCTTATAGGTTCCTAAATCCGAGAAAACGAACTGCGTTCCTTTCTGTGCGTTGAACTGGTTGTAATACTTGGCGATATTTACCGCACAATGCGAAGCCTTGTTGTCGGGATGGTCGTCGTATATACCACTTACCATACGCATATCGAGCGACATCTTACGGGCATAGTCCGTCGCAATGAGCATCTTTGCTTTTTCTTCCCTTTGCGATAATGGTTCTCTACCGAGCAAAGTAGCATCGCCCGTTTTGGCAAACTGCATCAGGCTTTGGATAAAGGCATCTTGGTCGGGCGTTGGCGGTATGTTGTACAATACCTCGTTCTTAGTGGGGCGGTCAATACCAATATCCTTAGCCGTTCTGTAATCCGTGATTTCAGAATAGAACTGTGCCAGTTCCGGCACTTTGATAAAGTAGCGGAAACGCTCTTTTGCTACAATATTGTTAGCTACCGAAAATTCATAATCGGTCGTTTTCCGTGCATAGATAGCTGCCCACGCATCAAAGGAATGAATACCCTGTTTTTCCAATGCACGGGGGCGCAGGTATTTAAACAGCAGGTACAATTCCGTTAATGAATTGCTGATGGTTGTACCCGAAAGAAAGGTTGCACCCATATCCGCATTGGTACGCTCCTGAATGGTGCGGATTGCAAACAGCAGGTTCAGTGCCTTTTGGCTGCCGTCCACGTTCCCCAGTCCGGCAACCCGTGTATGACGGGTGTTGAACATCAGGTTTTTGAACTGGTGGCTTTCGTCCACAAACAAATGGTCTATGCCCATCATCTTAAAGTCCACAATATCATCCTTACGGTTTTCAATATCGTGTTGCAGCGTTTTCAGCTTTACTTCAAGATTTTCTTTCCGCTTGATTACCCCGGCGAGCATTCCCCTTGTCACTTCCTTGCCCTGCGATTTCAGGGCATCGAGATTGCGCTCTACGCTGTCCAGTTCTATTTCGAGGATTTCCTTTTGTATTTCGGGCGATTGCGGTATCATTCCGAACTGGTCGTGCGTAAGTATCACGCAATCCCAATCATTATTTTTAATATCCCCGAAAATCCGCAGGCGTTTTTTCGGCGTAAAATCATCAATACCCGGATAAAGGATTTTGGCGTGTGGATAGGCTTTACGGTAGTCTTCGGCAATGGCAGGTATATTTGCTTTCAGCCCGATAATCATCGGCTTATGGGCTAATCCCAAACGCTTCATTTCCTGCGCTGCGGTACACATTATCAGCGTTTTTCCTGCGCCTACTTCGTGGTCGCAGATAGCACCGTTGTTCAGCTTTATCATCCAAACGGTGTCCTTTTGACTTGAATACAGGTCTTCAATGCCTGCTCCCTTGCGGTCTAATCCCGGAAATTCCTGATGGCTTCCGTCATAGTTTGGGCGAACGAAACAATTAAAGGTATCGTTGTACTGGTCGGTCAGCCTGTTTTTAAACTCATCGTTCTGTGCGTGTAGCCAGTCGGTAAAGGCGGTACGGATTTCGTCAATCTTGGTGTTCGCCATTTGTATGGCTTCCATATCCCGTACTTTAACCTCTTGGTCGCCAACCATTACTTTTTTGGTAATATCAGGCGTGGTATTGACAAGGGCGTGTTTAAGCAGGGCAATACCGTCAAACGTGCGGCTTTCCGCTTTGACCGCATATTTTTCCCAAATGTGCATATTGCCCTGATGACACTTTACGGAAAAGTCGTCGGAGCTTTCGGAGTAATGAACCAGTACATCCGCATCGAACAAATGCGAAGCGAAACGGGCATAAATTCCGGTAGGTATCCACCGTTCGCCGAGGTTAAAATCCAGTTCCTCAAATTCGATACGTTTTGGTCGGGCTTCCTCTAAAGCGGTAAGGCTTTCTTTGGCTTCGGTATCATCGGGATAGTTTTCGAGATAGGCTCTTACTTCATCTGCTTTCTCCACCACGTTGCCTGCAATCCAACGTTCGGCTATTTCATATTCCTGTTGTAGCGGATTGTAGAACAACCGCCCGTGCAGGGCTTCTTTCAGGGTATCGGCAGGCAGGCTGCTGATTTCGGACATAAAGTCCAAATCCACATTTCCGTATTTGTTCAGGGAGGCAGCTAAAGCCTCTTCGGGATTGTCGGTTGCTAACGTAATGGTAGAAAAGCTAACGGGACGGCTGAAAATATCCGCTTTATGGATTATGCCGCCAATGACACGCTCCAGATAGGGGATTTCTTTACCTGCACTGTCTGTTTTTATCAGCTTGGCATTGTCGGCAGTATTGAGATTGCCGTATTTTTTGGTAAAGGCATCGTACAGCAGGTTCAGGGTTTCCCGTTCTTCCCTGTGTTCGGTCTGTTTTTCAGCTTCTTTTTGGTACAGGTTGATATAACTGTCCCTTACGGCTATGTAGGCTTCGGCTCTTGCTTTCTGTGCCGACGGCAATTGCAATGGATGAAAGATAGCTTTTTTGTCTTCCTTATCCACCTCTTGCAAATAGCCGACCCAACCGTTATCCACCACAAGGCAATCATTCCGGTGGAATAATTGCAGTTCGCCGCTATACGGAGCAGGTTCAGGAACGGTGTTAATATCGGTAACGGGAATGGCAGTCTTATCAGACTGGCCATTGCCGTTTATTTGTGAAAACAGGTCGCCGATGGCTTCCTGTTTTTTGCTGTTTACTTGGCTTTTTCCATTGGTAGCACCATTGGATTTTAGCGGTGTATAAGGTTGCTGCCTGGCACTGCTGAACAGGTCGGGTTGACGACCTATTGTGCCTCTTCTTTTATTACTACTTTGCCTTTTGTTTTGGGTAGTTCTTTTAGGTGGAGCAAGCACCATTACAGGCTCACCCGCACTTTCAAACAGGTCAAAAATGCTTAGTTGTTTTAGTTCCTGTGGGCTTTCCTGATGGACTACCGGAGTGGTTATAAGCTGCGGTTTTTGCTGAACGATTGCAGGGTCTATGACCGGAGGTGTAACCTTTGGTTCAATCGGAATTTGTATCATAGGCTCATCATTGCGTTCGCCTTTGTATAAATTCAAATTCAGATGGTTCCCTAAATCTTCGGAAAGCATTTGTTTCAAATCTTTGGCAATACCCTCAACACCGTCTTTATGCGTATAGATTAAGGCAGGTTGACCGTATGGGTCGGTATCTAATTTTTGGTCGGTATGGATAATTCTTGTACCGTCCTGAAAGAGCGCATTGCCCGGCGTATTGTATTCGGTTGGCTTGCTTTGGCAAAACAGATCTTCCCTGTCGGTCAGATTTTGTTTTGCCGTATTTTTTTGCAGGATAATCAGGTCGCTGCCCACTTCCGTACCTGCATATTCGGTAAACAGATTGTTGGGCAGTCTTACAACCGAAACCAAATTATTATCCTGCATCAACGCCCTGCGTATGGGTTCGTTCTTAGGGCTATTCAGAATGCCCTGCGAAGTGATGTAAGCCAACAAACCACCCTCACGGAGCATATCAGCACCTTTCAGAAAAAAGTAATTGTGTATGCTTCGGGCAGCCTGTACTTTGGCATCGTCCCTGCTTCGGGAAAAGGACAAATCAAATACGGAAGTATCGCCGAACGGGATGTTACTGGCGATTACATCATAGCTGTTTTGTTCCCTTTCGGGGATTTCCTCAAAACCGTTTATACGGATATTACTTTCGGGGTAAAGCTGCTTTAAAATCTTGCCTGTAAGCAAGTCCTTTTCATAAGCGGTAACACTGGCTTTCTGATTTTCCGAAAAGGATTGTATGAATGAACCTATACCTGCGGAGGGTTCGAGGAATTTATCAATGTGCAGACCATTATCCCGCAAGGCAGATGAAATGGCATCTATAACCTTTGGCGGTGTATAAAAAGCCGTCAGTACGGAACTTTTCATACTGTCCACATACCTGCGGTATTGCTTATCGTCTTGGGAATTTTCTTTGAGGAGTTGGTGGAGTTCCTGCGTGAGTGGAAAGAGGTCGTGTTCTGTTTTTCTCCAATGATTGATGTCTATTTCGCTTTCTACGGTGTTCAGAACGAATTTAAGACCGCCAAATCCGCTGTATCGCATCATTAGCAGTCTTTCGCCTACGGTGGCTTGCCGTTTCTCCTTTTCCAGTTTAAAAACAATTCGCAGGGCATCAATATTCTGTTGGAGATGGAACCGCTTACTGAAGCCCATTTTCCTCAATCCATATTGAGATGGTTCCGGTCAGTTCGGTATAGAGTACATCAAACTCATATCCGTAGGCGAAATCATCGGTTAATTCATATCCTGCGAAAACAGGCTCACAAACGGGAAACATTTTAAGGGCGAACGGTCGCAGTTCCTCGTCTGCCATTATGGTATCAAATTCATTGCATACCACTTTGAAAACCGTGTCGAACTTGGAGAAGTGCAAGCCCTCAAAAAGTATGTAGTTGGCTATTTCGTTGCATTGCTCAATGGCGTTTCCCGAACGGAAAGCACCCTCATAAGCATTGGCAGCCCACGAAGACCGTTGGTCTATAAATTTTTGGTCGTGCGCCTTTTCGGGAAAGCTGCTATTTAATAGTTCTTGCAGTCGTAATCTGAAATACGACAGGTCTTTTTGCTGTACATCCATACTATATTTTGTTTAGAATTTTACTTAAATCCTAAAATTAGAAGCAGGAGCAAATGCCTCTGATAATGTTGCAGGGTTTGGCTTTGAAAGGCAGGATTTGGCTATTTACAATAGAAATTTGAAATGATAATTTGTACAGAATTAGTGCTTATGTATATGTTTTTTCACAAACTACTTTTGTGGTTTAAATATTTATCGTAATATTGCGATAAATATTTACAGATAAAATGGGCGTAACAAAAACTGAAATATTTACAGAACAGCAAAACAGCTTAGCAACCTCTTTAAAGGCACTGGCTCATCCTGCCCGTATAGCTATCCTGCAATACATTGTTAAGCAGAATGCCTGTATTTGTAATGACTTAGTGGAAGAATTAGGATTGGCGCAGGCTACGATTTCACAACATTTAAAAGAGCTTAAAAACATTGGTATCATCAAAGGGAATATAGAGGGAACAAGCGTGTGTTACTGCATTGATGAAAATGTTTGGCAGCAGATAAAAAAGGAACTCAATACTTTTTTTATAGATAATGTAGGGGTTGATAAATGCTGTTAAGCATTTTTTTTGAACATATTAATCGTAATAAAGCAATATAACAATTAAATAAAAAAACAATGAAACTATCAAACATCAAAGAAATCTTACCAGCATTGGATAATGTTGAATTTCAATTAGAGAACGGAACATTTGTACCCGAACACTTTCACGTTACAGAGATAGGTGTTATTACAAAACATTTTATTGATTGTGGCGGAACAATTAGAAACGAAAAAGTTGTCAATTTCCAATTATGGAATGCCAACGATTTTGAACACCGATTAAAGCCGACAAAACTATTGAACATTATTAAGCTATCCGAAGAAAAGTTGGATATTGAAGATGCCGAAATAGAAGTAGAATACCAAAGCGAAACGGTTGGTAAATACGATTTGAATTTTAACGGAAAGCATTTTGTACTGAAAAACAAGCAAACCGCTTGCCTGGCAAGTGATGCTTGCGGTATTCCTGCCGAAAAGCAAAAGGTAAAATTATCAGAGCTGAATAATGCTTGCTGTACACCAAATTCGGGATGTTGCTAATTACTAAAACAAAATATGATGTATCAGAAACTAATCGAAATCATTAACAACAAAATTGGCGTTCACAGTATCAGCGAAGAACGTAAAACGATATTACAGCCGTTAGTAGATTTTGTACAGCAAAAAGTAAACGACAGGCACGATATTAACATCAATTTCATTTGTACCCACAATTCCCGAAGAAGCCATTTATCACAGGTTTGGGCACAGGTAGCGTCCGCACATTTTAATATTCCAAACGTACATTGTTATTCGGGTGGTACAGAAGAAACGGCACTATTCCCCAAAGTCGCAGAAACATTGACCGAACAGGGATTTAATATTTTCAAAATAGCAGATACCAATAACCCTGTATATGCCATAAAGTACAGCGATAATGCTTTGCCGATAATCGGATTTTCAAAAAAATACGATAACCCTTTCAATCCTGTGTCAGCATTCACAGCCATTATGACCTGTTCGCAGGCAGACGGTGGCTGTCCGTTTATAGCAGGTGCGGAAAAAAGAATACCTGTCACATTTGAAGACCCTAAAATATCGGACAATACACCGGAGCAATCAAAGGTATATGCAGAAAGAAGTTTGCAGATAGCAACGGAAATGTTCTATGTTTTTTCAAAAATCAGTTAATAACCAATGCAACCAAAACTAAAATTTCTTGACCGTTACCTTACCTTATGGATATTCCTTGCAATGGCAGTAGGTATAGGTTTGGGATATTTCTTTCCGGGAATATCAAAAATTACAAATGCTTTATCCGTAGGCACTACAAACGTTCCTTTGGCAATAGGTCTGATATTGATGATGTACCCACCATTGGCAAAAGTGGATTATTCATTATTGCCCCAAGCGTTTAAGGATAAAAAAGTAATCGGCATATCCTTATTGCTCAATTGGGTTATCGGTACAGTGCTGATGTTCGGATTAGCCCTTTTGTTTTTACGCAATGAACCCGATTATATGACAGGCTTGATACTGATAGGTTTGGCAAGATGTATCGCAATGGTAATCGTATGGAGCGATTTGGCTAAAGCAAACAGAGAATATACCGCTATGTTGGTTGCATTGAACAGTATCTTTCAGGTACTTTCTTATAGCTTCTTAGTTTGGCTATTCATCAACGTATTACCAAGCAAATTAGGATTAGCCAATTTCAATGTAAGCGTATCAATGAAAGACGTAGCCGAAAGCGTATTGATATATTTAGGTATTCCTTTCTTAGCAGGTTTTATAAGCCGTTACGCATTGATAAAATCAAAAGGCATAGAATGGTATAACCGGAAATTTGTACCCCGAATATCGCCCATTACATTATATGCTTTACTGTTTACGATAGTATTAATGTTCAGTTTAAAAGGAGATAAAATATTAGAGTTGCCAATGGATGTAGTAAAAGTAGCCATACCGTTAATCATCTATTTTGTACTGATGTTTTTCGTCAGCTTCTTTATCAATAAATCCCTAAAAGTTCCTTACGACAAAAACGCCTCAATCGCATTTACAGCCACAGGAAACAACTTTGAATTGGCAATAGCAGTAGCAATAGCGGTTTTCGGTATTCATTCCCCACAGGCGTTTGTAGGCGTTATAGGACCGTTGGTAGAAGTTCCGGTTCTGATATTATTAGTAAGAGCAAGTTTATGGCTAAAGAAGAAATACTACTAAAGCTAATTTAAAAACGATAAGGGTATTTTAAGTGTCAAAATAGCAAAGAAGCCCTCCGAAAATTCGGAGGGCTTCTTTTATGGCTTGTTCAATATTTGAAGCATCCTGCCGACTTCAATATCCATTCTCGAAAAGGCAAACCATTTTTTGCCCAGGTCTTTGAGCGATGCCCCAATGTGGTAGAGTTCTGTATAATCAATAATCAAAAAACGGTCGTGGGCATCGGAAAACAATTCAATGTCTATTGGAGGATATTGGCTATTGTAGCGTTGCAAATCTAACCGTAGCTGATTGCTGATACTTTTGGTAAGGATTGTAGCGGTTACATTAACCTTACGCTTACCCAACAAAGTAAGCACCGTATCATCCACATAATTATCAAGCAGGATAATAGAGCTTTTGGCACTTCGGATAATATCGGAAACAAAGGCGTAGGCATCAAATACCTGTCCGTCGTAGAAAATGCCTTTTTCACTGTGGAGCTTGTCGCTTTCCAAAGCCTTAAAAATCTCTTCAAATTTTTGGTCGGCTTCCAGTTGCTTTAACTCGATATTATCCAAACGATGAAACAAAGAAGCGTTGCTAATGAGCATACGCCGCATTTCTACAAAGGCTTCCATTATTTCCACACTCATTCTAACGGCTATATCTGAACGGAGTATGGCAGATGCCATTGCAACGCCTTGTTCGGTAAAAACATAGGGCAAATAACGTCTGCCGCCGTAATTTAAACTTGAGGTTCCAAATTGGAACCTCAAGTTTTCAACTTCCTCTTCGGTCAGTTGAAAGCAGAATGATACAGGAAAACGCTCAATATTTCTTTTTACGGCTTTGTTCAGGTTCTTTGTTTCCACCTGATATAAGGCGGCGAGGTCGCTATCCAACATTACCTGTTTGCCCCGAATGGTATAAATCAGGTTCCTGATTTTTTTGGGTACGATTGACGGTTTATTTTCCATTGCGTTTACTGCTTTTGTTTTTCTCAAACTCAAAGGAACTTTCAGCGTTTTCTTTCAGAATGATGTAAGCATCGAATTTCTTTCCGGCTTTGCTTGTCATCCCTTTGATTAAGGAAGTTTTGCCTTTATTGACAAGGCTTGTTATGTTTTCGATACTGATTCGCACACCGCAGACGGTGCGGAACTGTACCCAGTTACAAGCCTCATCAGGGCATTTCACAATTTTATCACGAATGACGAGTTGCTGACTTTTACATTTCGGGCAGGTCAGTTTCGGCTGATTGGTACTTGCAATAGAAGTTTGCAACAATTCATCGGTAATGGATTTGGCATAGGTTTCCATTTCCTTTTGGAACGTTCCGGCATCTGCTTCGTTATTCTCGATTTTCTGCAATGCCAATTCCCATTCGGCGGTCATTGCCACATCCGCAATCTTGCGTTCTTTGACCAACTCATAAACCTGCAATCCTTTTTCGGTAGGGATTAAAGAGCGTTTATCCCGTAGGATATAATTACGGGTAAGCAGGGTTTCAATAATGGCGGCTCTTGTTGCAGGAGTACCAATACCGATATTTTTGAGGGCTTTGCGCTCTTCTTCGTTCTCAATTTCTTTCCCTGCGGTTTCCATAGCCGACAAAAGCCCGGCTTCGGTGTAAAGCACTGGCGGTTTGATCTGCTTTTCCAAAACGGCAGCTTCCTTTATGGCAAGTTCGTCGCCTTTATGCAATTCAGGTAATTCCTGCTCTGGCTCTTCGCCATCGTCTGTAAAACTTCCTTTGATGGAACGCCAACCCGCTTCCTGAATTTTACAGCCTTTTGCCGTAAAGTCGTAATGCAATACCTGTAACGATACATCGGTTATTTCTTTGACACAGGCTTGCGATATGGCTTCGAGCAACCGAAGCGCAATCATATTGTAAATCTTGTTTTCGTCTGCATTGAGTACCGACGGTACTTTATCAGTAATCAACAAACCGTGATGGTCCGTTACACGGAGGTCATTCACGATACGTTTGTTGAACCGTCCCCATTTGATTTTGGTAAGGGCTTGCTTGCAATCTTCACGGTTCTGCAAAGCCCGCACAAGGTTTGGAATTTCTGACCACATATCTTCAGGGATGTATTTGCTTCCGGTACGTGGATATGTGATAAACTTCTTTTCGTACAGGCTTTGCGCAATATTGAGCGTTGCTTCAGCAGATAATTTCAGCCTTTTGTTGGCTTCCTTTTGTAAACCTGTCAGGTCGAAAAGCAAGGGCGGTTGTTCCGTAACGCTTTTGGTTTCTGCTGATGTAACGGTTGCCGTTGCGCCACGCTGAATGGCTTTAAGGGTATCATCAGCAAGCTGCTTTTCATCCCATTTGGTAGCGGAAATACTTTTAAAATCAACCTGGGCTTTATTGTGCGCTAATTGTATCTGCCAGTATTTCTTTACCGTAAAATTCTTATTATCGAGGTAGCGTTTACATATCAAAGCCAGTGTGGGCGTTTGCACTCTTCCGAGCGAATAGATACCGTTGCCTGCGGCAATGCTCAATGCCTGCGTAGCATTGATGCCCACAAGCCAGTCGGCACGACTTCTGCCTTGTGCTGCCTGGTACAGTCCGGCAAATGCTGCCCCGTCTTTTAGGTTGTCAAAGCCCTGCTTTATTGCCTTTTCTGTAAGTGAACTTATCCAAAGGCGTTCAAAAGGTTTGCTGCATTTCAGGTATTCATAAATGTACCTGAAAATGAGTTCGCCCTCACGACCTGCATCGGTAGCAACGATGATGCTGTTGCTTAGCTTGAAAAGCTGCTCAATGACTTTCAGTTGCTTTAATGCGCCAGTATCGGCGGTGTACCCTTTGTCCTTTTTGACCTTGCGAACGGTCAATAAAAAGGGGTTGGGCAATATTGGCAGGGATGCTTTGTCAAATCCCGAAATCCCGTAGTCTTCGGGCATTCCCAGTCCTATCAAATGACCAAATGCCCACGTAACAAAATAGCCGCTACCTGTCAGGTAGCCGTCCTTTTTATCGGATGCTCCCACAAGTCCGGCTATTTCCCTTGCTACGCTTGGTTTTTCTGCAATGATTGTTTTCATAATGTACTACATTTTTCTGCCTTTGGATTTTGCAGGCTTGTTGTCCTGTTGTTCCTGCTGCTTTTCGTTTTTCGGTCTTTGCTGCCCGGACTTCAAAGGCTCTTGGACGTTCCTGGTCGCTTCGTTGGTTTTACCCTCCGAATTGACGGCAGTCTGCGTTTTATGGGTTTCGGCAGGTTCTACCCGTGCTTTGTACTGACCGGGAAACTCAAAATTGGTCTTTCCGGTATCTTTATCGAAAGTGATATAACCCTTATACGGTTGGTCTTTTTTATCTTTCAGTTCAACGTATATGGTTTGTCCGGCTTTAAACTTGTTGTACTGCTCATCATCCAGTTCTTTGCCCCTGAAAGTTCTTGGAGCTTCCTGCGGTTGGCTTTGCTGATTGCTTTGTTGGGTATTCTGTTGGTTAGTTTGCGCTTGCTGATTGTTATTGCTTCTGTCGAACAGGAACTCAACATATCGTTTGTCCGCATTGAATTGTACCGTTGCTGAAAACTCCGTTCCCTTAGTCGAAATCATACCCTCTAAATAGAGTGGTTTGCCCTCCATCAGCGTTTGCTTTTGTTCGTCATTCAGCTTTACGCCCTTAATTTCATCGGGAATTTTGATAAACTCCGTACGTAGCGCAATCACATCATTGGTCAGCCTGTCAATGCTGATAATGGACGGCATCAGTTCGCCTGTTTTGGAATTTACTAAATTAACGACACGCCCCATATTGCCCGTTTCAAGCAGGTTTTTCTTGTCTTCATCCGTAAACTTGTGACCGAAAAACTCAAAGTGCAGGTTAGGTTCTTTTTTGATACCGTGTATTGCCACGATAACATTGCCGTCTTCGCCTTGCTGTAAAGACAGGCGGGCATCTGTGCGGAGGATAGAGCCACCGAGGTTAATACCTATCGGTAAAAGTTCATTGGTTTTATAACCTCGTAACAAAGGGTCGAGCAAGTTTCTTTTTTCAAGATACTCTTTGCTTAATCCGAGGTTTTTCATTGTGTCCCAATCAATCTGCTCCGGCTTGTAGCGGTATTCGCTTGCTTCCGTTGTTGTTTGTGCTGTTGCCATATTATTTTGATTTTCTTGTTTTTTATCCGGTTGGGGTTCTGCTTTTACTTCGTGTTCTTTCAGCACTTTTTCGCCCTGTGGAGTGGGCTTATCTACGTGCTTTTGCAGTTCCTCTGCTTTTTCAGCAGCAACAGGGGCAGGCACTTTGAAGAAAGTAAAGTTTGTAGGGTTCTTTAACTGGCTGAAAAAATTGGAAAAGAAGTTGGAAAAGAAATCGCCGCTTTTGTCCACACGCATAAACTGATTTTGGTTCTTCTTGGTAGGGTCAACGGTTTCCATTTTCCCGTTTTCGCCTATACTCTTTACCGCCTGGATTTTCATTTTCTCTTTATCCAGTACGAGTAAGATGTCCGAAAGCTGTTCGGGCATTTCCTGTTTATTTGTTGTTTCTTCGCTCATAGTCTGAAAATTTTAAAATTTCACGGTCGAATGTAAAGGAAGCCTTCACTGATTTGCGTTATGTGGCATTCAAAGGCAGCGTTTGTCATTTATTGGCATCCAGTTTGGGCAAGGGAGGGTTAAAACTTTCCCTGATGAACTGATGCACATCAGACAGTTTGTAATACAGTTTTCCGCTAATGGTATAATAAGGGAGCTTGCCTATGGAGCGATACCGTTGCAGGGAACGGTTACTGATTTTCAGCATTTGCAATAAATCCTGATTGTCCAGTAATTCTTCGCCGTCTATGCTGTTGCGCTTCTTTTGTAAATCGTCTATGTGATTGCCAAGAATGTCCAGCCTATCCATTATGCGTTCCATCCACGCCACAAATTCCATTTTGTCGATATTCATACGGGTACGCTTTTAATTATTACCTGATTTCAGCTTTCTGCCTTTTTCGATATAGCTTTTGCCTTTCGCCATAAGCTGCTCTACATATTCATCGGTGGTCTGCACAGCGTTAGCGTTGAGCATTTCCTTGATAGCACCAATCGTATAGTAATACTGCCCGTACATTTTTGAAAAGGCTATCTGCCCATTGGTGCGCATACGCCACAATGTTTTTTCGCTGATGTGGAGATACTGGCAGACTTCGTGATTGTTGAGCCACAAACTATCGTAGCTTGTATCTTCCAGTTTGAGGATATATTCGCTTATGGCTTTCAACCGCTCATTGAGGTGCTTCCACACTTCTTCGTCAACTGTTATAATATTCATTGCACTGCTGTTTAATGTTCACAGGGCAAAATTCAGAAGTGTGGCAGTGTTTGTCTGCCAATGCTTACCCATTGGTTTGGCACTTTTTTGATTTTTTTTTGCAATGAGGAAAATCCTTGTTTAATAAGGGTTTTAGCGTGTTTCAGTTATTTTGTTGTAGCTTTTTGCCAACTTTTGCCAATTGGCAGATATGGACAAAAAAAGCAGTACACAAAATGTACTGCTTTGAAACACTTTTGCTGTTACGGCTAAAGGTCTTTATCCATATACTCTTCGAGGGAAATTTTGAGTTGGTCTAAAAACGCCGTCCGGGAGCCTGCCCTTGTTTTCATTCGGTGGAAAGAATGGTGTATATCGTTCAAGGGCGTTCGGAATAAGATTTGAAAAATCAGAGCTAATTTTCTGATGCCTATTTTACCGTATGCAATAGAATTGGAAGCATACAGGGCGTAAATCAATTCTATCAGTGCATTTTGTGAATTAGTCCACGAAATGTCTTTGCTTGCATCCCCGTTCATTAAAATGGTATCGGGATTTTTTTCAGGATTGATTTTGGTAAGCAAAAAAGTATAGAGTAATTCATTGGCTATAATGTGGGCAACTTTGTTATCGTAGTAGGTTGAAAAGCTAAGGTCAATTTCAAATACGGCACTCTTTAAACCATCGTGGTAATTGACTTTTCCGAGCCTGAAATAACTGTGGTCACGGTCTGTTCTGCCTGCACGGTAGTACCTGTAAAAATCTTCATTGGATATGCTTTCCTTATATTCGGATTTCAGGATTTTCAGTTGGTTTTCAAAATAGCTTTGATGTATTCTCCCGGTACTTACAGGACAGGTGGTTTCAATACGGAATACTTTATTGTAATAAATTAGTTTTCCTAAAATCTGCGGTTTAATGTTCTTGAAAAAATTGATTTCCTGCTGTTCATCCTTAAATCCGGTTTGTAAGACTTTCATCTTTATGGTAAATAGCATTTCCTTCAGGAATAAGGTCATTTGGTAAGCCTCATCAGCAGTTTGCATAATTTGAGAAGAAAGATTATCTTCCTGATGCTGAATTTGCGATAATATTTTACTCAACACGATTTCCATAGCTTAGTCTGTTAAAAGTTATCACTACTTGTTTCGGAACCACATTTTAATTGATATACCAAAACTTGGAAATAATATGTAAACCATTATCACATTGTGTCCCCATATTGGGAAAGATTTATTTCCAATTACGCTTTTTGATGTATATTGGAAAAGCAGAAAAAGGGTTAAGTACACTACGACTTAACCCTTTTTTTATTAAATTTGCAATAATGATTTACAAGGTAATCAGATGAAAGCGAGTGCAGTAAGCACCATTACTAAATCGTTACCGATAGCACTTTCGGTTCTTGTAAACTACTCTTTATTAGCCACTTTGGGCTATATTAATCTTTTTTATTAAAAAAAAATGAATCACAAAATTTATTTTTTCTATACCATATTCAACTATTCATCGTTTAGATGAAGCCAGCAAACCTACAAGAAATTTGTAAATAGAATTTTGAAATGTTCAAAATATTTCAAAACGGCTGAAACAGCAGGTGGTTCATATTTTATACTCTTGTATCTGCCGGGAATTTAGTAAAATATTTTACAGATGAACCCTTACATTTGCGGCAGCACAAACCCTAAATTATAGTTTCTTTATGGCTGAAATAGGTAAATCATCTTTACGGCGCAGCAAACCCAGTTATGTGTATAGTATTATCGGTGTGGCTATAGTCCTGCTGATTATGGGTATTATGGGCTGGTTGTTTCTCAATTTTAATCAATTGGGAAATTCGTTAAAAGAAGATATCCGTATCAGCGCTTATTTGCGTACTCAAAATAAAGATACCATCGCGCAAATCCAGGCCTATATCAATTCGCAACCTTATGCCAAGAACGTACAATATGTAAATAAAGAAACTGCCAAACAGATATGGAATAGCGAAAATAATGAAGACTGGACAAAGATCTTAGATTATAATCCCTTACCGGAAAGCATTGATTTTTATGCCCGATCTACTTATGTTACCCCGGACAGCCTGAAAAAGATATCAGCCACCATCATGGAAAAGTATGGCAATCAAATTACGGATTTACAATACCCCCAGGTTTTGGTGAGCAATTTATCCGACCGAGCTTCTAAAATCGGTTTAATATTCATTGTGGTATCTATCCTGCTTTGCATTATTGTCATTGTGAGTATAGACAATACTATCCGGCTGGCAATGTTTAGCAACCGTTTTTTAATAAAAACTATGCAAATGGTGGGTGCGACGCGGAATTTCATCGCAAAACCCATGGATATACGCGCGGTCATTTATGGATTAATCAGCGCATTGATAGCCATCGCCTTACTTTTCGGCCTGATCCAGTGGGCAGAAAGCCAGTTTGTACAGTTAAAAGCTATTCGCAATACGGAGCAAACACTGATTCTATTCGGCGGTATGATATTTTTAGGTGTTGCTATCAGCCTATACAGTACACATAGAAGTGTTATTAAATATTTAAAGATGAAATTAGATGACCTCTATTAGTATCTTTGTGTACTTTCACAGCCGAATTTCTTAAAATATATTTACGCATGTCTGTCAAACAAACGAATACACAAGCAAAGGCACCAGCCACAACTGAAACAAAGCTGGAACCTTTATTTGCCAAACAAAATTATACCTGGATGATTATCGGTGGCGTGATTATTGTCCTCGGCATGTTGCTGATGGCCGGTGGTAAGAACCAGGATCCGAATACCTTTGATACAAATGTGGTATATAGTACCACGCGGATCACTATAGCCCCGATCTTATTTGTTGCCGGTTTGCTCATCGAGATTTATGCCATTTTCAAAAAAACCCCGGCCGAAAAAGCCTGATTCAACAAACCCTGAACATTTATTTTTTTTATGACAACGAGCCAGTCTATTGTATTGTCCATCATTGAAGGTATTACGGAGTTTTTGCCTGTTTCTTCCACCGGCCACATGGTTTTAGCCAGTTCGGTAATGGGCATTGAAAAAGAAGATTTCACCAAACTGTTTGAAGTAGCTATTCAACTCGGCGCTATTTTATCTGTCGTTGTATTGTATTGGAAAAAATTCTTTGATTTTAAACATTGGCAGTTTTATGTAAAACTTATTGTCGCCGTGATTCCTGCTTTGATTCTTGGTTTTTTATTTGCCGATGAAATTGATGAACTGCTTGGGAGCCCCCTGGTTGTAGCCCTGAGCCTAATCCTGGGTGGTATTTTCTTTTTGTTTATTGATAAAATATTTTTTCACCATCATGATAAAGATGATGTCAGTGAAGTACGCTACCCCAATGCTTTCATTATTGGTATTTTTCAATGCATTGCGATGATACCGGGTGTGAGCCGAAGCGCCGCCACCATCATTGGTGGTTTACAGCAAAAATTTTCAAGGAAACTGGCCGCAGAATTTTCTTTCTTTCTGGCTGTGCCTACCATGGCTGCCGCTACAGGATATAAACTTTTAAAGACCTATACGGATCAACCACAAATCCTGCAGGACCCGGCAAATATTACGCTCCTGGTAATTGGGAATATTATTGCATTCGTAGTGGCCATGCTGGCAATAAAATTCTTTATCTCCTTTATTCAAAAATACGGCCTGAAATATTTTGGCTGGTACCGGATTTTTATTGGCCTGGTATTTCTTATGCTGATTCAAATGAAACAGATCCGATAAAAAATTTCAACAGTTTTTTTCCTACACATTAGCGTTCACCATGCATCCGGCTTTCTTTTACGATACGCCGCATTTGTAAGTATACAGCCATAAGGATTAAAAGGAAACCCAGATAGAAATAAGGACTGAGTAATTCATTTTCTTTAAAAATAAAAAATGCCAGTAAAATCCCATATACCGGCTCGAGTGTAAGAGTAAGGTTCATGGTAAATGCACTCACTTTTTTTAGCGCACTGATGTATAATATAAAAGTGAGGATTGTGCAGCCCCAGCTTAAAATAATGAGCCAAAGCCAATCCAGCCCTACCGGTAAAATAGTTTTTGTAGGAAAAAGGCTATGATAAGCAGGCATCAATAAACTCAGGCCGATAAAACCTCCGGTAAGCTGATATAATGTAATCGTTTCAGGAAAATAATGCCCCACAATTTTCTTATTCAGAACCGATACAATAACCGTAAAAAGAGTGGCAAATAAACCAATATAAATCCCCACCGAGAAATGGAGGTTAGAAAAATAAATGATCCCGATACCGATAAGCGCAAAAACACCAAGCAGCAATTCAAAGGAATTGATTCGCCTGCGGAAAAACAAAGGTTCAATGATGGCGCTGAATAAACCGGTTGTGGAAAGGCAGGTCAACGCAATGGATACATTGGCATATTTAATACTGCCATAAAAACATAACCAGTGCAAGGAAAGTAAAAAACCAATGGCGCCGATTTTTATAAAATCACGCAATTTTATTTTCTGGATTTTTCCTGTAAAAAAGAAAAATAACCAAAGCGTAAAGGCTGTGATGCTCAGGCGCCACCATACCAGCCAGCCTTCATTTAAAGAGATGAGCCTTCCTAATACACCAGTAAACCCCCATAAAAAAACGGCTACATGCAACCGGATAAGTGCTGGCCTCATACAACAAAGAAAACAAATATTATCCGGGCTAAAGGAAGGAAAATTTTATTCCGGTTCTTTTTCGGTTTGCAGGTTGATAGTTTCCTGCTCCCGAGTATTCAGGGTATTTTTTTTATAAGAAGAAAACCAGCTATGCCATTCTATTTTAAGAACACCCAGTACACCTTCTTTCAAAATATTTTTACTCATCTTGCTGGTACCTTTCTTCCTGTCCCTGAACACGATGGGTACTTCCTGGATTTTGAAACCTAATTTCCAGGCGGCAAATTTCATTTCAATCTGGAAAGCATAACCAATAAACCGGATGGCATTTAGATTTATCGATTCTAATACTTTTGCACGGTAACAAATAAAGCCGGCAGTAGGATCATGAATGGGCATGCCGGTTAGAATACGTGTATATAATGCCCCGCCTTTTGAATAGATATGGCGATCTGTTGGCCAGTTCTCGATTTTCCCACCCGGTACATACCGGCTGCCAATGGCTACATCAGCACCCTTGTTTTTACAGGTATCATATAATCTTTCCAGGTCAGCCGGGTCGTGCGAAAAGTCGGCATCCATTTCAAAGATGTATTGGTATTTTCTTTCCAAAGCCCAGCGAAAGCCGGCGATATAAGCAGTTCCAAGGCCCTGCTTTCCCGGCCGTACCAGGATAAATAATTGATCCGGATAAGTAGTAAACAATGATTTCACGATATCAGCCGTATGATCCGGGGAATTATCATCCACAACCAATACATGATAACCTTGCTGAAGATCGAAGATGGCCTTCAGCATATCAACGATATTATCTTTTTCGTTGTAGGTAGGTATGACTACTAATTTCTCCAAGCCATATTGGATTTTGGTAAAATCGAAAATACTATTTCAAATCCGTAAAATCCTTACCGTTCCTACTAAAGTGATTTGAATACTTCAATTATATTTTTTTTAACAAGGTACGGTTGAGTATTTCTGTAAGCTTTTGTTTTGTATTTAAAGCAAAGTCCCCTTTCATCATCCAGTCATAATATTGTGGTTCCTGCTTCAGGACTTGTTCAACGGGTTTTCCTTTATGTTTTCCAAAATTAAAGGTTTCTACACCATCTACCAGAATAAAACGCCGGGCCAGGTCCACCATTTCATCATCACCGCAGATTCTCAGGATGGAATCTACAGTATTGCCCAATTCATCATAGCGATCTACCTGTGCCTGTAAAACTTCCCAGGTTGCTTTTACATCGGCTACTGCACTATGTGCATCTTCCAGTTTTTTATTACAATAAAATTTGTAAGCTGCTGATAAAGTACGCTGTTCCATCTGGTGAAAGATCCGTTGCACATCAATCAATTTGCGGCCTTCCATTGAAAATTGAAGCCCGGCGCGCAGAAATTCTTCTATGAGTAATGGAATATCAAACCGGTTGCTGTTGTATCCGCCCAGGTCACAGCCATCCAGGAATTGTTTTAATTCGTTAGCTACCTGTTTAAATGTCGGCTCATTTTTTACCATCTCATCCGTAATGCCATGCACCTGTGTGCTGGCTGCTGGTATAGGAATTTGTGGATTGACCAGCTTACGTTTTTCCTGGCAGCTGCCATCTGTTGCAATTTTTAATATAGCAATTTCAATTATTCTGTCTGAACTGATATTAATACCAGTTGTTTCCAGGTCTATAAACGCTATGGGTCGTTGTAATTGCAATTTCATACTTGTATGTTTATATAAGGCCAGTCAAACAAAGATGCATGTATTCATAGAAACGGACAAGTCCAAAACATTTTTTTATCAACTATTTAATGTCGGCTCTTACAATTTGAATGGACAAACTGAAAAAAAATCCGGTTAAATAAAATACAATACCTTATTTTACGTACTTTTAAAACGCGAAACCTAATCAAATTACACAAAATGAGAAAAGTATTCCTGGTCATTTTACTGGCTTGTGTGGTATCCGTTCTTTTTTCTTCCTGTACGGAATATAGAAAGTCAACAACCTGCCCATCCCATGACCCCAATTTTTTCAGGAGATAAGTATGCAATATTTTACGGAATTACTGAACAAAGAAATGCTGGATAGCCTGAAAAAAAATTCAAGGCAAAAACCACAGGTGATTTTTAAACACAGTACACGCTGTATCGTAAGTAACATGACTATGCATCGAATAGATCAAAAAGAAATTGAATCGGTGGACGCTGATTTTTATTTTCTGAATATTATCCGGCACCGTGACCTTTCGGCTCAAATTCAACAGGATTTTGATGTATGGCATGAGTCACCACAAGTGCTCGTAATTAAAGATGAAAAATGTATTTATACCAATAGCCATAGCGGGATACGGCTGGAGGAGCTTTTAGAGGTTTTGCAAGAACAACCCATTTAAAACAAGAAAAATGATTATAACAATATTCGGCGCTACCGGTATGGTTGGCAAACGACTGGTTCGTGTTGCATTGGCAAATGGCCATCATGTACGGGCATTTGGCCGGAATGTGCAAAAACTCATTGATGCGGATTTGCATAATGATCAGCTCGATGCCATACACGGTTATGTCTTTGATGCCCGGGAAGTACAGGAAGCTATTCAGGGTGCGGATGCCGTTATTTCTGTACTGGGTGGCAGTTTTGACGGACTGGATAAAACAAGAAGTCTCGGTATCAAAATCATTATCGAACAAATGCAACAAACTGGTGTTTCCCGAATTGTAGCCCAGGGGAACCTGGCTGTATTGGATGATGGAAAAGGAAATTATTTTGTAGATGCTGCCGATTTCCCTCCTGAATATTTACCTGTGGGCAGGGAACATTTACAGGCTTATTTATTCCTGAAAGCTTCACAACTTGACTGGACCTATGTTTGCGCACCGGATATTCATGACCAGGATGCTACCGGGCAATATCTCACCAATGCCGAATTACCGGCAAAAGCGGGAAAGCAATCCATTACGGCGGGTGACCTTGCAGATTTTATGTTACAAGAATGCCTGGATCAGAAATATATGCATCAACGGGTAGGCATTTCCAATTAGCTTAGAATAAGCCATAGAGCATACTATCAATTTTGCGGATTACCTCCCCAAAATCTTCCGAGTTTTCTGCAAAATTTACTTTTTCTACATCAATGATCAGCAAATCACCACCTTTATAACTATTGATCCATTTGGTGTACAGTGTATTCAGTTTTTTCAGGTAATCCAGCCGGATATTTTCTTCATATTCCCTTCCTCTTTTTTGTATCTGCCCGACTAATGCCGGTACAGATGCTTTTAAATAAATCAGGAGATCCGGGGGCTTGACCATGGACTCGAGTGTTTTGAAAAAATTAAAATAGTTATCAAAATCGCGTTTGCTCATCAGGCCCATCTCATGCAGGTTGGGTGCAAAAATATGTGCATCTTCATAAATAGTCCTGTCCTGTATGACAGTTTCGGTGCCATGTTGAATTTCCAATAAACGATTTAAACGGGTATTCAAAAAGTAAACCTGGAGATTAAAACTCCAGCGGGGCATATCTTCATAAAAGTCCTGTAAATAAGGATTATTTTCTGTGTCTTCAAATTGTGGGATCCATTTATAATGTTTACTCAACAATTCAGCAAGGGTCGTTTTACCAGCGCCGATATTCCCGGCAATTGCAATATGCTTCGGTTTTTTTAATTCAGCCATGTCCTCAAAATTGATTATTTATTTATATAAAATAAAATTTTTCCTCCGCAACAAGATAAGCCGTTTTGCGGAGACAGAGAAAATCAATGCTTGTTTTATCAAAAGATGAAAAATAAAATGCCGCTTATCAAAGATGACGATGGTTACTTTATGCATTACGAAAAGTAATTCAATCCCATCAATTCTCGTATATCATGGATAGTCTTAGCTGCATTTTCGCGGGATTTTTGAGCACCAGCTTTCATAATCCTGGCCAGGTAATCCCGGTCATTTTTCAGTTCTTCCGCTCTGGAACGTATAGGTTGAATAAAGGCTATCATATCTTCAGCCAGTTGTTTTTTCAAATCGCCATAACGGATTTGGCAATGCTGAAAATCATGTTCAAATTTATGGCACACATCTGGTGAAGAAACTAAATTCAACAGGGTAAAAAGATTTTCTATATAATCGGGTTTTACTGAAAAACTTTCTGTTGGGCCACTATCTGTCTTCGCCTTCATGATTTTCTTCCGTACCTGGTCATCAGTATCTGATAAATAAATGGTGGCCATTTGGTTTTCACTTTTGCTCATCTTTCCATTCCCATCAAGACTCATGATCTTCAATAAGTTTTCTCCATAATTAAAAGCCTGTGGCATAGGAAAGTAATTACCATATCTGAAATTAAACCGCTCGGCAAAATTCCTGGCCATTTCAAGATGCTGCTCCTGGTCTTTTCCCACGGGAACCTTTTTGGCCCGGTGAATAAGGATATCAGCGCTCATTAGTACGGGGTAAGTCAGCAGGCCGGCATTTATGTTATCGGGCTGGTTGCGTGCTTTTTCCTTAAATGTCGTGGTCTTTTCCAATTCACCTTTATAAGCCACCATAGAAAGGTATAAATACAATTCCGCAATTTCAGGGATACTGCTTTGCAGGTAAATAGTCGCTTTTTCCGGATCCAGGCCTGCTGCGATATTCTCTGCTATTGCCTGCCGCACTTGTTCATTCAATGTACTTGTATCGGGATGTGTAGTAAGGCTATGCCAGTCCGCAATGAAAAAATAGCAATCAAATTGATCCTGCATTTTTACATAATTCTGCATAGCTCCAAAATAATTGCCCAGGTGCAGATCGCCTGTAGGCCGGATACCACTTACAACAATTTCTTTTTCCATAAGCCGCGAAGATAACCCCCTTGTAGAAAACCTGCTACATTTCCAGGCAAAAACTATTTCCAAATCTCATATTCCCTCCCGGAAATTCAACAGAAAGGAAACCTGGCAAAAGCCATACATTTTTCCACCAAAAATTTTTTCTATAAAAATTCAGGTGGCACAACACAAAACTTCTTTAAATTGAGCGTGCAGAAAAAGTTTTATCCACCATGCATCTTTCATGAGTAATTCCGGTTCCATATTAGATACATCCATTGCTTACCTTAAAGGGGTGGGCCCTGTCCGTGCGCAATTGCTGCAAAAAGAATTGGGGGTATTTACCTATCGTGACCTGCTGGAGCATTTTCCTTTTCGCCATATAGATAAATCTTCCATCCAAACAATCCATTCCATCACCACGGCGACGGATTTTATACAAATTGCAGGCGTGTTATCGCATTATGAAATCCTGGGTGAAAGAGCCGGAAAACGCCTGGTAGCCTACATCACAGATGGTACCGGTATATTGGAACTGGTATGGTTCCGAGGAATTCAATGGGTGCAAAAAAACCTATTGCCCGGGAAAAAATATCTGGTTTATGGAAAGGTTTCTTTTTTTCAACACCAGGCACAACTCACGCACCCGGATTATGAATTAATAGACGCTACACTAAAGAAAGAAACATTATTATTTGAACCTATTTATCCCTCCACGGAAAAACTCAAAACGAAAAACCTGAACGGCAAACAAATCGGCAAATTGACTGCGACTATTTTATCTCAGACCGGTGTACATGATTTCCCGGAAAACCTCCCCGACTCTATTCGGGCAGCGCTTCAATTAATGCCACGATATGAAGCGTATAAAAATATTCATTTCCCGCAATCATTGGCCGATTATCAACAAGCTTTACGCCGGCTAAAATTTGAAGAGTTATTCCTGGCACAGGTCCGTTTTAAAATGATACGCAATAAACGGCATCATCATAGCACCGGGGTAGTATTTGAAAAAGTGGGTGACCTGTTTAATACTTTTTATGCTACCTGCTTACCCTTTGAATTGACAGGTGCTCAGAAAAAAGTGTTGAAAGAGATCAGGCAGGATACGGTTTCCGGCCGACAAATGAACCGCTTACTGCAGGGGGATGTAGGAAGTGGAAAAACAATCGTAGCGTTACTTTCCATGTTGCTGGCTGCCGACAATGGCTTTCAGAGTTGTATGATGGCACCTACAGAAATCCTGGCGCAACAACATTACAATAGTATAGTGAAACTAACGGGCCCGCTGTCGCTCCATATTCAATTATTAACAGGAAGTACAAAAGCAGCCGACAGGAAAAAAATATTAAAAGATCTCCAGGAAGGCCATTGCCAGCTCCTCATCGGCACACATGCCCTTGTGGAAGACCGTGTGATCTTTAAAAATCTCGGCTTAGCTATCGTGGATGAGCAACATCGGTTTGGTGTGGAGCAACGCGCCAAACTTTGGCAGAAAGCCACTATAGCGCCTCATATTCTCGTAATGACTGCAACACCTATTCCCCGGACACTGGCATTGACTGTGTATGGTGACCTGGATTATAGCATTATGGATGAATTGCCCCCCGGCAGGCAGGAAATAAAAACCATACAACGTAATGAAATGTACCGGATGCAGGTAATGGAATTTATCAAATCGGAGATAAGTAAAGGCCGGCAGGCTTATATCATTTATCCACTGATTGAAGAAAGTGAAAAGTTGAGCTACGAGGACCTGATGCAGGGCTATGAACAGGTGAAAACCTATTTTCCGGAACATTTATACAGCATTAGTATGGTACATGGCCGTATGCCCTTGTTACAGAAAGAAGTGAATATGCAACGGTTTATCCGGCATGAAACCCAAATCCTGGTGGCTACTACTGTTATCGAAGTAGGGGTAGATGTACCGAATGCCAGTGTCATGCTGATAGAAAGTGCGGAGAAATTTGGTCTTTCCCAATTACACCAGTTAAGGGGGCGAGTAGGTCGTGGCAATGAAAAAAGTTATTGTATCTTACTCACGGGCAGCAAAGTTACCCGGGAGGCACGGGCCCGGCTGAAGGTTTTATGCGATACAAATAATGGTTTTCTTATAGCAGAAAAAGACTTAGCATTGCGTGGACCAGGAAACCTGGAAGGGACACAGCAAAGTGGTGCATTGAATTTTAAACTTGCGGATATCATTTCCGATCAAAGCATTTTAGAAGCAGCAAAGAAATATGCCGATCTTGTCCTTGATAAAGACCCGGCATTGCAGGAACCAGCGCAGGCCGGCTTAAAAAATTTTATCGTATCACAAAAAGGAAAAACCGGCTGGAGCAGGATTTCCTGATACAACATTTAGAACCACAAAACGTTAAGATAAGAACCGCTAAACAATTAATCTACTTGAAAACTTTTATTCAATCCATTCTTATCCTTTCACTGTTGGCATTAACCGGAAAGGCTGTTTCCCAAAACCTGGAATTTGTGGAAAATAAAGGTCAATGGAACCCAAAAGTGAAATTTGCCGGGCGAATTGGTAACGGATCTTTTTTCCTCGAACCACAGGGATATAAGGTTTTATTGAATAATAGCGATGATATGAAAGCAGTCGCTGAATTATTTGGCGGTCATCATACCATAAAAATCGATTCATTGGCCAGCCTGAAAAACAGTTCAAATACCCTGCTACCGCCACCCCGGATAGATTCGGTAAAACAGGTCATCCTTCATGCTCATGCTTATGAAGTAAATTTTATTGGCGCTGCGCAGAATGCCATGATACTGCCTGATAAACCACTGAATACATTTGCCAATTATTTCACGGGCGATGATCCCAGCAAATGGCAATCGGAGTGTAAAATATATCAGGCTGTCAGTTACCAAAACATTTATCCGAATATTGATGTGCGCTATTATACCGATAATGGCAGATTGAAATATGAATTTATTGTACGACCGGGTGGAGATGTACAAAAAATTGCTTTAGCCTTTAACGGGGTGGATGGTCTTAAAATTTCCAAAGGGAACCTGCTCATTAAAACATCAGTAGGTGAAGTAACCGAATTGAAACCTATTTCCTGGCAAATAGGAAAAGCCGGGAAAAAAGAAATCACCTCTTCCTTTATTCTTGAAGGCAACACTGTACGTTTTAATGTAGGAGAATATGCCAAAACAGAAACATTAATCATTGATCCTACATTAATCTTTGCCAGTTTTACCAATAGCATTGCGGATAACTGGGGCTATACTGCCACATTTGATGGTGCCGGCAATTTTTATGCGGGTGGAATTGTCTTTGGTGATGGCTACCCGGTAAGTACGGGTGCTATACAAACGGTCTTTGGTGGTGGTACACAACAAGGTGGTTTACCTGGTTTTGATGTTGGCATTATTAAGCTCAGTGCCAATGGCAGTGCACGTTTATATGCTACCTATCTCGGGGGCAGTGGCAATGAACAACCTCATAGTATGATTGTGGACCACGCCGGTAACCTGGTCGTATCCGGGCGGACTACTTCGACCAATTTCCCGGTTACATCCGCACTTTATGGCCCTGGCGGAGGCTTTGATATTTTTCTTACCAAGATCAGTGGTGACGGTAAAACTTTATTGGCATCGAGGAAATTTGGTGGCACCTCCAATGATGGTGTTAATATCCAGGATAAAGAAACCAGCCCGGGTGCTGTCAGTATTTCCAGGAATTATGGTGATGATGCCCGAAGCGAAGTGATAGTGGATGGAAATAATGATATTCTACTTTCATCCTGTACCCAATCCGCTAATTTTCCCACAACGGCCAATGCATTTCAGCAAAATTTTGGTGGCAGCCAGGATGGAGTTGTTTTGAAACTTAACCCGGATATGTCCAATGTATTATTTAGCTCCTTCCTGGGGGGCAGTGGGGATGATGCCTGTTTTGTAATTTCATTAAATCCTATCAATGGCAACCTGTATATCGGAGGAGCTACCACGAGTTCCAATCTGAAAGGTACCGGGAGTAATAACGGGCCTATTCTTTTTAATAATTTTCAAGGCGGGATTTGTGATGGTTTTGCTTCTATCATTACACCGGATGGCAGTACCCAGGTGGCCACTGTTTATATTGGTTCCGGTGGAAACGACCTGGTATATGGCCTTAAATTTGACAAAGCCGGTTTTCCCTATATCAATGGTAATACAACCGGTAGCCTACCGGTTGTCAATGCAGCTTTTCAAAGCCAGAAAACAGGAAAACAATTTATTACAAAAATGAAACCTGACCTAAGTGGCATAGTATATTCTACCAATTTTGGAAAGGGCCAGTCTGCGCCAGACATTTCTCCTATTGCTTTCCTGGTGGATCGTTGTGAAAATGTATATGTTTCCGGATGGGGTGGTGGACTGGATATTGTGGGCAATTATCCCAATGCCAATACATTCGGCCTTACCACGACACCCAATGCCATACGGCAAACATCCGATGGCAGTGATTTCTATTTTTTCGTATTGGAAAAAGATGCCAAGAGCCAGCTTTATGGAACTTTTTTTGGTAACCTGGATAATGGTCCTTCAGTAGGAGACCATGTGGATGGGGGCACCAGCCGTTTCGATGAAAGCGGTGTTATTTACCAGGCCATGTGTGCCAATTGTTCCAAGACCGGCGTTTTTCCAACAACACCTGGAGTTTGGGGCCCAACCAATGCAGCACAAAACGGATCCATGTGCAATGAAGCAGCCGTAAAAATTGCATTTGAGCTGGCGGGTGTGGGCAGTGCTGTCCAGGCTTCTATCAAAGGAGTGGCTCATGATACAACCGGTTGTGTCCCTCTGACAGTTGATTTCCGGGATACTATTGCCAATGCTAAAAAGTATATCTGGGATTTTGGCGATGGCAGTCCGGTAGTTACCACCACATCAGCCAATGTGAGCCATACATATACTTCTATTGGTTATTTCCTGGTGATGCTGGTTGCCATTGATTCATCCACCTGTAATATCGCTGATACGTCCTATACACATATCCGGGTAAAAGATAATGAAGCTAATCTCGATTTTTCATACCAGAAATTACCCCCTTGTGATTCCCTGCAATTCTTGTTTACTAATTTATCGGTTGCCCCGATAAGCCTGCCATTCAGTAACCAGAGTTTTGAATGGGACTTTGGTGATGGCACTACCCTGATCACAGATACATCGGCCATTATCCATCAATTCCCGGCACCGGGTACTTACCATGTCATCATGCGGTTACTGGATACGGGATATTGCAACTCCAATGATTTCATAGAAAAAATTATCAATATCGCGGATGTTGTTACGGCCGATTTTATCCAACCACCTTTTGCTTGTGTCAATCAACCTATGATATTTACCAATACGTCTACGGGCGCTGAAACCTATTTATGGGATTTTGGTGATGGCAGCACCTCTACTGATGAAAGCCCGGTACATGTGTACAGTACACAAGGAAAATATACCGTCGTTCTGGTATCTACCAATATCAACTCCTGCAATATTTCCGATACGCTTAGCTATGATCTATACGTATATGATCCACCCGTTGCCTCCTTTACGTATTCACCAGTGGTACCCCCGGAAAATACGGCAGTTACATTTATTAATACATCCACCGGTGGCGTATTTTATAAATGGATTTTTGGAGATGGTGATTCTATCCTCACTGCAAAAAGGGATACTGTAATCAGTCATTATTATAACCGTTCCGGAGTAAACAGCACCTGCCTGATCGTTTATAATCTCGCCGGCTGTACCGATACAACCTGCACAGATATACTGGCCACAGTTGTACCTTTATTGGATGTTCCCAACGCATTTACACCCAATGGAGATGGCGTGAATGATTATGTGCGGGTCCGTGGATTTGGGATAGAAAAAATGGATTGGAAAATTTTCAATCGTTGGGGCAAACTGGTATTTCAAACCGGCGATGTGCATGAAGGCTGGGATGGAAAATACAAAGGTGTGCTGCAACCCATGGAAGTATATGTGTATGTATTGGATGTAACTTTTACTGATGGTACTACCTTGCGAAAGAAAGGAGATATCACTTTACTACATTGATGAAAAATGAAAAAAAGCAATAAACATATTCTGTTTTTTCTGATTACCGGTTGGTTCCTGATTTCAGGAATACAGGTAAAAGCGCAAGACCTGCATTTTTCGCAATATTTCCATGCTCCTTTATTGATTAATCCGGCCAATACAGGTTTTGAGCCGGATGCAGATTGGCGTGTGGGGGGCAACTACAGGAACCAATGGGCCAGTATTGCTAATAATCCCTACCAGACTTTTAATATATGGGGCGATGTCCAGTTGTTTGCCAATCGCTTTGACAATGGTTGGATGGGTCTCGGTGTTTCATTGATGCGCGATGTAGCCGGAAGTGGCGGTCTTAGTGCCACCAGGGGCTATGCATCTATTGCTTACCATCAATTGTTGGGTTACCGGAGCTTATTAAGTGGCGGATTTAATATTGGCTTTGTGAATAAACGCATTGATATAACCAAACTGAGTTTTGATAATCAGTGGAACGGAAAATTTTTTGATATCCAACTTCCGAGTGGTGAAGCTTTTGCTACCAATTCCATTGTATATCCGGATTTGCAGGCTGGTATTAATTATACTTATTTCCCTACGGATAATATTTATGTGAATGCCGGTATCAGCATGTCGCATATCAATCAGCCGAAAGAATCCTTTTTCTCCAATTCCATTACGGATACAAAACTGGCGCCCCGCTATACCTTTTTCCTGAATGGCAGTATCAAACTCAATGATCAATGGATATTAAATCCTAATGCCTATTTCAGTAAAATGAAAAATGTTACGGAAACAGTTGTGGGAATGAATGCCCATTACAACCTGAGTGGCGACGGCAATATGCAAGTTATCGGTGGGGTGTATTATCGACTGAATGATGCTTTTATTCCAATGGTCGGATATGAATGGCATGACCTGTCCATTATGATAAATTATGATGCCACGGTATCCGGCTTATCCGCTTATAACCAGTCCCGCGGGGCTTATGAAATATCTATTGTGAAACGAGGCATCTCCCTGTCAGATAACGGGAAAGGGGTGAAATGCCCGGTAGTCCGGTTTTAAAGCTAATTTTTCCCCACCTATTTTTCATGCCAATTTATTTATTAATATTGGCCAACCCGAAATAAGCATTTGCCCATTTATGCCAGGTACAAATACGTATAATAAAGTTTCCACCGATTTACTTTTAGAAATAAAAAAAATTGTTGGAGAAAATAATGTCTTCACTGATCCGGAATCTATTGAAAAATATGGGCAGGATCAAACAGAGCATCTTTATTTTCCGCCGGAAGTAGTTGTTAAACCCTGCACAACAGATGAGATCAGTAACTTAATGTATTTGTGTTCAAAAAATAATATTCCGGTAACACCACGTGGTGCCGGCACTGGTTTGAGTGGTGGGGCTTTACCGCAATTCGGTGGCCTGGTGATATCGATGGAGCGAATGAATAGAATCCTGGATATTGATGAAAAAAATTTCCAGGTTACCACAGAACCCGGTGTGATAACGCAGGTTTTGCAAAATGAAGTAAAGAAAAAGGGCTTGTTTTATCCACCCGATCCCAGCAGTTATGGTTCTTGTTTTATCGGGGGAAATATTGCCGAGAACAGTGGTGGCCCGAAAGCTGTGAAATATGGCGTGGTGAAAGATTATGTTCTCAACCTGGAAATCGTATTACCCTCCGGGGAGGTTATGTGGACGGGTGCAAATGTTTTAAAAAATGCCACAGGATATAATCTCACACAATTAATTGTTGGCAGTGAAGGCACATTAGCAATCGTAACGAAAATTGTTTTAAAACTTTTACCCCTCCCCGCTTTTGATTTGCTTCTACTGGCCCCCTTTTCCTCTTTGGAGAAAGCAGGTGAAGCAGTAAACCAGGTTTTCCTGCAGGGCCTTCTACCCAGTGCTATGGAATTAGTGGAAATAGATGCTTTACAAATTGTTTCCGAGATGTTAGGTGATAATCATTTTCCGGTTGATGATAACGTAGCGGCTCATTTGATAATTGAAGTGGATGGGAATGATATGGATGTTCTATATAAAGAAATGGAAAAGATTAGTTCAATCCTCACAGCGTATGGCGCCGGAGAAATTTATTTTGCAGAAGATGCCACGCAAAAAGAAACACTGTGGAAATTGAGGAGAAGGTGTGCTGAGGCTGTAAAGCGGGATGGTTATACTATAGAAGAAGATACCGTCGTGCCCCGTAGTCATTTGCCGGCATTGATTCGGGGTGTAAAACAATTGGGGCGGGAAAAAAAATTCAAGGCTGTTTGTTATGGCCATGCCGGTGATGGCAACCTGCACATTCGTATAAAGAAAGCAGGAATAGAGAACAGTTATGGTAATAAGGAAATGCAGGAAATCCTGGAAAGGTTATTCCAGTTGGTAAAAGAATTGGGTGGTACAATTAGTGGTGAGCATGGAATCGGCCTGATACAAAAACCCTATCTTCATCTTGTCTTTCAGGAAAGCAGTTTGCAACTGATGCGGGCCATTAAAAAAAGTTTTGACCCGCAGGATATCCTGAACCCGGGAAAAATTTTTGATTTAGTTTGAAAAAATTTAAAAAAAGTATATGAAACGAAATTTTTTGCTGATAAGCCTGTTTACCCTTTTGCTGCAGGCCGGTTTTTGCCAGGATACCGAGAATAACCAATCCACCTTCTCTCCTGCCAAAGGTTTTAAAACAGAAAATATTTTTGTAGGCGGTGGTTTAAATCTTGCTTTTGCATCTGGTACATTTGGTGTAGGTATTAACCCGGAAATCGGTTATACCATTGCCCCCTGGCTGGATGCGGGAATTGCTACCAATTTTAATTATAATACCATTAGTGCAGATTATAACTATGGTTATAGCCAGCGTAGTTTTAATTATGGCGCCGGAGTCTATGCACGAATTTATCCTATAGAAAATCTTTTTCTGCAAGTGCAGCCGGAACATAACTGGAGTAATAATACCCTGAAAGATCCGTATACCGATATTAAGCAGAAAATTAATTTTCAATCCAATAGCCTCCTGGCCGGGATAGGTTATGCCAACAGGTTTATTGGGAGAAGCAGTTTTTATACTGTAGTGATGATCGATTTACTTTCAGATCAAAATTCCCCTTACCGGGATGGCTATAATCGTATTATGCCTGTGATTCGTGGTGGTTTTAATATATATCTACACCCGCGGAAAAATAGATAAGTCCATTTAGTAAATCCAACACATGCAGGCAGACATTTTATTTGTTTTTGTAATAGCCTATTTTCTTTTATTGCTTTTTGTAGCCTGGTACACCAGTCGAAACGCCAATAACGAATCATTCTTTATTGGTAACCGGAACAGCAATTGGATGCTGGTATCTTTTGGCATGATCGGCACATCCCTGAGTGGGGTAACATTTGTAAGTGTGCCGGGAACAGTAGGTAGCCAGGCCTTTTCCTACTTTCAGGTGGTAATTGGTTATTTCATCGGTTATTTTATTGTGGCTTTTGTTTTATTGCCCTTGTATTACAAGATGCAATTAACCTCCATTTACAATTATCTTTTAAATCGATTTGGTAATACAGCTTATAAAACAGGTGCTTTCTTTTTTATTCTTTCACGGACATTGGGAGCGACCGCCCGCCTATATTTAGTGATCAATGTTTTACAATTATTCATACTGGATGATTTACAAATTCCTTTTTGGCTGACTTCACTTGTTATATTGGTTATGATTTTATTATACACATTTGAAGGAGGTGTAAAAACCATTGTTTTTACCGATACGCTGCAAACCACGTTTATGGTTGCCGGGTTACTGATATGTACTGTTTATGTGATGCATGCCCTGAATTTTTCTCTGGCAGATTCGTTCGAAGCTTTATCTGCCAAGGGCTTAAGTCATACCTGGAATACCGATGTAAAAAGCAGTGGCTTCTTTCTGAAACAAGTGATCGGTGGGGCTTTTATAACCATTGGCATGACCGGGCTGGATCAGGAAATGATGCAAAAAAATATCAGCGTCCGCCGGCTTTGGGATTCACAAAAAAATATGATGACGTTTAGCGTGATAATGGTACTGGTCAATTTATTATTTCTGTTTCTGGGTGGTGTCCTTTATGTTTATGCAAATTCAAAAGGCCTTACAACGGTTGGTGATGACTTATTCCCTACCATTGCTTTGCATTATATGCCATCCCTGGTTTCTGTGGTATTCATCATTGCGCTTATCTCTGCTTTATTCCCCAGTGCCGATGGCGCTTTGACCGCCCTTACTTCTTCATTTTGTATTGATATTCTGGGCATCCAACGCAATCAAAACCTGGATGAAAAAACAAAAAAGAAAAAACGGATGACAGTACATTTCACTTTTGCTTTTATCTTTTTCCTTTGTATCCTGGCCTTTAAATGGATTGATGACAAATCCATTATCGGTATTATTCTTACTGTAGCCGGCTATACCTATGGACCTTTATTGGGTTTATTTGCGTTCGGTATTTTTTCAAAAAGGCAACTAACAGAAAATGCACGTATTCCAATTATTTGCCTGGCTGCACCTGTCATTTGTTATTTACTAAGTGTGGAAGCAAAGAAATGGTTGGGAGGTTACCAGATAGGTATTGAGTTGTTGTTGATCAATGGCCTGATCACTTACCTGGGTCTATGGCTGATTTCAAAAAAATCAAATCAATAGAATCGTTATGGAAATTGTATCTCAACAAGCAGAAGCTTATGCTGAAAAATATACAACGGTAGAGGATACACTCCTGCAGCAAGTACATGCAGAAACGTTGGCCAATCATCCACATGCCAATATGCTGAGCAGCCTAACACAAGGACGATTATTATCGATGTTGAGCCGATTGAAAAAATGTAATACCATTTTAGAAATTGGTACGTTTACCGGGTTCAGTGCATTGTGCCTGGCTGAAGGACTCACTGAAAAGGGCCAGTTACATACCATTGAACTACGGGAGGAAGATGCAGCTACTGCCCGGAAAAATTTTAGTTTGTCATTTTATGCGAATAAAATATTTTTGCACCAGGGCAATGCATTAGAAATCATTCCCCGATTGGATCTGGTATGGGACCTTGTATTTATTGATGCGGATAAAACCGGTTATGTAAAATACTATGATATGGTCTTACCACGTTTAAAGCAAGATGGTTTAATAATCGCGGATAATGTGCTTTTTCATGGGGATGTTTTGCAGGAAAAAGTTTCCGGAAAAAATGGTATAGCCATCCAGGCATTTAATGAATATGTGTCACAGGATAAATCGACCCGGCAGGTTTTATTGACCGTACGGGATGGTTTATTACTCATCCAAAAAAAATAAACATGCGAAAAAAAACCCTCCTTTTTTCCGTATTTTTTGTACTTGCCTTTGCTGTCTTCGCTCAAAATGATGCCTCTCTTCCCCAGCAATATATTGCCCGGTATAAAGATTTAGCTATCCAGGAAATGATCCGTACCGGGGTACCGGCGGCAATTACATTGGCACAGGGCATGCTGGAATCTGGTAATGGCCAGAGTGATTTGGCGCTTCGCTCCAATAATCATTTTGGTATTAAATGCAAATCTGACTGGACCGGAGACAAAGTATATCATGATGATGATGAGGCTAATGAATGTTTCCGTAGTTACCCAACTGTAGAAGCTTCCTACCGGGATCATTCTGATTTTTTAAGAACTCGTCCGAATTATGCTTTTCTTTTCAACCTCGATCCAACAGATTTTGAAGGCTGGTGCTATGGTTTGAAAAAAGCCGGTTATGCTACCTCTCCATCCTATCCAAAAATGCTGATAGATGTTATAAACCGGTATCAATTACAAACTTATACATTGATCGCCTTAGAACAAATAAAGGGTACCGATAAAACGGATATAGCGCAAGAAGATAATACGAAAACTCCTGAGATTTCTATAAATACAATTGATGAGGAACCGGTGATCACGCAACAAAGTGCCAATGAGCCGGTATCATCAAATACGCAAAATGAAGGTACTGCTACTGAAAATACAAAGACAAATAACATATCTTATCCAAGCGGTATTTTTACCATTAACCATGTAAAAGTTGTTTATCTGCATGCCGGGCAATCACTGTTTGCTTTTTCTGCACAACAAAAAATTGATTATAAAAAATTGCTTTCTTACAATGAACTGCAGGATGAAGATATCTTGCCTGAAAGTCAATTAATCTATCTTCAAAAGAAATTAAAAAAAAGTGATAAGCCCTATTATATCACCAATCAAAACGAAACCCTGATAGATATTGCCCGGCAGGAAGGTGTGCAGTTACAGGCAATTCTTACCTATAATAACATAACTGCAGATCAACCCCTGCAAAGCGGCCAAAAAATCCTTTTACAACCTCCGGCAGGATTTAAAAAATCGGGAAAATAAAAATGCAGCAGGTACAGGTTTTAGATAAATCATTTGAACTTTTACACACTGCACAGGAAATCCAACGACATGTAAAAAAATTGGGAAAGAAACTTTCTACGGATTATGCCGGGAAAGACCCGGTATTCATTGTTCTCCTAAATGGCGCATTTATTTTTGCCGCAGACCTGCTTCGCCAGGTAACTATTCCCGCTACCATTTCATTTGTCCGAATCGCTTCATACCAGGGACTAACAGCAACAGGTAATTTGAAAACAGTCTTTGGTATTACAGACAAAATAACCGGAAGGCATATTATCATCATTGATGATATCCTGGATACAGGACAAACATTGAGCTTTTTAAAAAATGAACTCTTACCAGAAGCACCTCTTTCCGTAAAGACAGTCGTATGTTTTCGAAGAAAAATAAAACATGAAACTGATCGGCTAACGGATTATGTTTGTTTAGAAATAGAGGAAGGTTTTGTAATAGGATACGGCCTGGATTATAATGGTTATGGCAGGCATCTAAAAGATATTTATCGGTTGAAATAATGTCTATTTCAAAAACAACATCCATTTTTATTCGTTTATAGTATTATACTGGAATAAAGGAAGCATATTGAAATATATATTAACCATACTATTGCTGCTGTCCTTTCATAAAGATGTTACAGCACAATATTATGTCCGGGGCATTATAACAGATGATACGGGGGCACCTTTGTATAACATTAAAATACAACTTGCTTCCAGGAAACCTGCCGTATTTTATTCCGGTTCGGCCGGGGAGTTCGGTATATTGACCAGTACCGCAACAGATACTATACTTATTGAGAATGAGGGTTATGAAGTGTATAAAAAAGAAATCCAGGCTTCGGTGTACCAGGTAATTAGCTTAAAGATAATCCCCGGCAGGCGGAGTATTGTAAAAAATAAACTGGCTTCTTATGTACTTAACAGTACGGGCAATACGACAATTATAGAAGACAATGGCGGAGAGAGTTATAGCAAACTCATCGAGAATCAATTTATTAATACCCGTGATTTTCCTGAGTCTTGCTTTTCACTGCATAATGACCGGGCTTCCTACAGCAATATCCGACGTCTCATCAATATGGATATGCAGGTCCCACCCGATGCAGTCCGACTGGATGAACTCTTGAATTATTTTAATTTCAATACTGATACAATATTACCAGGCGTTTTTCATCTACAGACGCAGGTAACCGATGCTCCCTGGGATAAACAAAGCCGTTTAGTGTTTCTACTTTTACAGGCCCCTAAGATAGATGCCCATGCCTTGCCACCTTCCAACCTGGTTTTTCTTATTGATGTATCAGGATCTATGGATCAACCCAACCGTTTGCCCTTGTTGCAACAAGCCTTTAAACTATTGGTAAAAAATTTACGTAGCATTGACTCCGTTTCCATTGTTGTCTATGGGGGCAGTGTGGGTATTAAACTACCAGCAACCAGCGGCGCTGAAAAAGATAAGATCAATACTATCATCGATAAATTAATTGCCGGTGGGGATACTCCGGGAGAAAATGCTATTAAGACCGCCTACGAAATGGCAGAGAAAAGTTTTATTCCAAATGGGAACAACCGGATCATCCTTGCCACAGATGGAGATTTTAATGTAGGTCAAAAGTCCGATAAAGAATTGGAAACATTAATACTAAAATATAGGGAAACGGGTATCTACCTAACCTGCCTGGGTGTGGGTATGGGTAATTATAAAGACAGCAAGCTGGAAACCCTGGCTAAAAACGGCAATGGAAATTTTGCATATATTGATAATATTGATGAAGGTGATAAAACGCTGGTGCAGGAGTTCTCCAGGACTTTGTTCTCAGTAGCAGACGATGCTTTTGTATCCATGAAATTTAATACCTCCACCGTATCAGCATATAGATTAATAGGATATGCAAATCTGAAAGCAAATATCCGAACTGGCAGTAATGACCTAGAAGGCGGAGTGATCGGATCAGGCCAATCTACCCTGGTAGTTTTCGAGTTGCACCCTTCTTCACAAATAAAAGATTCTACCCTGGCTACTTTTTCCTTACGATATAAAAAACCAGCAGCCGACAAAGAAATGAACCTGCAGCAGGAAATATACAATAACTATCAACCATTAAATTCAGTTGATAAACAATTGAGGTTTGCCGCATCTGTGATCATGTTTGGAGGCCTGCTCAAGCAATCTGCTGATTGGACAGGTTATAGCTGGAATGATCTGGTTTCATTAGTCAAAAAGAATATCAATACTACAGATATAACCCAACAGGAGTTTTTACGATTGGTAGAGAAAGCAAAAAAACTATATGATATTCCTAAGTCAAAAAGGAAAGATTAAAATCGAGTTACCGTTCTTTCTTCAAAAAATAATGTATTAAATATTCAAGGATTTATTAATAGAATAGGAAGGCGTTTTCTATAAAGAGTAACTAATTAATCCTCTATCCGAAGCCATTAAATAATCTTTCTCGGTAACAACACTTACTAATGAAAAAAACCATCCTTAAAAAAGGATGGTTTTGCAAAAAGTATAATGAGAAACTTCTTATTTCGTCTTTTGGAATTGTGGGTGCGGAGCAGGCAACATGTTCGGACCAGTTTGAGATGTACCCATCAGGTCAACAGTGTTGGCATCACCGGCAGTACCATAACCACCAAAGATGATACGATTTTCAGAGATACCTTGTTTTTCTGTCAGGTATTTGATCACAGCGTTTACGCGATCCCAACTTAATTGTTGAGCACGCTTATCAGAAGCACCGTGTCCCATAACGCTAACATTACACATTGGATTAGCATTTAATTGCTGAGCCACGCTATTCAGGATAGATTGTGCGCTGGAGCTTAATGCTACACTACCACTCTTGAATTGTACGCTTGGTAAAGCACTCAGGTTACAAGAAGCTGCTGGCTGAACGTTTTTGCAGCACTCAGGATCCGGGCATTTACCCACACCGTCAGCATCTACTGGGAAGCAGCTTTGTAATGTCAGGATTTCTTTATCACGGCAATCTGGAACACCATCGCCATCTGTATCTTTACTTACACCATGAGAATCAACCGGGCAACCTGCAGGTGTATTCGGTTCATTATCGAATTGGTCGGTAACACCATCACCATCGGCATCAGGTAATACAACCGGAGGTAATTTCATGTGTTTCGGTGTATTTAATTCATTATAAGCATAGTTCAAACCATTTAACCACCATAAAGGTTGTACATGGGTAGCGCTATTACCAATATTGATATTTAATTTAGCTTGTGTACTGGACCATACATCATTTGTACGGCCACTGCTTATACCATCTAAATCATCAAGGGTACCAAAAGTAAAGCGTTGTTCAATACCAATATTAATACGATCACTTAATTTCCAGGCCATACCGCCACCAGCATTGAAAGTATGTTCAAGAACCCAATTTTTCTTAACGGTTCCAATACCATTACGAGCCCTTCTGGCAACGGGTGCATTGGATTCATATGTATCATCTTCCATATCCTTAATTTGTTTTTGGATATCGGTAGATTTTGCTTTATAATCAATCCCGGCAAAGCTATAAATAGCATTTCCGCCATTTGCTTCATTCCGGGCATTTACGTCCACATCAGCACCGAGTGCGCCATAACCTGCGAATATGTAGAAATCCATTTTAGGATTACCCCTGTACAGGTTCAAAGCATTCAGGCTGAAAATCATATCTAAATTCAACATGTGAATTTTTGAACGATAATTAGTGGAAAACGGTGTACCGGTTAATGTGTATAAAGCCCATGGGTTTTTAACGTTTACATCAGACACATAATAAGATGTCCTTTTGTAAAAATCTGTTCCATAGTTAATACCACCTGTGTACCCTGCGCGGATAGAGAATGAGTGACCAATTGCTTTCCGGAAGGAAACGCTACCACCATATCCGAATTTTTGGAGTACATCGCCATAAATCTGGCTCATACCACCACCAAAACCAAGTTCCCACATGCTGCGGGGCTTAGCCGGATAAGGATACTGATTACTCATGAACTCATTTTGCTGAGGCATGTGTTTGGAAGAAACTTTCGAAGAGTCTAAGACTCCATTGTAGCCTGCATCATTATTCTGTGCGAATGAAGCAGTACTGATTAGACCTGCAAGGGCTAATATCATTTTGTACTTTCTGCTTGCCATAGGTGAAATTTAAGTTGTTGTTTAATGTTTCCCGATTATAAAATTTTTAACAAAATTATGAAATGGTAGAAAACTACCAAATTTTATCCGTTTTATTTTAAAACGCAAACATATTGATTAATTTTCACATAAGACATAATTTCCCAAAAAAATGTTGCATGGGCTGAAATTAATTATAAGCCATTACCTTGCAAAGAATAAACCTGATGGAAAAAGTAAGGAAAATCATAGGCCCGGAATTAGCTCAATTTGAAATTTATTTTAAACAAGCGGTGAAAAGTAAAGTGGCTCTTTTAGACCGCATTATGTATTATATTGTAAAACGGAAAGGCAAACAACTCAGACCTATGTTTGTCTTGCTTTGCGCCCGGCTTGGGGGCGACGTAACCCAGCAATCTTACCGTGCCGCCTCTCTTGTCGAACTATTACATACCGCTACCCTGGTGCATGACGACATCGTGGATGATGCCAATGAACGCCGTGGCTTCTTTTCAATAAATGCATTATGGAAAAATAAAATTGCTGTCCTGGTCGGTGATTACCTGTTATCTAAAGGCCTCTTGCTTTCCCTGGAGAATAATGACTTTCATATCCTGCAATACCTGTCCACCGCAGTTAAACAAATGAGTGAAGGAGAGCTTTTACAAATGGAAAAATCACGCAACTTAAACCTGAGCGAGGAAACCTATTTTGAGATTATCAAGGGAAAAACGGCTTCCTTACTTGCTTCTGCCTGCGCAGCCGGCGCTTCCACTACCTTTGTTGATAGTACTTACGTGGACAAGTTGCGTCTTTTTGGAGAATATACCGGGATGGCCTTTCAACTTAAAGATGACCTTTTTGATTATGGAAATCCGGGAATCGGTAAGCCAACTGGTAATGATATCAAAGAACAAAAACTGAGCCTGCCTCTCATCTATACCTTAAATAATTGTGATCGTAATACCCGGAAAAAATTACTATACACCATTAAAAATGAAAATCGCAAAAAAGAAAGAATTCAATGGGTCGTACAAACGGTTGCAGCTCATGGGGGAATAGATTATGCAACTAAAAAAATGCTGGCATTTCGTGATCAGGCCTTGGACATATTAGAAGAGTTCCCGGAAAATGAGGTACGCCATGCACTGGAGGAACTGGTCAGGTTCACTACTGACCGGACTTTTTAAAACAAAAATTACCACAAATCCTTTTTTAAATTTTAGCTGGGATATAGTTTTATATCTTCCGAACTTTACTTGTATGGAAAAAAAATGGCTTTTACTTAAAACCGATCAGGAAAATATAACGGCCCTGCATGCTGCTTTAAAAATACATGAAGCATTATGCCGGATTTTGATACAACGTTCAATTGACACTTTCGAAAAAGCACGTGCATTTTTCCGGCCAACCCTCCGGGACCTGCATGACCCCTGGCTGATGAAAGACATGCAAAAAGCAGTTGACCGTATTGTAATTGCCATTCAAAAAAAAGAAAAGATCCTTATATATGGCGATTATGATGTTGATGGCACTACTTCAGTAGCATCATTCTATGCTTTTCTAAAAAATCATCATACACACCTGGACTATTATATACCTCATCGGCACAAGGAAGGTTATGGTATTTCAAAATTGGGTATTGACTATGCTATTCAACAAAAAGTGGATCTTATCATTTCCATAGATTGTGGTATCAAAGCCAATGAACTGGTAGCATATGCCGCAAAAAACAAGATTGATTTTATTATTTGCGACCACCATTTACCGGATCACGATGTACCCAGGGCGCTGGCAATACTCAATCCCAAACAAAAAGATTGCACCTATCCTTACAAAGAATTATGTGGTTGTGGCATTGGTTTTAAGTTAATGCAGGCATTGGCCAAAACCATGCAGCTGGAGGATGAAACGTATTTAAAGATGCTGGACTTGGTGGCCTTAGCAATTGCTGCCGATATAGTACCTATGACAGGTGAGAATAGGATATTGGCATATTATGGTCTACTCAAAATAAATAAAGAACCAAATAAGGGTATTGAAGCATTGATCAAATTATCCGGGTTGACTAATACTTTGCACATCACAAACCTGGTTTTTGGCTTAGCCCCCCGCATTAATGCAGCAGGGCGAATGGATGATGCCCGAAAGGTCGTACAGCTTTTTATCGAAGACAACAAAGAGAAAGCAATGGCATTAGCCGAACAACTCCATTTTGATAATACAAACCGTAAAGAAGCTGACAAAAACATAACAGCTGAGGCCCTCACCCTTATCAAACAAGATACCCGGCTGGAAGAAAAAAAGACAACAGTTGTATATGGGAAAAATTGGCATAAAGGCGTGATTGGCATTGTAGCCTCCCGCCTCATTGAAACCTATTATCGTCCAACCATAGTACTCACTAAAAGCGGGGATATAGTGGCCGGATCGGCACGTAGTGTGCCTGGTTTTAATGTGTATGAAGCGGTACATGCGTGCAGGAAACATTTACTTGGATATGGCGGGCATTTTGCTGCCGCCGGAATGACCCTGTTAGAAGAAAATGTAACTACTTTTGCAGAAGCTTTTGAGACTGAAGTTGCCCAGTCTATTTCTCCTGGTGCACTAATACCTCGTATTGAAATAAATGCTGAAATCAACCTCTCTGATATCACGGATACTTTTTATAAAGTCCTTTTACAGATGGAACCTTTTGGTCCTGATAACATGCGCCCCGTTTTCCTTTGCCGGAATGTGCGGGATACGGGTTATTCGAAAATTGTTAAAGATGATCATATCCGGTTTGTACTAACTCAAAACAATGTTTCCATAACCGGTATAGGATTTAATATGGCGGATAAATTTAATTACCTGGCTAATAAGTCACCCATAGATATTGTATTTACTATCGATGAAAATGTATGGAATGGTGTAACAAATCTGCAATTACGGGTCATCGACCTGGTGCAACATAATAGTTCCGAGCAATATTTATAAACGGAATAACCGAACCAGCATATTACGCACGGTTGTGATAAGAATAATACCATCCAATTTAAGGCTCCATTTTTTGATATATAACAAATCAATCTTTACCCGCGTTTTTATGAGGATTTGATTTTCTTTTTCATCTGGCAGATCACCCCGGTATCCCATCATTTGTGAAAGACCGATAATACCGGGTCGTATAAGTTCCCTTTTTCCAAACATAGCAGGATCAATATACTCTTCATATTTTTTTTGAAAAGGAATGGCTGTAGGCCTTGGCCCGATAAAAGACATATCACCTTTCAGGATATTAATAAATTGAGGTAATTCATCAATATTTGAGTTACGGAGAAAACGACCAATGCTGGTTATACGCTTATCGCCAACCTGAGTCGGGATATATATATCCGCATTTTCCAGGCGGCTCATAGTACGGAACTTTATAAACCGAAAATGTCGTCCACCTTTACCAACCCGATTCTGAACAAAGAATACCGGGAAGCCGGAATCAATAATGATGCAAATAGCCACCAGGGGTAAAATCCATGAAAATAAAAAAAGCAGTACAAAAATTGCTAATAATATATCCAGGGTTCTTTTGATGAAACTGGAATTAATTTTATCTGCTGCTCCTTCAATATCATCATACTGGCTATGCGTAAGCGATTTATTTAATTTGATTGTATTGGCAGGTTCCAACGCCAGCATTTGTCCTTGTTCCATCGGGTCAAAGATATTCAAATAAACGATTGTCGAAAAATTACGTATCTATAAATTGTTGTAGCAGTGTATTAATTCTCTTTCTAAAATTTTTGTATTGTTATTTCCTGAGATTAAATATTATTAATATGTGTAGTTGCATTTTATTTTTTACTCAAAAGTTTTATATTTCAGGAATTTATGCCTATCATTGCATGCAAATCCCCCAACCTTATTGAAAACATCACGTATTATGAAAATTATTCACGTAGCTGAAGCTTTTGAAGGAGGTATTATCGAAATAATACGACTGTTAAGCCTTCACATGCCAGATTTGGAGCACCTTGTCGTTCACGGTAACAGGCAGGTTGATATGGAAAAAGAAAAGCTGACTTTCCCGGAAAATGTAAAATTTATACATTGGAAAACAGCAAAACGAGAAATTGGACTTTTCGATGATTTCAAAGCATTTATTGAATTAAAAAAGATTTTAAAACAAAATAAACCTTTTGAAGCATTACATCTTTATAGTTCTAAGGCTGGCTTTCTTGGTCGGTTAGCCGGAAAAGTACTTGGCTTCAAAAATATTATTTATTCCCCACAAGGGGCTTCTTTTGAACGGAAAGATATCTCAGCTTTTAAAAAGAAATTATTTATTTTCCTGGAGAAAAATGCAAGTGCCTTGCCTGGCAAAATAATTTCTGCCTCCAAATCAGAACAAAAAATCTTTGAAGATATTGGCGTTCAATCCACCTGCATATATAATGGTGTAACGCTGGATGAAACATATCAGAAATCTTACCAAAACGATGAATTTATCATTGTAAATGCAGCCCGGATTTCAGAACAAAAGAATCCACAACTGTTCAATAAAATTGCCAGTGCTTTCGTAAATCAGCCCCGCGTGAAATTTGTTTGGATCGGTAATGGCCCATTGCACAATCAACTTACATCACCCAATATAACGGTAACCGGCTGGGTAGGAAAGGAAGAAGTGGAAAAGCACCTTAAATCCGCCAGCTTATATTTATCTACTGCACTTTGGGAAGGCCTGCCCTTATCCGTACTGGAAGCAATGAAATTTCACCTACCACTACTATTAAGTAATTGTGTAGGTAATGTAGATCTTGTGGAAAATGGGAAAAATGGTTTTTCATATACTTCCTGTGATGAAGCCATCCAAAAAATCAATGACTACCTGGCTGATCCGCATCTGGTAGAAATACATGGAAACGGATCTTATAATTTACTGAAAAGAGAGTTTAGCATTGATAAAATGAAAGATAAATTCAAAGAAATTTATCTTTCAGAAATTAATTTACCCGCCGTTAATTATCATTTTACGTAAGCAGAGAAATCTTTGTGTTCTTTTTTATATAAACTCTCTGTCGATAATGTTTTAAAATAGGCATACGTTTTTTCCAGGCCTTCTTTCCTGTCCACTTTTGGTTCCCAATGAAGGAGTGTTTTGGCTCGTGTTATATCCGGCCGGCGTTGTTTAGGGTCATCAGTCGGCAAAGGTTTATAAATGATCTTTTGATTGGCACCGGTGAGGGCAAGTATTTCTTCTGCAAAATCTTTGATCGTAATTTCATTGGGGTTACCAATATTCACCGGGTATGGATAATCGCTGAATAACAACCGGTAGATACCTTCGATCAGATCATCCATATAACAGAAGGAACGGGTTTGGCTGCCATCACCAAAAACAGTCAGATCCTCTCCCCGCAAAGCCTGGCCGATAAATGCCGGTAATACCCGGCCATCATTCAAGCGCATACGAGGGCCATACGTATTAAATATCCGGACTATCCTGGTTTCCACACCATGATAAGTATGATAGGCCATGGTAATAGCTTCCTGGTATCTTTTTGCTTCATCATAAACTCCTCTTGGCCCGATTGGATTTACATTGCCCCAATAATCTTCCGTTTGTGGGTGTACAGTAGGATCACCATACACTTCTGAAGTAGAAGCCACCAGTATCCTCGCTTTTTTATCCTTGGCTAAACCTAATAAATTATGCGTACCCATTGCCCCCACCTTCAGTGTTTGAATAGGAATTTTCAGGTAATCAATAGGACTGGCCGGTGAGGCAAAATGCAGGATATAATCCAACGGGCCGGAAATATGTACAAAACGCGTTACATCATGATGATGAAATTCAAATTCCGGTAATGGAAATAAATGTTCTATATTTTGCAGGTCACCGGTGATGAGGTTATCCATGCCAATTACATGATAACCTTCTTTGATAAAACGGTCACAAAGATGTGATCCTAAAAAACCGGCCGCACCGGTAATCAATATTCTTTTTCCCATTATTTCGTTGTTTTTTCCTGGTTATATCCGATAGAATAATATGCGAAGCCTTTTGCCTGCATTTCTGCTGCATTATAAATATTCCTGCCATCGAAGATGACTTTGGTTTTTAGGTTTGATATCACCTGCTCCCAATCCGGCAATCTGAATTCTGCCCATTCAGTAACCAGCACTACTGCATCCGCTCCCTTGGTAGCAGAAATGGCGTTTTTACTATAGGTAATTGAATTTCCCAAATCATGTTTAGCTTCTTCCATGGCCACCGGATCATAAGCCTGGACTTTTGCGCCGGCCTTTAACAAGGCTTCAATTAAAACCAGGGAAGGCGCTTCACGCATATCATCGGTATTGGGTTTAAATGACAATCCCCACAAAGCGAATACTTTTCCTTTAAGTTCATTATTGAAATGCTTTTTTATTTTGGAAAATAACACCGTCTTCTGGTCATTATTAACATGTTCCACCGCATTCAGAATCCGCAAATCATAATGATATGCTTTACCTGTACGGATTAATGCTTTCACATCCTTTGGAAAACAACTACCCCCATAGCCAATGCCCGGGTAAATAAATTTATTCCCAATACGTACATCGGATCCGATACCCTTGCGTACTTCATTTACATTTGCCCCTACCAGTTCACAAAGATTGGCAATGTCATTCATAAATGAAATTTTTGTGGCCAGCATGGCATTCGCCGCATACTTCGTCATCTCCGCTGATGGAATATCCATAAAAAATAGCGGATGCCCGTTTAGAATAAACGGCTCATATAAATTACGAAGAATGGTTTGCGCTTTTTCTGATTCCACTCCAATCACTATTCTATCCGGTTTCAGAAAATCATCAATGGCCGCACCTTCTTTCAGAAATTCCGGATTGGAAGCCACATCAAAAGATAATTTACTTTTCCGCACATTCAGGGCTTTCTGAATTGTCTTTTTCACTTTAGCCGCTGTGCCCACGGGAACCGTGCTTTTGGTAACTACTACTAAATAATCTTCCATGTGTTCACCAATCGTTTCGGCCACTTTCAATACATACCGCAAATCGGCGCTGCCATCCTCTCCCGGCGGTGTACCCACAGCAATAAATGCTACTTCCGCTCCTTTAATCACTTCATCCAGTTTCGTACTGAAATGCAACCTCCTTTTCTGCACATTCCTACTTACAATGTCTTCCAACCCGGGTTCATATATTGGCAGGATCCCTTTATTCAGGTCTTTGATCTTTTTCTCATTTACATCTACACAAGTCACATCAGTCCCTACTTCAGCGAGGCAGGCACCTGTTACTAAGCCGACATAACCAGTTCCTATTACGACAATTTTCATCTTTACTTATTTTATAACTTTTGTTGTTTACGTATGCGCTGATTCAATAAGGGGCGCAAATTAATATTAATCCTTCATTTTCCAATTATCTAAATGGAGATTCAACTTTTTTTCCAGGGTATTAATTTCCTCTTTAAATATACCATATGCATATTTTCGATCTTCTTCTTTTAAGGCTAATTTCTCCTGTGGTACTTTAATTTTGGAAAGCACTTTTTCTTTCAGGTTCCTGGGCAACATTTTACCAGTCTTTAACACGGCTTCTTTGCCAAAAATATTAAACAAAAATTTCAGCCGGTTTTTGTTGTGTACATTTTTAATAGTATATGCCGTACAGGTAAATGAAGGATCAACACCAAGGAACTCAAACAAATTTTTCAGTACCCCATCTACATCCTGCCGGATGTCATCCATAAGAATTGTATGGAATTGATTTTGGGAGAAATATTTTTCATAAGCCGCTAATTGCTGTGAATATAACCCACCTTCAATATATGTACGTAAAGTGATTTCATTTCTTTTGCCCAGGCCCCGCTGATCCTTCAACCAGGCATCGGTTATATCTTCTCCATAAAAATCAATACGGCTGCGTTGCTGCAGGTTATCGGCCATTGCATCCCGGAAACTTAGTTTTTCATTGCCCTTCGCACTCCGCATCAACCAACCTGAATAGGCACGTTCCACCGGGTTACGAAAAGTGAAAATAAGTTTTGCGGAAGGATTGAATTTATAGATCCGTTCAGCAACAAAAGGGAGGAACGCATAGGTAGGTGTAGCTTCACCGATACAATGTTGCCCGCTAACCTCTTCAAAATATTTTTGATAAAAAGAAATACCCTTTGCATAATCCAGATCAAAGAACCGGGTTTCTTTTTTTGGTGACATGAAGATTTCCGGGTGCTGGCCCAGGTAATAATGTAAAGAAGTAGAAGCCGTTTTGGGCGGCCCCAGTACAAAGAAATCAGGTAATTTATTTTGCTCCATAATTGAATGGCTGATTAAGCGAAATATAATTGGATATATTTTTCTGCACAACGTTCCATACTAAATTCCCGCTGAAATAACGTACGGCATGCTTGTTTTCTTTTTTCTATCTCTTGCTCATCCATTGCCAGGAAAGTTTTCAAAGCTTGTGTAAAACTGCCTGGATCGCCTGGTGATAAGATACCCAAATCGGTACTGACAATATCTTTTACACCACCAACCGCTGTACATACCGGAATCAGGCCTACTGACATGCTTTCTAACAGGCTGATCGGCAACCCTTCATAAATAGAAGAAAGTACAAAAGCATCTGCCTGTAAAAGGTAGTCCCCGATATTATCTACTTTGCCCAGGAAATGTACGTTGCCTGGTTTTATTTTTTTTAATTGCTCATATAATGCCTGATCGCCGGGCAGGCAATCTCCTAATATCAATGCAATCGCATCAACATTTTCCTTTTCAAGAACGGCCATACATTCCAATAACAGTTGCTGATTTTTTTGCTTGGTTATTCGAGCTACATTTAAAAATACTTTTGTCTTAGGCGTAGGCTTTAAGGCCGCTATTTGTTGTGCAACTGTATCCAATTGAGGTGTTGCTGTTATGGGAAAAGTACCATTGTGGATAAGCGCTGAAGCGCTCTCGCCATATACTTTTTTTGCAGTATGCAATACTTCTTCTGATATACTAACGGGGATAATATATTTCGACCGGAAATATCCCTGGTACAATTGCCGTACGATCCACCAACTTTCTTTGGTAGCCAGGTTATGCAGTGTATGTATTTTCCTGATTGGTTTTTTTATTTTTTTAAAGGCATACAAGCTATAATACAGTGTATGCATATGTGTGTGCACCACATCGGGTTGAATCTTTGCCAGGATCGTACGAATTTTTCCGGGCATTGTTAAATCCGGTCCGCTTTTTTTGCCCAATGAAATAAACCGGACATTTTCATGAATTCTGGATAAAGGCAACATGCCTTCCCCATGATCATACATGCTAATGAGAGAAACATCAAAATCCGGATTTTTAGCCAGTTCATTGCTGAGTTGTATGCAAAAAACTTCTGCACCACCAAAACTCAACCGGGGAATCATTTGTACAATTTTCTTTTTCATCTATTCTTTACTTACTCCTTACTTATATCCGGTTGCTGCAACCAGGATGATGAATAATTCGTTTGCAAAAGCCTATCCAAAGACTTCACATCTTCCCGGAACTGTTCAACCAGGAAATCTTTGACCGTATTAGGAACTGTTTCTCGTTCTTTTTCCACTATTTTACCATCCATTGATTTCAATGTATTTCTTTCAAACATTTTCCGTTTTAGCAGGTTCCGTTTCTGAGATGGCAACCAGGGATCCATAAAATGGCGAATCAGCCATGTCTTCCAGTGGCTGTTTTTAACCAATTGTTTTTGTAGCCATTTATTCCTGATTTCGCCGGTTATATTTTTAGGTTTTAAATCAGGTTGGAATAAAGTATCTATTTCCAGGAATTGATACAGCCTTTTTACAATAGCCTGGGGATTTCGTTTAAGTTCTTCATAATCCAGGATCAGCAACTTTTCCCGGTCAAAAATTTCCAGGCAGGCAGTCAGTTGCCTGAAGTACAAGCCATGTTCAATATATGTAAAATCATTGTTGTCCTTGGAAAAACTAAAATTTTCACCGGCCTTATAAATCAAGGCTTCTTCGGGGGAACGCTTTTCCCGGTACATTTTTTTAAAATAAAAATAAGCAGAAACAGCCCGCTCCACAGGGTTACGCAAAACCAGGATCAATTTACTACCAGGTGCATCCCGTTTTATTGCACGCAACATACCCGGATAGAAAATATAATTAACTGCAGATTGCAGGACTATTTTTTGTTGCTCATAATAATGTACCTGTTCTTTTTCCAGTCTTTCTTCAATTTCTTTTTTGGTAGCATATAAGCCGAAGAGATGAACATCTTTTAAGGATGAATAACCATAAATATCCGGATGCTGAGCCAGCCAATGGTCAACTGATGTGGTACCAGCTTTTTGTACGCCGATTAAAAATGTATTTGGAAATATTGCTGCCAATTAACTGAGTTAAAAATGTACGATAAAAAAAGCGCCTTGTCCATCACAACAAAACGCTTTTAACAGAGTGTATTATGAAATTAATCATTGATCATACCTGCCGCAACTGTTTCATTGGTTGTATCATCAATCAGGATGAGTGAACCGGTGTTGCGGTTTTTACGATAAGCGTCAAAGGCAATTTGATGAGTTGCACGCAACCGGACACGTACAATATCATTCATCTTTATTTCTTTATCATCTTCAATACGCTGCAGGGTGTTTACATTCATTTTATAAACTACTTCTTTTATCACAGCTTTTACTTCCTTGGTATTATGCCGCAGATAATATTTTGCACCCGGCACTGCAGATTTTGCATTCAACCAGCACATCATTATATCAATATCCTGGGACATCTCAGGTTGATTATTCTCTTTGACAATCATATCGCCACGACTTATATCTATATCATCCTCCAATGTGATGGATACAGACATCGGTGGATAAGCTTCCGCTACTGCACCGGCACTGGTATCAATGGATGTAATAGTAGAACTTAACCCGGATGGCAATACCACCACTTTATCGCCGGGCCGGAAAATACCCCCTTCTACCCGGCCTGCATAGCCACGGTAATCATGGTATTCATCAGAGTGAGGACGAATAATGGTCTGTACCGGGAAACGGGCATCAATGTGATTATAGTCACTGGCGATGTGAATGGTTTCGAGGGTATTTAATAAAGTAGCTCCCTGGTACCATTCCATATTTTCTGAACGGTTTACCACGTTATCGCCCACCAGTGCACTGATGGGAATAAAACGAATATCATTTACATCCAGTTTACTGGAGAACTCGGTATAATCGGCCACAATTTTATTGAATACTGCTTCGGAATAATCAACCAGGTCCATTTTATTTACACAAATGATCAAATGCGGGATCTGTAAAAGAGAGGCAATATATGAATGGCGACAGGTTTGTTCCATTACCCCGTGCCGGGCATCAATTAAAATGAGTGCGAGGTTGGCGGTAGAAGCACCGGTAACCATATTGCGGGTATATTGAATATGGCCGGGCGTATCTGCTATAATAAATTTCCTTTTGGGTGTGGCAAAAAAACGGTATGCCACATCAATGGTAATTCCCTGCTCTCTTTCAGAACGGAGGCCATCTGTCAAAAGGGACAAATCGATATGCTCCAGTCCTTTTCGCTCGCTGGAATTTTTCACTGCTTCCAATTGATCTTCAAAAATTGATTTTGAATCATATAATAAACGGCCAATCAATGTACTTTTTCCATCATCTACACTGCCCGCCGTAGTAAAACGCAATAATTCCATATTTTCAGTTTTTCTGTTTTAGATAAATGCTTTTATTAAAAATAACCTTGTTTTTTCCTGTCTTCCATGGAGGTTTCTGAACGTTTGTCATCACTTCTGTTGCCCCGTTCTGTGCTTCGAATAGCAGAAACTTCCATTACGATTTTCTCAATGGTATCGGCATCTGATTCAATACCTCCGGTGATGGTAATATCGCCAAGTGTCCTGAAACGGATGACACGTTTTTCAATACATTCGCCTTCCCGCAATACCATGTATTCACTATTGGGGAGGAACGTATTATCACGGAATACTACTTCTCTTTCATGTGCATAATACAAGGACGGGATCTTAATTTTTTCCTGCATGATATAATTCCAAACATCCATCTCTGTCCAGTTACTGATGGGGAATACGCGGAAATGTTCACCCATATTTTTCCGGCCATTGAATATATTCCAAAGTTCAGGGCGCTGGTTTTTAGGATCCCACTGGCCAAATTCATCGCGGTGGGAGAAAAACCTTTCTTTAGCCCTGGCTTTTTCTTCATCACGCCTTGCACCACCTATAGCCGCATCAATTTTATTGGATTCAATACAATCCAGCAGGGTTACAATCTGTAAAGTATTCCTCGATGCATTCAGGCCTTTTTCTTCTTTTGCCCGGCCTTTATTAATGGATTCCTGAACGGAACCAACCAATAATTGTACACCCAATTCTTTAACCAGGTTGTCCCTGAATTGCATGGTTTCAGGAAAATTATGCCCTGTATCAATATGAATCAACGGCATGGGTATCCTGGCAGGCCAGAATGCTTTCTTGGCCAGGTGTGTTACAACGATAGAATCTTTACCGCCGGAGAATAAAATCGCCGGTCTGTCAAACTGGGCTACAACTTCGCGCAGCACGAATATGGCTTCTGCCTCCAGCTCCTGCAAATGATCTAAATAATACTTATGCATACTAAAAAATTACAGTTTTAATTTTTGAGAAATATATTGAATAACTTTTGCGGTGGATTCTTCCAGGGTTTCTTCCGCTGTATAAATATGTAAATCGGGGTGCTCAGGGGCTTCAAATGGCGAGCTGATTCCGGTGAAATTACTGATTTCCCCGGCACGGGCTTTTTTATACAAACCTTTTACATCACGTTGTTCACACACTTCAACTGGTGCATCTACAAAGATTTCATAAAACTGATCACCCATTAATTCCTTCACTATTTTCCGGTCATTTTTAAAAGGTGAAACAAAAGCAGCCAAAACCACTATACCGGCATCACAGAAGAGTTTGGCAATTTCACCAATACGCCGGATATTTTCAATACGGCCGGTTTCAGTAAAATCAAGATCCTTATTTATTCCCTTCCGGATATTGTCGCCATCCAGGATATAGGTATGATACCCATTTTCAAATAGTGATTGCTCTACGGCATTGGCCAGGGTACTTTTTCCGGAACCGGAAAGCCCGGTAAACCACAGGCAGGCCGGTTTATGGCCATTCTTCTCTGTTCTCTCTGCCTGGCTGATTTTGTAATTGTGTGGAATGATATGTAGTTTTTCCTGCATGTGCCTATTTATACGTTTTAAATTCTTTCTACTACAAACCAGGGATTCAACAGGTTTTCCTTATTATATGCAAGATCATTATTCGTTGAATAATCGTAAACCCTGCACCCGGAAAATTTTGCAACGGCATGACCGGCTGCAGTATCCCATTCCATTGTAGGTGCCAGCCTTGGATAAACCTGGGCTTTCCCTTCTGCTACAAGGCAAAGTTTCAAGGAGCTTCCTGCACTGATCAAATCTACTTCCCCATATTGTTGTTTACGTTTTTCAATAAATGCTTCCGTTTCCGGAGTGTTATGTGATCGGCTTGCAACCACTGTATATTGAGTTGGGGCGGTACCGTACGGTATAGCCTTACTTTGCCCGATAGCGGTATTTATTTTTGCTTCTGATGCATCGGCTGCCACATTCACCATAAAGCTTCCCTTCTCTTCCGTACCATAATATAATATTCCTTTCACGGGTACATACACTACACCGAGAATAGGATCCCCGTTTTTAATCAAGGCAATATTCACGGTAAATTCTCCATTTTTTTTAATAAATTCTTTTGTTCCATCGAGTGGGTCTATGAGCCAAAAAGTATTCCAGTTTTTTCTATCCTCATAAGCCAATTGCTTTCCTTCTTCGCTTAAAATAGGATAGCCTGTATCCTGCAATGCCGCTTTGATCACATTATGTGATTGCTTATCTGCTAAAGTAAGGGGTGAATTATCTGCTTTCGTTTCCACCGCAAAATCCTGGTTATATACTGTTAGTATTGCTTTTCCCGCATGAATGGATGCGTGAATCGCTCTGCTCAATAAATCCTTCATCGTGTTTTTAATAAATTAGAATACTTGCAAAAAATGAGGGCGCAAGATAATGAATTATCAAACTATTTTAAATGAAAGGGTGATTTAATTTAAAAAAATATTAAAATTTCTCCCCTCAAATGAATCAGGCAATACTTTTTGAGGGGAATTTTTCCCGGATGAGCCTTTTATACAGGTCTAAAGTCTGCTTAACCTGGTTATTTAATGAATAATTTTTTACTACAAAATCATGTGCTTTCCTGCTTTGTTCTGAAAAAGTTTCCGGATCCTGGGATAATTTTATGATCTCCCCGGCTACTTTTTCAGCATTAAATTCATCAAACTTATACCCAAAATTGTCAAATTCAAGTTGCTTTATCCCACCCACATTACTCACCACGGGTACGCAACCACTTGACATAGCTTCCAGCAATGATAAGGGTAACCCTTCATAATCACTGGTCATAAGAAATATGTCCATTCGCTGAAAGCTGGCTACCGTATCATGCAATTGACCCGGCATTTCAATGTAATCCACCAGGCCTTTTTCCTTCACCATAGCCCGGATCATTTCTTCTTCATAATCGGCCCCGATTAATAAAAACCGAATGGCATCTGTTTTTTTAACTACCGCTTCAGCCACTTCTACCCACCTGTCAATCCTTTTCTGATGCCGGAACATCGCTACCAGGCCGACGACCATTTTCTTGCCGGGTTCGATCGTCTTTTGGTTAAATGCAAATTTATCCGTGTTGATCCCATTGATAAGTGCAATATGATTATTGGTTTTATAAAACCAGCTTTTCTGTACTTTTTCCAGGGTATAATATACTTCATACCCACAAGAAATGATACTATCATACATACCATAAGTCAATCCATTCATATAATAATGCAGGCGATGATGGTGGGTAAAGAGGTTATGTTCTGTATAAATAAATATGGTTTTAGGACAAAAATATTTCGCAAAGGCGACCAGCCAACCCATCAGGGGGAGATGCACATGTACAATCTCATATTTATTTTTTTTGATCAGGCGTAACATTTTGATGTATTCCAGTGGAAATTTCCCGGAATAGATATCAAATGAATAAATATTTTGCACCAGTCCTTCTATTTGCGGAACCAGGTCCAGGCGCCGGCTATTGCCAATAATCAAATCCGATTCCAGGTTTTCCTGAAAACCCTTGCTATGAAATAATTCCCTTAAAAGTACTTCTGCACCACCGTAATTAAACTGACTGATAACGTGGGCAGTTTTTATTTTTTGACCCATTCTATTTATTTATTTAATGTAATCAGTCTTGGTTCCTGCAATGCATGTGGTGGAAGCTGTCTTACTTTAAAGTATTTCACTTTTCCTGTTTCCCACAAAATATTAATAGTAAATATTAATATGGCATTATACCATAGTGTGGAGTCCCATACCCTGCTTGTAAATAAGCCGGCAAACTGGGAGATGAAATATGCCAGTGAAGGCACACCAAGAATATATTGTTCCGTACGGATGGCATATTTAAAATTCTGGTATCCCCGATAAAATACTGCCCATACAAACATCACATAAAATATGGTACCTATCAAGCCATATTCAACCATAAATTCAAGCAAGGTATTGTGCATGATATGGCCTTCGACTTCCGGGGCATATAATGTTACAGCATAAACAGAAGCGGTTTCATCCCCACCAAACCCAAGTAAAGGCTGATGTGCAACGGCTTCAATACCGGAATACCAAAAATCAGTTCTACCTGTACTTAAACCGGCCAGGCCGCCCTGTTCTTCCTGGAACAAGGCTCTTTGAATAGTGGCTGAATCCTGTAATAAATATAAAGCTATTGCTGAACCGATAATACCAAGTACAATAATCGCTGTTTTAAAATCCGTGCTTCGGTTTTTCAATACAAGATAAGCGGCCAAAGCCAACATCATGAAAAAACAAAGGAAGCCGTTTTTAGACCCTATTTGCATAACCACATATAGGGTACCGCAAATGGCCAGGAAAGCAAAAAATTTAGAAATGAAACTCGATTTCCTATCGAAGAATATCAAAAAACAAAAAGGAATGAAAGTGGATAAATTTCCGCCCATAATGCCATGATGTGCCATACCAAAAACCGACATATCAAATCTGCCCACACCCGGATTTGAAATAATATATACTGCTACTACTAATAATATTAATGGCGCAAGGTTTTTAAGTAATTCCAAACTCTTAGAAAACCCGGTTTTATAAGTGTTGATACACCATTTTAAAAGCAACCAGAAAAATAAGAGTTTAGCCAGTTTTAACAACACACGGGCCCATGCCGGTGTCGCAATTTGAGGAATCTGGGGATGTAATAGCAATACCATATAACCCACACCAACTATTATGGCCAGGTAAATATATAAAAGCGTAATCCGGAGGGGCACTTTCCGTTTAGCCTTTTGAATTAGATCATAAATAATGATTGGAGTTAATAATGCAATTGCAAGGCTCTCCGCATTACTGGATTGGGAAACTCCGGCTTCATTAGTTGTTGTCACCAATGTATTGGTAGTAAGTGCCCCTTCCACTATAGGTATGATAAGAAGTAAAGGGATAAGATAATCCCGATTGAACCATATCATGGGGATGGTCACTACTAACAAGGGGATCCCGGAACCTATGATAGTAGATACAACTACACTGACCAGAAAGAAAAAAAGGCCTAACCAAAATTTGATTTGTTTTCCTGTAATGTTCAATGAAGGCATCTTTTTTTATTATAAATTTCAGAAAATATAATGCTATTTTTTATTAGGCCGCCAATGTGATAAATCCTTATTTAATTTCTTTTCCAATGCGGTCACATCATCCTTAAAAAGCTCCCATACTAATTGCCGGTCTTCCATTCCCAGTTTTTGCGGTTGTTTCTCCCGCATAGATGCTTTTAATTTATTCTTTATGAAATCGGGCATGGCATCCGCCATTTTCTGTGTCCCTTTTACTCCAAAAATTTTATTGGCAAATTTATTGACTGAACGGCTATAATGGAAATTAACAACTTCTTTATTTGGCACAATAAACGAATTATCTACACCGAGGAATTGAAACAGGTCAGCCAATGTTTCATCCGGGTTTTGCGTAAGGTCTTCCGCAAAAATGACTTTTATCTGTTCCTGCGGAAAACGTTGCTCATACGCATATAACATAGCAGCATACATACCCCCCTGGATATAGGTCCGCAGGCGTGTTGCATCATCTTTATGTTTTTCATGACTTTTTTTCCAAAGCCGTTCTCCGGCTTCACCTTCCAGGGAAACATGGCCATCGGCCATTTGTTGCTGGTTGATAGAAAGCGCCTCCCGGAAAGATTTTGTTTCCGTTCCCCGGCCCTCTTGCATGCGCCAACTGGAATAGGCCCGATCTACCGGATTACGAAAACAAAAAATGAGTTTCATTTCAGGGTAATGTTTCCTGATATGGTCAGCCACAAAAGGTAAAAAAGAATAACTGGGTGTAGTTTCACCAATAGCTTTTTCTGTGGTGGCACCCGCAAAAAAAGATTCATAATACTGCATGCCTTTATCATAATGCAGACTAAAAAAGCGGGTTTCCTTAATTTTCGAAGTATAAATATCAGGATGCTGTCCTAAATAATAATGCAGGGAAGTAGATGAACATTTCGGTGGCCCAGCTACAATAAAATTTGGATGCATGTTTCTATCTGATTTTTTATGATAAATAGGTTGAATAACCACTCTGCTCGGCCCAGTTTTTTAATTCTTCAAAATTTTCAACCATATCATGTAAAGCAGTTGGGTTCAATCGGCGGGATGCCTGCGTTAACTGCCGATATTCAACCCCCAAAAATGTTTGAATTTTTTCCATTATAGAATCCCAGTTTTCCAGATCGGCATAATCTATGTTCAATGTTTCCAGGTTTTTAGCAACGACTTCCAATTTATTTGCCCACATCTGTGTTTCCTTGATTTTTTCATTTAAAGCCTGCAAATTTACGTGGAATTTTTTACTCATCGGCTGTTGATTACCGGATTCATTGTGATATATCCCGCTTTCCCGGGCTTTCATATCAGATAATACATTGCGCAAAATATCTTTTCGAGTCAACAGGATGACCTTTACCCTGTTTTTTTCTAAGTAATGCATAATCCCCGGCATATAGAGAATATGTTGATACATCATTTTAAAACCTATAGCCTTCACGCCTGTCTTGCTTTTTGGCAAATAGAAATCATCCATAAATTTATTCAACCGCACCAGGACCCGGGGGATATTGATCAGGTAATTAATTTTATTGGGCAAAAAGCGAAGTCGCCAAAATGGAAACTGGCATTCTGTATGATAAATATTTCCCGGAAAATAAAATAATTCCCCTGCACAGAAAATTTGTGGATGCGTATCCAGGGACTTCACCAGAACCGTTGAACCGGAACGTGGTAATGTGATAATGACAAATTTTTGAATGCTGTTACTCATGACGGTGATATAGTTTCATCCAGTGTAACCTCTTCCTGCGGCTTTTTCCGTTTTTTACCTTTCTTACCTTTCATCATTTGCATTAATTGTTCCCGGATCGGCTGAAAATCTTTGCCCAGGAGTTTCGGCTTTTTGAAGAAAGCATATCCAAAGAATAGTGCTAAACAACCGCATAAAATACTGAAAGCAATAATTTCATCTTGTATAAATAAAAACAGGATATAATAAAGCAGGTAGGCGGGAGGTACTAAAATAACCGACAGTAACAAACCATTTCCAAAAGGATTCAATATTAATTTTTGCCATTGGCTTTTAAATACCCGGTTCCGGATGGTTAAAATCATGGAAAGATAGTTCTGCACCGAGGCCAGTGTAACACCACAGGCAATTCCCGGAAGGCCCCAGTAATGACCAAACCATATACCAATAGCCAATGCAATCAGGTATTGAAATTTTCTATTGGCATTTTTGTAAATCAAATTTCTTACCCGCATTAAAGCATCAGCCACTTTGGTCGAAATACGGAAGGGCAATGATAAAAGTAATATCTGCATAGGTAAAATTGCATCTGACCAATGATGTCCCAATAAAATATACACAATTGGTTTTGCGAATGCAACAGAAAATAAACTGATCGGCAACAGCATGGAATTGGAAAAAGATAAGCCTTTGTAAAAAAAACGAAATAGCACATCATCTTCATCCCCAATCTTAACCATGGAAGGTACCATTAATTTTTGCACCATATCGCCCAGGTAACGTACGGGCAAACTGGTGATTCGGTATGCCCGGTCAAAAACGCCTAATAAATTAATGGGTACCAGCTTACCAATGAACAGCATGACACCAAAATTGTTCATATAATTATTGATACGAACAAGGGTAAGGCCCATACCATAATTGAAGAGATCTTTCCAGTGCCGGATAGTAGCACCCACCCGGATAGGTAGTGGCTCATAAAACCACACCAAAATACTTTTTGCAAAAAAATAAAACAACAAGGAATAGATCATCGCCCACACGCCATATCCATAAATTCCCAGAATTACCCCCAGAACGTTACTGCCCAACATACTCATCCCATCGCAAATAAAAATCTCCTTGAATCGAAATTCCTTTTGCAACAGGTTCATGGAGGAAGAACCAAAAGAAAGAAAGAAAAATAATAAACCTACGACGCGCAGGATCAATGTTAATTGTGGCTCTTTATAATAGTCAGCTATATAAGGGGCTGCTATAAAAAAGAGCAGGTACATAACCGATGCAATAATCAATGAAAAAAACAGGGCTGCATTCTTATGCTGTGGTTCTACCACCCTTCTCTGTAATAAAGCATCACCCATACCTGCTTCTGATATAGATGTTACAAAATTCAGGAATGCATTTGCCAGTGCAAACAATCCAAAGGCCGCTTTAGATACATACCTGGCCATTACTGCATAGAAAATAAATTGAGAACCAACAATGACAATAACATTCAACAATTGCCACATGCCCGACTTTACTAAAACTTTCCTGTTAGACATGTTTAACTTTTATTAAAAATGTTACCTACAAAGTTTTGCAGGCGGTGTTGTTGATAATATTTTTTCCAGCCCTCATCCAGTTTAATTTCTTTACGTTGAAACCTGCCGGGCGTACCACCAATAGTGTGATCATCGATCAATTCCATATATTGGGGTGCGGCAAAAGATGGCATACCGGTGAAAGTAAAGACTTGCTGTAAGGTCTTTTCCGTTGTAGTAGCTAACTCTTCATAGTTGATCTGCAGTACAGCCTCTTTCGGAATAAACCGTAAAACGGCCTTACAAAACTTCTTATATAACCATACTTTATACAAATCTTTTATAGACAACCGGATAACAGAGCCGGGCTTCAATTTACTTTTCTTTTTAGAAAATGCAATACCCCTGATATCTCTTGTCAGAAAAATAAATTTCACGGGTTGAGTTGATTCCTGTTGCGATAAGGCCAATGCCTGTGCCGGTATCTTGGAAGAATCAATAATAAACTGCTTCCCGGTGTATTCAAAAACAGCCTGGTAAACACGGTTTATATTTGCAACTACCTGGCGTGAACGGGGGTTATTTATTTTTCCAAACACATGCTTCTTGGATAAGCCCGGAAAAAGACTGAACAGCAAAGCACCGAAAGAAGCGTAATCAAAATTTATTTTTGTCTCCCAGTTTTTCCCTGTATCATTTTTCAATACAGCCGGTAGAACTGCAGACCAAAATACACAAGCCTCCAGGTCCTGACCACAGGAACAGGACCAGTTCCATTTTTCACCATATCCTTCATGCAGCAAATGATTGCGGAGCATAGCTACTTCACCCAGCGATACCGTCACTTCACTTTTCGCCAGTATATTTTCCAGCAACGTGGACCCGGAGCGTTTGTCAGATATGATATATATAATTTGCTGTTGAAGCGGCATGGCTTATGGCTACTGTTATTTAGTTGAAATGAAAATTACCCGCCAGGATTTGATCCATCGTATCTTTTACTTTCATCATTTCCGTATCTGCTGAAAGCGATCTTTTATTTTGATTATAAATTTTATTTTTCTGTAAATATTTTTCTATTTGCCGGGATACCGGTAAGCCGGTAAACGTGAATATTTCCTGTAATATCTTTTCCGGGTTAGCCACAAAATCTTCATAGGCTATTGTCAGGCAATGCGCATTATGCTGCCGGATTTCTGCCTCAGTTACTTCCTGAATTTTTCTGTATTGCAAGGCTGCTAAAAGATACGGGTTTGCTGCGTTTTTGCTTGCCCAGTTTTCTTCTGCATCCGTATATGCTCCCTGCCACCAAAGTTGATGCATCCCTTTATCCTGCCAGAAATCCACCTTAAGCCAGGATTGGATAGTATAAAACGGATCGCGCACGATATTAATAAAAAGTGCATCCGGAAAAATACTTAGCAAATAACCCATGCGTGAAGGCCCGGTAATTTTAAAACTCAATCGCTGCCGGCACTGGTAACGAATCATGTTTAAAAATATCCGATGGATTCGATCCGCTTCATCAGGTGTAGCAGTGTTATTCAATAAAAAACCTCTCGAAAAGTCAATTTTATCACCGGTGATATATTCCCAAAAATTATAGGCTTCAACCGGTTTAAAAATAATTTTATTAAAAAAAGAAACTTTATTGAGCTGAGGTTTCTGACCGGCTATATGCCATAACGGATTTTCAAAAATATTCCTAATCCAATTTACGGCGGTTACTGCCGGGAATTTGTCCTGGTAATTAGAAGGCCAGGCCAACTGTTCATGTCGAAAAACAATTTCAGAAATAACGGTGGAACCCGATCTGCCGGAGCCTATAAATATCACAGGCTTCGAAGTTGTTTTCATTCATTATAAATTTTTCAGCTTCCCGATAGGCTGTTCGTTTTATGAATATGATGTTGCTAAATTGTTTTATTAATCTTTAGAGAACATTCTTTTCAATACAGACTTACTTTTCTTTTCCTCGTAATACCCATATCCATAGCCTTTACCATATCCATAACCATAGCCATAATTATAACCGGCTATCTTTTTCACATCATTTAGGATAATATTTATACGCTTCAAGCGGTTATTCATAAACAATTCTTCCACGAGTTTAACCTGACGCTTAAACGTATATTTCTGGCGAATGATATAAAAATTCAAATCACTGAAGTTGCCGATAATTAATGCATCTGTTACCAGGCCCACAGGTGGTGCATCCACAATCACATAATCAAAATTCTCCCGCAAATAGTCAAATAATTTTTCCACTTTCGGATTAGTTATTAATTCCGAAGGATTTGGTGGAATAGTACCAGAACTCACCAGGAAACAGTTTTCATGTACTTTGGTACTTTTAATGATGTCACTTACTGGTGTATTTGTAACAACATAATTAGTGAGGCCATTTTCATTACTAATACCTAATGCGGAAGAAACTTTCGGTTTCCGCAAGTCCATTTCCACCAATACTACTTTTTTCCCGGAAATAGCCAATGCACTGGCCAGGTTGATGGCAATAAATGTTTTACCCTCTCCACTCATACTGGATGTCATCATCACCACTTTATCATTGGTACCTGTCATCAGGTATTGCATGTTGGTGCGCAGGGTACGGAATTGCTCAGAAATAGCCGTTCTAGCATCACGGGAAACGGCAATTACATCATCTGTTTTATTATGATTGATTTCTGCTACAACAGGTACACTTGTTTCATTATTGATATCTGCCGGGGTCAGCACCTTATTATTCAGCAATTCCTTAAAGAATAAAACGGCTGAAGGGATAAGGCAACCCAACACAAATGCAGATAAATATAAAATCAAACCACTGGGCCAGTAAGGTAATGGATCTGCCTGTGGGGCATCAATGATGCGGATAGGAGATATATTGTTGTACCTGGAGACTTCGGTTTGTTCTTTTGTTTGCAGTAAATAACTAAATAAGCCTTGCAAAACAGCCTGCTGGCGGGAATAATCCAGGAAGACACGTTGCTGGGTTGGAACATTTTGAATGGTATAATCAACAATATTATTTCTTCTTTTTAAATCTGCCTGGTTTACTTTTAAGCCATTCACAAACGTATGAAGCATCTTTAATAAGTCAGTCCGCTGTTGATTCAATTGGATATCTATACTTTTTACAGCAGGGTTATCTTCTGTCAGGTTTAATAAAGCTTTCTGCCTGTCGAGCTGCATGGAATTGTATCGTTCCAATAAGGCCACAAATGCCGGGTCGGCAATAGGAGCTGTGGTAGGCATTATCCGGTCATTATTATTATTATCATTCAGGTAATCGATCAGGTCATTCACTACTTTAATTTGAACATCTTGTTGTGCCACCTGATTTTTAATATCAGCGGTAGTTTCAACCAATGCTTTGGATTGTACATCCAGGTCTGTCAGGTTGTTACTTTTCTTAAAGCCTTCAATATCTTTATCAATGTCACTTAATTCTTTCGAAACACCGCCTAATCGGGAATCTATGAATGCTATTGTGCTATCGGCTACCCGGTTACTTTCAGCAACGCTGCTTTTTACATACAATTCAATTATTTTATTTAATAAATCCTCTCCTTTTCTGGGTATAGAAACATCAACTGCCAAATCAATGGTAGTGACATCTGTACTGGTTACCATAGCAGTAACATTATCCAGGTACACATTCATATATGTATTACCATAAGAATCAATATTCATCCCCAACTGGTGGGTAGAATCTTTTTCTTCAACTAATGGATTTTTCAATAGTATCCATTTACCATAACTAAAGGAAAGTGTATCACCCCAGGTTGCCGTAAAACTGCTATCTGTATCTGTATTGGTAAAGCTGACCTTATTTTTATTTATCCGGATATCATATTCGATAGGGTCTTCCAGTTTATCTGCCAAGGTCAGTATATTGATAAAAAAAGGTGATTTATCATATGTTTCCTGGTACCGGATATCTCCTTGTGCCCAATAAGTTACATTTAACTGCAAGTCCCGGATAGCCTGGTTCAGGATAGTACGGGATTGCATGATTTGCAGTTCATTATTTACATCTGTTTGGAAAGAGAACAAACCTAATTCAGTTAAAAGAGAACTTTCACTAAGACCACCTGATGTTTTGCTACCATTTTCTCCATTAACTAATACTTTAGCATAGGTATGAAACATAGGCGTGGCATAGATATTATATAGAATTGCTATACCAAAACATAATATGCCAGCTAAGACATACCAGTACCAGTTACCCAGGACTTTGGCCACCAGGTATTTAAAATCAAAATCATTCCCTTTTTCATTATAAACCTGCACGTGGGTGCCGTTTTGATCCTGCATGATATTTTTTTATTTTAATATTTTAATCAAGTTATTAACGGAATAATACCCTTGATGATAAGATGATCAATAAAGAAAGAGCCGAACCAATCAGGGCGATATCCCGTACCCTATAGGAATTGGTGCTTTCTACACGTGATGGTGTAGGTTCTACATAGATAACATCATTTGGCCTTAAATAAAAATAGGGTGAACTTATACTGGCTGTATTATCCAGGTCAAGGCGGGTTATTTCTTTAGTACCATTCACATTCCGAATCAGCATGACATTGTCCCGGCGACCATATATTGTAATATCCCCGGCCAAGCCTAATGCATCAATTACAGTCGGCTTTTCATTGGGAATGATATACGTGGAAGGGTTTTTAACTTCGCCAAGTATGGTAACTTTAAAATTGGCAAATCGAACATTCACCACGGGCTCTTTAAAATAAACCGCCATTTTATTATACACCAGGTCCCGGACCTGATCCGTTGTCAATCCTTTAACAACTACATCTCCTATATATGGCATATGTACGGCGCCTTCTTTATTTACCAAATAACCGGCCACAATCAGCTGACTGCCTCCTAATGAATTACCTGCTGCATTACCAGACAATACCGGCAGGTTACCCTGGTTGAGAATGGTATTCGCCTGCGGGTCAATGGTTTGAACTGTAATATTTAAAATGTCATCAACATTTACAATGGGTGAAGTAAATGCCGGTAAAGGAACATTTTTAATCTGTGAAGTTGAGTCGGGCACATCTTTGAAATAGGCAATGCGCTCTGTTTTGCAAGAGAATAAGCTAACAAGCATGAATAGTATCAGTAAAGATGCTGTAAATCTTGTAATTGCTTTTAACTGTGTCATGTGGATGATATGTATTTTTTAAAAAATTCGTACAAAAGTAGTTGCCTTGAACATTTACACCAAATTGAAATTTAATGTCGAAGAAACATTATTTGTTAAACCTGTATTTTCCTTCTGATCCTTCATTATAAAGTTCATATTTAATGGCTTATCTTATTTTTGTTTTCAATACCCATGGCTTTCAACCGGGAAGCGATAAGGCTGGAAAATAAGTCTGCACCTTTTGTGTTTAAATGAACGACATCATAAAAAAGTTCCTTTTTAATAAATGCGGTATCAAAGGCGTAATCCCATATTTCCACATTATATTTTGCCAGGATCTTTTTTGTTTCTATTAAAGAAGGGGTCGGCGGTGCAGGCTTAGCATAAATAGGTGAAATGATTACAATCAATGGTACATGATGGCTTGTAACTGTTTTAGCAAAAAAATCGAGTTTTTCTTTAGCATATTCACTCACTTCAGATTTGGCTGCATCCACCGCTTTTGGTGCTTCATCTACTTTGGAACCATGGAGTGGCTGATAACCATCTATATTTACATTCTTTGTCCTGTTGGAATTTCTGATAATACTTGCAATCATGGAATTGTAAGTATATAATTTGGAAATTTTGGCTTTAATCAATTCTTTGGGAAATAGATCTTTTGCCAGTGCTTCAAAATTTTTATTGGTAGTAATATAAGGTAAAATCATGGCCGCCAATACATCTTCACCCCCCTCACCACTTTTCCAGGATAATTCTTTAGGTGAAATATCCAGGACGATTGCTTTGGGATTCCCTTTCTGAAAAGCAGAAGGAATAATTGCCGCATGATATAAAATATTGGAGGCATTCCGGCCACAATTATACGCGCTAAGGCCCAGGCTGTCTTCAAAAATTTTACAGTTATATGTATGAACAGCCCGGGAGCTTCCATAAAACAAGATATCTTCTGTCGGATTATCCAGGGCATGTGCAAAAGCCGCATCATCGCCCATTGGCTGTTTCTTGAAATAATATTCCAGTATTGACCCAACAGACCGGTCAATCACAAACATGATTACCGTGAGGATCAACATATTTTTTAAAAAACGAATTACATCTTTATTCACTGCACACCATTAAAATTGGAAATAAATAAACTGCCCTCCATTGAATACACCGATCATCAAAATGATTGTTATTGCCAATGCATACCCCGTATATCGTACCACTACATTTTTATGATTAAATAATTTGACTTTAGGGAAAAATTCCTGGCAAATTTCAACCACATACAATGCCAACACCGCAAAAATGCAGTAATAAAATGCTGTCTTCGGCTCACCCAAATAAATACCTTTTCCTTTCAAAGTAAACATGGACTTGATAATATACAAGGAATCTTCGATCGTCCTGGCTCTGAAAAAAACATTGACAAGACAACCAATTAAAAATGGTACAACAATTTGGAAAAAGATAGCTACCGGCCCCAAGGCTTTCACAATCCATTTCAATGGCTTTCGAAAGACTTCCTGCAATACCAGGAAACAGCAATGCAGAAAACCCCACATGACAAAATTCCAACTGGCACCATGCCAAAGTCCACTGATCATGTACACTATGTACAAGTTACGAATACGGTATAATACCCCTCTCCGGTTGCCTCCCAAAGGAAAATATAAATAATCCCGGAACCAGGTAGTTAACGATAAGTGCCAGCGTGACCAGATATCGGCAAAACCCCGGCCCAAAAATGGGCGCCTGAAATTGCGCATGAGTTTAAAACCCATGACACGGGCAGCACCTATAGCTATATCGGAATAACCGGAGAAATCGCAATATAATTGTAGAGTAAAAAGTACGGTAGCTATGAATAATGTGATAGCAGAGTGGTGTGTAGGATTTCCATAAACAGCATTTACATAAATCGCCAACCGATCCGCTACGACAATTTTTTTGAAAAATCCCCAGAGCATGATCTTCAATCCCGCCGAGACCTGCTCATATTTAAATGTGTGCTTTTCATAAAACTGGTGCAATATATTTTGCGGTCGCTCAATTGGCCCGGCAACTAACTGCGGATAAAACATCACATACAAGGCATAGATACCGAAATTCCGTTCCGGTTTCTGATTTCCCCGGTATACTTCAATAGTATAACTCATCGCCTGAAAAGTATGGAAGGATAATCCGATCGGTAAAAGAATAGATAAATATGGTATCGGATTATGGATATTAAAATCTCCCAGTAAAGCTGTAAGATTATCATTCAGGAAATTATAATACTTAAACATGGCCAGTACTCCAATATTGGCAATTAAACTGGCTACCAGGAAAGCTTTTCTTGTTTTGCCCTCACTTTTATCAATATATATCCCGGCGAAGTAATCAATAACAATAGTGAAACCAAGTATTAAAATATATATGGGCACAAAGGCCATATAAAAATAGCAACTGGCCATTAATAACAAGGGCCACCTGTATTTATGTTTTAAAATAAAATAAAGGGAAGTGACTACTATAAAAAAATAAACAAAAAGTAGCGAATTAAAAACCATATCATTGAATTAGGCCCCTCAAAGGCGGCGCAAAATAAAGAATTTTGGGCAACCACCAAACCGCAACAAATTCTTTTTTAATTCTTTAATAAATCATAACACATTTCTATCGGCATGATCATTGAAAAAAGCAATTTATAAGTTCCTGATCCAGATATTTCGGAAACTGACTGGATTTCCATCATCACCATGATCCTGCAGCATAATGGATTTGGGGCCATGCATCTCATAATAAGGTTTTCCCAGCCATAAGGTCTTCCCCTGCACTGTAACATGATTTTGAATAAGCACCCCATTTTGTAAAACTGTCACATGAGCAGGAGCCGCCAGCGTGCTGTCTTTATTAAATTTGGGTGCTGTCCATATGATATCATAGGACTGCCATTCACCAGGTCTGCGGCAGGCATTAACCAGGGGAATGGCCTGTTTATATAAGGCACCGCATTGGCCATTGGAATAGGTTGGATTATTGTAATTGTCTAAAATCTGGATTTCATAATATTCCTGCAGGAAAACACCGCTATTTCCACGGCCCTGGCCATTTCCCACTACAGGCAAAGGTTCACGCCATTCCAGGTGCAATTGAAAATTGGAAAATTGTTGCCGGGTCTTAATGCTGCCACTTTTTTTAACTACGGTCATAATACCATCTTTCACTTCACATTGTGCCGGTGATCCCGTTTCCGTTTCCCAGGCATCAACATTGGTGCCATCAAACAAAATAATCGCGTCAGAAGGAGCATCACCGGGTTTTGATCCGGGGTTTACAACAGCCGGAACCGGTTGCCAGACCTCCGTCTTCGCAGCTTCCTTTTCCTGTGCTGATTGTGCTTGCACCATATAGGTCATTAAGAAAACCAATCCTGTTAAAAAACACTTTCGCATAGTTTTACTTTTTTATTCTTTTCTTATTTTTTTCCGCTTTCATTAAAGCCGCATAATATTTACAACATTGGGTCAGCCCGCAAATTTCGCATTTGGGCTTACGTGCCACACAAATATACCGACCATGCAAAATAAGCCAATGATGTGCCTTATGTATGAGTGGTGTTGGAATATATTTTATTAACTGGCGTTCGGCAGCCAAAGGGGTTTTGGCATGGATCGTTAACCCAATCCTGGCGGCAACCCGGAATACATGGGTATCTACCGCCATATTAGGCTGTCGATCCACAACAGAAGTAATCACATTGGCAGTCTTTCGTCCAACCCCTGGTAGTCGCATCAAATCCGGCACATTCATGGGTACTTCCCCATTGAACTCTTTCTGCAGCATTTGGGCCATGCCAATCAAATGCTTTGTTTTATTATTGGGATATGAAATACTTTGGATATAAGGAAATAGCATTTTTTCATCAGCCTGTGCCAGAGATGGTACATCCGGGAAATCCCTGAAAATAGCAGGAGTAGTGAGGTTTACCCGTTTATCGGTACACTGGGCCGACAAAATAACAGCGATTAATAACTGGAAAGGGGTCTGAAAGTTTAATTCTGTTTCCGCAACTGGTCTGTTCTTTTCAAAATAGGCAATCACATAAGCATACCTTTCCTGGCGGGTCATGCGTAAAATTATGAAAAATTTTTATGTGAAAGCAGGTTCAGGCTTCAACCGGCCGTGAAGCGTAATCCAGGATGCTTTGAATTGTTTTTACACGCGGGCTCAACATAGGTGTTTTTTGAAGCCGATTGATGGTTTCCAGCAACACATTGTATTTTTCCTGAAGTGCCCAGTTGGACTGGATTTCCTGTAAAATTGCTATAGATTCCTTTTCGTCTTTTTCCTGATAAATGAATTGTAGCATGTCTTCTAATGTAGAATTACCCATAAAACCTGTGTTGTTTTGAAGTAAATAATACTCCATAAGATATTGGAAATTGGTAACCCTCTGTAGAAACGCTTAATTAAAATGAATATTGTAAATCCGGCTATTTTTTTATGGCACTACTGTCTATATCCAGGATAAACAAATCTTCATTGTCTTTTTTCATATAAAAATGCTCCCGGGCATATTTCTCTATAGCGGTGGGGTTATTTTCTAACCCTGCCAGTGCGGTTTTTGTCTTTTCGATTTCCTGTAAATAATAGGCTTTTTTGGCTTCGAGTGTATGCAATTCCTTTTTTCGTTGCCATTGCTCGATTAGGTTATTATGATCGGCAAACAAGAGGATGAAAGCAAATACCAGCAAAGAAACCAGGTATTTATTTTTTATTATTCGAAAAATAAAAAGTGAAATTTTTTTCATACTTGATTTTTCGCACCTAAAGGTACAGGAAATGTTGGAATCCGGATAAATTTAGCGGCCAAATTTGATCTTCCCTTTAGGATAGATGCCCGTATGCCCAAGCAATTCCTCTATGCGTAATAGCTGGTTGTATTTAGCCATACGATCTGTGCGGCTTGCCGAACCGGTTTTGATTTGTCCGCAATTCAACGCCACTGCCAGGTCGGCAATAGTAGTATCTTCCGTCTCCCCGCTCCTATGGCTCATAACAGTGGTATAACCCGCATGTTGGGCCATCTGAACAGCATTGATAGTTTCTGTAACGGTACCAATCTGGTTTACTTTTATGAGAATACTATTGGCAATCTGGTTTTCAATACCACGCTGCAGGATTTTTGTATTGGTTACAAACAAGTCATCTCCTACCAACTGACATTTATGTCCGATGGCTTCTGTCAGTTTTTTCCAGCCATCCCAGTCTTCTTCAGCCATCCCGTCTTCAATAGATATGATGGGATATTTGGCCACCCAGGTCTTCCAGTATTCTACCATTTCATCTGCCGTCAATTCTTTACCGCTGCTTTTATAAAATTGATATTTTCCGTTTTTATACATTTCACTGCTGGCGGCATCCAGCGCGATTGCTACTTCAGCGCCTGCTTTGAAACCTGCTGATTCGATTGCCTGTAATACGGTTTCTATTGCTTCTTCATTGCTTTGAATATCAGGTGCAAAACCGCCTTCATCGCCCACATTGGTACTATAGCCTTTTTTCTTCAGTACTTTTTTTAACTCGTGGAAAACTTCCACACCCCAACGCAATCCTTCACTAAAAGTATTGGCTCCCACCGGAACAATCATATATTCCTGGTAATCTATTTTATTGTCGGCATGAACCCCTCCATTTAAAATATTCATTAACGGCATGGGCAATACCGTACCATTCACCCCACCCAGGTAACGAAATAAAGGAAGGCCGCAATCATCGGCCGCTGCCCTGGCAACCGCCATTGATACAGCTAATGTAGCATTGGCTCCCAACCGGCTTTTATTATCTGTTCCATCAAGTTCAATCATCAGTTGATCAATCTCCACCTGCTCATCTACCGGCATACCCACCAGTTTTTCTGCAATAATAGTATCCACATTTTCGACAGCTTTCAAAACACCTTTTCCGCCATATTTTTTAGCATCACCATCACGCAATTCTACTGCTTCATGAATGCCTGTACTGGCGCCACTGGGTACTGCCGCCCGGCCAAATGATCCGGCATCTGTCAATACATCTACCTCAATGGTTGGGTTTCCCCGACTATCCAATATTTGTCTTGCATGTACATGCGCAATTGTACTCATAGATTAATTTTTTTATAAGACTTAAAAACATGTAAAGAAACAATCTTTCTCCTGTAAAAAAAAGAATTTCCGTTTCTTTTCCTTTAAATTCCTGCAATCGGCTCCTATGCTGATTTTGTCCGAAAGGAGTAATGCCGTTGAGAAAAATAACTGAAGGCTACCACGATTACGGTCGTAACCATAAGTGATGGTGTGGGATACCAGCCAAAATGTTCAACAAATAATTTCAATAAAATATAATTCAGTAAAATACAGAAAATAACTACCATAAAATAACGAAACAACCGGACCCGTCTTTTCAGAAATGAACCCGGGAATACCACATACATACTCAGGTAAAACCCAATAGGAAAGGTGATAAAAAAAGAGATGATATAAGCAGCAATATGCGCACTTATAGTGATATAGGGCAGATGCACCATTTCTTTCCGGAGGATGAAGTTGTAGGTGATAAAATAAAGGAAAATATTCAAAGCCATATTAGCCCCGCCGCAAGCTGCATAACGGTATGTTTGTAAAGGCATCCATTTCCGGAACAAGGGATAAAAATAATCCACTGTTTTCAGGATGCTGTTCTTTACAAAATGATGAATTCGCCTCATAAAGTGGGGCAAGATAATTTAAAATTTATCCATCTCTGTAACGGGCAGAAAATATTCACAGGGATTTTAAGGAAAGCGTTTATTAGATTTGCCGGCAGAAATTATTTATGGACCTTACCAATCAAATAAAAAAAGCGGCGATACAAGCTATCGTGGATCTGTATGGAAAAGAATTCTCTACTGAGGAAATCCTGATCAATGCCACTAAACCCGAATTTGAAGGTGATTTTACAATTGTCTTGTTTGCACTTTGCAAGAAACTGCAAATGGCTCCGGCTGAAACGGGTGAAAGCCTTGGCAGGAAACTCCTGGAACAATATCCGGATTTATTCACTGCATTTAATGTTATCAAAGGTTTCCTGAACCTGGAAATCCGGAATAGTTATTGGCTCCAATTTTTACAAAAAGAATATCCACACTCTACATACGGCCTGCAACCTGGCAATGACCGGGTAGTCATGGTAGAATATTCATCGCCCAATACAAATAAGCCGTTGCACCTGGGCCATTTGAGAAATAATTTCCTGGGATGGAGTGTAGCGGAAATGCTCAAAGCCTGTGGATACCAGGTAATCAAAACCTGCGTGGTCAATAACCGGGGGATTCATATTTGCAAGAGTATGCTTGCCTGGCAATTGTATGCCAATGGTGATACACCCCAGAGTACACATACAAAAGGCGATCATTTTGTGGGGAATTATTATGTGAAATTTAATGATGTCTATTCTCAACAGGTCAAGGAACTCATCGATACGGGATTGAGCCGGGAAGATGCTGAAAATGATGCCCCCATTATGCAACAAGCAAGGCAAATGTTGCGCGACTGGGAAAAGGGGGACCCGGAAGTCATTGCTTTATGGGAAAAAATGAATGCCTGGGTTTATGAAGGCTTTGATGAAACATATAGAAAAACGGGAAGTGATTTTGATAAAGTTTACTATGAAAGCGATACCTATTTGTTGGGCAAAAAGCTGGTAGAGGAAGGGGTACAGACTGGTGTCTTTTTTAAAAAGGATGATAACAGTGTATGGATTGATTTAACCGGGGATGGCCTGGATGAAAAAATTGTGCAACGAAAAGATGGAACAGCTGTTTATATCACACAGGATATTGGTCTTGCGGAAGACCGGTATAAAACATACCATTTCGATGAATGCATTTATGTGGTGGGAGATGAACAGAATTATCATTTCAAAGTCCTGAAATTGATTTGTGAAAAAATGCAATTTCCCTATTCCCATGGTTTGTTTCATTTAAGTTATGGTATGGTAGAATTACCTACCGGAAAAATGAAAAGCCGGGAAGGAACAGTGGTAGATGCGGATGACATTATTGAAAAGATGGAACAGATCGCACTCCAGAAAACAACGGAACTGGGGAAAGTAAGCGATTTTAATGAGGCCGATTTGAAACAATTGTATGAAATAATAGGGATGGGAGCGCTGAAGTTTTTTCTCTTGCGCATCGATCCTAAAAAAAGAATGATCTTTAACCCGGAAGAAAGCATCGACTTCCATGGCTTTACAGGCCCCTTCATCCAATACACATATGCCCGGATTTGCAGTATCCTGCGAAAACAAAATACACAGGAAATTAGTATAAATACCGCATTAACTTTGGAAAAACTGGAGAAACAACTTTTACTCCAGGCTGAATTATTTCCTTCTGTAATCCGGGATGCAGCTGCCACCTTAGATCCTTCCAAACTGGCCATTTATATATTCAACCTGGCCCGTACATTCAATTCTTTTTATGCAGAACATTCTATTGCACATGCTGAAAATGAGGACAAGAAAAATCTACGGCTTGCACTTTGCCTGCTTACGTCAACCATCATCATGCGGGGGATGTCTTTACTGGGTATCGGGGTACCTGAAAAAATGTAGTTTATTCCAGGGTTCCTTTGGGTACTTCTTCAACTTTTACCTTGATCAATCCTTTGACTAAAAAATCAAGTATAGTTGCGCCTTTCCGGGATAAATCTATTACCCGGCCCTTTTTAGCCATACTGGGATGCATACGATCATTAATGCGTACAATAATACTCTTACCGCTTCGCAGGTTGGTTACCCGCACCCAGGTATTCAGTTTAAAAAAATTACTGGCCGCAGTCATCCCGGTTTGCCGAAATGTTTCTCCAGTGGCTGTTTTTGTCCCATCCAGGCTGCGGCTGTAATAACTGGCTATACCATATACTACTTTCGGATTTTTTATGGAGTTTACCGGTTTAGTAGTGCTTTTATTTGTTTCCGCCAGTTTATTCATGCTAGAATCTAATTTCTTCAGATTGGTTGAATCAATTAGTTTGCGTGACAATGAATCTGCCTTTTTTTGTGCGAATGAAGGAAGCGAGCAAATTGAGAGTACCAATAGTAAAATATATCTCTGCATTTTTTGGTATTTTGCACAAACAATAACCATCACCAATTCATGATAAAAAAGGCTTTTTTATTGTTTTATATCTTGTTCATTTTTGGTTTTATACAAAAAACTGCTGCACAATCTTCAATAAATGTGCCATTGAATAAATATGGCATTCCAGTTGTATCAAGTGAAGATACTTATTTAGCACAAATTGCCGAGGATTCATCACAGGAAATGATCTTATTACCTATGCATCTACCCGGTTTCATTATGGATCTCCGATATGCCACCCGAAATAATTTTATGGATGAACGAATGTATCCTTCTTCTGTTCATTATACATTTTTGCGCTTGCCAGCAGCCCGGGCCTTGGAGAAAGTACGGGAAACATTACTATCAAAAGGTCTTGGGCTCAAGATATTTGATGCCTACCGGCCATATGCGACAACAGAAAAATTCTGGGAGAAAATCCATGATGAACGCTATGTTGCCAATCCGGCAAAAGCCAGTGGTCATAATAAAGGAATCTCCATAGACCTTACCTTAATTGATTTAAAAACCAATCGAGCATTAGATATGGGAACCGGCTTTGATAATTTTACAGATACAGCTCATGCTGATTTTACTGCATTACCCGCCCATGTTTTACAAAACAGGCGATTTCTGAAAGAGATAATGGAATCTAATGGTTTCAAACAACTGGAAACGGAATGGTGGCATTTTACCTTTCAGTCGATGATTTCCTATGATGCCCTGAACTTATCCTTTAAAACTTTAAAAAAATTAGCTCTGAAGAATCCTATTCCCCAGTAATAAAGATGCTGTGTTTTGTAAAAAATCATCTTCACTATCTATATAGCTATGTGCATAACCTTGTGCAGAACAGGTGCAAAAACAATTCTTCATTTTTTTGGAAAGAGGTGGTTACATATCGTATATTTGAGGTAGAAAAATCACAATGATGGACGGTTATACTGGCGTATCGGCGTGAAATTTCTTAAGCAATCCTTGCAGAAGGATGGCTTTCGAAGCATCGGAAAATGGAGGTAAATGCTTAGGCAAATACTGAACTTTCTCCGATGCTTTTTTACGTACTTTTATTCATCCTTTTTTACCTCAATTTTTTTTACTAAAAAAGCAAAGAGCGTCAGCAATTAGACGCCCTTTGCAATACTCTATTTGACAAAATCCGATATTTGAGAAACCGAATTATTTCATTTTAAAAGATTCCAGGAATTTAGTTGTAAAATTCCCGCTATTGAAATCCTCATTCTGCATGAGTTGCAGATGAAAAGGAATTGTTGTTTTAACCCCTTCAATAACATATTCACTTAATGCCCTGTACATGGTATGAATAGCCTCCTCCCGGGTACGGGCTATTGCTATTAATTTTCCAATCATGGAATCGTAATAAGGTGGTATGACATATCCGGCATATACATGGCTATCCACGCGCACACCATGGCCACCCGGTGTATTTAAAACAGTGATTTTCCCGGGTGATGGCCGGAAATCATTATAAGGATCTTCTGCATTGATGCGGCATTCGATGGCATGCATTTGAGGAAGGTAATTTTTTCCGGAAATTTTTTCTCCCATCGCGATTTTAATTTGCTCTTTGATTAAATCAAAGTTGATCACTTCTTCCGTAACGCAATGTTCTACCTGGATACGTGTATTCATTTCCATGAAATAAAAATCCCTGTTTTTATCAACCAGGAATTCTATAGTCCCCACACTTTCATAATTAATAGCGGCAGCTGCTTTTATTGCCGCAGCGCCCATTTTCTCCCGTAATTCCGGTGTCATAAAGGGTGAAGGTGATTCTTCAACTAATTTCTGGTGCCGACGTTGAATTGAACAATCGCGTTCACTCAGGTGGCAAACATTTCCATACTGATCACCTGCTATCTGGATTTCTATATGCCGGGGTTCTTCCACAAATTTTTCCATGTAAATACCATCATTCTTAAATGAGGCAGCCGCTTCCATTTTTGCTGTTTCATACGCTTTCTCCATTTCCGATTCATTCCACACAATACGCATTCCCTTTCCCCCGCCACCGGCAGTAGCTTTTAAAATCACCGGGTAACCTACTTTATGTTTTGCCAGGGATTTCGCTTCTTCTACACTATTCAATAAGCCATCACTCCCTGGGACAACCGGTACACCAGCCTTTATCATTGTTTCCTTTGCCGTAATTTTATCTCCCATGGCATGAATCATTTCAGGTGTAGGCCCGATAAATTTTATACCGTGATCCCGGCAGATCTGGGAAAATTTTGCATTTTCAGCCAGGAAGCCATAACCCGGATGGACGGCATCGGCATTCGTAATTTCCACGGCAGCCATTATATGGGGAATATTCAGGTAAGAATCAGCACTTTGAGGTTTACCGATGCAAACAGCTTCATCTGCAAATTTTACATGTAAACTATCTTTATCGGCTGTTGAATAAACGGCAATTGTTTGAATGCCCATTTCTCTGCAGGTTCTGATAATACGTAAAGCAATTTCGCCGCGATTGGCAATGAGGACTTTTTTGAACATAGATTAATTTTAAAAAGAAATTTTACCGGCAAATGTTACAGCCGTACTATTTCAACTGGAATTATTAAAGCGGTTCTACTAAAAACAGGGGTTGGTCAAATTCAACCGGGCTGGCATCTTCTGCAATTACTTTTACAATCCGTCCGCTGATTTCGCTTTCGATTTCATTGAACAATTTCATTGCTTCAATAATACATACCACTTTTCCTACAGTAATTTCGTCACCCACTTCTACAAATGCCGGTTTATCGGGTGCAGCTTTTCGATAAAAAGTACCTATCATTGGGCTTTTGATAGTAAGCAGGTTATCTGTTTTGGGAGGAGTAGATTCAGTAGGTTTGGAGGCAGTGGTCGCTGGAAGCGCCGCCTGCGCAGGCTGGCTGGCAGGTAATACCTGGGGAACAGGCATTGCTGCATAAACAGTTTCTGCTTTTTCTTTCTTCTGTTTAATGGTGATTTTAAACTCTTTTTCTTCAATGCTCAGTTCACCAATATTACTTTTATTTACCAGCTTTACCAGTTCCTGAATTTGTTTGAAGTCCATAAATTAAAGATTTAATTTTTAATGATTTTACCCTGTTTTTGTGAAAAAAGAAAGGCAAAATAGGCAATTTTTCCTGAAGATAGGTAAAAAATTAAGAATTTTTGAAATTCTTCGCCATTCAGAATTTGCCAAGTTTATTTTACCCTTTCCACATACTCTCCTGTCTTGGTATTGACACGGATCACTTCACCATCATTCACAAATAAGGGGACATTTATGATGGCGCCGGTTTCTAAAGTTGCCGGTTTAGTCGCCCGGGTAGCTGTATCTCCCCGTAATCCAGGTTCACAATATGTAACCAGCATTTCTATTTTCTCCGGCAGTTCGGCACCAATGGGTAATTCAGATTCTGTATTGATATAGACAAATACCGGGTTGCCTTCTTTTAAGTATTGAGGAGCATCTATCATTTCTTCGCCCAGGGTGATTTGCTCAAATGTTTCATTATTCATGAGATTGTACCCACTCTCATCTTTATAAAGAAATTGAAATTCTTTCTTTTCCACCCGTACCGGATAAATAGTCTCGCCACTATTCCAGGTTTTCTCAATAGTCCGTTTATTATCAACTCCTTTTAATTTAGCCCACACTTTAGCCGCTGCACGGGCCGTTTTATTTTCACCAAACTCAATAACGGAATATAAATTATCATCCAGTTTCAATATCATTCCCCGGGATATATCAGATGTATTTGCCATAAAAATTTTTTGAGCGGCAAAATTAATAATTGAAAGACATAAAATTTCCAGGGCTGCCAATTAATGGGCGTTTTTTTTTATTTTTTACCAAAAAATAAATGGCTATTGTGTAAAGTTCCATACTTTTGCATGTCCAAGTTTACAGTCGTTCCATCTTACCAGAACGTTTTTAACGTAAATGCTTCCGGGTTTTGGTTGCTGTTTTGTTTGGTTTTTCATAACATAATTTAAAAAAAATGAACATTTACGTTGGAAATCTGAACTGGGCCATGACCAGTGATGACCTGTACAATTTGTTTTCACCTTATGGTGAAGTTGCCTCAGCCAAAATTGTTACGGACAAATTCAATAATAACCGGAGCAAAGGTTTTGGTTTTGTTGAAATGAATGACGATGAGGCAGCACGCAAAGCGATCAGTGAATTACATGAAACCGAAGTGAGTGGCCGTAAGATTATTGTAAACGAGTCTGCACCCCGCCAGGAAGGCGAAGGTGGTTACAAGAAAAAATCTTTCGGAAACCGCGGTGGTGGCGGTGGCTTTAACCGTGACCGGGGTGGCTTTAACCGCAACAACCGCAGCGAAGGTGGTGGCGAATTTAATCGCTATTAACTGATTCCGATTTGAAACACATTAAACATCAAAGTCCTGAAAAAATCAGGACTTTTTTATTTTCTTTTACAGCCTTCAGCTTCTACAAAAGTTTCTCAAATCTCGCCTGAAAAAAGCGTAAATATTTAGGTTCATACACCATTTTTAAGCCTTTGATCTTTTCACGTTGATCAAAAACCCTGGCTGCCGACTCTGCAATCACATCCATATGCGCTTGCGTATATACCCGCCTTGGCACGGTAAATCGAACCAATTCCAGTTTTGGATAATAATTGGCTCCATTAGCTTTGCGGCCGGCAGAAACTATACCCCGTTCCATTGTTCGTACACCCGAATCGAGATAGATTTCAGCAGCCAGCGTTTGTGCCGGAAACTGATCCTGAGGCAAATGAGGCAGGAATTTTTTTGCATCCAGGAATATGCCATGCCCCCCGATAGGCTTTACAATGGGGATACCAAATTCCAACATTTTATTGCCTAAATACAACACCTGGCCTACTCTTGCTTTAATATGATCGGGATGCACACTTTCAGAAATTCCAATAGCCATGGCCTCCATATCTCTACCGGCCAGGCCGCCATACGTATGTAGGCCTTCATAAACAACGACCATATTGCGGGCTTCTTCAAAAATGTTCCAGTCATTCACCGCGAGAAAGCCACCAATATTTACCAGGGCATCTTTTTTAGCACTCATAGTGGCACCATCTGTATAGGAATTTATTTCGCTGACAATTTCCCGGATCGATTTATCCTGGTAACCCTTTTCTTTTTGCTGAATAAAATAAGCATTCTCCGCTACCCGTGTCATATCGTGAATAATCAGGATTTTGTGCTTTTTTGTATAGGCACGTAATTCCCGGAGGTTTTGCATACTAATTGGCTGACCTCCGGCCATATTTACACTGGTAGCAATACTGATATAGGCAATTTTTGATGCGCCGTGTTTTTTTACCAGGCGTTCCAGTTTTTTCAAATCCACATTCCCTTTAAAAGGGAACTCGTCTTCGGGATCATGTGCCGCATCAATGATGATATCTTCAAATTTGCCACCGGCAAGTTCCTGGTGCAGGCGGGTAGTGGTAAAATACATATTTCCTGGCACGATATCTCCCTTTTTAATCAGTATCCTGGATAAGATATTCTCTGCACCCCGTCCCTGGTGCGTGGGGACCAGGTATTTATAGCCATATACTTCCTTTACTACTTTTTCCAGGTTATAAAAATTCCGGCTACCGGCATAAGCTTCATCGCCCAGCATCATCCCTGCCCATTGCCGGTCACTCATAGCCGAAGTGCCACTATCGGTCAGCAGGTCAATATATACATCATCAGATTTAAGCAGAAAGGTATTATAACCTGCTTCTTTCAAAGCTGTTTTTCGTTGGGCCGGAGTTGTCATTTGAAGTAACTCCACCATTTTAATTTTATAGGGTTCAGCCCAGCTTCGTTTGATTGTTTGCATGAAATACTATTTTATAAAATTGGTTTAAGCTTTACGGTAAAATGCCGCAACACGGGTGGCTCTTCGATAATTTCCAGGCCTTTTAACTGGTCACGGTTTTTATATACTTCCAGGATAACTTCCAGCACATAATCAATATGGCTTTGGGTATACACCCTGCGTGGAATGGCCAGGCGTACCAATTCCAGTGCAGCAGGCATTAATTTTCCGGTAGCATCATATTTACCAAACATCAGGGAGCCGATTTCCACGGAACGGATGCCACCTTCGATATACAATGCCGCTGTCAATGCCTGGCCGGGATATTGAGTCACTGGGATATGGGGTAAAAATTCATTGGCCACTAAATAAATGGCATGCCCTCCTGCCGGTTGCATTACCGGCACACCGGCTTCCACTAATTTTTCTGTTAAGTATTCAATACTTCGAATACGATACTGGAGATAATTTTCATCCATAACTTCTTCCAGGCCTATCGCAATAGCTTCCAAATCCCTGCCGGCAAGACCACCATACGTTGGGAAGCCCTCTGTGAGAATCAATAAATTCCTGCATTGCTGTGCCAGGGATTCATCCAGCAAAGCCAGGAAACCACCAATATTGGCAAAGGCATCTTTCTTCGCGCTCATGGTACAACCATCGGCATATGAAAATATTTCCCGGGCAATGTCACGTACCGATTTATCTGCATAACCTTCTTCTCTTTTTTTAATAAAATAGGCATTCTCAGCAAAGCGACAGGCATCAATAAACATAGGGATATTATATGTTTTACATATTTCTTTTACTTCCCGGATATTTTGCATACTTACCGGTTGGCCTCCACCTGAATTATTTGTGATGGTCATGATACAAAGTGGAATTTGTGCGGCTCCTTTTTCTTCTATAAAATTTTTTAAAGCTGCTACATCCATATTCCCTTTAAAGGGTGCCGGGACGGTCGGTTTTTTTCCTTCCTTACATAAAAGATCTACCCCGGTAGCTCCCGTGTATTCTATGTTTGCACGGGTTGTATCGAAAAGTGTATTACTTACAATAAATTTTCCTTCGCCGCCAATAATCGAGAAAAGTATTTTCTCCGAAGCCCGCCCCTGGTGCGTGGGAATCACAAAGGACATCCCGGTAATGCGTTGAATAGTTTCTTCAAAACGAAAAAAACTGGGGCTCCCGGCATAGGATTCATCTCCTTTCATAATACCTGCCCATTGATTACTGCTCATGGCATTGGTGCCGCTATCCGTTAATAAATCAATCAGTACATCATGTGCATGGATAAGAAAAGGATTATAAAAAGCGTTTGCTAAAATTTGCTTCCGCTCTTCTTTGGTATTGAAATAAATGGGTTCTACAGATTTTATCCGAAATGGTTCAATAATGGTATGCATAATAATTTTAAAGTATTGAGTGTTGAAAAAAGAAAAAACAAATGCAGATAAAAAGCCGGGAATGGCTTAAGAGGGGCGGTTAATAATATTTTTCCAAATGGACATGGCGCAAATATGGGTTTTAAAATCAAACAAGCATATGATTTTAATCATCTGCCTGCACCGTATTGAAAACCTTAAAAGGAATAGTTATTGTAGCTTATCTGGTATGAAATGCATGCTATTCAGAAAAGAAAAAGTAATTTTCACATGACCAGATTTTTTCAATAAAAGAATCTGTTGCAATTTTATATTGTATGAAAATGTTATCGGGCTTATTTACCAATGAAGAATTGATTAAAGAACTGAATACACGATCAAGAATAAAAAAACTTGAGAAGGATGAGATTCTTATTCAGCCAGGTGACAAGCTCCTTTTTGTTCCCATTGTACTGAAAGGTGTCCTGCGGATAGTACGGGAAGACGAGGCTGGCCGTGAGGTATTTTTATATCATCTGTATCCATCACAAACCTGTGCCATGGCACTCAATTGTTGTGCAGCAAAAATGGCCAGTATGGTAAAAGCGATTGCAGAAGAGCAGACAGAAGTTTTACTGATTCCTACCGGGCTAATCGATCAGTTAGCAAAATTCCCGGAATGGAAAACATATATCAATAATACCTACGGCAGCCGTTTTGCCGAATTGATCGAAGTAATTGATTTAATTGCTTTCAGCAGCCTGGATCAGAAAATCCTGCATTATCTCGAAAAAAAGAAAGAAGCCTTACAAACACCTGTCATTACCATCACGCATGCACAAATTGCTGCCGAACTACATACACATCGGGAAGCAGTTAGCCGGTTATTACGAACCATGGAACAGAAAGGTTTATTAAAACTGGGTCGGAATAATATCGAACTCCTTTAAAATATTTTTGTAAAAATTGCTTCAGATTTTTTCTGCAATGATGGCAATCGCATTCATCTCCTGCTGATATTTTTTAAATACTTTTCGCATCTGGCCAATTCTTTTACGTGCGACCGGCATGCGCAGGAAATTAAACCCGATTTTCAGGCTACGGAAAAAGCCTTCATCATCTATGATACGCTTCGGTTCCAGCAGCAACATGGGATTGGTTTCAATTTTTACAATACGGAAGCCTTCTCTTTCCAGTAAACTTATCCATTCCAACTGTGTCAATGGCCGGGCATTCACTTTGATACTCAACGCCAGCTCATGTTGGATATTCGCTTTCGCTTTTTCCGGCAGGCTATCCGGTGTCAGGCCCAATTCATGAATGCCATATAAACCGCCTTTGCGCAGCAAGCGGTATGCTTCCCGAATAATTTCCGCTTTGCGATGATCAGCATGCATGGTGAGCATTGCTTCTCCATATACTTTATCCGCGCAGGCTGATTCCATGGGCACTTTAGAGGCATTGCCAATAATTATCTGCCGGTTGTCCCCGTAAATTTTTTTACGCAGATCAGCGGCCGCTTCCTCATTTAATTCAACACCGGTATATGTTTTTGGTTGCATCTCCAGCACTTTAAAAGCTGTGTAACCAATTCCCGGCGCAAACTCAACAACACGGTCTTCATTTGTAATAGATAAACCCCGGATAAGTTTCAGGGTAAGTTCCTTTCCACCCGGACGCAATACCTTCTTACCCATTTTGGCAAGCAGCCAATGCCCCTGATCTGTATCTTTAAATTTATTGCTCATACACTTTTCATTCTTTTAAATACAATTCAAAAAAAATTCTTATTTCCTAATCTGTTACAGCGACTTTGAAACCCTTGAAGAGAAAGAAAGTATTTATATACGCTGTACTTCGGTGATTTGCAAATTTCTGATTAAATACCGGCAAAAACATGATGGCCATCATATAAAAATATTTTTTACCGGATAACTTTGAGAAATACCCACTTATCAGCTGTCTCTAATGTCATGCTTGTGTAACAAATGTACCGGAGCAATAGGAACTGTTGATCGAACTTTGCATAATCAAAACCAGTAAGATGAAAACAAACATGGGTAAGCTCGATAAAACGTTACGTGTTATGGCTGCTGTCACGATTTTTATTTTATTTTTTGAAAAAATAATCAGTGGCACGGTGGCTATCGTGCTTCTTGTAGTGGCAGGTATTTTTTTATTAACCAGCCTGGTCGGGTTTTGCCCTATTTATAAAATCCTGGGAATATCCAGCCGGAAAAAAAAGACTGAAAAATTTTAAAACAACTATATGGCACACGAAATTGATGTACAATGGATGGGAAAAATGCAATTCAATGCATTGGTAAACGGGCATACGATCATAATGGATGCACCGGAAAAAGTAGGTGGTGAAAACAATGGCCCTATCCCGAAACCGTTTGTCCTTACCGCCCTGGCGGGTTGTACCGGTATGGATATTGCCGCGCTACTGCGGAAGGCAGATAAAAACCCGGATGATTTTGATATGAAAGTCATTGGTGAAATAAGTAAACGGGCGCCGATTCAATATACAGCCATTCATATTATTTATACCTTTCGGGGCAAAGAAGAATACAAAGACGCTGCCCTGGAAGCCGTGACAGATTCCCAGGAAAAATTCTGCGGGGTAAGTAGTATGTTGAAAAAGGCAATCCCGGTAAGCTGGGAAATTATTTATAATGGAGTACAATTGTTTTCAAACAAGGAAGCACTGGCTTCATCCGTCGCATCCTAAGAACAAAAATGAAAATGAAAATTTTTTTACAGAAATATTTCCTTACCATCCTGGGTGTATGCGTGGGTGCAGCCGGCGGATACCTTTATTATCATTATGTCGGTTGCGAATCAGGCACCTGCCTGATCACGTCAAAGCCTGTGAATAGTACATTATACGGGGCATTGATGGGTGGATTATTTTTCAATATTTTTAGAAAAGAAAACAAAAAAACAGTTGAATAATGTTACAAACACTTAAAAAATTATTTTCTGCCAGCCCAAGAACCGATTTTAAAACAATGGTAAAGGAAGGTGCACTAATTTTAGATGTACGCAGCAAAGGTGAATTTGCCGGTGGCCATATTAAAAATGCGTTGAATATCCCGGTGAATGAATTAAGTAATAATTTATCAAAATTGCGCGACAAACATCAATGCATTATTTGTTGCTGTGCATCCGGAATGCGAAGTGGTACCGCGAAAAGAATGTTGGAAGCAAAAGGATATATGGCAGTCTATAATGGTGGTAGCTGGCAGAAATTACAAAATGAATGTAATTGATATACTTTTGAAAAAGATTTAAACAATCGATCAATTATGCAAGCGATTAAAAATTTATTATTCACCGACTGGCATCCCATGCGCTGGCTTCGCCTGGTACTCGGAATCATTATAATGGTCGAAGCATTTCGCACCCAGGATACAGTGATCGGAATACTCGCAGGCATCGTCTTTATGACCGCTCTCATCAATTTAGGTTGCCGGGGCAATAGTTGTGCCGTCCCCCTTTCAAAGAAATACCGCGAACATAACAGCGGTGTTTCCACAGATGATACGGTAAACAAATAAATCCGCAGTCAGATTTATTTTACAAAAATATCAGTAGGTACCCGGTTGGTAAAACTGCGGGCAAGCGTTAATTCATCGGCATATTCCAATTCACCGCCAAAGGCAATTCCGCGGGCAATGGTAGAAAATTTACAAGTCGTTTTTCCCAGCTTTTTTTGAATATAATAAATCGTGGTATCGCCCTGTATCGTGGGGCTTAATGCAAAAATGATTTCTTCCGGGCTTTCCTTGGTTATTCGTGTGAGGAGGGAATCAATCGCCAGCTGGTCCGGGCCAATGCCATCCAGGGGTGAGATGATACCCCCAAGCACATGATAGGTGCCACTGAATTGCTGCGTGCTTTCAATAGCAATTACATCCCGCACATTTTCCACTACGCAAATTTGCCGGTTATTGCGCAGGGAATTGGCACATATAGCACAAATATCACCGTCACAAATATTGTGGCAGCGCTGGCAAAATTTTATTTCATCCCGCATCCGGATAATGCTTTCTCCAAACCGGTGTACCGTTTCCGGTTCCAATGTAAGCAGGTGCAATACCAGGCGCAAAGCAGATTTCTTACCAATACCGGGCAGTTTGGCAAACTCATTCACCGCATTCTCCAATAAGCCGGATGGTAATTCCATAAAAAAAATTAAGGGTTAAAATTAAAACATCCCGGGTGGATTTACGACAAGAAAATATTAAATTTTCCTGTATCACATACGAATATCCACTTCATTGTCCCAATCGGCTTTGACAGATAAAGTGCGGGGCAGGCGAATCGTTATTTCCGGTTCTTTCTTAGCCCGGTAACTTCCCGGATCCCAGGTCCCGTTTTTATTGGTGTCATATAAAATCCGTAAAGTATATTCCCCGGGTGGAAACAATTTCCTGGACCACTCTGCCTGTTGCAATGGAATGGAATCAACTATTTTATTTTCCTGTACAAATTGCAGTACCGGGTTCAGAGAAAAATCAAGGTTGGAAAACCGCAACACAACATGCCCGTAATCTTCTTCCCGCTTTGTGCGGAAAGTAAGTGTATCGGCCTTTTCCATCGTCTTCCCGCTACTATCTTTCAGGGCATCCTGTTGCACTACCAGGATATAATCTCTTGCCGGTAACCAGGTATTATGCATGGTTAATTTCTCTGCCGTACTATCCAATAACCAGGTTACACCCTGAACCGGCCTGTAATTGGTATCGGATAAAATCAGCTTTGATGTATCGAAAGAACTAATTTTTTTATTCGTGAAAACAGACAATGGCTCTAACAAATCCTGGTTACCCGAATTGGAAAAAGAAATATGCAAAGGTGGTTCCGCTTCCTGCTTTCCTGGCTTTTTAGGGACAGTCGGCGTATTTTTCTCCCCGGACTTGAATTCCCGGAATGCATACAGGGTAAGGCTTTTACGGTTGCTGTCAATAGAAACAGGTGTTTCCATAAAAGCAAACATTTTGGTGCTGTCATCATATTTTTTGGAATAATCATTGGGCAGCACAAATACATTAAATGTTTCCGTGGGCAAATGATGAAATAAGAAATTACCTTTCCCATCCAACTTTGCATAAAAGTCTGGACGTATTTTTTCAACAGCGCTATCCGAGAGATTCCTGTGTAAAACCACGATGAGTGTGCTATCTACCTCTCCGGTTTCTGCCAGTAACACATTGCCGGAAAGTGTGCCATTAGCAATAGTATTACCGGTAGAAAAAACATACAACAGGTTCTTTGCTACATTCGCTTCATTCACATCCTGTATGGCTTTTCCAAAATCAATTGTATAGGTTGTATTCGGCAATAATGAATCACGCAGTTTGATTGAAACGGTTTTCAATTTACTTTCAATCAATGGGGGCGAGGACGGGTACGGAGAAACCACCACTTCCTCATTAAAATTATTGCTTAGTTGTATATACTCATCAAAATTCAGGGTAATCTTTTTTGTATTGAAATGCAAGGTGGAATCTGCGGGTAAAGCAGTTACTAACACCGGGGGCAACGTATCTTTTGGGCCGCCGGTAGGTGGTATTATATTGGCACAGCCTGTAAGCCCGGCGAGCCAGGCTGTAGTAAAGGCCATTAGTAAAACATATATCAGTCTTCGCATTATAATTTTTCTCTTCTTCCTGTGCAAACTTATATGCTTTCCTGTTGCGGAAAATATAAAGATGCATTAAACCATATTATCTGCTTCATTATCCGGGTCTTCTACCCGCAGGCCTTCATATATTTTTTGGTTGCGTACAAAATTGCACCAATCGCAATCCGGTTTACCACACCCGGTATAAAAGTCATGTCGTTGAATTTTTCTCCACACATCTGTTATTTGTCCTGTTACCTGCTCCATTTCTTCCGGTGTAATATCCAATCTTTTCCGTTCAAAAGTGTCTTTATCCGTTGCTTCCACAAAATCAAATTCAATATGCTGTACATGCCAGTCTTTCCCCGGGAGACGCTCTGCCAGTAATTTGTAAAAGACTGCCTGCCGCCAGTAATTTCCTCCCATCGGCGCTTTTGAAGAACCCGGCAGATCAAACTCGCCCCGGGTTTTAGCTTTTGCATAAGCACCTGTTTTAAAATCAGTGATAACAATATCTTTATTCCAAAACTGGATCTTATCGGCAAACCCTTTAACAGGCACATCACCGATCATCACGTTAGTTAGCGGGTATTCAGTCTTTATAAAATCATTCACCGGTGGCGGGACATAGTAATGTGTATAATATTTTTCCAATACCTGCATGCCATGAACCATATAACGGGATAAACTTTCTTTGGTAAACACTTCCCGGCTGTTTTGTAAGTGCATTTTAAAACGATTAACTAAATAATCTTTGGAAGGGTATACATTTCCATCCTGCATCATGGTATTGATGAAATCACTCAATGCCCGGTGTACTGCTGTACCAAATGCTGCTGCTTCACTTTTAGCTGCCGGTACACGAATCAATGTCGTATAGAAAAACTTCAGGGGGCACTCGAGATAATTATTTAACGCGGAAACATTCATTGTGAAATGTTCCAATAAACGGTCTATAAATGCATTATTCATTTCTTCCAACCGGGGTTGCTTGATCAGGCCAAAACGTAAGGCAGCAAAATGCAAGCGATCTGCTTCAGTTAATTTTACCTTTTCCACTATAAGATCATTATCCTGTTTATGTATTTCGGTTATGAACTGAGAAGGCTGGAGCAACTTGCCGGCATTGCTATTTTCCGGGTAGGAAATGTATAATTGTTTTTTTGTGCGGGTCATGGCCACATAAAATAAACGGCGAATTTCTTCTGTTTTTTCCTGCGGGGTTTCTTGTGCAACTACATTGGGTGGTATGCGGAAGCCGGCATTTTGTGCTCTTTTACCTTCCCATATATCATTCCGGGCAGCCATTAAAAATACATACTCAAATTCCAGGCCTTTACTCCCATGTGCCGTCAGCAAATTAACACCTGTATCACTCCCGGAAAATTGTGGCAGATTAATCCGCAAAGAATTTTTCTTTAACAGGTCTATTTGTTCTACAAAATCACCAAGTGACATGACTGGATTTCGATGAGTGGCATCTTTTAAGTAATCAAATAAACCGGTCAATTTTTTCATCAGCCAGAATTTATCCGGGCTTTGTAAAATATAAGCCAGTAAGCCGCTTTGATTGATCATTTTTTCAAACCAGTTTTGCAGGCTATTCGAAAAAACGTTAGTCATCAAATCTTCCAACATGTTTGCCACCTGGATCAATCGACTATTTTCTTCTGTATCGGCAAATAATTTTTGAGCATTCTCGCTTACTAATTTTTGCAAATAGCCCCGCAAAGATTTTTCACTACTGTCTTTGTTTCTATAACCGGCAATTTCATTACAAATCTGTGCAATCCGAAATGGGGATATGCCTAAAAAATCATAATGTAGGATCTCAAATAAATAATGTTCTCCGCTAAACGGTGTTTCCAATTCAGCCGCTACATATCGCATGATTTGAATGATATTTTGTATAAACACATCGTCTAACAGATTAATTGAATACCGGGCATAATATGGAATCTCTTCCTGTTGCAAAAATTGAATCAGTTCATTCCCGATTTGATGTTGCCTGTAAATGACAGCAATTTCTCCGGGTGTGACACCTTGTGCAATCAACTTTTTTATCTGTAACACGATATGTGCATGCTCTTCAAACTCATTCTCATAAATCCGCAAGACAGGAGGAAGATGCAGCAGGCGCAATGCTTCATTGGAAGCAACCAGGTCTTTTGACAAATCGGGAAAAATATTGATCAGGCGTTCCTGGTTATACTCAATCAGGTTTTTCGCTGCATCCAGGACGGGCTGCACACTTCGATAATTTTTGGTAAGCACCACTTTCTGCAGATCTTTTCCATATTTATCAGCAAATTCTTTGAGGTTTGTTATGTTGGCCCCCTGGAATTTATAAATACTCTGGTCATCATCGCCCACCACAAAAATATTGGGTTTTTCATCCTGCCAGAAATCTACCAGTAACTGGGCTATTTTGTTTTGTGAGCCACTGGTGTCCTGGTATTCATCCACCAGAATATATTGAAATTGTTCCTGGTAATTGAGCAGGACTTCCGGGTGTTCTTCAAATAACCGGATCACCCAATTGATCATATCATCAAAATCATAACGCTTTTCACGAGCCAGGATGTCCTGGTACAAAGGGAAGATACGAATAGCCTCTTTCAATCTCAACATCCGATTTTCTTCCTCTTTCCCTTTTTTTGTGAGTTCGGTAATGCCTTCCTTTTTTTTATTTTTATAATAGAAGCTTTCAGTTTCAGGAATGATATCACGGATATATTCATCAATTTGAACAAGCAGTTCTTCTACATCCCAGTTTTCTTTTTTAATGGCAGAAAAAAGATCGGTGAAATTTTTAGTATCATAATAGGCATCGGTTTTAAATCTCTTTAAGGGATTATCTTTATCAAAGCCATCAATTAATTCCTGTAAAAAAGTAATGCGTTCCAGCTCACTTAATGCTTCCATTTCCTGTCGTTGAAAATACAGGTTATTTTCCTGGATCACCATATTACTGAATGAATGGAAAGTATGGATCTGCACTTTATATGCCTCACTACCAATAAAGCTGAGCAATCTTTTCCGCATGGCCACTACACCGGCTTCAGTATAGGTCAGGCAAAGAATATTTTCAGGATGTGCATCCGTCTCCAATAAAATTTTTCCGATACGTGCCGAAAGGATTTGCGTCTTACCGGTTCCCGGGCCTGCAATCACCATAACCGGCCCTTCAATGGTATCTACTGCAAGCTTTTGTTCTGCATTTAACCCATCATAGATTTTCCTGAATTTTTCTTCCTGGAGTTGCCTGTTTATCATATCTCCAAAGATAATATGCAAAGGAAGAACTCCGTAGTTTAAAAAAAGTATCCGGAAAATGTGTATCCTTTAACCCGGCATGCGGGAGATATACTTTTCAATTTCCTTAATCTGGTCCAGGACTTGTTTGGTGGTAGGCTTACAGGCTTTGGCTTTACGAAAATAATCTTTCGCCGCCCGGAATTCCCGTTTATTCATAAAGATCTGGCACATGCTCAGGTAAGCTACTGCTTCACTTTCTTTATCGGGGATACCGAGGCGAATAGCTGCACGCATATATGATTCCCCATTTTTAAAATCACCTTTTTGCAAAGCCATCATCCCAAGTTGCAATTTGTTGGCCCCTTCCGCTTCCGGCATAGGAGCCCCTAAGGAAGAACTTTTCTTCAGGTGTTTTTCCGCTGCATCAAAGTCCTGCTTCATCATACTGAGGTTGCCTTTTAACGTATAATAAGTAGAACGAATGGGCTTGTACAACAGATTGGGGAACCAAATGGAATTCATGATTTTTTCCACTTCTTCTACTTTTCCTTCTTCCATAGGTTTTTGCACCAGGCGCATGGGACCAATAAAAAAATGACTGACAATGCCAATCAGTCCGACAAAGTATAATATAAATGCCGGCCAAAATCCACTTACTATATTTACATAAACTGCTAAAGCAATAGCCACCAGGCTCAACCAAAAACGGTATTTAATTATTAGATTATAAATTTTCATGTACTTTATCTTTTTGTCCGGTTTTTCTATCCAAAAAAATTGCTTTTTCTAACCGGCCTGCAAAGATAATGCTTGAAGGGTTATTTGCCATTTTGTCCTTACATTTGCGCCTGTTTTCGGGTGAAATTTTACCGTTAGGGTCTCATAGTTCAATGGATAGAATAGGAGTTTCCTAAACTCTAGATCCAAGTTCGATTCTTGGTGAGACCACTTTCTTTATAAAACCGGCCTTTTATTTTCCAAACTGGCCGGCATCTACCTCTTTAATAAACTGAATCACCCCGGGATAATAATTTTTCTGATCATCCCACATAGCCAGGTGGCTGCCTTCCGGGCAATATAAATAACGGCCATTTTGTACCTGTGTGCTCATCCATTTCATATATTCTGGATCCATGGTATCATATTTTGCCCCGATCATCAGCGTAGGTATTTTGATTTCTTTCAACCGGTCTTTGATATCCCATTTTTCCAGCCTACCGGAAATACCGAATTCACTGGGCCCCTGCATCATTGTATAAATAACAGGATTCATGTGTTTAAAAGATCGTTGAACCGGCTCGGGGTAAGGATTAAGGCGGCAAATGTGTTGATGATAATAACCTTCCAGCAATGCCTCAAATCGGGGATTGTTTGTTTGTCCTGTTTGTTGCAACAGTAAAATACTGTCCAGGGTTTTCTTATCCATTTGCTTTTGCAATTCCAGGTTATACTTGCCATAATCCGGGCAACTTGCCATCATATTGGAAACGATCAATGCTTTGGCATGATCCGGATATTTCAATACATATTCCATACCCAGGATACCACCCCAGGAATTCCCCAGGATATAAAAATTATCTTTTGTCAGGCCAAGTGATTTACGCACCTGTTCCACTTCATCCACAAAATGGTCAATAGTCCACAGGCTGCTATCGGTGGGTTGATCTGAATAATAGGAACCTAATTGATCATATTCAATCATTTCAAAACCTTCCCTCGGGAAAAAACTTTCAAAACATTCCATATACTCATGTGTCATGGCAGGCCCGCCATGCAGGAGCAATACTTTAATACGTGGATTATTCCCAATAGTTTTTGTCCATACCCGGAATGTACCCACCGGTGTTGTGATGGGAACCATTTTAATACCTGCCGTTTGAATGCCGCTATCCTGCGGAGCAAAATAATCTTTTACCAACATACCTTTTTCTGGGTCACCGGAATGACATGCTGTTAATGCAAAAAGAAAATAAGGGAGGATCTTTTTCATACAACAAGATTTTGATGATTAATTTTTTTTCTTTCTCAACTTATGAAATACATCCAGGCCTATTTTTACCGAACCATCACTGGCATTCTTTGCCCGCAAATATACACTGGCACCTGTTTTTGCATCCAGGCCTTTCTTTTCTTTCCGTGTATCGTTTTTTGATTTTTTCAGATTATCCAATGGCACCTGGATACTTATATCGGTGTTTTTATGATTAAAATCATACAGGCCTTCCACATACAAATGCAAAACATTGGAAGCAATTTCCATTCGGTTAATTGTCATTTCCCCTTTTTCCAGGGAAAGTCTGTCCGTGAGTTCAGCAAATTGCACATCGGAAAAATCCCGGTTTTTAAATACGATGTTATTAATATTTTCAAATGGTTTGAAATGCACCAGTGCCCCATTACGTAAGGTAAAATCTATTTGGCCCCGTAAAGATCGCTTGATTAAACTGCCTTTGGTACTGAGTAAAAATTGCAGATCGGCATGCGTACTTAAAACCCCGCGGATATTGGCTGAAGTAATGGCATCCTGGCCAAAATTATCAAAAGCATATAAGACTTTCCGCATATCCACATGTTCCAGGCGAAGATTCGCTTGTGCTTCATGTATATTATTTTTAAGAGCATTGAACCGGGCAGACAAAGAAAAATTTCCGCCGGCATGTTGCAATTTGGCCTGATCTATTTGCCAATGATCAGCAGTGAATGTGATGGAGGCAGTGATGTTATCTGCCGTAAAATTTTTATATACCAGGTGATTCGTATGAAAGTTAAGCTGCATATTCCCATTGACCAGCATATTATCAATTTTAGCTGCCACGACATTCAGGCCTTTTCGGCTGGATGCCTTCCGGCTTACTGCTTTCTTCTGTTCAAAGAGTAAATTAAAATCATTGCCATTGAGGGAAGGCGCATATACATCACAACTGAAAGAGGCTTTACCGGAATCCGTTAAAGCGAGCCGGTTTACATTACGGCCGCTTGCATTGATCTCAAAATGGTTTTGTAAGATATCAAACATTAATTTTTGTATGGACAATGTATTCTCGGTAATTAATATAAAGCCATTGCATTTGGTAAAAGTGATATTGCGGGGAATGTATATCCCTTCTCCATCTTTGAGCAGGATGGCGGCAGTTGCCTTACTCAGTAAAGAAGGATCCGGTATCAAAGGGCCATCATAACTGATTTCCAGGCTGGCATTCCCTTTTGTCAAATGCAGGGAAGACATAGCCAGGTTGCTATCCAGTTCGGGCAGGTTACAAGAGGAGAGAAATTTAAAACGCAGTATCGGTGCTTTCAGGTTGTGGATGAAAATAGAATCCGTAGAAATTTTTAAGCCATTCCAATTGGCCGTAAACTTACGCAATACGATTTCTGAATTTTCATCACCCGGCCCCAATGTATCGGATTTATGATTATTGAAATTGCCACTAAAACCACAATCGCTAAAATTTGTAACCGGGGTAATCATTTTGTTTTTCGCTGTGGTTAAATCCACATTGATATACGGGTCACCCGGTTTACTCAATGGCCCGGAAAGCGAAGCATGTACATTTACATTGTCTTGTAAATGGGCAAACCGCATTTTCTGCCGGATCCTTTCTGTTATGATTTTTACGGCTTCTGCAAATGGAACATCCTGTGCCACGGCATCCAAATGAAAATATGCTGAATCGGCGAAATGGAATTTCCCGGATAATGTATAAGGTTGTTCATTGATTTTGATTTTGGATTTATCAAAAGTCAATTCCTTATTGGTCAATTTAAATTGTAATTCCCATTGCTTTGCCTGCAGGCGGCAATTCGCCAGGTAAGCCCCTTTCGAAAGTTTGAAACCCAGGCCATTGACAAGGATATCTTCATCCAGCTTTAATTTCCAGGCATCACTGCCATACTCCAGTTTTACATACAGGTTTTTTATAACTGCTTCATATTTTTTGTCACGCGGGGCATCTTCAATAAGTGCGTGCATATTGGTAAGCTGGATCTTATTAATATGTACCGATCCGGCAGACCCGCTGTTTGTTTTTTTCTTTTTGGGAGCCAGTAAATAATTATTGGAATATCCATCCGCCAACGTAAATAAATGGAATAAGCCATTCGACACTTCCACTTCGCTGATCGTTTTATCTTTCTTCAATAATTGAAACAAGCCAATACCGGTAGAGATTTCCCCTGCCTGCAATAGCGGTTGATGATAGAGTGTATCCAATATCCGGATACTATCGATGTGAATACCAATATTGGGGAAATGACGGATTACGGAGAAATCAATATCCATGATTTCAATTTCCCCATTGATGCTGGCATGCAATTGTTCTTTTACCTTTTGGACGATGTCGGTTCGGTGCGTTTGTAGGTAAATACTCAATACCAGCAATAAAAGAATAAGCAGGCCGGCAATACCCAGCAGGATCTTGAAAACAAGCAGTACCCATTTTTTTTTAAAAAAATGTCGGAAAGTTTGTTTCCAGGCCGGAGCCGGGATACTGCTTGTATCTGTCATTAAAACTTGGTTTCGATAATATAAGGCAACATCGCCCGCCAGGTAGGCCAGTCGTGATCAATATCTGCGCCCCAGATGTCCAGGTCATGATGAATGCCTTTATTATTCAACACTTCTGAAAAACGACGATTGGCATCCGGGTCTTCATAATTTCCACTGCCTGTATAAATATGAATATGATGGCTGGCTTTTATCCTATCAAGGAAAAACGGGTCTTCGAGGTTGGGAATATAATGGATGGGACTATTAAAATAAACCTGGTCATCCCAGAAGCCTTTGGTATATTCTGTAAGATCATATACACCACTCATACTAATTGCCCCGTTAATGATATCCGGGCGTTTCAAAAATAAATTCATGGAATGCAATGCTCCAAAGGATGCCCCACTCACAAAGATCATGGTATCGGCTCCGGCCTTATTACGGATATAAGGCGCCACTTCGAAAAAGATATAATCATTAAACTGATTATGACGGATTGCTTTATGTTCCGGCAGCATTTCATTATTTAACCAACTTTCATTATTAATACTATTGACACTGAATACCCGCATTTTACCGGATTCAATAAAGGGTTTGAGCGCATCTATCATCAGAAAGCGTTCATATTCCAGGTAATCTGCTGCCGCAGTGGGTACCAATAATAAAGCAAAGCCGGAATGGCCATAACTAACGATGGGCATATCTTGTCCTAATGCGGGGCTATACCAAGAGCCTGTTTCTTTTTCCATATTTATTTTTTTTTTAGTTTTTTAAATCCGGTTATAAAAGTAAGAAAAGTCTTATAAACATTTTTTCTTTATTTCCTGCCAGAGGTCCCTGAATGCGGAAGCGGCATAACTACTATTGGCAAATTCAAACAAGGGTTGTCGATATACTCCCATTTTTTCTACATCACTCAGGTAAGGGATATAATTACGCAGGAATACGCCATCTTTATAAAATTGATGCATCACTTCATGGTGCATGTTTTTCCGGTGATCTACCATACTAAAGAAACATTTTATTTTATCGGCATCCAGGTCATTTTCATTAAAGAATTCCAGGACCTTATCAAAAGAGCGAATGGATAAAGTAGTAGGAATATTAGGCATGAGTATATAATCTGCCGCCTGAAAAATGTTTTCATGCAAAAGGGAAATACCGGGTGGGCAATCCAGGAATACCAGGTCAAAACCTTTTAACCCGGCCAAAAAAGAACGGATTTTTTTCCGGCTTTGTTTTTGTGCATCCAGTAGTAGGTCCGATTGACGGGCGGTTAAGTCTGCCGGAATGATCCATAAGTTTTCGAATAATGAGTCTTTAATTATTTCCTGGTAACTGATATCCCCGTGCAGCATTTTTTTGAATTCATTTTTTACCGAGGTCTCTGCCTGTAGATAAAAAGATGCCGCACCCTGTGGATCGAGGTCCCAGACCAGTGTTTTAAATCCATCTGCAGCGGCTAAGTAAGCCAGGTTAATGGTGGCAGCCGTTTTTCCAACGCCTCCTTTCAAATTATACAATGCAAGTGTAGTCATACATATCCGTTAAGTACAAGAAGTTTTATTTTTTATTTCAAATACTTGGTAAACCAATCCACATAACGTTGTAAGCGATCGGCCAGGTAACTGGGCACTATGATGCCGTGGTTTTGATTGGGATAAATGATCAATTCAGTAGGAACACCGGTTGTTTTCAATGCCTGGTACATTTGCTCGGCTCCGGCGACTGGTACATTGAAATCATTTTGAGAAGCCATAAACAAAGTAGGTGTAGTGATCCGGTCTGCATGGAAAAAAGGATATGAGATTTTTATCCATTTATCCATATTTTTCCAGGGTGGCCCCAATTCGTTATTGTATTGGGTGATATATTGATCCACGCCATACATGCTCAATTGCAATGCGCTCCCTGCGCCACTGGAAGCAGCTTTAAAGCGTTGGTTGGTGGCAATGCAATAGTCAGTCAGGATACCACCATAACTCCAGCCGAAAATTCCTAACCGGGTAGAATCAGCAATACCGCTATTTACCAGATAGTCTACTGCACCATTGATATCTACAACTTCCAGATGCCCCCAATCTCCCATGATCGCACGGATATAATCATTTCCCCGGCCATTGCTGCCGCGATAATTTACCTGCGCCACGGCAAATCCCTTCTGTGCCAGTGTTTGTGCTGTCCAGTCAAATTCATAATCATCCTGCCCCACCGGCCCGCCATGGATATACATGATCAACGGAAGCGGTTTCCCTTTTGCTGCCTGTGCAGGTGTATATAAAAGTCCATTCACTAATGTGCCATCTTTGCTTTTACTTTGAAATCCGGAAACTTTTGCTAAGGAAACGGATTGGAGATAAGGATCCTGGAATGTGGTCAGGCGCCGGGTTACCCCTTTTTCCAATGTATATACTTCAAATGGAATGTAGGGATCAGAAAGCAATACAGCCCAGTCTCCATTTACTTTGTTGGGTTGCAATTCAAGAAAGACACGGTCCCCATTTCCCGGTGTAGTCATTGCTTCGCCATTGATGCCAAACTGCACGACATTACTTTGCCTGTCTTTCTCCATCAGGGCTGTTATACTTTTCCCATCGTTTGACCATTGGGGTGAATAGACATTGCCATTGGAATTAGCTGATAAAATTTTAGGTGAGCCACCATCTTTTGCAACCAGGCATAATATGCCATCGCCAAACATGGTAAATTTTTCATCGCTATAGCTTCTTATATAAGCAATCCATTTCCCATCCGGGCTCCATTGCGGGTTATCATCACTGCCTTCCCAGGTGGTCAATTGATGCATGGTAGCTCCCGGTTTGGCATCCATCACATAGATATCGGTATTTTCATTTTTATCCGGATCTTCTGTGCGGTTACTTACAAAAGCAATTTGTTTTCCATCCGGGCTCCATACCGGGGAAGTCTCATTATACCTGCCTTTTGTGAGTGTATCGATGTCGCCGGATTGTATATCCATCAAATAAAAATGCTTTGCCCGCCTGTCGAGATAACCTACATAATCTTCTTTGAAATGATAGCGGTCAATCACATAAGGCAACCGGGCTTTCACTTTGGAGGTATCACTGAAATCTTCATCTTTCATGACAAGTAAAAGTTGTTTCCCATCCGGGCGCCAGCAATAATCATTGATGCTGCTTTTCACATTTGAAATACATTTGGCTTCCCCACCTCTCCTGTCGAGTAACCATACCTGGCTATGATCATTGTCCTCCTCATCATCACCCCCACCTATTTTCCGGGAGGAAAGAAAGGAAATATATTTTCCATCCGGGCTGAACAAAGGAGAAGATTCATCTTCAGGAGAATTCGTTAGTTGAATGGTTTCTTTTCCATCCCAGGAAGTCATCCATATATCATCATTCCAACCATCTTTCGTTGTATCCACCGAACTCACTACATATACTACCCATTTTCCATCGGGAGAAACCTGGATATCCGATGTGTTTTTCATGCGATAAATATCTTCCGGTTGAGGGCCTTTTTTTACTTGTCCCCATACAGCGCCTGCCGGTAAAACAAACAGCAGCAGGTAAAAAATCTTTTTCATGTTATTCTAATTTATTTTTTGTGTCCACGAACAAATTACCTGAGCTATATTTCTTTGAATGCGACAGGTTATTGCTGAGTGCTATAGTTGGTTTTTAGGATTTTAAAAATAAAGAAAAAATATGGAAATGCCGGTATTACAAAAAAAAGAGACTGTTTATACTTTCGTCTTTTGCATAAGTTCCAGGCGTTTTTGCATGGCAAACATTTTATCCCTTAATGCAGCGGCTTCAATGAAATCCTGTTCCCGCGCCGCTTTTTCCATTTGCTTCTTAACTTTTTGCAATGCCTTTTCCAGTTTTGGGATAGTTTCATATACTTCATTGTCTTCAGCTGCCGGCAAAAGCAGGTCATCCCGGATAGCATTCGGTTTTTCCGGGTCATAGCCTTTAATATCCAGTACAGATGTTTGTTTCATAATCTGATCCACACTTTTATGGATCGTTTTCGGAATAATCCCATGCTGTTGGTTATAGGCAATTTGTTTTTCCCTTCGCCGGTTTGTTTCATCAATGGTCTTTTGCATGCTTTGCGTTATAGTATCGGCATAAAAGATCACCAGGCCTTCGGCATTTCTTGCTGCCCGCCCGGCCGTTTGAGTCAGGGATTTTTCATTTCGCAGAAAACCTTCTTTATCTGCATCGAGAATGGCCACCAGTGAAACTTCCGGCAGGTCAAGACCTTCGCGCAATAAATTCACACCCACCAGCACATCAATTTCTCCCAGGCGAAGCTGGCGCAGGATTTCCACACGTTCCAGGGCATCCACATCACTATGAATATATTTCGATTTGATATTGATGCGATGTAAATATTTATCCATTTCTTCAGCCATTCGTTTGGTAAGGGTAGTCACCAGTACCCGTCCTCCTTTGGCAACCCGTTTATCAATTTCATCCAGCAAATCATCTACCTGGTTCAGGCTGGGGCGCACTTCAATAGGAGGTTCCAATAAACCTGTTGGCCGAACGACCTGTTCCACTACACTGCCCCCGGTTTTTTCCAATTCATAATCTCCGGGAGTAGCGCTTAAGAAAATTGTTTGCCCGGTATGGTTTTCAAATTCATTAAAATTCAAAGGCCGGTTATCCAGGGCACTGGGTAAGCGAAATCCATAATCCACTAAGATCAGTTTCCGGCTGCGATCGCCTCCATACATACCAGCAATCTGCGGTATGGTTTGATGGCTTTCATCGATGATGCAAATAAAATCTTTGGGGAAATAATCCAACAGGCAAAAGGGTCGGGTGCCCGGTGCCCGGCGGTCAAAAAAACGGGAATAATTTTCTATCCCATTGCAATAGCCCAGTTCACGTATCATTTCGAGGTCATACTCCACTCTTTCTTTGATACGCTGTGCTTCCAAAAATTTTCCATTGCTTTTAAAATATGCTACCTGGAGCTGCATTTCATCCTGGATCTCATAAATAATCTGTTGCATCATGTCCTTTGGCGCCACGTATAAATTGGCCGGGAAGATCGCTGCATTTTCCAATACAGCCATTCGTTTATTGGTTGACACATCAATACTTTCTATGCTTTCAATTTCATCACCAAAAAAAGTAATCCGGTAGCCATAGTCCAGGTAAGGCAGGTTAATATCCACGGTATCTCCTTTTACCCGGAAAGTGCCTCGCTTAAATTCGACCTGGGTGCGATTGTATAAGCTATTGACCAGGGCATGTAAAAATCCCTGCCGGGAAAGTACCTGGCCCTTTTGAATACGAATAATGCCATTTTCAAATTCTGTCGGATTTCCTATACCATAAATACAACTCACACTGGCTACCACAATAATATCACGCCGCCCGGTTAGCAATTCTGCCGTGGTATGCAAGCGCAGTTTATCTAACTCCTCATTTATACTCAGGTCTTTTTCGATATAGGTATCACTGGAAGAAATATATGCTTCCGGCTGGTAATAATCATAGTAGCTGACAAAATAACCAACTGCATTTTCAGGAAAGAATTGTTTGAATTCACCATACAACTGTGCCACTAACGTTTTATTATGTGTGAGTACCAGTACCGGTCGTTGCAGGTTTTGAATGACATTGGCAATGGTAAATGTTTTTCCACTTCCCGTAACACCCAATAAAACCTGGTAGCGCTCCCCTCTTTTTAATTCATTCGTCAGGGCAGCTATAGCAGCAGGCTGGTCGCCACTGGGCGTATAAGGAGCATGTAATTGAAACGGCATATAAAAAATTGGGAGATGCAATTTACAAAATGTATGATGTAGATAAGAAGGCTATTTTATACAAAATGTTTTGCACCTGTTGAATATTTGCAAAAATAAAGAGGAAATCAAGCCGACATCTTTAATTTCGCTCTTCATACATGTTATATGGCGTCTTTTGAAGTAACCGGGGGAAAAAAATTAATCGGTGATATCGTACCACAGGGAGCAAAGAACGAAGCCCTGCAGATTATTTCCGCAGTCTTGCTGACATCAGAAACCGTGGAGATACACAATATTCCCGATATAACGGATATCAACCTGCAGATTGAATTATTGATCAGCCTGGGGGTAAAGGTGGATCGTGTGGACAGGCATACCTGCCGGTTCAATGCAGCGGATGTCAACAGCAACCAGTTGGGCTCAGCAATTTTTCAACAAAAAAGCGGAAAATTACGTGGCTCTGTTTTATTGGCAGGGCCAATGTTGGGACGTTTTAAAAAAGCCTATATCCCCAAACCCGGTGGTGATAAAATCGGGCGGCGCCGGTTAGATACTCATATTATTGGTTTTGAAAAAATGGGGGCTTCCTTTCAATATGATCCCGATAATGGAATTTTTGTGATGCAGGCCAAGGAACTGAAAGGAAAATATATTTTACTGGATGAACCTTCCTTAACCGGTACCGCTAATTTAGTCATGGCGGCTGTTTTAGCGGAAGGAACGACTACTTTATACAATGCGGCCTGTGAGCCATACCTGCAACAATTATGCAGAATGCTTTGCAGGATGGGTGCAAAAATCTCCGGGATTGGCAGTAATTTATTAACGATTGAAGGAGTGGACAAGCTTTCCGGCACCACACATACGATGTTGCCCGATATGATTGAGGTGGGAAGTTTCATTGGCCTGGCAGCAATGACACAAAGTGAAATTTGTATTAAGCAAGCCGGCATTGCACATTTAGGTATTATCCCGGAAAAGTTTTCCCTGCTGGGTATTCAAATGGAATTTCGTGGCGATGATATTTTTATTCCGGCCCAGGAAAAATATACTGTTGAGACTTATTTAGATGGAGGCGTACTCACCATTTCCGATCATCCCTGGCCGGGCCTGACACCCGACCTGCTTAGTATCATTTTGGTTGTAGCCACGCAAGCCGTAGGAAGTGTACTTATTCACCAGAAAATGTTTGAAAGCCGATTGTTCTTTGTCGATAAATTAATTGATATGGGTGCAAAGATCATATTATGCGACCCACATCGTGCTACGGTAATTGGTTTAGGACGAACACAAAATTTGCGTGGCATCATCATGAGCAGCCCGGATATCCGGGCCGGGGTGGCCTTGCTGATTGCTGCATTGAGTGCGGATGGAAAAAGTGTTATACAAAATATTGAACAGATCGACCGGGGTTATCAAAATATTGATAAACGGTTGCAACAACTGGGCGCTGATATCACCCGGAAAGATTGATGTCTTTAATCACCTCTATCCTTTATAATCAAATTAAATAAACAGTACCCACAACTTTTGTGGGAATAACCATATTTTACAATAATGACAACATTCGAAAATATAAGCCAGGTCATTCAGCAACGTAGAAGCATTAAGCCGCAACAAATGAATGGCAAAAAAATAGATGATGCAACAATTGAATCATTGATTGCGCTGGCTGATCAGGCGCCCACCCATGGACATACGGAACCCTGGCGGTTTATTATTTATAAAGAAGCGGCGTTGCAGCAATTTTGCCGTGATTTTGCCGCCTTATATAAAGCATTGATACCAGTGGAAAAATTTAATGAACTGAAGTATCAAAAAATGAATGATTGGTATAAACATGTATCACATTTACTGGTTGTTTATATGCAAACCGGCAGCAACTCAAAAATCCCGGAGATAGAAGAGCGGGCTGCCACTGCAGCAGCCATACAAAACATTTTACTGGCTTCGACGGCAAAACATTTAGTCTCGTTCTGGAGCACGGCATTTCCAATTTATCATGAAAATTTTAAGGAGTATCTGCATTTGGCACAGCAGGAATTTATGGTAGGCCTCATCTTTTTGGGGCACACGGACTTTCCATTGCATAAGGCAAAAAGGAATGTTCCCCTTTACGAAAAATTTTATTGGATGAAGTAAACATGAAGTTTTGGTATGATTACCACAAATGAATTTTTAATAGCCACAGATGCACAGATTTGTTTTGCCACAGATGCACAGATCTATTTGCTATAGATGCTCAGATAATTTAGCCACAGATACACAGATAAATCAAAATTGATTTTTTAGTTGTTTAGAGTTTTTGATTTTAGTACACGTGCTTTAGCCTAAAAAATTCATCTGTGCATCTGTGGCATTAAACTACCTATCTGTGTATCTGTGGTAATTCCTCTTTTATCTGTGCATCTGTAGCATTAAACTACCTATCTGTGCATCTGTGGCAAGTCCTCTTCATCTGTGCATCTGTGGCTTTAAACTACCTATCTGTGCATCTGTGGCAAGTCCTCTTCATCTGAGCATCTGTGGCTTTAAACTACCTATCTGTGCATCTGTGGCAAGTCCTCTTTATCTGTGCATCTATGGCTTTAAACTACTTATCTGTGCATCTGTGGCAATTCCTCTTTATCTGTGCATCTATGGCACTTCCCAATATATTTTTTCTTAAAAAATTAATCTTTTGTAAGTGAGTTTCAATTCACCGAAATTTATTAGTAGAGCTATCTCATTATCTGATACTTTGAGGTAATTGAGTGCCTGGGCAATATGCTCATCTGCAATAGTTTTCACTGCTTTTATCTCGAGGATTATCTCATCAAATACGAGGAAGTCAGCATAAAACATATGCGGTAAAATAATACCCTTATAATGTACCCGATATTCTTTTTCTCTTTCAAAAGGAATGCCTGCTCTCTTTAATTCAACTTCCAAAGCATCTTTATACACTACTTCGAGGAAGCCCGCTCCGAGGTTATTATGCACCTCCATACAAAGACCAATAATCAAATAGGTCTCTTCTTTAAAAGGAAAATAAGGTTCCATAATTCACCTCTTTGAACCTTAAGATAATAAAAAATTACTGCAAATAAAACAGGTAACATCTCTATTTTTAAGCCACAGATGATGAGTTTATTTTGCCACAGATGCACAGATTTATTTGCCACAGATGCACAGATATAAGTTATTGACTTTAAAATAAAATAATGTTATTGATTCTCATAAGCTTACTAATGTCAAAAGAAATCATCTATGCATCTGCGGCATTACCTCTCCATCAGTGCATCTGTGGCATTACCCCTCCATCTGTGCATCTGTGGCATTACCTCCCCATCTGTGCATCTGCGGCATTACCTCTCCATCTGTGCATCTGTGGCATTCTCTCTCCATCTGTGCATCTGAGGCATTACCTCTCCATCTGTGCATCTGTGGCATTACCTCTCCATCTGTGCATCTGTGGCATATTCTTTAATCATATATCATTTGCGGTAATGTACAAAAGTTGCTTGCACACCCGGCGCCAAAGCTATTTTTCCATAAGGCTTTATGGTGATTGTAGCGTCTTCCAGCATATTGCTATAACCACTGCTGAACCTGGGGTCAACCATTTCCGATTCCATTTCTGTAAATCCACCGCAGGCCTGTTGATAATTTTCAATGCCAAGTATGGCTCCATGCGGGCAGACATAGCTAAAATAAGATCGCTTGGGTGTAAGCATGGCCACAAGTTTAATTTTATCACCTACATTTTTTAGATAAGGTATGGGCAGCGTAACCTCCTGATACAGTTTATCGGTTTTTATTCTAACAGCATAATTTTTGTTGTTGTCCTTGTCATATAGGTTCTTAAAATATTTTTCAACCTGTGTAAAAAAATTAAGACTGGTGATAATAGGTTCTCCTTTTTGTGTTTGCCGGGTACGGGTTATTTCTATTTCTACATAGGGCATTTGATATTGCCCTCTCGGGTCAGGCTTGAAAGACACTCCATTTTGTGTTACCACATTTTTTGCAGCACTTTTACTCACAATATCATCATAGGCCTTGAGTATTCCCTGTTTACAAATTTCATCACAGGGCATGCCTGATTCCGCTGCTGCTTTTTGAATCATTAATTCTACTACTTCCCCCTTAGCCAGTTTACACATTTCATCAAAATTGGGAATGCTCGATGGCATGCCTGCATAGGTCAGGGCCGATTCAAAAGCTATCCCTGCGGCAACCTGGCAACTTGCATCCACGTCTTCCTTATTTAGGCCGGTTTCTTTAAGGGTGCTCACCGCCGGATTGTAATTACATATTAAATTACCAAACTGAGTCTTTAAAAAATCTTTGGTTTCATTATAAACAATGCTCGCTCCATTCATAATAGTTGTGGTAACATTTACCATAAAATCAGCCACATCACTGATGGGGCCAGTTATCTTTTCAAAAGCAGATGGTTCATCCGGGGGGGATGGACATTGCACACTTCCTATGAATGATTCATTCATAAAAATATTAGACGGGTCATAACCGGTAATTACAAGGCAGTTTTCAAATTGTTGTTCCGGTTCGTGCATTTGTACATAATGGATTGCCGTAATTTCATAATCGGATTGCAAGGAATCTTCGCTCGTTGGAACCGGTTCTTTCCATTCAGAAAACCGGGGTACAATTTTTATGCTATTACCAATACGTCCTACCGGGTTACCTGCTGCATCCAATGCGATGAGGCGGACAAAATAATAACCATAACTTGCCTGTTCCGAAAGCAATGGAGTAGATGAAGCTGTATGTATATAAGATGGATTGATGGAATTGGGAATTTCTACCCTTCCTGAACTATTCATTTGCTTTGCTGCGGAACGATCCTGGCTTTTTAGCTTCAAATCAGCCTGTTTGTCTTCCTGGTTTGTTCGCGCATTTGTAAGTAATTTGGAAAATAACTGTATAGCCGATTCTTTATAACTGATTTGGAAGTGTACTGTATCTGCCTGTTTTTTGCCAATAGTTCGCACGGTTAATTTCCGGATGATCCGGCTTTCTTTTATATTGGCAACGTTGGTTTCACCGGGTGGGAAAGGTTGGGAGGAAATTTCAAATCGTGCCTGTGTAGCTGTAGCAGGAATATTCGTCCAGATAAATTCATATTCCCAATTGGGCTGATTCCGTTTATCCACATCATAAATAATTTCATCATCGGTGTATTGGGTTGCCCAAATTGGTGGATCAGCTTCGGGATCGCTGGTAAGATGGCGGGTTACCAGGAATAAATTTGATGGATTTGTTAGTGCGTATGCAGCAAGCTGTTTCTTATTCAGTACCGGATTAGTAGTAATCATCGGTTGATTCAATTTCTTCACCGGCCAGGTGGATTGTTTATTTTTCGGAATGGTATCTGAAATAATCGGTTGAGATACGGGCTTAATCTTTTTCGGTACAGGTTTAATCTGTGGGTTTACCTGCCCCCGGGAAAGCAGGGGCAAACAAATAAATATTAGTAAATGGCTTTTTCGCATGTGTGATCAATTGAGATATGAAGTTAATGTGAATTATGTTTCAATGCTCCGCAAGATGGTTTTGTGTGAAAATATTTTCCAGGGTAATAATCAACAAAATCTTTCTCCTAAAAAGCAAGTATTAGACTTAGGATGTACTATCCGCATTCAAGATCCCCTATTTAAACAAAGACAACTACACTAATGTAATTGTCTTTGTATTATTGTTAAAAGTAAAATTTATCCACAATCTGCAGACGAAAAAAAATTTACTTATTGCAAAAGGACCATTTTCTTTGTATCGATCAACTTTCCATTTACATATAAAGAATAATTGTAGGTTCCGGATGACAAAGTAGAAGCATCCAGGTGTAAAACACCTGGGCCGTGGCCTGATACATTTACTGATTTTATAGTTTTACCCATCTCATCAGTAATGAGCAGTTGTGCCGTAGTAAAAGTTGCCGGTAATGTATACGCAATGGTTGTGGTGTGATTATACGGATTCGGGACATTTTGAGCCAATGTAGCGGAGGATAAGGAAATTGTAGTTGATACCGGGCTATTGCTCATAGAGGAAATGTTGACACCTTCTTTATTGGCGAGCATCTGGATCGCCGCCTGCATTTCTTTCATCTGTGTTTGCAGGGATGCATTTACCTGTACCAATGAATCATTCTTGGCACTTAATTCCTGAACTGCTTTTACCAGTGGCATAATAAAATCAGTATAACGCAAACCATAAAAATCACTGTCATTTTCCGGCTTGCTCACCCCACTGAAGTCATACCCAATTTCTTTGGCTGCCTTTTCTACTTCTTGTGCAACGAACCCGGAGTACACCTGTTTTTCTTTTTTATCTGCTTCACCGGCTGTCAGTTTATCTTCTTTTACCCGTAAAACATTATCTATAGAGTGTACATTGAGATGATAGGTTACCGGTCGGAGCTTATTGATAAAAGCAAGACCGGGTACATCTTCCCGGATATTATTTTTATATCTGCCATCGGAAAAAACGGTTAAAGCAACAGAACAAAACAATTTAGCCAGCGATGCCGCGCCTAACATAAGCTGTGAATTTTCCGTAGCGACAGACTGGAAACCAAATGCACTACAGTTGTACAATGAGGCGGAGTTGGGCTTTGCAAAGTACCCGACAAAACTGTTATTATCACCTTTCGAACCGGAACCAGAACCATAGCCATAAAAAGTATTTGCAACATTTGTATTGGTTAATCCCCCGGAAGCATACCCAACATAAGTATTATAACTTCCTGTGGTATTATTGGCACCTGCTCCTAATCCCATGAAAACATTTCCGTTACCACTTGTATTACTTTGACCTGCATTGTATCCAACAAAAATATTGAAACTGCCTGCATTGTTTACATATCCTGCCTGATAGCCGATTGCCGTATTTTCTGAAGCCTGTGTATTATATAATGCCTGATACCCAACTGCTGTATTACCATCATTATAATAACTGGCATTGTATAATGATTGGAATCCAAGAGCTGTATTCGCATTGCTATTTATATTATTCTGCAATGCACCAGAACCCAATGCAGTATTTGACCCACCGGTAGTATTGCTTTGCATGGCTTTTTCACCTATGGCTGTATTGGAATTTCCAGTAGTGTTATATAACAGGGCAGTGGAGCCAAGCGCTGTATTATATGCACCCGTTGTAGTTGCCTGCATTGCCTGTGCGCCTATAGCAGTGTTGTTAAAACCAGTAGTATTGTAAACAAGCGCAGAGAAGCCTGCTGCAGTATTGTTGCCACCGGTAGTATTGGATGCTAAACTATTATAACCAATAGCAGCATTTTGGCTGCCAGTTGTGTTTAAGTTTAAAGCAGAAAATCCAACTGCTGTATTACCATTAACACTATTATGAGATAATGAAGATGTACCAATTGCCACATTAAAATAACCTCCCGTATTCGCTTTAAGTGCGCCGTTACCAATAGCAGTATTTGCACCTCCGGTAGTATTGGAATAAAGTGCCTGATAACCTAAAGCATTGTTCCCGCCTCCCGTGGTGTTTGATAATAAACTTTGACTACCAAGAGCTGTATTTCCTGATCCGGTTGTTGTGGAGTAGGAAGACTTAAATCCTAATGCAACATTATCACCCGCCGTATTATTATATAGACTCTGGTAACCAATTGCAACATTATCATTTGATGTTGCGTTGGTATATAAAGCGCCTGAGCCTAAAGCAGTGTTATAATATCCTGTTGTATTTTTATACAATGATTTTTCGCCTACAGCAGTATTTGAAGCACCACTTGTATTTGCAGTTAAACTATTAGCGCCAACAGCGGTGTTATAATTTCCGTTGGTATTTTTATTTAATGCCAATGGACCAATGCCGGTATTATTGTACCCGCCATTTAAAGCTACACCCGCATTATCACCTGAAAACATATTCTGATTTGGTGCATCATCATAAAAAATACGGGTACCGTTGATCCTCATAACACTTCCAGAACTGATATTCAAATCACCAGTAACATCAAGTTTATAGGCAGGGCTATTTGTGCCAATACCTACATTCCCGGAATTATAATACAGAGAAGTTCCGTTTTTCAACCAATCAGAACCGGAAGAAGATTTAGCTGACACCGCTGTCCATTGAGTGCCATCAAAATAATAAAAGCCCGGTGTATTGTTCTTTTGATAAATAAGCAGCCCGGTTGCCGGAGTGGCAATGGCATCCCGCTGTTTCTTCGTCATACGGGGAAGCAGGAAACCTTTCGTTGTTGATTTTAGTTCCAGCAAAGAAGAAATATCCGGCGTAACCGTTCCTATGCCGGCGCTTCCGGTTGAGGGAAATGTATTTGTTTGTGAATGGGCATTTTCAGAAACAAGAGAAATAATCATTAGACCAATGATCGTAATTGCTTTTTTCATGATTGTATTTTTTATGTATGGTGAAATAAATGAGTGATAATTGCTAAATAGATAATTTTTCTATTTTGCTATAACCATCTTTTTTGTATCTATTAATTTCCCATCTATTACCAGCGAATAATTATAGACTCCGGCTGTCCATGACCCTGACTGGATATTTATTGACCCCGCTTGTGTATGAGAAAGCGGGACCTGCTGGATTGTTTTTCCTGAGATACTTGTGATAATAATCCGTGCCGACGAAAAAGTTTTTGGAAGCGTGTACGGTATTGTCGTTGATTGATTGTATGGATTGGGAATATTTTGCTGTAACGATGCTGATGAAAAATCATTATTCAAAATCCCGGATTGATTTCCGGTCGATTGCATATTTGTAGAAAAGCTTTTGCAGCACTGGCTCATTGCATTTTCAATCCGGTTCAATTTATTCTCTAAATCATTCAGTTTAGTATTCAGGGAATCTATTTCATTTTGTTGCGATTGTATTACTTCGGTTCTCTTTTCCAATGCCTGGATGGCAATAAAGCTTACACCCAGGAAATCCTGCTGGTTAATCAAAGTATCATTCCCTATAGTTCCGATGGCATCTTTTCCAAATGCATTATGAAAGTCCTGTGCCATAGGCCCGTAGTGACGAAACTTTTTTGAATCCTGCCCTTTATAATTCCATGTATATAATTTGAACTTTGCAATTTTATTCAACACATCTTCTCCATTCACTAAAAGTTTTTTTTCTTTTTTTGTTGAATCACTGATAGAACTCCAGCTATTATCTCCGCCATTCATCAATACACCAGATGCGCTTGTACCAGTATATAACCTGTAACCACCCGCAAACACCATTTGCATCTGGTCTGGGTTGTCATTATAATAAACATTGTTATTTCTCCCACTACCATAATCACCAATGATAAAAGAACCCCTCATGCCATTAGTTGTAACCAATGAACCCATAGCTGTAGAGTATTCACCACTTGCTGTTGCCGAATAATTCGATAATGCTATTGCGTTATATCCTGTTGCATATCCATAATATCCTAATGCTACATCATAATAATTAGTTGCATGAAGAGTAGCGCCTATCGCTACTGAATAAGGGCCTGAAGCTGTATTAAAACCACCCAGCGCTACTGAATAAACTCCACTTGCGGTATTGTGTCCGCCCGAGGCAAAAGAATAATTCCCAATATAAGGTTCATCCCATTCGTTCCCATTTGCATATCCTACCCTGAAAGCGGCTTTATCTGGGTACCACATCATACGCCTGCCTGCACCGCTGATGGGCACATCGCCTGCTGTCTCAGGTACATCGCCGGCAGCGCTGAATACTACACTACTGTCAATGACTTGTAATCGGGCCGTAGGTGTTGATGTTCCTATACCTACATTTCCGGAATTATAATACAGGGAAGTTCCGTTTTTCAGCCAGTTGGAACCTGATGAAGCAGCAGCGGAAACGGCTGTCCACTGATTGCCATCATAAAAATAAAAGCCCGGTTTATTATTCTTTTGATAAATAAGCAGCCCTGTTGCCGGATTGGCAATGGCATCCCGCTGTTTCTTTGTCATGCGGGGGGGCAGGAAACCTTTCGTCGTTGATTTTAACTCCAGCAATGAAGAATGATCCGGAGTAATGGTACCTATGCCGGCACTCCCGGTTGATGGAAATGTATTTGTTTGAGCCTGGAGTGCCTGGGTAAGAAAAATTAAGGTAACCAGTTGCACCAACGCCATCCTGATACAATTTTGTTGTTTCATACATGAAAGTTTAGTATCACAAACTTCCATAGCAGAAACACGCTGTACACTACATGCGGATGTAGTTTTACACCGGATCAGTAATTAGTCGTGGTGACGTTTTTTGAGCAATTCAAAACGGGAATGTACCTGCAGCAACTCATAAATATTTTTTACATGATACCTTACGGTGTCCAGCGAAATAAAAAGTTCTTCCCCGATTAACTTATAACTCATTCCCCTGATTATACGTTCTAATATTTCCCGTTGCCGTTCCGAAAGGATTGCTTCTTTTTGATCTGCCATTGGTTTTACCCCTAAACGGAACAATTTCAGTGTCCTTGCAGCAATGCTTGGCGTCATTGGAGCTCCCCCATCATACACTTCCATGATCGCTTCGAGGATCTTTGCCGGTGGCGTTTTTTTCAGGATATAGCCATTAGCGCCGGCTTGTATGGCTTTAAAAATTTTATCATCATCTTCAAAGACAGTTTGCATGATAATAAGGATAGCCGGGAAATATTGTTTTATGATACCGACAGCCTCTATGCCATTCATTCCCGGCATATCAATATCCATTAAGATGACATCCGGTTCGCTTTTTTTAATTCGAATAACCAGGTCGGATGCATTATCAAAAGCTCCGGTACAGGCAAAGCCAGGTGTGCCATTTATTAATTGGAAATAACTATCCCGCAACAAATAATTATCTTCAAAAAGCGCTACCCGAATATTTTTTTCCATTTCTACAAATGTTGTATAATCCAAAAACTCCTACCCTACATGGGAATGTAGTTTTGAAAATTACTTTAAATCCATTTTAAGTTCAATGGCTGTTCCTTTATCTGTAAAACTATGTACCCGCAGCCGGGCATGGATTTCTGCTGCCCGTTGTTGCATATTCTTTAATCCATTGCCCCCTAACGAATCATTGATTGTATCAAAGCCCACTCCATCATCTACGATTTGCATCATTAAGGTATTACCCGATTGTTCAATTCTTACATGTACCACATCAGCGCCTGAATATTTAAATGCATTGTTTAAAGCTTCCTTAAAAATCAGGTAAATATTTTTACGCCGCTCCATAGCTAATTTTATGTTTTTAATTTTTTCATCTACATAAAAATCCAGTAAAATATTTTTACCCGACAATAATTCTGCCGCGAAATATTGCATGCGTTGCAACACGTTTTCAAATTGATCATTCTTTGGATTTACTGCCCATACAATATCATTCATTACATCTATCATATTACGGGATGCATCACCCATTTTTTTCAAAATGCCTTTGGCCTTTTCAGGGTTGGTCAGCATTTGATTACCTGCAATCTCACTATAAACTGAAATGCTGTTGAGTGTAGAGCCAATATCATCATGTAAATCACTGGCTATTTTTTGTCTCATGAGTGAAAGCGCTTCGCGGCTGCGTTTACGATAAGAATAGACAGCTTGTACTATAAATGACAGAAGGAAAAACCAGAGCAAAAAAGCCCAGCCGGTCTTATACCAGGGTGCATGGATAAAAATTTTTAATTGGGTAATATTCCTTGCAGTAACACCATCCGCATTTACCACTTTAACATTAAAAGTATACGCTCCCGGTGCAAGATTTGCATAGGTCACCGAACGCCTGTCACCCGCTGCTACCCAATCTTTTTCTATTCCTGATAACTTATAAAAATATTTATTGGATATCCGTCCGTTAAAAGATAAGGATGCATATCCAATAGAAAGGTTATTCTGTTTATAATTTAACGAGATATTTTTTTGCTGTTCTATGGAATCCACGGCAATGTCCTGGTTGTTTATCTTAAACTCGGTGATTTGTACATCTGGAGGTGGTGGTTTTGTTTTAATAGCATCCGGGTTAAAATAGACTAACCCGGATTTCGCAGCAAAAAGAATACGGCCATCCTGTAACTGGCAAAACGGCCCTTGTAATTCATAATCACGAATACCATCATATATGCCGAATGCGGTTATATTTTTTGTTCGGAGATCCAGCCGCTTTACACCATCATTAGCAAAAAGCCATATCCTGTTTGAGCCGGATGCCAATGCCCCCAATACATCATTCGTGGATAAGCCATTTGTTGTATTGAAAAATAGCGGCTTTTTGGTATGGGTATTAAAAAGTAAAAAACCTTTCGTATCAGTGCCTCCTATCAACACCGAATCATTTAAAAAAAATGGAGAGGAAATATGCAGCGTATTGAGCACAGAATCAACCACCCGGTTTTTTGCCACATCAAATTTCCTGATACCATTTGTACCGGGACACCACCAGATATTACCTGCATGATCAACACATAAACCATCAACCGGTGCAGTTACATGCTGGGGATTGGCAAAAGCTTCTTTGTACACTGTTATGTTACCGGTGGCCTCATTCAGCCTGGCTATTAAACCACTAAATAATCCAAACCATATCGCATCTTTCGTTTTAACGGCATGCATTACTGTGGCTCCATTAAACTGTGGAACCACCATATTAGTGAATCGTTTTTTTATTGTGTCAAAAATGGAGAGCATTCCATGCTGACATCCTATCCATAACCTGCCGCTATTATCTTCTGCAAAACACCAGGCCCTGTTTAATGGTTCCCCGAATGAGAAAGGATTATTTTTTTCATGCACATAATGATGCAGCAACCTAAAATGACTGTTGTACTCAAAAATTCCATCACCCCAGGTGCTGACCCAAATTCTACCGGAAGCACTTTGGAAAATAGACGAAATATCGGCACTGAACTGCGTTACAAATGAGCCTGGCTGCAGATTGATGTATTTAAAAACCTGTGCCTCTGGGTTAAAAATGTTCATCCCTAAATCCGAATTCACCCAAATATTTTGCTCGTTATCACAGAAAAAGCCATAAATAATTTCATTATAATGTAACCCATATTCACGTCCCGTATTATTGACCACTTGCATAAACTTTCCGGTTTTTTTATCATAGCGCATCAGACCGAGATGATAGTCCCCTCCAAACCATATCGAGCCATGCCCGTCATCCAGTGCATCCGTGATGGTAGAATTCGGCGCACCAATCTGCTGCTTGCTTCGATAATGCAAAAAGCTATACATTTTATATTCACCACTAAGGAGGCTATAGCTACAAAAATCACCTGCATAATCTGCCACCCACAAATTTTCATCATCATCCAATTTTATAAACGATATTGGGTTTTTGCTTTTTAGTAAATCAAAAACGGTTGGTTTAACGGGAGAACTTATTTGCATTGTTCTCGCATCAAAACGAATTATTTTTCCCGGCCCGGCTATCAATAGCCAGCAGCAATTTTGTTTCTTATCGTATTGTGCGTTTTGAATATACTGCCCGGCTTCTTTAATTACCGCAACACGTAATACTGCCTTACGCAATGAAAAATCATATTGATAAATATCCTTGTTGGTTAAAATCCATAAATTTTGATCATTGTCTTTGACTATGGAAACGACATTATTGATATTACTATCCGGTGCATCGGTGAGATACAATCGTTTCAGTGTAAGATTTTTCCGATAAAAAATATTGATCCCTTCCGGGTTGATCAACCAAATGTTTTTTTCCTTGTCTTCTGTACAGATATTTGTCCAATCATCTTTCTTTACCTGTGTGGCATATGTATAATTGAATGGGTAAACGGTAAATATTTTACCATCAAATTTTTGAATTTCATTTGCAGTAGCAAACCAATAATAGCCCTCTGCATCTTGAAACCCTTTGACCCGGGAATTCGTATTCAACCCATCTTCTGCCGTGAGGTGCCGGAAAACATAATTTTCCTGTGCCTGTAAATAATTCGATTGCAAGCAAATCAAACAGATGAGCAACACCCACCCGAAATACCGGTATTTTATGCTACTAAAAGCCAAAGCCTCTATCAATATCGCCTTAAAGTTAACAGAGAAATAAATACATGGCCATAAGATGTAGAATTACCTATACATTTCTACCTTGATTTTTCTTTTTTTTAATGTCTTTTTAAAAACTCAAAAATAGTTCAACCTACAGACCAGGAATGCAAAGTAAGATTGTGCTTATTCAAATTTCGACCGAAATATTTTAAAATAATAACCTGTATAAAAAGCAATTAATTTTATAAAACAGTATTTTAACACCTCCTGCATTGTAAGCGAATCCACTATTCCAATTAATCATCGTGTAGCCCGAATAATTTAATACTTTTGACCAAAGACTTTTTTACATTGCATTTAAATCCCGACATATGGCGGAGAAAGGAAAAAAAATCATAATCATTACTGCGCCCTCCGGTGCAGGTAAATCTTCCATAACACAGTATCTATTAAAAAAATTCCCGGAACTGGTTTTCTCGATATCGGCTACGACCCGCCCACAGCGTGGAACAGAGAAAAACGGCGTGGACTATTATTTTCTCTCCCTGCCCGAGTTCCTGCAAAAAATTGAAGCAGGCCTTTTTATGGAATGGGAAATGGTATATGCCGGTAAATATTATGGCACCCTGAAATCAGAAATGGACCGCATCTGGAACCTGGGCAAAGTACCTATCCTGGATATCGATGTAAAAGGCGCCATGCACGTGCAACAAACGTATGGCAACCAGGTATTGTCCATTTTCATTGCCCCGCCTTCGCTCGAAGAACTCCGGAAAAGGCTCATTCACCGGGGAACGGAAACACTGGAAAACCTGGAAATACGCCTGGAAAAAGCGAATTATGAATTGTCTTTTAAAAATCATTTCGCCAAAGTGGTCATCAATAAAGACCTGGATAAAGCCTGTGCCCAAACAGCCAAATACATCCAGGCCTTTCTTTCAAAAAAATAAAACAACTTTCCTTTATGTCCTTCCAAGCAAAAACGTTTTTCATCACCGGCGCCAGCCGCGGTATCGGCAAAGCCATTGCCCTGAAACTGGCAGCCGGCGGCGCTAATATAGTAGTAGCGGCCAAGAGTATTACTGAAAATGAAAAACTGGGTGGTACTATTTTTTCCGCTGCCAAAGAAATAGAAGATGCCGGTGGCAAAGCCCTGGCCGTACAAGTGGATATCCGGGATGAAGCACAAATCATGGAAGCCGTTGCAGCTGCCATTCAAACATTTGGCCGTATCGACGGTGTGATCAATAATGCTTCTGCTATTCAACTGAGCGGTACAGAACAAACAGAAGCTAAACGTTTTGACCTGATGTTTTCCATCAATGTCCGCGGAACATTTCTCGTGACCAAACATTGTATCCCTCACCTGAAAAAAGGCCAGAACCCGCATATCCTCACACTCTCCCCGCCCATCAACCTGCACCCTAAATGGCTCGGTAGCCATGTTGCCTATACGATGAGTAAATACAATATGACCATGATGGCGCTTGGTTGGTCAGCCGAGTTTAAAAAAGAAGGCATTGCCTCCAATGCATTGTGGCCACGCACAACTATTGATACCGCTGCAGTAAGAAATCTATTGGGGGGAAAACAATTGGCCGATATGAGCCGCACACCGGAGATACTCGCAGATGCCGCTGCTATCATTCTTCAGAAAGATGCCACCACGGTTTCCGGCAATGCATTTATTGATGAAGAGGTATTGGCAGGGGAAGGTATAACTGACCTGGACAAATATGCTGCTGTGCCCGGTGCTACCCTATACACCGACCTTTTTCTATAATTGTTAACCGGTATATATCTTATAATTTTTATAATCAAAAAAACGCCTGCCGGTTAATTTTTCCAGGCCGTTTTTAAAACGGTCTTTGAATTTTAAGCGGTTAAAAGAAGGGTCGTAATCAAATTGCCAGTTCTTATTTTCTATACGTGACTGCATGACTTTTGGATGTGTGCCACTAAACCGGGCCAGGGCATCAATAGTGGAATAATCAAATCCATCCTTTTCCGTAAAAACCCGTTCATCCGGCGGGATACCGCCATTCCAATACATACCAAAGTTTTCATATTTTGCCAGCATGGCTTTGGGTTCGCGTACCCATCCATAATGATAGATATACGCATCCAAAGGAACGACGGTTAATTTTTCCCCGTCATTTTTCCGAAAGCCCTGCGCATCCCTGTAGGAATAAAATTTTTTATTGTTCCGAATTACGCGGATTTCATTCCGGTACCAATGAGAAGAGGTACCAACAAAATCAAAAGAACCATAAAAATGCAGGTACTTAAACAAGAAACCATCAACCTGTTTTACATCCTTATATTTCTCCATAGCCGAGTGAATGACCGGGAGATATTTTTCATGCACGGCTTCGTCCCCCTGGATATAAAAACACCAATCCGTATCTGCCGGGATTGCCTGGAAAGCTTTATCAGTTTCTACTGCTAAAACCCGGCCACCCGTGTTGATGGTATCATCCCAAACCGTATCTATAATTTTTATTTTGCCCGGGGCAATAGAAGCAATCAGTTCCCGGGTAGCATCTGTTGATTGGCCTACTGCTACAATGATTTCATCACAGAGTGGTAGTATGGATAGCAACGCTTCTTTTACCGGGTATGCGTATTGGATCGCATTTTTTATAAAAGAAAATCCGGTTACTTTCATATTACTGAAAAAATTCGATAACACAGGTATTCCCTGTTTTTCCTGCAAAAATAAATGAGCGCCTGTTAATGCTTACTGCCAATATAAAATGCACCTGCTGATAAACCAAGATCTTTTACGATCATGGTCATGGAATACATTTTTGCACTTTCATCTACGGCCCCTAACACGCCCGGCAAATGAATCGTCAGTACAATGATGAGCAATAACAAACCCAATAAATAACCAGCCAGTCTTACTTTCACACCAATGATAAAGGCTATAGCTGCCAGTGTGAGCGCAGCACCGGAGATATACACCCAGATAATGGGTTGTGGTAAAAAGGAAGGTACTCCACCAGCCATCATATCGGCATGCATCAAATGATTGCTTCCAAAATAACCGATTGCTAAGGCAAAAACAATCCGTGCAATGACAGAAACTGAATTATCTTTCATAGTAATGGGGGTTTTATGGTGAAAAGATAAGGATATTTTATGACTCCGGCCGCATTTGTGGGAAAAATAGCACATCCTGGATGGATGGTTGATTGGTCAGTAACATGCATAAACGATCTAAACCAATACCAATTCCACTGGTAGGCGGCATGCCATATTCCAATGCCCGCAAAAAATCCTGGTCGATATACATGGCTTCCTCATCACCACGCTCCATGAGTTTAGCCTGTTCTTCAAAACGTGCCCGTTGCTCTACCGGGTCGTTTAATTCACTGTATGCATTGGCCACTTCTTTTCCATTGATCATAAGTTCAAAACGCTCTACCAGGCCGGGAATCGAACGATGCCTTTTGGTCAGCGGGCTCATTTCCACCGGGTAATCAATGATGAATGTAGGTTGTATATAATTTTTTTCTGCAAGGGCTGAAAATAATTCATCAATTAATTTACCCCGTCCCATGGTTTTATCCGTGGGAATATGAAATTGTTGACACACGGCCAGTAATGCTGTTTCATCCATTTCGGAAATATCAATTCCGGAATATTCCCGGATGGCTTCATACATAGTAACCCGCTTAAACGGAGCTTTGAAATTGATCAATTGCTCACCCACTTTCACTTCATAACTACCATGCAATGCCATAGCCAGCGATTCCATTAACTGTTCGGTTATTTCCATCATCCAGAAATAATCTTTATAAGCCGCATACCATTCCAGGATTGTAAATTCAGGATTATGTGTGCGGTCCATGCCTTCATTACGGAAATTGCGGCTAAATTCATAGACCCAGTCAAACCCACCAACAATCAATCGTTTCAAATACAGTTCATTGGCAATTCGCAAATAAAAGGGCATATCCAGCGCATTATGATGCGTGATAAATGGCCGTGCCGCTGCACCTCCCGGGATAGGTTGCATCACCGGTGTTTCCACTTCCAGGGCACCCCGCTCATTCAAAAAAGTACGGATATGATTGATGATAGCCGTCCGTTGCCGGAACGTTTCTTTCACCTGGGGATGAATGATTAAATCGGCATAACGCTGCCGATACCGGAATTCCGGATCAGTGACTTCATCAAAAACATTTCCTTCTTCATCGCGTTTTACAACCGGTAAAGGTTTAAGTGATTTGGACAATAACGTTAGTGATCTTGCATGGATAGAAGTTTCACCTGTCTTGGTTATAAATACTTCCCCGGTAATACCAATAAAGTCACCCAGGTCAAGCAGGTGCTTAACCACCTTATCAAAAAAGGTTTTATCCTCCCCGGGGCAAATATCATCGCGGCGTACATACGCCTGGATAATCCCTTTGATATCCTGAATCTTTATAAAAAAAACTTTGCCTTTATCATTAATGCTCAGTATCCTGCCGGCTACACATACCTGGCTAAATTGCGCTTTCGTTTCTTCCGAAAATTGCGCTTTAATATCTGCAGAATAATTTGTTACGGGATATAAGGCAGCCGGGTAAGGATCAATGCCCAGTTCCCGCAATGCTGTTAATTTTTCTCTGCGGATAATTTCCTGTTCGGATAAATGTTGTGCCATATAATCTTTTTAAAACAGGTGCAAATATACGTTGAAGCACCCCTCACACAAGATTTGCTGCCGCAAATAAAAAAGAGCCATTTGGAAAACAGCCCTTTCAATTTTTTTGATTGATCACCGGATCAACAATCTATTTAGCAATCGCCAATTTTTGTGGTGGCGCTAATTTAGCCAGTTCCTGGTTTTCTTTAATGGGTTCCGGTAAAATAGGTTTTGCTATGGGCCAGTCAAAACGGGCTTTCAAAATGGCAGAATTCATGGCATACCATTTATCATTGCTATAGGAGAAAAAACAGGAACCTCCTTTTATGGTATTAATGATTTTATTACTGATCGCTTTGGGGACTGCCGGGCATCCATAACTCCGGCCCATTTGATTTCCTTCATCGGCCCGTTCTGCATTCACATAATCACTGCCATGCATTACAATATCCCTGCTGCGGACATTATTGTTGATCCCTCTTTCCATTCCATCCAGGCGCAGGCTATATCCGGCTTTGCCAAAATAGGTATCAGCTGTAATCATGAAACCCAGTGAACTCTTATGAGAATCTTCTTTATTGGAGAAACTTTTGGCATATTCCCCACCGGAATTTTTTCCATGGGAAACATAGGTCTGGTATAAAACTTTAGCACGGGTGATATCCAATACATACAACCGCTTCTTAGAACTGCTTTGGGAATAGTCACAAATAGTGAGTAGCCCTTCTTTCCGGATTTTTTCCTTACTTAATAAATATTCATACCCCTTCATGGCCGCAAAAAAAACATTCTTTTTCAACCCTTTTTCCTCTAAATCCATGGCTTTGTACAATGAATCCACAATCCGCTGTACTGCAATAGACTCGTCAGAATACGATTGTAATAAAGAAGGTAATTTTTCGCCACCCGTAGGATTTTCGTTGACTGCTGTATTTTCACTGGATGCTACACCGGGTGACATCGAAGTAAAAGCCAGCAGGCATACTCCGGCAATAATAAATAATTTCTTCATTTACTTTTGATTTTAGGATATTGGAAAAAGCTTTAATGAAACGTAGGATTTCATTAAATATTGTTATTCAAAGGAGGGCAAAAATAAAAAAGTTGGCCTATGTTTCCGGCTCTTTTCATCAGAAAAATGCCCGATTTAGACATTTAATATATATTTAATGTATAAGTAACTTATGTTTAGTGATAAATGTCTCTGTTTTAACTTAATATCCCGGCTTTTTAGAACTATTATAACAAACTAACCGCTGTTTGTTCTAAGCATTTAACGCCTGTTTAAAGGAAATTGCTCCATATTAAGTCAGACAATTTTTTTAATACATCTTCCGGAAGCGAATTAATTTTTCAACCATATCCGTTTTGTCGCCGGCCTTTCACCAGAAAAATAAACCAAATACATTCCGGAAGCAGCTATTGGAATTTGAATAGTGAGGTTACCCGTAATACCCATTAGGTCTTTTTCAAATATTTTCCAGCCGCTATAATCATAAATAATCATACCATCAAAAACATCATTCAATAAAATATGCAGATCTCCCCCGGTATAAATGGTGGGATATACAAGTACCTGCTCCTTTGGTTTAAAAAATACCGGGACAATCGCTGAATAAATGGTTGTGCCATCGGTATTATGCATTGCCAGGCGGTAATACAGGGTTCCTGTTTCTGAAGGCTGGTGTTCATAAACATACTGATTGCCAGATTGGTTATTATGAGGCGCTACAAAAGCAATATGCGTAAAATGTATGGCATCTTCACTGAACTCAAGTTCGAATGAAGCAACATTAATTTCAGCCAGGGTTTCCCAGGTCAGCTTTACTGTTTGCTGAAATGGATTGACATTGAAAGAATTCAAGATGGCATGAGCCGTTACTTCCGCCTCCACCTGGTAAATCTGCCCATTGATAGAAGTTACATATAATTCGCCGCTTTCATCTTCCCCGATTGAAGAAATAAATGTGGGCACATCTTCTCCCTGAAAAGTTACCAGCCAGTTGTTATTCGCATCCTGCTTTAAAAGCCAGGCATGGGGAAAAATGAAATCCGCACAAAAATAATAGCCTTGTAATGCCGGGTATGCAGTTCCCCGGTAAACATACCCGCCTATGATTGATTTACCCCCTGCTGTATCATCATGCCGGAACTCAACAACCGGAAAAACATAATTCGCCATGTTGCCACAACTATCGGTATTATACACCAGGTTTCCTTCATAACAATGCCAGCCATAATTAGACCCTGCCATTTCTGTGGGTGACCGGAAATTCACTTCTTCTATGGAATCCTGGCCCACATCCGGCAACCACATATTCCCATTATCCCTGTCGAAACTCCAGCGCCAGGGATTCCTTAATCCTAAAGCAAAGACTTCCGGTAAAAAATCAGGGTTATCAATAAACGGATTACCGGGCGGGACAGAATAATAAGGCGGTGTTTCTATCCCGGTAACATTCAATCGTAATATTTTACCAAAATAGGATAAACCGTTTTGTGCATTATTATATGAATCGCCCGGGCTGCCCCCATCGCCGGTAGATATATACAGATATCCATCCCGGCCAAAATGAAGATCGCCACCATTATGATTTGTGTATCCTCCCTTTTTTTCTACGGAAAACAAAATCACTTCAGAATTTACATCTGCCGAATCCGGGTCTGCAGCACTTACTTTCCATCTTGATAAAGTAATATACCCCTGTAGATTAATGTAATAAACAAAGAAATAACCATTGCTTGTATAATCCGGGTGAAAAACCAAGCCACCCATCCCGGCTTCCCCACTATTGGAGACCAGGGATGTCATATTTAAAAAAGGCCTTGGGGAAACATTGCCATTTTTATAAATACCAATCGTTCCATTTTTCCCCAGGATGAAAAGACGGCCACTTCCATCATATGCAGAAACAATGCCCAAAGGGGCATCAAAACTATCCACAATCAATTTGAAGGAAAGTTTTGGCTGGCCCGCAACCTGCTGAAAAATCAGGGAAAAAATACAGGTCGCAACTAGTAATGCAGTTTTCTTGGGCATATAGTTTTTTTAATAAATAAATTTACAGGATTGTATTTTATGCCTGCCTGATTTAACAAAATTCCAATAGAAAAAGGTATCAGCCTGCTATCAACAATTAATTATATTTGAACAAAAAGTATTGATACCTTTTCATTTTCCCCGCCAAAAAAATAAATGCCGGTATGTGCTCGCTGCAGATATGGGCGGCACCAAGGTCAATATCGGCCTCTTCCATATCGTATCTCAAAAACCGGTCCTCCTTTATAAAGCAAAATATCCAACAGCCGATTTTAACCAGTTCTCGGAAATACTCAAAAAGTTTTATAAACAATTTGATGCACCGCAACCGGATAGTATTTGCATAGGTATTGCAGGCCCGATATTAAATGGTTGTGCAAAATTTACCAACCTCCATTGGCAGGTCTCTGAAAAAGAAATCCGGCAAAAAACTGGTGTCAAAAAAGTAGCGCTTATCAACGATCTGCAAGCCACTGCGTATGGTCTTTCGCAGTTAACTAAAAAAGACCTGTTTCACTTGCGGCGCCCGGCCAAATCAACAACCGGAAATATGGTTTTCGTGGCGCCAGGTACCGGCTTGGGTATTTCTGCATTGCATTTTTCCAATCATACATTTACACCCTTGGCATCAGAAGGTGGCCATAGCGAATTTGCCCCTCGTTCCGGGGATGACCTCCTGCTTTATCAATTCCTGAAAAGAAAAAAGAAAATCGTGAGTTGGGAGCATGTTGTTTCCGGCCAGGGTATTGAAAACATTTATGCCTACCTGCACCAGGTAAAAAAAATGAAAGAACCTGCTTACCTCACTGCTGCTTTCCAAAAGGAAGATCGGGCTGCTGTAATTAGTCAACATGCTTTGCAAAAGGGTCCTGCCATTTGTCAACATACGATGAAAATTTTTGTTGAAAATTTTGCCCGCATGGCAGCCGGTATGGCCATAACCTTCAAAGCCACCGGTGGTGTTTTTTTATGTGGCGGGATCCCTCCGAAAATTATTCCGCATTTAGAGAAATTTCAATTCATCGAAAATTTTTTACAGAGTGACCGGATGAACCAGCTTCTGGAAACTATACCGGTAACACTGATTAAAAATGAGGAAACAGCCTTATTGGGCGCTGCTTTTTATGGCGCCAATGGAATTAGCGGGTAGATTCCCACAAAAAAATATCATTCATCCATTTTATTTTTTTCTCTACACCTGAATGCTTAGTTTTATCCCTCTACTTAAACCAACCAATTCCGCATTATGCTAAAAAATTTCAGGTTCGTATGGTGTTTGACTATCCTGGCAATCACAGTCCGTGCGCAGCAATCTTTCCCGGTGAATGGCCCGGTTGACATTCGAAATACCTGCTTTGCTTTCACGCATGCAACTATTTATACCAATGCCCAGCATATACTACAAAATGCTACCCTCGTCATCCGTAACAACCGGATTGAATCTGTTGGCACAAATATCAATCCTCCTAAAGAGGCAGTGGTTATAGAATGTAAAGGGAAATTTATTTACCCTTCTTTTATCGATTTGTTTTCAAATTATGGAATGCCCCAATCACAATCCCCCATGCGGCAATCAGGTTTTCAAAACCTGAGTAATACCAAGGGCGCTTATGGCTGGAACCAGGCAATTCGCCCGGAGACCAACGCTTCAGCACTATTTACAGCCAATGAAGAAAAAGCCGAAAGTATGCGGAATATAGGATTTGGCACGGTGCTATCTCATGTGAAAGATGGCATAGCTAGAGGCTCCGGGGTATTGGTATCCCTGGGTGCCGGTCGCGATAATGTATTATTGCTGAAAGAAAATGCAGCTGCCTTTTATTCTTTTAATAAAGGTTCTTCTACTCAAGATTACCCGACTTCATTAATGGGATCCATTGCATTGCTACGGCAAACTTACCTGGATGCAGCCTGGTATAAAACCAGGCCGGTAACTGAAGGTACCAACCTGAGCCTGGAAGCCTGGAATGCACTTCAGCAAGTACCCCAGATCTTTGATGCCAATGATAAATGGAATGACCTTCGGGCACAAAAAATTGCCGATGAATTCAATGTACATTATATACTAAAAGGCGGTGGCAATGAGTACCAACGTATGGATGAGATCAAAGCAACAAAAGCAGCTTTTATCTTACCGGTGGATTTCCCTGAGGCAATAGATGTGCAAGATCCGAATGATGCACGTATGATTTCACTGGCTACCATGAAACATTGGGAAATGGCTCCTTTGGAACCGGGCATGTTTGAAAAAGCGGGAATAACATTTGCACTTACCACATCCGGGCTGAAAAATGAAAGTGATTTTCTAAATAATATCCGGGAAGCCATTGACGCCGGGTTGTCTGTCGGAAAAGCATTGGAAGCGCTAACTAAAACACCCGCTTCCCTACTCCAGGTTTATGACCAGGTTGGCAGCCTGGAAACAGGTAAGCTTGCCAATTTTCTCATCACCAGCGGGCCTGTATTTGATGAAAATACTATTTTCTTTCAAAACTGGATCCAGGGGAAAAAATATATGATTGAAGATAAAGGCTGGAATGACCTACGCGGAAATTATACGTTGACCACCAGTCAGCAGTCCGGCTCCAGGACCTATGCCGTAGAATTAGGAGGTACTGCTGATAAAACAACCATTACCCTGAAGGAAACAGGAGATACTGCAAAATTGAAGGCGAAACTTTCCATCAAAGGAAATATAGTAACTATTACCTGGCATAAAACGCAAGACAAAAACCAGGTCAATAGCCTGAGTGGAGTCGCCGGAGAAAAAATTTGGACCGGAACGGGATTTGACATAAGTGGCCAACAACTTACCTGGAACATGCAATATGTTTCCGCCTTTACCCCTAAAAAAGAAGAGAAAAAAGAAGAGAAAAAATCATCCATCAATAAAACTGTTTTATATCCTTTCGATGGATATGGCTGGAGTGAGTCCCCTATGCAAAAAATGCTCATTATAAAAAATGCCACCGTATGGACCAATGAAGCAGACGGCGTTTTAGAAAATACAGATGTGCTTGTACAAAATGGAAAAATTCAACAGATAGGTAAAAATATTACCACACCCCTTGCCGGGAAAATGCCGGTAGAAGTGATTGATGGTACTGGCAAATACCTTACCGCAGGAATTATTGATGAACATTCACATATCGCCATCTCCGGCGGGGTAAATGAATGCTCCCAATCAGTGACTTCAGAAGTACGGGTGGGCGATGTACTCAACCCCGAAGACATCAATATTTACAGGCAATTAGCCGGCGGGGTTACCACCTCGCATCTGTTGCATGGCAGCTGCAATACCATTGGCGGGCAAACCCAACTTATCAAACTCCGATGGGGCAAGGATGCAGAGGAACTGAAATTTGCCAATAGCGATCCTTTCATAAAATTTGCTTTAGGAGAAAATGTAAAACGATCTTATAGCAATAGCAATACCCGCTTCCCCAATACCAGAATGGGTGTGGAACAGGTTTTAATGGATGCTTTTACCCGTGCCCGGGATTATGACAAATTAGGGCCAAATAAACGAAGAGACCTGGAATTGGATGCCTTATCTGAAATCTTGCATAGCAAACGTTTCATTACCTGCCACTCTTATGTACAAAGTGAGATCAATATGTTGATGCATGTAGCTGACAGTTTTGGTTTCCGGGTAAATACATTTACCCATGTACTCGAAGGATATAAAGTAGCGGATAAATTAAAGGCTCATGGAGCTAATGCGTCCACCTTCTCCGACTGGTGGGCTTATAAATCAGAAGTACAGGATGCTATCCCCTACAACGCAGCTATCCTCCAGAAAATGGGCATTACCGTTGCTATCAATAGTGATGATGCAGAAATGGCCCGCCGGCTCAACCAGGAATCTGCTAAAACAATCAAGTATGGCGGCATGTCAGAAGCTGAGGCCTGGAAAATGTGTACACTCAATCCGGCTATCATGTTGCATATTGCTGACCGTGTAGGAAGCATCAAAACCGGTAAAGATGCAGACCTGGTTTTATGGACAGCTAATCCGCTCAGCATCTATGCCAAACCGGATAAAACTATTGTAGATGGGATCGTTTATTTTGACCTGGAAAAAGATAAACAAAAACAACAATGGATTGCCAATGAACGTAACCGGCTTATCCAAAAAATGATTGATGCCAAAAACAATGGCGCGAAAACCACACCCGCTTCCATCACCTTTGACTTTGACAGTGAAGAACAGGATGAGGACAATCATTCAGGTAATATCCTTCAAAATGTACGGATGGAATATATGCAACCTTAATTCAATAGAAACGCAAAACACATGCATAGTAAAAACCATGTAGCAAAATCTTCCACCTAAAAGTATCAGCGGGGTTTTAGTATGCTAAAAAATAAAACACAGATCATGAAAAAATATTTCACTCTATATGCCGGATTCCTGCTTTCCTTTCAGTCATTTGCACAGGCCACCATTTCCCCGGCTCCACCTCAATCACAAGCCATAGCGCTAATCCATGCCACCATTCATATTGGCAATGGCGAAGTCATCCCGGATGGTATGATTGTGTTTGACAAAGGCAAGATCATGGATGTGCGGGCTACAGCCCCCATCGCAGATGTAAAATTAATTGACTGCACCGGCAAAGAAATTTATCCAGGCCTTATTGCATCTGCTACAGACCTTGGTCTCAATGAAATCAGCGCAGTTAAATCAACACTGGATGAATATGAACTGGGTGAACTCAATCCCAATGTGCGTGCACTTGTTGCATACAATACGGATTCAAAAATTATTCCTACCGTTCGCAGCAATGGTATCCTGTTGGCTAATATCATTCCACAGGGTGGGATTCTCAGCGGCTCTTCTTCCATTATGCAACTCGATGGCTGGAACTGGGAAGATGCCGTATATAAAGCCGACCAGGGGATTCATTTTAATATGCCTTCACTTGTACGCTATTCATTTCGTGGCATGTCCAACCGGGAAGATGTAGTGGCAAATGCCCTGAAAACAATTGATGAAGTGCGTACTTTTTTCCGCGAAGCCAAAGCTTATTTCACAGAAAGCACACATGTAAATACCAATATAAAATTTGAATCAGTCCGCGGTCTTTTTGATCAGTCAAAAAGTTTTTATGTGCATTGCGACCAGGTGAAAGAAATGATGATAGCCACAGAATTTGCGCAGGAATTTGGTTTTAAAACAGTCATTGTCGGTGGCGCCGAAAGTTGGCGAATCGCTGATTATCTCCGCAAAAATAATATCGCCGTTATTCTCGACGCCATGCACAACCTGCCTCTATCTCAAGACGATGATATAGATCAACCATACAAAACGCCTTATCTTTTACAAAAAGCCGGTGTCTTGTTTGCCATAGCAGACAATGATGGAAATTCCCGCTATCGCAACCTGCCCTTCAATGCAGGCACTGCCGCTGCCTATGGGCTGTCAAAAGAAGAAGCCCTACAGGCCATTACACTCAATGCAGCTAAAATCCTGGGTATTGATGGCCGTACAGGCACTTTACAAAAAGGAAAAGATGCCAATATCGTTGTCAGCACAGGCGATATTCTCGACATGAAAACAAGTAATATTATCCTCGCCTATATCCAGGGCCGGCAAATCAACCTGGATAACAAACAGAAAGAACTGTATGAAAAATATGAAAAGAAATACGGTATTCAATAATCCCTTTCTTCATTTTTAATTTTTTATTTGTGGACCGGCAAAGCAACATTTAGTAGCTTCGTTGTGTCACTCCCTTGTACTTCCGGTACACTATGGAGCAATCTTAAAAGTATCCCACGTATGAATATTCTTGCAGCGCTCGAACAAAAAATCCTTGTATTGGATGGCGCCATGGGCACCATGATTCAACGCCACCAGTTGACCGAAGCCGATTTTCGCAGTGATCGGTTCAAAGATTTTGCACACGACCTTAAAGGCAATAATGACCTGTTATGCTTAACACAACCCGAAATCATCAAAAACATCCATAAAGAATACCTACGGGCCGGAGCATCTATCATTGAAACGAATACCTTCAATGCACAGCGTATTTCCCTCGCGGATTACCACATGGAAGACCTGGCTTATGAAATGAATGTGGCTGCCGCTAAAATCGCCCGTAAGGCAATCGATGAATTTTTGACAGAAGAAAAAATACAGGACACTTCATCTTATTACGTTGCCGGCGCCATTGGTCCCATGAATAAAACTTTGAGCCTCTCCCCCGATGTCAATGATCCGGGTTATCGTGCCGTCAGCTTCGATGAAGTAGCCGACGCATATTACACACAAATCAGCGGCCTCTGCGAAGGAGGTGTAGATATTTTACTGATAGAAACCATCTTTGATACACTGAATGCAAAAGCCGCGATTTATGCCATCGATAAATATGCTCGTAAAAAAAATAAGACCTGGCCGATCATGATCAGTGGCACCATTACCGATGCATCAGGCCGCACGTTAAGTGGCCAGACTTTGGAAGCATTTTATATTTCTGTCCTTCATGCCAATCCCATCAGCATTGGCCTGAACTGTGCCCTGGGTGCAGCCGAAATGCGAAGTCATATAGAAGAACTGGCACAAATCGCCCGTTGTTATGTATCTGCTTATCCCAATGCCGGCCTCCCCAATGCTATGGGCGAATACGATGAGCAACCGGAAGATACCGCTGGTTTCATTGAAGAATGGGCAAGCCAGGGTTGGGTAAATATCGTGGGTGGATGCTGTGGCACTACACCGGACCATATCCGGGAGATTGCCCGGCGTGTGAAAAATATAGCTCCCCGTAAACGCCCGGTGCTGGAAATGAGTTATTGATTTTGAACTTTACCTTTGCGGCATGTCCCAGGAAAATAGCATAAAACCTTTTTTAAGGATTTCCGGTTTGGAATCATTAACTATCCGGCCGGAAATGAACTTTGTCAATATCGGCGAACGTACCAATATTACCGGCTCCAAAAAATTTGCCCGCTTAATTCGGGCCAATCAATATGAAGAAGCGTTGTCCATTGCCCGCCAGCAGGTGGAAAACGGCGCCCAGGTACTGGATGTGAATCTCGATGATGCCATGATTGACGGAGTGGCTGCCATGCAAATTTTTTTGAAATTATTGCAAAGTGAACCGGACATTGCGAAGATTCCTATCATGATTGATTCTTCTAAATTCTCCATCATTGAAGCCGGTTTGAAATGTGTGCAGGGAAAGTGTATTGTCAATTCTATTTCACTCAAAGAAGGAGAAGAAAAATTTTTACAGGAAGCGGCTATTTGCAAAGCCTTTGGCGCTGCCGTAATCGTAATGGCGTTTGATGAAGAGGGACAGGCCGATACCAAAGAACGTAAAGTGAGCATCTGCGAAAAAGCTTATCAATTGCTTACTTCAAAAGCCGGCTATCCGCCCGAAGACATCATTTTTGATCCCAACATATTCGCCATCGCTACCGGCATGGAAGAACATAATAATTATGCTGTTGATTTTATTGAAGCTACGCGGGAAATAAAAAAACGGATGCCACTCACCAAAGTCAGTGGTGGGGTGAGCAATGTATCGTTTTCTTTCCGGGGCAATGACGTGGTCCGCGAAGCCATGCATTCTGTATTTCTATATCACGCCATCGCTGCCGGTATGGATATGGGAATCGTGAATGCCGGCCAGCTCGCGGTGTATGATGAAATTGAACCAACTTTAAAACAATTATGTGAAGATGTGGTGCTCAACCGGCACAATGAAAATAATGAAGCCACAGAAAAACTGATTCAGTTTGCTGACACCGTTAAAGCAAAAGGTAAAACAGAAAAAGAGGATGAGGCCTGGCGTAAGCTACCCGTCCAGGAACGGCTGAAACACGCACTGGTACACGGTATCACCACATATATTGAAGAAGATACGGAAGCGGCCCGGTTGCTATACGATAAACCGTTGGAGGTGATTGAAGGCCCGTTAATGGATGGCATGAATGTAGTCGGTGATTTGTTTGGCTCAGGGAAAATGTTTTTGCCCCAAGTAGTAAAGAGTGCCCGTGTTATGAAAAAATCCGTTGCCATTTTAACGCCCTATATTGAACAGGAAAAAATAAAGCATCCTCAAAAAGAAAATGAAAGTGTACCAAAAATATTATTGGCAACTGTAAAAGGTGATGTGCATGACATTGGGAAAAATATTGTAGGTGTGGTCTTAGGCTGTAATGGTTATGAGGTAACCGACCTCGGTGTTATGGTACCTGCTGATAAGATCCTGGATACGGCTATAGCTGAAAAAGCAGATATCGTCGGCGTAAGTGGATTGATAACACCATCTCTTGATGAAATGGTCCATATTTCCATGGAAATGGAAAGGCGCCATATGCAAATCCCTTTACTGATTGGAGGGGCTACTACCTCCCGAATTCATACGGCCGTGAAGATTGCACCAAAATACCAATCCGGTGTAGTGCATGTAGTGGATGCCTCGCGCAGTGTAATAGTTGTGTCCACTTTAATGAATGCAACTGCGAAGAAACCTTTCCTGGAAGAAACTAAAAAACAATACATCGCACTGAAGGAAAACTATGAAAATAAACGGCCGGTCAAACAATATATTGGATATGCTGCGGCTAAACAAAATCCGCTTGCATTTGATTGGGAAAATTATATCCCTCCCCAACCTGCTTTTACAGGCACAAAAGTTTTTACAGATTTTTCATTAAAAGAAATCAGTACAATCATTGACTGGAAACCTTTTTTTATCACCTGGGAAATGCATGGGAACTTCCCGGATATTTTATCAGATAAAGTAGTTGGTCGGGAGGCCACCCGGTTATACCATGATGCCCGGGAACTCCTGGATAAAATCATCGAGGAAAAATGGCTGAAAGCACATGGTGTCATTGGATTTTGGGAAGCAGCCCGTAGCGGCCCGGATACCGTCACCGTACTGCATGAGCAGGGGCAAACAAACCTGGAATTTTTACGGCAGGAATTAAAAAAAGCAGCAGGCCAGCCCAATTCTTCACTGGCAGATTTTATCATGCCTATCCATAATAAAGACTCTGCGAAAAAAGATTATATCGGTGCATTTGCTGTAACCATTGAAGGTATTGAAAAACATATTCAGCATTTTGAAGCGCAGCATGACGATTATAACAAAATTATGTTGCAGGCACTCACGGATCGATTGGCGGAATCTTTTGCTGAACTATTGCACCTGAAAACACGGAAAGAATACTGGGGCTATGTCCCGGATGAACAATTAAGCCTGGAAGAAATCATCCACGAAAAATACAGGGGTATTCGCCCGGCACCCGGTTACCCGGCTTGTCCGGAACATACGGAAAAATATAAACTCTTTCAATTACTTGATGCTACGAAACAAACCGGCATCATCCTGACCGAATCCTTAGCCATGTACCCGGCATCCAGTGTATGCGGTTGGTATTTCAGCCATCCTGAAAGTAAATACTTTGGCGTAGGAAAAATTTCCGAAGAACAACGGGATGATTATGCCGCCCGTAAATCCTGGAATGAAGCGGAAGCCACTAAATGGCTGCGCCCAATGCTGGAAAAAAATTAGCACATCATTCAACAACCTGTACACCTTTGGTAGCCGTGAGTCCACGATATACTTCCATAATTTGTTCCCGAATCCGGCTATGTTGTTTGTTCTCAATTTTTCGCCGATCAATTTCCACTACGGGGGTTAATTCGCCCATTGTGCCGGAAGTGAAGACTTCATCTGCATTGTAGAACTCAGAAATGGAAAGATTTTTTTCTACCATCAGTATATTTATTTGCCTGGCGATTTTGATAATCGTGCCACGGGTAATACCCGGCAGACAGGCATCGGCAAAAGGTGTATAGAGTACATTATTTTTTACCATAAAAATATTGCAGGCATTTGTTTCCGCTACATAGCCATAAATATCCAACATGATCGCATCATCGGCTCCATAATGATTGGCTTCTATTTTTGCGAGGATATTATTGATTAGGTTATTATGGTGGATCTTGGAATCAATACTCATTGGTGAATTCCGGCGGATACTGGCAGTTACCAGCCGGATCCCATTTTCATTATCATACACCAAAGGTTTGTATTCTGCAAGTACGATGAGACAACAACCTTTTTGATTCAGCCTCGGATCCATGCCGGAAGTAATTTTCTCTCCACGTGTCAAGGTCAGCCGGATATGCGTATCGGTAAAAAATTTATTGGCAGTAAGGGTTTGCCGGATGGCAGCTATAATTTTTTCATTAGATGGCACATTTGCAAAGGCCATTGTTTTTGCAGAAGCCTGTAACCGATCGAGATGTTGTTGCAGCGAAAATATTTTTCCATTATAAACCCGCAAACCTTCCCATACTGCATCGCCACCCTGTACGGAGCTATCAAAAACGGATACTTTGGCTTCCTGCCTTGGATATAATTTGTCCCCTACAAATACCTGGATATTTTCATTCTGCGGATAAAATTTTTGTAACATGATTAAGCTTTTAAAGAATATTGATAAAGTTGTTCATAAAATTGGTTGCATTCCCGACACAAGGGTTCCAGGTATTGGGGTAAAACACGGTTACTCGTTTTTTGTTTTTCAAAACCAGTTGAACGATGTACATTTTCATACCAGAACTTTGCCCATACCCCATCTTCTTTTTTAGGCCCCGGGGGCCAATGCAACATAGACGAATAAAAAGGTATTTCCAATGCCTGGCATAATTGATCCAGGACATTCTCCGGGTTTTTCAAAATCTCATTGGAGTCCAGTACAACCGGTGGGTGTTGGGTCGTTTGCAGGCTATTAAATAATTGCCATTGTTTTTCTATACCCACATCCTGCATAGTTACAGATGGTCGTACCTGTGCATAGGATGCAATGATTTGTTTTGGGTCGCGGATAAAAATGATATTGTAAACCTGTTGTAAAAAATCCTCTTTCAAGCCGGTGAGATGATGCGTCATTTGCTTAAAGAAAGCAATGGAAGCATCATATTCCCGTAAAATAATTTCCTGAATAACTTTTTGTCCGTCATTTTCCTGTGCCTGTAAAATTTCTTCACGGCCCGGGTGATCCATGCCGCTTATACGCAAATAATGTGCATACAAGGGTTCATCAAAAACAATGGTGTCGGGTCGTTGCGCAAAGGAATACATCATAGCCGTAGAAATATTCCGGGGGCTGCTCCACAGGCAAATTTTCTTTGTTCCCATTTAATCCGGGCTTTTAATTCAAGTATGCTTTAAATTTTAAATCCCATTCTTTCTTTTAAGGTATCCGGCAAAGCAGGAATTTTACTTTGCTCCATGAGGAAACTGGTCAGCTGTGCCAGTTCTTTAAAAATATAATGTTTATCCAGGGCAGATTTTAAATAATCTTTTCCGGTACTGCCACCGGTACCTATTCGGGTGCCGATCATACGATGCACCATGTTCATGTGGCGATAACGCCAGGTACTCATACCTTCATCCAATTCGAGTAAATTATTTAATAATTCAAAAGGTAAATGCAGAATGGGATAACCCCGGTACAACATAATGAATAAAGCGGCACGGCTTGCCTTCGCGGATAATTGACGGCCAGGAGTCTCCTGGAAAAATACCGCATCAAAATATTTCAGGTTATGGCGTTCTTCCGGTGCGAGGCTGTTTTTATACGATGACCGGTATTTTTCCCAGAATGGATGTATTTCGCTGTTGCTGCCTTCCACTTCCTTTTCAAAATCTTTCCAGGTATCTACGGTATTGAAGAAAGGTATTCTCTCCAGCCATTCATTCACCAAATACAGGAGGGAATGTTCATTTTCTGCTTGTTTAATAATATTAATTTCCCGTTCACGTAATTGCGAGGTATAATATTCCTGTCCAAACCTGTCGGTATAACGAAGGCCCAGCTTGGCTTCCAAGGTTTTGAACTGCCAGCTCTGGAACCCGGATGCCGGCCGCAATAAATCACGGAAATCCAGGAAGTCCATGGGTGTCATGGTTTCAATAATATCGATCTGGTGAATCAATACCCGCATAATGGTAATCACCCGGTTAAGCCGGTGTACCACGGTTTGCAAGGCAGGTGTATTATCATTAACGGCTGGCTGCGATAAAATTTCTTTAGCTGAATCTACTTCAAACAATACTTCTTTGAACCATAATTCATAGGCCTGGTGTATAATAATAAACAACATTTCATCATGCGCTGGTTGTTCGCCTTCTTTAAAACTTTCCGGATATTGCGCATCGAGGATTTTATGTAATTGCAAATAATCGCCATAATATACAGGGGGCCTTTCCATAAATGTTGATTTTAAAAGATGAGTTCCAAAACTAAATCATTCACTTCATTATTCAAAAGTTGGTGAACCTGCTAAAAAAACATTTATTTGCAAACCAATCATATTTGCTATGGCTTTAAAATACAAACGCATTTTATTGAAACTTTCCGGAGAGGCGCTGATGGGCAGACAGGATAAAAGTTTTGACCCCTTTAATCCAAAAATTATTGAACAATATGCCAATGACATAAAAGAGGTGGTGCAAGCCGGAGCAGAAGTGGCGATTGTCATTGGGGGTGGAAATATTTACCGGGGACTGAATGAGCATGATAGTGGTATCGAACGGGCGCATGGCGATTATATGGGCATGCTGGCTACCATGATCAATGGTATGGCCATGCAGGCCATGCTGGAAAAAATCGGTGTCTTTACCCGTTTACAAAGTGCGATTAATATGGAACAAATTGCTGAACCGTATATCCGGCGCCGTGCTATCCGGCACCTGGAAAAAGGGCGGGTAGTTATCTTCGGCGCCGGTACCGGGAACCCTTATTTCACAACGGACACTGCCGGTTCCCTGCGGGCCATAGAAATTAAAGCTGATGTTATTCTCAAAGGTACCCGGGTGGATGGCATTTATACTGCCGATCCTGAAAAAGATAAAACAGCCACCCGTTTTGAATCCATCACCTTTCAAGAATGTATCAGCAAAAATCTCAAAGTCATGGATATGACCGCATTTACCTTGTGTATGGAAAATAATTTACCCATTATTGTTTTTGATATGAATCAATCCGGTAACCTGCGTAAACTCATTGAAGGTGAAACGATTGGTACGTTGGTGCATGGTTAATACAAATCTGAAAGTTGCTGAATAAGTTTTTTGGCTGGCAATTCGATATAAGCTATCTTTCATCCAAAAATCAATCCTTATGAACCTTATTAACAGGGCAAAAAATTTATTGCTCACTCCTAAAACAGAATGGCAGGTCATTGCTGCTGAACAACCCAACAATAACCAGCTTATCATGAGTTATCTGTTGCCGTTGGTTTTATTAAGTGCCGTTGCATCATTTATTGGTTATGGTATCATTGGTTTTGGAATTCTCGGTATTCGGGTAGTCGGTATGGGTTGGGGCTTGTACTATGCCATCACCCGCATTATTTTGGGTATCGGTAGTGTGTATGTTACTGCTTTTGTCGTAGATGCGTTAGCACCCTCTTTTGGCTCTGAAAAAAATTTAGGCAGGTCAATGCAATTAGTGGTTTATGCAAGTACGCCATCCCTGGTTGCCGGATTATTTACTTTCCTGCCACTATTATCCGGGCTGGTAGCACTTGCCGGCGCTATTTATAGTATTTATTTGTGGTACCTGGGTATTGGCCCAATGAAGCAAACACCAGAAGATAAAAAAGTAGTGTACCTGCTCGTTACATATGCCGTACTTTTAGTGGTTTACTTCGTGATCAGTATGGTATTAGGTTTGATATTATTGCCTCTATTTGGACTAAGCAGTGGCTTATCCGGCGGTTTTCATTTATAATAAAATAGTTCTTGTTGAAGATGCAAGTGGTTATTACCGGCGGTTCCAAAGGTTTGGGTAAAGCAATGGCTGAGAAATTTGCCGCCGCCGGTAATACCCTTTTTTTATGTGCCCGGGATGAACAGACCCTGCTGGAAACGCAGGCTTACCTTCAAAACAAATATCCTTCAGCCACCATTCATTGCAAAAAAACGGACCTCAGTCAAAGAACTCAATTAATCCAATTCGCGGATTGGTGCCTTTCTTTTGGCCCTCCCACCATCCTGATCAATAATGCCGGGACATTTTTACCGGGCAATGTTTCTGATGAGCCTCCCGGTACAATGGAAAAAATGATGGAAGTAAATTTTTTCAGTGCTTATCATTTAACCCGGGAACTATTGCCGGCCATGCTGGCGGCCGGAAAAGGTCATCTATTTAATATATGCTCAGTCGCTTCTTTAAAAGCCTATCCCGGCGGTGGCAGCTACAGTGTAAGTAAATATGCCCTGCTTGGTTTTACCCATAATCTCCGGGAAGAACTCAAAGAAAAACAAATTAAAGTTACAGCCATCATACCCGGTGCCACCTATACAGATTCCTGGAAAGGCAGTGGATTACCAGTTACCCGTTTTATGCAGGACAGTGATATAGCCGAAATGGTTTTCGCGGCAGCCCATTTATCCCCGGGCGCCTGTGTTGAGGAGATTGTTCTAAGGCCACAATTGGGTGACTTGTAGGAAATTAAGAATATTTTGCAATTTATTCAGTATTATCAATTACCTTTGCCGCCACATTAAAAAGATGGAATTAACAGGACGTTTAAAACAACATTGAGATGCCTTATTTAACAACAGAAAAAAAAGCTGAAATTTTCAAAACGTATGGCGGTAATGCAGCCAATACCGGATCTGTAGAAGCCCAGGTGGCCCTGATAACAGAGCGTATATCCAGTATATCCAGTCATTTACAAGCCAATAAAAAAGATTTCTCCACCCACCGCGGTTTAATGAAAATGGTTGGTCAGCGCAAGCGCTTATTAGCCTATCTTCAAAAACATAACCTGGAAAGTTACCGCTCCCTGATTGAAAAATTAGGACTCAGAAAGTAGGTGCTGATTGCCTTTCACTCAAGCTATGCTTGAGATTTTTTTTATTTAGTTGAGATTTTTATTCTTTCATCCTTCCCTGTTATCCACCAAGGTGCAATGGGGAATTAACAACGATTCATATGTTTTCACAACCCATACAATCCGGGTTTACTCTCCCTAATGGAGCGGAAATATTTATTGAGACCGGTAAACTTGCCCGCCAGGCGGATGGTGCTGTTACCGTACGCCAGGGAAATTGTATTTTACTGGCAACCGTAGTAGCCAACCAGGAACCCAAAGAAGGCCAGGATTTTTTCCCGTTAAGTGTAGATTACCAGGAAAAATTCGCATCTGCTGGCCGAATCCCGGGCTCTTTCTTTAAAAGAGAAGGCCGCCTGAGTGATTCTGAAATCCTGATCAGCCGGCTAATTGACCGTGCCTTACGCCCTTTATTCCCCGAAGATTATCTCTGTGATGTGCAGGTACTTGTATACCTGGTCTCCAGCGATCCGGAAGTAATGCCTGATGCGTTAGCCTGCCTGGCTGCTTCAGCTGCCCTGGCTGTTTCAGATATTCCTATTAAAGAAATTATATCCGAAGTACGGATCGGCCGGATAGATGGTAATTTCATCGTAAACCCGACCCGCTCTGAACTGGCCAAATCTGACCTGGAATTCATTATTGCTGCCACAGAAAAAAACCTGATGATGGTTGAAGGAGAAGCAAATGAATGTAGTGAAGCCGACCTGGTAAAAGCACTGGAAATAGCGCATGAAGCCATTCGCACACAAATAAAAGCACAGGAAGTATTACGCGATAAAAAAGGTGTAACCGGTAAAAGAGATTATAAAAAACCCGAGACCAATGATGACCTGGCCAAAAGGGTAAGTGATTTTACCCGGGAAAAAATTTATACTATTTCAAAAAAAGGATCATCCAAACAGGAACGGTCGGAAGCCTTCAAGCAATTGAAAACCGAATTGATAGAAAGCCTGGGCGAAGAAGCTTCCGATACAGATAAGAAACTTGCAAAAAAATATTTTGATGACCTGCAATGGGAAATCGTTCGGGATATGATGGTTAAAGAACGTGTACGGCTCGATGGCAGGAAATTAGATGAAGTACGCCCGCTGGCAATGGAAGTAGATTTATTGCCCGGCCCGCACGGATCCTCTTTATTCACCAGAGGTGAGACACAATCACTGACTACCGTCACATTAGGAACACCTTTGGATGAATTGCTGATAGAAACGGCCGCTACATCTGATTATTCTAAATTTTACCTGCATTATAATTTCCCTCCCTTCTCCACCGGTGAAGTAAAAATGCTGCGCGGTGTGGGACGCCGGGAAGTAGGCCATGGAAATCTGGCTATGCGTAGCCTGAAAAAAATGATGCCGGGAAATGAGTATGCCTATACTGTACGCGTTGTCAGTGATATCCTCGAGTCCAATGGTTCTTCTTCGATGGCAACAGTTTGTGCCGGATCCCTTGCCTTGATGGATGCGGGTGTACCAATTCCCAAACACGTGAGTGGCGTAGCAATGGGCCTGGTAAAACAAGAAAATGGATATGCTATCCTTACCGATATTTTAGGTGATGAAGACCATTTGGGTGATATGGATTTTAAAGTAACCGGAACCCGTGATGGGATATGCGGAGTACAAATGGATATCAAAGTGGACGGCTTAAGTATGGATGTAATGCGGGAAGCTTTGGAACAGGCCCGGATAGGACGTATGCATATCCTCGAAGCCATGTATGCCTGTATTCCTGCTCACCGCGATGATGTGAAACCCCATGCACCGAGAATGGAAAAATTAATCATCGATAAAGAATTTATTGGTGCAGTTATTGGGCCGGGTGGTAAAGTGATCCAGGAAATACAAAAGGAAACCGGTACGACCATCAATATTGAAGAGGTGGGTAATTTTGGGGAAGTAAGTATTTTCTCTTCTGATAAAGAAAGCGTAGTAAAAGCATTGAACTGGATCAAAGGCCTTGTTGCTGTTCCCCAGATTAATGAAGTGTATGAGGCCAAAGTGAAAACCATACAACCATATGGTGCTTTCGTGGAATTTTTACCGAAGAAAGAAGGCTTATTACACATCAGTGAAGTCTCCTGGAAACGACTGGAGTCCCTGGATGGTATTTTGAAAGAAGGGGATATGGTAAAAGTGAAACTCATAGGCATTGATCATAAAACCGGGAAATTTAAATTGAGCCGTAAGGTCCTGATACCTCGCCCGGATAATGCAGCACAAGCAACCACAGAAACAAACAAAAAATAATAAAAGATACAAACTATAATAAAACAGTCACTCATACCGGGTGACTGTTTTTTGTTGAAGATAGATTCTTCCATTGGGCTGGATGCTATTTATTTGATGGAATGGAATCATTCATTTCATTTTATCATAATGGGTAACAGATAAAAAAATACCGTGAAAAAATATCACGGTATTTTGTATGCTACCTGCATTGTTTAGAATACCCGGCTGCCATCTTGCTGAATGGCATATTTTATAGCATAATACCCATAAGGCGGACGGGTGGCCAGGTCAATAAATTCAGGTGAATTCGTATCGGGATTTCCCTGGTAAAAACTTAATACCTGGATTTTGGCATATTTACCATCCGGGGTCTTTAATGCAATAGTTGTTCCGGCTTTGGGTAATACAGCATGATAGGGTTGTGTCGTAGAGCCTGTATAAACAGCCCAGGTAGTGTAATCCAGGAAAGCTTCATCTCCGGGTTGATAACCGGAAGCAGGGGCTTCAGTCATTTCTTCAAACGAAGATGCCACCACTTGGGCACTGCCTCCCATGGGATTGGATGTCATATACATGTTTTGATTCACTCCATTAAATGCGACATCCCATTTTGTCGTGGCAGAATCTGCCGGGTCCACGACTTCACCTGTTGTAAGATTAAAATAACATGTTTGCGTGGAGGCATTTAAATCAATCTTAGACTGTACTTCCGGGCTAACGGGTTGTGGCGTTTCCGTGTTTTTTGTACAACCGGTAATCAAGCCTGTTGAAAAGAATGCTATCAGTGCAAAAGAAAAGAAACGTTTCATGTTCATTGTTGTGTTTTATGTATGGTTAAAAATTAAAATCGGAAGGTTGCACCCAGGAACCAGTTATAGGGTATGACAGATGCATCGAATTTGTTTATCACACCGGTCAGGTTATTACATCCTGCTTCCAGTGTAAATGAATTTATTTTTTTACGAATAGTGAGATTCAGTAAAGCATAACCCGGTACATATTCCCGGTCATCATCCAGGATGAGATCCCCATTGACATCCATGCCGGAACCATATCGTCCCCGATAAATACAGCGAAGGGAAACATCAAAATGATTGGGTAAATTGGAATACTCGATTTTTATGTTGCCACTATGTTTTGAGCGATTGTATAAGCCGCCATACATGGCTGTAGTAACTTTATGATCGGTCTGTGTTTCCGGATCACGATAATAAATCAGGCCCTTTTTAATTTGGTCCAAAACATCCCGGTCTTTAGCCTGCAGGTATTGATAACCGGCAGAAACCTGGAGCCCCGGAACAATCGTATAATCAGCCTGGAACTCAACCCCTCCGGTAAAAACTTTATTGTGATTGAAATAAGTGTACACATTGTTGCCATTTGTTTTAATGGCAATCGGTTCCAGGTCAATCAGGTTATTGATATTATTATAGAAAACATTCAATGAAAAATAGGCGCCTGGTAATGGGTTATATTTTGCACCGGCATTCAGTGAGAACGAACTCTCCGCTTTTAAAACATGATCACCCGGCTCGATGAGTACCGCCTGAATCAGGCCCTGGGCCTGCATTTCCTTCAATTTTTCTTCTGCTACATTAGCCCCTAAAACAGTATATCCTACCACGGGGTTGGTAAAATTGAGTAATAACTGATCGAATGCGGGCGCTTTATAACCACTGGCAATATTTCCGTAAACGGTTAATTGCCTGTTCAGCTTCCATTCAACAGCCAGCTTAGGACTAAAACGATCTTTATACTGGTTATGATGATCAAAACGGAAACCGGCAATCACATGCACATTTTTCAATAAGGGGAATTGATCCTGGCCATACACAAAAAGCTGGTTAAAAATATTTCCATCTACATAGTTCGTAGCTCGTACAGTTGCAATGGCATCCCCGGCACCCACCGTAAGCATGTGTGCAGTTCCTACCCGCCAGTCATACTGCAATTCAGTACGATTTAAAAATTGCCTGAAATTGCTTTCAGAAAATAAGGCATGATTATCCTGGTAACGAATTGTCAAATCATTATTGAACACTGTGGTATAATTATGGATTTGTAATTTCTGCCTGTCGGAAATATCATACGAATAAGAAGGAGTAAAACTATAATCCTGGTGTTGCTGACTCTGCGTTGCCAGCCTGTTTACACCATTTACATCCTGAACCAATACCTGGTCCGACATGTTTTCATTATAGAATTTCCCACTGAATGCTAATTTTTGTTTTTCATTCAGTTGATAAGAAATTTTTCCATTCACGGTATAGGCTGCATAGGGAGGCACTGATTTAGAAATGGAATCTTTGTTTTCTTTGGTATAATAACCATTACCCGATTGCCTGCCGGCATAAACATACCAGCCTACTTTCTTTTTTTGTTCCCCGGCATCCACGCTCAGATCAAACACATCATATTTCTGATACACCCCCCGTGCCGTTCCATGTACTTTCTCCGTCTTCCCATTTTTCGTAATTATATTAATAACGCCACCCAACGCTTCACTTCCAAATAAAGAGGAAGACGGACCTTTGATAATTTCAATGCGATCGATATTATTCACGGTTATCCGCCGTAAATCAATCACGTTAAAAATCCTCCCAATAACCGGTTCTCCATCTATCAATATCAAAACATATTCACTACTTAAACCCTGCATTTGAATACCCGGATAACCTACGGTATTTTGTACCAACTGCATTCCTGTTAGTTCTGCCAGGACATCACTTAATCGTGTAGATCCCATTTTTTGTATTTCTGAACCTTTAATCACCGTAACCGGTGCCGGCACATCTTTAATTTTCCGGATTGTCTTTGTTGCTGTTATCACTACTTCATCCAGGCCCTTGCCCTGCAGGGTATCTGCAATCTTATTTTGGGCATATAAAACGGTGATGAAATTTGACAGAACAATGACGAAGAGAAGCGTAAGTATTCGTTTGATCATCAATTAAATTTGCAATGTTTTAAGTAATAAAAAATCAATCTTATTACAAATGATTTTAGGCAAAGCTATTAGCAGGGTGGATGAACAGAGGTACTTAAAATGGATTTTTTATTACGTTAAACGGATTAATTTATGGCATTAGCATTTTCCATAATTGAAGCGGGTAACATCATTTCACTGCCTTATTCTATTCAAACCATTGAAGAAAATAATTCACTTCAGGAACAATCTTTTTCTCTTAAACACCCGGCAGTAACCGCTGCTTTTAAGCAATGGCAATTTGATGAATTTATCATCCGGTATGGTAAGGTAAAAATGAGAGCGCCTTTGATGATAAAAGATGCTTGCCCGGTGGGCGGTATATTGATGCACTTTAATCTTTCCGGATCAAATCTTTTGCATGTACAGGATACAAAACAAGAGATTCATTTCAACGGTTTACAACATAATATGTTAATGAGTTTCATACCAACTTTACAGGCAACATGGCATCCTGGAAATACTGAAAAAAGCAATACTTTCCTGGAAATCCAAATCCCGGAACATCATTTTAAAAGGATCATTGGAGATGACCTCGCTTGTTTTCTTCATATGCACCGGGGCATGGAAAGACTAAAAATTGTGTCCCTGTTTAGGCAATCCATTGATACAGATGCTACCATACATCATACAATCAGCCAGATTTTAAAAACACAAAAGAAAGGCTACCTGAAAAAAGTTTTTCTTGAAGCAAAAATATTAGAGTTGTTATCTTATCAATTGGAACAGCATAAAAATTTTCACCAGGACAAGTGCATCAAAATGAAAAAAACAGATAGAGATGCATTACACCAGGCAAAACGAATCATTGAAGAAGACATTGCTAATCCTCATTCGTTGGTAGATCTCGCTCATCAAGTGGGGATCAATGATTTCAAATTGAAAAAAGGTTTTAAAACTTTATTTGGCAAAACAGTCTTTGGGTATATCTATGAATTACGCATGGCAAAAGCCTGTGAGCTATTGCAGGAGCAGGAATATACCCTGCATGAAATTGCAGAAAGTTGTGGGTATAGCTATGCGCAACATTTTATTACTGCCTTCAAAAAAAATTTTGGCGTTACACCGGGCAATTTCCTTGCACAAAAAAAAGAGGAACCCAAGCCGGCAGATGTATATGCTTAAGATAAATTGATCAATATAGCATTTCACATACAACGCTCATTTTTCGAAACAGGTATTTCGTAATGCACATCACCATATGAATCAAATGCAGACTGTACCTTTTCTTCACGAACAATAACACCATTCAAGTCATGGTTTTATCATTAATATCGGATACAGCTGCTATAGAAAAGATTGCAGTACCTTTGTATCCTGAATTAGATAAAACAAAGATATATGGCACAGCATAGTCGGGAAGAAGTTTTGGCATTCCTGGAAAAGGCCGAGGTAGCGGCAGTAGGCACATCCAATATGGGTACACCGCGTCAGCGTATGATGCATTTTGGAGCAGATGAGCATTTTAATTTGTATGTAAGTAGCCTGAAAGGTGACCCAAAGATTATCCAGTGGAGCAATATTCCGGAAACAGCGATATTGATTCACCAGGGAAATACTTTTATGGAAATGGAGGAAGTTGAAGTCATTGGCCGTGCCATGATCGTTCATCAAAAAGAAGAACGTGAACGCGTATTGGCTATTATGACAAAACGATCTCCTATCGTTGCCAATTTTAACCAGGTCGGTGCAACCGACCGGCTTGATTTTATTTGCATAAAACCCTTCCTCGTTAAATACCGGTTTGTGCCGGAAATATTACAGGGGGAAAAACCAACCATTTTTGAATTCCCTGAAAACCGCCTTCAATACAGCGCCTGGGATGATGTAAAATCTCGTGTCCGTGCATGGAAAGAAGCCATTCGCCCATTATCATTAACGGCTTCACTTATTCCGCTTCTCCTTGGTGCAGCGGTAGCTTTTACGGTTACACACACCATAAATTGGTTATTATTTTTTCTCACTTTATTAGGAGGTTTATTAATCCAGGCAGGAACCAATATGATCAACGACTGGAAAGATGCAGATCGTGATAATGAAAATGTGGAAGGTATCCGGCCATTTACCGGTGGTTCAAAAATGATTCAACTGGGCTTAATTTCCAGGGCAGATATGGGTTTCTTTGGGATGCTCATCAGTGGTATTGCGGCCCTCATTGGTATATACCTCGTTGTTGCCTGTGGCTGGGGTTTAGTGCCTTTAATCATTTATGGCCTGGTTGCCGGCATTTTTTATACCGGGGCAAAAGGAAAATTTTCTTTTATAAATATGGCGCCGGGTCTCGCTGAATTTCTTATTGCCACTACCTATGGCGTACTCATGACTATGGGTTCTTTCTATGTTCAGACCGGATTTTATTCCTGGCAAATTTTTCTCCTCTCTTTACCCGTGGCTATTTTAATTACCAATGTGTTACTGATCAATCAATTCCAGGATGCTGCTTCTGATAGTAAGTCCGGGAAAAAAACATTGGTTGTACGCATCGGCAAACAAGCAGCCAAAAACCTACTCATTTTCTTTTTTATTGCCGCATATGTATTAATCGCTTTATTGCCCATTTTGGGATATGCACCCTATTCCGTTTATTTTGCTTTTCTTTCCCTGCCCTTTGTTATCCAGGCTATACGATACACACATCAGAATTTCAACAAAACGTCCGTTGACCTGATTTCTGGTAATGCTCATACAGCCATCAGTCATTTATTTGCCGGCCTGTTACTTGTATTTGCCTTCTTAATAAATAGTGCCGGGTTGGTTTTTCCATTGATCTACCTGGGCGCTTCCATTTTATTTGTTGCATGGGTTTGGTTTTATATTGAAAGAAAAAGAAAAGCTATGGACCAATTCAGAATGACTTTTAAAAATTAAAATTCATCCGGCTTCCTTGGCTATAAATTTGTTTTCAAAATAATTTATATATGCTTTGTATCTATCATACTTCCACCGATCCTTATTTTAATATTGCCACCGATGAATATATCCTGAAAGAGCTGGAAGAAGATTGTTTTATGCTTTGGCGAAATGACAATGCCATTATTGTCGGCCAATATCAAAATACATTAGCGGAGATCAATTACGATTTTGTAAAAGAACATAAGATTGCTGTAGTCCGGCGTATATCCGGTGGTGGAGCCGTTTACCATGATTTGGGGAACCTGAATTTTTCTTTTACACAAACTGGTAAAGATGCCAACTTATCTGATTTTGAAAAGTTCACTCGCCCCATTATTGAAGTGATCCGCTCATTAGGGGTTGATGCCCGGTTTGAAGGAAAAAATGATTTGATGATTGATGGAAAAAAATTTTCCGGTAATGCAGCCCATATCCATAAGAATAAGATCCTGCATCATGGTACCATTTTGTTTTCATCAGAGATGCGCAATGTGAGCGGAGCGTTACGCATTAATCCCGCAAAATATATTGATAAAGCCATCAAATCCATTCCAAAACGAGTTACCAATGTTTCTGCTCATTTAAAAGAACCGGTAAGCCTGGAAACTTTTACGGAAATGCTGATGAATCATGTATTAACAACCTATCCCAATACCCGCCTGTATGCATTTACGGAAGCGGATAAAAGAAAAATTCAAAAATTACGAGATGAGAAATATGCCACGCATGAATGGAATTTCGGAAGATCACCGGAGTATAATTTTAAAAAAGCTATTCGAACTACTGGTGGTGTTTTGGAAATGAACCTCGATGTCAAAGACGGGATCATCCAACAGGCAAAAATTTTTGGAGACTTTTTTTCTGAAAAAGGTATTGCGGAAATTGAAGAGGCCCTCCATCATGTACAGCATGAAGAGAATGCATTACGACAGGTATTAAGCCGGTTTCCCATAGAAAAACATTTTCGAAATATTCAATTGGATGATTTGCTGCAGGCCATGTTTTAATAGTAAGAATGCAATCATCGAAACAGAAACACCTTGACAAAAGCCGTACAACTGAAATGCAATTCTTCCGATGTCATAGAAAGGTTTAATCCATTATAATACATGCAAAATTTTATTGCGTATCATATACAGTTGCCGGAAGGTGAAAAGCGGGATGCCCTGGTAGCCACCTTAATGACGAGCCAGGCTACCGGTGTAGAGGAAAATGAACAGGAATGTATTGCCTGGTTCCCCGAAGGACAATTTGATGAAAGTGCTGTATTGGAAGTATTACAAAAAGCTGGTGTGGGTTTTGAAAAAAAATTTATGCCAGCTCAAAACTGGAATGCCATATGGGAAGCCGGATTCGAGCCGGTTATCATAGCTGGTAAAGTGGCTATCCGTGCTGCTTTTCACGCACCAATACCCGGTATGTTGTATGAAATCATCATCACTCCTAAGATGAGTTTTGGTACCGGCCATCATGCTACTACATCCCAGGTTATATCGGCTATGTTGTCGATTGATTTTTCCGGAAAACGGGTCTTTGATTTTGGTGCCGGTACCGGCATACTTTCCATACTGGCCCATAAAATGGGTGCAGCAGAAGTAATTGCCATTGACAATGACCCGCTATGTGCAGAAAATTTTTTAGAAAATTTAGCCGCCAATCATTGCACACATGTTTTTTTTAATGAAACAGATACACCACCTGTTCTCGAGCAATTTGATATCATCCTGGCCAATATAAATAAAGCAGTCATACTTCATTTTTTACCCCAATTGACAAATATGTTGACTCAAAATGGTTACCTGCTTTTAAGTGGTATATTAAAAGAAGATGAACAGGAAATTTTAGAAAAGTCCAGGCAATGCGGACTCAAATATTGTTTAACAAATGTTAAAGAAAATTGGCTTTACATCCAACTCCAGGCGCAAAATTCCGGATAGGATGTGCCGATATTCCATTATAATGTATATTTGCTCCTCTATTTTTTAGCAATATCCCCATGACCGAACTCTTACTCATTTTATTAGCATACTTAATTGGGTCTATTCCTACTTCTGTTTGGGTGAGTAAACGTTTCTTTGGAATTGATATCCGTGATTATGGTAGTGGCAATGCAGGCGCTACCAATACCTATCGTGTCTTTGGTCCCAAATGGGGCACTTTTGTCATGATCATAGATATGTTGAAAGGTGTTATAGCCACTTCATTGTATATCCTCATACCACATTACCTGCACGATGATTGGGACCGTACCAACCTGATGATTGGCCTGGGCCTGGCTGCAGTATTGGGCCATATATTTCCTTTGTGGGCAAATTTTAAAGGAGGGAAAGGTGTAGCTACTTTATTCGGGATGATCATTGCTATTCAACCCTTAGTAGCCGTCTGTTGTGTGGGTGTATTCCTGGCCGTACTTTACCTTACCCGTTTTGTTTCCCTGAGTTCTATGTTGGCTGGTGTTGCTTTTGCCATCTTTATCCTGTTTATTTTTAATGATGATGTAACTTTATACCGGGTGTTTTCGGTTGCAGTAGCATTAATGGTCATACTGACGCATCAAAAAAATATAAACCGGTTATTAAATGGTACAGAAGGCAAAGTACCCATTTTCAAATACCGCGACCGACGCCGGAAAAAATCGCACACATCAGAAGAGGAATAAAACGGCTTAAGAATAATTTCCTTTTTATGCTGATTTGTTTGGTATAAAAATTGACAATTAGTTGATCAACTTTTTCTTTTAAATTTTCTACATGAAACGCATCTTTGGCTCTACACTTTTCTTTGCCACACTGACTACTTTTGTATCCTGTTCACAAAATGCCATTACCGGCAGAAACCAGTTAAGCCTTGTATCCGAACAACAATTGGAGCAAGAAGCACAAGTGCAATACAGGCAATTCCTTTCAAAAAATAAAGTGATCTCCAATCCCTCTAATAAAGATGCTGAAATGGTAAAGCGGGTAGGTAGCCGTATTGCCAATGCTATCAATGAATATTATAAAGAAAAAGGCCTGGGTGATGAGTTGTCCGGTTATAAATGGGAATTCAATTTAGTGGACAGCAAGGAAGTGAATGCCTGGTGTATGCCCGGTGGAAAAGTAGTTGTGTATACCGGCTTATTGAATGTTACTCAAAATGAAGCAGCCCTGGCAATCGTGCTGGGGCATGAAATTACACATGCTGTAGCCGGTCATGGACGAGAGCGGATGAGTGAAGTCATGTTGGCCCAGGGTTTACAAATTGTGGGGAATGTGGCCCTTTCCAAAAACAAGCAAACACTGGATATATTTAATAGCATTTATGGACCGACTGCCCAATTGGGTGTATTACTTCCCAATTCCAGGAGCCAGGAACTCGAAGCAGATCATTATGGCCTGATCTTCGCGGCTATGGCCGGTTATAATCCGCAGGAAGCCATACCATTCTGGCAACGTATGGAAAAATTGGGTGGCCCGAAACCCCCGGTATTCTTAAGCGACCATCCGGCTGATGCAGAAAGAATTGCCAAATTACAAGCATTAATGCCCGAAGCATTGAGCTATTATAAACCCGTTCAGCCTTAAATTTTTTTAGTCTGTTGGATGTCTATCCGGTACGATTTAGAAAACTTTTCGTACCTTTGCACTCCGATTATTTTTAACCTTAAAATAATTATAGGATGGCCTCACAAAATTTGCTCGAATTATTAGAACTTGAAAGTGACCGTAACCTCCTGATACAAGGTGTCCCCTCTTCCATGGAGAAACAATTCGTGAAATTATCATATGCAAAAAGTATGACCCCGCTACTCCGTTCCCGGAAAGTTGATTTTGCATTGATCTTTGCCATTAATCACACCCAGTTATGTACCATCTTAAAAGAAGTACTTCCGGCTATTCATGCAAAAACCACTTTATGGATTGCTTATCCGAAAGCAGCCAGCAAAATAGCCAGTGACCTTAACCGGGACTGCTCCTGGGATATGCTTTGCTCCAATGATTTTGAACAAGGACAGGAAATTCCATTGGATCATGTATGGACTGCCTTGCGTTTTTACAAAGCAGGATTTGCACCAAAATCCACCAAGGAAGCAAAAGAAAAAATGGCTTTAGCCTGATAATCTCTATTCGGCTTTTTTGATATCTTTTAAACTCTTATTAACCAGGTAAACGCCGGTTAGCGTAATACCCGCACCTATCAATATAAAGGGTGTCAATTCTTCCTTTAATAATATAGCGCCGGTAATCATGGCAACCAGCGGATTGATATAGGCATATAAAGATGATATAGCCGTGGGCAAATGTTTCGTGCTATAAATAAAAGCAATAAAGGCAATGATTGATCCCATTATGATCAGGTAAAGTATGGCCATCCAGGTTTGCCAGGGCACTGTAGATATCGGTATATCATTTCCGGTAGCGCGGGCTAAACCAAAAATCATAAAAGAAGACATAAACATTTGCCAGCCCATGGCATAATATGGATTCATCAAATATTTATTTCGAACAATTAACAGAGTGCCAATACTCCACGATAACATGGCAATCAGGCCGAGTAAAATTCCAAATTCATATCCTTCGGGTTGCGCATGAAACGTGTTTTCATATAAGACCAATGATACACCACCCAGGCCCAGGAACAAGCCAATAAATGTGAGCCGCGAATTATTATTGATTCGGAAATAAAACATTTCGATCAATACCACACTCAATGGATATAAGGCGCCTATAAGTGCAGCAAGCCCGCTGGGTATATATTTCAGGCTCCACGTACTCAGGCCATTGGCCATAACAAACATAAAGATGGACAAGATAAATAACCAACCAAGTTGTTTACCGGTGGGTAGGCGCTCTCCCCTGAATAAAAAATAAATAATCATGGCGGCACCGGCTAAAAATTGCCGGATATAGGAAACCTGTAAACCAGACACGCCCGCATTTATCGCCACTTTACTGGCTACCCAGGTTGTTCCCCAAACTATACTGGTCACCGTCAACGCCAAATACGCATACCTGCCCCCACCGGCTTCCGGCTTAGACCGGGGAAACAACGTGGGCATGATAAATTTATACGGCCGCATATGGTTTTTTAATGTCGGAAATGTCTGGTGCCGGTAATGATCATGCCCAGCTTGTTATCTATGCAATATTGAATGCTGTCTTTATCCCGGATGGATCCGCCCGGTTGTATAAAAGCCGTGATGCCCACAGCATGTGCCAGTTTCACACAATCATCAAATGGGAAAAATGCATCACTGGCCAGCACAGCGCCCTGCAAATCAAATTGAAACTGCTTTGCTTTTTCAATTGATTGCCGCAAGGCATCCACCCGGCTCGTCTGTCCACAGCCTTTCCCACAGAGTTGCTTATTTTTTACCAGGGCAATAGCATTACTTTTTAAATGCTTGCATACAATATTGGCAAATGCCAGGTCGGCTTTTTCTGTTTCGGTTGTCGCCCTTCCACCCATTTCTTTCCATTCCGAAAAAGTTGCATTATCCATATCCTGTACCAGCGTACCCTGTAATATTGATTTGTATTGCAGGGAAGATTTTTTCACCGCTTCCTTTGCTTCCAGCAAAATCCTGTTTTTCTTGCTTTGCAAAATCAACAACGCTTCCGATGTGAATTGAGGCGCTATCAATACCTCAAAAAAGATTTCCTGAATCGCTGTAGCCGTTTCTCCATCCACCGGCCTATTGCACACTAAAACACCACCAAAAGCACTCTCGGGATCGCCCGCCAATGCAGCGGTCCAGGCTGCAGCCGGGTTTTCTCTTTCTGCTATGCCACATACATTGGTATGCTTGATGATGGCAAAAACCGCTTCGCCTTCCCGGTCAAATTCTGTAATGAGCGCCATAGCGGCATCTACATCTACGAGGTTGTTATACGACAGTTCTTTACCATGAATTTGTTTGACTATATTTTCCAGGTTACCATAGTAAGTAGCCTGCTGATGCGGGTTTTCCCCATAACGCAACACTTTTTTAGGATGCATGGGAAAAATCAAGTCTCCATTGAAATAATTACGAATGGCCATATCATATTCCCATACGATATCAAATGCCCGTGCGGCAAAGGCCTTTCTTTCTGCAAGGCTGGTTTCACCGGCCTGGTCTCTTAATATTTTTTCGAGAGAAGGGTAATCTTCTTTCGCAGCAATGACTACCAGGTCATTAAAATTTTTCGCCGCTGCTCGAATCAATGAAGGGCCACCAATATCTATTTTTTCAATGATCAAATTCTCTTCCTTCGTTGTCGCCACTGTTTCTTCAAAGGGATAAAGATCAATAATCACCAGGTCGATTTCCGGGATATGATAGGCTTGCATCTCTTCCCTGTCCTGCGCATTATCCCGCCTGCCGAGAATGCCGCCAAATATAGACGGGTGCAGTGTTTTCACGCGTCCACCCAGGATAGAAGGGAAGCCTGTCAACTGTTCCGCGGGGGTACAAGTCATGCCGGCATCTTCAATAAATTTTTGTGTACCACCGGTAGAATAAATGGTGATACCCAACCGTTTCATTTGTTCCAAAATAGGTAATAAACCTTCTTTATAATAAACTGAAATCAGTGCGCTGCGAATTTTTTTTTGCATAGTCTTAAAGATTGTTTCCGGATTTTTTTTTACAAATCCATTTCAAAAGCGCCGGATGCACTTACCGAATGGAAGCGCAAATTTAAACGCTCACAATCTTTTTTCCACTTTTCTGTTTTCCACAATGGGTTACTGGAATCAAAAACCAATGCTTTAAAGCGGTATTGATGCTGTATATCCGGGATCGAGATGTCCGGATTGTTTGAAAGAATGAGTACATCCACTGTTAAGCCTTCAGGGAAAGAAAGGCCAGAAGATCGGTTATTGATTATGTAAATTTTTTTTCCATTACAGGTTATCAACTGGATCCCCGGATGCATTAGAGTTTGCTTTACCCGGAAAAAATCTCTTGCCGGGTTAAGCGTATATTTTTGCGCAGCGAAATCTGTTTCTACCAATGTATCTCCATAAAAATAAGCTGCCCGTCCCAGTATAATATCCATGGCCGCGTGCCCGGGGATATTATAAACAACTAATTTTTCCTGGTAATTAGCTTTCAATTTTTCCCCCACTATAAGTATTACAAAAAGCCACATCAGGCTAAAAGATACCCATAACATTTTTCTTATGTGATAACTGAAATAGAAAAGGCATCCGAAAATAATTAAGTACAAGAGTGTAGCCTGCAAGGCGTTCACCTGTAAATGCCTGATCACACCAAAGGGAACCTGGTCCATATTTTCAATAAACCGGTTCATCCAGGATAGTAGTATGTCAATTCCCTTTCCCAGGAAATTAGCTACCGGGCCTATAAAAGAAAAAACCAGTAACAAGATTTCGCCATAAAGTATAATACCCGATAAAGGCACAACCAGTAAATTGCTGATTAAAAAGAAGACCGGGAATTGATGAAAATAATACAACACTATCGGTAGAGTAAATACCTGTGCGGAAAGTGTAACAGCTAATAATGACCATGCACCACGCAAGATTTTATTCTCCCACAGAAACCAATTATTTATCGGGCGGGAAAAAACAACAATTCCTCCAACAGCGGCATAGGAAAGCTGGAAACCTGCATCCCACAAATAAAATGGATTGATCACCAATAGCAGAAAGGCAGAAGCCGCCAAGGTGTTCAGTGTATTGGTGGGACGATCCAACGTTTCACCCAGTACAAGAAAACTGAACATCACGGCTGCCCGTAATACGGAAGGAACTGCGCCAGCTAAAAAAGTGAACAACCATAATACCAGGAGAATGGTCACCGGCCGGAAAAATTTATAGCCACGCCATTTTCTGAAATAACGTAATAAGCGGCTGACTAAAATAAAGATCATGCCCAGGTGTAACCCACTGATCGCAATAATATGAATCACGCCTGTATTGCTATATGCCTGTACCAGTGCCTTATCCAGGTCGTCCCGGTAACCAATCAATAAAGCTTCTGCTACGCCTTGCAATCGTGGATCAGGGATATAGAGTTGTATGATGGATATAATGTGTTGCCGCCATTGTAACAACATGGATTGGAATGATGAAAGATAACCTTCCCCGGTAATGATATAATCCTGTTGCTTTAAAAATACCTGTGCGGTATAGCCCTGGAACCATGCATACCTACGGTAATCAAATGCATTGGGATTACCGCTGTTTTGGATAGCGGCAAGTGGTTTTGCTGTTATCATCCGCATACCGGGTTGTATGCTATCCTGTCCGTCTTTTTTATAAAGATAAACGATGACGCGACCTGTTACAGGTATCCATTTTCCATTCAGGAAAAGAGCATCAACCGAGGCGGTTGTCTTATATGTTTTATTTTTCTCTGACAATTCTTCTCGGATGGTTAAGAGAACCGGGTATCCGGCGGCATATGTTTTTCCATAAAAAAGAGGTTGTTTTCCCGGGTCTTTAATACACGTAATAATTGCTCCGATGAATAAAAAGAAAACGATGATCAATATCCCCGAAAAACCGCGCAGTATATACTTATACGAAGTTTCAACTTTATTAATAACAAGGATAAAAATGGAAAGTGCACCGGCAATGGACATAAGCAAAGGGAGTGGCCATTGTAAATGCCATTCCAGGAAAATGCCCCCGGCTAATGCAATTACCAGCCGGAAGAAAGGATATTTTTTTATTGCGTTTGATGAATACGGCAGCACCTTATAAATCTACTGCCTGCACATGATAAAATCAAGCCATAGGAAAGTAAAAAGAAGAATATTGAGCAGTTACTTATTTACTCAGATACATACTCTTTTCCTTGTACAAAGTCCTGAAATAGGGATCGCGTAAATCCTTGATAAACCGGATTGCCTCACCGGTACTTTTCATTTCGGGGCCCAGTTCTTTGCTTACTGAAGGAAATTTATCAAAACTGAAAACAGGTTCTTTGATGGCAAAGCCGGTGAGTTTCTTTTCTACTTTAAAATCTTTTAGTTTGGCTTCACCCAACATTACTTTTGTAGCAATATTCAGATAGGGAATTTGGTATGCTTTTGCAATAAATGGTGTAGTCCGGGAGGCACGGGGATTGGCTTCTATCACATAAACTTTTCCATCTTTAATCGCAAACTGGATATTGATTAAACCCCGGATATTCAATGCGCGCGCAATTTTTTCCCCATAGTATTCCATGGTAGTGATGATGAGTGGGGTGAGATTGAATGCCGGTAACACCGCATGGCTATCCCCGCTATGAATTCCGGCCGGTTCTATGTGTTCCATTACCCCCATAACATGAAAATTCTCTCCATCAAAGATCGCATCCACTTCTGCTTCCTGGCAACGATCGAGGAAATGGTCAATCAGGATTTTATTATTGGGTAAATGTTTGATCAGGCTGACAACTGCTTTCTCTAATTCCTCATCATTTAAAACAATGCGCATCCGTTGCCCGCCTAAAACATAACTGGGCCGCACTAAAACCGGGTAGCCTACTTTGGCTGCAACTTGTATGGCTTCATCGGCATTATAAGCAGTGCCATAATCCGGATAGGGGATTTCCAGTTCTTTGAGCATATCGCTGAATCGGCCCCGGTCTTCCGCAATATCCATATCGTCAAATGAGGTGCCGATAATTTTATAGCCATGTGTATGCAGGCGACGGGCGAGCTTTAGAGCCGTTTGTCCGCCCAATTGCACGATGATACCATCCGGATTTTCCAGTTCAATAATCTCTAATAAATTTTCCCAGAAAACCGGTTCAAAATATAATTTATCGGCTATATCAAAATCCGTGGAAACCGTTTCCGGATTGCAATTAATCATGATCGCTTCATAGCCACATTCCTTAATGGCAATCAGGCCATGCACACAACAATAATCAAACTCAATACCCTGGCCAATCCGGTTGGGGCCACTGCCTAAAACAATAATCTTTTTTTTATGTGAAGGGATTGACTCATTGGAAGAAATTTGCGTGCTCATGCTGAAAGATTTTGCAATATTACAATTAATGAGGCGGGATGACAAAATATTCTCGTATTTCTAAACTCCTGTTAATTTAGCTTTTCAAATTAAATACCGCAATACTTTTATACGTCCAAAAAAGCAGTCTTTTATCTTTCTTATGAAGAAAACCTTCATTTTATGTATCTTCTTATTCCTTTTTTATTTACCCGGCAAACTGTTTGCCCAGGGCAAATTTTTGTCGGGCGAAGTGCTGGATCATCAAAGTGATGAACCGATCCCTTTTGTTTCTGTCTATTTCAGAATAGATGGCCGCGGCACTTTAACGGATTCACTTGGACGGTTCACCATTGGCATGGAGAATGTGCCATTAACTGATACGTTGGAGATCAATGCTATCGGCTATGATAAAGTACTCCTGCCGGTTTCCGCTTTTCAAGATTCTTCGTTTATCCGCTTTCAGCTCTTTGTACATACGGAAGATGCTGCGGTAGTTAAAGTAAAATATGACCGGGCATTATGGTTTTGGAAAAAGATTATGTCGCGAAAACAATACAATAACCGGCTACATTGGGCAAATTATTCTTATGAGATTTATAATAAGCTGGAATTGGATATCGACAATATCAATGCATCGAAACTGGCAAAAAACAAACTTTTAAAACCATTCAATTTTGCTTTAAATTATGTAGATACCACTTCGGAAAACAAACCTTTCCTACCGGTTTATTTAATCGAAACACTTTCTGATTATTATCATCAAAACAACCCACCCAGGACCCGGGAAGAAATAAAAGCCACGATAACGAATGGCATCGATAATCAAAGCATCATGAAACAATTAGGAGGCACTTATCAAAACGTGGATGTTTATGCCAATACAATTCCGGTTTTTGATAAAACTTTTATCAGCCCCTTTGGGGATAATGCGGATAATTTTTATAAATTTCATTTACTGGATACGCAATACCTGAATAAGAAAAGATTAGTGCATTTTTCTTTTACCCCAAAACGAAAAGGAGAAAATACATTTACCGGTGATGCCTGGATTCATGATACATCTTATGCCATTCAGAAAGTTACCCTGCGGCCATCCACGGATGCCAATATCAATTTTATCAAAGGCCTTTCGATTATCCAGGAATTCAAACCACTCAACGACAGTAGTTGGTTTTTATATAAAGATAAATTCGTAGCAGATATTGCTCCCTTAGGAAACAATCATATCGCTTTTAAAGGCAGGAAAACGGCGACTTATACCAAAGTCCTGACAAATAATGATTCTATCACCCGGGTATTGGAGAAGAATAAAAGCACTGAAGAGATAGTATTATTGCCCGGCCAGGATCAAAAGACGGCTGCCTACTGGGATCAAAACAGGCATGAGCCACTGAATAAAAATGAACAGTCTATTTATAAATTACTTGATACGTTAGAACGTATGCCTTCCTATATCCATTACCGGAATACATTGAATTTTCTTTTTACCGGTACCAAGGATATTGGTAATGTCCGTATTGGGCCCTGGTATTATTGGTTGAGCGGTAATACCTGGGAAGGCACCCGGTTGCGATTTGACCTGGCTACCAATGAAGGTTTCAATAAGAAATTAAACCTGAATGGTTATATCGCATATGGATTTAAAGATGAAAAACTGAAAGGCTATGGTCAAATAAAATACCTGATGAGCCAAACTCCCTGGACCTACCTGTCATTTTCTTATAAAAACGACCTGGATAACGGGCAAGTCTATTATGACCAGTTAGGTTCTGATAACCTATTCAGCTTATTCCTGAAAAAACCAGGTGTTACTTTCAGGTATCAGAATATTGAAGAAAAAAAGTTGGTGTTTTATAAAGAGAATAATCATGGCCTGGGTTTTGGGATATCAGCCATTTCAAAACAATACACGCCATTGCAGGGCTTACCCGGCAAAGAATTTTTTCCTTCCAAATCCGGTGAACCGCTGAATAATTTTGAAACCGAGTTCCATCTCCGTTATGCATTTGAAGAACAAACTTATATTGACAACTTCAATCGAACCAGCCTGGGTAGTAAACTGCCCATCATTGATTTTACCTATGCACATGGTTTTAAAAATGTGTTGCAAAGCAGTTATCAATATGATAAGATTGATCTATCCATTAGCGATTATCTGCACATTGCCCCATACGGAAGTATTTATTATAATCTCTTCGCCGGGAAATTATTTGGTACCGTTCCATATAATCTCTTAGATATTCTACCCGGTAATGAGTGGTATTATTATAGCCGCTATTCATTCAACTTAATGAATCGTTTTGAATACCTCACCGATGCCTATGCCGGTTTTAATATAGAACATAATATCGGTAGTGGCCTCTTTCAATACATCCCCATAACACGTAAATTAAAACTCCGGCAGTTTTGGGAAGCCAAAATGATTGTGGGTAACCTGCGTGATGCCAATAAACAACTCAATATTATTCCGGGTTACCCGTTTCAATCCCTGGACGGAAAAGCTTACCTGGAAATAGGAACGGGTATTGATAATATTCTGAAATTTTTCCGGGTAGATTTCTTATGGCGCGTATTGCCACAACCTTTACCTAATACACCATCACAACGGTTTGGTGTCTTCTTTGGCTTCCGCCTGAGCCTATGATTTTTGTTCTTTATCAATCACGGGTTCCCGCAATGTAACCGGCGCTGTGGATGATTTTTTCCGCATACGCATATTCAACATTTCCACGCCAATAGAAAATGCCATCGCAAAATACACATAGTTCTTCAGGTTCAATTCATGTGCCCGTTCACTATCCCAGCCTTCTACCAATAAAACAAATCCAATCATGACGAGAAAAGATAAGGCCAACATTTTTATCGTGGGATGTTTGTGAATAAAATTTGCAATAGGCACACTAAATAAAAACATCAGGATCATCGCTACAATCACCGCTACGATCATGATCTCTATATGCTTGGCTGTTCCGGCTGCCGTTATGATACTATCAAAACTAAAAATCATATCAATGAGAATAATCTGGAATAGCGCATTACCAAAACTTAAGGTTTTTTTATTCGTGTCTGATGCATGCTGCTCTTCGCCTTCCAACTTATGATGTATTTCCATGACGGTTTTATAAATCAGGAACAATCCACCTACCAACATCACGAGGCTGGCAATATCAAAACCTTTGCCCCATACAGTAAAAACCGGTTTTCCTTTCTGTGCCAGCAACCAGGACAAAGCAAAGAGCAGGCCTGTCCGCACAAGCATACCACTAAACATCCAGGACCACCTGGCCCGGGTTTGTTTTTCCTTAGGCAAACGGTTCATGATAATGCTGACAAAAATTACATTATCAATTCCTAAAACCACTTCCAGGATGACAAGGATAAAAAAGCTGATGATACTTTCGCTGGTTAACAAATGTTCCATATTAACGTTTGGTTGATTTTAATTCGTGACAAATTTTTTTTACAATAGCCGGGCCTTCATAAATAAAACCGGTCCATACCTGGATAAGGGTAGCCCCTTCCCGGATTTTTTCCAAAGCATCTGAGCCGGTAAAAATTCCACCACTTGCAATAAGCGGTACATTTCCTTTTCCTTTATTATTTAAATAGCGCAACACTTCTGTGGATCGCTGTTGCACGGGTTTTCCACTTAGCCCACCGGCACCTATTGCGGAAACTTTTTCATGTGCACTTAGCAGATGTTCACGGGAAATAGTAGTATTGCATGCAACAATACCGGCAATCTTTGTCGTATGAACCAGGTCAATAATATCCATTAATTGTTCCTCTTCCAGGTCTGGTGCAATTTTCAAAAAGATCGGTTTCGGCGCCGGTTTGCCCTGGTTGATTTGCTGTAGTTTGGAAAGTATCACCCACAAGGCTTCTTTTCCCTGTAATGCACGAAGGCCGGGTGTATTGGGGCTACTCACATTTACCGTAAAATAATCTACACAATCAAATAATGCGTCGAAACAAATTTCATAATCTTTATAAGCCTCTTCATTCGGTGTCACTTTATTTTTCCCAATATTTCCACCGATGATCATCCTGCCTGCTTCGTTCTTATGTTGCGCCATCCATTGTTCCAATCGTTTTTTAATCACTTCCACGCCATCATTATTAAAACCCATTCGATTGATCAATGCCTTGTCTTTCGGTAAACGAAAAAGCCGGGGCTTCAGGTTTCCCAGTTGTGGTAGCGGTGTGATGGTACCGGTTTCTACAAAACCAAAACCAATGGTGTCCAGTTCACGCAGGTACTTTGCATTTTTATCAAAGCCGGCCCCCAGGCCTACCCAATTCCGAAAGGATAAACCAAAAACGTTTTTTTGTAAATCATCTCCCTTTGGTGACAAATATTTTTTCAACAAATCACGCAAAAAAGGGATACCGCAAAACAAACGTAAAACAGTCATTGAAAAATGATGTGCTGCCTCCGCCGGTAATAAAAACAAACAATTTCGTAAAAGAGAATACATGTCCGCGCGAAGATAAAGTTTGTCCAAATATTTTATGAAATACTTGCCTTTGAAATATTTCCCGGCAGGCTATAATAACAATTTCAACTTAGGGAACCTGGTTGACTACAGCATTCAAAAATCTGCACAAAAAAACTGCCCGGTAATGGGCAGTTTCCATTATTCAAAAAATTTATGTTTACTCCACTTCTGCCATTACTTCTTTCACTTCAGGGATCATGCGCTTCATCATGCCTTCGATACCAGCTTTTAATGTAATCATTGAGGATGGACAACCACTACAACTTCCTTGTAACATCAGGTTTACAATACCATTCTTATAACTCTTGAACTGTATGGCGCCACCATCCATTTCTACTGCCGGGCGTACATAATTATCCAGTAATTCTTTAATACGCACTACTACATCATCATCATCGGCCGCAACCAGGTTGGTAGCTTCCGTTTTCACTTTGGCGGCCTCTTCTTCATTTACTATGACACCTCCATTTTCAATATATTCTTTTAAAAATTGCTTGATAGGAGGAATAACATCCAGCCAATCCTCTGTATCGCTCGTCTTGGTGAGTGTTACAAAATTGCTGGCGATGAAAATACTCTTGATAAAAGGAAATGCAAATAACTCTTTAGCCAAGGGTGAGGGCCCTGCAAAACTCTCATCCGGCATATCAATACTTTTACCCGGATACAATAATTTATTGGCCACAAATTTCATGGTTTCCGGATTAGGTGTCATTTCTGTATAGATACTGATCACCGGGTTGCCTGTCTTTATCATATCAATTTATTTTTTCGCTGCAAAAAGGAAAATTACCTGTTACGTTGATGGTTTTCCTTCATTGAAAAACCAATTTGCAAAGATAACAAATTTCTAAAGGTTATGGTTCTGGCCTGAATGCTAATTCTTGATTTTAAAAGCATTTTTATTAAAGCACTAATTTGTCCTATTAGCCTGCCTAACAGAATTTACGTCCGGCCTGGCACTCCGGTTCTTTGTAAATTTGGCCATGAAAAAAATTTATTATCTATCCACCTGTTCTACCTGCCAAAAAATACTGAAAGAAATGAGCGCCGTCATCGGGCAATTTGAATTGCAGGATATAAAATCTGAAAAGTTGACGGCCACACAGCTTGAAGAATTGTATGCACGCACCGGGAGTTATGCAGCACTCTTTTCGAAACGTGCCAAACAGTACCAGGCAATGGGTTTAAAGGACAAGGTTTTGCAGGAAAAAGATATCGCTCGCTTACTTTTACAGGAATATACCTTTTTGAAAAGGCCGGTGATAATTTGGGGAAAGGATATTTTTATTGGGAGCGAAAAGAAAAGTCTGAATGCATTGCGAAAGAAAATAGCCGGTGAAAAACTTTAAGGTAAATGATAAACAGAAAGGCCATCCGGGTAAAGCACATAAAAATTGTTTGCTACAAAAAATGTTTTGATAATACCCTTCTGCTCAATTCCCGGATCAATTATTTTTTCTTCAGGTAATGCTATGGCAACCTGGTGAATTTTTCCGTGCAACCATCCATATACATTGCCATTAAAAGCCTGCACATCTTTCCAGCCGGGAAAAGGCAGATTTTTTTTGAAATGGCCATAGTAATCAAATATTTTCCAACCAGCCTGTTCATCATAAATATATAATACGCCATCAGCATCGATTATTTTATCAGGAGAATAGGTCTCTGTGAATGCCAGCCTGAAATCTGGTGATTCCAGCAACACTTTTCCATGGTCATCCACTTTTTTAAGCGTATTACTCCATTCATCAAAAATCCAGTAATTGTTATCATAACTCAGCGCCACGGCGGTTGCCTGCATAATCCCATTATTGCGAAGGTTAATGGTATTCACTGTATTTAAAAATTTATCCACCACAACCAGAGTGAGGAAATCTTTGTAGAAAAGGATTGTCTTAAATGGGTTTCGTACATCCATACTATACAAATCACCAAAGCGGCGTGTATCGTTATAAACCGTGAGGGAATCACCGGCAGCATCCAGTTTTTTGATCCGGTTATCCGCATTTATCAAATAGATGTTGCCCAGGTTATCAGCATAAAAATCACGGTAATTTCCGGGAATTTTTTTTTGTAAAACAAATTGAATAGCCGTATCGCCCTGCGCAAAAATTTTGGGGTGGCCCAGCAGGCAAAGCAAACAATACAAGAAAATTATTCTTCCCATTTTTTTAACTGCATCTCATGGCCATCAAAAACAGCATACGTAAAACTACGGATCCAGTCTCCCAGGTTTATATAACGGCTGTTGGACGCCAATGGTATATCGAGGGGCAAATGCCGGTGGCCAAAGACAAAATAATCAATAGGTTCTTTGGCAAGGATTTCTTTGGCATAAATAATCAGCCATTCATTTTCTTCACCCAGGAATACCTGGTCTGCGCTCCCTGTTTTCTTTCGGCTGCGCGCGCTGAAATAATTGGCCAGGCCCATACCCCAGGTAGGGTGCAACTGGCCAAAGAGCCATTGACAAAAACGATTTCGAAAAATTTTTTTAAGCCGTTTATACCCATGATCACCGGGCCCAAGGCCATCACCATGACCGATATAAAAATTTTTTCCGTCATAGCGAAATGTAGCCGGATGCTCATACACCTGGATATTCAATTCCTCTTGAAAATAGTGTTGCATCCACATATCATGATTGCCAATAAAAAAACGAACCGGGATACCCTGGTCAGTAAAAGTGGCGAGTGTGCCCAATAAACGGACAAACCCTTTTGGTACTACCGTTTTATATTCATACCAGAAATCAAACATATCCCCGAGGATAAAAAGTTCGCGTGTATGATCCCGAATGGTTTCAAGAAAATGAACGATTTTTTTCTCCCGTTCCAGGCTGGCCTCCCGGTTGGGAGCACCCAAATGAAAATCAGAAATGAAGTAAATGTTTTTTTGCCCGGGTTCCTGCATACACAAATATAATCAAGGGAAAATTAGCTGTGGCAATTCTTCTGAAAGGCAACGGGCATTGGTCTTTATATTTTATAATATTCGATTAAATCTCCGGATTCGATAAACCGGCGGTTATCAACGCCTCCATTGAACCAATAAATCCAGGCTGGCACTTTAGCCACACCAATGTGTACTTCCACTATATCCCGGTAATACAATTGCATTTCATCCTCTTCCACACATACTCCTTCATACACATCCAATTGACCAATGGCCCAACTGAAATCCGCTTCATTTTTGATATGATACAATTCACCTTTAATATAAAACTCTTCCGTCGTTGGTTTGGCTGCCGGATATTTTCCCATATCAAACAATTTTCCATGCACTTTTCCATTGCCTACAAAATCAAAAAAATTACTGATGTAGGTATAGGCATCACTGCGAAACCCACTGCGTAAAGAGCCATATACAAATAAATTGTACAAAGCTGGTGTTTCTGTCATGGCTTTAAAATTTTGGGAGTAAGTTACTCATTTTTGTACCAAAAAACAAAAAACTTCTTTCGGTCCGTGGACACCGGTTACCAGCGTTTTTTCTATATCTGCCGTCCGGCTCGGGCCACTGGAAAAACTTATGGAAGAAGGTAATTGGTCTTTATATTTCTTTTGCAAAAAGGCCAGTACATCGCCCACATCATAGTACAGTTGATCAGTAAAAGCGATACAAATATGCACCGGTGCATATACGCCACTGGTGCGGCCATTTTGCTGTGCACTGCTGGTAACAATGGTCCCTGTCCGGGCAACCAGGGCCTCACAGGATGTAATGGCTGCTTCACAGGAAAGAAGCGCTTCCACCCGGATTTCTTCCGGTAATGTGGCGCCGAGTAGCTCCTGGATTGATGGCTCACTACAAAAAATTTTTTGCCAGGATCTTGCTGCTATGAGGGTTTCCAATTGGCTATGCAATTCCGATTCATCTGCACAGAAAGAAAACCGCCCTTGCAGGGCCACAAAATTTTCAGCAAATTCTATTTCTTTTTCCTGGCCCGAGTTTTTAAATATCTCCAGGTCCTTCTCGCGATCCGGAAAAGGCAGTGGCACTGGTTGTGCCGTAGCTTTCTGGATTTTTTTTAATATGATTTCCCGGGATGGTTGCATCGCCTGGTATTAAATAGATGGTACAATTGCACCGCTGTCATATGGTGGTACACCTTCACTTACGGCACCCTGTTCGGCATGGTGGTCTTTCTTATGTTCCTCATCATCCACATCCAGTATGCGTTTTTCATCAAAAGGTCTTTTACCGATCAGCGCTTCCACATCACTTTGGAACAGTACTTCCCGTTTCAGGAGTTCTTTTGCCAGTATTTCCACTTTATCCTTCTTCTCCGTGAGCAGGTCAAGTGTCCGTTTATATGCTTTATCAATAAGCAGGCGCACTTCGTTATCTATTAATTTTCCAGTTTCTTCACTATATGGTTTGGTAAATGCATTTTCCTGGGCAGGGTCATAAAAACTCACATTCCCTACTTTATCATTCATACCATATACCGTGATCATAGAATAAGCAATCCGTGTTATTTGTTGCAGGTCATTGGAAGCCCCGGTAGAAATTTTACCAAAAAATATTTGTTCACTCGCCCGGCCACCCAAGGTCATACACATCTGATCCATCAATTGATCTGTATCATATAAATATTGCTCTTTGGGCGTATATTGGGCATATCCCAATGCAGCAGTACCACGGGGTACAATCGTAACTTTTAATAAAGGATAGGCATGTTCAAAGTACCAGCCACAAATAGCATGGCCGGCTTCATGATACGCAATGATTTCTTTTTCTTCCGGTGAAATGATTTTATTTTTCTTCTCCAGTCCCCCAATAACCCGGTCAATGGCATCCTGGAAATCATTCATATCCACTGCATTTTTCCCATTACGGGCGGCTATCAGGGCAGCTTCATTGCACACATTGGCAATATCAGCACCGGCAAAACCGGGGGTTTGTTCTGCCAACTTATGAATGTCCAGGGTTTGCGAAACTTTAATTGGTTTTAAATGAACTTTAAAAATTGCTTCCCGGCCGGTGAGATCTGGTTTGTCTATTGAAATCTGCCTGTCGAAACGGCCTGGTCGCAAAAGAGCGGAATCCAGTACATCCGGGCGGTTTGTAGCAGCCAGGATGATAATTCCGGTATCACCGCCAAAGCCATCCATCTCCACTAACAACTGGTTCAATGTATTTTCGCGTTCATCATTGCTCATGATGGCATTCCGACCGCGGGCACGTCCAATAGCGTCTATTTCATCTATGAAAATGATACAGGGTGCTTTTTCCCTGGCCTGTTTAAATAAATCACGTACCCGGCTCGCACCTACACCCACAAACATTTCTACAAAGTCGGATCCACTAATACTAAAAAATGGAACCTGTGCTTCCCCGGCCATGGCTTTGGCCAACAGGGTCTTACCGGTACCGGGAGGACCAATGAGTAAAGCGCCTTTCGGAATCTTACCACCCAGGGCGGTATATTTTTTCGGGCTTTTCAGGAAATCTACAATTTCCATAACTTCCACTTTGGCCTCATCGAGACCGGCTACATCCCCAAAATTGATATTCACTTTAGTACCTTTCTCAAATAGCTGGGCTTTTGATTTTCCAATATTAAAGATACCACCAGGGCCGCCACTTCCTCCACCACCACCTACCTTACGCATCAGGAGGATCCAGGCGCCGAGGAAAATCAGGATAGTTAAAATTGTTTGTGCAACCGGGCCTATCCATTCCCCTTCATTAACGGTATTTTCCGGAACAGGTTTTACGGTAGGATGAGCTGCATAGAAATTGGTCATCCCGGTATGAAAACTTTGCCAGTCCGTAATAGTAAATTCAAATAACGGGCTAGACGTAGCTGTGGCCGGTATCGGCCGGTTAAATTTTTCTTTATAATAAGGCTTGGTTAAACTGTCTTTTTGGATATAAACCCGTACAAGTTCTTTGTTTTTCACCAGGTCGAGCTTCGCTACATCGCCCTGCTGCAGCATGTTCTGGCGAAATTCCAATTCGGTTACCTGCATGGAATCAGCAGTACCAAGGTTCATAATCTGGTAGCCCAGTAAAAAAATGATGATAAGGGCATAAATCCAGTATACGCTGAATTTAGGGGGCGTTTTTTTAGGTGCACTTCCATTGGGAGGAAGAAGGGGTTTATTTTTTTTGTTATCCTGTGCCATAAAAGTCTATCTACACGTTTTTTTATATATATGCTTCGTTTCTGCCTGCAAAGTAAAGACTATACTTCATTATAAGCTGTTAAAGGCGCATCATTCCAAAGTTCTTCGAGATTATAGAATTTCCGGGCCTCAGGCAGCATAATATGAACCACCACATTGATATAATCAATAATTACCCAATGTACCGCGCCCAGGCCTTCATGACGAAAGGGGCGTTCCCCGCAAATTTTCCACACCTTATCTTCTACATTATCCGTTAATGCTTTTACCTGTGTATTACTCCCTGCTTCACAAATAATAAAAAAATCAGCTACCGATTCGGATATTTTTCTTAAATCCATAGCAACAATTTTTTCACCTTTCTTTTCCTGCAGGGATTTGATAATCGTTGTAAGTATTTTAGCATTTTTCGCCAGTTTTCTGGCAGGGCGGGAAGCTGTGGCAATTTGTTGTTCCAATAATCTGAATAATTTTAGTTATCTAAATTTTTATAATGAAATTAAGGTAATTCTCGTTTGTTTTTTTGTTTCTGGTCATCCGCGAAGATGTAAGTAATATTTTTGTGCAAAAATAAGCATTCTTTGCCTGAAACTGCTCCCATAAATCCTTTAGGACAACCATTCATTGAATTAACTGAAGTGGATAGTTCCAACAACTATGCCATGCAACAGGTAAAAGAAGGCCGGGCCGGCCATGGCAGCGCTTTTTTTGCATTTAACCAGTTCCAGGGCAAAGGGCGACGTTCAAAAAACTGGCAATCTGCCCCGGGAGAAAATATTATTTTATCTGTAATCATTGATACCATTGCATTTGCGGGCTCCCCACCCTTTCTGCTCAGTATGGCAATGGCCTGTGGAGTACATCAATTTTTATTTTCCCTTACTGAAAAAAATTTCCTCATAAAATGGCCGAATGATATTTATTTTAATGACAGAAAGGCAGCAGGCATCTTAATTGAAAATATATATCGTGGTTCCACCTGGCAATGGGCTATCGTGGGTATCGGCATAAATACCAACCAGGAACAATTTGATCCGGAACTAGCCAATCCCGTTTCCCTGAAACAAATCACCAGTAAGCGGTATCAACCGGAAAAAGCAGCCCGGACATTATGCAATTTCCTGGAAACTGCTTACCGGCAATCGCTGTCCAACCCGGAAGAGATTATCCACTTGTATAATCTTTTTTTATATAAAAAAAATGAAATTGCCCGCTTTAAAAAAAATGGAACCACCATTGAATGCCAGGTAGATTCGGTGGATAAATTCGGGCAATTAAAAATTATTCATCCCTTGCTGGATCATCTGCAGATAGATGAAGTAAAATGGTTGATTCAACATTAAATGATTCATATTTACATTGTTTCTTTCTCCCAAAAATCCGTTTACCATTTAGTAACTTGCGGCCATGCAGGCATATTTAGAAGGTTTAAATGCACCGCAACTCGAAGCAGCAACCCATATGGATGGGCCGCTCATGATTGTTGCCGGGGCAGGAAGCGGGAAAACAAAAGTATTGACGACACGTATTGCGCATTTAATGGCCAAGGGCATTGATGCATTCAATATACTGGCATTGACTTTTACCAATAAAGCAGCAGCCGAAATGAAAGCGCGGATTGAATTATTATTGCAATCACGCGAAGCACGTAATTTATATATCGGTACTTTTCACAGTGTATTTGCCCGGATACTTAGAACAGAAGGGCCACGCCTGGGCTATCCATCTAACTTTACCATTTATGATACCGATGATTCCCGGTCAGTATTAAAAGCCGTGATCAAAGAAATGGACCTGGATGACAAACAATATAAACCAGGTACCGTTCATAACAGGATTTCACAGGCAAAAAATGCATTAGTCGATCCCGCCGCTTATCTCCAGGATTATTATATTCAGCAGGAAGATATGCGGGCTAACCGGCCGGCTACAGGCCGCATCTACCAGGCTTATGCGGAGCGTTGTTTTCGGAATGGCGCTATGGATTTTGATGACCTGCTAATAAAAATGCATGAGCTCTTACGCAATTTTCCGGATGTACGGCACAAATACCAGCATAAGTTTAAATATGTGTTGATCGATGAATTCCAGGATACCAACCCGGTGCAATACGAGATAGCCAAATTGCTGGCAGCTGTGCATGAAAACATTTGTGTCGTTGGGGATGATGCCCAAAGTATTTACAGTTTCCGCGGAGCCACCATAGAAAATATCCTGCAATTCCAGAAAGATTATGATGATGTAAAACTGGTAAAGCTGGAACAAAATTACCGCAGTAGTAAATGTATATTGGAGGTTGCCAATGAAATTATCAAAAACAATAAAGGGCAAATACCCAAAAACCTTTGGACCGATAATGGAGAAGGGGAAACCATCAAACTGGTACGCACCATGACCGATAATGAAGAAGGTCATTTTGTCGCGGATAGCATTAAAGAACAAAAATTACGAAATCATTTTTTCAATAAAGATTTTGCCATTTTATACCGCACCAATGCACAGAGCCGGGCATTTGAAGAAAGCCTGCGGAAAATGGCCATTCCCTATAAAATCTATGGCGGCCTGAGTTTTTACCAACGCAAAGAAATCAAAGATTTTATCTGCTACCTGCGGTTAATAATCAATACAAAAGATGAAGAAGCCTTAAAACGAATCATCAATTACCCGGCACGGGGTATTGGCAAAACCACGGTGGAAAAAGCTTTGGTCCTGGCACATGAAAACAATCTTTCTTTATTTGAACTTTTATCAAATGCCAATAATTATGGATTTAAAGGCAGCACCTGCGAAGCCATAAAGAATTTTATCACCATGATTACTTATTTCCAAACTTTACTGACACAAAAAAATGCATATGATGTGGCGGTTCAAATCGGTAATCACACACAAATCACGAAAGAATTATTCCAGGATAAAACAACCGAAGGCTTGGCCCGGTATGAAAATATCCAGGAATTACTCAACTCCATAAAAGAATGGACGGAAACACCCGATAATGAAGAAGGTGAAGTGGTGGATAAATCGTTAGGCGCTTATTTGCAACAAATCACCTTACTCACCGATGCAGATACAGACAAAGAAGGTGATGATGATACGGTTAAATTAATGACGATTCATGCAGCGAAAGGCCTGGAATTCCCGGTTGTGTTTATTGGTGGTGTGGAAGAAGGCCTATTTCCGAATGCCATGAGCATCAATACCCGGGAAGAACTGGAAGAAGAGCGAAGATTATTTTATGTAGCCGTCACGAGAGCTAAATCAAAACTCTGGATTACCTATGCCAATACCCGCTACCGTTTTGGCCATCTTATACAAAATGATCCCAGCCGGTTTTTAGATGAAATGCCTGCGAAATATATTGATGCCAGTTATGGCGGTGGGCGCATGCGGTCACAAGCTGCAACAACCAATATAGGCAGTGCATTTGAACGTATGCATTCAAAAAGTTTTGGAGAGTACACGGATACAAGGCCAACTGAAAAAAAACAACGGCCCTCCTATCTCGTTTCACCCAAAACAGCACAAGCTGTTGTACACACCCCATCCCAAAATTTTGTACCGGATGATACTTCCACATTGAAGGTGGGTCAACGTATAGAACATCAAAAGTTCGGATTTGGAACAGTCACTAAAATGGAAAATATTGTACACAATCCGGCAGCAACCATTTCATTTGATTTAAATGGTGAAAAAAGAATCATGTTGCATTATGCAAAAATCCGGATAGTCCCGGAGGGGGAAAATTAAACTGATCCATTCCCACTTCCCACATAGATCGTTTTATTTTTTTCTACATTAATTGTTTTCCTGATACCATTCTGGATAGGTAGAACATGTAAATGGTTTTCTTTATGCACTTTCCATCAGCCTCAATGATTAACAATGCAATGATTTATGCGCCACTTAAGAATTATAGCAATCTTATTATTTATTTTCTGATTGACTTATCGAATATAACCTGAGCCATTGTTATTTCCAATTATTCGAGCTTCTGAGAAACCCATTTTGTTTTACAAAACAAATATCACATTGACCCAACGCACCATCCAACGGTCTTCTAAGGAAGCCCGGAAAATCATATACGACATAATTACGTGCTAACATGAAATTTATAACATCAGAAAATATGGGCATTCCCGGTACGTCATCAAAGTGGAAAAGTGATACTTCTAAAATATAAACTTCCGTGACACCAAATGTTTTCTCCGCTCCTTTTAATGCTTCCAGTTCAAAACCCTGAATGTCGAGCTTGATCATTTCGGGAATGTCTATTTCAGACAAGGATAATAAATCATCAATGGTAATTATTTCAATTTCTCTTTGCTTCCCTATTTCTTTCAGTTTGGAATCTGGCATAGGTAAAAAAGAAGAGCCGAGTAAGTCATCCCATACCGTTAGCGTTAAAATATCTTTTTTAGATCCGGCACCGGCTAAGAAATAGCTACTATTTTCAAAATCTCTGCAAAAGCCTTCTAAATATGCCTTCATTTCAATTTGTGGTTCAATAAGGCAAAAATTTGCTTCCGGAAAAACTTCTTTTGCCATTCGGCTCCATTCCGCATTATTAGCGCCTATATCCAATATAGTTTTACATGTTAAGCCGCGTTGTTTCAGATCTTCCAATAATAATTTTATGGAACCAACCGGTCTTTTGTTCGATCCGATTTTAACAGGGGGCCGGGTAGTTTTTTTTCTGATTTCATACCCTGTTGAACTGATAATTTTTTTGAGCAACTTTTTCATTCCCATCCATTAATTTGTAAATAAGACACATTTGTTTTCAAAGAAATTAAAATAAAAGAGAAATTTTTGTCAAGTCCGTTTTATTGGTGAAAAAACTTAACGGATACCGGTAACAATTTCCCCCAGTTCTTTTGTAATATCACCATATTTTCCATATTCCACCACCCGGCCTACTTCATGGCCATCTTTCATAATGATAAATGTGGGCACATTTACTATATGGAAAATGGCAGAAAGATCAAATGCCGATTGGTATGCCCGATCTGTAGCTATTAATAAAATATGGTCAGCCGGGAAACCGGATTGATCGATCAGTTTAAAGAAACCAGGTAATAAGTTATGCGTGTCTTCACACCAGGTACCGCCAAAAACGACAATATGGAATGCGGTTGCTTTCTCCCTGAATACCCTGACAGCCTGGGCATCCGGTGTGCTCAGGTCATACATTTTTTTAAACCAGGGAAAAGTGGTTTCATTTTCCAGCATGGACCGTTGAATAATACCTACGAGGATCTTCTCATTTGCCTCGGTTTTGGTATGGTAGGCCGGCTCATTCATTGCGGGCAAAGATTGTTGTTGTACTTTACAGGAAGATAAACTGGCAATAGCAATTACCAGTAAAGAAAGGTTTCTCATGAAGGAATACATTTAGAGATGATGTGGTATAATAAACATTAAAAAAATTTAGCCCATATCCAGGCCGGCTTTTAATTCAAGCAGGAAGAATTTAACACGGGATAAGGATTGAATAGTTTGCAAATTAACCAGGGCTTTCGCATGATTTTCTAAAAGGTATTGTTTGGCGCCTTCTATAGAAAATTTTCTTTCCCGTAACAGGTGATAAATTAGTTCAAGATTTTTCACATCTTCCGGACGGAAAAGGCGGTCGCCTTTTTTATTCTTCCGAGGTTTGAGAATAACAAATTCATTTTCCCAGAAACGTATAAGAGAGGCATTTACATTAAACCAATCTGCTACTTCACTGATGGCATAATATTGTTTTTGGAAAAGCTGCTCATCCGGGGGAATCTGTACATGTACCATCGCTGCATCCATTTCCTGGTACGATTTCCGGCCCCGTTTATTTACTTTAACCGGCGCTTTTGGCGCGGTTACCGGCTCCTCCTTTTTTTTCATCTTCAACTTCTTTTCCCCGGCAGGCCGGGGGGGGCTCATTTCTTCTTTTTTCCCGCTATCGGTTTTAGTGACTGGTTTATTCGGCCCATCATTCCCATCAAAAATATTCAGTTGAATCATTGTACGAAAATAAACATTGATTGGTGCAATAACAATAGTCCTTTAAAAAACGTGGATAACATGTAATTATTTCAATACATACCCATTTACAAGGAACGATCGGCTTGTTCGTGTTATCCTGTATTTTTGCACAAAAACAAGATTGAAAAAGATTCATAGTATATGCATATGTGGCTCAGGCACGATGGGTTCTGGTATTGCACAAGTGGCGGCACAAGCGGGTTTTGACACCATTCTATATGATGTGGCAGATAAGTTTCTTCTCCAAAGTAAAGAAAAACTGGAAAAAATACTAACCACGTTAACAGAAAAACAAAAAATTTCTGAAGAAGAAAAAACCGCTATTCTACAACGTCTACAGTTTACCAATCAAATCACAGATTGCCGGGCAGATTTGGTTATTGAGGCCATTATAGAAAACAAGGAAGCTAAGATTTCTTTATTCCGGCAACTCGAAGAAGTGAATGATGCGGCAACCCTTTTTGCCACCAATACTTCATCCATTTCTATCAGTGAAATTGCTTCCGCCTTAAAAACCCCTTCACGTGTTGCGGGTATGCATTTTTTCAATCCGGCCCCCTTACTAAAACTGGTAGAAATTATCCGGGCAACGGAAACCAGTGATACTACCATTCAGCAATTGAAAGAAGTGGCCCTTCAAATGAATAAAGTACCAGTGATCTGCAAAGATGCACCCGGTTTTATTGTGAACCGGGTAGCCCGGCATTATTACCTGGAAGCTTTATATTTACTGGAAAAAGAAAACCTGCCGGTTGAAAACATAGATGCCATTATGGAAGCAAGTGGTTTTAAAATGGGCCCTTTCAAACTCATGGACCTGATTGGCATAGACATCAATTTTGCTACCAGCCAGATTGTGTGGAATGCATTGGGCAGGCCGGAACGTCTTAAACCCTCCGTTATTCAAGAGCAAAAAGTGGAAGCCGGCGCATTAGGGAAAAAAACAGGCCGGGGCTTCTACCATTACGAATAATTCATGCAGGCAAACCCTTCTAAAAAAATATTAATAACGGGCGCTACCGGATTGGTGGGTAGTTGTTTACTCAAACATGTGATGGAACAGGATGGGATGATCATCGCATTATACCATCATAAAAAACCGGTAGGGGAATTCCCGGCTCATGTGCAATGGCAACAGGCAGATATCCTGGATATAACCACATTAGAAGAATTATTTGCCGATACACAACAGGTGTATCATTGTGCGGCGAAAGTATCTTTTGATCCAAAAGATAAACACGCTTTATACCGGACCAATGTGGAGGGTACAAAGAATGTTATCAATGCGGCGCTAAACAGTTCAATTGAAAAGCTGGTTTATGTAAGTTCGGTAGCTGCATTGGGCAGGATACGGGAAGGTATATTGGTACATGAAAAAATGCAATGGAGTAAAGAAACCAGCAATAGTGTGTATGGCCATGCAAAATACCTGGCTGAAATGGAAGTCTGGAGAGGCATTGGCGAAGGATTAAATGCCTGTATTGTGAATCCATCTATTATTCTGGGCGAGAGTGATTGGACATCGGGCTCTACAGCGATCTTTAAAAAAGCGTATGAAGAATTTCCCTGGTATTCTATCGGCACGACCGGTGTAGTAGATGTCAGGGACCTGGTGCGAGCTATGCATTTATTAATGCAAAGTACAGTCAGCGGGGAAAGATTTATCATCAGTGCAGAAAACATTTCTTATAAGGACCTGCTCACTTATATAGCTACAGCTTTTCAAAAACAGCCACCTACAAAGAAAGTGACCCCCTTTATGGCAGCGCTTATCTGGCGACTCGAAAAGATCAAAGCAATGCTCACTCATAGTAAACCCTTACTGACCAAAGAAACGGTTCATACTGCTATGACTTCCATTTATTATGATAATGGAAAATTTCTCCGGCAATTTCCTGCATTTGCTTACACGCCATTACCTGTAACCATACAGCGGATATGTGATTATTTAAGGAAAGAAAATTAAATAAGGCAATTTTTTGGCAAGTTCCATTTTGTTGACTGGAAAAAGTAACTTATAGTTTTTTTACTTTTTCCCAAATCTCCGGGATACGTTTTATCCATACCAGTTCCCTTCTTTTTACCGATGCTTCAATAGCCGGTGTACCAAAATACATTTTATTGCCTTCCAGGCTGGAAGGTACACCCGACTTGGCCAGCACCATGGCATTCGTTCCGATCGTAAGTGTTTTACTTACACCTACCTGGCCCCAGAGTGTTACGCCATCTTCAATGATGGTAGCGCCGGCAATGCCTACCTGGCCAGCAAACAAACAGTTTTTCCCCACAATCACATCATGGCCAATATGCACCAGGTTATCCATCTTGGTACCACGGCCAATTATCGTGGAGGCAGTTACGCCCCGGGCAATTGTGCAGCCCGCACCTATTTCCACCTCATCTTCAATGATCACATCGCCGCAACTTTGCATCCGGATATACCATTGTGCCCGGTCCTTTTTTGTATTATAATAAAATGCATCACTGCCAATTACGGTATTTGGCTGAATGATAACATTATTCCCAATTTTTGTATGATCTAAAATACACACACCGGGATACAACATGCAATTTTCTCCGATGACAACATCTTTTCCAATAAACACATTAGGCATCACCACGGTGCCTTCTCCAATGCGTGCAGTAGCGTGTTGCATTTCAGTCGGAGCTTCAAAAGGCCGGAAATGCTGAACAATTTTTTGATACGCTTCAAAAGGTCTTTCCATGAAATACAGTGTTTTTCCCTCCGGTATGGTGACGTCTTTTGAATTGATGATGATATGTGTTGCCGCGCTTTCCAGGCAGGTCATATAATACTTGGGGTGATCCACGAAACAAATATCACCGGTAGTTACTGTATGTATTTCATTGATACCATAGGCAAGTGCATCAGCATTCCCCAGTAATTCTGCCTGGATAAAATGGGCCAGCCAGGTCGCGGTAATAGGCTTGTTGAATTTCATGTTGAAAGTTTTCACAAATGTACTTATGGAAAGGCTGCGAACAACTTTTCCCGGCTGCCTAATTCGCGACCGCAAAAAAATTAATTTTACAGGATCTGCCGGAACTTTCTCTTTGAGGCAAAATAAACATGAATATTTTTTTCAAACAATGAGCGATGCCGGTTACATAAATTCTTGAAAAAATACGGCCTTACCTGCAATAGGATGAAAAAAAAATTTCGCTAAATCCTGGTTGACAAATTTGCATTTTTTAAAATGCTTCTCACTATAATTAGTGCTTTATGGCTTATCTGTTTTGACGCAGCAAAAATTTTACACCTGCTGAAACACTTGATACAAGCCGGTTTCAACATGTATATCATTTATTGAAATTGAAATGTATTATCCATTTCATTTGTTTGAAAAATATTTTCATGCTACCTATCCGGCTACAAAATGCACATGTCCCCAAAAAATGTGAATAAAATAAATTGGATTTTATTTTGTTGAAGTCAAAAGTATTTTTAATATTGTGGTGGGAATTTCATTCCCGGTACTTACTAACCCATCCATATAGTAGTCCCGCTCTGCGGGACTTTTTAATTTATGCTGCATTACTTCATCATATATAAACCCTATAAAGTAGTTAGCCGGTTTGGAACAGCAGAAAACAAAAAAACACTACGTGATTATTTTTCTGTACCACTTGATGTATATCCGGTAGGCAGGCTTGATGAAGATAGTGAGGGCCTGCTGATACTGACGAATGATACACGACTCAATCAAAAATTATTACATCCTGCTTTTGCTCATGAACGGGAATACCTGGTACAGGTAGAAGGAAAAATTACACAGGATGCTATTCAAAAATTGTGTAGCGGAATAGTAATTAATATCAAAGGGAAAAAACAGGTTACAAAAAAATGTACTGCACAAATTGAACCTGCTCCGCTTGTACCCGATCGTGACCCGCCCATCCGTTATCGCAAAGAAATACCAACCAGCTGGCTCCGAATCACCCTAACGGAAGGGAAAAACAGGCAGGTACGTAGAATGACTGCTGCCGTGGGCTTTCCCACCTTACGCCTCATCCGGACAAGGATTCAGCAAATACATTTACAGCATTTACAACCCGGCGAAATGATTTCCATCCCCGCAAATATCCTGTACAGGAAGCTGTTTGGCTAAGACGGTGATAATACTTTTCTCACTCAAAACCATACAGGTATATTCTTAATGATTTCTATTTCACACCGGTTTCCGGTATTTAATTGCTGATCCAGATCTTTAATAAGATTAATATGGGGGCTTGGTCATTTATTCAATTACTAAACGCCTGGCTTGCTTTATATTTGCCGCATGGAAGAATTATTGAATCGTATCACGGCTTATACAACTGAAGTGAAAGAAAGCCTTATTCAAAATGCAGAAGAGGCAGAACAATTTCGTATTAAATGGTTAGGCACAAAAGGCATTGTGAAAAACCTGATGCAGGAAATGAAAAATGTTCCGGCCGATCAGAAAAAAAGTTTCGGCCTGGCAGTGAATGAATTTAAAGCACGCGTAGAAGAAAAATATACTACTTCCAAAAACAATTTTCAAAGCGGGCAACAAACCACGCAACAAATAGACTATACATTGCCCGGTGTAGCTTTTGCAACGGGCTCACGGCATCCTTTAAGTATTATACGGAACCAGGTTGTTTCCATTTTTCATCACCTTGGTTTTTCAATAGCCGAGGGGCCGGAGATAGAAGATGACTGGCATAATTTCGGTGGCATGAATATGCCCGAACATCATCCCGCCCGTGATATGCAGGATACGTTTTACCTGCATGCAGGAACGGGAAATGAACAATCATGGGTGCTGCGAACACACACAAGCAGTGTGCAGGCACGGGTCATGGAAAAACAAAAACTACCCATACGCATCATCTGTCCCGGGCGTGTTTACCGGAATGAAACTGTCAGCGCCCGCGCACATTGTTTCTTTCACCAGGTGGAAGGATTATATGTAGATGAGCAGGTAAGCTTTGCCGATCTGAAACAAACTTTATATTTTTTCGTGAAAGAAATGTTTGGGAAAGAAGTAAAAATCCGTTTTCGCCCTTCTTATTTTCCATTTACAGAACCCAGTGCGGAAATGGATATCAGTTGCCTGATCTGTAATGGCGCAGGATGTAATATTTGTAAACATACAGGTTGGGTAGAAATCCTGGGTAGTGGAATGGTACATCCCAATGTGTTGGAAAATTTCCATATTGATTCCAATAAATATTCCGGCTTCGCTTTTGGTATGGGGATCGAACGGATTTGCCAATTAAAATATCGGGTAAATGATTTACGCCTGTATTCACAAAATGATTTGCGGTTTCTTCAACAATTTAGTGGAGTAATTTAACTACCCGGTTCTTATTAACGCAGAATGACTACCCAGCCGCTCTTCTTGGGCGCAATGGCACGTTTTGGATCCACTATATAATAATACGTACCGACAGGAAGCGGCTTTCCATTCATGGTACCATCCCACACTTTTCCTGAATTATCATAACCGATCACGCTATATACCACCTGGCCATACCGGTTAAACACTTCCACTTTATTATCTGAAAATGATTCGAGGCCAAGAATGATCCATTTGTCATTGATGCCATCTCCATTCGGGGAAAATGCATTGGGGATTTTTAGTTCTTTTAATACCTCCACAAAAATCTGTTTGCTGGCCGGGCAATTTCCTTCGCCATTTACATTCACAGTATATAAAGTATTGACTGGTGGAGATGCCACCGGTTGTGGTACATTGAATGCATTAAGGTAATAATTCGGTGTCCATAAATAGCTTAGATTGTTCCCGGTATAAATCATTGGCAACCGGACAGTGTCTCCCAGGAAAACGGAAACAGTAGCCGGCCCTTCTATAATCGGGTTTGGATAAATAACCACTTGTTGTATCAGTGTTGTATCATAACAGTCCTTGTCAGACCGAACAATTAATTGAATATCATAGGAGCCTGCTTCGGAATAATATTTCGTAGGATTCTGCAGGGAATCAATAGTACCATCACCAAATTTCCACAACCAGCCAATGATTGCACCGGGGGTAATAGTAGATGAATCCATAAATTTCAAATTATTCCCATCCAGGCAATAATACCCGGTATAGTTAAATCCGGCAACTGGTACAGGATCCCGGGAAATGATTTGCAGGGTATCATCAAAACAGCCAATATCTGTGATGGTGCGCAACGAAACATTGTAATCACCATAGGTGGCATATTTTTTATACACATTCTGAGTAGTGGCCGTTGTGCCGTCACCAAAATTCCAATTCCACTGCACGGCAGTATTACTAAACGTCAGTGATGAATCCCTGAAAAAAAGACTATCATTGGAACAGTGATTGTAATCGAGTTGCCACTGAGCTACCGGGCGTTCAACAACTTTTACATCGAAATCCATCAGGTGTTCATTGGTACAGCCATCCTGTATGGGGGCCAGGGAGCGGATATGCACATGAAAAGAATCTAACGAGCTAAATTGAAAAATATTTGGCAAAGAATACCTGTAATAGTTAACACCTCCGACCTGATAAGTGCTGTCCGGGACAGGATGCTGAATATAAATATCCGCATTGGGGCTTAGCGAAGCAGCATTAGAAAAACTCCAGGTTAATTCCAAAGGTTGATATACAATGGAAAGAGCCAGTTTGAAATCCGTATTGCGGCAGGTAATTAAACGGGATGGTGTGGCATAGGGATTATATACTGTTAGGAAGTTGGATAATCGTTTTAAACTAAAGCCGGGATTATAACCATAACTTTCTTCCGGCCCATAGCCATATACAACGGCATTCAAGCCGCTATCTGCCTTGATGGTATGCTTTCCGGCTTCTAAATCAAAGCGTGCGTATGAATAATCCATATCCATTGGAAAGGGCTTAAACTGGTAACCAAGTGAATCGCCATCTAATGTAAAGCTGGCGGTATCGAGCGTTTCAATTACCACATTCACAAAATGGCTGGTGATGCCTGAAGCTTCAGGTGATTCAAAAACGGCCGAATTCATATCCATTGAGGACGGGGTGATATAAATCATTTCAGGGTCGCCATTGCCCCCATTGTTATTAGTACATTCACCGGTAGTCGTGATATATTGTGCTACCATCACGGGATTATTGGCAGTAAGTTCTGAAATGGCAGAAGAAGTAAATTCATAAAAGGTTCCATTTATTAAAGGAGATAATTTGGCGCCATTAAGTTGCACATTGGTTGTGGTATCTGAAACAAGTACCCGAAAATAATTGTTCTCCATATTCTTTGTTGGCACCAATAGAAATTTATTTCCCCAGGTACCATTCGGCAAAATTTGTTGCATGGTTGCATCGCTGGTCTTGTTGCCTCCACTGCAATGAATAGTTAAGTCAGAAGAACCACAAAATACAGCCACTTTCCGGCAGGGTACATTCGCATTGATATTCACTGTCCTGATCTTTGTACCGGTCAGGTCTCCTCCTGTATAAAGCCCATTGGACAAGCCAGTAGCAGCAGCGAAGAGTGTGTACACATCACCTTTTTTTAAATCAACCAGGAAAGGAACCCCGGCTGTATGCGTCAATGTGTTGACAGACGGGGTTATTTCAATTTGGGTGCTATCTTCGGTGGCCACCACAAAACAATAACCTAATGCATGTTGCGAGGAAGAGAGCTGGGTAAAATTAAGCGCCGTATAAAACTGCCCTAATGAATTGACCGGGGTTAACAACGTAGTAGCCGAACTTTTACTATCATATAAGTGGCAGAACACTGCTATGGGCGCCGTACTGGTAATATGAATTCCATTTGGTGAAAGCCCTTCCTGTAAAAGCCGGATATCGGCAGGGCCTGCTTTAGGCATTACTTCAGTGGTAAGGATACTGTTTTGTGCATAGTTGTAAGTCCTGGACCAACCAATAGAAGGAATCTCAATGGTAACATTGGCATCTTGGTTTCCGGTGATATAAAAAACCATTTCCTGTGAACCACCGGATGTATTGATGGTGCCATCGGCGTTAAGCATTGAAAGATGTGCCCCATAACCTGCCCAGAACTCAAGGCCTTTATTGCTAAAATCCTGTGCCGATAGAAGGCCTGTACAGCAGCACCCTATCCATAAAATTTTCCATTTAAGGTATTTACGGGTTAATTTGATGGCCATACGATTCGTCGATTTTCCGGGAGTTATGAGAATTGGGTATAAACTGTAAACGTAATATAAACCAAAAATTGTACCCAAAAAAGGTTTTCATGCTGAATTTCATTTTACCAAAAACATACGCCGAATGGGCCATTAGAAATTTATGCTCCCCTTACCTGGAAACTGATGCAGGCAATGAAAACAACCTGTATATTTGTCGCTTCAAAATAGCATATGGAATACAATACCGGGCGCAATTATTTAGTCATGCGTGAATATGGCCGACATATCCAAAAGATGGTCGAATACCTGTTAACTATTGAAGATAAACAAAAAAGACAGGAACAGGCCAGTATCGTGATCGAACTTATGGGCGCCCTCAATCCACATCTGCGGAATGTCGCTGATTTTCGCCACATGCTGTGGGACCATTTATTCTTTATCAGTGATTTTAAATTAGACGTGGATAGCCCCTATCCTATTCCCCAAAAAGAAACCTATAAAGCAAAAGCCGACCCAATCGCTTATCCCAACAGGAACCCGAAATATATCCACCTGGGCAAAAACCTGGAAGTACTCCTGGAAAAAGCCATGCATGAAACCGACCCCGAAAAAAAATCAGGATTTGCCAATGCCATTGCTTATTATATGAAACTGACATACAGCACATGGCATAAAGAACTTGTACAGGATGATGCGATCCAGGCAGAATTATCAAATTTGTCGGATGGCCAGTTGACTTTCAACAATACACCATACATTAAGCATCAAAGCGCCGGATTTGAACGGGATGAGTTCAGAAACTCCGGGAATACCCGCAGGCAAAATTTTGGCAACCGGAACCAGAAAAATAACCGGAACAACCAAAACAGGAATAACAATCGTAACGGGAATGGCAACCGGAATAATAATTTCAAAAAACGATTTTAATAAAAACCGGCCTAAGCCGGTTTTTCGTTTTCTGCATAAGAAGATACTACACTGCAAATTCTTCTACCTGGCTATCTTGCGAAATTTTCAGGATTACTTTATGGCCTTCCTTTTCCAAAGAACAGAAGTATGAATTCCCGGCATCTTTACTGGTCAGTGCAATGCATTCAACCGGCGTATAATCGCCATATTTCTTTTGTATGACACTGCGTGCAACTTCCGGTAAATCCGCATATGTAATGTCACTGGTCAGGCAAACATAATCCCCTTCAGCATTGTAAAACACATGCGTTACCGTGCCATTCAGCATACAATCTGCTTTTAAGAAATCTCCGGCCTGCGCCCAACTTACCTGGCTGGCATTTTTAAAGACATGCTGGAAATTAGCCATAGCCCTTTCTTTCGCTCCATTATTACCTGCAAAAGAATAAAACCCTGTAAGCAATAAAATACCGAGAAAAGCCAGTGATTTTTTTACTGTACTGCTGAAATTTTTCTGCTGCTGATTTTTAATTGTGTGTTTCATAAAAAAAATTTTAAACATGATAAAATAAAAAGAACAACACAAATCTATCACTGCCGCCAGGTCGTAAAAAGCAAATTGGGATGAATAAGAAGCTCTTCGTACATTGCCTCCATGAATGGTATCAAGAAAATGCTAAATCCGGCTGAATGGGTGTAAAAGCTTGCCGGGAAAGGTTTTCCGAAGATCAGAAGTATTTCTAAATTCCGGATAAAATAAAAAGAACCGGATGATTTTCGGATAAACGGCATTTTGCGAATTGGCCGATATGTTGGAAGTTTGCAGACAGTACATTTTTTTACAAAGCATTCTAAAAAACATCTCCCATGCTAAAAAAAATAATCCCGCTCCTGCTCTTCCTTTTACCCGGATTGTTTTTGCATGCTCAATCCACAATTAGCCCGGGTACATGGGAAGGCGTTTTACATGTTGGCGGTGATTTGCATTTAGTTTTTCATCTTACTTCCGGTACAGATGGAACCTGGTCCGCTACAATGGATAGCCCGGATCAGCAGGCGTTTGGTCTTCCCTGCAATGAGGTAACATTCTCCGGGGATAGTATCCGGATCAGCCTGGATATTGCCAAAGCATATTATGCCGGCCGGATTTTGAATGATTCTATCATGGAAGGCAAATGGTTCCAGGGACCGGGAAATTTTCCACTGACACTGAAGAAGCAACTAAAAGTACTACCACCACAAAAACTAGAAAGGCCACAAACACCCTTACCTCCTTTTCCCTATTCATCTACTGATGTTATTTATACCAATGCAGACAGTTCCATTCAATATGGAGGTACATTTACTTCACCTAAATCCGGTGGCCCTTTTCCCGTAGCAATTCTCATTACCGGCAGCGGGCAGGAAGATCGCGATGAAACCATCTTTGATCATAAACCCTTTGCCGTTATTGCCGATTACCTCACCCGGAATGGCATGGCTGTTTTGCGGGTAGATGACCGGGGAGTGGGCCAAACGACCGGCAACGTTGACCAGGCAACCAGTATGGATTTTGCCAATGATGTTTTAGCCGGTATCGAATATTTACTAAAAAGAAAAGATGTAGATAAAAATAAAATTGGCCTGATCGGGCATAGCGAAGGTGGATTGATTGCGCCTATCGTTTTTACAAAATGGCCAAAGCTTGCTTTCATTATTTCTCTCGCCGGGCCCGGCATTCCCGGTGCCGATATCCTGTTGCGTCAACAAACAGACCCGGTAAAAGGCCTGGTGAGTGACAGTGCCTACCAGGCATATTATTTACTTACAAAAAATAAGTTCCGGATAATGGTGGAAAATAAAGACCTGCCGAATAGCAGTATCCTGCAAAAAATAGAACAGTATTTTGCCCATTGGAAAGATTCAATTTCTCCCGGCATGCAGACGGCCTTGAATGTACAAGATGTAACACCGGCAGAATATGGCCAACAAGCTGCCCTTGAATTAAAACCCTGGTTAAAATATTTTATTGTCACCAACCCGGCTACTTTTTGGAGTAATGTAACCTGCCCGGTGCTGGCACTAAATGGTGAGAAAGATATACAAGTCAATGCCAGCGAAAATGTTCCCGAGATAGTTGCTGCCCTTGCTAAAGCCGGCAATCATAAAGTTACTACTCATATTTTTCCTGGTTTGAATCATTTGTTTCAACACTGTACAACCTGTACAGTAGCTGAATATGCCCAACTCACTCAAACTATGGCACCGGAAGTCCTGGCGGAAATGGCGGACTGGCTAAAAAAAACCATTCAATAAGCGCGTATGAATTTTCTTGCCCACGCATATCTTTCTTTTCAACATGACGATATACTGGTTGGCAATATGATTAGTGATTATGTAAAAGGCAATAAGCGTTATCAATACACAATAAACATTCAAAAAGGCATCATTCTCCATCGCCGTATAGATGCCTTCACCGATGCAGATAAACAAATCAAATTAACCAAAGAAATATTCCGGCCGGCTGTTGGGAATTATGCCGGCGCATTCCTCGATATCGCTTATGACCATTTCCTGGCAAAAGAAATATTACGCTCCCGGTTTATGAAACTGCATGATTTTGTAGAAAACATTTATACACAACTCACCATTTCCTACGATATTTTACCTGAAAAATTCAAACTCATTCTTCCTTCCATGATTTCCTATAACTGGCTAGAAAATTACAGGTACGAAACCGGGATTGAAAAAAGTTTTGCCGGGATTGAGACACGTGCCAAATTCCTGGAACGCAATACCGGCGCCTATGCCTTATTTATGCAACACTATAAAACCCTGCAAAAAGGTTTCCAGGAATTTTTCCCACGCATCCAGGAATATGCATTCCGGGAATTTGAATTATTAAACAAAGAATAATCCTATGTGTGGCCTGGCCGGAATTATTGAAAAAAATGCAACGCAACTTTCTGCTAACCGGCTCCAGGTACTATCCGATACATTACAACATCGTGGCCCGGATGGCGCCGGCACCTGGATCGATGCAGATGGGCATTGTGGCCTGGCTCATCGACGATTAGCAATTTTAGATAAAAGCCCAGCGGCTGCACAACCACTGCATTACCTGCATTACACTGTAATGTTGAATGGCGAAATTTATAATTACCTCGAACTAAAAAATTTTTTACAGAAGAAAGGTTACATCTTTAATACTGAGGGGGACACCGAAATTATTCCCGCTGCATTCGATCATTGGGGCATACATTGCCTGGAACGATTTGACGGGATGTTTGTTTTTACATTAGTCAATGAAAAAACAAAGACCCTATATATCGTGCGGGATCGCTTTGGCGAGAAGCCGCTTTATTATACTTATACCGGGCCGGCAACAAATTTTACTTCCTTTTTATTTGCCAGTGAAATGAAAGCGCTCTGGGCAGATGGTATTTCCCGGCAACTGGCCGGTACCCCGTTGCTCCAGTACCTGGCGCTGGGTGAAGTCTCTCATTTTCCGGATAAAAGCCAAACCTTTTATGAACATATTTATAACCTGCCGCAAGGTCATTACCTATGTATTGACATAAGCAAATATCAATTTGCAAAAGAACAATGGTATCATCCTACTTTTGAAAAGAAAACCGCTGCCTGTGAGGAAGATACCTGCATACAGCAATTTTCATCTTTATTCGAAACCTCTGTCGGCAGAAGATTGCGCAGCCATGTACATACCGGCAGCAGCCTGAGTGGAGGTATTGACTCAGCAAGTATCGTGGCCACCATTCATCAACTGGCAAACAAAAGCAGTCAATGGAAAAATATTGCCTTTACAGCCGCCTTCCCGGGTTTTCAAAAAGATGAATCCGAACGCAGTAAAGCAATTGCTGCTTACCTGGATATGCAACAGGAACTGATTTATCCATCTGTAAAGGATTGGATAGATGAGTTTGAAAAAATGATGTATCACCAGGAAGAACCTTTGCAAAGCAGTAGTGTGCTCACCCAATTTTTAGTGTACAAAAAAGCCCGGGAAAAAAATATTATTGTCCTGCTCGATGGCCAGGGAGCAGATGAATTGTTAGGCGGCTACAAAAAATATACACGCTGGTACCTACAATTTTTGTGGCGAAAAAATAAGCCATTGTTTAAAGCAGAAAAAGAAGCGCTGGCCCGGAATCATTTCCTGGATGATTGGAATTTTCGGGATAGGCTGGCAGCTATTTCACCGGCAAAAGCCAGTAAGGCATTACGGTTTACAGCCTTGCAAAAAATACGGCAGACACCGTTTATTCATCCGGATTTTTACCGGGCTCACCGGCAACCAATCAACATTCAAAAGCCTGTTATCAACTGCCTTGAAGACATTTTATATTTCAATAGTTTTCAATCGGGCTTAGATGAATTGCTGCGGTATGCTGATCGAAATGCCATGGCACATTCGGTGGAAGTACGCCTGCCTTTTTTATATCATGAATTGGCTGAATTTATTTTTAGCCTTCCTGCTTCCATGAAGATACATGCCGGCTTTACAAAATGGATCCTGCGAAAAGCCACAGAAAATAAATTACCCGGGAATATAGTTTGGGCAAAAGGGAAAACCGGCTTTGAACCTCCGCAGGAAAATTGGATGAAGCAGACGCCCATTGTCGAACTGATCAGGCAAAGCCGTGCCCGCCTGGTAACACATGGCCTGTTACGGAAAGAAATTATAGAGGCGCCAATAATTGCCCGCGAGGCTCATGCTGCTGATAATTATGACTGGCGATTCTTATGTGTGGCAGCACTCTTAAAATAATTGATGCATCTTTGCACAACATAAAAAACAAATGAAGCATATGAAAGAAGCAACAAAATATATTCATGCAGGTGTAGAACCCGATCCGGGTACCGGCGCTATTATGACACCGATTTATCAAACCTCCACTTTTGTACAATCTGCTCCCGGCCAACATAAAGGCTTTGAATATGCCCGTTCACAGAATCCTACAAGATTTGCACTGGAACGTGCTATCGCAGAAATTGAACATGGCCGCCATGGCCTGGTTTTCAGCAGCGGTGTAGCAGCTACAGATGCTGTTATGAAATTACTGCAACCGGGTGACGAAGTAATAGCAGCGAATGATATGTATGGCGGTACATACCGGCTATTTACCAAAGTATTTGAAAAATTTGGTATCCGGTTTACATTTATCAATATGCAGGATGCAGCGAAGATTGAACAGGCTATTTCAGCCAATACCAAATTGATATGGCTGGAAACGCCCACCAATCCATTAATGAATATTACAGATATAGCAGCTGTTACAGCTATTGCTGCTAATAAAGGAATTAAAGTTTGCGTGGATAACACATTTGCTTCTCCATATTTACAAAATCCCATGGACCTGGGTGCCGACATTGTTATGCACTCTGCCACCAAGTATTTAAGCGGGCATAGTGATGTAATCCAGGGGGCATTGGTCATGAAAGATGATACACTTCGTGATGATCTTTATTTTATACAAAAAAGTTGTGGCGCTGTTCCGGGTCCTATGGATTGTTTCCTTGTTTTACGTGGTATTAAAACACTGCATGTCCGCATGCAACGGCATTGTGAAAACGGGGAGAAATTGGCGCATTTTCTGCGAGACCACAAAAAAGTGGCTAAAGTCTATTGGCCGGGTTTTGAAGATCACCCCAACCATGAGGTGGCTAAAAAACAAATGAAAGGCTTTGGCAGTATGTTGAGTTTTGAATTGAAAGATGATTCGGATGAAAATACCCGGCGGGTTTTATCTTCCACAAAAATATTTGCCTTAGCAGAAAGCCTGGGTGGCGTGGAATCCCTGATCAACCATCCGGCATCCATGACACATGCATCTATTCCTCGCGAAGAGCGCTTGAAACATGGTTTGCGAGATGGCCTCATCCGCTTGAGTATCGGTATCGAAGATGTGGATGATTTAATGGAAGATTTGAACCAGGCTATAGGTTGAGGTTGATAACTATGGAAAGGGACCTGAAATATTTTCTTGACAGGCAGGTAGAAAAATTCAATCATATCGATTTTATTGAAGCAGATCCAATTTCTATTCCACATGCTTTTACGAAACGCCAGGATATAGAAATTGCCGGTTTCTTTGCTGCCCTGTTTGCCTGGGGTAGCCGAAAAGTGATTCTAAAGAAAAGTGCGGAGCTCATGCAACGAATGGACCTGGCGCCTCATGATTTTGTCCGGTATCATTCAGCGAAAGATTTAAAACAGTTACAGGATTTTAAGCACCGCACATTTACAGGTAGTGACCTGATTTATTTAATTTCATTTTTACGAAAACATTATAGCCAACATCAATCTTTGGAAACAGCTTTTTCCCAATGGCTGCCACCACGGGCTGTGCATATAGAAAATGCATTGAATGGTTTCTATACCTATGTTTTCCCACCAGGAAAAAACGGAAGCAAAAACAGGGCGACCAAACATATTGCTGCCCCATTCAAAAATTCCACGTGTAAAAGATTGAATATGTATTTACGCTGGATGGTACGAAAAGATAAGACGGGTGTGGATTTCGGTTTATGGAAAAAAATTAAACCGGCCCAATTGATTTGTCCTTTAGATGTGCATGTTATACGGGTAGCCCGGCATTTTAAATTACTGGATCAAAAAGTGCCGGATTGGAAAGCAGCTGTAGCATTGACAAATACACTCAAACAACTGGATGCCCGGGATCCGGTAAAATATGATTTTGCTTTATTTGGCCTGGGCGTTTCAGAAAAAAAATTAGCACATGTCAACTGGTGAAGAAGATATATTTTTCCCCGGTGAATTAGCCACGTTGCAAAACAAAGCTTATACGGAAAAGTTAATAGCAGCCATACAGGTATTGATAGATACCGATTTTAACCGCCTTATACAAATCCTGTACAATGTAGATATTGAGGAAAAACAATTAAAAGAAAATTTAGCTAAGCAGGCGCCACAACAGGCAGCAACTATCATAGCGGGTATGTTGATAGCCCGGCAGATACAAAAAATTCATACACGGGAAAAATTTAAAACAGATAACCACGATAGTGCTGAAGAACGATGGTAACATCAGATTTTATTTCTTACCGGGTTGCAGCGCTACACTGCGTGAAAAACTTTCTTCCAGGGAAATTAATGTTTCCGTGCGCTCAATTCCTTTTATTTTCTGCAATTCATCATGCAGTACGGTTTTTAATTCCTGGATATTTTTACATACCACTTCAGCAAACATGCTGTAATTCCCGGTAGTATAATTGAGCCGCACGATCTCCGGGATTTTTTTCAATTCTTTGGCTACCGTATCATACAATGAACTTTTCTCGAGAAAGATACCAATAAATGCAATGACATCATAACCGAGCGGTTTAAGGTTAACAGCCAGTTTACGACCCAATACCACACCGGCATCCTCCAGTTTCCTGATACGTACATGTATGGTACCACCGGACACAAATAATTTTTTTCCCAATGTTGCATAAGAAATTGCAGAGGTATGTAACATTTCATGTAAGATCTGCAGGTCGAGTTTATCAAAATTCAAAGAAGCAGCCATTTTCTATTAAGGATTTAGTATTTGTCAAAAATAATTTAAATAATTTAGATATTTTCTAAATTTTATAAAATTTCATAGAATTATTTCAATAATTCAAGTTCTTTATTTAACATTGCACTATAAGAATGTGGGGTGATGAAATTTTTGGCAGACATACCCTCTCGTCTCGGGGGTGGGGATCAAAGGATAAACAAAGCATAGAGCCGACCATATGGCCGACCGGGGTTGACCACCAGGATTTGTGCCGTTGCTAACTTCCCCTTGTAGGTTCGAATCCTACCCCTACAGCAAAGCTGCTTCATGTCAACGTGAAGCAGCTTTTTTATTACCTTCATTGCAGCAATTCCATTTTTTTCTTCACTCAATCAAACGATATGAAAAAATATATCCTGCTTTTTGCCTTACTTTTTTCTTTTCATGCAGTCCAGGCACAAAAGAATAAAGAACCAAAAGGAAATCTGTTTATTATAGGCGGTGGCGAACGCCCTGATAGCCTGATGCAGGCATTATTGCAAACGGCACAATTAAGCAAACACGATTATATAGCCGTTTTGCCTATGTCCAGTGAAGAACCCGATACCAGCTTTTTTTATTTTAAAGAACAAATGGTTACCCTGTGTCCCAATACTATTGCCAACCTCAATTTCACAAAAGCCACTGTTTCCAATAAAATATTACTCGACTCCCTGCGCAAGGCCAAACTCATTTTTATCACCGGTGGGGATCAAACCCGTTTTATGAACATTGTATTGCATACACCCATTTATACCGTCATCCATGAAGCGTATAACAATGGAGCAACCATTTCAGGCAGTAGTGCCGGAGCAGCTGTAATGAGCAAATACATGATTACCGGTAACCAGTTACGTGGCGATACTACATACCACGCCACTTTTGATCGTCTGTGGGATAAGAATATTGAATTTGCAGAAGGTCTTGGCTTATTGGACTCTTCTATTATCATTGACCAACACTTTATTGTTCGAAGCCGATATAACCGGCTCCTTTCTGCCATTTATGAGAAGCGGGGTTTTACCGGCATTGGTATCAATGAAAGCACGGCGATTGTATATCATCAGCATCAAATTACCGTACGGGGCGAAAGCCAGGTGCTTGTTTTTTCTGATATGGAAAATCCAGGCGTTGAAAATGGTTTTATAAAATTTTCCAATATTCACCTTGCCGCCTATACGGCCGGCGACCGTTTTAAAGTTAAAAAATGAAATCAACGTTTAAATTTTCGCATCATTTTTGCGTCATAGTATAAAAGTTTTTTATGAAATACTTATTCCTGGCAGCCCTGCTTCCTTTGTTTGCAGCTTGCAGCAGTACAAAAAACATCACAACACAAGAGAATGATTTTTCTAAAATAAAATCAATGGTAGCTGAAAAAAATATTGAGTTTGTCGTGCAAAGAATGAACCCGGCAAAAGGGCTGCCCCAAAACATAACGAGTTTTTATCACCTGAAAACAAGCAATGACAGCCTCTATGTTCAATTACCTTATATAGGCCAGGCTTATATAGCGCCGGTAAACCCGGGCCAGTCACCCTATGATTTTATTTCCACCTCCTTTGACTTCCAGGTAACGGCAGAAAAAGCAGACAGGTTGAATATTACAATCAAACCCAGGGACAAACAAAATGTTCAGCAATTTAGCCTGGTCATTTACGATAATGGGAATGCCTCCTTAAGTGTTAATTCTTCTGACAGGCAAGGCATTTCTTATGATGGCTACATAGCACAACAGCATTAATTTTTTACTGCCCATAATTTAGATAAATATAAGCAGGAGCATATAACATTCCATTCGTGCCCTTACATTTGCATTTTTATTTCAAAAAATTGAAAAACATCTACCGTACCTTTTCTTAACAGGATACTTCATGGATGCTTTTCAATGGATCATTCATTATTAAAAACACAAAAATGAAAAAGATTTTATTTGTACTGGCTATCTCCATGTATGCTACAATGAGTTTTGCACAGGATCAAACAGTAACCCAATTACGCGATGAATCACAGAAGACTATAAAGAAAGATCCCAATGATACCACATCAAAGACCTGGAAGACAGGTGGTATTATTAGTCTCAGTATTGCACAGGGAAGTACCAGTAACTGGGCTGCCGGCGGAGATAAATTTTCCCTTACTCTGAATAGTTATTTAAATGGCTATGCTTTTTATAAAAAAGGCAGAAATAGTTGGGACAACAACCTGGATTTCTACCTGGGCTATTTAAATACCTCCACACTGGGCAACCGGAAGAATGATGACCGCATCAATCTTACCTCAAAATATGGGTATGCTTTAAATTCCAAACTCAACCTTTCTGCGCTTGGCGATTTACGAACACAGTTCTTCAAAGGCTATACCTATCCCGATAATACAACGAAAATTTATAGCTCTACTTTTTGGGCTCCTGCTTATCTCTTGCTCAGTGCAGGTTTGGATTATCACCCCGCAAGTAATCTGTCTATTTTCGTATCACCGATAACCAGTCGTTGGACATTTGTAAGCGACACCGCCCTGTCTACTTTATATGGCCTCGCACCGGGGAAAAAATCGCTGAACGAAATTGGCGCGTATGTATCTGTAAATTATAAAACGAAATTGGGTAATGCTGTGGATTATACAGGCCGCCTTGATCTTTTCTCCAATTACAAACACAATCCGCAAAATGTGGACCTCTACATGACCAACCTGTTTGCTGTAAAATTATCTAAAGTTTTATCCGCAACCTGGAGCGTAGATCTGATCTATGATGATGATGTGCGGATTTTTGGAGTAAATCATAATGCGCCCGGCTTACAGTTCAAATCATTGGTGGGAGTAGGCTTGTTGGTGAAATTATAAACCTATTTTTAAGCTTTGTAAAATACCCGCTTCATGGCGGGCATTTTTTATGAGATAAGGCCAGACAAAATCCGTAAATTTGAAATACAATTTATTCATTTATGGAAAAGGTTTTACAGCAGGTATTGGAAGAATATGGCTTTACACCTGATGCCGTTTCAGTGGAACGTACCGGTACCGGGCTCATAAATTCTACTTTTATCATCCGGGATGGGCAGCAGGAATTTATCCTTCAAAGAATCAATCATCATGTTTTCAAACATCCTTTTTATATTGATGAAAATATAAATGCTATTGGGAAATATCTCCAGGCGCATTTTCCGGGGTACTTTTTTACCCACCCGGTAAAAACAAAAAAAGGAAAAACCCTTATCCAGATAGATGATAATTATTTCCGGCTGTTTGATTACATTAAAGGTTCACACACATATACCGTTGTAAATAAAGAGGGCCTTGCTTTCGAAGCGGCTAAACAATTTGGCCGCTTTGCTAAATTATTAAATGATTTCCCCGCCGGCTCACTACACTTCACCATTCCCGGTTTTCATGATCTTACCCTTCGGCAAAATCAATTTTTATTTGCCCGGAAAAATGCCAAAAAAGAATTACTGGATAAAGCAACACCGCTCATCCAGGCAGCACAAAGTTTTACCGACATCCCTGAACGCTATGCGCAATTGCACGATACACAAGGTTTGCTCACCCGGGTCATCCATCACGACACAAAAATCAGTAACATATTATTCGATAATGCCGATAAAGGCATTTGCGTGATTGATCTTGACACTGTAATGCCCGGATATTATATCAGTGATGTGGGCGATATGATGCGTACCTATTTATCCCCGGTGAGTGAAGAAGAAAGAGATTTGAAAAAAATAGGCATCCGCGATGATTATTTTAACGCCATTGCCGAAGGTTATTTATCCCAGATGCAGGAATTCCTGACGGATACAGAAATAAAACATTTTGTCTATGCCGGCCAGATGATCATATATATGCAGGCCATTCGATTCCTGACTGATTTCCTAAATGGCAATATTTATTATGAAGTCATTGATCCCCTGCATAATTTTTTCCGGGCTGCCAACCAGTTTGAGTTGTTGCGATTATTAAATGAGCAATCATCTCATTTTGAAAAAATTATTCATCGCCTGCTGACCAAAAAACATTATACCGCCTAATCGAAGAGAAAGTAGAAGCATTTATTTCGGGCGTTTCATCGAATGAATATGTGAAAAAATTCCCCCGATTTAAATTTTATCCATCTCTTCTTCTACAAAACGCATCAACTCACGGATATAACCGGGAGAAAAATTCAATTGCAGGCCGGCCGCTTCATATAAAGCGGGAAGTGTCTTGGTCCCGCCTAATGCCAGCGCTTGCATGTAATGGTCCAGGGCTTTGGCCGGATCTTGTTTAAACTGCTTCCATAACCCGATGGCGCCAAGCTGTGCAATTCCGTATTCGATATAATAGAAAGGCACTTCATATAAATGCAATTGCCGCTGCCAGGCATTGGCCCTATAAAGTTCAAGGCCGCTATAATCAATCGTTTCAATAGTGTATGCATTCGCAATATCCATCCATGCTTCCATACGCGCTGTTTCCGTATGTTCCGGATGCTCATAAATCCAATGTTGGAACTGATCAATCATGGCTATCCAGGGAAATATAGTGATCACTCTTTCCAACTGGTGTAATTTGGCACGCCTTAAATCATTTTCATTTGGAAAAAATTCCTGCCAGTATTCCATGCTAAATAGCTCCATTGCCATACTGGCCACTTCAGCAATTTCCATGGGGTATTCTTTGAAAGCACTCAATGGCAACGAATGGGTAAGAAATGATTGAATGGCATGCCCGCCCTCATGTACCATAGTTGTTACATCACTCATTTGCCCCGCAGCATTCATGAAAATAAATGGCGCACCGGATTCTGCAAGCGGGCAATTATATCCACCCGGCGCTTTCCCTTTACGGCTATCTAAGTCAACATGATTCAGCTCTTCCATCTTTTGCAAACAACCGGCAAAAAACGGATTGAGTTTTTCAAAACAGGCTTTAGTTTTTTGCAATAATTCTTTCCCATTCGTAAAAGGCTGCAAAGGTGGCAAGCCACCCGGTTCCACTTCTGTATCCCATGGCCGAAAGTCCGCCAAACCTAAGGCTGTTTTTTTCCTTTCATAAATTTTTTTCACCAATGGTACTACATGCGTCCGTACAGATTGATGAAAAAGAAAGCAATCTTCTTTGGTATAATCAAAGCGCCCTAATTCCACAAATTTATAATCCCGATAATTTTCAAACCCTGCATTCAGGGCGACTTGTTGCCGCAATGCTACCAATTTTGAAAACAACTGATCCAATGCTTCTTTATCCTGTAATCTTCTTTCCTGAATCTTACGATATACTGTTTCACGTAAAGCCCGATCCGGGTCTTCCAAAAATTTTGATGCCTGCTGCAAGGTATATTCCCGGCCATGTATTTCCACGGTCATCTTTCCGGCTATTACGCCGTATTGTTGTTGCAGCACGCTCAGTTCAGCCTGCAGGGGAATATTTTTCTCCCGGAATAATGCGATATTTTTTTTCACCTGGCGTAGATAAGGAAAATAGACTTCCTGGTCTAATTGCGCCGTAAATGGATTTTCAACCAGTTTTTTATTCAGGAGATCAGCATAAGGTTGAATCCTCGGTTGTATTTCCATGCAGAAGAAAGTGAATGCTTCTTCGAGGGATTTATCGGTGGTATCACAGGTCATTTTTATTTGACGCCAACAGGCATCTTCACTCACAGCAGCTTCCAGTTCACTCATATCCAGTAACCATTGGTTGAGTGCAGGTAACGAATCTATTTCACGATCAACTAATTTTTTAAACCAGGGTTCCAACTTTTCCCAGGTGGTGATGCGAAAATCTTTTGGTAAGAAATGCCGGGGCAATTTCTTAATATCACTGGTATATACCATACAAATAATTTACAGGGAAATAATACTACGCCCGGTTAGGAGGCGGATAAAGTTTATAGAAATTGAAATGGCATTATTCTGCAGGCGTATTTTCTGCCGAATCCTCTTCCGGTGTATCTGCTTCTGTTTCCGGAATAACAATTTCAATTTTTGCTGCTTTTAGAATGGTAAACCATTTCACCATTTTTTTCAAATCACTGGTATAGACACGGTCAAAATCCATATGTGGATATACTTTCTCAAAATATTTTTTTATTGCGGATGCGTCTTTCAGTTCCGGTAAATTTTCTGCAGAATCTTCCATGGCTTTAAAAACTTCCGCCAGGTTCACATTTTCATTTTCCGTATATACTTCAATTCCTTCCAATTGAGAAAAGTTGTGGACACGGGAAGAAACAAAACGGGTGGTATTATCTTCCAGTGAACGCACAATCGCACCATCTGTTTTACTTGCCAATAGTTCAAACAGGCCACTCATACCGGTGATCGAAATAATCTTTGAATATTCCATTTTCGTTGATTAATTATTTAAGTCCTGCAAGATAATATCTCGTACGCAATTAAAAACTTGGCTATTTGCTAAATTTACCCTGCCGCATATCGGTAAAAGTTTTTACTAATATTCATCACTTAATCCAAAGATGGGTTTTCTTGTTTTCCATAAGCCATGCGTAAAATCGGGGATTTGCTGTGGTGCGCCTCCTTCCCGGATCGATTGCTCACTTAATGGCGTGATGGCATACCAGGTAGCGAGGTCATAGACATCCAGCGGGAAAGGTTCTTTTCTTTTGATACATTCAATAAAGGCATTGTCCACAAAGAAATCCATACCTCCATGCCCGGCTCCTGCTGCCTGTTTTTCAAAACGCTTCCATAACGGGTGGTCATATTGCTCCATATATTTCTTTGAATTTTCCCAGGTGTGTGCGGGACTGATACCTTCAACATATACCATCCCTTCATCAAAACCACCGGCATGATAATCCTGCCATAAGCCATTGGTACCCTGTACCCGGAAGCCCAGGTTATACGGCCGCGGACTCGATGTATCATGTGTCAGTAAAATAGTTTCTCCATTGGCACATTGAATTTGTGTGGTTACAATATCTCCTTCCATGAATTTCACTTTAGCATTCGGATGATTCGGGCCACCTTTCGGGCTATTCACGATATACCGGTGCAGGCCCCTTGCTTTAGATGAAAAGGAGGATAAATAGGTAAGCCTGTTCCCAAAATTAAGATCAATCATTGTTCCCACCGGGCCGAGGCCATGCGTGGGATATAGTTCGCCATTTCGGTCTACATAATGATTGGTGCGCCACCTGGCTTCGCTATAGGCATTTCCGCCAAAATCCACACCCGGCGCCGGTGTATCTCCATCCGAAAAAAGTACTCCACGTAAGTCATGTTCATAACCTCCGCGTACATGCAGGATTTCTCCGAAGACCCCTTTTTTCACCATATTAAAAATGGCCAGTACATCCCGGCGATAACAAACATTTTCCAAAACCATTACCGGGACCTTTGTCTTTTCTGATTCTGCCACTATATCAAAACATTCCTGGAGTTTAATAGCGCCGCATACTTCCACACCGGGAATTTTACCTGCCTGCATAGAAGCCATCGCTTGTTCAAAATGCCATTCCCAGGGGGAAGAAATAAAAACAGCATCCACATCATCCCGCTTCAGTAAGTTCTTATAATCGTAATTACCATTGGTATATTCTGCTGGTACCGGTTTGCCATAACTGCTCACTAATTTTTGTGCCATTGCCATCATGGATTTATCCGGATCAGCCATGGCGGTTACTTCCACATCATCCCGTTTTAGCATTTCCGCCAAATGTGTCTGGCCCCGCAGGCCAACGGCTATCATACCTATGCGTATCTTTTGTGCTTTCGGTTTGGCCCATACATTCAATGGTGATGTAGCTGCTGATACCACGACCCCGGCCATGGCAGCCTGCTTGACAAATTTCCGGCGGTTATATTTTTGCTCCATAAAAATTGTTTGCTGTAAACTTACTCAAATATTTTTATAAAAAAACAATCATCACTGATCAGCAGGCCCGGCCATATTATATTTGACTGCTACTATATTTGCAGGCCATGGCACAAAAAAAACTACAACGTTTTGAGGAGATACGGCATTTTAAAAATGTATTGCAATACCCCGAAAATATGGCGGGGAACTGGCACCAATTTTTTAATAACAAAGAACCGATTACCCTGGAACTTGCCTGTGGAAAAGGTGAATATACGCTGGGACTGGGCCGAATGTATCCGCACAGAAATTTTTTAGGTGTGGATATCAAAGGTAACCGGATATGGCGGGGTGCAAAGACGGCCCTTGAAGAGCACTTGCAAAATGTAGCCTTCTTAAGAACCCAGATTGATCGCATACACACGTATTTTCAGCCCGGTGAAGTGGATGAAATCTGGCTGACTTTCCCCGACCCGCAATTACGCACTTCAAGGCTTCGTAAAAGACTGACACACCCCAAATTTTTGCGTTTGTATCAACAAATAATAAAGGCAGATGGTTGTATTCATCTAAAAACAGACAGCCCGGCACTCTATACATTTACCAAAGAAATTATCCATATCTTCCGGTTACCTCTTTTACAGGAGACAAATGATCTGTATGCGCAAACGGATATGGATGCAACATTAAAGATTAAAACACATTATGAGCAACTGGACATTGCGGGCAGCCAGAAAATATTTTATCTTAAATTTCTTATCAATAAACCATTGCCCCCGGCATGGGATGATGAAGTAAAAAGACAAATTCAATTGATCGAGCATGGAGGAAAATATTGATTACTATTTTAATGACCAGGGACTGATGGTGCTTACCAGGAAATTTTTACTGGAACGAGGTTATTGCTGTGGAAATGGTTGCCTGCATTGTCCTTACAACCATGAAGCCGTGCCCCTAAAAAAAGAAAAACTACACAGGCCAATAAACGCACAGGGAGGATCCCATGAAAAAAAACCTTAACAAAAAGAAAGTTACCAAAGAAAAAATACCTGTGGGGGATAAATCGGGTAAATACACATTCTATGAAGATGTATGGAGTGTAGTCAGGCAAATCCCCCGGGGACGGGTAACATCCTATGGCGCTATTGCTAATTATTTAGGCGCCAAAAGCGCTGCCCGGCTTGTCGGTTGGGCCTTGAATGCCTCTCATTTCCAAGTATCTAAAATTCCCGCACACCGTGTGGTGAACCGGAATGGACAACTCAGTGGTAAAATGCATTTTGCCACGCCCACCCGCATGCAGGAACTGCTGGAAAAAGAAAAGACATATATAAAAAACAACCAGGTTGTGGACTTTGAAAAAAAATTCTGGGATCCCCTGGTTGAGTTAACTCTTTAAACAAATCAAATACATAACTTTAGTTGATTTATTCGATCTTTCTGCAGCCTTGATTTTTTATGAGCCTTTTTTGTATCAAGATAAAAAAGTAAACGGGCTCTTTGATAAAATTGAAATGAGATTTTTTCGTTCCGGCAATCTATTTGAAACACTTATTGATAATACGGATGTATAAACCAATAAACCAATGGCCCGCTGATGGCAATATAAAACCAGACAGGCCAGGCCAGCCTTGCCAGTTTTTTATGTGCCGGAAAATCGGCCACCAGGCCCCGGTATGCCGTAAATAAAATCAATGGCAGCATTATGGCCGCTAACAAAATATGCGTGAAGAGCAGCACCAGGTAAATAATCCGTTCATTACCTACTGCTGCTAATTCCTGTACACTGAGCACCCCATCATGGTTACTGTCGCCAAACTTTGACTCTCCCGCTAACAGGTGATGACAGATATAAGAAAGGAGAAAGATGACTGATAGCGCCAGGGCTGCCATCATTATTTTTTTATGCAATGCATACTTCTTTGCTTTTACGGCAATTAATGCAAGTATCAATAAAAAAGCCACTACCAGGTTGATGCCCGCATTGAGCCGGGCAAAAATATGGGCATCAAAATTTACATGAATGGGCAACTGCACATTTCCCAACAGGGCAATGGCACAAAATATAATCGCCGATAAAAGCCAAATCCACTTCCGGGCTTTTTTATCATTTCGCTGAAAGGTCGGCGGGGGAAGGTGTTCAGGCATCACCGGATTGTTTTTTCTTGCGTATTAAAAAGTTCACCACGAAAATAACCGCTAATACCGTGATACCGAAAAATATAGCCATCTGTACGGGATCAAATGCTGATGGCTCCGGCCCGGAAGGTTTTTCCATCATCAGCAAACCGATATCTTTGGATAATTCACCAAAGGAACTGGTGTCGAGGCCATCGTAATAAACCTGTGGCCCCCATCTGCCCCGTACCACATGGTCCCTGTCCAGCAATACCAGTTTTTGTGAATGAATAAACGCAGAGTCCACGCCTTCACCATCTACCAGGCCCAGCTTAAATTCATTGAGGGCAAGATCATAAATTGTTTTCTTCGGCCCGGTTAAAAACCACCAGTTATCGCTATCTGCGCCAAAATGATCGGCATATTTTTTCAATACAGGCACTGAGTCTCTTTCCGGGTCAATAGAAAAAGATAAGAACAATACAATAGATGAATCCACCTGGTGCATGGGATCACCGCCTTTTAAAAAGGAGGCCTGCAGCTTTCGCATATTCTTTGTCAGTGTAGGGCAAATGGAAGGGCAGTGGGTAAAAAAGAAATCCGCTACAATTATTTTGTTTTGAATTTTATCTAATTCCACGGTATCACCCAATTGATTGACCAATTTGAAATTCGCTGTTTTGTGCCAAATGGTATCTGTGGTGAGTTTGCCATTATCTGTCTTATTGATAACGGAATCCCAGTACAAGCGTTTCGGCATCACGACAGTTTTATCGCTTGCCTGTTTTACCAGGTAATAACCGATCAGGGGAATAAAAATAGCGATACAAATGGCGAGAAGAGATTTTTTTTGCATGATGCTGCGAGTTACAAAAAAAACCATTGCTTGCCAGCAATGGTTCGTTATAAAATTTACAAATTCCGTTATTAATCCAGGCCGGCCGGCTTTGTCTCATGGTGTTCGGCGGGTGGCGGCATCTGCATGGTTGATTTTTCCTTGTAAAAAGGTTCATACCGGTTTTTCAAAACATTGAATGAATGGCCATCCATAATAAACGCTGTAATAAACCAGATGAATGAAATCATGGGAACCGCAACCGAAAGGATCAAGGTACGTACTTCATGCTTCAAGTGCATGAAATAAGCAATGATATAAAATGCTTTGGCCAGCATTAAAATAATGATTACACCTTTAATAAAATAGTGCAGGGTATCTACCGGCATCCCAATCATGGAAAAACCCAGTGCCAGTTCCACTACTGTCAAAATAGAAAGAATAATGGTAACCCGCCATATCTCGCGTACGGCCGGATCTTTTTGCCCGGGTTCTAAGGCTATTGCAGATGTATGTTCCATAAGAATTATTTTCAGTTTTTAAATTTAAATAAGATAAAAGCAGGTAAATACAAATACCCACACCAGGTCAACAAAGTGCCAGTACAAACCGGCTTTTTCAATCATCAGGTAATGGCCTTTGCGTTCAAATTTATCCTGCAGGGTCATGATCAGCATGATGATATTGATTACTACGCCAGAGAATACATGGAAGCCATGAAAACCGGTAATAGTAAAAAAGAAATTAGTGAAGTTGGTAGTAGAAATAGTGCCATCTGTATTCGGGAAAGGATTCATACCCCACCAGGCACCTTCGCTATGCAGGTGTGTCCATTCCATAGCCTGGCAACTGAGGAAGGCAAGGCCTCCGATGATTGTCCAGATAAGGTATTTCACTACTCCTTTTTTATCCATCTTATGGCCGGCATGAACAGCCAATACCATTGTTACGGAACTTAAGATCAGGATAAATGTCATCAGGCTCACAAACAAGAGCGGGTGACCATTTCCCAGGCCGGGAAAATTGCTGAAAACCTCATTAGGGTTCGGCCATCCGTTAGTGGCAAAACGGGTGGTGCCATACGAAATGAGCAAAGCGCCAAAAGTAAAGGAGTCACTCATTAAGAAGTACCACATCATTAATTTTCCATATTCCACATTGAAAGGGCTTTTACCGCCTTTCCATGTTTGTGTTACTGCAGTTGAATTAGCCATGTTGTTGTAAAAGTTTCGTTTGCAAATTTATTAGCTCACTCTGAAAACTCATGCAAATCAGGATTTTTTTTTAGGAAAATCTTTACCGCATAAATTTAGTGCATCCAATTGAAAAATATAAATAAATAAATCCAAAGTATATCCACAAAATGCCAGTAAGTAGCCGCCACTTCAATGGGCACAGTACTATAGCTTTTTGTTTTATAACTATATGCCCGGAAAAAAATAATCAATAAAGCAATCACCCCTCCGAGTACATGCAAAATATGCAGGCCGGTAATAATGCCGAGAAAAGAGGCTGCCGGATTGCTGCCCTGCCAGATGAGTTGCACCCCATGATCATTTAAATAAATAAATCCTACGCATTGCAATACTGCAAACAAAACACCGAGAAAAGCCGTCAATGTTATAAAAAGACGATAACGCTTCATTTCCCTTGATTTGAATGCTTTCAATGAATAATGCATAGTCAGGCTACTGATTATGATTACCACCGTAGATACCCAAAATATCGGGGGTAAAGAAAATTCCAGCCAATTGGCCTGGTTACTACGCACAATATATGCACTGGTAAGACCGGCAAACATCATAACAATACTTGCCATAGAAACCCACAATACAAATTTGTGTGGGTGAATCCGGGTATCCTGTGTGCGTTTTACTGAACCTGCCATCATATATTGCAATAAATTGAAGTAAAATTAAAAATGATAATTTATTTTATCTGCCAATAATGCCAAATACACAACCGGCAAATAAATATAACTGCTAAACATCACCCTACGGGCATCTTTCACCTGCATCCCGGTATATAACCGGATACATTGAATAAGTATAAAAATATTGGCCGCAATTACGATCCATAAACTTATTTGCCCGCTTACCTGGAAATAATACGGCAATACGCCCACCGGGAACATCATCACTGCATACATAATTGCCTGTAAGGCGGAATACTTTGTTGGTCCTTTTTCATTGGGCAACAATTTAAAACCCGCTCTTGCATAATCGGTATGTGCCACCCAGGCAATCGCCCAAAAATGTGGGAATTGCCAAAAAAACTGGATCCCAAACAAGGCCCAACCGGCTGCATTATATACCTCCGTATCCCCGATATGGATAACAGCAAATGGATTGATCACTCCCGTTGCTGCCACCCAGCCTATCAGGCAGGGCAAAGCCCCGGGAAAAGCGCCCACCAAAACAGCCAACGCACTTACTTTTTTTAAGGGTGTATATACAAATGCATAGAGGAATAAACTTATGGCAGATAATAAAGCAGCAGGGAAATTAAAAAAATACCACATCATACCAATTCCCAGTAAGCCGGCAATCCACGCAAATGTAAAAGCTTCAGATGCTTTCATCCTGCCTTCGGCTACCGGTCTTTTACCAGTCCTGCGCATCAAGGCATCGGTATCTTTTTCCACTCCCTGGTTGATTGCATTGGCGCTGCCGGTAACCAATAGTCCAGCAACAAAAAGAAGTAGAGCCATTTTCCAACCACCCACTACATTGGGCGCTAACAGGAAACAAATCACACAGGTAAATACGACTGTGAAGCTCAGGGTAAATTTACTCAACAGGAGATAGTCCTTTACCTTGGATGCAAATGAATAGGCGGGCGATGTTTCTATAGTCTTACTCATCATAAAAATCCCATTAATAGTTGCCGCTAATGTTTTTGAAACTTCATTTAGTAAAATGCCCCAGAAATAATCCAGGGCATATTTCATTTTTAAAAAATTAATTGATCAAATACCCTGCTAATGCACTTTCTCATCCGCTCCCAAGGGCACATGCTGCGGAATAAAATCAATACCTTCTTTACCATATTCATATGGACCCCTGAATACTTCCGGAATTTCACCTTCCCAGTTTCCATGACCGGGGTGAATAGGTGTAGTCCATTCCAGGGTATTAGCTTTCCACGGATTCAGCGTGGTGAGTTTTCTTCCTTTAAAAATGGAATAGAAGAAATTCAACAGGAATAAAATTTGAACGGCAAATACTATAATTGCTGTAAAGCTGATGATCTTATTTAATTCGGCAAATTGTTTAAAACTTTCCCAGGAGCTATAATCATAGTAACGGCGCGGCATACCAGCCAGGCCTTCATAGTGCATCGGCCAAAATATTACATAGGCGCCAATCAGGGATAACCAAAAATGGATATAACCCAGGTTATTATTCATATAGCGCCCAAACATTTTCGGGAACCAGTGATATACCCCGGCAAACATGGCAAACATAGCTGCCACACCCATTACCAAATGGAAATGCGCAATGATAAAATAGGTGTCATGAATATGAATATCAATAGCAGAATTTCCCATCCATATCCCGGTAAGGCCACCGGAAATAAACATACTTACAAAACCTATCGAGAATAACATAGCCGGTGTGAAATGAATATTTCCTCGCCACAACGTGGTGAGCCAGTTAAAGACTTTAATCGAAGAAGGTACGGCTATCAACAAGGTTAATAACACAAAGATGGACCCCAGGAAAGGATTCATTCCCGTAACAAACATGTGGTGCGCCCATACCAGGAACGATAATATCGCAATAGCAAATAATGATGCCACCATGGCTGTGTAACCAAATATGGGTTTACGTGCATTCACACTAATTATTTCAGACACCATACCCATACCGGGTAAGATAACGATATATACTTCCGGGTGTCCCAGGAACCAGAATAAGTGTTGATACAAAATGGCGTTACCTCCTTCATTAGGTAAAGCACCTACTCCATTGATAAAAATATCAGACAGGTAAAAACTTGTACCAAAATTTCTGTCAAAAATCAACAGGATAAATCCGGATAATAATACCGGGAAGGAAAGTACACCTAAAACAGCAGTAAAGAAAAGGCCCCAGATTGTCAAAGGCAACCTGGTCATACTCATACCTTTTGTCCGCATATTTAAAATCGTGGTGATATAATTGAGGCCGCCTAATAAAGAAGATACCACAAACAGGGCCATAGCAATTAACCAGAGATCCATTCCCATCTTCGAACCCGGCGAAGCGCTGCCCAGGGCGCTTAATGGTGGGTAAGCCGTCCAGCCACCGCTAAAGGGACCGGTTTCTACAAAGAGAGAGGACAGCATCACTATACTGGCAGCAAAGAAAAACCAATAACTGAGCATATTTAAAAATGGAGAAGCCATATCCCTTGCCCCTACCTGGAGCGGAATTAAGAAGTTGGCAAATGTGCCACTCAGGCCAGCTGTCAATACAAAAAAGATCATGATGGTACCGTGCATGGTTACCAGTGCATAATATGCTTCCGGATCGATATGGCCACCCTTTGCCCATTTTCCCAGGAGTGTCTCCAGTATGGGGAAACTTGTATCGGGATAGCCCAGTTGCAAACGGAATAACACGGACATCAGGCCACCTAGTATTGCCCAGGTCATTCCCGTTATCAGGAACTGCTTCGATATCATTTTATGATCCTGGCTAAATATATACTTCGTAATAAAACTCTGGTGATGTTCATGATGACCGTTATGGCCAAGATCATGCGGTAGTGTTATTTCCGCGGCGTGTACAACAGTTTCTTCGTTCATGATATTTTCTTTATTGTCTACTTATTTTTATTCAGGTTTTTGCCTGAGGTTTTTATTACTTGTTGCTTTCCCGGCTGGCTGATGAAATGCAACAGTTTTTGTGCTATCTGCTGCTGGAACGGCTTGCTGCATATTAGCCGGATCTTTATCCGGATAGGCTGCATAATAGGCCGGCTTTTGTTTTGCCATCCACTCATCAAATTCAGGTTGTGTTACTACGATAATAACACCACGCATGGAATAATGCCCCTGGCCGCAAAGCTGATCACAACTTATTTCATAGGCAAAATTCGGATTGCCTGTTTTGGCAATCATTTCTTTCGTGGTGAATTTCGGTGTAAGCCAGAGTGTAGTGGGCGTTCCCGGTACAGCATCCATTTTCAGGCGGAACCAGGGTAACCCTACATCATGTACCACATCCCGGGAACCTATAATCAATTTTGTGGGTTTATTTTTTACCATATACATGGTTCCCTGTTCCAATACGATATCATCGTGTGATGCCGGATCATCGGTGACATGAATGCGGGCGCTGTCATGCCAGTTCAGGCCAAGTGCATTGGTGGCATCAATCATTTTATAATACCTTTTTCCAAAAACGCCATCATTTCCCGCATAGCGGTAAATCCAGTTAAATTGTTTCCCAATCACTTCCACTTCCATTGCATTTTTAGGAGCTTCACCAGTAAAGGCAAACCAGTTACGCAATCCTATCACAATCAGGATAGTCAATACAATGGTGGGGACGATGGTCCATATCATTTCCAGCTTGTTGTTATGTGGGAAGTAAAAAGCTTTACGCGTGGGGCTCTCCTGGTATTTATAAGAAAACCAGAACAAAGCGATTTGCGTTCCAAAGAATACAATGCCGGTCAGAATTAAGGTTACCCAAATCATGTGATCTACTTCATCCCCTTGTGTACTTGCCGATTCATGCACCATCAGGGTTTTACCATACAAGGCATCGTTGCACAGATAAACGGCGATCAGGCCGGCAACCAGGAAGGCTATCATCAAAAAGCCATTGACTTTATTATTATCCCTTCTTGTCTTTTCTTCTCCCTTTAAAACGGCTACATATTCACTTGCCTTGGCAATTTGAAAAATGATCAGGAAGACAAGAACGATCACCGCGATGATAAAAAAGTTTGACATAATGCAAAATTATTTTCTAAAAATGATAGTATAAGTTTTAAAAATATTTTTATGTATGATGAATAACACTCTCTTTCAAATAAGGATGATACTTAGCCACCAATGGTTTCTTCGCTAATGCTTTGCCCACAAAATGGATCATCAGGCCAATATATAAAGCCGCTACACCAAAGTCAAGCCAACTCAATGTAAGTTCATTCTTTGAAATACTGGGCATAACCATTTGATAAAAATCGATCCAATGGCCAAATAAAATCAGTACCGCCATAAAGGTCATCATTGTATAATTCCGCTTGGTAGATTTTTTCATTAAAATCAAAATCGGGCAAACAAAATTGATGATCAGGTTGAAAAAGAAAATTCCTTTATAAACACCCTGAACACGTGGTTTGAAATAAATTGTTTCTTCCGGGATATTCGCATACCAAATCAAGAGGTATTGGGCAAACCATAAATAGGTCCAGAAAATAGAAAAGGCGAAAATGAATTTACCCAGATCATGTAAATGCTCTTCATTGGTATATTCGAGATACCCTTTATTTTTCAGGTAGATCACCCATAAAGTAATGAGGGCAATGCCACTTACAAATGTACTGGCAAACGTGTACCAACTATACAAAGTAGAATACCAGTGTGCATCCAAGCTCATCAACCAAAACCAGGGCGTTACAGATCCCACTGTAAGGGCAAACCATACAATGAATAAGCCGGAGGTAACAGTATTGCGCCAAACAAAATGTTTTCCTTTTTCATAATCCATGGGGCCTGCATCCGCTTCATCACTGAGTTTCCGCATCCTGGCACCGAGGATACTCCAAAGGCCAATAGTTAATGCTGACCAGATAATAAAGAAGGTAGGGTTTAAAAAGCCACTTTTCCCTTCCAGTAATTTATCATTGGCTACGGCTTTTTTATCGATCCAATGATATATATCGTGTAAATGGCCGATATATATAACATACAGAAAAATGATAAAGGTAATAACGCCAAAGATGGGTACCATTACGGAGATGGCTTCCCCAACACGTTGAAAAACGAGGTGCCAACCGCCCATAGCCAGAGTAATGGCACAAATAAAGAACATGGCAGCATTACAAATCATGGTAAAATACATACTGTTGTACATGAGGGTTCCCCAGAAAACAGATTGATCTTCCTTGGACCCTGCCCCATGTAAAATAAAACCCAGGATAACTGAAATAACTCCTATACCTATGAGCGCGAGTGCCCAGGTTTTCATTTTTGCAGGAATTTCAAATTGTTCTTTTATTGATACCATTTTTTAAAATGTTTATCGCTGATAAATTGATTTATGGTTTTGCTGCTGTTGTATCTTTTGTTGTATTCACTGCCACGGCGGCGATTGCCGGGCTTTGTTTGGATCGTATATAATGAATAATTTCCCAGCGTTGCCGACGTGTTAATTGTGATTCATAACTTCCCATCAGATTCTTGCCATAGGTAATGGAATAAAACATTTGCCCGTCCGGCATATTCAGGGTCACCAGGTTTTTAGGTGCAGCAGGGAATGGTCCATCACCACCTTTATATAACGGTCCGTTACCATCTAATTTTGCACCATGGCAAATACCACAATTGATTAAATACAACCTTTCTGCTTCTTTCATATCCTCTGCACTCAATGGAGGCAGCGGGTTGGCAATTTGCCTGGAAGCAAAATAATTTGTAGTATCTCCCGGTAAATCTTTCGTTAAAGGGAAAGGCATATCTTCCTCCCGGGCAATAGTACCAGCTACCGGTAAATTGTTATAGAAAATTTTATCACCGGGATGTGCCGCATCTTCGGTAAACTTAGTGGAATCCCGTGCATCGTATGTTTCATAAGCTCTGCTGTGTCCCATATCCGGCATGTATTCCCGGCCTGGGTTGCGCCGCACATTATTGCAGGCAGCAAAAAGCAGGCTGGCCGATAAAATAGAAATGCTAATTGATTTTTTCATCATAAATATTTCAGTTCGTTATGCGATATCTACGGTTGTATCTCTGTACAATTGTTGTTGCCTGTCATAAGTGCCAAACCACCAACCAGTTTCGGCATGTTGCTCATGTACATCTTGTGCCCCATTGGCTTCCAGGAAGGCAATTACTTCTGCCGGATTGGTTTTATCGGTACATTCTATCACCATGGCAAACGTGTCATCAGTTGACCGCGGAACAAAATGATGTTTTTTTACAAAAGGAGCCAATTGGCAGAGATAGCAAAAGGTCATCGTCATACCCACGGCTGCAAACAAAACGGTCAACTCAAAAGTAATCGGTATCCAGGCGGGTAAAGCAAAGTGTGGTTTCCCACCAATATTCAACGGCCAGTCCTGAACAAGTATCCAACTGATACAACCCAGCGCTGTAGCCGTTCCGGAAATACCATAAATAAAACCGGCCGTATGCAAACTTGTTTCGCGCAAGCCCATTTCATGATCAAGACCATGTACCGGATATGGGGTAAAAACATCATGCAGTTTGTAACCTGCTTTTCGTACCTGCCTCACTGCCGGAAATAAAACGGCTTCCTCTTTAAAACTACCAACAATAAATCGCTTTTTTGCCATAATATTTTTCTTTTAAAAGAATAGTTTAACCGTTATTAATGTGCATATTCACTTGCAAATTCTTCCACTTTTTGTACTTCAATATTGCCCACTTCATTTTTATAGCTCTCTCCACTCGTTTTCAAAACATGCTTTATTTCTGCAATCGCGATGACAGGGAAATATTTGGAGAAAAGGAAGAAGCAGGTAAAGAATAAACCAAAAGTGCCCACATAAAAACCAATCTCAAAAATTGATGGACTATAATAAATAGACCAGCTACTGGGCAGGTAATCCCGGAAGATAGATGTGGCAATGATTACAAAACGTTCAAACCACATACCAATATTTACAATGATACTCATGAAGAATGTAACATAAATATTCCGGCGCATTTTTCTGAACCAGAAGATTTGCGGTGACAGTACATTACAAGTCATCATACCATAATAAGCCCAACCATAAGGGCTAAACAAATTGGCCCGTGTATAGAAAAATGCATACGCTTCATATTGGTTTTGACTATAAAAAGCAATAAATAATTCGGTCAGGTATGCAATACCAACAATAGATCCCGTAAGTACAATAATTTTATTCATCGCTTCAATATGGCCCAGGGTAATGTAATCCTGCAGGTTAAAGACCTTCCGCAGAATCACCAATAAAGTTTGCACCATGGCAAAGCCGGAGAAGATAGCCCCAGCCACAAAGTAGGGTGGGAAAATCGTAGTATGCCAACCCGGGATAACTGAAGTAGCGAAGTCGAAGGACACGATCGTGTGTACAGACAATACCAGTGGTGTTGCTAAACCGGCTAAAACCAGTGCCAATGCTTCATGCCGCTGCCAGTGCTTGGTAGAGCCGGTCCACCCAAAGGATACAATCCCATAGAAAAATTTTCTGAATTTCGTTTTCGCCCGATCGCGCAACAAAGCCAGGTCTGGTAATAAACCGGTGTACCAGAAAAGAAGGGATACCGTGAAATAGGTGGATACCGCAAACACGTCCCATAATAAAGGTGAATTGAAATTTACCCAAACCGGACCACGTGTATTGGGATAAGGCATAATGAAAAATGCCAACCATACACGGCCCATATGCCATATCGGGAACTGACCGGCACAAATCACCGCGAATATAGTCATCGCTTCAGCGGCACGGTTTACAGCTGTACGCCAGCCCTGGCGGAACAACAATAAGATAGCGGAGATCAGTGTACCGGCGTGACCAATACCGATCCACCATACAAAGTTGGTGATATCCCATCCCCAGCCAACTGTCCGGTTCAGATTCCATTGGCCTACCCCATACACTACTTGCTCATACACACTCCAAATACCAAAAATCAATAAAGCGACGGAAATGAAAAACCCTACATACCAGAGTTTGCTGGGTTTTACTTCGATGGGGCGGCAAATATCTTCTGATACCTGGTGATAATCTTTTGTACCATCTACCAGTGGCTCCCGTATTTGTGCTTCGTACTTTAGATGCATTTGATCTTGTTATTAGTTATTCCTTCAGTTTACTGTAAGGCGTTTAAAAAAGTATTTTATTTATGCTTCTTTGTCTTCTGTATTCCTGATCTTAACCAAATAATTTACATTGGGCAACACGTGTAATTGTTCCAGCGCATAGAATGTCCGCTTTTCATTATCCATTCTTTCTTTTGATATGGCACTCTTGCTGTTATTGATATTACCAAATACAATAGCGTTTGTCGGGCAGGCTTGCTGGCAAGCTGTTTTCAAATCCCAATTCCCATCTTCACCGGTTTGCAATGCCCTGTTGGCGCGTTTAGCTTTTAATTTACCATCCTGTAAGCGTTGTACACAGAAGCTACATTTTTCCATAACCCCTCTGCTTCGTACGGTTACATCCGGGTTCAGCACCATGCGGCTCAGGTCATCATTCATCACATGTACTGCCGGATCTAATACACCTACAATAGTTTGATCCTGGTTATCCGGGAAACTATCTGCACCTGTATAATCAGCCCAATTGAAACGGCGTACTTTATAGGGACAGTTATTGGCACAATAGCGGGTACCGATACAACGGTTATATGCCATTTGATTCAGACCTTCCGTACTATGGTTAGTTGCTGATACCGGGCACACATTCTCACAAGGTGCATTATTACAATGCTGGCACATCAGGGGTTGGAATACCACTTTGGGATTATCCATACTGCCACTGTAATAACGGTCTATGCGCAGCCAATGCATATCATGGAAACGCATGACTTCGCTTTTGCCCACAATCGGTACATTATTTTCAGTATGACAGGCAATCACACAGGCACCACAACCTATACAGGTATTCAGGTCCACACTCATACCCCAGTGAATACCTGGTTTATCGTAGAAGGGATAAATGGTACCTACTTTTTCAAAATTTTCCAGGCCACCCCAGGGTTCCAGTTCTTTTTTTCTATCCTCTAATACTTCGTCCGGGTGCGCTTTAAATTCAGAAAGAGTCATTTCTTTCATTACTTCCACCCGGTTACCCATTGGGGTATCAATCAGGTTATGGGTTTGTGTTAGGGCTACTTTATATTTATTACCGGTATTAGTTATCTTAACATCATTATTGGCATAGGACACATTCACCCCATTAAAACTTACAAAAGGAAAAGCATTTTTTCCCACACCGGCAGCCACTTTACCTATTTTATCTGTTCTGCCATAACCCAATGCTATACCAACCACATTAGGATGTGTTCCGGGAATTATTAAAGCAGGTAGTTCAATAGAATTATTCCCCGCACTCACTTTCACAACATATTTTTCTGGGTTCACTTCATAATCATCTGCCTGGCTGGTACTGGAAAGATCAATGTTCAAAAGTGATTTAGCCATAGCCGGAGAAATAATCACGTAATTATCCCAGGTGCATTTTGTTATAGGATCCGGCATTTCCTGCAACCAGGGGTTTGTTGCGCCCTGGCCTTCACCAATAGCCACTTTCTGGTATAATACCAATTCAGTAGCGCCTCCTTTCTTAGCATTACTTACAGCTGTACTGGCCGTAGCTACAGCACCACTATTAAAAGCAATTACAGCAGGTAACTGAATAAGAGGTGTGGCTGGGTTAATCACTCCATCCTGCAGCGCTTTATCCCAGGCTGCTGCCCCTCCGAGTTTGGTAGTCCAATAATTTTTAAAGAGGGTGATATAATCGGTAGCTGCACCACTCCATTTCAATAGACTATCCTGCCATTGTCTTGTTTTAAATAACGGGTAAATGGTAGGCTGCATCAATGAAAAATACCCGGATTTCGGCTCGGCATCTCCCCAGCTTTCCAGATAATGATTATCCGGAACTATGTATTTACATAATTGTGCGGTTTCATCCATTCTTGGATTCAAAGAAACAGATGCTTTAACTTTTTTTATGCCGGATTTAAATTTATCCGAATTGAATAAAGCATAGGCGGGATTAGCTCCCAGTACAATTAGAGTACCTATACTGCCGGCATTCATATCATCCAGCAATTTTGCATAATCTGCATCATTGCCCAGTTTATAATTTGCAGTAACAGACCAGTCAACGGTATTTCCATTTGCAGCAATTGCTTCATTTATGGCATTGACCAACACCTGAATATTTGTATCATTACTTCCACAAACAACAAGAGCGGCTCCTTTATTCTCCACTAATTCTTTGGCTGTTTTTTCAATGCCGGATTTGAGTGCGGCATCGCTTATGTTGCTTACCCCTTTACCATTCACCGCATCTAATAATGCCATCACTACAGCGCCGGTTTCTGAAGGCCGGTGCAGGTAGCGGTCATCGGCATTGGAACCGGTAAGACTGGCCACTGTTTCAAAATGGATATGGTGGCTCATCTCCGGAGCATTTTCATTTATCCTTTTACCTGTCGCATATTGACGGGCGAATTCGATAGGAGAAAGCCAGGTACCCAGGAAATCAGCGCCAATACTTACAATGACTTTTGCCTTATCAAAACGATAAGATGGGATCATTCTTTTACCATAACAAAGTGCATTGGCAGCTAACAGGCCATCATAAGAAACGGCATCTACCATGACATGCCGGCTTCCCGGGAATTTTGCCAAAAACTGGTTAATGGTTTCCAATGCAGTAGGTGAATTTAATGTACTGGTGAGTACAACTACCGGTGTTGCTGCTCCAATAGCTCCCAGGATAGCACGGTCAACCGCTTCCATGGTTACTTCCTTCCCATCAATCAGGGGAAAACGTAAGCGGGCTGTATCATATAAATCTAAAACGGATGCTTGTACCCGGGCGGAAGTACCACCTCCTGTAATGGGTGAAAGTTCATTGCCCTCAATTTTAATAGGGCGGCCATCCCGAACCTTGGCCAGGATACTCACCGTATCACCGTCCTGGATATAGGTGGTGGCATAATGATATGCATTTCCCGGAAAAATATCTTCCGGCTTATTTACAAAAGGTATGGATTTCTTTACCGGTATTTCACAACTGGCGGCAATGGCAGCTGCTGCAGTGGAAAAGCCCAGGTATTTTAAAAAGTCCCTTCTGGCAGTAGGTGCTTCGAGAAAATTCTTGCTGTCGGGAGCTTCAAAAGGCAACAATTCCTTGAACTCATCCTTGCCGGATTTTCGGAAAGCCTCAGAATCATTTAATTCTCCAAAGCTTTGCCAATACTTTTTTTGTTCCATTCTGTAAATTTAAAATCTATGTTGATTGCCTGATTATTTGTTGAAAAATCCAATATTGTCGGAATCGTCAAATAATCTTTTCAACAACTTATTTTATTAATAATGACATTTTTGACATTCTGTACCACCGATTGTCTCTACGGTTACACTATCCAATACGTGGTTCTTAAGATCCTCATGATATTTCTCATACATATTATAGAACTGGTTACCGCCTTTACCATTTGCGTCCGGGAAATTCACTTTTGTTGTACGATGACAACCAATACACCAGCCCATACTTAAAGGAGCAAATTGTTTCACTTCGTCCATAGCTGTGATCTCACCATGACAAGTCTGACATTGAATATTACCTACCATGGTATGTTGTGAATGGTTGAAATACACATGATCCGGGAGATTATGGATACGTACCCATTCAATCGGTTTTGCCTTAGAAGGATCCCAGGGCTGGCCGGAAACAAAGCCTGCATATTTATAGAGTTTCTGGATTTCTGCTGTACCATTTATTTCATTGCCATTGGCATCATGCAGGGCTTCCCCTTTATATTCATTGATTGCCATATGGCAATTCATACAAATATTCACAGAGGGAATAGTGGCCTGCTTACCTGCCTGTGCTCCGCCATGGCAGTACAGGCAATTGATTTGATTGATACCCGCATGTACTTTATGAGAATAAAAAATGGGTTGTACCGGTTCATAATCCTGGGTACGGCCAAGGCCGATAGCGCCCATTACGAGATAATACCCGCCTAATAAAAATAATATAAGTGTCACAAAAGTAATGTACACTTTATTGCGCCAAAAAGGAACCGGTTCTGTAGCCGGCACCCCGGTCTTTTCGTCAGAAAGTTTTTTAAGATTTGCATTTACTTGTAAGAGGATGAATGCGACCACAGCAAGTACCAGGGTAAATATGCCAAAGACCAGGCTATTATCACTTTCAGATGAAGCAGCAGCAGCGCCTTCCGGAGCACCTGTAGGTGCAGCCGCAGCCGGTTTTTCGCTTTCTGTTTTGATATAAGCTAACAATGCATCAATATCAGCGGTACTAAGATTAGCAAAGGCCGGCATGGAAATATTGTTATGATCTTTGAAAAGCTTCACCGCATATGGATAACCACTTGCAATCACTGCACCACTATTATGAATCCAGGCATGTAATTTATCCTTATCAGGCCAACGGTCTTCTACACCCTTGAGGTTAGGGCCGGTAAGGTCACGTTGCATTTTTGGGTCATGACAGGCGGCACAATTTTGAATAAAAAGCTCTTTACCATCCTGAGCCCTGGCCTGACTTCCGGAAAAAAGTGAAACGAATAAGACAGTCAGAATCGTAAGTTTCCCGGCTATTCTTGTTAATTGAGTCATAAAAACAATGCAATTAGAAATATTTGGAAAAATTTCCGTTGGATGAAGGCAAAAGTATGACATGAAATTGACAAATCAAATCTGATTTAATTTTTTTTTCACAATTAAAAATTGTTATTATTCAATCATTATTTTCCTCCATTTTTGCGCACGAACTATTATAAAAAATTTTCTTCTTTGAATAAGAAAGCAACCATACGTATCGCCATTTTTGCCTCCGGTACCGGGAGCAATGCAGAAAAAATCATGGCATATTTTATGGGTTCCTCTGTAGCACAGATTACTTTATTGGTATGTAATAAGGAAGATGCTTTCGTGATACAGGTAGCAAAGAGATTTGACATACCGGTCTTACTCATTGGAAGGGAAATTTTTTTTAAAGGTAATGGCTACCTCCCTGAATTACAAAAACAAAAAATAGATTTTATTGTATTGGCCGGATTTTTATGGAAAATTCCACCGGTTATTTTACATGCTTATCCAAATGCAATCCTGAATATTCACCCGGCATTACTTCCGCAGTATGGTGGTAAAGGAATGTATGGCCATCATGTACATGAAACTGTCCTGAAAAATAAAGAATCATACAGTGGCATCACCATTCATTATGTGGATGAGCTGTACGATCATGGTAAAATAGTGTTCCAGGAAAAATGCCCGGTTTATCCCGATGATACGCCTGAAACATTAGCCGCGCGTGTACTTACACTCGAGCATCGTTATTTTGCCCCGGTTATTGAAGATGTAATTCTATCTAAGTTGAATAATGCATAAAATATGAAACAACTTACTTCTTTTTTTCTCGCTTGTTTTTGCATGCTTACTGTTGCTTGTAATAAACCGGAATCGAATATCAGTTACGGGCAAATACGGGGAGGCGTCCGCCTGGTGGACGATCTGAATAACCCACTCCCCTTTTCCGACATGGCAGTCACTGCAGTAAATACAGGCATTTCAACTTATACGGATTCGACAGGCAGGTATATCCTGAACGGTTTACAAAATGGTACATACAACCTGCAATACACGAAACCTGGTTTTGGAACGTATATTCTATATGGCTTCCAAAACAATGGAAATATGACAGACCATCCTTCTCTGGTACCCTTAATAACATTGGGGCAATTTTCTACCACATCTATGAGTGGACTGACCGTAAATATTAATAATGATTCTGTCATTGTACGGCCAACTATTGACCCGGCCGGAACGGCAAATCAACCTAGAGGTATCCGCTTTTTCTACGGACATAGCGCTTCTGTCTCCCATGATGATTATACGGCCTATAGTAAAGTGTACCAATTGAGTAGTGCAACGGGTATTTTGAAAATTGGTTATGATTATTTTTATTCATTGGGTTTTATCCCTGGGGACACTGTATTCATCAAGGGTTATGGGGACGCTTTTTTTTCCAATGATTATGATGATCCGGCATCGGGGAAACATATTTTTCCTAATATCAATGAAAATGCAGCAGACGCTGTATCATTTATTTTACCCTGATATATCGAATAATTATTTTTTCTCCAGGGGAATATAAGATTCAATAAAGCGATACAGATTAAATGTATCTGCAGGAACCTGGTTGATCTCTTTTTCCAGGATATCTAATGTGAGGTCTTGCATCCGGTATTGTTGTATCAGGTACCAGGCCTTTCGGGCAAGTAATTTTGTTTTAAATGAATGAGTGCCCGTCTTTTCTTCTCTATCCCGAATCGCCTGCATCAAGGCAGGCAATCCTTCCAATGATAAGGCATTCGTCTGAATAACCGGAACGGGGGCATGATGTCGCAAAAAACCAGGCATCATACTGACTCGTAAATTTTTGGCAAATTCATCGGCACCGGGCCGGTCACATTTATTCACCACAAAAATCTGGGCTATTTCCAATAAGCCTGATTTCAACGCCTGCATAGCATCACCCGATTCAGGCACCAATACGACAATCGTTGTATCTGCAAGCGCTGCAATTTCCACTTCATTTTGCCCCACACCTACCGTTTCAATAATGATGTTATCAAAGGGAGCCAATTTTACGACATCCGTAATTTCCAGCATGGCCGGATGCAAACCGCCCAGGCTTCCCTTTGAAGCCAGTGAACGAATATACACATCCGGATGCGTGTACCAGTTTTTCATCCGTACCCGGTCTCCAAGTAAAGCACCCTGGTGAAAAGGCGATGAGGGATCAATACATAAAACAGCAGTCTTTTTTTTTGCCTGGATAAACTGGCCAATTAATGCATCCACCAATGTGCTTTTTCCGGAACCCGGTGGACCGGTTATGCCAATTATATTTTTCGTTTTGTGAGGCAGCTTTTTCAACCAGTCAAAATAACCCGGGGCATTATGCTCCACTAAACTAATCGCACGGGCCAGGGCTTGCATATCCCCTGCGATGATACGTGGTAACAGGCTGTCAAACATAGTATGCAAACCTACTTGAAAACTTTAATGTCAGCAAAAGGTGCATTTGGAAAAAATTGAAAAATAACAGGCCCAATAGAGCAGGATTGATAAGAAAAATATATCTTTCAAAAAATTGTATAGCCCGGCTTTTTGTTTCATATTAAATGGAATTTCAAATTTGTCGCCCACATGATCAATTTCATTCCTCTCTTCCCGCTTAATATCGTTGTCTTCCCCGGTGAGACATTACGCCTGCATATTTTCGAAGAGCGCTATAAACAAATGATCCATGACATAGACCTATCCAAAAAGAATTTTGGTATCCCTTGTATCCTGGAAAACAAAGTCAGTACGATAGGTACATTGATGCAATTACTGGAAGTGGTAAAGAAATATGACGATGGTAAAATGGATATTATTACACAGGGAATCCAACCCTTTCATATAATTGAAACCCTGGCAGATGTTCCCGGCAAACTATACCAGGGCGCCATCGTTTCATACCCGGTTTATGATTACACCGCCAATACAATTTTAAAAATGAAAGTGCTGGCAGCCTGGCGATTATTATTAGAAACTTTACATATCCAAAAAAAGAGTACTAAAAGTGATGCAGAAATCAATAGTTTTGATATTGCCCATTCAGTAGGTTTCTCACTCAGGCAGGAATATGAATTACTGGGTTATTCAGAAGAAAATCACCGGTTGGAATACCTGAACAGGCATTTAAAAAAAGTGCTTCCCATTGTAAAAGGGATGGAGCAATTGAAAGAAAGAATTCAATTAAACGGCCATTTCAGGGAATTAAAAGGATTATAATTGTATAATAATATTCGGCATTTCATTTGTCAAATAAAGTAAAATGAATAAATTTTTTAGAGCGCTAATCGCGGGTTATGGTGCAAAGAAATTAGGCGGGGGCTGCTTCAGCACCATCCTCATTTTTATCATTATCTACTGGGCACTGGGTACCTGTAATTCCTCCAGGTCAATCCAACATACCTATCAATCTGCCCCTGTGCAGACATTCGCGGGTATAGTGCCTATTCACCATACTACATATTGTTTCCAGTGGAATTGAGCCGATTACCGGACTTATTTATTTTCATTTGAGCTACCCCATTGAAAAGAATCAATTGTAAAACCTGCCAGTTGCAGTATTCTATCCGTTACTGTATTGGTTAATTCTGAAATTGTTTGAGGCTGACTGTAAAATGATGGTGATGCCGGGCAAATGATACCACCTGCCAGCGTTACCAGTTCCATATTTTTAATATGAATTAACTGATACGGCATTTCCCGAATACCTAATATCAATTTCCTTCTTTCTTTCAACATCACATCGGCAGCCCGGGTGACCAGGTCATTGCTAATGCCCTGTGCAATTCTTCCCAATGTGCCCATACTACAGGGCAAAATGATCATGCAATTATATTGAGCTGACCCGGATGCAAAAGGAGCCGAGAAATCATGCGTTTGATACAACGACAATCCCATGTTTTCATAATCCGTATTACCCAATTCTGTTTTCCACACCTCTTTTGCATTTTGACTCATTACCACTGCCAGGCTTTCACATTGACCTGGTAACTGCTGTAATTTCTGCAGTAATTTGCGGGCATAAATAGAACCACTGGCCCCGGAAATAGCAACAACGACTTTTTGGCTCATTGTACTTTTTTATACTTGAATATTATTGAAAAGTTTTGTGATTACCTAAGCCAGGCTTCCATCAAAAAAAACTATTTGCAATTTCTCCGCTACTTTTTTCAAATCATTATAGACATCATCAATAACCGGCACACCATCACGCTTCCTGTTTTCCTCCATTATTCTTTCCGGGTCACCGGGGATAAGTACTTTGTCAAAACCGGGTGCCGGTTTTGCCTGGCGCATCCGTTCTATCCAATGATCTATATGTTGAAAATATTCATCTGCAGGCCGGAATGCATCGATTCGCATAGCACCAAAGAAATGACCAAGACCTTTCCCCGGCATATTTTCGGGCATGGGCACATAGGCCGGAAAAGGAGGTACCCAGGGGCCATAGGAAGCGCCACTTAATACAGCACAAAAAATATCAACAATACTGCCCAAGGCATATCCTTTATGGCTTCCATGTACTTTATCACTTCCCAGTGGCAATAAGGAACCACCATTTTTTAATGCGTGTGCATCCTGTGTGGGCATACCCATTTTATCCTGCACCCATCCCGTGGGTGCCTCTTCCCGTTGCCGTTGTAAAATTTCTAATTTCCCGTTGGATGCAGTGGTAGTTGCAAAGTCGGCCACAAATGCCGGTTGTTTTTTAGCAGGTATGGCTACAGCAATTGGATTGGTGCCAAGCATTCTTTCGGTACTATATGTGGGCGCAACCAATGCACTGGCATTGGTCATAGCCATACCAATCATATCTTTTTCAAGCGCCATCATAGCGTGATAACCTGCAATGCCGAAATGATTACTGTTTTGTACACTTACCCAGCCGGTACCCACCTGTGCTGCTTTTTGAATAGCTATTTCCATTGCATACGGTGCCACCACGAGACCTAAACCACCATCGCCATCCACCACAGCCGTGGAAGGTGTCTCATGCAGGATGTGGATATTTGGCCGGGCCTTGATCCGGCCGGCTTCCCAAAGTCTTACATAGCCACTCAGCCGGGCTACACCATGACTGTCGATTCCCCGGCTATCTGCGGCAATCAATACTTTTGTAGCCTGCCGGGCAGCTTCCGGCGGGCAACCCATTTTTAGAAAAACCTGTTCCGTGAATTCAGAAAGTTCAGCAATAGTTAAGATATACATACCCGTATGTTTATGCGATAGCTTCAAAAGTAATTCACTCCAATAAAAAAAGCAGCATTTTTACATACTGCTTTTTGCGATTTCTTTTTTCAAAAAAATCAAAATGGTAAATCATCTGAACTGTCACCTGCACTGTCAGCGGGTGCAAATGAAGGTGCATTGCGTTCTTCCGGGTATGGAGGCGCCTCGCCGCCACTTCCTTTATTCCCTAATAACTGAACTGATGAAACACGTAAGGTTAAAGAAGCCCCTTGCCGGCCATCTTGAGTTGAATAGGTACGAATATCCGGCGTACCTTCGACATATACCTGTGTTCCTTTTTTAAGATAGGGAGCAACTGCCGTGCGATCGGTCCAGTAAGCACATTCAACCCAAATCGTTTTATCTTTTTGGATTCCCTGTGCATCTTTAAATTTTTCTGTGTGTGCCACACTGAAATTCATAACTGTTTTACCATTTACTGAATTTACCACACAATCTTTACCAAGATTGCCAATTACCTGAAGCCTGATCATTTCTTTAAATTTTAGTGTATTACAAGATAAAAAATAAAATCCCAAAAAACAATAGTACTGGATTTTTAAACGTAAAAAATTTTTTTATTAATTTCAGGTTTCTATTTTTAAAATAAAGTCTGATTTTTTATGGGAAAACTTGAAATCAAAAAGCAGCCAAAAAAGTATGATGCCGTTATAGTTGGTTCCGGTGCCGGCGGCGGAATGGCAGCCTACATTTTAGCGAAAGCAGGATTAAAAGTATGCCTGCTCGAAGCGGGTCCGAATTATGATCCGGCCATCAATTCTTCCCAATTAAAAAATCCCTGGGATTCTCCCCGTCGTGGTGCCAGTACTAAATTTCGTCCCTTTGGAGATTTTGACGGTTGCTTTTGGGGTTGGGAAATAGACGGGGAACCTTATACCCATGCCAATGGTACCAAATGGGAATGGTGGCGTGCCCGCATGGTAGGTGGCCGGACTAATCATTGGGGGCGCATTTCATTACGGTTTGGCCCAAAAGATTTTAAACGAAAAAGCATTGATGGCCTGGGTGAAGACTGGCCAATTACTTATGAAGAAATCAAACCCTTTTATGACCGGGTAGAAACCCTGATTGGTGTCTTTGGTACAAATGAAGGTTTGCCCAATGATCCGGATGGCATGTTTTTGCCTCCTCCGAAACCCCGGTTACATGAATTGATGATTAAGAAATCCGGCAATAGCCTGAATATCCCGGTGATCCCATCCCGCTTATCCATTTTGACAAAAAAAATAAATGATGAACGGGGAGCCTGCTTTTTTTGTGCACAATGTAACAGAAGCTGCAAGGTGTATGGCGATTTTTCTTCTTCTTCTGTTTTGGTAAAACCCGCCTTGGCCACAGGGAACCTTGATTTATATACCAATGCGATGGTACGGGAAGTAATGACAGATAAAGAAGGTAAAGCAACCGGTGTATCATATATTGAAAAACAAAGTTTACAAGAATACCAGGTAGAAGGCCGTGTCATTATCTTGGCAGCCAGCGCTTGTGAAAGTGCGCGTTTATTATTGAATTCCAAATCTACACGGCATCCCAATGGCCTGGCCAATTCCAGTGATGTGGTGGGCCGATACCTGCACGATTCCACCGGGGCCGGCCTGGGTGGTGTAATTCCTGCTTTATTTGATCGTAAGCGATATAATGAAGATGGTGTAGGTGGTATGCATGTATATACTCCCTGGTGGCTGGACAATAAAAAACTTGATTTCCCAAGAGGCTATCATATAGAATATTGGGGAGGTATGGAACAGCCGGCTTATGGTTTTGGTTTTGGCATGGAAAATCTCAACGGAAAATTCCCGGTACATGGAAAAGTAAAAGAAGCCGGTGGTTATGGAAAATCATTAAAAGAAGACGTGCGTTTTTTTTATGGCGCCAATGTGGGCATGGCAGGCCGCGGAGAAGCTGTTGCTAAAAGAGAAAATTATTGCGAAATTGATCCATCTGTGGTTGATAAATTTGGTATCCCGGTATTACGCTTCAATACTACCTGGAGCGATTACGAGATTAAACAGGCAAAACATATGCAGGAAACATTCAAAGAGATCATGCATAATATGGGTGCTGTCATTACCTGGGGCGGTGATAATGGACCGGAAAATAATTATGGCCTGCAAAATCCCGGAAATATTATACATGAAGCAGGTACCGTACGGATGGGAAATGATCCGAAAAATTTTGCATTGAACAAATGGAGCCAGGCGCATGATTGCAAAAATGTTTTCTGTGTGGATGGTGGCCAGTTCCCCTCCCAGGCCGATAAAAATATCACCCTGACAATCCTTGCTTTATCCATGCGGGCCAGTGAATACATCATTGATCAAATGAAAAAGCAAGCATTGTAATCGACAATTTCAATTTTAAAAACATTGTTTATGGACAGGAGAAAATCAATTAAAGCCATTGCGCTGGGTACAGTATCCACCGGTATTCTTTTAGAAGCATGCAAAACGGAACCCGGTAAAGAGGTGACCAAAAAAGAAACTACTACGGATGCACATGCCGACCGAATGGCGGAAGAGATTGAGTATAATGAAAAAGTCGCTGCCATGCACTTTTTTACAGCAGATGAAATGGCAACCATCCGTCTCCTGGCAGATATCATTATACCCAAAGATGAGATCAGTGGAAGTGCTACCGAAGCCGGTGTTCCGGAGTTTATAGATTTTATCGCGAATGATATGCCCGATCATCAAGTTCCGATGCGTGGTGGGTTACGCTGGCTGGATATTGAATGCCTGAACCGGTATAACAATGCTTTTAAAGATTGTACACCAGCACAGCAAACAGAAATTGTAGATGCAATTGCTTATCCCAAAAAAGCGGCCCCTGAATTACAACAAGGCGTTGCGTTTTTTAACCGTATGCGCAATTTAACCGTTACCGGTTTTTTTACTTCAGAAATGGGTGTAAAAGATATTGGTTATGCCGGTAACAAACCCAATCAATGGAATGGGGTACCCGATGATGTTTTAAAACAATACAATATGGCATATACAGAAAAAGAATTGAAAGAATGTATCAGTTTTGATAAAGCCTGAGTAAAAAAAGAGAAGGCTACCTGCCATCCAGGTAGCCTTTTATTTTTCCTGTATTGTAATTTATTTTTTCTTCTCTTCTTTCGCAGGTGCAGCTGCTGCCGGAGCTGTTGCTGCAGGTGCAGCGGATGCCGCACTGGCTTCTTCCTGTTTAAGTTGTCTTGTCATCACTACAGAAGCTACGGGAATCCTGGGTGAATTTAAAATTTCCATATCCTTCACTTGGATATCCTGGATACGAATGTTACCATTTAATTCCAGTTCGGTAATATCCACTTCGATATTTTCTACCAGGTTTTTCGGCAAGGTTTTTACACGAATAGAATTGATCTTGGTTACAAGTTTACCCCCTTCTTTCACGCCCTTTGAAGTTCCCGTAAACTTAAGAGGGAGAGAGGCTTTCACCTTTTTGTCTTCTACCAATTCAAGTAAATCAATATGACTCAATGCATCTGAAACTTTATCAAACTGTAAATCTTTCAGGATGCAGCGATAAGATTTTCCTTCGATATTGATTTGTGCCAATTGAAATTCTCCGGTATAAACCAAGGGCTTAAAAGCGCTTGCCGGGGCATAGAAGGAAACTTCTTCAGGGCCGCCATAAATTACACCAGGCACATTTTTCTGAGAGCGAATTTGGCGGGTGGCTCTTTTCCCGGTTTCGGTCCTCAGATGACCTTCGATCGTAATTGTTTTCATTTGTTTGTATTTATTTAAAATCTTTACCCTATCGTTTTTCCCGCATTTGGGAATGAACAAACAGGCTGGTTATACTTTTATTTTCATATGCATTCCGTATGGCTATAGCAAAAAGCTCCGCCACAGTGACTACCCTGATCTTTGAACTTGCCTGCTTCATCGGGATGGTATCACAGACAACCATTTCTTCCAACACACTGTTCTCAATATTCTCGTATGCCTTTCCACTCAACACCGGGTGTGTACAAAATGCCCGGATAGACCTGGCTCCTTTCTCTTTTAAAAGAGCGGCTGCTTTAGCCAATGTACTCCCGGTATCACAAATATCATCAATGAGCACTATGTCTTTATCCGTAACATCACCTATCACCACCATGCTCGCAATTTCATTCGCCCGTTTCCGGTGTTTATCACAAATAACCATTTCGGCATTGAAATAACTGGCAATTTCCCTCACCCGATTCGTACTTCCCACGTCAGGGGCCGCAAAGGTAAGGTTTTCCAGGTTCAATTGCTCAATATATGGGATAAAAATAGCTGAGCTATCCAGGTGGTCTACCGGGATTTCAAAAAAGCCCTGGATCTGGGGAGCATGCAAATCCATGGTTATCACGCGGGTAGCTCCAGCCGATTCCAGTAAAGTAGCTACCAGTTTGGACCCGATAGCTACACGGGGTTTATCTTTCCTGTCCTGGCGGGCATACCCGTAATAGGGAATAACGGCAATAATCTTATAGGCACTGGCCCTTTTGGCCGCATCAATCATAAGTAAGAGCTCCATCAGGTTTTCTGCGGGTGAAAAAGTACTTTGAACCAGGAACACATAGTCTCCCCGGATACTTTCGAGAAAAACTGGTTGGATTTCTCCATCACTGAATTTTTGAATATTTACTTTTCCCAATGTGGCGCCAAATTCATTGGCAATTTTAGCAGCAAGCTCTTTTGATCCTGTGCCGGAAAAAATTTTTACTGACGGGCTCATAAAATATTTATAAGGCGCGAAGATAAAAAAACAGGAAAGAATTTGTATTTTATGGAAAATTAATTATCAACATGGCACATGCATCTATCAAAAATTGGTCAGTAGAAGACAGGCCCCGGGAAAAAATGGCCTTAAAAGGGAAAGAAGCCCTTAGTGCGGCCGAACTCATCGCCATACTCATTAATAATGGTACTGCTAATCAATCTGCACTTGATGTAGCCAGGCATTTGCTACAAGCCGTCCAGGATGACCTGAATATGCTTAGTAAAATGTCTGCCCGGGAAATCATGCGCCTGAAAATTAAAGGAATTGGCGAAGCAAAAGCCATAACAGTCGCAGCTGCACTGGAACTAGGCTCACGCCGTGATATGTCGGCAAGGAAAATAGACCGGATTCAAAAAAGTACAGATGTTGCCTATTACCTGCAATCAAAATTGCAGTACAAAAAACACGAGGTGTTCGCTGTATTGTACCTCAACCGGGCCAATAAAATCAATCATTTTGAAATTGTCAGTGAAGGGGGTATTACCGGTACAGTGGCCGACCCACGTATCATTTTTAAAAAAGCCCTGGAATATGATGCAGTCAATCTCATCTTATGTCATAATCATCCGAGCGGAAACCTGCGGCCAAGTACTGCCGATGAAGCGCTTACCAAAAAATTAAAGTCTGCTGCGAGCCACCTGGATATCCAGATCCTGGATCATATTATTGTTAGCGATGAAGGGTATTTCAGCTTTGCCGATGAAGGAATTTTATAAATATCAACCTCGTATTTCAACAAGTTTCACTGCATATTTTTTGACCTCAAGGCTATGTAATACACCGTGCTTCAAAGCCACATTGGCATGGGTATGCCCAACTGGGAAATCAAAGCAAACCGGGTAACTATATCCGGCCACATGTTCTTTAATGATTTCTTCCACCGATTTCCCAAACGGCAATTTGGTGTCTTTCATTCCACTGAAACTGCCAATAATTAAACCGGCTAACTGTGCCAGCAGGTTGCTACGTTTTAATTGTACTAACATCCTGTCAATATGATAAATATATTCATCAATATCTTCGAGGAAGAGAATTTTATTTTTTAGGTTCATGGTGGAAGGTGTTGCCAGCAGATGAGTAAGTAGGGAAAGATTACCCCCTACTAACGCCCCCTCAGCAATCCCCGTTTTATTAGAAATAGATGATGTATATGTATAAACCATTTTTTCGCCTGTAAGCGCTTTGTGTATCGTTGCTACATAAGCGGCCCCATTTACATCATTAAAGGCACCGGCCATAGGTGCATGTAAAGAAGCTATATGAAAATTTCGAAATACATGGGCATGTAAAACGGTGATATCACTATACCCAATCAGCCATTTGGGATATTTTTTAAACCTAGCAAAATTTAGGTTATCAATGATCCTGCTTACTCCGTATCCGCCACGGGCGCATAAGATGGCATGTATATCAGGGTCATCTAACATTAGTTGCAAATCTGTGCAACGCTCTTCATCATTGCCGGAAAAATAACTGCTTCTTTTGCCCAGCGTCTTCCCGCAATTGACCTGAAAACCCCAGGCTTGTAGTTGATGAATGCAATTTTCAATTTTTGATAATGGCATCGACCCGGCAGGACATACAATACCTATCGTTTGACTTGGTTTTAAGTAAGGAGGGATCTTGATCATACTGCTTCAATTAGCGAACAGTTATTGTCAGAAACGGTTAAGAGATGTTTTATACCATGCTTCAATGCAAAATTATTTTTTTGATGGCCAACCGGGAAATCAAAACAAACCGGGTAATTATATTCCTTCATTTTTTCCAGCACGATATCTTCCAGTGTTTTGCCAAATTCCTCACCGGCATCATCTGGCTTTATTTTAAATCCTCCGAGGATCAGGCCAGCGAGGTTCTCCAACCGCCCCGATCGTTTCAGGTTCCAAAACATTCGATCAATACTATATAAATATTCACCGGTATCTTCCAGGAATAAAAGCGCCTGATCAGGAACCAGGGACGATTTGCTGCCATATAAAGATTCCAGTGTTTTAAAATTTCCACCAATTAACGGGCCTTCGGCCTTTCCCAATTTATTGCGGACATTAAAGGGTATCGCATAATTTATTTTTGCTCCAAATAATGCATCCCGTATAGATAAAATTGTTTCCTGTTGCTGGCTGTCAGCTTGTGCAAAGACATCCGGAAAACTATTACACATTTTAGAATGAATAGAAGCCATTTTAAAATTCTGGTAAACATGATTATGCAAAACGGTTATATCGCTGAAACCGATTAACCACTTTGGCTTTTTTATAAATTTTGAGAAATCGAGGCGGTCAATGATTCGTATAAGGCCATATCCACCCCGCGCACACATAATAGCCTGAACCTGGTCATCATCCAACATGGCCTGTAAATCAGCCACTCTTTGTTCATCGGTACCGGCAAAAGTAAAATCCCGTTGACCGATGGTGGCACCGATTTTACATTGCAAGCCCCAGGATTTCATTTCCGTCACTGCTGGTAAGATCTCTTCCGGCAGGATATAGCCAGCCGGGGCCGTTATACCTATGGTATCACCGGCTTTCAAATAAGGCGGCTTTGAGGTGATCGGTTTGTTTTGTAATAGATCATCCTGTATTCCGGTTTGCTTATATGGTATCATTGATTTTGCAAAAAAAGGCTGCAATGCAGCGCCGGCAAGGGTAATCGATCGTATAAACTTCTTTCTTCTCATACCTTTTGTAAAGATTCAAGGTACAATAAAAGTACTACCCAACAAGACCATGGCTATTTAATCTTTAATTTCCCGGCAAAGTTTTTTACAAAAAATTATCAACGTTCATTAAACTTATGGCATGATCTTTCATCCTATAAACTCCAATTATTTGGAAAAATAGAAATATATCCTCCAATTTTGGAGACATTTCCGGAAACATTTAAAACAAGATAAACTCATGAAAAAAATTATCCTTGCGGTAGTACTTTGTTTTGGTATGATTGGTTTCACCCAGGCTCAAAGTACGGATACGGCAAATACGGCAACCAGCAACCAGGGTTTCAAGGAAGGAAAAGCCAAAGAAGGCATGTTCAAAAAACTGCAAAATGTCAACCTCACTCCTGACCAAAAGAAAAAATTAGTTGAATATAAAAAATCAGCTAAAGAAAAAGAAGATGCCATTAACAATAATAAGAATCTTACGCCGGAACAAAGAGATGCCCAGTTAATGGAACTCCGGAAACAAACAAAAAAGAATATTATTTCTATCCTCACCCCCGAACAGAAACAAAAATTGATGGAAGAAAGAAAAGGAAAGAAATAAATACGGAAAATCTATTGAACTAAGCAAAACTTGTTTTTTATTTTTTTTAAGTCATACTTAAATTCGGCATGATTTTTTTAAGAAAAAAACCATTATTCATCATCAAACAAAATTCAAATGAAAAAATTATTCTTTGCGGGTATTATAGCATTTAGCCTGCTCTCTTTCACATCGGTACAGGCACAGACAGACGCTAAGAGCCCGGCTACGACACAAGATGCACAACGGAATCCTGATTGGAAGGCAATTAAAACAAAGCTGGGCCTGACTAATGACCAGGTGACAAAAATCAAAGGCTATGCGGATATCGCAAAAACAAGAAGGGAGGCGGTGAAAAATGATAAACTCCTTACCGATCAACAAAGAACAGAACGGATGCAAAATATCAAAGATGAGTTGAGACAAAAAATTGCCAGTGTACTTACTGCCGAGCAAAAAGCAAAAATCCAGGCTTATAAAGACAGAAAAGAGGCCAGTCCATTGGATGCATTGGAAGCCGATTAAAATTAATTCTTCAAAAAAAGGAAACCGGGTATCCCCGGTTTTTTTATGCCTGGAAATTACTATTTGCCATTTAAAACAAAATAGGATATTCGCATGGTAGAATCAATTACTTTCAACAAAAATCAAGCATGGATGTATTAACGCTAACTGGTATTACAAAATATTACGGAAAGATATGTGCCCTCAATAATGTGTCTTTTTCCATACCGGCGGGATCTGTTTATGGTATCCTCGGACCCAATGGCAGTGGGAAAACAACCCTGTTGGGTATTATCATGAATATACTCAAACAAACAAGTGGTTCTTTTGAACTACTGGGCTGTGCTCCGGATAATCATATCCGCAGAAAAGTGGGTACTTTACTGGAAACACCCAATTTTTATCACTATTTATCCGGTGAGAAAAATTTACAAATAGCTGCAGCCATCAAGCAGAAAGGAGCAGATCAAATTGAAGAAGTGCTTCGTAAAGTAAATCTGTATGACCGGCGGCAAAGCAAATTCAGTACCTATTCCCTGGGGATGAAACAGCGGTTGGGCATTGCATCCTGTTTACTGGGTAGCCCGGAGGTATTGATTTTTGATGAGCCGACGAATGGCCTTGATCCGGTAGGCATTTCAGAAATCAGGGAATTGATCCTGCAATTATCCGCTGAAGGGAAAACGATTATTATGGCTAGCCATTTATTGGATGAAGTAGAAAAAGTTTGCAGTCATGTGGCAATTCTAAAATATGGTAACCTGCTAACTGCCGGAAAAGCCGGTGAAGTTTTGGTAAACGAAGACATTGTGGAATTGGGCGCCACGGATCTTTCACAATTGGCCAGTATTTTACAAGCATTTCCCGGGAATACGCAACAAGTTAAATCCGGCAATTTCCTGCAACTTCATTTTCCTGTGGGCACCGCCAACCTGGAACAAATCAACCGTTTTTGCCAGGAACACGATATTTATTTAAATCATTTAATACTAAAGAAAAAAAGCCTGGAAACTTTATTCCTTGAAATAACCCATAATTAAACATGCTACAACATTTAAAAATCGAATGGCTCAAAATCAAAAATTATAAGACCTTCTGGATCTTATCTTCTCTATTTTTAGTAAGTGTTTTTGGCATCAATTATATCGCATTTGCTATTGAACAGGAGACGATGCAAAAAGCACCGGAAGCTGGCATGATCCTGGGTACCTCGCGGTTTTTATTCCCGGATGCATGGAGCACGGTGGCTTATTTATGTAGTTACCTGTTATTTATTCCCGGCCTGCTTATGATCATTTCCATTTCCAATGAATTTTCATTTAAAACCCATCGGCAAAATATTATTGATGGTTGGAGCAGAACAGATTTTATTTATGTAAAACTAATGGATGTCGTTATCCTGGCTATTTGTTCTACCATTTGTATGGTAATAGCCGCATTTATTTTTGGGATATCCACCGGTGGTTTTAGTTCAATAGATTTTTCCGGCAGTATCTATATTCTCTATTTCTTTATTCAGGCATTGAGTTATATAGCAGCAGCCTTATTGGCTGGTGTCCTTTTTAAAAGATCAGGCATAGCTATTGGCGTATTTTTTCTGTATGCTGTGGTGCTGGAAAATTTATTGGCCGGATTACTTAATCGATATGTCGGCGGCATTGGGGCCTATCTGCCTTTGGAATCTACAGATAACCTGATACCATTCCCTTTCCTGCGAAATGTGGTAGATCATATAGTTAAAAGGCCAAACACCATTGCGCTTTTAATAGCTGCCTGTTGCTACCTGGGTCTTTACTTTTTCCTTTGTAAGCGAAAATTTGAAACGGATGAACTGTAACTTTATAGTTAAAGATCTAACGGTTTGAATGATGGTTTTGTAATCCATCTAAATCTCTTATCTCAAAAGATTTTTTTAAACCATTTCAATTTGCCTTTGTATGGTGGGTATTTGATGGCTGGGTCAAACCAGGTAGGTGTTTTCATGATGGCTTTCTGGTGTGAAAATGTATCAAATGAGGAACGACCGTGATATTGGCCTGTTCCACTGTTGCCGATACCACCAAAAGGCAAGGCATCATTAGTCAGGTGCCAGGCTGCATTGTTAATACAGCCACCTCCAAAAGAGATCCGCTTTATCCAGTACTTTTCATTTTCTTTTTTTGAGGTGAACACATAGAAAGCCAGTGGTTGGGGATTTTCCTGTAAAATGGCCACTGCTTCTTCTTTTTCTTTAAAAGTCAGGATGGGTAATATAGGCCCGAAAATTTCTTCCTGCATGAGCTTACTTTGTAAGGAAACATTTTCTACCAAAGTGGGTTGTATGTAACATTTTTCTTTATCTATTTTACCTCCATACACAATGGTAGCTTCCTGCAAAAAGCTACACAATCGATCAAAATTTTTACCATTAATTATTTTGCCATAATTATAATTATCGGGGCCCTGTGCACCGAAGAATTTGTCTGCATATTTTTTTAAATAAGAAAGTAATTCTTCTTTTTTATTTTCCTGTACCAGCAAATAATCCGGTGCTACGCACATTTGGCCGGCATTAGAAAATTTTGCCAGTACAATTCGTTTTGCTGCCACTTCCAGGTGTGCATCTTCCTCAACTATGCATGGACTTTTCCCGCCCAGTTCCAATACAACCGGTATCAACTGCCCGGCTGCCATAGCATAAATTAATTTTCCCACATGTGTACTGCCGGTATAAAAGATTTTATCAAAACGAAAACTCTTGATCAAACCAGGCAATAGTGCGGCACCATCTCCTTCGATATAGGCTACATAATTTTCCGGCATACATTCACGGACAATTTTTTTCATGATAGCTGCTGTGGCCGGGGCATATTCACTGGGCTTAAGCACCACCCCATTGCCAGCTGCTATGGCCCCGATAAATGGGGTAAACAATAATTGCAGTGGATAATTCCAGGGGGCTATAATTAATACGACACCCAATGGCTCCCTCACTATATAGCTGGATGAAGGGAAATTTAAAAGATTGGTCTTTACCCGTTCCGGTTTAACCCAGGTTGCCAGGTGTTTCTCCATTGTCCGGATGGCAGAAAGGACAAAACCAATTTCAGTAATCCAGGCTTCTTCTCTATTTTTTTTAAGATCTGTATATAAGGCATCAAACAAGGAATCCTTATTGGCCAGGATACTTCTTCTTAGTTGTGCTAATTGTTGCAGCCGAAATGCAACTGGCCGAGTAATACCACTGGACACATATTCACGTATCCGCAAGAGGCCGGGTAAAATATTTTCTTCCATACAACAAATTCAAGGCTGAAAGTACAGGATTATTCCGGGCATTTTGTTTATGCCTGATGCATTTTTTTATTCAAGGAGAATTAAATAATTTTCAGGCTTCTATCATTACCCTTTACATCCATGAGAAAATTTAACCAGATCCATACCGGAAATAAAAGTTCAAGAAGAAAGTTTATAAAAAATGCGGGCATCACCACAGCCGGCTTATATATTTTACCTCGTCATGTTTTAGGAGGAAAAGGATACATTGCACCCAGTGATAAATTGCGAATAGCCGCGATCGGTGCCGGGGGCAAAGGGGAAGATGATATCCGGCATTTCTACAAAGGTGGCCATGCTGATATCATCGCTTTATGTGATGTGGATGACAGGCAAACGATTACAACCCGTCAGCAATTCCCAAAAGCAGCTTATTATAAAGATTTCCGGGAGATGTTGGAAAAAGAAAAGAACACTATTGATGCTGTTTCTGTATCCACTCCCGATCATACACATGCCGTAGCGGCCATGGCTGCCATGCAGTTAGGCAAACATGTATATGTGCAGAAACCGATGGCACATGATATCTATGAAGCAAGAAAGATGACTGAAGCGGCACATCGGTATAAAGTGGTTTCCCAAATGGGCAACCAGGGAGCCAGTGGAGATGGTGTGCGCCAATTAATTGATTGGTATGCAGCAGGAATTATTGGCGAATTGGAAGAAGTGTATTGTTATACTGACCGGCCTGTTTGGCCACAAGGGGTTTTACGGCCGACCACAGTCGATCCCATTCCAAAAGAATTAGATTGGGATTTATGGTTAGGAACTGCCCCGGTTAAAAACTATTTCACAGATGTATTACCATTTAACTGGCGTGGCTGGTGGGACTATGGTACCGGTGCATTGGGAGATATGGCCTGCCATATTATGCTACCGGCTTTTGCCGTAGCCAACCTGGGTTACCCGATTGCTGCTGAATGCAGTGTAGCTACCCGGTATATCCAGCCCTGGCAAAAAGCATATACGCCAGACAGCCCGCCAATTGCATCTCATATTATTCTCACTTTTGAAATGCCGGGGAAAAAACAAATTAAATTACATTGGATGGACGGAGGAATTCAGCCTCAACGGCCGGAGGAATTAAAAGCCAATGAGCTGATGGGTGATGGTGGAAATGGTGTTTTATTTATAGGAACAAAAGGTAAAATGATGTGCAGTACGTACGCCCAGAATCCACAACTTTTACCCACGCAAAAAACAACCGAAACCATAGTACCTCAAACGATAGCCCGTGTTCCGGGTGGCGAATCCGCACATTATACGGATTGGGTAGATGCCTGTATTGCCGGATATGGCAGTACCAAAGCTAATCAACTCAGTAGCCGGTTCGATGTGGCAGGTCCCTTAACGGAAAGTGTATTGATGGGAAATTTAGCCATACGCAGTTACGATTACAGAGTTCTTAAAGACAAAGATTATATCTACCCAGGGAGATATATAAAACTTTTGTGGGATGGCCCTGCAATGCGTATTACCAACTTTGAAGAAGCCAACCAATTTGTAAAAAGAACATACCGGGAAGGCTGGAGCCTGGGGATATAAAATTTTGGAAAATTTATAGCAATTCAGTTCCCTGAAAGGTCTTGCTATTTTATATTTTTAGGGCTTTTAAACAGGAGTAAAAATGGCTGTTAAAATCGCTGTCAAAGTAATTAATCAATCTACTCATAATTTACCACAATATGCTACGCAGGGTGCATCTGGTATGGATTTGAAAGCGCATTTGCCGGCATCTATTACGGTAAAACCATTGGAAAGAATACTGGTACCTACTGGGTTGTTCCTTGAAATCCCGGAAGGTTATGAAGCACAGGTACGTACACGGAGTGGGATGGCATTGCATCATGGTATTGTATGCCTGAATAGCCCGGGAACTATAGATGCTGATTACCGGGGTGAAATAAAAGTGATTCTGATTAATTTGTCTGGAGAAGAACAGCTAATAAAAAACGGAGACCGTATTGCACAACTCGTTTTTCAACAGGTAACACAAATCCAATGGGAGGAAGTGAACGCATTGAATGAGTCGATTCGTGGTGCCGGCGGATTTGGCCACACAGGAAAAGAATAAACAGTACGAATTATGAAGCGCTAAATTTTCAGTAAAAAATTAGTTGATAATCTACCTTCTATAAAAAAGGAAAAATGAACTTGCGGGGAAATTTTATTTTTAGTGCATTAATAATGTTTTTATTTTTTACTGCCTGTCGCGCCAGTAAGAAAGCCCTCACTGATACCCCTAAATCCGATAATACTGCACATGTAACACCCTCAGATAGCCTGACTTTTGCAGACAGCCTTCGCTGGGCAATAAAAGCTTTTCAACAATCAACATCCAGGTTGCCTATTTACCAAACCTTGCAAGCAAAAATTAAAATTGATTTTGAAAGTGACCGGGAAAGTTTCCAGGGCACATTAAGTATCAGGCTGCGTAAAGACAGTCTTATTTGGTTATCAGCTACCGGGCCTTTGGGCATTGAAGCTTTCCGTGCCCTCATCCGGCCGGATAGTATCACCCTGATGGATAAGCTTGAAAAATCAGTATTGCAACGACCTATTTCATTTTTACAGGAACAATTGAAGTTGCCCTTAGATTTTTACGCATTGCAGGACCTGCTCATAGGAAATGCATTTTTTGCAGATAGTAGTTTTTCCGGTTTTAAAATTGAACAGGATACGATAGAACTCCTATTTCAGAATAATGGCTTTACCAACATCATTCACTTGAACAGGCAAAATGCATTGATACTTGACAATACGCTTTATGATAAATCAATGTATCCCATGCGGTCGGCAAATTTTATTTATTCAGGCTATACGTTGCAAAATGGAATAGATTTCTCCATGCAGCGTGTAATAAAAATTACAGATACCATGAATAAAAAAATTGAACTGACATTTAAGCAAATAGATTTTGATCAGCCACAAACATTTCCTTTTAATATTCCTAATTATTATTTCATTAAATAATATTACTTTCCGGCTTTCGTTACAAAATTTACCTGAAACCCATAATTTGTTTTAATAATGAATAAATTTCTTCTAACGATTTGTTTCCTTTTCCTGACAACGGCTGTTTTTTCACAGGATACCAAAGAAGAAATTCAGCAAAAACAACAACAATTGTTGAAAGAGATTGCTGATTTGAATGCCACAATTGATGATATCAAAAAAAATAAAAAGATCTCCTTAAGTCAATTGACACTGGTACAAAGAAAAATAGATGCCCGGCAGGAATTGATCAATAATATCAATAAAGAGCTTCGCCGGCTGAATGAAGATATGTATCAAAATGAGCTGAACATTTATCGCCTGAAAAATGAACTGGATACTTTGAAACAGCAATATGCCAAAAGCCTAGTCTTTGCCTATAAAAACCGCAGCAACTATGATTACCTCAATTTTCTTTTTTCCGCAAAAAGTTTCAATGATGCATTAAAACGCATAGCCTATTTAAAGAGCTACCGGCAATACCGGGAAACACAGGTTACCACCATTTTAAAAACGCAGGCATTGCTGCAAAGCCGTATACAATCTTTAAGTTCCAACAGAACAGAAAAAAGTTTATCGCTAAAAGATCAAAATAAGCAATTGAGTGTATTGGAAGACGATAAACAGGAAAAGGACCAGGTTGTTAATAAATTAAAAGGCCAGGAAAAGAAGATTGCGGCACAAATAAAGGCGAAAGAAAAAACCAGACAGCAGTTGGAAAACGCACTGAAATCAGTAATTAAAAAAGAAATTGCCGAGGCAAAGAAAAAAGAACAGGAAAGACTTGCCAAAGAAGCGGCGGAAAGAAAAAAACAGGAGGATGCGCAAAAAGCCAATAATCCACCGGTCAATAACACAACACCTAAAACCAATAATACAGCGGTTGCTGTCAATAAACCGAAAGTGACAACACCCCCGGTTTCGAATAATAATCGCGCTTACAGCCCTTTTGAATCTACCACCGAAGGCTTGAACCTGTCACTGAATTTTGAAAATAATAAAGGAAAATTACCCTGGCCGGTTGATCAGGGGTACATAGCGGTGCACTTTGGGAATTTCCAGGTTCCTAATACTAACCTGAAAGGTTATATGCCCGGGCTGGAGATTGCTTTGCCGGTAGGGTCCAGTGTGAAAGCCGTTGCAGATGGAATCGTTTCAGCTGTTTTTGACCTGGGCAATGCACAAACGGTAATTATGATACATGGTAAATATTTTACCACTTACAGTAATTTAAATGGCATAACCGTAAGTAAAGGTGACAAAATCAAAGCAGGCCAATTATTAGGAAAAGCGGCCATGGGTGATGAAGGAGATGGCCAGATTATCTTTATGGTAAGTAATGATAAGGATGTCAACCTAAACCCGGAAAGCTGGTTGCGCTCCCGCTAAATCTTATAAACTAAGATTTGTGTTGGAAAGCATATTCGCCACACTTTCCTGTAAAATCTGCTGTTTACGTTCCTGGAAAAGTTTGGCATTCTCAGCCGGCAAATTCAAGGTATAAGATTTTCCACTCTTTACGGTAGCTGTAAATGCCGGGTTTAGCTTATCGAATGATGCCATATCCATACCGACATTACGGGCTATCACTGTGGAAAGATATTTTCCTTCTACCGGGATAGAAACAATACCTGGCTGATTAATTACTGTTGCCGGGTTGGCCAGTTCTTGCTTTTTAATATAGTTGTTAATCTCGGAAACGGTCATAGTGGTATATCCGCCGGTTCCTTCAAAAAAATATTGAGTGGCAATGAATTTCTTCACATGATTCCTTGTTTCAGTAGGCAGGTAATATTGAATATCCCAGAAGTCTTCACTCCCTGCTTTTTCTATTGCTTTTTTTACCCTTCCTTCACCGGCATTGTAGGCGGCAACCACTAATAACCAATTACCAAACTCATCATACAATTCATTCATCAGTTTACTGGCAGCCACGGTACTTTTAGCAAAATCCGTACGGCCATCATATCCATTTTTCCCTAGCAATCCATAGCGTTTCGCCTCATCCGGCATTAATTGCCAGGGGCCTTTGGCGCCAGCCCAGGAAACAAGACCTGGTTTCAGACTGCTTTCTATAACAGATAAATATTTCAATTGAGTCGGGATTCCATTTTCTGTCAAGATTTTATCATATAATGCGAAATACGGCTTCGCCCAATCCTTCATTTTAGTCAGGTCTGTCTTTTCTCTTCTAATATAGGCATTAACAAAAGAAATCGCCTGTGGGTTTAAAGGAACTTTTATTGCAGTAAGATCATTTGAGGAATGTGATGATACGGGAATCAATGATTCAAATTGTTTAACTGAATCGGTTGTATCTTTCAACTGTCCGAGTAAACGGGGGTAAAATGTACTGTCATTAGTAAATGACATGATAGAAAGAGTAAATAACATGGCCACCGCTAACCCCGCCGATAACTTGAAAGTATGGACAGAAAAAAACTTTTTAATATGTAAGAACTTCAGCTTCATTTTCTACGTTTAATCATGAACAATAACCGAATGGGTAAAAAAGAAAATGATTAAAGACCCAAACAGATTTTACTTTATCTCTCAAAAATTAAAATCCGGCTATTTTCGATAGTTTTTCAGTAAATAATCTGAAAAACGGAGCAAAGGTAAATTATCTTTTTGAGATGACATCGCCTGAATACCAAAGACCATGCCATTCTCATGTTTATATAGAGGTAAACTAATGGCAGGGATGCCTGCCAGGTTGGCAAATACTGTATAAATATCTGATAAATAGCCTGTTATAGGATCACTAGCTACTTGTCCAATTTCCCATGGAGTTTGAGGTACCGTGGGCAGGATAATAAAATCATACGTTTTAAAGATTTTTTCCGCTTGTTCTTTCACCAGGCGTCTAACCTGTTGTGCCTTTTTAAAATAGGCATCCACATAGCCGGTACTTAAAACAAATGTGCCCAACATAATCCTTTTTTTGACTTCCCAGCCAAATCCATCACTCCTACAGATAGCATAAAAATCTTTTAAATCCACTTGCTTTGAGGAGCTATATCCAAAACGAAGACCATCATACCGGGATAAATTAGAGGATGCCTCTGCCGTGGTGAGAATATAATAAGCCGGAACAATAAAATCTAATAAAGGAAAGGAAACCGGCTCAACTTTATTACCGGCTTGTATCAGTTCCTGAATAGTGTCTTCAATTTTCTGCCTAATTACCGGATCGAGACTTGTATGATATAAAGTTTCTGGTAAATAAGCGATTTTATAGAGATTCTTTTCTCCTGTGAGTAAAGATGGTTCTGAATAAAAATTAAACTCTTTAACCGTACTATCCAATAAGTCCCTTCCGGCAATTGATTCAAAGACTATTTGAATATCTGCTACATTATTTGCCAGGATACCAATTTGATCAAAAGAAGATGCATATGCAATTAATCCATATCTGGAGATGGAGCCATAAGCTGGTTTAAACCCTGTAATTCCGCAAAAGTCGGCCGGTTGCCTGACGGAGCCGCCCGTATCACTCCCAATGGAAACCATACAAAGGCCCGCCTGTACTGCCACTGCAGATCCTCCGGAGGAACCACCCGATACTTTCGATTCATCCAATACATTTTTCACAGGGCCATAAAATGAATTTTCATTACTATTACCCATTGCAAATTCATCACAATTCTGGCGGCCAATAATTATAGCCCCTTCCTGTAATAATTTTTCTATAACGGTAGCATGATAAAGTGAATGGAAATCTTCAAGCATTTTAGATCCGGCAGAAACCTTATGGTCTTTGTAACAGATATTATCCTTAATACCTATGACAATACCGTGTAGTTTCCCGGACAAGCCACTTTTTTGAAAAATAGCATCAAGATTAGAAGCACGTTCAAGCGCTTCTTTTTCAAATACTTCAATAAAAGCATTTAATCCCTGCTTATGTTGGATCTGCTGTAAATAATGCGTAAGGGCTTGTGTAGTGGTGCAAAGCCCTTTACTCAACTCCTGATGATATGCCTGAATGGAAGCAAAACGGAACAAATCCCAGGCCTTATTGGGTTGGTTGATTGGTACTGGCAGGTGCAGAAGTGGTAGGTGGCGGTGCTGTTGTAGTTTGTTGCTGTTTCATGCCATCTTCCAGTTCTTTCTTAACATTGTCTTTTGCATCATTGAATTCACGGATACCTTTTCCAAGGCCCCGCATAAATTCCGGTATTTTGCGGCTTCCAAAAAGTACAAGTAATACAATCGCAATTAATAATATCTCTTGAAATCCCAGATTGCCCATAAAAATAATTTTAAGTAGTGAAAAACAAAGTTAGGCAGAAATACACCGTAAAATACAATTCTAACAAATATTTTATGCAGGCACTAATGAACTGTCCAATAGAACTTACGAAGAACAATAAAAGAAAAATGTATTGGTTATTAGAACCTCTTTTCCTTGATCCTGGCCCTTTTTCCACTGCGTTCACGCAGATAATACAATTTGGCCCTTCTTACTTTACCTCGCTTATTTAATGTAATGGTATCTACATTCGGAGAATAAAAAGGAAACACCCTTTCCACGCCTACTCCATCTGATATTTTTCGAACTGTAAATGTTGCTGTGGTACCACTTCCCTGGATTTTCAATACATCACCACGAAATACCTGGATCCGCTCTTTACCCCCTTCAATAATTTTATAGCTAACGGCAACATTATCCCCGGCTTTGAACTTAGGAAATTCCTTCTTTCCGGTCAATTGATCGTGTACAAATTTTACAGCTGCATTCATGGCTCAAATTTTAAGGATGGCAAAGGTAAAGGAAAATCTGAAAAACAGATGTATATTTTCAATTTTTTTTACCGGGCAACGTGGATGGCACGTTTTTCCCGGATAACAATAACTTTTATTTGACCCGGGTATTTCATATCTGTTTGGATTTTCTGAGCTATCTCAAAGCTTAGAGTATCACTTTCTGTATCAGAAACTTTTTCTGATTCTACGATAACTCGTAATTCCCGTCCAGCTTGTATCGCATACGCTTTTTCTACACCCGGATAAGAAACGGCCAAGGTTTCCAGGTCTTTAATCCGTTGAATATATTGCTGCATCATTTCTCGACGGGCGCCTGGCCGGGCACCACTGATGGCATCACATGCCTGCACGATGGGGGAAATGACATACTGCATTTCCATTTCATCATGATGCGCACCGATCGCATTCACCACAGCGGGGTTCTCCCCATATTTTTCTGCAAGTTTGGCTCCTAATAAAGCATGGCTGAGCTCGGTTTCTTCATCGGGTACTTTTCCAATGTCATGTAATAGCCCTGCACGCCTGGCCAACTTCGGATTTAGACCCAGCTCAGATGCCATGATGCCACATAAATTAGCCACTTCCCGACTATGCATAAGTAGGTTTTGGCCATAGGAAGAACGAAAACGCATTTTACCTACAATTCGTACCAGGTCTTTATGCAGGCCATGAATACCCAGGTCAATGACGGTGCGTTCACCAATTTCTATTATTTGTTCTTCAATTTGTTTCCTCGTTTTTTCTACCACTTCTTCAATTCTGGCTGGATGTATTCTGCCATCCGCAACGAGCCGTTGCAGGCTCAAACGGGCAATTTCCCTTCGCAAAGGATCAAAACAGGAAAGCAAAATTGCTTCCGGTGTATCATCTACTATCAGATCAACCCCGGTCGCTGCTTCAATAGCACGGATATTACGGCCTTCTCTACCAATGATCTGCCCTTTTATTTCGTCGGATTCCAGGTTAAAAACCGAAACTGTATTTTCTATTGTCTGCTCGGCGGCCGTACGCTGGATAGACTGAATAATGATTTTTCGGGCTTCCTTATTTGCTTTAAGTTTTGCTTCCTCAATTATTTCTTGTTGAATAGACAGTGCACTAGTCTGCGCTTCCTGCTTAAGTGTTTCCACCAATTGTTGTTTTGCCTCTTCGGAAGTAAGGCCGGAAATTTTTTCCAGACGCCGAATATGCTCTTCCTGGTGCTTCTCAAGTTCAGTTCTTTTTTTATTGACCAGCTCTATTTGTTTATTCAGGTTTTCCTTAATAGCCGCATTTTCCTGCAATTGCTTTTCAATGGTATTATCCTTTTGGTTAATACTAATTTCTTTTTGCTTAATACGATTCTCCGCTTCGCTGATTTTTCGGTTACGCTCCATAGTATCCTTATCAAAATCAGCTTTTAATTGTACATACTTTTCCTTGGCTTCCAGGATCTTCTCCTTTTTAATTGTTTCATTTTTAAGTTCGGCTTCCTCTACAATCCGCCGGGCCTCTTTTTCTGCTTCTTCAATTTTTTCCCGGGTATTTTTTGCAAAAATTATTTTACCTAAAAAAACACCCGCTATCAAGGCAATTAATGCCAAAAGGATATATATAATAGATGTATTCATTTTTTTAAAATTAAGTTGACCTGCCAATCATGGTGCTTTTTTCAAAAAGCGCATTAATCGGCAAAATTTCAGGGGCGAAGATAAATGAAAGATAAAGATCTTTTCAGATTAATCATTCCCAAAATGAAAAGCAAATTTCCATATTTGATACATATATTTAAATATTACATCTATAAATACTTTATTATAAGTTAATTTTTCATAATTATAATTTGGCACATGTTTTGACATTTATTCGTACCCGTTTTTAATCCAGCCCAATTTATTAAGAATAATAACTTTTATTGTGAAAAGAGTATTCTATCTATTTCTCTTAGCGGGTATTTCATTTTGCTGCAAAAAAGAAGCAGTATCACCAACGAGCCAACCAGGTAATTCAGTTTTTTTCAAAGACAATAACCTGGTTGTTTCTAATTTCACAGCTACACCTGAACAGGATGGCAGTATTGAAGTTAATTTTTTGACTCAAATCCTGGGTAATGTTAGTAAAGTGGAATTAATGAGTGGAGAAAACACAAACACCTTCTGTACTATTTATATCTTACCCCTACAATCGAATAGTGCCATACAAGCTTTTTCATTCGATGACAGCCATCCGAAAGGGAATCCGGTTTATTACATGATTCGTTACCAATTGGCCGATGGCTCGTTTGGTGGATTCTCACCGGTGTATAAACAATCTTTCTAAATTCAATTACGTAATCAATTTTTCATCTATGATGCCTCATTGAGTAATTTCTCAATTTGCATCTGCATTTTTTGAATTTTCTCCGAAGCGCTTTTCAATAAAATGGCGGCTTCACCGGTTTTATTTTGTTCAGTAGCAAACCACAATAAAACCATAGAAACATAATCCAGCATATCTTTTCCTGCAAAGCTGGTCTTATATTCCAGGATCTTATCGTTTATCATCTTTACCGTTTTTCTTAATTTTTCCTCATCTTCCTGGCTCACTTTTAAGCGATAAGTGCGGTCACCAATTAATATGTTTACAGTTATCAACTCATTCATTGAATAATTATTTTTTCAATGATTGAATACATTTATCAATGTCGGAAACATATTCCTGTATTTTCCGACTCAATTCTTTTCGGGCTGATTCTTCCATAGCTACTCCCTGTAAACGGGCGGCATCCAGCTTTTGCTGCAACTGCTCATTTTGCTTTTCTTCGACCAGTAATGCCTGCTTTACTTTTTCCAATTCCTGACGGGTACGCTTTTGCTCTCTTATTAAAGTGGCATGTTGCTTCAATAACAGTTGCAACTTTTCCTGAAATATTTTTATTTGATTTTCCAAGTCCATCTGAAAAAGAGTACGCTATATTAAGCAATTTTCATGATTTCCTGATTTCACTGCCCGTTTTGTTTTCTATGGCAATGATAATTCGTTGTACGGATTTATCAATTTCTTCATCTGTAAGGGTTTTTTCGGGATTATTAAAAGCTAAACTAATAGCAAACGACTTCTTACCAGTGCCCAGTTTTTCACTCCGAAAAACATCAAACAAATGTACTCCACGTAAATATTCCAATGAAAGATCATCTATGGCCGATTCAATATCAGTAAACAAAATATTTTCATCAGACAAGATGGCCAGGTCCCGCATAGCTGTTGGGAATTTGGAGATTTCTGAAAAAACTATTTTGTGTTCTTTCGCTTCCGCCAATAAATTTTCCAACAACCAATCTATGCAATATACAGGTTGTGCAATTTCAAATTGTTGTAAATAACCTGGTTCTACCTGCAGGATAGTGCCAATCAGTTTTTGCCCGCTATAGATAGCATATTGCAAGCCATGGTCCACCTGTTGCGGTGCTTTCAGATTAACATCTTTAATACCCAGAAACGGCAAAGTGGCAAAGGCAAGGCCTTTGGCGTAAAAAAAATCTACATCCTTTGGTTTATCCAACCAATCATCGGAGGTTACGGAACCTGTAATATATATGCAAAAATGGGATGTCTCCTGGAAAGCGTTTCCGGCAATAGCATATGTTTTCCCTTTTTCAAACAATTTTAAATTTTTCAATTTCCTTTTCAGGTTAAAGGAAATGGTCTCTAAAGCCGTCGGCAACATCTCCGGTCGCAATACATCCAGGTCCTTGCTAATGCTGTTATAAGGCTTAGCAACATTCGCCAGTTGAGCCTTTGTGAAGTATTGACTATTGGTCAATGAATTGGTAACAATCTCATAAAACCCATTAGCAGCCAGGTATGTCGATAATTTTTCCTCCAGGTTTTCACTAAACCGGTTTTCATCAGGTGCCGGAGTAATGGTAATGGTATCCGGAATTTCAATTTGATCAAGGCCATCTATGCGAATGATCTCTTCAACTAAATCAGCCGGATGCAGAATATCCATTTTACTGAGCGGTACAGCGACCCACAAAGAGTCACCCACTTCTTTCACAAGTTCAAATTCCAGGCTTTCCAAAATCTTTTTGATGCTTTCCGGGTGATAGTTTTTACCTGATATTTTCTTTAAATACTGGTACTTCAGTGCAATTTCTTTTTTGGCAACAGGCGTCGGATAAATATCCGTAAGGCCATGTATTAGTCCACCGGCAATTTCCTGAATCAGCAAAGCTGCTCTTTTCAAAACCTGTAAGGTATTGGAAATGTCCACCCCTTTTTCAAAATGCATTGCCGCATCCGTTCTCAACCCATGACGGGTAGAAGTTTTACGAATAGCAGATGGACTGAAAAAAGCGCTTTCGAGTAATACCGCTTTCGTGTTTTGTGTAATGCCACTATGCAGACCTCCAAAGACACCGGCAATACAGATAGGTTCCTCTACATTCTTTATCATCAAATCTGCCTTATCCAGCTCTCGGTCTTTTCCATCCAGTGTTATAAAATGTGTGCCGGCAGTAACATTTCCTACAATAATCTTATCGCCTTTGATCTCCGAGCTGTCAAATGCATGTAATGGCTGGCCGGTTTCATGCAGGATAAAATTGGTAATATCCACAATATTATTGATGGGATGCAAGCCAATTGCTTTCAATCTTTTTTGCAACCATTCGGGCGATTCTTTTACGGTTACTTCACTGATCAGTACACAGGTATATCGAAGGCAATCGGCAGAATTTTCCACATGTACATCAATAACCGGATCCGTAATATCCGGTTTGAAATGAGCGGGATAAGGTAAGATAGCTTTGGCTTCTTTCTTGGAATGATGTGTAAGATAGGCACACACATCTTTGGCTACACCGGTATGACTCATAGCATCCATCCTGTTCGGTGTAAGGCCTATTTCATATATCCAATCAGTACTATCACTATCAAAATAAGCATCAATGGTTGACCCGGGAATTGCATCTGCCGGCAAAACAATAATACCATCATGCTTATCAGATACTCCAATCTCATCCTCCGCACATAACATGCCTTCACTTTTTTCGCCCCTGATCTTTGTTGTTTTAATGCGAAAACTTTCTTGTTGAAATGGGTATAATGTGGTGCCAGGCTGTGCTACCACTACCTTTTGTGCGAGCGCTACATTGGAAGCACCACAAACGATAGTCAGTTCTTTTTCCTGTCCAATATTTACCTTCGTTATAGAAAGTTTATCCGCATTCGGATGTTTTGATAAGGCAGTAATTTCACCCACAATCAAACCATCAAAATTTTGCCCGGTTTGTTGTGGCTTTTCCATTTTTTCTACTTCCAGGCCAATGGCCGTAAGTATCCGGGAAAGCCTTGCCGGTTCTACTTTTTCAGGCAGGTAACTGCTTAACCATTCATAAGAAATTGTCATAAATCGTAAAAATAATCCGCAAATATACTTGAAAGCATTGATGCCCTTATGTGAAATACATACAGAACAACCGGTTCCCGGGTTGAAAATTTTTGGCCTTATTTTACCGCATCTGCCTATCTTTTAGTAAACAAATTCCGTACTTGAAATACGCCAATAAAACATATTTTTAGCCAAAAAAATTTCTGCACAAGAAATGTGCATATATTCCCAACTTTCCTGCATATATTCCAAAATTGTGCATTATCACCCTAAAAAATGTGCATAATGAATAATAGTTTGTTTATAAGCGAGTTACCTGCCTGAAAAAAAAATGAATAAATATTCATCCCATAAATTTTTTTTCATCCACTTTTTCAACCCTATATTCGTTTCCCTTTACCCCTTTGCATAAATTTTGACAGAGAAAAAACGTTCTATTAGTAGTTCTTTTTTTTATCGGAAAAAGGCATCAAAGTGGCATGGACACATTACTGACCCAATAGAATTCGTTATATAAAAATGGACCTCACCAATCTGAATAAAGAACGTAAAACACGCAGGAAACCAGGTATTGACCTTAACCCCATGGTCTATGGGAAAATCCCACCCCAGGCGCTTGATTTGGAAGAAGCCGTATTAGGCGCTGTTATGCTGGAAAAAAATGCATTTGATACCGTCATAGAAATACTGAAACCCGAATGCTTTTATTCCGATAATCATCAACGCATATTCGAAGCATTTACCGGGCTCGCCGATAAAAATATGCCCATAGATATCCTGACGGTAGTGGAAGAACTGAAACTACGGGGTACCCTGGAGATGGTGGGAGGCCCCTATTACATTACCCGCCTGACAAACAGTGTAGTATCTACGGCCAACCTGGAAGCACATGCCCGCATTGTTTTGCAAAAATTTGTACAACGGGAATTGATCCGGATCAGTAGTGAAATTATCAGTGACGCGTATGAAGATGGTACGGATGTTTTCGATCTGATGGATGATGCTGAAGAAAAAATTTTTACCATCACCAATAATTTCCTGAAGACAGATTATAAAGAAATGAGCACTTCTATTACAGAAGCCGTTAACCGTATAGATGACCTGCGCAACCGATCAGAAGACATTTCCGGTGTACCCAGTTCATTTCAAAAACTGGATAAAATCACCTTTGGCTGGCAACCAACGGATTTAATCATTTTAGCAGCACGGCCTTCAGTTGGTAAAACTGCCTTCGCACTAAACCTTACACGTAACGCGGCTTTGCACCCAACCAAACCTACCGGTGTAGGTTTCTTCTCGCTGGAGATGAGTGCTTCGCAACTTGTACAAAGAATCCTGTCCGCAGAAAGTGAAATACCAATGGAAAAAATTGCCCGCGGCCGGCTCGAAGATCACGAATATGAACAACTGCATAAAAAAGGAATAGCCAGACTCATTGAAGCGCCTATCTATATCGATGATACGGCGGCATTAAATATTTTTGAATTCCGGGCAAAAGCCAGGCGTCTTGTCAATAAACACCAGGTTGGCCTCATCATTATAGATTACCTGCAATTAATGAGCGGACAAAGTGATCGCAATACTAACAGGGAACAGGAAATCAGTACAATTTCCAGAAACCTGAAAGCACTGGCCAAAGAATTGAATATCCCCATCATTGCGTTGAGCCAGTTAAACCGTGCTGTGGAAAGCAGGGCCAGCAGTAAAGTTCCTTTATTAAGTGACCTGCGCGAATCAGGCGCCATCGAACAAGATGCCGATCTCGTCATGTTTATTTACAGAAATGAGATGTATGAAAATTACACCAGCCCGGATGGCGAAAACGTGCGTGATATGACAATGATAAAAATTGCCAAACATAGGAATGGTGCATTGGATGAAATAAAATTGCGTTCAATGTTGTCTATACAAAAATTCACGGACTGGAATGATGATGGGTTTAACCCGGGAAGTAATTTTAAATATTTAGGCTCTTCACCAACCGGAGATGGCCCGGGCGGTGGTAAACTTTTCCTGCAAAAAGGAAGCCGTATGAATAATGGTGAATTTGATGATGACTTTGAATAAATATGTCATAAACTCCTAAGATGAATTTGCCGGTTTTCTTTGAAGAAAATATTTCATTGCAAAATGGCCTGCTGACATTACAGGAAGAAACCGGACATCATATCCATCAAGTTTTACGTTTACGACCAGGTGACCGAATAGCGGTAACTAATGGGAAAGGCATTATCCTACAAGGATCCATAACCTCCATGCTCGGGAAAAAAGCGGTCTTTGCAGCTACGGAAGAAATACATATCCCCCGTCCCGCCAAAACTATTTCCATAGGCATCAGTATTTTGAAAAATCCCGGACGCTTTGAATGGTTTATTGAAAAAGCAGTCGAGATTGGTGTATCCCAAATTATCCCGGTTTTATCCCGGCGAACAGAAAAAACAGGTTTCCGGAAAAAACGGTTGCAGCAAATAATGATCGCTGCCCTTTTACAAAGCCAGCAAGCCTGGTTACCCGAATTGCTTGACCCCATGCCTTTCTCCAAAGTATTGACCCATGTGGCAGCCGATTTTAAATTTATTGCACACTGTGACAAACAAGAGAAACAATCATTGGCACAACAAAAAACTCATGGATGTATCCAGCTATTAATCGGGCCGGAAGGTGATTTTACCCGGGAAGAAATTGCCCAGGCTTTACAGGAAAATTTTATCCCGGTTTCTTTGGGAGTAAACAGGTTGCGTACTGAAACAGCGGGAATTGTATCCCTTGTTATGCTCCATATTTGAAACAAAAGTTGTAGTTTCAACTTTGAAAAAATGCTTTGCCCAGATGCGCTGTAAATTTTACCCACCCTTCTTCTTATGCTTGTTTATTTTTTCTTTCAGTTGCCGGCAGGGTAAAAATAAAGATGTGGAAATAGATAGCAGCATCACGATTTTGACCTCATTTAATAACCTGTTTCTTGATAGTCCCAGCCTGGCTGGTTTTTTAAACCGAAATCCCACTTATCAACGATTTGCTGATCAGTTTTACAATTTTTATAAAGAACGCAATTATGAGTATGCCTGGTTTGATACCAGTGGCCTGGGTGAACAATCACACAATTTTATCAACCTGCTGAATACAACAATTTCTGAATTACACGACAGTTCATTGTATGATGCCACTTTGTATAAAATGTACAAGGAATTTCATGATGTGGCCGGGCTCAAAAAATCTTCCCGTGAAGCGTTGGAAACGGAATTACGTTTGTCGGGCCAGTTCTTCAAATATGCGGCTAAGGTATATAATGGCAGTGATGTAGATGTAACACAACTGGGCTGGTATATTCCCAGAAAAAAAATCAGTTTATCTGCCTTGCTGGATACAACTTTACTTGGACAGAATGCTCTCCCTGCTTCGAATGAGTTAATAAACCCAGGATACAAAAAATTACTGCCCTTCCTTTCACGGTATTATACGTTGCAACAGGAGGGAAATTGGTTTCTGCTTCCTGAACCGGATAAACCGCTACATGTAAATGAAACAAACTATTTAATTCCGAAAATTAAAACACGGTTATTCCAGTTAGGAGATCTTTCCTATCATGATTCTACCGATATATTTGATGCTGCCTTATTATCTGCCACAAAACGTTTTCAAAAAAGAATGGGGCTATCACAAGATGGTGCTATTGGACCGAAAATGATCAAAGAAATGAATGTGTCACCAGAAAAGAGAATACAACAAATATTAATCAACCTGGAACGAATGCGCTGGATGCCTCCGCAACCGGCCGGAGATTTTATTTATGTAAATATTCCGGAATATAAAATGTATGTTTACGAAAATGGTAAGTTATCATTCAGCATGAATGTAATAGTGGGGAAAACAGGAACCAGCACCGTGATTTTTTCCGGCAACTTGCAATATGTCGTCTTTGCTCCTTACTGGAATGTGCCTAAAAGTATCGTGGAAAATGAAATTGTTCCGGGCATGAAAAGAGATTCCAATTACCTGTCTAATCGCAATATGCAGATTATCGGTCATGATGGTAATCTTCCCGTGGTACGCCAAAATCCGGGTGGGAACAATTCTTTAGGCCGTGTCAAATTTCTTTTTCCCAATAACTATGATATTTATTTTCATGATACACCCAACCGGGATTTATTTACAGCGACGAACAGGAGTTTCAGTCATGGATGTATCCGGGTGGGCGAGCCGAAAAAACTGGCAGAATTTTTATTGCGGAATGATAGTTCCTGGAACAGTGTAAAAATTGATACCGCCATGTACGCATCAAAAGAAAAATGGGTAAAGACTGCAACTGCAACACCGGTTGTTATTGCGTATTTTACCGCCTGGGTGGATGATGAAGGAATATTAAATTTCAGGAAAGATATTTATCAACATGATCAAAAAATGGCTGATAAATTATTTGTAAAACAACCTACCGGCCTACATTAACATTGTTTAAAATGAAATTAACGTACGAAGATATTATCAACAGTTGTGTAAAAAAATTTCAGGTTTTACCACAGGTCTATTTTGCACCAGGCCGTATCAACCTACTGGGAGAGCATATAGATTATAATGCCGGATATGTAATGCCGGCGGCTATAAAACAGGGGTGTTGGTTTGTAATTACACCTTCCGGGGATGATGAGCAATTCACGATTTACAGCGCCGATCTACAAGAAACACTAAAGGAACGGTTTTCCCAAATAAAAAAAATGGAAGGCTGGAAAAATTATGTCTTAGGCGTAATTGATCAACTTCTTAAAAATGGTTATCCCATCAAGGGCTTCAATGCCGCCTTTGGCGGTAATTTACCCATTGGGGCCGGCTTATCTTCCTCCGCCGCTGTGGAATGTGGATTGGCTATTGCTTTAAATGGTTTGTTTGAACTCGGAATCCCACCATTAGAAACAGCTTTACTATGCCAGCAGGCAGAACATCAATTCCCCGGGATGAAATGTGGCCTTATGGATCAGTATGCCAGTATATTTGGTAAAAAAGATCATATCTTATTTATGGATTGTATTACTAATGAAAGTAATAGTATTCCATTCCCGTCTGATCAATACGATATTGTTTTGTTCAATAGTAACGTGGTGCATGCCCTTGTCAGTGGAGAATATAATCAACGCCGCCAGCAAAGTGCAGAAGGCTTACAAATTATTCAACAAACATTTCCATCTATACATCAATATCGGGATGCCCAGCCCTCACATCTCGAGGCCGTAAAACAACACATGACTACAGCTATTTATAAACGCACCCATTTTGTTATAGAAGAAATTGACCGGACGAAACAAGGAGCGAAATTTCTGCAGCAGGGTGCCATTGAAGATTTTGGTAAATGCATGTATGGCTCGCATGCCGGATTGCGCGACCTATATGAAGTGAGTTGCCGCGAATTGGATTTTCTGGTAGAAATGGTTTCCGGTTTTTCATCCGTAGCAGGCGCCCGGATGATGGGTGGTGGTTTCGGAGGCTGCACTATCAATATCATTCGAAAAGAAGCAACGAGTAAAATAATTGAATTTGTACTACCTCGTTTTTATGAAAAATTTCAGAAAGCCACCACTGTATACCAGGTAACACCTGGCCCGGGTGCACACCGAATACAATAAGTAAAAAACTCATGCTGATACAGCGATCATGCTGATTTCCACCTGTACTTCTTTCGGTAAGGTTTTTACCGCCACCGTTTCCCGGGCAGGGTAATCACCCGTAAAATAACTGCCATACACTTCATTGACTTTGGCAAAAAGAGACATATCACTTAAAAAAATGGAAGTCTTTACCACATGGGAGAAATTGAGACCGGCAGCCGCTAAAATTGCCTGCAGGTTTTTCATTACCTGGTGCGCTTCTTTTTCTATACCGCCATTTTCCATTTCATTGGTTTCCGGGATAATTGGAATCTGGCCACTAATAAATAAAAAACCATTGGCTAACACAGATTGGTTATATGGCCCAATAGGCGCGGGTGCTTTTTCTGTATTAATAATTTTCTTGGACATAAAAATATTTTAGAATGATGTACAAATTTTTTCCTACGCAAAGCATATGTAATTTCGCAGGCAAACAAAGATATTATGTTTATTGCAGTATGTGCCCCTGAAGCGCAAAAAACAGACTTATTAAATAGATCCTTCCCCCCGGGCATAGAACTTGTTTTTATGCAGGATCCCACCGCCGGTGATTTAAAAAATATAGATGCCATCATTGATTGTACGTACACTTTACCCACACATGCCTATCCATTACATATTCCTGTATTCAAGCATGCACTATTGCAATTACTTTCTGAATTACCGGAAAACTATATTCGCATAAATGCCTGGCCGGGCTTTTTGCAGCGCCCTGTTTTAGAGCTTGCCTTCACAGATAAAATGACCACTTCAGTTGAAAAGATCATACAAGCGTTGCAAATACCTTTTATTCGTGTACCGGATATTATTGGCCTGATTGCTGCCAGGAGTATAAGTATGATCATTAATGAAGCCTGGTATGCCCTGGCAGATAATGTAAGCAGTAAGGCAGAAATTGATACGGCTATGAAGCTAGGTACCAATTACCCCTATGGACCCTTTGAATGGGGTAATAAAATCGGCCTGCACCATATTGCCGATTTATTAAACAAATTGGCAGAAAAAGAACCGCGCTATATACCAGCTCCACATATGCTGGATGAATTAGCTGTCGGCGATAATTTGAAAACTTCATAATCTCTTCGGTTGTCACTAATTCTTTCCATAGACTCTTCTGGTCCTGTTGCCTATATTGTTTTGCAGGAAGGTGAAAATATATTAGGCGTACGCAGCCATACCGTTCAGCAAAACCATGCGTCCTTTGTTCAGGTGGCTATACAGGAAATATTAGCCAACACGAAAAAAGACATACATGAATTAGCAGCAATAGCTACAGTATCAGGGCCGGGCAGTTATACCGGATTACGAGTTGGCATGGCCAGTGCCAAAGGGATTTGTTATGCTTTACAAATTCCATTGCTTTTATTGGACACTTTACCACTCATTGCTTTTGCAAATCTTCAGACTACTGAGTACAACTGTTTTAGCGGGTTGATTTGTCCTATGATTGATGCCCGTCGTATGGAAGTATTTACCGCTATTTACGATAGGGATATGCAGGAAAAACTTTCACCCCGGCCGTTCATTTTAGACAATTTAGTCTTTGACTCCTGGCTGGAAAAAACGAAAATTCTATTTTGTGGCAGTGGAATGGCCAAGTTTCAGGCTATTTGTACGCATCCCCATGCAGTTTTTTCATCTACTGGCTATGATGAAAGAGCAATTGCTCATTTTAGCTTTCAATTTTTTCGTGAGAAAAGATTTGCTTCCCTGGCTTATTGCGAGCCATATTATGTTAAAGAATTTTATACACCGCCAAAACAGTAAAAAAATTCAATATTAGTATTATCTTTATAGTGGTTATTTTTCATTAAGTAACAAAAATGAGTAACCATACACAACATATTACTTTACGTGATTCCAATGAGGGTCCGGAAATCAGCATTGACTTTCAACAAATAAAAAAAGCCGCCATTATTTTACGTGCCTTAAATCATAATCTCAGGCAACAAATTTTAAAATTGCTGGATCAAAGCCGCAAGTCAACTGTTACTGAAATTTATGTGCAATTGAGATTGGAACAATCAGTTACATCACAACATTTGGCTATTCTTCGACGGGCAAATCTTGTAAAGACACATCGGGATGGAAAGTTTATTTTTTATTCCATTAATTATCCCCGCATTCGGCATATCAATTCAATTGTTAAGCAATTGTTGGAAACAAATGCTTAGCTAATCTGCTTTTCTGCATCTACTATATTTGCAAAAAAAAATACTGATGTTTATACAGCAATTATATACAAATTGTTTAAGCGAAGCGGCTTACTATATAGAGAGTGCGGGTGAGGCTGCCATTATTGATCCTATCCGGGACATCGATGCATATATCAACCTGGCCAATGAAAGGAACGCTACGATTAAATACATTTTTGAAACACATTTTCATGCTGATTTTATTAGTGGCCATATTGATTTATCAAAAGCCACGGGTGCACCCATTATTTACGGGCCACAAACAACTGCAGCATTTGATTTTCTCCTGGCCCGGGATGGTGAAATATTTACATTGGGTAATCTTGAAATTAAGATTTTACATACACCTGGTCATACGATGGAAAGCAGTTGTTATCTGCTGTATGATGAAGAAAAAAAACCACATGCCTTATTTACAGGCGATACCCTTTTTGTAGGTGGCGTAGGCAGGCCGGATCTGGCACAAAAAGCCAATGAAATCACGACTGAAGATCTTGCCGGCATTTTATATGAAAGTCTCCGGGAAAAAATTATTCCGTTGCCTGATGCTGTGATCGTATATCCGGGGCATGGCCCGGGAAGCAGTTGTGGGAAGCACCTTGGACCAAAAACGGTAAGTACCATTGGGGAAGAAAAACAAAGTAATTATGCATTACAGGCTTTATCAAAAGAAGACTTCATAAAAGCTGTTACAGAAGGCATGCAGGCGCCCCCTCAATATTTTCCCATCAATGCAGCCATTAATAAGAAAGGCTATACCAGCCTCGATACCATTTTAGTAAACGGCTTACAACCCTTATCAGAGGACGTATTCGACGAAAAGATAAAAGCCAAAGATTGCATTATCCTGGATAGCCGAAAGGGAGATATCTTTGCAAATGGTTTTGTGCCGGGAGCCATTAATATCGGGCTGGAAGGACGCTTTGCTGAATGGGCCGGAAATATTCTTCCCTTTGACAAAACTATTTTTTTGGTAACCGATCCCGGAAAAGAAAAAGAAACCGTGATCCGGCTTGCCCGTGTTGGCTTTGATAAAGTAGCCGGCTATCTCGAGGGAGGATTTGAAGCCTGGAAAAAAGCCGGTAAAAATATCGACATGGTTATTTGTGTGGAACCCGATGAATTGATATTGGATATGAAATTTGACCCGAAATTAATTGTATTGGATGTACGAAATGCACTTGAATTTGCAGATGGCCATTTAAAGGATGCCGTTCATTTTCCCTTATCCGAGATGACTGATCCGGGTAAGTTATGTGATATAGAAGATGCCGACAACCTGTATATACATTGTGCCGGTGGTTATCGGAGTATGATTGCCTGCTCACTGTTAAAGCGGGAAGGGATTTATAATGTACGCAATGTTTTGGATGGTTGGGCTGGTATTCGCCAAATGGAAAATATAGAAATTGAAAAAAGCACTGCAGTTCTAAACTAAGCTTACTTATACACGCAAGCTGCCAAATTTTTCTTCCTCATAATTCCACTTCCAACGTTTATGGCTCCATAAATAATTGGCCGGTTGTTCCCGGATTGTTTTTTCCATTTTTGCAACCAATGTCCTCGTAATTTCTCCTTTTGGCAACGCAGCAGGTGTTTTGGTAATGATCTCCAGGTTACAGTTATAATAACCTCGTTTAATTTTTTTCATTTCACAATATACCATGTAGGCATTGTGCATGACCGCATTTTTCTCCGGTCCCTTAACAAAAGGAGTTAACTTTCCAAAGAAGGGAACCCAGTAAGCATTATAGGGGCTACCCGGCCGTTGATCTGCGACCAGGCCAATTGCGAAAATTTGTTTTTCATAATGCAAAAAATCTTCCTTAAACTTTGTAGCCCGTACCATTTTAGCGCCAAACCGGGACCGCAATTTAAAGAACAACCTGTCCAATGCCTTATTCTTAATGGGCATATAAACAGCAATAAAACTAAATGGGAAATTCAGTGAAATTCCTAAACAGGTAAATTCCCAATTGAACATATGACAAAGCCCGATCGTCATATTTTTTCCCGTAGCAGCTGCCTGTTGCAAGACATCATGATTATAAGAGAAGCGTTTTGAAAATTCCTTCCGGGAGATAAAACGTAATTTGATTGTTTCTAAAAAAGAGTCGGTAAAATTTTTATAAAACAATCGGGCAATTTTCTTATGTTCTTCTTTTGATTTTTCGGGGAAAGCTATTTGAAGATTTTTAAAAACAGTTTGCTTTCGGTAACGAATAATATAGTATAAAAAAAAGGCACAGACATCGCTGATGGCAAACAAAAACCACCAGGGTAATAAGGAAAATAAAAAAAATATGGCTGTGACAATATAATACATGGATTATCCTTTTACCGAATTACAAATATAATGGCAATGCCAAATGCAGCAAGTATTTCAGGCTGAAATTGTTCGTGTAAACTACTATCAGAGAATTACATTTTGCATCACGGTTGACTTGGCCGGATGATCTGTATTGAAATGCAAACCACGGCTTTCTTTCCTGAACTGGGCGCCTTTCACGATCAGGTACCCGATAGTAATCAGGTTTCTCAATTCACATAATTGCGGGGATACAGTAGCAGTACGATATAAATCTTCTGTTTCTGTAAATAACAGGTCAAGCCGGTGCATAGCCCGTTGCAACCGAATATCATTGCGCACTATACCGACATAATCGCTCATTACCTGTTTCAATTCTTTGATGCTTTGCGTGATCAGGATCATTTCCTTTGGTTCGGATGTACCACTTGCATTCCAATCGGGTACCTGCATTTGATCAAAGGAATAATCTTCCTGCTTATATTTTTCCAGGTGCTCTGATGAATGTACATATGCCCGGTGTGCAAATACCAATGCCTCCAGCAGGCTATTACTGGCTAAACGGTTAGCACCATGCAATCCTGTACTGGCACATTCGCCACAGGCATATAAATGTTGAATAGATGTACAAGCCCATTCATCTGTTTTAATCCCGCCACAGGAATAATGAGCGGCCGGTGCAACGGGAATCCAATGTTGAAACAAATCGATACCCACTTCTTTGCATTTTGCATAAATATTGGGAAAATGCTGCAGAAATTTTTCATGATCCAAATGCCTGCAATCGAGGTAGACAAATTCAGTACCTGCTTTTTTCATTTCACTGTCAATGGCCCGTGCCACGATATCACGTGGCGCCAGGTCTTTTCTTGGATCATATTTTTCCATGAAGGCTTCCTGCAAACTATTCCGCAGGATTGCGCCTTCTCCTCGAACGGCTTCCGTAATTAAAAAGGAGGGTGATACATTTGGCTCATACAGGGCGGTCGGATGAAACTGAATGAATTCCATATTTTCAATTCTGCCCTTGGCCCGGTACGCCATTGCAACACCATCCCCGGTTGCAATTTTAGGGTTCGTCGTAGCGCGATATGCCTGGCCACAACCCCCGGATGCCAATACTGTTATCGTTGCTAAAATCTTTTCAATTTTATTACTATGCAGGTTAAGAATATACACACCCAGGCAGGTAATATCTGTTGTAGATTTAGTAACAAGAAATCCCAGGTGGTGTTGTGTAATAAGGTCAAGGACAAAGCAATGATTGAGCAATTCAATATTTGGATAGTGCCGGGTTTCTTCCAGCAATGCCCGTTCTATTTCAAAACCGGTTATATCCTTATGATGCAAAATCCGGAATGCACTATGCCCGCCTTCTTTGCCTAAAGCATAATTCCCTTTTTCATCTTTATCAAAATGAGTTCCATAAGCAATGATTTCTTTAATGCGCTCTACACCTTCCCGAACGACGATATCCACAATATGCGGGTTACTTAAACCATCTCCTGCGATCATGGTGTCATCAATATGATTCGCAAAACTGTCTGTTGCATTCCATACCCCGGCAATACCTCCCTGTGCATATTTGGTATTGGTTTCTTCTGCACTGGATTTTGTAATAACCAGGATTTTTTTTTCCGGAAATCGTTTGGCTGTTTTAATGGCATAACTCAATCCGGCAATACCAGAACCAATAACCAGGAAATCTGTTTTCATGGAAGTAATTTTTATTTTACCTTTTTTCTTCTATCATTCTTTTAGCCCGGTTAAAAATAATCAGGGCGTTTCGGATAGTTCCGGTTCGACCCACACATTATTTTCTTTTAATAAATTGATCAGTTCCTCTACAGCAACGGCAGCATCTATCTGGCGCTTTACCACTTCTTTTCCTTTATACAATGTAATCTTACCTACACCACTGCCCACATATCCAAAATCGGCATCTGCCATTTCACCCGGGCCATTTACAATGCAACCCATTACTGCAATCTTCACCCCTTTCAGGTGATTGGTTTTAGCCCGTATCATGGCCGTTGTTTCCTGCAAGTTGAAAAGCGTGCGGCCACAACTCGGGCAGGAAATATATTCTGTTTTTGAAATGCGGGTACGTGTTGCCTGCAGGATACCAAAAGAAATGGAGTTCATCGTTTTCAGGTCAAGCTGCTGTGCAGTGGGTTCCCCGGTTTGTCCAAGTGAAATACCATCACCCATACCTTCTAAAAATAAAGCGCCACATTCCACCGCAAACTGGATTAGGCTTTCTTCTGATGTTGCCTTTTTGCTATCACAAATGATCACAACCGGGTTGGTTATCTCCTGCATCAACAGTTCCATAAACATACGGCGAATACTTTGCACAGCATTTTTATTCGTTGTACTCAGGCATAGAACCGCTTGCGGATCTGTTTTGCATTTTTCCAAAACACCTGCAGCCCTGTCTTGATGATAGGTTGTTGAAAAACAATCCAGCATAACAAAATGTAATGCTGATAATTGCTCCAATGATGCCCGGCTATATTCATCTTCAGTCAATATAGGAGTATATTGCGGTTCATCTTTATGTTCCAGCCAGGTGCTGTAATCCAGTATTACTTTTAAAGTTCCCGGTAACAAAAAATCTACGGTATGTTTACCGGTATAAATATAGTCCGCTGCGGCATCTGCAATATTCCATTTACCGGCAGATACATTGGAAGGGTTGTATTTATATCCGGCTCCCAATAAACTTTCCCGCTGAACCGGTCCGAATTTACTAAGATCCAAAATCACCGGAGGCACTTGCCTGTAACCAAAGTTTCCGACAGCTTTTGTTTTTCTTCTTTGATAGGTAAAGGGCGAATAGGGTAATTTCTCTACAGATGGAATAGCCGGCACAACGGTTTTATGCTGATTTTCTTCCGCATATCGTTGAACCAGGTTTTTACAAACCGGTATTTCAAATTCCGGATCTTCTGTTAAGCTAACCCGGATGGTATCACCAATACCATCTTCCAATAATGTACCAATACCAATGGCACTTTTAATACGGCCGTCTTCTCCATCACCTGCTTCCGTAACGCCTAAATGCAATGGATAAATCTCACCAAATTCTTGATCCATCTGTTGGATGAGTAAACGATAAGCCTGCACCATGACCAATGGATTACTGCTTTTCATACTCAACACAATATTGTGGTAATTTTCATCTCTTGCCACCCGCAGAAATTCCATGGCGCTTTCGACCATACCCATAGGTGTATCTCCATATCGGCTCATAATACGATCGCTCAATGAACCATGATTGGTGCCAATACGCATGGCTGTTCCATACTCTTTACAAATTTTTAGTAAGGGGGTAAAGCGTTCCCGGATGCGTTCAATTTCCTCTGCATATTCTTTATCCGAATAGTCTATGGTCTGAAATTTTTTCTTATCAATATAATTCCCGGGATTGATACGAACTTTTTCAATCAACCTTGCTGCTATTTCTGCGGCGTTGGGTGTAAAATGAATATCGGCGATCAATGGGGTTTGGTAACCCTTATCCCGTAATGCTTTCTTAATAAGGCCCAGGTTCTCGGCCTCTTTTTTACTGGGTGCTGTTATACGTACCAACTCGGCTCCTGCTTCTATACAACGGATCGTTTGTGCCACGGTGGCAGCAGTATCCATTGTATCTGTAGTTGTCATTGTTTGTACCCGTATAGGGTTTCCATTCCCGATCTCAAGGCCACCCACATTAACCAACCTTGTTTTTAATCGTTTATACTGTGTGAGCGATTCACAATAAAGTTGCATAGTAGATTTAAATTAGCGCAAAATTACAAAAGATACATGATGTATCTTGATTCCTCTTCCTTGCATATTTACTTAAACAGGTAGAAATGATTACCAATCTTTATCCCGTTGCCCGGTGGTTGGACTTTTTTGCAACTGCTTTTGTAACTGCTTTTCCTGTTCCCGCAACTGCTGCATATACTGTTCAGCCAATGCCGGGTTGAGCGGGTTTTTAGCTTGTTTTGACTCCGGTGATTTATTAGGTTGTTGTTTTTGTTTATCCTGCCGGCTTTTTTCCTGCATGGCTTTTTGTAAATTTTCCCGTGCATCATTATCCTCCGGGGCAAGCAGGAGGCTTTGCCGATATGCCTGGATAGCATCATTAATTTTTTGTTGCCTGATGTATGCATTACCCATATTATACCAGGCTTTTGCCCGAAGAGATTTGTCTGTTGTTTGCTGAATGATTTGAATATAATGTGTCAAGGCCGATGCATATTGGTTTTGTTTATAAATGGCATTGGCCAGGTTAAATATTGCAATCGGGTTATTCCCATCTATTTTTAATGCCTGCTCATAATTTGTAGCTGCCTCTGCAAAAGCCCCTTTCCTGTATGCTTCATTGCCGGTGAGAATATCATTATTAACTTTCTGTGCGGATAGGCATGAAACAGTGAATACTAAAAAAGTAAAAAAGAGGAAATGTTTCATGCCGGCCATTTTTTTGTTTCAGGAATAAACAGGGTAATTACCAAAAGTAACAACGCCGGCACCAGGAAAAAACTATATAAAGAAAAATAACTTTTATAGCCCCCTGCACCAGTGATCGCTTTTTTATCCATATTGTTCAATGCCTGTGCAATCGTACGTGCATCGGCATCCGGGTTTTCCAGCATCATAAATTTCCCGTTGGTAGCATGGGCAATTTCTTCTAATGATTGTGGCTGCAAGGTAGTAATGATTGTTTGCCCGTTTTTATCTGTCTTCATCGTATTTGTAACCGGGTCAGGTATAGGCCCTCCTGTCGGCGTACCAATACCAATGGTGTATGTTATAATACCCTGGTCATTCAATTGCTGCGCAATTTCTGAAATCTGTTTTTCATGATCTTCCCCATCCGAAATAAGTATAATGGCTTTATATTTTTTCTCTTTGGTATCCATTGATTTCGCCGATAGTTCCAGGGCATCATAAAAATCTGTTCCCTGCACAGGCACTGCATCTACAGAAGCATTGGAAATATACATTTTAGCCTGTACAATATCCGGGGTAAGGGGCATTTGCAAAAATGCCTGGCCGGCAAAGAGGACCAGGCCAACCCGGTTATTATCTAATTTCTCGGTAAGCAGTATAGCCAGTTGTTTGGCGCGGTCAAGCCGGCTTGGTTTCACATCCTGGCATAGCATACTGTTACTGACATCCAATGCGATCATCACATCAATCCCCTGCATGGTTTCCGCATTACCCTTTTCCGGAAATCTTGGATTAATAATGGCGACGATACAACAAGCGATGGCGATGAGAAAAAGTGCCACTCGTAATCTTGCCCGTTGGGGGGAATAATTTTTGGTTAGTTGCCCAACCATAACCGGATCACCAATTTCTTTTTTCACTTTTTCTTTTCTTCGTATATCCAGCAAAAATAAAAGCAGCAATACCGGGATCAGCAGGAAAAGCCAGGCAAATGTTATATGTTCAAAGGAGATCATGATGGCAGGAACCGTATGCAAGCATTACGCCAAAAAAAATTGGAAATAATATAGTGTTCCTTCTTAGTTTTTGCTTATTGATTATTTATTTCCTTCCAGGAAACCAAGTTGTTTTAAGATACCCATTAAAATATTTTTTCGTACAGCTACCATATCTATTGAATCATTGCCTTCCAGGTTAAGTACAAAAAAATAGGGATGCTGATTTTCTTCAATCCAGCCAACGACCCAACCGATATTTTTTCCTTTGTCTTTGCCCCAACCGGTTTTATAACTTAATTTATAATTTGCATTTTCTTCCTGGAGCATCACTTTTTTTACAATATCCTGTACCCTTTTCTGAAATGGTAACTGTTCAAAATATAATTTCTTTACAATACCTAATTCTTCATCGGGTGTAACTTTAAAACTATTATCAAGCCAGAAGGTATCCAGGTTGTTTTGTATCCTTGGGGTATCATAGCGCCGGGCATAACCCAGGGTATCCAGCCAATGTTGCATGGTATCTTTTCCAATACGCCGTGCCACTTCCTGGTAATAGGGTACAGCCGATACGCGGAATGCTTCTTCCATTGTCAGGTCTTTATTCCAGGCAGCAACAGGTCGTGTAATCCCATCCCAGGGAATTACCATTTTTTCATTACTGATCACGCCGGTCTGTAAGCCCACCAGGGAATTGATAATTTTAAATGTCGAAGCCGGTAAATAAGCAGAATCTTTAAAGCGGGAAAGATTGTAAATCGTAAATTGATTTTGTCCATTGTCATAAATTCCAAAGCAACCTGTCACCTGATTTTCGGTAAAGAATTTTTGCAGGCTGTCATCTGTTTTTACATTATTTGGCGAACAGGCATACAGGCAAAAAATAAGAGATATACAAACAGAAAAGAATTTCATTGAAAAAATTTGTGCGAAGTTACTATGTGAAAAGCAAATTCAATTGCACCACTCCAGGTGCCTGCTATGGATTGATGACGATTGTTTTTACATTAACAAATTCATGGATACCGTTTCTGCCCAGCTCCCGGCCATAACCTGAATTCTTGACCCCGCCAAATGGCATACGCGCATCACTTTTAACCAGTGTATTTACAAATACGGATCCGGCCTGTATCCTTTTTGCCAATGCCCGTCCTTTAGCAATATCCTTTGTCCAGATACTACCTCCCAGGCCATAGCTGGACTGGTTGGCCAGGTTGATGGCTTCCATTTCATTTCGGGCAACAATTACAGAAGCTAAGGGACCAAATATTTCTTCCCGGAAGGTACACATACCCGGACGAACCCGTAATAAAAGACCTGGAGAGAAATTACAACCATTGTGTCGGCCACCTGTCTCCAGGACTGCACCCTCTTGAATAGTTTCTTGCATTTGTGTTTCCAACTTTTCAGCCAGGTCCAATCGTGCCATGGGGCCGGTAGTGATATCTTCACTGAATGGATCTCCTTGTTTTAATAATGCTATTTCTTTGAGGATTGCTTCCACAAACGAATCGTGAATTTCTTCCATAACAATAAATCGTTTAGAGGCAATACAACTCTGACCGGCATTTTGCATACGGCTTTGAATTGCAGTTTTTGCCGCTTTTTCTATATCCGCATCAGCCAGAACGATCAAGGCATCACTGCCACCTAATTCCAATACAGATTTCTTTTTATATTTTCCGGCAAGTGCCGCAAAGGAACTACCTGCTTTCCCACTTCCGGTAAGCGTTACGGCTTGTACAATATCGGTACTGATAAATTTTTCCAATGCCGGGATATCAATAGCGAGACTTTGAAAAAGGCCTTTCGGGGCTCCGGCCTGTTTAAAAATTTCCTGGATCGCAAAGGCACAACCCATGACATTTGGTGCATGTTTCAGAAATACCACATTGCCGGCCATCAATGTAGGTGCCGCAAACCGAAAGACCTGCCAGAAAGGATAATTCCAGGGCATGATACCAAAAACTGCTCCGATGGGTTCATAAGAAATAAAACTCTCCTGTGATTCTGAGGTTATTTTTTCGTTAGCCAGGAATTCATCAGCATGGTCTGCATAGTAGTTACATACTAAAGCACATTTTTCGATCTCCGCAATCGCCTCAGCAAATATTTTACCCATTTCATTGGTTATGATTGATGCATAGGTTTTCTTATTTTCCAATAATTCATGGGCCACGTTACGCAATACCACAGCCCGGTCAGCTAACTTGCTATGGCACCAGTTTGAATATGCAGTAGTGGCATGTTCTAATGCTTCTTGTTTATCCCGGTCATTCATTTCCGGATAGGCAGCCATTGTTTCCTGTGTAAATGGATTTATTGAATGAAATATATTCATAGTAATTCGTTTAGTGTAGTGACCCATTTACGGATACTATGTGAATAAATAATAATACGGACAATACAAAGTTTACCTGATCAATACGGTAGTACCTTTTTGAAAGACTTCCTGTCCGGTATCTGTATTAGTATATTGCAAATACCATACGAAAACGCCACTGGGCTGTGGGATGCCATCAATTGTTCCATCCCATTTTTTTGTCCAGTCCCTCGTAAAGAATACCAACTGGCCAAACCGGTTATATACCCGGAATAGCAGGTTCGATGCTTTATAGGCATTCAATGGATAAAGGAAATCATTTTTCCCGTCATTATTCGGTGTGAAGGCAGTCGGCACATCTATATAACAATTGGGTGCCACTTTTAAATAGAATACTGTTGTATCAAGACAAAATTTATTACTGGTGATAATCAATTGAACGGGATATGTTTTTTCTATGGAAGCTTGTGGATATGTCTGAGGTAACGGATTTTGCTGTGTGCTTGTATATCCATTTCCAAAACTCCAGTACCAGGCGATGATATTACCAATGCTACTATCCGCGAAAACAGCCGGGTCGCCCGGGCAATTCACTAAGGGCCCACTTATAGCGGCCCGTAAAGAATCATGATTCAAATAAACCGTCTGAGTGACTGTATCACTACAAAATCCATTTGATACAATTAATTGGATATTCTTATTGCCAAAAGTGGAATAGATAATTTGTGGGTTGGGTGCTGTACTAAAGATCGTGCTATCAAAATTCCAGTTCCAGGTTTCTATTCCGGCCGGGTTAGTAGTTGTATATTGTATCGTATCAAACCGGCATCCTTCAAAAAGCTGAAAAGTAAAATCTGCTGAAACCGTATCCTTTACAGTAAAGGAAATGGTAGATCCGGCCGGAGTGGCCTCTCCACATTCATCTATAATTGTATTCCCATCGGAGCCGGTAACCAATTGGATGGTATAGGTACCTACATGAACCACGGGTTGCGAAAAGTTGATCTGAATCGTTGCACTTAATCCATTATTACAATTGCCGGCAGCGCTGGTAACCACAACCGGGTATGGCCCCGTAACCACAAAATCTGAACCATCGGGTGCAATAGAATTACAGCGGATATTTTTTTGAAAAACCAATTGTACATTCTGAGGTGCACAGGTTACCGGTGCAATACTATCTAAGGGTGTACTTTGTTTTGGCAAAACCGTAAATGGAACATTATTGCCAACAGGAATACCCACATCACAATTATCTACAATGGTGTTTCCATCTACACCATCTTTTATAGTAAGAATATAATTTCCGGCAGGCAATGGATTAGATAAAGTGAGCACGACAGTGTCCAGGTTGAAGCCATTGGTACATTGGGAACTATTGGCAGAAACAATGGTTGCCAGTGGTGTGGACAGGCTGAAGTCGGAACCATTTCCGGCAAGGCTGTTACATTTCATGGGTTTATTAAGCCGGACAGTTATTTTCGAACCATCGCAAGAGGCTGTTGCTGAGGAAAGATCGGGTTGCAACGGATCAGTAATGCCGGCATCCCCTCCGGTAAAGGACAGGCTATATCCACTTTGTGTATTGGTAAAATGACTGATCAATAATAAATATTGATGCCCTTGTTTAAGGGTAGGCATACTACTAAAAGTAGGATAAGAGAAGCCGGCACAATTCACTAAAGAATTGCCAGCTGCAGAGGCTCCGGTATTTCCGGAATTCCCGGACCAGTTACAGGCAACGAATAAAGTAGCATCTGTATAAATATCATTGGGATTACGACCGGTTATATCAAAGAGTTGCCAGTCATAATCGTCATTAGGATCATTGGGAGTAATGGTAAAACCTAATGTACCAGGTGTGAAACAGGTAAACTTATAATAGTATGGATTTATATCGGTTAATGTAGCGCCACCTACACCATTGCAAGGCCCGGGGACAAACTGGCCCGGGCATAGGGGTACTGTATTTTGAACAAAAACACTGGTACCACAAACCGGAAATGCAGATGCCGGGTTTTGGCCCAGGTTATTACATACCTGGGCATAGCCTATACAAGATACGGTGATACAAAATAGAAATAATAAACAATTTTTTTGTGCAAGCATGTTTGTTTTATTTCACCGGCACCATGACCAAACAAGCCGGTTGTGGTACATCAATTTTCACCCCGGTATCCTGCAATAAACCAAAATTTTTATTGATTACAAAAATTTGGATAGAATTACTATCCTGGTTAGCTACTAATAGAAAACGACCGGTTGGATCAATCATAAAATTCCGGGGATTCTGTCCCACTGCTTGCTGCCCGTTTGCTGCCAGCTTACCATCGGTATTCACTTTATACAAGGATATATTGTTAGCCTTTCCCCGGTTGGTTGTATAAAGAAACCGTGGGTCGGCAGCTATGCGGATATCAGCACTGGCTTTATCCTCTTTTCCGCCGGTAACATCGGAAGCTATCGTTTGCAATTCTGTTAATTTACCGTTTTCATAGCCATATACAATCACATCACCGGAAAGTTCATTCAACAAATAGGCAAATTTTCCATTCGGGTGAAAAATAAATTGTCTTGGCCCACTTCCATCCGGTACGGTGTAATAAGCGGGATCATTGGCTGTTAAAGGATTCTGAGGATCTGCCGCATTAAAGTGATATTGATATAAGCGGTCATTTCCCAGGTCTGGTACAAATACATATTGCTGATCCGGCGAAAATACGACTGCATGCGGGTGTGGCATTTCCTGCCTTTGTACATTAATGCCATAGCCTTCATGCGCTATCAATTGTGTATATGGATTCAGGGAACCATCGGCATTGGTTTTAAAAACAGCCAGGTTGCCTCCCGCATAATTGGCAACGATCACATTCTTTCCACTGGCATCCACATTGATAAAACAGGGTGCATCACCACCGGAAGGTTGTTTGTTTAAAAGATGGATTTCGCCTTTTGACTTATCCAGGGAAAAAGCGCTAACGGTGCCGGGTTGATCCCCCGAATTTTCATTTACACAATATACATATTTCTGGTCCTTAGATATTGCCAGGTAAGAAGGATTTTCTACACCTGAGGTTTTGCTCATCAACGTAACTTCAGTTTTATTCGGATTGAACCGATAGATATAAATTCCATCGCTATTGCCTGCCTTGGTATAGGTACCTACCAAAAGATAGTAAATCGGGTTTTGTGCTTTTACAGAAAATATACTGCATATAAAAAGCACTAAAACAAATAATTTTTTCATGCTGATAAAATAAAAATATAGATAAATAGAAACTCCTAAGTTAACGATAAATCAAAATTCCTTGTATAAATAAACTAATAAAAGATTTCTAAAGCATTGTATTTGACAATAAAGCCATTGCCCCGTTTAAAGTCTGTCCTATAAAAAAAGCGTGAGGAAAATCCTCACGCTTTCTATCAATCATGAAAAACTATTATTGAATTACCAGTTTATGATTGCCGGAGATACCGTCTCCATTGATCCGTACATAATATACACCGGAAGCAAGATCAGCAATAGATACCTGCATGAATGCACTATTCATGGTGAACGTTTTCACTTTCCTGCCTTGTGTGTTCACGATGGAAATCGTCAGTGTTTTATTATTGCCCGGGACAGTGATATTTACTTTATCGGTAGCCGGGTTGGGTGATATTTTAATCATGTTATCACCGGCACCAAATGTAAGGCTCTTCACTTCGGAATAACTATACTTGCCATCATTGTCCACTTCGCGGAGGCGATAGTAATTCACGCCTTCCATTGGTTTCGCATCGGTATAGGTATAGTTGTTTACCTGGTTGCTGTTACCAGTGGCTTTCACGGTACCAATAACGGTATAATTGTTACCATCTGTGCTGCGTTCGATATCAAAGTGATTGGCATTGATTTCGGTGAGCGTAGTCCATTTCAATAAACCGGTACCACCTTGTTTCTCTGCGGTAAATGTACCCCAGGTAACAGGTAAAGCACCATCTTTCAGGTAAGTAATAGTATCTGAAGTAGAAATAACCAGACTGTTGCCATCTAACATCTTACCAATATTGTATACAGAAGCGCCACTGGTCAAAGTGATATCATCCACATACCAACCATCGCCACCCTGGATATTATCAGAAGCAAAAACAAAACGTACATTAATTGATTTGCCGGCATAAGCGGTTAAATCAATAGTACTATTTATAAATGCACCTCCATTTCCGGAAGTCCCGGTAAAGGCTTTGCGACCGGCAATATATGAGCCGTAATTTGTAGAAATCGTCCCACTATAACCATTCTTGGTAAACTTGTCGGAAACATCTTTCCAACTACTACCACCATCGGTACTGATTTCTACCAAGCCACCATCATAACCGGCTTCACAACTATAATAATGCCAGAAACTCAAAGTACTGGTACCTTGTAAAGGAAATGCATTCACCGTTGCCAGTTCTACATCGGAATAAAAACTATAGTCGGTAGCTTTAAAGGAGTTTGGTGCACTATGACTTTTTGTATTTACCACAGCCCAGGTATGACTGGTAGTGCTTGAATTGACCCAGTCAGCCGGAATGGTATTGCCGGTAACCTGTTCATCAAAATGTGTAGTAGGTGGGAAATAACTACCGGCATTAACAGATACTTTGAATGAATAATTCGCTGTTGTATTAGGTGCCAGATCTATGTTCGAGAATGTTACCGTGCGATTTGTTGAATTATAGGTTCCTCCACTTATATAAGTTGTATTGATAGGTATGGTATCTACGATTTGATAATCTGTAATACCTCCGCAAAATCCTGTTTTCAATTCAAAAGTATAAGTGAGCACTTCGCCGTCTGCAGCAGAGTCTTTATCCACATGCTTCGTAAAAAATGCGCCGGAAGGGGATGAAAAATCTGCATGGCCATCATTTACCGTGTTTGAACTACCTTGGTCAGCAAGAAGGCCCAACCCTCTTTTTGCAAATGCATCCCAGATAATACAACTATACTGGCCACCATATAATAATGTATCTGCTTCTAATATAGCATTACGGCCAGTTACAAAGCCGGGGCTACAAGGTTGCAGTTTCATACCGGTTGTCACCAGGTTCATGGCAATAACGTTGCCACCGGTTCCTGTTGCATCAAAAATGTTGGCTGAAATTCCATGATCTTTAATTAAGGCCCAAGTCATATCCCATAACATGGTAGTCCACACTTCACCCACGTTATGTGACTCTCCGCCGGTAGTAGATATGATCGCATAGGTCCAGGGATCGACTGCAAAATTGGTTGAATATGGATGGAGACGGATTCCCGGACCGGTTGTAGGATAGCCTAAAACATAGTTCCCCATTGGGCGTGGATTCGGGCCATCATTTACTGTAGCTGTTCCCCAGTTGGTAGTTACCATTAACGCAAAATAGTCACTCCATCCTTCTCCCATTTGTTCTCCATTATTCAGGCAACTGGTGGTATTGGGGCCACCGGTAAGCCGATTGGAAATACCATGTGTATATTCATGGGCAATTACGCCATTATCTGCATCACCATCAATTTTTGGTGAACCATTAAATAAGAACATTTGCATCCGGGGATGTGAACCATCCGGTGGGGTTGCAAAGTTGGCATTATTTGATCCGGAACCATCTTGTGCATCCGCATACACCTGGTCAAAACCATTACCACCACGACCTAAATTGTTCTGTTGAAAATTACCGGATGGTTCATCAAAGCCATATTGATAGGAGAAATCATGCATGATATTATTCCAATAAAATAAATTGGTAATATTAAATGGCTGATTTATCGAATTGGTTGGATCCTGGTTAAAGTCCGGTGTGTAATTGAATGTCAAATCCGGTGCCGCTGTTGTAGAATGGGCGCCTTTGCCAAAGCCATTGTTCCCATTACGATCTTCCTGGGCAAGCACATTATTACCATTGGTGGAATCGAAAGTAGTTGTACCATCATCATTCCATTTCAAAGTAGTGGCATTACTTCCGGCAGGTGATAATTCCCATGGATTGTGGTGAATAGCTGGTGTGCCGCCCGGATAAATGGGGCTTTCTGCAGGATAAGGGATTACCAGGTAATCTCCATTTCCCTGGGCAAAGAATTGTTGCTTTTTTTGTTCCAGTTCTTTATACGCTTCAGCTTTCATTTGTGCAGCAGCTACTTTGTTTGCCGGTGTACTCCAATCGCAATATACAGTCAGGTTATCTTTATTGATAACACTTCCTTTCAGTGCGTCTACATTTACCAGCCAATAATCAGAAGCACCAATAGGCTTGATTTCTACTTGCCAGGTTAATTTTACCTGGTCTGTTTTCTCATCATTTACCCATAACTGGCGTGCTTTCACATCCACTTCAGAAATACCTAATTTTCCAAAAACCATTTCTTTACCATTATTTTTTACTTCAAGTGGAGCAATATTGGCCGAAACCGGCACATTGACATCTGCAGCCGCGATACGTACCGCGTCTGACGAAGTGATAACAGGCATAGCATTTTGGCTATTAACCTTAGCCACCATTTTAGGAACACGTGTACCACTTACAGAAACTGCTTTACCATTTCTGAAGGCAATACTCTGAATGGAGTTGTACACATCCACCCCTTTATACGTTTGTTGCAAGTACACCAGCAGTAAGCCGGTATGGTTGTCCTGATAAGCAGATGAAATACGTGAATTCATTTGATCATCCGTAGTTAGCATTAGCTTGTTGGCGTTCTCTGCAACCAGCTTCATGATTGTTTGGTCATTGATGACCTGCTGTGCCTGCACTTGTGTGCTGCTGAACAAACCACCAATTAATAAAAAAAATGAAGCGCTCAGTGCGTAAAAACATTTTTTCATAATTGAATTATTTTGATAGACCGTAAATGTAAACTCAATTTAACAAAATGCAAATATTTACTTAAGTTTTTTTTAATGTATTTTCATTGTTTAGGCCAGGCCGGAATAGCCGAAAGTAATTCTATAGTTGACTGTGTGAGTTGATATGCGATGGTTTGTTGGCCGTTTGTTATCACTAAAAATTCAGCTTGTAACGCCTGGTTGTAGATCAACGCTTGAGTCAATACTTTTTCCTGCAAGGGAAGCCGGGTCTTTTTACACTCTACTAAAAGCCAGGGCTTTAGATCAAGATACACTACAATATCAAAACGTTTTTTCATTTCCCCTACCATGAAAACTTTTTCCTGCGCAATACAGGAGGAAGGATAATTCCGACCTTTTACCAGGTATTGTATAAAATTCTGGCGGACCCATTCTTCAGGAGTCAGTTCCAGCCATTTTTTGCGGAGACCATCAAAAATAAATGCTGTGTCTCCTTTTTTCTTTATTTTAAAATCTTTTGCCGGAAAGTCTATAGTGAGCATGTACAAATATACCATGTGTGCAGGCATTGTATATTTACAAAATCAAAATCTTGATTTTACATAGAAGGAAAAAGTAGCAATGTCAAAATCCCCCCTTATACAGGTAGAAAATTTTTCTGTTTCATTTTGCGCTGGAGAAAATTGTATCAGGGCAATCGATTCTATTTCGTTTACCATTTTTCCCGGTGAGATTTTAGCCCTCGTTGGTGAATCAGGATCAGGAAAATCATTGACAGCGCTTTCTATTTTGCAACTACTGCCCAAAAGCCCTTCCTGTTTGCAGGAAGGCCATATTTATTTTTGGGATGGGCAGGAAAAAATCTCCCTCACTGAAAGCAGTTTTGAAACCCTGCGTTATATCCGGGGCAATAAAATTGGTATGGTTTTCCAGGAGCCTATGTCATCCTTAAATCCGGTACTTTCCTGTGGCCGTCAGGTTACAGAAGTACTTTGCATTCATAAAAAGATAACTTTTACGGAAGCAAAAAAAGAGGTGATTCAATTATTCGCCGATTTAGCATTGCCCTTACCGGAAAAAATCTTCAATAAATTTCCACATCAACTCAGTGGCGGCCAGCAACAACGGGTTATGATCGCTATGGCCATTTGCTGTAAACCGGCATTACTCATCTGTGATGAACCCACAACGGCTTTAGATACCATTGTTCAAAAAAATTTACTCCAACTCATCCTAACTATCCGGGTTAAATACCAAATAGCGGTCTTATTTATATCACATGACCTGGGCGTGGTTTCCGAATTGGCTGATCGTATCGCCGTTTTATATAAAGGTAATATTGTTGAAACAGGTTTGACACACACAATTTTGACATCACCCCAACATCCCTATACCAAAGGCCTTTTACTTTGCCGTCCGGTTTTGTATTCGCCCAATGAAAAGCTGCCGGTAGTCCAGGATTTTTTAGAGGGGAAAGACATGCCACAACCGGTGGCAAAAAAAATTCCACCGCCACATCAGGCGGAAATGGATGCAGGCAAGCCCACTATTCCTGTGAAAATCCTATTGTCCCTGCATTCTGTAAAAGTTGCCTATCCGGTGCATAAGCATTTTTCCACGAAAAAGCAGGAAGCTTTCCTGGCAGTAAACAATGTACAATTTGACATTTATGAAGGGGAAACCGTAGGCCTGGTCGGTGCATCTGGATGCGGGAAGACCACTTTGGGAAGGGCTTTACTGGGATTAATGCCCCTAAGCGGCGGCCAGATTTTGTTTAAAGGAAAAAATTTAGCAGACTTATCGAAGCAGGAAGCCCGGGAAATGAAAACCCGCATGCAGATTGTTTTCCAGGATCCCTATTCTTCCCTGAACCCGATGATAAAAATAGGTGATGCCATTGCAGAACCCCTGCGGGTACATAAACGCAGCATGGGGGATTATGCGATAAAAAATAAAGTGGTGGAGCTTTTAGAAAAAACAGGATTAGACCCGTCATTTTATCATCGCTATCCCCATGCCTGCAGTGGTGGCCAGCGACAACGAATCGTCATAGCCCGTGCCCTGGCGCTGGAACCGGAATTTGTGGTTTTTGATGAAAGTGTTTCAGCGCTGGACCTAAGTGTTCAAGCCCAGGTTTTGAATTTGCTGAACAGTCTTAAAAAGATTTTTGGTTTCACTGCCTTATTCATTTCCCATGATCTCTCCGTTGTTCAATACCTCAGTGATCGTTTACTTATTATGGATAAAGGGCAAATCGTGGAAATGGGCGATACGGCGGCCATTTATAATCATCCAACCAGCACTTTTACCAAACAATTATTGGCTGCCATTCCCGGTAAAAAATACTTTGCATCGGGTACTTTATAAGATCAAATACTTTTTTCTATCCAATTTTCTATAACTTTGCCCACTTTTCAAATTTGAAATTTACATGGCACAAGCCGCCCCGTAAGGCGGCGGCAGGTAACATGTAACCTGTAGACCTAATTACAAAGCATACATGAAATTATCGCAATTCCGTTTTGACCTGCCACTGAACCTGATAGCTCAAAACCCCACCAAACACCGGGAAGACAGCCGTTTAATGGTGATTGAACGCAAGACCGGCAAAATTGAAAACAAACATTTCAAAAATATCCTGGACTACTTTGATGATAAGGATGTTTTCGTGGTAAACAATACAAAAGTTTTCCCGGCACGCATGTATGGCCGTAAGGAAAAAACCGGTGCTAAAATTGAAGTTTTCCTGCTCCGGGAACTCAATAAGCCTAATAAATTATGGGATGTAATTGTGGATCCGGCGCGCAAAATTCGGGTAGGCAATAAATTATATTTCGGGGAAAATGATGAACTGGTGGCAGAAGTAATCGATAATACCACCAGCCGTGGTCGCACCATCCGTTTTCTGTGGGACCAGGATGAAGAAAGTTTCCGAAAAATGCTGGCCTTCCTGGGCGAAACCCCCTTACCTAAATATATAAAACGGAAACCCGGGGAAGAAGATAAGGAACGTTATCAAACCGTATATGCCAAACATGAAGGCGCCGTGGCTGCACCTACTGCAGGTTTTCATTTTAGTAAAGAGTTAATTAAAAAATGTGAGATCCAGGGTATCCGTTTTGCAGAAATTACTTTGCATACCGGTTTAGGAACTTTCCGGCCAATTGAAGTGGAAGACCTGAGCAAACATAAAATGGATGCCGAATACTATAAAATAGATGAGGAAGCCTGCGCAATTGTGAATAAGGCTAAACAAAACCATAACCGTATTTGCTCGATTGGTACCACCACCATGCGCGCCATGGAATCCAGTTTTACGGCACAGAAATTATTAAAACCCAGTGAGGGCTGGACCAATATTTTTATACATCCGCCTTATAATTTCAATGTAGCTGATAGCCTGGTCACCAATTTTCATTTACCCAAGACCGGCTTATTGATCATGACCTGTGCTTTTGCAGGTTATGACCTGATCATGGAAGCCTATAAAAAAGCTATTAAAGACAAATACAATTTCTTTACCTATGGAGATGCTATGCTTATCATTTAAGCAGCATTTTTTATAAATAAAATTCCAATTTTCAAATTGTAGGGCTGTTTCAAGTTGGCATTATCTTATCCGTTCAGGAAGTGAATAATATTAGTAGCCGAAAAAGGCTTTTTTAAATACCCGGGAAAGAATTTGTAAGTGGATTTGTTTACTAAAAAGGGTTTATTTATTTTTCAAATATGAAAGAGTTTCTCAACCAGGTTTATTGGGGGAATACGGTGCGGAGTTACCTTATCGTGGCCGGTGCTGTACTGCTGGGGTGGCTGATCCTGCGATTGCTGAAACGATTTATATTAAAAGTCCTTCAACGACTTACTACAAAAAGTAAAACCAAATTTGACGATATCATTGTGAGTGAAACAGAACGTTTCCTCTTACCATATTTAAATATAGTTGTCGCTTATTATGGGTTGGAGCAACTCACTATCACCCCAAAAGTAGATAAGTATCTTACGCTGGCTTTTGCATTTGTTACCACTTATTATTTTGTACGAATAGTCATACATGCATTGCACCAAATAATATATCATGTAATGGAGCAGAAAGGCGAGCCACCGGAACGTATCCGGCAACTCTCCGGGCTGCTGGTGGTAATGAATGTAGTGATCTGGAGCGTTGGCATATTAATGCTGGTAAGTAACCTGGGTTATGACATCACCACGATTATTACCGGTCTGGGCATTGGCGGTATTGCCATTGCCTTAGCGGCACAGAATATCCTGAGTGACGTATTTAGTTATTTTGTAATATTTTTTGATAAGCCTTTTAAAGTTGGCGATAGTATAATTATTAATGGAATGTCGGGAACGGTAGAACGTATTGGTATTAAAACCTCACATATAAGAAGTATTTCTGGTGAATTACTCATCATGCCCAATGCGGAAATCGTAAAATCCACGATTCAAAATTTTTATGACCTTACCAAACGGCGTGTTGTTTTTACACTTACCCTACATGAAGAATCCACGGAAGCGCAGATACAATCTATTCCGGGCATCATTAAAGAAATTATTGATGGCACGGAACATGTTGTTTTCGACCGAAGTCATTTATCGGGGTTTGGCAATGCCACCATCAATTTTGAAACGGTTTATTTTGTAAATAACCCGGATTATAAAGTGTATATGGATGCCCAACAACAGATTTACCTGGGTATTCTAAAAGCCTTTCGGGAAAATAATATTCGTTTTTTATTTTTTACTTTTCCTCCCTTGCAGGCACCTCTTGCAAAAAAAATTTAAAAATTAGCAGGAATTGTTTTTCAATTTATATTTTTGCACTAACATTGCACCAGAAACAAGCTGAAAAGTCTGAAATCAACATCCTCTCAGCTCGACAAGTTATTCGAACGCAATCTTTAATTTAATTCTTCAAACCTTTTTTGATTTTTCTGTAACGCTTATATACCATTCAATTATTTTGAAACTATGTATGATATTTTGCAATTAAATGACATGCTCCTGCCGGAGTTAATTGACCTCGCTGAGCAACAAAAACTGACTGATTATAAAAAATTAAACAAACAGGAACTCATTTACAAGATCCTGGACTCCCAGGCTGTTACGGCTAAAGAAGCAGCAACCAAAACTGCCGACAAACCAAAACGGAAGCGCATCGTAAAAGCAACAACTGCCCACGCTACGGAAGAAGCAGAAGTAATGACGGAGAATACACCTGCTCAAAAAAATACCAAAGAAAAAGCAGTTTCCAAAATTAGTAAACCAGTAAAAAAAGCCAGGAAGCCAGAGAAAGAAGAAGAAGAGGCAACCACCGTTAGCGATGCTGCAACCGATGAAATCAATGATGATACATTACCGGAACTGGGCAGTAAATTGCTGAGCATCCTGGGTGATGATGAACCTGTCAATTTTGAGGATGATGGCACGGAAGAAGCAAGTGATGACGATGCCTCCCGTAATGCCAATGTGTCTTCACATAAACATGGGCAAAATAAAAATTTTCAGCAAAAAAAAGAATCCGCATTCAATATAGAATTTGATGGAATTATCCAGGGCGAAGGTGTTTTGGAAATGATGCCGGATGGCTATGGCTTCCTGCGCTCTTCCGATTATAATTACCTTTCCTCGCCCGATGATATTTATGTATCCCCATCGCAAATAAAATTATTTGGATTAAAAACCGGGGATACTGTTTATGGTTCTGTTAGGCCGCCAAAAGAGGGTGAGAAATATTTTGCTTTACTTAAAGTGGAAAATATAAATGGAAAATTACCGGATGAAGTGCGTGACCGGGTTCCATTTGATTATCTTACCCCACTTTTCCCTTACGAAAAACTTAATTTATTTACACAGCCCTCTAATTACAGTACACGTATAATTGATCTCTTTACACCCATAGGTAAAGGGCAACGGGGATTGATTGTGGCGCAACCGAAAGTAGGTAAAACCATTTTACTGAAAGAAGTAGCTAATGCTATTGCTGCCAATCACCCTGAATGCTACCTCATGGTGGTACTTATTGACGAGCGCCCGGAAGAGGTAACAGATATGGAAAGAAGTGTGAAAGCCGAAGTAATTGCTTCCACCTTTGATGAACCGGCGGAGAAACATGTACGTGTTTCGCAAATTGCCTTACAAAAAGCAAAGCGTCTTGTTGAATGCGGCCAGGATGTAGTGATACTGCTGGATTCTATTACCCGCCTGGCACGGGCACATAATACTGTAGCACCCGCCAGTGGTAAAGTATTGAGTGGTGGTGTGGAAGCAAATGCTATGCAAAAACCCAAACAGTTTTTTGGCGCTGCGCGCAAAATAGAATTTGGTGGCTCCCTGACTATCCTGGCGACAGCACTAATCGAAACGGGCAGCAAAATGGATGAGGTAATCTTTGAAGAATTTAAAGGTACCGGTAATATGGAATTGCAACTTGATCGACGCCTGGCCAATAAGCGCATCTTCCCGGCTATTGATTTAGTGGCCTCCTCTACCCGCCGCGATGATTTATTGCTCGATAAGGAAGTGTTGCAACGGATGAATATCCTGCGACTTTATATCAATGATATGAATACTGAAGAAGCCATGAATGAATTACTCAAACGTATGCGTGGCACTAAAAGCAATGAAGAATTTCTCGCCAGTATGAATGGATAACTATTTTCGATACCTTTAGTACAAAATAGATAACCATGACTTACCCTTTAAACGGCTTTCATTTTATTGTGGACTGGGGTGGCAAGCGTACCGGCTTCCTGGAAGTTACCGGCTTAGGCGCTTACACTTCACCCATAGAATACAGGGAAGGAGTTTCTCCGGTTGCATCATTTACTAAAATGCCCGGCAAAATAGAATATCCGAATATTATTCTCCGTCGTGCTTTGATAGCAGGTGATAATGATTTCTTTAACTGGTTCCAATCTATTCAAATGAGTTCAGCAGAACGGCGTGATATAACCATTCAGCTTTTAGATGAATCACACCAACCTGTCATTGTTTGGCGTATCAAAAATGCATTTCCGGTGCGAATTGCTTATAGCGGTTTGCATGCAATGAATGATAACCTGGCATTGGAGGAATTGGAGATTTGCCATGAAGGTATGTCCGTGGAGAATGGGTAAACTAGTTATTCAGCATGATAATTGACCTTCTTTTTCCTATAAGAGGAATATTCGATTTCTGCAAACAGATCAGATAATACTTTTCACTTTCAATTTTATTTCTACTAAATCACCATCCCGCATTATTACAAGATTGAGCCTTGCGCGTGCAGATTGCAATAGTGTTTTATATGTAAGTATGTTATTAGAAAAATTACTGCCGATACCTAAAATCACATCACCTATCTGTAAACCGGCTTTTTCCGCCGGTGACCCCTGCATAATATCCGTTACCGTGATGGCTCCTTTAATAACATAAATTCCTAAACCGGTATATGAATAATCAAATGAATCCTGGTAATTTTTATTGGGCTTAATATAAATTTCCTGCTTTGGGTAATTCAGAATAATATTAAACCGCCTTAAAATATCATTCCCGATCAATCCACCCAATTCCGGGTAATTTGTCACTTTATAGGTGTCATCAAAAATGTATACCGGTACATTTCTAAAATGATACGGACCTACACGAACTTCCCGGATACAGGATAATTGCATTTCTTTTTTCCCTCCTAACCCTTCAGCCTGGGTTTTAAAAAAACGGCGTTTCTTCTTAAACAAACTGCTGTCTTTTACAATATCTGTACTTAGTAACATACACAAGCCGGCGCCGGTATCGAAATAATATTTTGATAAGAAATGGGTATTATCCCGCGTATAAATACCCAATCGGGGAATAGTCGTAAAATCCGGTTTCAAAATATAGCCACCTTTTGGATAATCCAGTGTGCCGGGTGTATAAATGTCCATTTGATGCTTATCATAATTCACCAAAACAATATAGCGCCTTAAAAAACTATAGCCGATAATACCATCGATTTTAATACCATAGGAGGAAGTCAGTATCTCATAATCATTAATGTGAAAGTCTAATTTATCTACATCTAAACCCGGGAAATGTAAGGTATGGTTATATGCAAAATCAACATTTATCTTTCCGGCAATGCCCCGCACTACCTTATCACTTTTCTCCCGTTTTATGCCAAGATAATCACAAGTGGCTGAATCCAATGAGATTCCCCCACTGCCAGTATCAAAAACAAAATTCAGGGTATCCTCCAGGTCATCAAACTTAGCATGTACAATAACGATGCCCCCGGTAAGTAACTGAAATGGGATACTGGTGATATACCTGGCTGGTGGCCCGTCAATCTCTTCCTGGGCATAAATTTTTGTAACCCCACCTGTATAAAAAATAAGCAGGGTTATAACGACTTTAAAAAGACACGATCTAAAATAAGCAGGTGTCATGGTATTTTACAAAGCTGTATTTTTTTGTAAATTAGTGTTTTGCCTTAACATCAGCAAAAGGAAAACAATTTTTACAATTTTGTCAAAAAATTCGCAGATGATAAGTTTTACTTTTGCAAACAATAAAAAATAACATGCAGCTTTCTTCCTTGTATGAAAAAGCCCTGGCCTTTGAATTTCTGACGGTAGATGAAGGGGTATTTCTTTTTCATCATGCTCCCTTAACAGCACTCATGCAGGTAGCTGATAAGTTACGGCAAATACAAGTGCCGCATGGAAAAGTAACCTGGCAAATAGACCGGAATGTAAACACCACGAATGTGTGTATTGCAAATTGCAAGTTTTGCAATTTCTACCGTATCCCGGGCCATGCCGATGCTTATATTACCGAAATGCCGGAATACAGGAAAAAAATTTTAGAGACTTTTCGGTATGGCGGTGATCAACTGTTGCTGCAAGGTGGACATCATCCTGCTTTAGGATTAGATTTTTACACAACTACATTCCGAAAAATAAAACAGGAATTTCCTACAATAAAATTGCATGCCCTTGGCCCGCCGGAAGTGGCGCATATTTGCAAGCTCGAAAAAATGCAGCACCGCGATGTGCTGATCGCATTACGTGATGCAGGCCTGGATTCTTTGCCCGGTGCCGGTGCGGAGATCCTGGTAGATCGGGTTCGTCGTCTCGTGAGTAAAGGAAAATGCGGAGCCGATGAATGGTTACATATTATGCAGGCAGCGCATCAATTGCAGATCACTACCAGCGCTACCATGATGTTCGGCCATGTAGAAACAATAGAAGAACGCTTTATCCATCTCGTACGGATCCGTGAAGTACAAAAGCAAAAGCCGGAAGAAGCGAAAGGTTTTCTTGCCTTTATCCCCTGGACATTCCAGGATGTGGATACTTTACTGGCACGCATTCGAGGTGTTCATAACCTGGTTACAGCTGAAGAATATATACGCATGATTGCCTTGAGCAGAATTATGTTGCCCAATATAAAAAATATCCAGGCTAGCTGGCTCACGGTGGGGAAGCCTACTGCACAAATTTGCTTACATGCCGGTGCCAATGATTTTGGCAGTATCATGATCGAAGAAAATGTTGTCAGTGCCGCAGGCGCCCCGCATCGGTTTACCTATCGCACTATACAGGAAGCCATTCTGGTTGCAGGTTTTGAACCACAACTGAGAAACCAACAATATGAATGGCGCACAATACCTGAAACCATTGAAGAACAGGTGATAGATTATTGAAGCTGGAAAAGAAAAAATTGACAGGACAGCCGTTTCAAGTCGCCAAACAATATTTACATTTGATCCTGGTCAGCAGTAATTACAATTATTGAAGACGAAGTATTCTTGCTGTATCCATACCATTCAACTTTTATGAAGAACAAAGAAAGAAAATTATTGTTGCAGCGTTTACTGGTGGATTTAGAGAATCCTTATCCAAAAGATGACCTGATTTTATCATATGCAGATTTTTTGAAGGTGCGATCCTACCTGGATCATTATCAATTTAATCCCATCGTCTTAGATAACCTGGTTGCTATTGCAAATAATGAATGGAAAACAAAAAAAAGAATTAACCGGCTGTCTTTGCTGTTACGCATTAAGCATTATTTCCTGGCTTCACAGATCGAATCAAGATATAATTGTTATGACAGAGAATTTAAACCCGGATGTGATGTTGCAATGGAAACAAGAAAACAACTTTTTGCCTTATTTAAGAAAACCTATGAAGACTGGAAGTATATTAGTTATAAACAACTGGAACAGGTAAGAACCATCTGCAATCATATATTGATCAAATTGGCCCTTACTCCGGAAGAAGAAGCCTGGTTGTGCGCACACTATACTTTGTCTGATCATATATTGAACAGAATTTTACGTTACCCGGTTAAATCAGCTATCATTAGCCGATGGGCCAAAGAGAATTACCACAATCCTACCTTAAGACATAGGCGGCCAGAACTTGCCAGCTGGCTGATTGATCAGGATCCTTCCTTTGAAATAGACTGCCAAACCCTTATTGATGATTTTGAATATTTAAACAAGAGAGATAAGCAAGCCATTCAGAATTTTAAAGATGAATTGGTGGCAAGTAGAATGATTGAAGCAGAATTGGCGGAATACCTGCCTAAGGAGGAACACAATGATCGATGGGAAAATAATGAAAATAGCAGTGCAGTCTATGCTTCTACTCCAGATTTGAAATTATCTAAGCGGCCATACCCAGTAACCAGCAGGCCCGATAAAATATGCTTTCAAGACATCCCTGATTTTAATGCCTTGCAAGTTTATTTTTATACCAATTTGCCAAAATTTCACCTGTCAACAATGATCTGGGCGATAACCTATTCCCGGCTTGATAATGAACAAAAATGCGTGTTGCTTCAAAAATATTACACACCGGAAACCTTTCCTACCCTGCTACGCATATGCAAAAAAAATAAGAATATAGTTTTTGTGAAATGGCTTTTAGAAAATCAATAATTCGATTGTGGCTAAATTTTATTCAACATATTTTTATAAACATGTAATCCCGGTTAGAATGATTTAGTTGAGATCGTCATGTATTTTCTACCCCGATGGGGTCGCATGTTTCTAAAAAAATCTTTTCAAAAAAAATTCCGGATTACAATCCTCCATTTAAAACGGATAGTTTTTAATCAAACCAAATTGATAGCCTTTGCTTTTCAGGGCAGTAAGCAGGGCAATCAATTTTTCTTTGTTTTCTTTTCGTGCAAACATCTGGTCATGACTGAGTAAAACTAATTTGTAGGGCGTAAAACACCTGGAGGAATCATTAATGGCATAGTGGATCATTTGTAAAAGCTGTGCCACACTTTGTGTGGGCTCTGCATTACCATGATGTTGCCATTCTATATCCCAGCCAAAAAGACTATAGCCGTTTTGTTGCAACAAATCAGCAGCTTCCTGGGAACGAGCGGACGGATCATTACGTTTCCGGTTGCCGACCCGCCAGGTATTACGTCCGGGTAATCGGCCATCTTTATTTGTCAATTGGAGCAGGTTATTATTCTTATCAAAATCCGCCAAGACACCTTTAGGGTTTTGATAAAACAATTTGTATTTACTGTTGGCATGTGAATAGCTATGACTGGATACTTGTAATAACGGATCGTTATACGCCGTTAAAAAAGCCTGTCGCATTTCTCCATCAGCCTGGGTATGTTTGCCCACCATAAACATGGTTGCCGGCAAGCCCAATTGATTCAATACCTCGATCACATTATCCGTACCTATTAAGGGGCCATCATCAAAAGTCAAATAAATCATTCTTATTGTATCAGGTACCCGCGTTGCCAGCAGATTTGAATCTTGTTTAGCAGGTATGGAATCTGCCGTCATAACCGGTGCATCGTTTTTCCCAGCAAGCATCGTATCAGTCATTTGTGCTACCGGTACATTGCTTTGGCAGGAAACCAAAAAGAAGTTACATAAAACAATAAGGAGACCTTTCATTGAAAAAATTTGAAAGACAAACATATTAATAAAACTTATTTCAACCTTTCTGGTTTGTCTTAAATTGCTTGCTTATTCCATAGTTGTTTTCCCGGAAATTTCTGCCGGTGTCTGCGCAAATAGATCCAGGACGATGATTTCATTTTCCCCTTTCTGCAACCAGGTTCCCGGGCAATACAATCTTTGCTGTGGGCCTATATTCCAATAACGGCCGAGATTGTGTCCATTTACCCAAACAATTCCTTTCTTAAAATGTTGCATATCCAAATAGGTATCTCCTAACTTATCTATCGTAAAGGAGGCTTTAAAAAATGTACCATTCCGGTTATTGTCAATGGTGGCTGGTTGAAGGTTGCTCACAAATGCCTCCTTCATAGGCAGGGAAAATATATCCCATTCCATTAATGTCATACCATTTAAAGTCACTTTTTTGGTAATCCCTTTTCGATCCGTCATATCTCCCCCATAATTAATCCGTCCCATAGCTTCCACGAGAATTTCCAGAACAGGTTTAGGATTATCCGTTTTCGGTAAATTGATATGCCAGTCGCCGCCATCCCGGTAAATGGTATCAATCAGTTTTCCGTCCACATAGACAAAAGCAAGGTCATGTGGTTCTTTGATTTCCAGTCTCCCGCTTTTGTGACCGATTAAAGTGGTGCGATACAAAATAAAACCGCTTTGTTGATCCAGGTATTCCATGGGTTTTGGCTGTGCCGCATGTACCGGTTGAGGTAAATTGTTCCAAAGAGAAGTATAGGGAGTTACCGTAAATGCCGGAATGGAAATAGTCGGGATAGGAGCCGGGATATCTGGTAATTTGTTTCCGGTATAAGTTGCAATCAGGTTGCGAAGCATATAATACTTGGGGGTTGCACTTCCCTGTTCACTGATGGGTGCATCATAATCATAGCTGGTAATATCTGCCTGGTATTTTTTTCCACCCCCATTTGCTCCTGCCCAGAAGCCGAAATTGGTACCACCATGGATCACATAAAAATTGAATGATTTTTTATTCTTCAGCAGGAAAATAATTTCTTTTTTCAACTCATTGGTATCTGGTCTGGCCCAGGCTTCGCCCCAATGTGTTAACCAACCCGGATAGGTTTCACTACTAAACACCGGAACATTCGGATCAATCTTTTTCCCTTCATTAAAATCTTTTTCATCACTGCCACTATCCAGGCCAATGGCTGCGCCTTCTACAGTGCCGGCTTCCAACATATAGGGTGCCGGGCCATCAGCCGTATAAAAAGGAACATCAATGCCATTTTCCCGCCATTCTTTTTTTAACGTGTTCAAATAAGTTTTGTCATTGCCATAACTGCCATATTCATTTTCTATTTGTACCATCAGGATGGGGCCACCATGTGTTACCTGTAAATCTTTTATTTCAAGTGACATCCTTTTTATATAGGTGGATACTTCCGCCATATAGCGGGGATCCATACTACGAATGGAAATATCCGGCACTTTCAATAACCAGGATGGGAGGCCGCCAAAATCCCATTCGGCACACACATAAGGGCCCGGCCGGAATAATACCCACATATTCTCTTCCTGGCAAATGCGGATAAACTCCGTGATATTGTGATTCCCGTTTTGGAAATCCCATACTCCCGGTTTCAATTCCTGGTAATTCCAGAATACATACATCGCAATGGTATTACAGCCCATCGCTTTTGCCATTTGGATCCGTTGCCGCCAATACGCATGCGGAATACGGGCCGGATGCATCTCCCCACTGATGATCTGGAAGGGCTTACCGTCTAATAAAAAATTTTCACCCGAAAAATTAAACTGGTGTTTCTGCTGTGCTTTTACAGTAGAAAAAGCGAGCATACACAAAATGAGCGTACTGAAAATCCTGATCCTATTCATGATTATATTCTTTGTTTAAAGATAAGGTTCCCGGGGCACAAAAAACATAAAGCCTGCAGAAATTTCCAAAAGAAAAAAATTGCCCTATTGATTACTTACCTTTGCTTTCAATTTTTAAAAAATTTACATATGGATTATAGAATAGAAAAAGACACCATGGGTGAAGTGAAAGTCCCGGTGGACGCCTATTACGGCGCACAGACCCAACGTAGCATAGATAATTTTAAAATTGCCCAGGACATTAATAAAATGCCCATCGAAATAATTCGGGCATTTGCTTACCTTAAAAAAGCAGCCGCTATTACCAATTTTGAGGCGGGTGTATTGTCTGAAGAAAAGTCCGCTATAATTGGAAAAGTTTGTGATGAAATATTAACCGGCGCCCTGGATAACCAGTTCCCGTTGGTAGTTTGGCAAACAGGTTCCGGTACCCAAAGTAATATGAATGTAAATGAAGTGATTGCTTACCGGGGCCACACATTGCTGGGTGGCCAGCTGACGGATAAAGAAAAGAAACTACATCCCAATGATGATGTCAATAAATCGCAATCATCCAATGATACATTCCCCACTGCCATGCACATTGCGGCATACAGTATACTGATGGAGAAAACAATTCCGGGTATTGAAAAATTAAGGGATACCCTTGCTGAAAAAAGCAAAAAATTCATGCATATTGTAAAGATTGGTCGTACCCATTTCATGGATGCCACACCGCTTACTTTAGGCCAGGAGTTTAGTGGATATGTTTCGCAACTGGACCATGGCCTCCATGCCATTCGCAATTCGTTACAGCATTTAAGTGAATTGGCACTTGGCGGTACAGCAGTTGGTACCGGTATCAATACGCCTAAAAATTATGCAGAGAATGTGGCAAAAAATATTGCCCGGCTTACAAAGTACCCATTTGTAACTGCTACCAATAAATTTGAAGCGCTTGCAGCACATGATGCCATTGTAGAAGCACATGGCGCACTGAAGACCGTGGCTGTGAGCCTCATGAAAATTGCCAATGATATCCGGATGCTTTCTTCCGGGCCGAGAAGCGGGATTGGTGAAATCTTTATCCCGGATAATGAACCCGGCTCTTCTATCATGCCGGGGAAAGTAAACCCTACGCAATGTGAAGCCGTAACTATGATCGCTGCCCAGGTGATGGGGAACGATGTAGCCATCAGTGTTGGCGGTGCAAATGGCCATTTTGAGTTGAATGTATTTAAACCTATGATGATTTATAATTTCCTGCATAGCGCCAAATTAATCGGAGATGGTTGTGTGTCATTTAATGATAAATGCGCGGTAGGAATAGAACCAATAGAAAAAAATATCGAAAAGAATTTACACAACAGCCTGATGCTGGTAACTGCTTTAAACACAAAAATCGGGTATTACAAAGCGGCAGAGATTGCACAAAAGGCACATAAAGAAGGAACCACTTTAAAAGAAATGGCCGTAAAACTGGGTTATCTTACCCCGGAAGAATTTGATGAATGGGTTGTTCCGGCTAAAATGGTAGGTGAAATAAACTAGACATCCCTTGTTTTTACTATGTTTTTCAGGTTTGTAAAGCAATTTTATGATGGATTGACCGTTATGGTAAAAAATTTGCTGTCATTTCTTAAAGAACCTTTATGCGAATACTGAAAAACAAATTCTTTTATTTTTCAATCCTTTTATCAGCGGTCATTTTTGCTTTGACCGGGTGCCAAAAAGAATATAGCCTGGAAAATGGCAGCACGGATACCCCGGCTACCGGCAGCTTAACAGACTCATTAGGTGTTTGTCTTGGCAGTACAGTTCATGGTACTTATTATAATGGGATTACCCCTGGTGGTGATACCGCTTATGTAGATCTCCAGGTAAATGTTACCTCTCCCGGAACATACAATATTAAATCCAACCTGCAGAATGGATTTCTTTTTGCTGATTCCGGCTATTTCAATGCAACTGGTGTTACCACTGTTCGTTTACGGCCTTTAGGTACTCCCATTCTACAGGTGATCACTGATTTCCAGGTTACATTTGATAGTACCACTTGTGGTTTTGCTATAGATGTGCAGGATAGCACCGGTCATAGTACCGGTGGTGGAACAGGTGGAGACACTACGTTGGCAAAATCTGATTCCGCCTGGACTTTTATTGGAAATAGCCAAAAGTTCCAGGGGCCATTAGACCTGGCTTCCGTAAAAGATACACTTAGCCTGCATGTCCTCACTATCAACGGCACGACTACAACGGGAGATACATCTTTCACCATAGGTGTATTCCTGCCTACTACAGATATTGCGTTAGGGTCCTATCCTACCAGCACTTCCGGTTTTCTTTATTTCGTGGATAATGCCAACCCCACCGTCCCCATTTATGCAGCAGATCCATCCACAACGGGTTTTGTTGTTACCATAAATGTCACCGCCTATGACCCGGTATTAAAAGTTGTTTCAGGTAATTTTTCCGGAACAGCTGTAGATGCCTTGGGGAACCCGGTAACCATAGCTTCGGGGCAGTTTACATCCCTGGTACTTTAAGATTAAAATTATTCTCATAAAAAAGCGGCATCATTGAATGTCGCTTTTCTTTTTTATCTGTATTTTCATGTATGCTCATTTTCTCTACCTTCCTTTCCCCCCGGCTTACTTATATAATAAATACAATATTTCAAGGTAAGGCGAACTGCACCACAGATGAATGGACATTTAAAAATTATACGGGTGAAAAAATTAATTATTCCCCACAAAAGTTTTCACCGGAAGAACTGCATATTCAGCCACATTCCCTATTGCAGGAAACATCCATCCATATTCAGGATATAGAAGTATTTCCCTGGCATGAACTTCCTGTATTTTTTCGAACCGGGGGCGATATCCCTTTTGATTTTTTTGCAGCCTCTTTTTATTTGCTCACGCGCTATGAGGAATATTTATCTCATACTAAAGATCTCTATGGCCGATACCCGCATACCGAAAGCCTTGCTTTTAAAAATCATTTCCTGCAATTTCCCTTAATCGATTGCTGGTACAAAGAAATATTTGCACCGAATGCACCTCCGGCTTTCTCTTTTATACCCACTTACGATATTGATATAGCCTATAAATATTTGTACAAACCATTATATAAAAATATTGCCTGGCTGCTCCATGATTTTTTTTCAGGAAAATGGGCCTCCTTATCAACCCGCATTAAAGTTTTGCGCAGAAAAATTCCCGATCCTTTTTTGCAATTCGATTACCTGGATAAATTACATGCAACCTATCAACTGCAACCAGTTTATTTTTTTCTCCTTGCGGGCAAACAAAACCGGTATGATAAAAACATTACCCCGTTTCATCCGGCTTTCCGCAAATTGATTAATAGGGTTGCTACGCAAAATAAAACCGGCTTACACCCTTCCTGGCAAAGTTCCTTGTCAACGGAATTGTTAGCGGAAGAAATAGCCACCCTACAAAAAATAACCGGAAGTAAACCGGTGGCTTCCCGGCAACACTATATCCGTATGGAATTGCCCGCTACTTATCGGTCGCTTATAAAGCAGGGGATGAAAGAGGATTATTCAATGGGCTATGGCAGTATAAATGGTTTCCGTGCATCTACCTCTAACCCTTTTCTGTGGTATGATCTCGAGAAAGAAACAACGACCGATTTATATATCCATCCATTCTGTTTCATGGATGCCAATGCCATTTTTGAACAAAAACAGACACCTGCAGAAACACTTTCCGAATTGATACATTACAGTAAAATAACAGCAGCTACACATGGGCAGATGTTAGGTATTTGGCATAATCATTTCCTAACGGACGAACCCACATGGCAGGACTGGAAAAATATTTATGCCCGGTTCCTGGAAAAACAATTTTGCTGAATATTTTCTCAATTTTTTAGGCTTCTAAAAATTGTTCCGGCCTACCTTTGCAACTTGCTAAATATGGACGTATGATAAAAATTGCAGTTGCTAAAGGTGATGGTATCGGCCCGGAAATAATGAATGCCGTTTTACACATATTTGAAAAAGCCCGGGTACCACTCGAATATGAACTGGTAGAAATGGGTAAATGGGTTTTTGATAAAGGTTTCAGCAATGGCATGACTCCCGAAGCCCGGCAAACCATTGAGAACCAGGGCATTCTCTTTAAAGGCCCGATGGAAACACCTAAAGGGAAAGGAGTAAAAAGCGTGAATGTCACTGCCCGAAAAACCTGGAACACCTATGCCAATAAACGGGTATTCCAGACACTGCATGGCGTAGATACCGTATTCAGCAAAGCCGGTATCCCTATCGACGTTACGATCGTACGGGAAAATATAGAAGATACTTATGGCGGTATTGAACATATGCTGACACATGATGTGGCGCTCAGCCGCCGTTTCATTACCCGACCGGGTAGTATGCAGGTGATCCGGTATGCATTTGAAATGGCCCGGAAAAAGAAAGCAAGGAGAATTACCTGTGGCCATAAAGCTAACATCATGAAGATCACCGATGGCCTGTTCCTCGAAATATTTTATGAAGTAGCCAAAGAATATCCTGATCTGAAAGCAGATGATGTCATTGTTGATGATTTATGTATGAAACTGGTTACCCGGCCCGATACTTTTGATGTAGTGGTACTTACTAATTTACAAGGTGATATCGTGTCTGATTTGTGTGCCGGTCTTGTTGGTGGACTTGGCTTTGCTCCTTCTGCCAATATCGGCGATCATATCTGCATCTTTGAAGCGGTACACGGAACAGCACCGGATATTGCCGGAAAAAATTTAGCAAATCCCACCGCCCTGCTGTTGAGTGGTATTGCCATGCTGCGTCACCTGGGTCTTATGCAATCTGCTGCTATGATTGAAAATGCTCTTTTATTTACCCTGGAAAGCGGCAGCCACACAGGTGATTTCGGTAATAAAGAAATCCCTTCCCTGGGTACCAAAGAATTTGCCGAAGAAATCATCCGTAATTTTCATAAAACGCCCCAGCAAGGCGCTAAACCATTATTGGCAGATCAGCCGCCAACTCAAACCACTTTTAAACTGGAAAAAAACCCAATGCTCGAAAGCATAGAAATGGAAGATGAAGCGATTGTTGGGGTTGACTTTTTTATTGAAAGTAACGAACAACCTATTGCTATTGCACAAAAATGCATGAAACATGCCGGTGTCAAATTTTCCCTGGTCAATATCAGTAACCGGGGCACGCAGGTATGGCCAACCGGCTCAATCTTTACTAACCTGGTCAATCAATACAATGTCCGATTTGAAAGCATTGATGATGAACCGCTAAACCAACAGGATATAATCGGATTGTATGTAAGCCTGAGTGGAAATTTCAAGATCTGTTCCAGTGAATTGCTTAACCGGTGGGGTAGCAAAAAGGCCTATAGCCTGGCACAGGGCCAATAGCATCCGACTTTTTTTTAAAATTTTCCGCCAAAAATTTGGTGAGCTACTTTTTTTGCCCATATATTTACAATTCCTATTGGTTTAATAGGAATTAAAATAATTTAACTATGGCCGTCCAGCAACCAAAAGAGAAAAACACCCGCATTTTTTTAAAAGCCACAACCTGGAGAATTGTAGGCACTTGTGACACCATTTTTCTGTCCTGGTTATTTACCGGCCAGATTACTTCTGCGCTGAAGATTGGCTTCACGGAAGTCTTTACCAAAATCTTTTTATTTTACCTCCATGAGAAAATCCTGTGGAGTCGTTTACGTTTTGGTCAGAAATATTCTCCGGAAGGTGTACTCCTGGAAGAGAAAAATTATCGCAGCCTCATTAAAGGTATCAGCTGGCGGTTTTTTGGTACATTGGATACCATCTTTATTGCCTTATTTTGGACAGGTGACTTTACAAAAGCCTTTGCGATTGGCACTACGGAAATCATCACAAAAGTTTTATTGTACTGGCTCCATGAAAGGGTATGGTTGAAAATTAAATTTCAAAATCCATTGGGTAAAAATATTATGAATGAAAATGCCGAAACAGCAATAGGAGAAGTAAAAGTTGTTGCCGCAACGGAGCCAATGAAAGCTGGTATAGAAGCTTAAAGCAGGGTTTTTTAAACCAGCTTTATTTCTTTTTTTCACCTACTTTATATCCGGCAATTGCGAAGTACAGGATAAATAAATAACAGGGTACCATAATCCAAAACGCTTCCTGGTAACCAAATTTTTCACCCATGCTTGCCCATATCTTCGGCAGAACAGCGCCTCCGGCAATACCGACAATCAATAAAGCGGAACCTGTTTTGGTGAACCGGCCTAAACTATGAATTGCAAGTGGCCAAATGGCCGGCCATACAAGAGCATTGGCCAAACCAAGTAAAGCAATAAATAAAATGGATGTATAGCCGGAAGTAAAAATAGCCGCAATAGTAAAAACTGTCCCTAAAATAGCAGACCCCTTCAAAGCCGTATTCTGACTCATATATTTAGGAATAGCCACAATCCCGATCAGGTAACCTGCCAGCATTCCCAGCATAGTATAGGTAGTAAAATGTTTGGCAATTTCCAATGGAATGCCGATAGCTTTTCCATATACCTGGATAATATCGCCAGCCATTACTTCTACCCCCACATATAAAAACAAAGCTATAAATCCCAACCACAAATAAGGAAAACTAAAAATTGTTTTGCCATCATGTGCTTTCCCATCGGGCTGGTCCTCTCCTTCTACTTTTACTTCAGGCAGACTGGAAAGTTTGACAAAGAATGCCAAAGCCAGTAACACGCAAGCAATGATGATATATGGTACAATCACACGGGAAGCCAGGCTATCCAGTTCTGCAGCCTTTTGCACGGCATCCATGGTATTGATTCTTTCCGTGAGCTTATCCACGTCTTTCAGCATGATGGCACCCATGATCAAGGGCGCCAATGCACCTGCCAGTTTATTACAGATACCCATTACACTGATCCTTTTTGCCGCACTCTCCAGTGGCCCCAGGATGGTGATATACGGATTGGATGCCGTTTGCAATAATGCGAGACCGGTACCGATAACAAATAGTCCAGTAAGGAAAAGACCGAAGGTGCGGCTATTCGCAGCCGGTATAAAAACAAGGGCCCCTAAAGCCATTATTATTAAACCCAATACCATCCCTGTTTTAAATCCTGTCTTTTGTAAAACCCAGGAAGAAGGGAAGGCCATTACAGCATAAGAAATATAAAAAGCAAAAGTTACCAATACCGCTTGGGAAGTTTCTAATTCGCAGGCTATTTGCAAATAAGGGATTAATGTGCTATTCACCCATGTTACAAAACCGAATATGAAAAAAAGAATGCCAATGATGATGATCGGCATAGTATAATTTTTTTTGTCTGTTGCGCTGGCCTGGCTCATGGTAAAGGATAAGTTTCTTGATAAATTAATTTAAAACGGAAAGTAACGTATATTCTGGCGAAATAGAAAATTTGATTTCAGGTAATAGTATCCATTTTTATTTCTTTGTAACAAAGTAAAGCCTCTTTTTTATACAAATTGTTTTTGTATACCTTTAAAGCAAAAACATATATGCCTGTCATTCGTCTTGATAAAATCAGTACCCGGGCTCCCAGGGGGCTTAGTAAAGATAAAACAAAAGCAAAAACGGAAAAGATCCTGGAAGAACTGGATGAATTGCAAAACCTATTATATGCTGAATCGAAACATGCCATCCTGATTGTATTACAGGCTATGGATGCCGGAGGCAAAGATGGTTTGGTGCGGAATGTATTTGGAAAATTTAATCCACAGGGTGTCCTGGTCCAATCCTTTAAAGTACCTACCGCCGAAGAACTGGCACACGATTTTCTCTGGCGTATTCATAAACACACACCTGCCAAAGGATATATCCAGGTATTCAACCGCTCACATTATGAAGATATCCTGGTTACCCGTGTTCATAAACTTATTTCCGATGATACTGCATTTGAAAGAATGGAAGCCATAAACAATTTTGAAAAAATGTTGTTACAAAACCACACCCATATCCTCAAATTCTACCTGCATATATCCCCGGAAGAGCAGGCGGAGCGCTTGCAGGACCGTATCAAAGACCCCCGTAAAAGATGGAAATACAATGAAAATGATTTTGCCGAAAGAAAGCTTTGGAAAAATTATATGGCCGTGTACCAGGATGCCTTTAAATATTGTAATGAGGTGCCCTGGACCATTCTGCCCAGCGACCAGAACTGGTATAAAGAATACCTGGCCGCCAGTGCTTTATTAAAATTATTAAAAAGTTTACACATGCAATATCCTGATATTAAAAAATAAATTTGCTTTGAACGATTTTTCTTCACCTTAAAATTTAATACATGGGCTTTGTCAAAGAATTTAAAGAGTTTGCCGTTAAAGGCAATGTTATGGACCTGGCCATTGGTGTGATCATTGGAGCTGCCTTCGGTAAAATTGTAGATTCGGTTGTGAACGATCTTATTATGCCACTTGTGGCTTCTATCATTGGCCAACCGGATTTTAGTAATTTATATATCGTATTGAAAGGAGCCGTCCCGGAAGGTACCGCACTGGCAGATGCGCGAAAGGTAGCGGGCGCTGCTATTTTCGCGTATGGTAATTTCATTACGGTATTGATTAATTTCCTCATCCTGGCATTCATTATCTTCTTAATGATTAAGGGCATGAATCGCCTGAAACGTAAAGAAGAAGCTGCTCCGGCCGGACCTTCTTCCACCGATCAATTATTGATGGAAATTCGGGATGCCCTGAAAAAATAAATTCCTGCTTTTATAATATACGGTCTTACCTGTCTTCGGATTGGGTAAGATCGTATATTTGTTTAAAATAAATTCTTGTGGAGCAACCCGGCTATCAAATTAAACTAGACCAATTCGAAGGGCCTTTCGACTTACTCTTATTTTTTATAGAACGGGATGAACTGGATATTTATAATATCAATATCACTAAAATTATTAATGATTTTCTCAATTATATCCATGAACAGGAAAAATTAAATATTGACCTCAGTAGTGAGTTTATTTTATTTACCTCTACCTTAATGCGCATCAAAGCCAAGATGCTCATTCCCCGGAAAGAACTGGATGCGGCTGGGAATGAAATTGACCCGCGCCAGGAATTGGTAGATAAAATTCTTGAATACAAACGCTTCAAAGAAGCAGCTCTGAGTATGGCTAACCTGGAAGCGGCGCGGATGATGCTCGCCGGAAGGGGCAACCTGCAAAAAGAATTATATGCCATTGGGGAAGCCAGTTCAGAAGGAACGGAAATTCAACAAATCACGTTGTTTAAATTGATGAAAGCCTTTGACCGGGTCATGCAACGCATGCAGGAACGGATCAATAAACCGGTACATACAGTGGTTCAATATAATTATACCATGGAAGAAAGCCGGGAGTCTATTTTACAACAGGTAGAAAAAGAAAAAACCGTTGCGTTTGAAAATCTTTTTCAGCATTGCGAAACCAGGTTGCATGCTATCTTTCTTTTCTTATCGCTGCTTGAATTAGTACAGCAAAAGTTTATGGCCCTGCTGGTTGGCCAGGGACGCAATAACTTTATTGTTGAATGGAATGAGAACCGGGACCCGGAAACTGATGAAGAAGGGTAGATAAACCGGGTTTTATTTATTGTTTCTTTCTCCAAAAAACAGTATCTTTATTACAACTTTTCATTATAAAAAATGTACATGCAAAAAAAATTATTCTCGGCTGTACAGAAAGTTTTGGCGCTGCATTTTATACCGGCTGCCCGGAAAATACCGAAAACCACCAACCTCTCATCGGCTGAAATGCCCGTCCACACTGCATTTGCGGGGGGGGGGTAAACCATTCCTTACACAACCATTTTAAAAACTGTAGTTGTCGTTTGCCACTAAGTTTAATAAATAATAAGGCAGATCTATACATAGCTTCCCGGAGTTGTTTTTTCTTTCAATCCATTTTAAATGGAACCGCCGGATCATTGGCCGGAACACAAAAATTTGTGGACTGCGAAGATTACCGCCATAGCAGTGGCTCCTGTGCTACGGCTGCAGATAACAATAATTGCAATGCCAATGATAATTGTAATGACTCGCTGTAAAATAATTACAAATTACAATAAATTTTGAATAACTATAAAAATAATAAAGATGAAAAATTTAATTAAAACATGTATGCTGTTGCTTACCAGCTTATCCTGTTCATGGATACAAGCCCAGGTAGGTTATTTAGATCCCACATTTGGTGATAATGGGATAGTTGTACAAAAACGTTTAGGTATTACGGAAGGCTTAGCGTTATTGCCCGATGGTAAAATTCTTGTAGGGGGTGGCGCCGGGCCGGATTTTTATATGGATCGGTTTAATAGTGATGGGAGTAATGATAATACATTTGGAGTCAATGGCCGGGTAGAATTGAACGTGGAAAACAAAGAAGCGTATTGTAAAGATTTAGCCGTACAGCCTGATGGGAAAATTATTTTAGTGGGTTCCATCTTTAAAAATGCTACAAATTTTGATGTTGGTATAGTACGCTGCAAGCAGGATGGTAGTTTAGATAGTAGCTTTGGCCTCAATGGCCTGGTACGGGTTGATTTAATGAATAATGACTATTGTAATAGTGTCGCACTTCAACCGGACGGGAAAATACTCGTTACAGGAGCATCAGGTAATAGTATATATTATGTACAGGATGCTTTTGTTATCCGGGTAAATACTGATGGAAGCCTCGATTCCGGATTTGCCGGAACCGGTATTTTTCAACAACATTTCTCAGTACAAATTGAAATTGCTTCTGTCATCGTGCAGCCCGATAATAAGATTTTAATGGGTGGGAAATATAATAAATATGCCCTCATTCCACCTTTTATGGTGGAACGATTTAATGTGGATGGTACACTTGATAGCAGTTTTGGAGAGATGGGTATTGCAAAATTTATTTTTGGAAATGAACAGGAAAGTTGGGCAAATAACTTCAATGATATGGCGCTTCAATCTGACGGAAAAATAGTTTGTGTAGGTCAGTCGGGCTATGATATATATAGTATGGCTATTTGCCGCTTTAATACAGATGGTAGTGTGGATAATAGTTTTGGAGAAAATGGAGGCACAATAATTGAATATAATAATCACACTTCTAATTTAAATTCTGTGTTGATTCAACAAGACGGGAAAATAGTAGCTACCGGCTATGGGGCAGATTATGGTGGGCCTCCGGGGCCGGCTATTTTAATAAGATTTGAAAGCAATGGAAGTTTAGATCCGAGTTTTGCGATAAATGGTATTCAGGCAACTTATTTTAACGAATCATCAGAAGGTAGTGAAATTAAACTATTACCTGATCAAAAAATTTTAGTAGCAGGCGATGAGGGAGGTGGATATATTATTTTAATGCGCTTCAATGGTGATAATATTCTCGCCACACATTTCAAGAATGTAAAAGCGGTACAGGATAAAACAGGTGTAACGATCAGTTGGGAAACACTCAACGAGAGCGGCACGAAGAGTTATAGTATAGAACGCAGCAGCAATGCCACCGAATTTGTAAACATAGCCACCGTTCCGGCTAAAGGTGGCTCGGAAAATAAGTATAGCTATATCGATCAGCATCCGCTTCAAGGTATTGCTTATTACCGCATCAAAGAAAATGCCCTGAATGGCACTGCTACTTACAGCAATACACTCAAAGTAATTTTTGAAAGCAATACCCTGGCGCTTTATCCCAACCCGGCAAAGAGTACCCTTACCATTACCGGCTTAAACAAACTATATACCGCCACCATCCGCATCACGGATATACATGGAAGAGAAATACTGCAACAAAAAACCAACAACAGCAGTGAACTTACATTGACTATTCGTTCCCTCGCACAAGGCAGTTATTTTGTTCTCATTGAGCAAAACGGGAAAGTAGATAAACTACGGTTTATTAAAGAGTAGATGGCATAAAATAAATTTCAGCAATGCAGGCATTTGAAAAGATGCCTGTATTTTTTTTTGTTATCCGTTTGCCTTTTTGTCTTGATACAAAAAAGTAAAATGGTATATATTTTCAATAATCAGTCTGAAGAAATATTTTAGTAAAAAATATTTTTTTCTATATACCGACTGGCTGAAATGATTAATACGCTTTGGGGAGTATGGATTCAACCGTTTCCTTCCGGCTTTGCCGTAATGCATACACGGCATCTACTATGCCTTTCGTGTCGTACCCACATTCCCGGTGTAATTCTTTTAAAGTGCCGTGTTCAATAATTCTGTCGGGGATGCCCAGCATTTTTACTTCAGCAATATAGTTATGTGCTGCAATAAATTCAAGAATAGCGCTGCCTACGCCGCCATGTATGCAACCGTCTTCCACCGTAATGATCTTGCTGTATGTAGCAAAAACTTCGTGCAAGAGTTTTTCATCCAGCGGTTTGGCAAATCGCAGGTCATAATGTGCAGGATCAATGCCGGCAGTTTTTAATTCCCGGATAGCTGCCGTGACAAAATTCCCGGGATGACCAAATGAAAGAATAGCGATATCATTGCCGTCATTATGCAATGTACCCTTGTATAATTTTCGGCCGGTACCGATCTCAATTTCCTTCATAGGCGTTTTCCATTCCGGCATGACACCTTCTCCTCTCGGATAACGAATAACAAAAGGGTATTTCGTGCTGTCCAGTTGGGCCGTGAACATGAGGTTGCGCAACTCCGATTCATTCATGGGTGCACTGATGATCATATTGGGGATACAACGGAAATAGGCAATATCATAAGCGCCATGATGGGTAGGGCCATCTTCCCCCACCAATCCTGCCCGGTCAAGGCAAAAGATAACGGGTAATTTTTGTATAGCCACATCATGTACAGCCTGGTCATAAGCCCGTTGCATAAAGGAAGAGTAAATATTGCAAAAGACTTTCATGCCCTGCGTAGCCAACCCGGCACTCAGCGTAACCGCATGCTGCTCACAAATACCTACATCCAATGCCCGATGAGGCATTTTTTCCATCATAAACTTTAGAGAAGATCCGCTGGGCATGGCCGGTGTGATCCCCATAATCCTTTCATCTTTTTCAGCCAGTTCAATGATCGTATGGCCAAAGACATCCTGGTATTTCGGAGGCTGTGGAATAGCATGTGTTTTCTTATAAATTTCACCGGTCACTTTATCAAATAAGCCGGGGGCATGCCATTTGGTTTGATCTTTTTCTGCCTGGGCATAGCCTTTTCCTTTTACGGTAACAATATGCAGAAGTTTAGGCCCGGGTATTTTTTTCAGGTCTTTGAGGGTATCTACCAGCTTGGTAATATTATGTCCATCAATCGGGCCGAAGTACCGAAGTTTTAACGCTTCAAAAAGGTTACTGCTTTTACTTACCATGCCCTTGGCGCTCGCTTCAAATTTGCTGATCATTTCCCGGCTGAACTTTTTCCCAACCGGTAATTTTCCCAGCATATTCCACACATCATCCCGCACTTTATTGTACACCGGTGAGGTACTGATATCGGTCAGGTATTCCTTCAGGGCACCCACATTGGGGTCAATGCTCATGCAATTGTCATTGAGGATTATCAACAAATCCGCATCTGCTACACCGGCATGGTTCATAGCTTCAAAAGCCAGCCCGGCGGTCATGGCCCCATCGCCGATAACAGCAATGGATTTCCGGTCTTCTTTTTTGAGTTTGGTAGCAATGGCCATTCCTAATGCGGCGGAAATGGAGGTGGAAGAATGCCCTACGCCAAAAGTGTCATATTCACTTTCGCTTCTTTTGGGGAAACCACTCAGGCCTTTGTATTTCCGGTTGGTTACAAAATTTTCCATCCGGCCGGTAAGGATCTTATGGCCATAAGCCTGATGGCCCACATCCCATACCAATTGATCATACGGTGTATTATATACATAATGCAGCGCTACACTCAATTCCACCACACCGAGGCTGGCGCCAAAATGGCCACCATGTACACTTACCACATCAACGATGTATTGACGCAATTCATCACAAACTGCCGGCAATTGTGCACGGGATAGTTTTTTTAAATCCTCAGGTGAATGAATTTTTTTAAGAAGCGGACCGGGCGTTATATCCATCAGGCTATAAAAATTAAATAAATTGGAAAATGTAAAATTACAGATTTTAGCAACAAATAACCCTATAAAACGTATTTTTTGCCGGGCCGGTTCCTTATTGAAAAAGATTTTCAACCTTATAGCTACGCTTATTTACCATTAATCCCAACAAAGGGTTTCCGGGGGAAGGAACGTTGTAATTTTGCCAAACGATGAAAAGTAATCTTTCCAAGTATATGCTTTGCCAGTTTTTTGGCTGGCTATTTTATGGCCTTTCTCTCCTTTTTTTTGCATTTACTTTTGATCATAAAATTTCTACCCTATATACCCAGCGGCTTGTTTTATCTATGGTGCTTGGTCTTTTTGTAACCCATTTATTGCGTTATGCATTAAAAAGATTCCGGCTGTTACCACCTCTCTCTGGTAATAAGTGGCTGTTTTTATTTATAACTGTAATGGTTACCTGCATTTTATATAGTTTTCTCAATAGCAGCCTGGTAGAATTATTCAAATGGTATGACCCCCGTGTAAAAGCATCCATAGACCAGCGTTTCATCTTTAATATCTTTAATGATACCCCGATTATTTTTGTTTGGGTAAGCATCTATTATGTCTGGCATTATATAGAAGCAGAGCGGGCGACCAAGTTTGACCAGGTGAAACTGGAAAGCCTGGTGAAGGAATTGCAGTTAAAAACCATTAAATCACATATCAATCCACATTTTATTTTTAATGCCCTCAACAGTATCCGGGCATTGGTTGATGAAAATCCGGAACGGGCCAGAACCGCTATCACAGAACTCAGCAATATTTTGCGTAGCAGTATGAAAGCCGATTCCCTGGAAACCGTACCCCTTGAACAGGAAATCCATATTGTGAAAGATTATCTCGAGCTGGAACATATCCGCTTTGAAGACCGCCTGAATGTGGAATACAATATTGATGAGGAAACCCTGGATCAGCCTATCCCACCCATGATGTTGCAAACACTGGTGGAAAATGCCATTAAGCATGGTATCAGCCGGGAAGTGGATGGCGGGCAAATAAAAATCAATTCCGGGTTTAATGATAAAACCTATGAACTGATTGTACAAAACACCGGGCACCTCGATCCACATACCATTGAAGAAGGTTTTGGCATTTCCAGTACCCGCAACCGGTTAAAGTTGATCTATGGTAACGAAGCCAGTTTTGAAATGAAAAATGTAAATGGCCATATGGTAGAAGCGAAAGTGTCCATACCCTTAAACATTAACTAATTTAAAATTACAAATGATATGTCTGTAAAAGCGATAATTATTGATGACGAACGACTCGCAAGAACCGAATTAAAAAAATTACTCCAGGGATTTTCCGATATTGAAATCATTGATGAAGCATCAAACGTGGAAGAAGGTATTGAAAAAATCGAAACGAAAAACCCGGACCTTATTTTCCTTGATATTCAAATGCCCGGGAAGACCGGCTTTGAATTACTCCAGGAACTGGAAAAAGCACCACGAGTGATTTTCACAACGGCCTATGATGAATATGCTTTAAAGGCCTTTGAAGTGAATGCACTGGACTATCTATTAAAACCTATAGAACCACGGCGCTTATCGGATGCCATTCAAAAACTGCATTACGAGATCAGCCGGGAAAAAGCCGGTCTCAACAATGCAACCAACCGGGGGCCCCTCAGCGAAAATGACCAGGTCTTTGTAAAAGACGGTGAACGTTGCTGGTTTGTGAAACTGGCTGAAATCCGGTTATTCGAAAGTGTAGGCAATTATGCCAAAGTTTATTTTGCCAATAATAAACCCCTCATATTAAAATCCCTGAACGCCCTGGAAGAAAGATTGGATGAACGGTTTTTCTTCCGGGCCAACAGGAAGCATATCATCAATATGCACCATATAGAAAAAATAGAACCGTACTTTAATGGGGGCTTACTGGTGGAATTAAAAGGCGGCGAAAAAATAGAAGTAAGCCGCCGTCAAACCGTGCGTTTCAAAGAAATGATGAGCTTATAAATTACCCTGTTTTAATCAATCATTTTATGCAAAAAAAATCGGTGCTATTTTTTATTGGCCTCTTCCTGGCCTTATTCCTCCAGGCACAGGAAATTGAAAAAGTAATTAATGAAAAAGAAGTGAGCCGGATAGAATCAGCCCTTTCAGCAGATGATATGCAGGGCCGTGCCATCTTTTCTGCAGGTATTGATAAAGCTGCCGATTTTATAAGCAATGAATTCAGGAAAGCAGGGCTTCAAAAATTTGCCGGGCTTGATTCCTATTTACAATCCTTTGTTTTGCTTTCGCCTACATTGGAAAAAGCTTCCCTGGCTATGGATGGGCAAATGGTAAACGATAAAAATATGATTGTAGTAACGACTAAAAAACATTTGATGGTTACTGAAAATTCAGGTTTTAAGCAGGTAGCTGTTCATTCCATGGATGCTCTATTTCAAACAGCTTCGGCTGCCATAAAACAAGGTACACATACTATTTTCTGGCTGGATACGAATCTTTCAAAAAATTTTACTTATCTCAATTACTTCAAACGAAACATTGATGGCAATGCCGGTGATGTAATTTTTGTATTGACCGCACAAGTTCCGAAAACATTTACCCTGGAAGCAACGCATTCCTTCAAAGAGAAAAAATTAGCAAATGTTGTAGGTGAAATAAAAGGTAAAACTCGGCCAGAGGAATATGTTGTTTTCTCTGCACACTATGATCATTTAGGAATTGGAAAACCGGTAAACGGAGATTCCATCTATAATGGTGCCAATGATGATGCATCTGGTACAACAGCGGTCATTTTATTGGCCAACTATTTTAAGCAGCTCAACCATAATAACCGGACATTGATATTCGTAGCTTTTACCGGGGAAGAATCCGGCGGATTTGGATCTAAATATTTTTCCACACATCTTCCATCCGAACAGGTTGTAGCTATGTTCAATATTGAAATGATCGGCACGGAAAGCAAGTGGGGAACCAATTCAGCCTATATCACCGGTTATGAAAAAACGAATATGGGAGATATCCTGCAGAAAAACCTGACAGGTACTTCTTTTTCTTTTCATCCCGATCCATATACCTCAGAAAATCTTTTTTATCGGTCAGATAATGCCACCCTGGCCCGGCTGGGCGTACCGGCACATACTATCTCCACTTCCAAAATGGATAATGAACCCAATTATCATAGAGTGACTGATGAAATCGGGACCCTGGATATGAAAAATATGACAGCCATTATCCGGGCAATTGCACTGAGTGCACAGTCCATCATCCAGGGCAAGGATACACCAACCCGTGTTCAGCAGGAAGATTTAAAATAAGAACAATTTATTTTTTTTCTGCTTAGGCTACTGCAATGGAAACTGCGTGTATGGCTGCACAGAGTTCCCGAATTAAAGAGGCATCTTTTTCAATGGCATTGCCCACCACGATAATATCTGCACCGGCTTTGCAGTTTCGGTAGGCTTTTTCCGGTGTAGTAATACCTCCGCCGGTTATTAAAGGAATATCGATATGGCTGGAAACTTTTTCTATCATTTGATCTGTCACCGGGGTTCGGGCACCACTTCCGGCATCCATGAAAATCAATTTCAGGCCAAGTAGTTCACCTGCCATGGCGGTACACATGGCAATATCATTTTTATCTGCCGGAATGGGGGCGGCATTGGAAATATAGGAAACGGTTGTAGGAGCACCACCATCAATAACCATATAACCGGTAGGGATTACTTCGAGGCCACTGTATTTTACCAGGGCAGCACTTAGTACATGCTGGCCGATCAATAATTCCGGGTTTCGGCCCGATATCAGGGAAAGATATAAAAGCGCATCAGCATATTTACTAACCTGTGAGGGTGCTCCTGGGAATAAGATAACCGGAATATTGCAGGATGCCTTAATCTGGCTGATACAATCATCCACCGTATTGGAAATAACTAAACTCCCGCCCACAAAAAAATAATCAACCTGGGCATCTACAGCCAGCGAAACCAGCTTCTCAGTCTTTACAGTATCCACTTTATCGGGATCAATTAAAACAGCAAAAGATTTCCGGCCCAGTTTCTTTCTTTCCGTAATTTGATGGTATAGCTTTTGATTCATCATGCTGGAATGGTGCTTGGTACAAAAATGCAATTTTTTTTCGAAATGATTGATTTATTTATAATACGAGATCAGCCGAAATAGGTCATGCTTCCCGGTTTTGAATTTTTATTATAAGCTTAAAAAATTTATGCCTAAGAAATCTTATGCCAAAATTTATACATGCAATTTTTTTTCACTGGTCTAAATGCGATTATAAGCAGGCAGGCAAAGCGTCCTGTTTTATATTAATTTCTTATCCACAAACTGTTGATATTTCTATCTTGCTTTTTTAAAAATAGAGGAATATTTTCGTCAACCGCTTAACAATTTTTTAACCGGGAAAATAGTAACTTTTCACCCCTATAAATAATAGTATTATGGCTTCAAAACAACCGAAAAAAGGCTTGCAGTTTTCACGTCAATTCACCGTGGAGGGCAAAACACCGTATGAACTTTTTGACTACGATTACCGTACAAGTATTATCCGGAATGCCAGTGGAGAAGTGGTGTTTGAAATGAATAATGTGGAAGTGCCCGCGGCCTGGAGCCAGATCGCGACAGATATATTGGCACAAAAATATTTTCGTAAAGCCGGTGTACCGCAGCCAGATGGTAGCCTGGGCAGGGAAACCAGCATCAAGCAGGTGGCTCATCGTATGGCAAATTGCTGGAGAGTGTGGGGAGAACGTTACCACTATTTTGCATCAAAGCAGGATGCCCAGGTTTTCTATGAAGAATTGGTTTATAGTATATTGAATCAATCCTGTGTTCCCAATAGTCCGCAATGGTTCAATACCGGCCTGCATGAGAGTTATGGCATTACCGGTAGCCCACAAGGACACTATTATGTAGATGCCCTGGATGGAGAATTGAAAAAATCTGCCAATGCCTATGAGCGGCCACAACCCCATGCCTGTTTCATACTAAGTGTAAAAGATGACCTGGTTAATGAAGGTGGGATCATGGATTTATGGACACGTGAAGCCAGGATTTTTAAATATGGTTCCGGTGTCGGCACCAATTATTCCCAGATCCGGGGTGAAGGTGAAAAACTCAGTGGGGGCGGCACATCCAGTGGCCTGATGAGTTTCCTTAAAATTGGAGACCGTGCTGCAGGTGCCATCAAGAGTGGCGGCACTACACGCCGCGCTGCGAAAATGGTATGCCTGGACCTGGATCACCCGGAGATCATGAAATTCATCAACTGGAAAGTAGAGGAAGAAAAGAAAGTGGCTTTATTAATTGAGGGTGGCTACGATAACAGCTATGAAGGCGAAGCCTATCTCACTGTTTCCGGTCAAAACTCCAACAACTCCGTACGTGTACCTAATGCCTTTTTCAAAGCCCTGCAGGAAAATGGTGATTGGGAATTAAAAGCCCGAACAGATGGCCGCACAATAAGTAAACTCCCCGCCCGGGAGGTTTGGGATACTATTACGTATGCAGCCTGGCGTTGTGCAGATCCCGGCATTCAATATGATACAACAATCAATGAATGGCATACCTGCCCGCAAGGTGGCCGGATCAATGCATCCAATCCTTGCAGTGAATACATGTTTTTGGATAACACCGCCTGCAACCTGGCCTCTGCCAATCTCATGAAATTCTTTGATAAAGAAACCAACCGCTTTGATGTAGCTGGTTTTGAATATACCTGCCGGCTGTGGACAACCGTATTGGAGATATCTGTATTAATGGCCCAATTCCCATCCAAAGAAGTGGCCCAACTTTCCTATGACTATCGCACACTTGGCCTGGGCTATGCCAATATGGGTACCTTATTAATGGTAAGTGGCATTCCGTATGACAGTGAAAAAGCCAGGGGAATTGCCGGGGCTATCACGGCAATCATGACCGGTACCGCTTATAAAACGTCTGCAGAAATGGCCTCTTTCCTGGGAAGTTTTGCAAAATATGAAGAGAATAAAAATGATATGTTGCGTGTAATGCGTAATCACCGGGCTGCCGCGTATGATGCGGAAGATGCCTATACCGGGCTGGAAATAAAACCCCAGGGTATCAAAGCAAAAGATTGCCCCGATTATTTATTGCGTGCTGCTACCAAAGCCTGGGATGATGCCGTACAAATGGGTGAAAAATATGGCTATAGAAATGCACAAACCACGGTTATTGCACCAACCGGTACGATCGGCCTGGTAATGGATTGTGATACAACCGGGATAGAACCTGATTTCTCCCTGGTTAAATATAAAAAATTAAGTGGTGGCGGTTATTTTAAAATTATCAATCAGTCAGTGCCCTATGCATTAAAAAATTTAGGCTATTCTGAAACCGAAAGACAGGCTATAGAAAATTATGCTGTTGGTACAGGCAGTTTTGAAGAGGCTCCCTACATTAATACAAACAGTTTAAGGGAAAAGGGATTTTTAGAAGAAGACCTGGATAAATTAAATGCTTCTGCCAAATCAGCTTTTGAAATTGGTTTTATTTTCAATCATTTTACGTTAGGTAAAGGTTGCATGGAACGCTTGGGCTTCACGGAAGCAGAATATACTTCCCCCGGTTTTGATTTGCTGGAAGCTATTGGTTTTAGTGATGATCAAATCGAAGCGGCTAATGATTTCATTTGTGGTACTATGACCCTGGAAGGCGCTCCCTTTTTGAAAGAAGAACACCTGCCTATTTTTGATTGTGCCAACCGGTGCGGGAAAAAAGGTGTACGATTTATTCACCCGCATGGTCATATCCGCATGATGTCTGCCTGCCAGCCTTTCTTAAGCGGCGCCATTTCCAAGACCATTAATTTACCCAATGAAGCAACCGTACAGGATATTTCTGATAGTTACATCCTTAGCTGGCAACTGGGTTTAAAAGCAAATGCCCTGTATCGCGATGGCTGTAAATTATCACAACCACTCAGCACCAAATCTGAAAAGAAGAAGAAGAAACCAGATGCCGACACTACGCAGGCTGTTATTGAAGAAAATGCTACGCAAACAGATGCGAAACCGTCAATAGCTGATTTGACCGTGGAAGAATTACTGGAAGAAATTACACACCGGATGCAGCAAAGCAATGATACGGTTCTGAAACGCCAGTTGTCACAAATTGTAGAAAGAAAGACACTGCCCTCGAAGCGCCGGGGTTTCACCCAAAAAGCAAAAGTAGGCGGGCAGGTATTGTTCCTGCGTACCGGTGAATATAGTGATGGTACACTGGGAGAGATTTTTATTGACCTGGCCAAAGAAGGATCTACCTTACGTAGCCTGATGAACTGCTTTGCCATTGCTATTTCTGTTGGTTTACAATTTGGTGTGCCACTGGAAGAATATGTTGAGAAGTTTGTCTTTACCAAATTTGAGCCTGCCGGTATGGTAGATCATCCGAATATTAAAACCACTACTTCCCTGGTTGATTTCATTTTCCGGGCATTGGCGTATGAGTATTTGGGCCGAACAGACCTGGTACATGTATTGGACAAGCCCGAAATCAGCAGCCTGGGAAATGAAAAAGAAAGTATTTCATTGTTGGGCAAACCTGCCCTCAGTAATATGCATGTAAGTTCCCCGGAGAAAAAGCAGAAAGTTGCTAAAAAGCAGGCTACCGAAAGCCTGGATGCCATGAATACAGCTATGAAAAATATGCAAAGTGATGCTCCTGCCTGTAATGTTTGTGGTCATTTGACCATTCGCAGCGGGACTTGCTATAAATGCCTGAACTGTGGGAACAGTATGGGCTGCAGTTAACTATTTTGAACAGGAGAACAACCGACCCGGTCCATACCATGGCCGGGTTTTTTTAATCCTATAAAAAGCCTTTCGGTCCGTTTCACGTATTGTAATCTTAAAGAAACGATAATCATTTTCAGGAAAAAACAAATTTTTCTAAAACAAAATGAGAATGTTTAACATTGCAAAATTTTTAAAATGTAGGTGACAGGAAATTCATTTCCTAATTGACCAAAATAACCTTTGAATTCAAAATTTGAAACAAAATGACCGAAAAACCATCGCTTAAGATAAGCAGAGAGGAAGAATTCGATATCAAAAAAATCATATCAAAGTTTCTGGATCAGTGGAAGTTATATGCCATCAGTGCGGTAGTATTGATAATCTTGGGCATCATATTCTGGAAAGCAGCTACACCCATGTACACGGCCAATGCCCAGGTCTTAATCCAGGATAATGACAGCAAAACTGATCCTTCCTCTTTCTTAAGTAGTACGGCTCTTTCCGGTTTTAGCGATATCCTGGGTGTTCAAAGCAATGTTTCCAATGAATTAGGTATTCTGAATACCCCGGATCTGGTTTATCGGGTAGTTCGGGAAATGAATCTTGGGGTAAAGTATTATGCTAATGGCATATTACGGCCCACTGAATTATATACAAAGAGTCCTTTTACCGTAACATTTTTTCCCAAATCAGACTCAACACTACCAACCACTTATAGCATTAATACCAAGGGCCTGAATGCAGCGAAAACTATCGAATTGAAAATTTCCAATGATGATGCAGATGCTACGGTAAAAGGAAATTTTGAGGATACCATAAAGGTCCCAACAGGAAAGGTTATTATTCACAAAACAGGTATCCCCTTTGATGATGCCAGCTCTTATTATTTTACTACTACCAATACAGATCAGGTAGTGCTGGATATTCAATCTAATTTAAATGTAGCCATCCCGGATGCTGACGCTACCATTCTAAGCCTTTCTTATAATTCCAATGTGCCCAAAAAAGCCGAAGATGTGCTAAAGCAATTAATTCATGAATACACTGCCCGTAACCTGAATGAAAAAAACAAAATCTCCGATAGCACCATTGCATTCATAGATGGCCGGATAGCTATTGTCTCTGCTGAATTAAATTCCATAGAGGCCAATATACAGGGTTTTAAACAAAATAACAGCATTGCCAATATCAGTGAGCAATCTGCCCAGTTAATTGACAATACCAGTACTTATATCCAGCAATTAAACCAGGTGGAGGTGCAATTGAATGTTATTAATAGCACCCTGGATTATATCCGGAATGAGAATGTAAATGACCGACCGGTACCTTCTACATTAAATAATGACCCCACATTTCTTTCTTTGGTACAGAAATATAATAGTTTATTGGTTGAAAAAGATGCTATGAAACTGGCTACCACTGAACAAAACCCCGCTGTACAAAATATCAATGCACAAATACAAAATCTGCGTAATGATATCATCAACAGTTTAATAAGCCAGAAAAAAGCATTGGAGATTAGTAAGGCAAAAATTGTTTCGCAAAATGCTGTGTTGAGTAATATGATTCAAAATGTACCCGCCCAGGAACGGCAATATGTGGATCTTTCCCGTGAGCAAAGTGTAAAGCAGGCATTATACCTTTACTTGTTACAAAAGAAAGAAGAAACAGCCATTACCAAAGCATCCAATATTGCCAGTGCATCTACCATCCAGGAACCTAAAACAACCTATCTGCCTTATTTCCCCAATAAATTGCTGATACTTGCTTCTGTGTTATTGCTCTGTTTGATCATACCAACCGGGATCATCCTGCTGAAAGATATTTTAAATAATAAAATACTCTCCCGTGCTGATATTACGAATAAGACAAGCGCCAGTATTGTGGCTGAGATCGGGCATAATGATCATGATGGCCTGATTTCGTTGAAAGATCAGGGAAGATCAGCTATTGCAGAACAGTTCAGGGTATTCCGCACCAATATGGATTTTGCAACCCGCCAGGAAAATTGCCCGGTAATTTTAATCACTTCATCTATGAGCGCGGAAGGTAAATCTTTTGTTACCGGTAACCTGGGCCAGTTCTATGCTTATTCAGGGAAGAAAGTCTTATTGATGGAAATGGATTTACGGAAACCGAAACTTTCCGGTATGTTTGGTATGTCCAACGCAAAAGGATTTACTAATTATATTATAAGTAAGCAACCTATAGAAGATTTTATTCAACCGGTAAAAGGGATCAACAATTTATACCTGCTCAGTTCCGGACCGGTACCACCTAATCCTTCTGAGATCCTGCTGTCGGAACAGGCAAATACGATGTTTGAAAAGTTGAAAGAGCAATTTGATATCATTATTATGGATACGGCGCCCATTGGTGCTGTAACCGATGCATTGATCCTGGCGAAACAAAGCAATGTGAACTTGTATCTGGTACGGCAACGATATACTTTCAAAAACAGTCTCGATATTGTAAATGATTTACTGGAGACGGAAAGGATCAATAATCTATACATTGTCGTGAATGATGTGAAGAAAGGGACATCTTATAAATATGGTTATGGATATGGCTATGGCTATGGTTACGGTTATGGAGAGGGCCTGGAAAAATCATAGAAAATAAAGCCGTAATGAAAAGATTTAATTATTACTCACTACTTTTAGTAGTACATTTTCTCTTAATTTTCATTACAGTATTTGGGAGCCTATTTGTTATTGCTATTGGCCAGTCTATCTGGTTAATAGCATTTCTCACAGTTCCTATGGTCAATCTTTTGTTATTACCCATAACAAAAAAAGATGAACAATTTGATCCGGCCCATCCCATTTTAATGGTACTGGTGTCCGTTATGATTGGTACGGTATTACGTTCTTTTTTCATTTTATCACCGTATGAATCCCCGGCAAAATTTCTCATGTTGATGGGTAAGCCACCAACTTTCTTACTTAATGGCATCATACCTCTTTATATTGGATTTATTTTTTTCGTATTTGGCTATGTTTACCCGGTTAAACCCTTGAAAGACTGGAGTACCAAAAGAATCCATTCAGACCCGATCAGTTTAAAGAAATTTATCCCCGTTTCGATCATCATTACACTTATTAGTATGTATACGGCGTATGAATTCTTTAAGAAAACCGGGTTTAATTTTAACGAAATAAATGCAGACAGCTTTGGTAAAAAGCGTCGATATCAAATGGAAGGTGGTGCCGGATATGCAGCATTAGGGTATTATAAATTGGTTATGGATTTGATCGAGCCCTTGTTTTATATTGCCCTTATGTATATCATTGTCAATAAGAAAAAAATATGGTCAATTCTAGGACTTGTTACCTTAGTTATGGGCATATTGAATTTGATTTATCCTATAATCGAAAATATACGAACCAATGCTTTGTATGTAATGATCAATACCGGCCTGATCATTTATTACTTAAACCAGGGAATAAAAATTAAAGACCTCATCAAAGTTGTAGCCGTTGCCTCCGTGATTCTTTTTATTATGACTACCTTAAGAAGTGCGAATAATACAAAACGAACGGTTACAGAAGTATCGTCTAATCCATTGGCAATTATGGTGGGTACCACCAATTTTTGTGGGGTAGATAAAACAGCTCAAATCATCAATGGGGTACCGGGAAAATTACCCTATCAGTTCGGCGAAAGCTTAATCTATTGGTTGGTTTCTCCTATACCCCGGACCTGGTGGCCGGAAAAGCCAGCCATTAGTTATGGCTTGATTATTGGTGAAAAAATTTACGGCAAAAGAGATGAAAATGATCCAGGTGGAGGTATCCCTCCTGGTTTTGTGGCTGAATTATACCTCAATTTTGGTTATCCCGGGATTATACTGGGTATGTTTTTAATGGGGCTCTTATTTAAATTATTTTATGACGCTTATTTAAAAACAAGAGAAAAAAGTACTTATGCCATGTTGATTTTTATTATTGTTTTTGTGCCTGTAGCGCTAAAATTAATTGGTGGTGATATGAGCGGAGTGATGACAAAAGTGGTTAAAGGAGTAATTTCAATCTATTTTATTATGAAATTAATTCAAGTGAGAAAAACAAATTCCATGACTGAAACTTAAATTTATTTAGAATATAATTAACCATGAAATCAATGACGTTTTATCATGTCAGTTCATAGGCAAATTCCATATGATTTAAAAATTAAAAAATGAAACCCTTTCTCATCATCTTCAGCTCTATCGTTTTATTAAACACCGGAGATAGTTCCCTTGGTTGCCAAAACACTTCCACTGACAAAGCCCCGGAAAATATAACCAAAGAGCAATCAGTAAGTCAACAGGACACATTAATTGTTTCCCAGTTGCAAGCTACCGGTAAGACGGTAACCCCGGAAATGTTTGGCGCAATTGCCGATGGCAAATCGCATAAACTCTCAGAAAAGTACAGTACGTTAGAAGCCGCACAGAAAGATTACCCGGGTGTAAAAGATTTAAATATAACCATAGATGGAGCAGCCTTTCAAAAAGCTGTAGATATGGCTTCCCTGGATAATGGTGAAGTCCTTGCAGAAAAAACGTATGTTGTGAATTCACCCATTGTAATGAAAGATAATGTCATTGTAGATGGTAATCATAAAGGCGTCTTTATTAATGACCGTTCCCGGGGAAAAATGATGAACTGGGCATTTCTTTTTGGCGACCATGCCCCGTATGGCTTCAATAAAGAAGGAAATAATGGTGCCGGGTATGATTATTATGATGTGAAAGAATCGATGAAAATTGGCCAGAATTATTTAACACTGGCCAATTCATCTGATGCAGGTTTATTCAAACTAAATCAGATAGTCATGGTCGTTTCTTCATATAAAAGAAAACAAAACATTTTAAAAGTGATGTTACCCTACCATATTACTATGTGTAAAATTGTAAAAATGGAAGGCAGAAAAATTTTCTTTGAATATCCTTTTGATGAAAATGTGGATTCCGTACAAATATGTGCCAATGGCAATTATGATAGTCATACCGGAATAAATTTTGGGGGAGTTCAAAATGTGACCCTTCGGAACATGACTATTGATGCTGCACAAATCTCCGGTAGTGAATATGCCTATAAATGTCACATTGATAATATTCGACTTATCAATGGTGTTCGCCTGGTCGGGATGAATGCAATGGCGTATTCCACCTTTACTAATATCACCGGTGATTTTTCCTGGCGGTGTATGGAAATAAAGACCGGTACACATAACCTGCTTGTGCGCAATATTCATGGTACATATAAACCAATCCCTGATTTTCCACAAGCTGTGGATGCGATTTCTATTGGCCAGTATAACAGAAATGTCATCGTTGACAGCTTTAATATTGATTTTGGTGATGGGGTGCCAAAAATTTCCACCATCAATCTCCGTTCCCGTAAAGCAACTATTTCCAATGGGACCATAACGTGTAAGAACTTACCAAATGCTTTTGTTAAATTCAATAATGAACATTATATCGCCGATCCATTATTTGGTTGTTATGGAAATACCATAAAAAACGTAAAGTTTTACGGGGGGGCAAATATGAAAGTATTGCTTGAAATGGGAGATGGAGAGGGGGTCAACAAAGGTAAACCAAAAGATAATTGGGTTACACAGAAGAAAATGAAAAATAAAGCGAATCGTTCCAATGACGATGAAGAAGATATGGAACAGCTGATGGATGCTCCTCAAACAGAAGATGTCCCTCCTCAAGGGAACACAATTGAAAACTGTACTTTTGATGGTGGTTCAATTAATTCCTTTGTAAAATTAAATAGTGGCAGTAATAACAGTATCCGGAATTGCATTTTTACACATGGTAGAATTAAAACATCGCCCAAATTTAATTCATCAAATATTCTAAGCAATAATCAATTCAGGTAAATTCCACCTGAGGCAGATTAAATTTTTTTTTGATCCATGTTTATTCAAAACAAGCTTCTTTACCTGGAATTACACAAGACCGGTTGTTCACATGTATTGAAAGTATTGACAACAATTCCAAATTTTAACGGGAAGATCATTGGTAAGCATAATGCCATCTATGATGTTCCTCAGGAACAGTTGGGTGATATAAATACTAAATTAAAAGTAGGTAATATTCGAAACCCCTGGGATTGGTATGTTTCTTTATGGGCATTTGGCTGTATGAAAAAAGGTGGGATGTATGAACAACTGACCAATAAACGATGGATCAATAAATTAAAGAATCCAAAAAAATTATTTCGTTCATCGGCTGAATGGATAGCTGTATATGCTAATTCAGAAAAACCGGCTTTATTCAGAGAATGGTTGAAAATGGTATTGCAATCACATCGACATGACCTGCATGAATACAAGCGAATCAATGAACAGGCGCCAATTGGCCTGTTGACCTCACGGTATATCAATTTATACACTTCTGATATTCAAAAAAATGGTAAGCAATTACAAACTTCCAGTGATATTGTCTCTTATGATCAGGCAAATAATTTTATAGATATATTTTTACATAACGAAACACTGGATCAGGACATCATATCCTTATTGATTAAGCTGGGAATTGATGAGAATATAATACATCAATTGATACAAGCTCCAAAGACTAATACCTCCAAACGAACAGCTTACCAGGACTATTATGATGAAGAAACTAAAGCATTAGTAAACAGAATGGACAGATTCATTATAGAAAAACATCATTATACATTTTAAAGTGGTAACACATATCGGGCGATTTCTATGAAAGACAAAATTTCCTTAATGATCATTGGCGCACAGAAAGCAGGTACAACCTCCTTAAATAATTATTTGTCTCAACATCCGAAAATTTATACGCACACTACTTTAGAATTTAGTTTGTTCAACCGGGATCATTATGCAAAAGGATTTGATTATTATTTTAATAATACGGTAACGGATAAACGGAAAAATGATCCACATTGTTATTTTCTTGGGAAAAGTGTCGGCCTTATGTATAAGCCGGAACTCTTACAAAAATTAAAAGATGAAAATCCAAATGTCAAAATTATCCTCGTATTACGTAACCCGGTAGAGCGTGCTTTTTCTGCTTTCCTGTTTTGTGAAAAAGAAGGAATAGAACCCTACAAAAATTTTGAAGACGCCATTTTTATAAATGATATATCCAGGTTTAAAGGTGAAAAACCTTTCGAACAAGCCTGTGATTATATAGGTCGAAGCAGTTACCTGCAACATATCAAGCAGGTACTGGATATTTTTCCACGGAAAAATGTACATTTTTTTCTTTTTGAAAAGATGATAAAAGAAATGAATGATACATTAAATGATATGGCTGGGATTCTTCATTTACCCAGGTATGCATTTGACACGTCCATTCAATACAACCAGGGAAAACTTACCCGATCAAAGAATGTAGCCAAACTTTTTACTCCTGGTAAAAAATCATTTATTAAAGACTGGCTTCCCGTCAAACAACGTACCCGGCTAAAACAATTTTTAAAAAACCTGAATACCAAAGAAAAATCCGGAACAAAGGCTATTATGAAACCGGAAACCCGGCAATACCTGGAAGGAATATTTAAAAATGAGATAGCGGAATTAATAAAGATTACACAGTTACCTTTATTGGAATATTGGAAAGAATTTACAATGGAAGTGGAGTAAAACATTTTCTCAAAAAACTCAGTAACCTATATGACGATATATATAAATACTTTACCAGTAAATGAAAAAAGCAGCGGTATCCGAAAATTCCTGCTCGAATTATTATATGCATTTGCAGAGCGCCATACAGCCAATTTTTCATATTGTATCATCTGCTGTCCCAACAACAAAGCCCTTTTTAACGATTTTTCCCGCTACAAAAATTTTTCCTTTCTGGAAGTGGATACCAATAATTCAAGCCCCATCAGACGTATTTATTTTGAACAGTTTAAATTGAGTAAAATTCTCAATAAAAAAAAGGAAGGCATTCTACTGAATATTTGCAATATTGCCATGTTTTATTGCACCATGCCTCAGGTGATTATCATTCAAAAGCAAGTAGGTATAAAAAACCTGCGTAAGACATTACCCAAGAAATATAAATATATCAGCCTGATGCATATTGTATATTATGATATGCTGCTGGAAAGATCAATCCGATACTCTCAGAAAACAATCGCTATTTCAAATTACATGGTTGATTTCCTGAGTGATTATAAAGATAAAATTGAGGTGATTTATGAGGGTGTAAATTTAGAAACATTTAATCCGGAAACTTTAAAAAATGCTACCCCCATTTATGAATTTCCCTACATTTTCTCATTGAGTACATTATTTCCCCATAAAAATATGGATAAGCTTATCGAAGCTTTTGCCCTCTTCAAGAAGAAGAATGGAAAAGACTATAAATTAGTGATTGCCGGAAAGGACCCGGATGGTCAACAAACAGGAAAACTAAAAGCACTCGCTTCACAATTAAATGTGCAGGATGAAGTAGTTTTTACCGGTTGGCTACCTGACGAGAAGATTCCCGTTCTGTATAAAGATGCTTCACTTTTTGTATTTCTTTCAGGTATGGAATTTTTTGGTTTGCCCGTCTTGGAAGCTATGGCCAGTAAGATACCTGTCATTTCCTCTAATAAAATGAGCCTGCCGGAAGTGGTAAATGATGGAGGTATTCTGGTTGAGCCGGACGATATTATAGAAATTTCAAAACTTATGGACGAACTTTGCCATAATACCGAAAAACGAAATGCCTTAATAGAAAAAGGCCTGGCCAATACACAAATTTTTAAATGGTCCACAACAGCAGAAAAGTTCGAGAATGTATTTGAAAAAATTAATTTGAATTAGATATTAAAATTATTTTTTATGGTTATTTCAGATAAACATAAATACTTGTTTATAGAATTATTTTTCACCGGATCTACCGCTATCAGTTATGAATTATGCCATTTATATGATGGAAAAAAAATTATAAATAAACATTCCCGGTACCATGAGTTTTTAGAGATAGCTACAGAAGAACAGAAAAAGTATTTTGTCTTTTCCGGAATCCGGAATCCTATGGACACAATCGTGAGCTTCTATATGAAGTTTGTTACCAACCACCAGGGCCAGTATACTGACCCCAAATATTATAAGGAAAATGGCGGGCCGATCACAAAGAAAAATTTACGCTTGTATCATAAGATTAAAGACCTGAGTTTTGAAGAATATTTTATGCGCTTTCATAAACTACCGTATGACAACTGGACGAATACAGCCCATAAAAAATTTGATTACCTTATTCGTTTTGAAGATATGCAAAATGGCTTTGATGAGGTCCTCGAAAAACTGCATATCCAAAAAGTACGGGATATACCTCAAAAAAATAAAACAGCCGATAAAAAAAGTTTCCTTGACTATTATACACCCGCTATACGCAAAAGGGCCATCTTCGTTTTTGGGCCATATATGAAAAAGTGGGGCTACACATTCCCGCCGGAATGGAATGCCAAAGAACCCAGTCTCTGGTCCAGGTTTTTATTTTTCTCGGTCGGTATACTCAAGAAATATTACTGGGGTCACACAAAAAGCAAATCCATCAATGATTAAACATCTTTCTGCTTTCCACTTAAGACAAAATGCCCTAATGTATGTTGCCTGATTTTTTAGTAGTAGGCCCCCCGAAATGCGCTTCTACTTCTTTGCATTTTTATTTGAATCAGCACCCGGCGATATTTATGTCACCGGAAAAGGAAATCAATTTCTTTAATCGTCATTATGGCAAAGGCCTGTCCTTTTATGAGCACTATTTTACGAAAGCCAAAGCCGGCCAAAAAATAGGTGAAGCAACTCCGGAATATGCTTTCCTGCCCTTTGCAGCAGACAGAATAAAAGCAACCATCCCACAGGTTAAAATAATCTTCAGTTTCCGGCAACCTGCGGAACGTGCTTTTTCAGATTGGTTGATGTTTTGGGATGCCGGTGTTGAAGTAGCTGATTTCAAAACTGCCATAGATATCAATCTCCGGCAAATGGAACATTTTAACTATGAAGGAGAAAAAGGGGCAGCAATCTGGCTGGACCGGGTGAATCATGTGGGGCAAAGTGACAAATGGGTAAGAGCGTATATCCAGGGCGGGCAATATGGAGAAATGCTGAAAAAATATTTATCACTTTTCCCTACCGAACAAGTTCATTATCTATTCCTGGATGATCTTAAAATGGATTTTGACAAGAGTATGCAATCGATATTTACATTTTTAGGTGTGGATGGCCATTTTATTATTCCCGATAAAGAGGATAAAAATTTCTATTATGACCGAAAAGTGTACAAGAACCTGATCAAAATAATCGGTCTCCGGCCAGCCCGGCGCCTGGCTCATCTAATGCCGGATAAAATCAAGGATGTCTTTAAACAAAAAAAATACCAGGTGATAGCGAAACCCCAATTAAATGAAGAAGAAAAAAAACGGTTAAATACCATCTTTAAACCGGATATTCAATTACTGGAAAGCCTGACTGGTCGCAACTTAAACCATTGGTATAATTAATTTTAGTTTAATATTGCGCAGTTTTTTTCAAAAATTAAATAAACAATTATAAATGCTCAACCAATTTCTTTTAAAGACTCAGAAAAAATTTGAGAATTTCGCTACCAGCAAAAACCCTATTGCAAAGAATTTTTATTTATTCTGTATTACTGCTTTCCGGCCTTTATATTTTAGTAATGAATTCCTTTTAATGAATGGCCTAAAAAAAGATTCCTCATCTACCCAGCAAAGTGTGATCTTTTTCTCAGTGAATAAAAGTGCATCAACTTTTATCAAAAAAACAGTTGCTAATTTATTAGGGAAAGATAGTGTGGCTCATATCCGCCTGACTGCTTATTTAACCCCCACTAAGCAAGAAAAATATTACAATGACCCGTCTTTTATGAAAAAGGTCTTAAAAGAAAAAGGATTTTTTTTTGGTGCGTTCAAATCTTATTATCCCTTCCCTGACCTGGAAAGGTTTAAAGTACTTTTGGTCTTACGTGATCCAAGGGACGTGCTCAATTCCAGTTATTTCTCCACCTTATACAATCATCCGTTAACGGCAAAAGACATGATTAATAAAAGAAAAAAATTTGCCAACTATACCATTGATGAATATGTGCTGGAAATGGCTCCGGATTTAAAATCCAGATATCAAGCTTATTGCGAAAAATTACTGACAAATAAAAATGTTTTGTTCCTGAAGTATGAAGATATGGTTACTGATTTTAAATCTTGGTTGGAAAAATTAGCTAGTTACTTGCAATTACCAAATCCGGGAAAAAAAATAGATGAACTGGTGGCTGCATCAAAATTTAAAGTAGAAAAAGAAAATAAAAACTCATTTATTAGGAATATAACACCTGGTGACCATAAAAATAAATTGAAGCCTGAAACAATCGAAAAGCTGAATGCTATCTTTAAGGAAGAACTTATTACATTAGGTTATTCCATTTGAGCAAACAAATTTTCAATACTTAAGGCAACAAACTTTCGTAACCGGCTAAATATAGAAGTAAGTCTAAAAATTTTACAGCTTTTGACACCCATCTTAATCATAGGTATGGCCCGTTCAGGGACAACACTGGTAAGCCATATTTTAGGCAGCTTACCTGGTATCCATATTGAAGTGGAACCCCATGCGCTCTGGAAATCGGGCAATTTCAAGTATTTTAATGATGAAGAGTTTGATGCTACGGAAAAAATAATTCAAAACATTCGAAGTAAACTACTGAAACGGGCCGGTGATAAAATTTTAATAGAAAAATCACCCAATAACACCTTACACCCGCAATTGGTTCATGCCGCCTTCCCCGAAGCACGTATTGTATATATTGAACGTGACCCGGCTCGCTGCATCAATTCCAATTATAAAAGATCATTGACACAGGATTCCTTCCGGCTTTCCATAATTCTTAAAAAATATTTTGTCTATACAGGCTCAAAAGACCTGGATGGTGCTATCAGCAGTTTTAAATTGTATGACCAGCTCTCCTCTTCTGATTGGCTGGATTTTATCAAATACTCCAAACACATGTTTGCCCTGCGGCGAAAAAACTTATTACCATTTGGACCTAAACTCAAGGACTTTGAAAAAATTGTAAAGGAAAATGGTCTGCTGGCCTACCATGCCGAAGTATATAAAAAAACAGAGCAATATAAAGGCATCTACAAAAACTTGTACGGGCGTAAAATGGAGCTATTTTCTCTGGAAAAAATAATGGAAGGCCCAGAAGAAGTAAAGCGAATGGTGGATTTTACAGAAATCCCTTACAATCAGGATCTTATAACGGAAATACGGAAAACTTTCGATAAAGAAAGAGTAGAAAAATCGAAAAGTAAAAGTGGACGTGAGAAAGAAATTGAAAAATTAATCCAATAAAATTGTAATAAATGAAAAAAAAGTGCATTTTTACGTTGGGATATCATTTTAAATTAATCTATTTTAAAAATGATAACTAATATATATGAAAAACCAGGAAAGGATTAAGATCCTTGGAATAGATTTCTTTAATGGCAATGAACAAGAAGTTGTTGAATGCCTTGTACATAATGGCGGCCTGCTGGTAGTACCTGCCGGTCCTGCACTTGTCAATATTCGGGAAGATGCCGAATATTATCGTTCTTTACGCGAAGCTGATGTGATTATTCCGGACAGCGGTTATATGTCGCTGTTATGGAACATTACGCACAAAACAAAAATCAATCGATTATCAGGTTTAGAATTTATACAGGCATTTGTAAAAGATAAGAACGTATTAGCTACGGATAAAATCATTTTGGTGGATCCAAATGAAAATGAATCTGCAAAAAATAAAGCGTTATTAATTCAAAAAGGTTTTAAGGAAACTGCCATTCATTCATACCTGGCACCTATGTATGGCAAACAACAGGTAGAAGATCCGACATTACTGGCAATAGTGGAACAACAAAAACCAAAATTTGTTTTAATTAATATTGGAGGTGGTACACAGGAAAAATTAGGTTTATATTTAAAAGAAAACCTTTCATTTAAACCAGCTATTATCTGCACGGGAGCTGCTATTGCTTTTTTAACCGGTGCGCAGGCTAATATTCCCACTTGGGGAGTAAAAGCTTACCTGGGTTGGTTTTTCAGGTGCCTGCACCAGCCTAAAATCTTTATCCCGCGATACCTCAAGGCATTTCCATTAGCTGCCCTGATGTTCAAATACGGCGAAAAGAACCCTTGCAAAACGACCATTTCAACTGTATCAATTTAACAATTTCTCATAATAAAAATTTCAATGTTTAATCCGGTCCATCACCTAATTTTGGCCACTTTAAAAAATTAGAGTAATTCAACATTCAATGGAATACACCGGTATCATTTTATTCAGACACAAAATAGTTGGTGAATTTCAACTTACCTAAAAAACAAAAAAATCATGAAAAAAGCTTTAGTATGTGGCGCCGGTGGTTTTATTGGCGGACATTTGGTTAACAGGTTAAAAAAAGAAGGATACTGGGTACGTGGTATCGATTTGAAAGAAAATGAATATGGCAATATGCAGGCAGATGATTTTATTTTAGGCGACTTACGTGATCCGCAAGTAGTGCAAAAAGCTGTAACGAAAGACCTGAATGAAATCTATCAACTTGCCGCAGATATGGGCGGTGCCGGATTTGTGTTTACCGGTGAAAATGATGCAGCTATTATGCATAACAGCGCATTGATCAATTTAAATGTATTGGAAGAAGCCCGGCTCAAAGGTGTTCCCAAAATATTTTATTCTTCATCGGCCTGTATGTACCCGGAATATAATCAGCTCGATCCGGATAATCCCAAATGCAGCGAAGATTCTGCTTATCCTGCTGCACCGGATAGTGAATATGGCTGGGAAAAACTTTTCAGCGAGCGTTTATATTTTGCCTATAACCGGAATCATGGCATAAATGTGCGGGTAGCACGTTTTCATAACATCTTCGGAATCCAGGGTACCTGGGAAGGGGGCAAAGAAAAAGCGCCTGCAGCTATGTGCCGTAAGGTTTGTGAAGCAAAAGACGGCGGGGAAATTGAAGTGTGGGGTGATGGCAAACAAACCCGCTCCTTCCTGTATGTGGATGAATGCGTAGAAGGTATTCGCCGACTAATGGAATCTGATTTTATGGGCCCGGTAAATATTGGTTCCGAAGAGATGATCTCCATTAATGATTTTGCCAAAATGGTTATCGATATTTCAGGAAAAAATATTTCCATTAAAAATATCAAAGGCCCTACCGGTGTTCGTGGTAGAAACTCAGACAACCACCTCATCAAACAAAAACTGGGATGGGAACCTTCTCTATCCTTACGCAAGGGTATGGAAAAAACCTATGCCTGGATATCCAAACAGGTAGAACAAAAAAAAGCGGTAATTGCCTGATTTTTTTGTATCAATCTTTGATTAAGTATATTACCGGATGCCTGCAATTATTTCTAAACTCAGGAAACTCGGGAAAAAAGAAGAAAACCGGGAACTGGTCCGACATTCCTTTATAGCCCTCTTTCTGCGAGTGGGTGGTGCGGGTATATCATTCCTTATGAATGTGGTTGTTGCCCGGTACCTGGGTGCCAGTGAATCAGGCTATTTTTTCCTGGCCGTTTCCATTACCACATTAGTTGCTTCCATAGGCCGGGTAGGTGCAGATCAAACCGTCCTGCGTTTTGTGAGTGTCCACGCAGCAAAAGAAGAATGGCCGGAAGTAAATGCTGTAATGCGTAAAATGCTTTCCTGGTCCTATCTCCCCCTGATCATTTTATCTACAATTTTTTGTGTATTTGCAAAGCCTATTTCCATTTATATTTTTGATAAACCTGCCCTGGAATGGCCACTTTTCTGGACTTCCTTAGCCATGCCTTTCTTTGCGGGCTTCAATGTATTGGGGATGGCTCTCCAGGCCTTGCGCCGGGTAGGCCCGTCTGTAACGGTCTTAAAAATAATAGCACCCTTATGTTTAATTCTTTTCATTTTTATTTTACATACTGATAATGCAGCTAAAACCTCTATTTATTATGGCATCGCATGTTTGATAAACCTGCTTTTCGGCTATATGTGGTGGCGAAAATATACGCCCCGGCATGTCAAAAAGATAACCTATGATACACAAACCTTATGGAAAAGCAGTGGCCCCATTTGGGTAAGTTCAATCATGAACCAGGTGGCTTTATGGAGTGGCCAGTTGGTGGCCGGTATATATGTAAGTTCCCAGGATGTTGCTCAACTGGCAGTATCTCGTAATATTACCATTCTCATTACTTTTATTCTGGTGGCAGTAAATAATGTAAGCTCACCCAGAATTGCGACCATGTGGCATAATAATCAAATTGGCAAACTGAAGAATTATGTTCGTAATACTACCTGGCTGATGACCCTGATCGCTATACCAGTAACAGTTATAGTGTGGTTTTTTCCGGGATTCATCATGTCATTTTTTGGTAAAGGTTTTATGGGGGGTATTTGGCTTTTACGCATATTAGCTTTAGGCCAGTTAGTATCTGTAATCACAGGTACAGTTGCCAATATGCTTGTCATGTGTGGATTTGAAAAGGACCTGCGAAATATTAGGATCTTTAATGGAGTTTTGTCTGTTGCCCTGGTATTTATCCTTACACCAGTGTGGGGTGCTATTGGTTCTGCTTTGGCAACAGCTATTTCCATGGCTTTATTTAATTTAACTTGTGTCTTTTATGTAAAAAAGAGACTTGGTTTTAGTACTCTTGCTTTAGTTTGGAATTTTAAGAAAAAAGAAAAAGAATAAAATAGTATTCCAGGCGAAATACCTGGAAAATGTGAATGCAGATAAAGATAAATAATGGCAAAGATCACAATGAATAAGGATGAGCTTTTAGCTATCACCACGGCTCATGGCCAGGGGGAAAAATTCGTTTTCCTGAAAAACGGTGAAACGGCAACCACGCTGACTCAATTTGCGTATGGTATATTCCAGCCAGGTGAAGTGTGTTCCCGGCATGCCCATGAAACCATGGAAGAATATTTTTACTTCCTGAAAGGATCAGGTGAGTATATCGTAGGAGA
>JBDHYG010000002.1:0-234772 GCA_039811225.1 Parafilimonas sp.
TCTAATTCTATGAATGAAGAGTTTTGTATTTTAATCGACATGAAGATTCATTCTGGTCGCAAAAGATTTTTTGTGTGGGACTTTAAAAACGACACAATAATTCATAGTTTTTTAGTTGGACATGGCTGTTGTGACAGTAAATGGGGAAGTGATCTTACAAAAGAAAAGCCTGGTTTTAGCAATATTGAAAATAGTCATTGTTCTTCACTTGGCAAATACAAAATCGGAGCAAGAGGTTACAGCAGTTGGGGAGTACATGTAAAATATTTGCTACATGGATTGGAAGCTTCAAACAATAACGCACTTAAAAGAGTTATCGTACTTCACTCATGGGAAGTTGTATCAGACAACGAAGTTTATCCAAATGGAACTCCGGAAGGTTGGGGTTGTCCAACTCTTTCAAATAATAGCTTTAGAGTTTTGGATAATATGCTTACAGATTCAAAGCGACCAGTTTTAATGTGGATATACAACAATTAATATTGTTGTTGTAATAGAGTTTATATATTGCTTTACGTTAGAGACAATGAATAACGGCTTATAACATGAACTGTTCAAAAAAACCAACTAGATTTTAAGCTTTTATCGAACAGTAATTAGGTTAAAAAATCGTTCCTTTTTTAGCTATTGCAAATCCCAACTTCAAATAAAGCAGGAAGAATATTTCTCAATTTTAATTCTTAATTTCAACTTTAAAATAAATCCAGGCAGTGGTTCAGCAGACTTGGGATAATTCCCAACTTGCATAAAGCCCTGTCCGTAAGCTGCAATTAAACTGACAACTCGCCACAACAATTTAATTTCCATTGACAACAGAATACAGATTTGTTAAAGGGCACCAGCCGACCATTTTTAGTTTTCCGTTTAGAAGTATATAGAAGCAAGTATGCGACATCTATCAAAATGCATTATTTTATTTACGATTACTATTTCATTAATCTCTTGTTCAATAACAGTCCGAACTATTGACAAGTGTAGAACGCAGTATGGTGATATAAAATTTTATGCTGAAAAAATTTCAAGAAATAATTCTACAATAAAAAGAATTTATGCATCGGTAAAAACAGGCGGCGTCCAAAGTTATTATAGTTTCTACTCAGACAAAATAGTAAAGATGACCGACACAGCGAAGACCCTTATCTACACTGTATCCTATAATCCTTTACAAACAAACTATGACACCGACATTTATCAAACATTTTCTGTTATAGATTCTATTGTGTTGACTAAGGGTGACAATCTTTTAGATTCACTTGGACTTAACAAATTCAAGACTTCAAATGGCGCAACCTCTTTTATGGTAGAAGTAAAATATTATCATGGTTTCCCAAAAGGCAAAAGTTTTAGACCATAACTGCAGCTTACATTGGGTTTGCTGCTATCGCTGGCTGAAGGAATAACCATCAGCTTTTGGTTCGCTGTTCATCGGTAGTTCCGGCTGAAAATTCTTTGTTCAGCTTTTCTTGTTATCTTCGGTTACAGGTTCGTTACTGGTCTGTAGCACGGGTAGTAAGTACACTGAATTCCGGTAAGGCAGTAAGCCCTGGACATCAGATGTCTGTATCATGTGAAAAAGAGTCAACTAAAATCAGGACGAGACACCGGTTAACTTTCTTCAACTTTAATGCTGGCGAAGTAAGACAACGGAAAAACATACATTACAGAAAATGACCTGGAAAAAGGAGAAAAAAATAACCAACCAACTTTAAAACTATGAAACGTAAACTAACAACTCTTGCAGCCGGGTTATTTCTTACAATGGCTGTCTTCGGGCAAACATCCGGCCCGGTGAAAGATTACCTGGGCCTGGCAAAACCAATCCTGTTTGATAATGTGCCGTATAATTTAAGCTGGTCGGCACATCCATCTGCATCATATTATAAACAGGAATATCTTGCCAGAAACGATAATATCGACAAGTTTAAGCGCCTTGTTTCTATTGATTTACTGGTGGGCCAGGTAAATCTTAAAGACATAGTAGCTGATAAAATCGCAGAACTAAATAATTTGAAAGCCACGAATCCTATCATCAATCATCAAACCTTTTCAAAAGGTGATGAGATCATGCTTGATTTCCTGATAAGTCAAAACGCTGCAGATGGCAAACAGGTAAATATCGTAGAACGAAATGTGTACCGGTATAAAATGATAAAAGTTAAAAACGGGCAGGAAGCCTTGCTCCTTTTTGCAGTCAGTGACAGGGCTTATGGCAATGATATAGATACATTCCTATCCAACTTAAAAAACAATAAGCAAAACTTATTAAATGCAGTGGGCGCCTTTACCCTTCCGGAGATCAAACTGGCGAAATAAAATATAGTAACAAACTTCCCGTTTGATAAAAAAGAGCATCCACGCACAGACAGCATAACCTGATGTTTGAGAATTTTTGAATAAATAATTTGATGTGATTTAAACAGGTCAATTAAATTTTAATAATACGTTATGTTACCAGATACTTTTAAAATTATTTTCAAAAGAGATTTGGAGCAGTTGAAAGAAGAAATCAATCTTTTTGAGAAGGAGCCAGCTATCTGGGTAACTGCTGGTGACATTAAGAATTCAGCAGGCAATTTGTGCCTGCACATTGTAGGCAATCTAAATGCCTACATTGGTGTCGGGCTGGCAAAAACAAATTATATCAGAAACCGGGACAGTGAATTTTTAATAAAAGGGGTTCCTAAAAACACATTAATACAACAAGTGGAGGACACCATTAAAATTGTTTTGAGTGGGCTTGATCAACTTACAGAAAAACAGTTATCCGGAAACTTCCCGTTACGTATTTGGGATAAACCGACAGGGATGGAATATACCTTAATTCAATTGGCTTGCCATCTAAATTACCATTTAGGTCAAATCAATTACCTGCGTCGCTTTCTAGATCGTAACGAAAAGTAATACTATTACTATTTATACTTATTTTTTTCAGCAATATTTTTGAAGCATAATCATTCAGTAAAGTCATCAGGCTATATGAAATTGTATTACTTTTAACGTAACAAAAAATGAAACATCTACACCCAATCACCATCTTACTTTTTGCCAGCTGTATAGCAGTCGCGGCAAGGGCACAAGTTATCTTCCAGGATCCGGACCTGGAAAAATATGGATATAAAGATGCCAATGAGCAGGTACTAATTCCGGCAACCTATGACATGGCCTATAATTTTGCAGGTGGCCTGGCAGCGGTACAGCTTAATCAGAAATGGGGCTATATCAATACAAAAGGAAATGCCGTTACTACATTCAAATATGATGACGCACGTGACTTTACCGATGGCTTAGCCCGTGTATTGTTTGCCGGGAAATGGGGCTTTATTGATACAACCGGGAAAGAAGTAATCGCCCCGCAATATGAATGGGCCGGCCGCTTCATAGAGGGTCTGGCTACAATTAAAGAGGCGGGTAAATATGGTTGCATTAACCATACAGGTAAGGTAGTTATTCCAATACAATACGACAATGAATTTGAATTTGCCGAAGGGCTTGCAGTGGTGAAGCAGCAGGGTAAGTATGGTTTCATAGATCGAAATGGCAAGACAGTGATTCCCATACAATACCAGATGGCTAAGCAATTTGTCCGGGGGCTGGCGCCGGTGGTATATAATAATAAATGGGGCTTCCTGGATAAAAATGGATCCGTTATCATCCCATTTAAATACGAGGCAGTTTTGGACAAATTCACCAATGGTATGAACTGGGCTAAGCTAAACTTGAGTGACAAATGGGGCGCCATAGACAGCACCGGAAAAGAAGTTACTGAATTTAAATATGATAATGCCAATATGTTTTCAGAAGGCCTGGCTGCCGTTCAAATCAATAATAAATGGGGCTATATAAATGCAGATGGCAAAGAAGTTATTCCTTTTATATTTGAGCATGCCGGCAAATTTATCTCCGGCAAAGCCGAAGTAAAAAAAGAAGGCCGTTATATCACTATTGATACGACAGGTAAGCCCATTGAATAGTATTGTAGCAAAAAGTAAATATGAAACATATTGCTCTTCATGCAATTTTTCATTATTACTATTTACACATTTTGACAAATGCAAAAAAAATAAACACGTAACATGAATTACTTTGCATACGGCTCCAATATGGACAAGGAAAGAATGACAGAAAGAGGTATTCATTTTACATCCCGTTCCTTTGCTCAATTAGTTAATTACAAATTGGTATTTAATAAAAAGGCCACTTGTCATCAAAACTGTGCTTATGCTAACATCATTGAATCAGTTAATTCCATCGTAGAAGGTGTTCTTTATATATTTCCAGATACGGAAATTGAATTGCTGGATTATGTGGAAGGTTACCCGGAACACTATAACAGGCAGGAAGTTATGGTAAAAGATAAAAACGGCACGGCTATTCACGCTATTACTTATAAAGCCTGTGAAGAGAAACTGGTAGAAGGCGCCTACCCGAAAAAATCCTACCTGAAATATTTACTGGAAGGCAGGGACCTTCTTTCCGAAACATATTACAAACAGTTATGCGAAACAAAAACCTGCGATGAATAAGCCTTCCATCATGCATAACATTCCAATACTTACGCATACCAGCCGGTAAATAAAAATCGTATGAATCAAATACAACAACCCGAAGATATGCCCCGGCTTTTTGTAGCAAATTGGAATAATCGCCGGGCTGATTTACTAGCAGAACTTTTTGAAGCAAACGCTGATTTTATCAATGTAGTAGGTCTTTGGTGGGAAAACCGCCCGGCAATTTTTAAAGCCCATGCTTACGGCCTGCAAGTTATTTTCCCTAACTCTACACTCCAAGCCGGAAGAATAAAAGTCAACCAATTGTCAGAAGATGCTGCCATTGTTCATGCCCGTATGCAATTAACCGGGCAAACTGCCCCGGAAGGCCAGGCTGGAACACGGCATACTATTTTCACTTTTGTCCTGCGAAGGAATGGAACATATTGGCTTTGTGTATCCGCGCAAAATACGGATATTGTACCCGGTGCCGAAACGTATATTCGTACTGAAGGCGGTACTCTGCGCCCGGCTGATTACAGAAAAAAATAATCATACAGATCACATTTCCGCACACTTAAAAAATGAAACCACTTATACTGAATGATTGGGGAAAAAAATAATTCTTTTTGTGTTCATTTTTTGTTCCTACTTCCTTATTTTTATCTTTAATCAAATTACATGTAGAAATGACCTTATTATCAAAAGAATGGAAGCCGGGTATTCATCTTGGTTTATTTATCCTGCGGGTAGCAGTTTGCCTGGTTTTATTATATGGCCATGGTTGGGGAAAATTATCCACTATTTTCGGAGGTAAAGAAATTCAATTCTTCGATCCCATCGGGCTTGGCACAAATCTCTCCTATTACATGGCAGGCTTTGCAGAAGGTATCTGTTCTTTATTGTTACTTGTGGGTTTATTCAGTCGCTATGCGGCACTTATTTTGTCAATTAACTTTATGGTTATTTTTTATGTGCATGGTATCCAGTCGCAAGATGGTTTCCAGGAATTAGAAATAATCTATTTATACCTGTTTTCCTTTATCGCATTATTGTGTGCTGGACCGGGGAAAATATCACTGGATTACGCATTGGCATCCCGAAAAAGGTAATGAACCTGGAAGCTTCTTTCTATCTTTTGATTATCCCATAAAATTTATTATCTTTCCACAAGCTTATTGGTCCTGTAAGTTGAAAAATTTTAAGTTGATCAGCGCTATTCTTTAAAGGCATTCTTTGCCTTCCAAAATATTTTCATTAAAATTTATCGTTGCCATGAAATTGTATCAGGCCTTTTTTTTATGCTTCCTTTTTACCCTCTCTGCCTGTGGCTTTAATGAGCGGGAACAACAACTCAAACAAAAGGAAAATGACTTAAATCAAAAAGAACAAAAACTGGTCTTGTGGGAGCAACAGCTCACCCTGAAAGAGCAAGCCCTGGCCGACCTGGAACACCGGCTGGATAGCACAAAAAAAGAAATTGATTCCGTAGTCGTCCCCCGGCCGGCAATTTCAGGAAAATGGCAGGTAAAAATGCAGTGTATCGAAACATCCTGCGACGGGTCAGCTATTGGTGATGTACTTACAGAAAACTGGGAATTTCAAACAGGGGAGAATAGCATTGTGGTGCATGCCTATACCGGTACAAAGCTTACCCGGATCTACAACGGTTCATATACTACCGATGGCATTGTGCTCCAATCGCAAAACAACCAGCATCAAACTACCATGAACGTAACATTGAATTTACTGAAAGATGGTAAAATGGAAGGCCTCCGTGAAATTAATATGCCTCAATGCAAAACTTCTTATTCCATCAGTGCAAAACGTTTATAGCATCAACTTATTTTTATGGTTACACTATTAAATTCCCTGGATTTTACATTGCCGCTGACTAACCCGGTGATTATTTTTTCCCTGGTCTTATTTATTATTCTCTTTGCGCCGATTCTTTTAAGCAAAATAAAAGTGCCGCATATCATTGGCTTGATTGTAGCCGGTGTGATCATTGGGCCCTATGGCCTGAATCTATTAAAACGGGATATGAGTATTGTTCTTTTTGGTACGGTGGGCCTCTTGTACATTATGTTTTTAGCAGGCCTTGAAATTGACCTGGCAGAATTTAAAAAGAACAAGAAAAAAATTCTTGTATTTGGTGGCATTACTTTTTTTCTCCCGTTAATTTCCGGAACCATTGCCTGTTATTATTTACTGGGTTATAGTTTCCTTTCTTCCCTCCTGCTGGCAAGCATGTTTTCTACGCATACCCTTGTGGCCTACCCGATAGCCAGTAAATACGGCATCATCCGAAACCGTGCCGTAGCCATGGTTGTAGGCGGTACGATGATTACCGACACGGCCGCCTTACTTTTACTGGCCACTATTTCCGGGATGGCACAAGGCCAGGTCTCTTCTGCTTTTTGGGTACAATTGGGTATCTCTTCCCTGGTCTTTGTGTGTATTGTATTTTTTGTATTTCCCCTGATTGCCCGTTGGTTTTTCAAACAGTTCAACGATAGTGTTTCACAATATATTTTTGTGTTGGGTATGGTTTTCCTGGCTTCTTTCCTGGCCGAAGCAGCCGGTATTGAGGCGATCATCGGTGCCTTCTTTGCCGGCCTTGTTTTAAACCGCTTTGTCCCCCATTCATCAGCATTGATGAACCGGATCAACTTTGTAGGCAATGCGATTTTTATTCCTTTCTTCCTCATCAGCGTGGGTATGCTGGTTGACCTGAAAGTATTGGTCAATGGTTGGGGTGCCGCAAAAGTGGCAGCAGTCATTATTGTGATAGCGCTTGCTGCAAAATACCTGGCTGCCTGGCTTACACAAAAATTATTTCATTTAAAACCTGCTGAAGGTAAACTGATTTTTGGCCTGAGTACTTCACATGCCGCGGCTACACTGGCCATTATTTTGGTAGGCTATAATATTGTGATCGGGGAAACAGCTACCGGTGAACCTATTCGTTTATTAAATGAAGATGTGCTGAATGGCACCATCCTGCTGATTCTCATCAGTTGTGGCGTCGGCTCTTTTGTTACTGAAAAAGCAGCCAAGACGCTGGCATTGGAAGAAGAAAGTAATTTCTCTTCTGACCAGGCTACACAAGATGATAAAAAAATATTGATCAACCTGGGTTATGCCGATATTGCACCTGCATTGATAGATTTTGGCACCATGCTTCAACCCGCTAAAAGTAAATCACCTTTATATGGCCTGCACATTGTAGATGATGCGAACGAAGCGGAAAATGCCGCCGGCAAAGGCCGGAAGATACTGGATATGGCTGTATCGCATGCCGCCGCAGCAGAAAATACACTGGTCCCGTTATTGCGGTTTGATTCAAGCATCAGTAATGGTATTATGTACTCCATAAAAGAACAACAAATTTCTGATATCGTCATTGGTATGCACCAGGCAACGGATGAGAAAATATTTTTTGGTGAGATCACGGAAAATATTGTCAAGCGAATTTTTGAAACAATCTATATATATAAACCGGCGCAACCGCTGAATACCTTAAAGCGAATGGTCATCGTCATCCCCACCAATGCGGAAACTGAACCAGGCTTTGCACATTGGGTACACAAGCTCTGGGATGTGGCGAAAGAAGCTGGTATGAAAATCCTTTTGTATGGCCATCCATCAACTTTGCAGGCTGTAGAAATAGTAGCTGCCCGCCATAATGATACGTTGAAAGCCAGTTGCCATCCATTTCATAAATGGGATGATTTTTTGATCTTTGCCAAAGAGCTCACCACCAATGATCTATTCATCATCATTTCAGCACGAAAAGGAAGCTACTCTTATATCAATCATTTAAACAAGCTACCTTATTACCTGGTGAATTATTTTGAAAAATACAGTTATATAATTCTGTATCCGGAACAATTGGATACCAATATAAATATGGCAGATATTCAACAGGCTGATGGTAAACTCATCGAAACGATCAGTGAACAGTTTGATGCCATCAATGAAGCAGGCAGGCGTTTACGCAGGCGTATCTGGAAAAAATAAGCAGGCAGGTGGTTGCCGGTATATCCCTTTATTATAAGCTATAAATTTTTTGCATTACAGCTTCCCGTAAGCGATCGCATTTGCAATTACCAAATTCAAATACACCGGTACCTGCAGTAACGGCAAGCAGGGATTTTTGTAATGCCTCTTTTGCCCGGTGCAGGCGTACTTTTACATTCGCCTCGGAGAGGCCCAATGCTACCGCCGTATCCATACTGCTCAATCCTTCAATTTCACGGAGCATATATACAATGCGATATTTCTCCGGCAGATGATCAATAGCGGCTTCCAACATCCGGCGGTTTTCATGCTGTATGGTTTTTCTTTCCGGGCTCATAGTATCTATGACTGAAAGAGATTGTTCTGCATTTTGTTCTTTTTTTCTTTCTCCAAAAAATGACCATCTCCTTTTTGCTTTACGCAGGTAAATAAGCGCTTCATTAATGCCGATCCGGATCAACCAGGTGGAAAAAGAAGCATCTCCCCTGAATTGAGCCAGGTGCATATACGCTTTCAGGTAAGTTTCCTGCATAATATCTGTTACCTCATCCTCCGTTTTCAGGTAACTCCGGATAACCCGGAATAAGCGCTGGTTATAGCGCTTCATCAACAGGTCAAATAATTCTTTCTTTCCCAGTAATATCTGCTCTACAAGCATCTCATCCGAAATATCCCGGTATACTACATGCGCTTCCTGAATAGCTTCCATTAGTGACAGTGCCTCTTATTTGATGTTACGATATGCATAAAGTTACAAAATAACTATGAATCAACCGGCCTGCAGGTATTTATCAGCGACTAAAAGCAACAATATCCTTTTCCTAAAATATTTTGTAACCAAATGCATCTAACTGAATCCAATAAACAAAAATGAAGTAAAACAGGTTCCAACTGATAAATATTCTTCAAACAATTTTAAATGTAAATCAATATGAAAACGTTACACAAAATGGGGACAATGTTACTCGGTATGTTGATCGGGTCATGTGTCTTATCCCTTAGCAGTTTTGCACAAACTACGCCCCAGCTTACAGATCCGGAAATTGCTTCTGTAGCTTTAACCGCCAATAAAATAGATGTGGACTATGCCTTGCTGGCGCAAAAAAAATCAACTAATGCCGAAATCCTGCGTTTTGCAAAAACCATGCAGGATGATCATAATGCAGTAATTGCGGCAGCCACCAAGCTGGCCACAAAATTGGGTGTAACTCCCAAAACCAATAGTATGACCCAGTCTTTACTGGATGGCGCTAAAACAGAAACAAAAACACTGAATAGCAAAACCGGTAAAGCCTTTGATAAAGCATACATCGATAATGAAGTAGCCTATCATGAAGCGGTTGTGAATGCAGTGGAAAAAGTCCTGATTCCGCAAACACAAAATGCAGAACTGAAAGCCTTACTGGTACAGGTTATGCCCACCTTAAAAACGCACCTGGAACACGCTAAGATGGTTCAGGCAGCTTTTAAGTAATCGCCTAAACAATGAATGTAGCCTTGCTATGTGCCCGAAATGAACAGTTGAATGGAATGGAAATACCTCTCGATGGATAAGTTCAGGTCAGGTTGGAACCGGCACAGGCAAGGCATTTATTTTATTTTTTCAAAGATTACAAGAAAACTATTTTTATGTCAACAAAAATTTGTAAACCCCTACATCTCCTAATACTTGCATTACCTCTGTGGGTATGCAGTTGCTCTAATCCGGAAGAAACAGCGCAAGCTACTCCTAAAACAGATACAGTACTAATAGAACAAATGAAATTTGTACCTGAAAATATCAGTATTCAAAAAGGAGATACCGTACTATTTATCAATAAAGACCTGGTAGCACATAATGCAACAGAAATAGATTCAACCTGGAAATCACCTGATTTGCAAATGAATGAATCCTGGAAATTCGTTCCGGAAAAAAGCAGCGATTATTTTTGCAGTATCCATTTGGTGATGAAAGGAAAAATTACGGTTAAATAATTTTATCAGCCTTTATACATTCAGCTACAATTTTGGCTACAGCAATTTGTTTCCCGTTAATCATCATCATCAAATTTTAAAGCATCTAATAAGCCCGGATGCAAGGTGCGGTTTTTCCATTCTATAAGTGGATAGGTATTGATAAATACCGTTCCATTGGCGAGTGTAAAAGTAATTTCAGCACGCACTTGTTTTCCCTGTAAAGCAGCCCAGTCAACAGGTAATTTCTTTATGGTATTATAACCATTTCTATACCCATCTTTAGTGATAAGAACGGTACTTTTCGTAAGCAAGGTCTTGGATTGCCCCGCATTTTCCACGAGGTAAAATTTGAGCAGGATATTTTTAAGTACCGGGAATGTTTTATCCCCATCATATAAATAAGATAAAGCCAGGGCTTTCTCATTTCCGGGCAAAAGAACAGGAAGTGTTTTCAGGCACAGATCTTTTGCATTATAGCTTTCATCCGGTTCACCGGCAAAGAGAGCATTGACCTGGAAATTATTAAAGATGAGCGCTTTCTTACAGAATAATTGATGGTAATCATAACTGATAACGGCATACCCCCGATCGGCCCAGTTTACACCCCAGGAGTTTTTAATGATAAAGCCATCTTTGTTGTAACCCACTATCGTTACCGCATGACCTCGATTAAAAAGGCCATTATTCCATAAAGGAATCAGGCCTGCTTCCTGATGCAAAATTTTTTGGTTGATATCGCTATCTCTTCTTTTCGCCGCATTATAAGTAAGTGTATCTCCATTGAGTACTACAGCAAAAACACTATCAGGCGCCATAACCGGCAATTTGCCGGATAATGTTGACCAGGCTGCCGAATTAATCGGATAGCTAACCGGAATAGCTTTGACACCCTTCCGCAACCAGTATTTTATGGTTTCAATTTGGCGGGCTTCCTCTCCTATATAAGAAGTATATTCATCCCGGTTGATTTTATATGTGATATTATGCAGCGACAATAAATCATAAAACCGGGTATCCTTAGTTACTTCATTGAATTGTGTAAAGACATCTTTATCATTGGTAAATGTAACCGCATTGGTATCATAGGGCATTTTTGATTCGGGTAGCACACCATCTGTTTCCAATATGTTGAGGTAAAATTCCAGGAACTCCCCATCATCCATATTTTCCACATCTTTTTTCAAGAGGCGTTTGAATTTTGCCTGTGCAAATAAATATTGTTCACTCAGGTTACTGGGTATGCCGGGAAAAGTTTCCAATGCCGCACAAATGGAAAATGCCGTACAGGTACCACGGGCTTTCTGATTGCGCACAGCGCTTTGGGCATATCGGTAATCCAGTACATCCTGGGAAGAAGCAGCAAAGAACAGAATGAGAAAAAATGCAACCAGTAAACCTTTCATGTGTTTATTTTTATGCAACATAAGTTGATTACTTCAGCAGGCAAATACCCTTCAACTGGTATTTGAAAAGTTTTTTAAACGTTACAAGTAAGCAGTCAGAAAGCAACTGAAGTCATTCCATAAAAAAACCCCTGCCGGGTGGCAGAGGTTTTGTAAGAGGTGTTTTTCAATTAATGTTGAATATAGACTTGTTGCCTGCTGATCACCACACCTTTACTGTTGATCAATACAAGGTAGTAGGTGCCGGTTGGGATGCTGGCTACATTTACGGTGAACCGGCTGGCAGATGTATTAATAGAATAGGATTTTTCCATCATTACATTTCCGGTACGGCCGGTCAATTGTGCCTTAATTGTTTCAGATTTTGAACCGGTAACTGTAAAGTTGAATGAAGAGCTGGCCGGGTTTGGATAGATATTACCTGTTTTGTAAATATCTTTCGACTCGGTTTCTTCTTTCACCGGGTTATTTGTACCGGCAAATGAGGAGACTATGGTTTGTACGCCTGTTTTATTAGATTGACTATTGGTAGAATTAGGTGCCGTTGTATAACTAAATACCATTGGATCCGTTGCACCATTTTCTTTAACAGTCTTACCTATGGATGCTGTTGCATTCACATTTACAGCAACTATAAAGTAACCCTGGTCACCTGCATTCATAGCTTTATTGATGCCTACAGAATAAGTATGTGGCGCTGCATAGGTAGCTGTAGCATAACCCAGGTACGTACCTCCGGTAACTTCAGGCGCACTGGCATTATAATACACATAAACATACGTCAGGTCATTATTATCGTGATTACCGCTGAGTGTAAACTGAACATTTGTCACAGTTACCGGTTCGGTGGTTACATTCATCTTAGCTGCATATACTTCATTGTATGTACTGCCTTGTGCAATATTGCCGGCGGCTATAGTTGGTGTTGTTAGGGTAATATCCGCTGCCTGGATGGTTTGCTTTTTGGATTTATTCGATTGATTATTGGTGATATTAGGTGCCGTATTAAATCCAAATACAACCGGATCTGTACCTCCATTCATCAGGAAGGTATGTCCATCCGTTGCATTGTTTGTGAGGGATGCCGATAAGATAAAGTAACCCTGGTCTCCTTTAGCCATTGCTTTATTGATATTGAGGGAATAGGTATGCGGGCCGGAGAAATTAGCGTATGCATATCCCAAATAAGAGGCGCCGGTCATATCCGGTGATGTGGGATTGAAATAAACATACACATAGGTCAGATCCCCATTATCATGTGAACCTTTCAGGTTAAACTGAATATTATTTACAGTAACAGGTTGTGTTTTGACCACCATTTTTGTGGTATAAAATACATTATAGGTTGATCCCTGGTTGTGATCGGCAGCCGGCACATTGGAAGTAGTCAATGTAATATCAGCGGCTTCTATTGTTTGCTTTTGAGCTTTATTGGATTGTTTGTCGGTAACGTTTGGCCCGGTTGTATAAGTAAAGACAACCGGATTGGATGCACCATTGATTAAGAACGTGTGTCCGTCTGTTGCATCGTTTGTCAAAGATGCTGATATGATGAAATAGCCTGATTCGCCTTTATCCATTGCTTTATTGATACCCACGGTATAGGTATGCGGGGCAGAATAATTAGCGTATGCATATCCTAAATAGGAAGCGCCGGTCATATCTGGAGAAGATTCATTAAAATAAACATATACATATGTAAGGTCGCCATTATCATGAGTACCTTTTACGGTAAACTGAATACTCGTCATTGTTACCGGCTGTGTTTTTACACTTGCTTTTACAGCATACATGACATTATAAGTAGAACCCTGGTTATGCTTGGCAGAATCGATGACACTGGATGTCAAGGTAACATCCGCCGCTTGTATCGTTTGTGTTTTCGATTTATTGGATTGATTATTGGTAACATTGGGCGCCGTTGAATAACCAAAGACAACCGGATCTGTTGCCCCATTCATAAGCACCGTATGTTCATCCGTAGCCGTATTGGAAAGAGTAACGGATATAATAAAGTAACCCTGGTCTCCTTTATTCATTGCTTTATATATGGAGACAGCATACGTATGTGGCCCGGCAAAGTTGGCCGTAGCATATCCTAAATAAGAGGCACCATTCATATCCGGTGAAGTGGGGTTAAAGTAAACATAGGCATACGTTAAATCATTATCGTCATGATTTCCTTTTAGGGTAAATTGAATACTATTAACAACAACTGATTGTGTTTTTACTACCATCTTTGCTGCATATACTTTATTGTACTGGCTTCCCTGTGCAATGGTGGCCGCATCTACCACACTGGATGATAAGGTAACATCAGCGGCTTCAATAGTCTGTACACCGGCTCCATTGTTTTGATTATTTACAATGGTAGTAATTGTGGAATACGTAAAAGTTACCGGGTTGGTCGCTCCATTTACTTGTGCCGTATTGTTATCTGTAGCCGTAGTACTTACATTGCCGGAAATCAGGAAATACCCTTCATCATTGGCGGCCATGTACTTTGAAATATTTGCCGTAAACTGATGTGGCCCGGCAAAATTTCCCGGCGTATATCCCAAATAAGTAGCCCCGGTCATACTGGGTGAAGTAGGATTAAAGTAGATATAGAAATTCGTAAAATCATTGGAATCATATGTGCCGGTTAATGTAAACGCAATGAGATTTAAGGTAACAGCTTCAACCGTAACCTTTGCTTTTACAATATAAACCACATTATAATTTGATCCCTGGCTAATGCTTGCCGCTGAAACCGGGGAAGTTGTCAGCGTGATTTTAGGTGTGGCCATAGCGCTCATTGAAGTAAGCAGGATGACACTTAGCACTATCAAAGAGTTAAGAATTCGTTTCATAATTGATAATAATTTTGTTGAGATCAAAAATAAAGGCAGGTATGTAATAGCGGAAGGATGAATTATTTAACGGATGGTTTGAATTACTTAATGGTTTTTGAATACCCTGTAAAAATTTATTTACCTTTATGAAAGACAACATAACAATTGTATGTACCTGGCCGATCAGCATAAGATTCGAACCTGGCTTTCCTTACTTTTTCAAACAAAAAAATAAATGAAAAAATTTTATGTCGCCATCCTGTTATTGCTTGAGGGCGGAATGCCCGTTACAGGACAGGCGCAACAAAAAATTGAAAACCTGGTAATCATTACCACAGATGGGTATCGCTGGCAGGAAGTTTTTTCAGGAATGGATGCTGCAATAGCCAATAATCCTTCATACAATGAAGACGACAGCAATTATATCTATAAACATTATTGGAATGCGGACCCCCTGGCAAGAAGAAAATTACTCATGCCATTTTTCTGGAATACTATTTCCTCGCAAGGCCAGGTATATGGCAACCGGCTATACCATAATTATGTCAATACAGCCAACCCTTATTGGTTCTCCTACCCGGGGTATAGCGAAATCTTTACCGGCTATCCCGATACCGCTATCAACAGTAATAATTATAAAGCGAATCCACTTACCAATGTCCTGGAATTTCTAAACCACCAACCGTCATTTACCGGTAAGGTAGCCGCATTTGGCGCCTGGAATGCCTTTGATCGGATACTGAATGAAAAACGCAGCGGCTTCCCGGTTTTTTCTGCCTTCGATTCTATTGGTGGTACTCACCCGACAAAAACAGAAGAACTACTCAATGCAATGCTCCAGGATTCCTATAAACCTTTTGGCTATGACGAATGCCTGGATGTATTTACCCATTATGCAGCAATGGATTATCTCCGGGAGAAAAAACCGAAACTACTGTATATCGCTTATGGCGAAACCGATGAATGGGCGCACGCAGGAAAATACCGATCTTACCTGGATGCCGCCCACCAGGTAGATGCCTGGATAAAAGATATCTGGACTTTTCTGCAGAACGACCCACATTACAAAAACAAAACAGCCCTTTTTATTACAGTGGATCATGGCCGCGGTGATCTAAATAAAAACCAATGGACCGACCATGGCAGTGATGTTCCGGGTGCTAATGAAATCTGGTTTGCCCTTTTAGGGCCGGGAATTTCTGCGAAGGGAGAAATGCAATTGCCCATGCAATTGTACCAGGAACAATTTGCCCAAACAATAGCGCAATTGCTGGGTTATCATTTTGTAGCTACCCACCCGATTGGCAAAGCCATTCAGGAGATACATGGTAAATAGGAAAAATTTTAAACTGGATTTTTCATTAAAATTGATTATCTGAAAATTTCTATGCATCTATTAGTTAAATCAAAAAATAGTTCCTAATTTTCCTTTAAAATAATAAATCTTCCACATGAAAAATCTGCGAAATTTCCTTTTCTGCACCATCCTCTTTATGGCCTGTATGAAAAAATCAGAAACACCGGATGTCCGGCAATGTGATTTCTCTACCAACACATATACCTCTACCACAACGGGTACCGTGCTGTATAAGTTGACCTATGTGGCCCCTTCGACGGTTAGCTCCATTACGTATAAAACACCTTCCGGGGATGTTACCCTGAATAACCCACCCGGAAATTTTGAAAAAGTTGTGGATGTGCCGGTTGGTATGCAAATGAGTATAAGCGCTAAAGGCACTACAAGTACCAGTACCATTGTCATTTCCTATACGTTTTCAGCCGGCTCTACAACGGTTTCCAATCAACAAACATGTAGTAACTGAAATACAATACCTTGATTTTGTAATACATCATAAAAGGCAAAACCAGCCAGGTTATGCAAAAAATTATTTCTAAAATTATCGCGCTCTTGTTGCTCTCATCCGTTTTTTCGTTTACAACATCGGCACAAAATAGTAGCCAGCTGAAAAGTCAGTTCACGGAATTCATGAAAGCCTTTCCCGCTAATTTTGTACCCCTGATTGATACGTCATCGTATGATACAAGAGAAGAACGGTACCTTTCCACTATTCAAATAGATGGTACATCGAGCCTGTACATTTATAGCGAGTCCGGGGAGGAAAAAAATTACGTGAAAGCGCTTATTGAGTTACCAGGCTCCTTCTCAGATGATCAATCCATAGAACTTTTTTCTGATTGGAAAACCCGGATAGCAGCACTTGATTTTAATGGGGTCAAATTGGAGGAAATAGATGATCCCAAATATGAAGAAGATGAATTTTTTATCAAGGCAGCCGCCTGGCAACTCGATAACAGTGCAAATAATATTGCCGAAGCATACCAGGGTTTTACCATTCGCCTCGAATTACGCGATTACGAAATGGGTGGCTGGGAACTGGATCTAATAATAGCACACAGGGACGTTGAGGTCTATTAAACACTTTTAAAAGAATTTCCCTGTCTTCAAAAAATTTTAGCCGTATACCCTTGCCTTTATTTAACTATATTTATTTCCTCAATAAATTTTCATCAAAGAGTTGCAGGATCCGTTTGTATTCATCGGTCCAGCTGGATGGCTCTACAAAACCATGATCTTCTACCGGGTAGGGGGCTATTTGCCATTTGTCTTTGCCAAGTTCAATGAGCCGTTGCGTTAAACGTACCGCATCCTGAAAATGTACATTCACATCGACTACACCATGACAGATCAACAAATGGCCCTGCAGGCCATTGGCAAAATTTATAGGTGATGAACGCTGATACGCCAGGCTATCCGTAAATGGTTCATTTAAGATATTGGAAGTATAACCATGATTGTAGTGTGCCCAATCTGTTACCGGCCGCAAAGCGGCTCCTGCCGTGAAAACATCCGGTGCAGTAAACAGGGCCATCAACGTCATAAAACCACCATAACTGCCACCATACATACCAATCCGTTTGGCATCAATTCCATATTTCTCTACCAGCATCCGGGCGGCATCTACTTCATCATCCAGGTCTTTGCCCCCCATGTGGCGATAAATACCGGTTCGCCAGTCACGACCATAACCCGCACTGCCCCGGTAATCAATATCCAAGACAGTATATCCTTTATCTGCCAATAAATTATTGAACATAAACTCACGCACATAATACCCCCACCAGTAATCTACATTTTGCAGGTAACCTGCCCCATGCACAAAAATGACAGCAGCCCCGTTTTTCGTCCCCTCTTTCGGTTGATAAATCCGGGCATATACTTTGGCGCCATCACGTGCCGAAAAAGAAAAGATCTCCGGATCACGCCAGGGATACGCCTGGAATTCCGCACTCATTGCTTTATGCGTTACCTGCTTCGGCGTAGCCTGTGCCGCATTTTTTTGAACATATAATTCCCAGGGTTTGTTTTGATAGGAATATAAATAAGCCAGGGTACTTTCATCCGGTGATATGCTCATTTCATAACCTCCCTTTAAGGAAGTCAGTTTCATTTCATTCGAGCCATCGGTATTGATACGGTACCAGTTTTGCAGGCCGGGATGCTCCTGGTTAGTGAGCAGGTAAAAATAATTTTTATGACGACTCAACTGCACTTGTTGCACTTCATAATTTCCTTTTGTAAGTGCATTTATTTTTTGGGTGGAAAAATCGTAGGTATATAAATGGGCATAACCGGTGCTTTCACTTTCAAAATAAAAAATATCATTCGTTACCCAACCTGTTGAAGCATTGTCAAAAGATCCGCCAATACCCGGCCCGTCAATCCATGCTTCATCCCGTTGGCGACTGATCAGAGACAACTTACCAGTTTGCGGATCCAGTTCCATCAACCAGCGGTCTTTATTATCCATTGACCGGATATCCACAACAGCCCGGTTGCCTGCTTCATTCCAGGAGCACATATCCACGATTACCTCCCGGGGTACAGGTTTTTTATCTTTATATTTATCCGGATAGTCTTTTACATAATCCGGCTCATCGAGGATTCCGGGAATGCTATCCGTCCGGATTTCCTGCACTTGCTTTGTTTGCCTGTTTAACAGGTAAAACGAAAAACTACCTTGTGGGGCGCCCACGTCATCCCGGCCGGGAATATCAGTTGTAAAACCTGAAGAAGTAACATAGTTGGGTACAATAGTGCGTTTCCCATTCCCCGGTTCATACAACAGGTAAGCAAGGTAATCCATCTTTGGACTGAGTACAGCATAAGTTAGTTCTTTGCCTTCCAGGTACAAAGTAGCTAAGCTGTCTGCATCTTTCATTTGATTGAGCGCTTCTTTCCGTTGTTCACTTTTTTCTTTTCGTTCCTTTATAATTTCTGAAGTACGTAATTGCTCTTCCTGTAACCATTTTTCCTGCTCAGTCAAATTCTTTGCAAACGGTTTTGAGCCATCCCTGAAATTGGTGAGCTGCCTGGTGCTTCCGGTGGCTAAGTCCCAGGCAAAAAAGTTATTGTCTTTTTGATAAACGATAACTGCATTGTTGTTATAAAAGGAAGGATCCGTTTCATAATCCTGTGTTTGAGTGATACGCAGGGTAGTTTTTTTTACTACATCATATAAAAAAATATCCCCTTTATAACTAAACGCCAATTTTGAAAAATCAGTTGCATATTTCCCGCGCGACATAGCCTGTAGCATCATAGCTTCTTTCTGATTGGCTTTCCGGGGCTGCAATGCTGTGGCCTGCACATAATAAAAAGAATCACTGGGTTGCTGATCCGGATTCCAGTGAAAATAAACAGATTGATTATCGGGCGACCAGAAAATATTCGAAGGTGAAGTACCGATCCATTTAGGATTACGCATGATCTTTTCTACAGAAAGGGTTTGCGAAAATGCCGGCAGGCTTAGTACCAGCCCAAGCAACAGGATTCCTTTTTTCATATATGTATATTTTATTCGTACCAGGCAGTTCATTTCCAGGAAAAGTGAAATTGGTTTTTAAAGTCATTCAATACCTTTTAAAAAATTTTGTACCCTGCCTGATTTGCAAAAATTGCATTAAATGTATTATTTTCAACGAAGATGTTTTGTATTTTTTTATCAATGGTAAAAGACTGCACTTTTTTAAGGAAGGCCTGTCCTAATTTTGCGCCACATGCATAACCGGATTTCAATAGTTGAATTGCTGGAGTGGAAAGAAACACTCCCGGTTTTTGATGTGCGCAGCCCGGGCGAATACAAGCAGGCGCATATCCCGGGAGCACATAGCTTTCCTTTATTTACAGATGAAGAAAGAAAGATCATAGGAACAGCCTACAAACAGGAAAGCCGGGAAAAAGCCGTCCGCTTAGGCCTGGATTTTTTTAAAGAAAAAATGGCTCCTTTGATTGAGAAGGCACGTGACTGGCAGGATGAAAATGGAGGAAAAATTATTGTTCATTGTTGGCGGGGTGGTATGCGCAGTGCTACCATGGCCTGGTTACTGGACTTAGCGGGTTACGAAGTATTTATATTGACAGGAGGATATAAAACTTTTCGCCGGTGGGCATTGGAGCAATTGGAAAAAGAATATAACCTGCAAGTCCTGGGAGGATATACAGGCAGTGGCAAATCAGAAATGCTGCAGGTGCTATCTGAAAAAGGCCATGCTGTTCTTGACCTCGAACAGTTAGCCCGTCATAAAGGTTCTGCCTTTGGTAACCTGGATGAAAACCCGCAGCCACGACAGGAAATGTTTGAAAACCTGCTGGCTTATCACCTCTGGAAATTGTCAAAAGACCCATCCCGGAAAATTTGGGTAGAAGATGAAAGCCAGCGTATCGGGCTGATCAATATCCCGGGAACATTTTTCCGGAATATGCGTACACAACCCATTTACTTTATGGATATTCCTTTTGAAGAAAGGCTGCAACATATCCTGTCCGGGTATGGAAATTACAATCCTGAAAAACTCAAAGCGGCTATCCTGCGAATACAAAAAAGATTAGGTGGCTTGGAAACAAAAACTGCGGTTGGCTTTTTAGAAAAGCAGGATATAAAAAATTGTTTTGGTGTTTTGTTGAAGTATTACGACAAATGTTATAAAGAGAGTTTACCGAAACGGGAAAACCTGGCTGACTTATTACATATTATTCCCTCTTCCACAACCGACCCGGTAAGGAACAGTAGGCTACTCGAAAATCAACTTCTTAATTAAACAAGTATGGAAAATACATTGGATGAAAATAAAAACCGGGAAGAATATCGGCTCACACAATATTCCCGCGGAGCCGGATGTGGCTGTAAAATAGCACCAGCTGTTTTGGAAAAAATCTTAGGAGAGCAAAAGGAAAACATCTTCCCGCATTTACTGGTTGGCTTGGATACAAAGGACGATGCCGCCGTGTATGATTTACAAAATGGGGATGTCTTGATTGCCACCACCGATTTTTTTATGCCAATAGTAGATGATGCTTTTGATTTTGGCCGGATAGCAGCAGCCAATGCCATTAGTGATGTGTATGCCATGGGAGGCCAACCAGTATTGGCTTTGGCAATTCTCGGCTGGCCGATTGAAACATTGCCTGTTGACCTGGCAAAACAAGTCATTGCCGGTGCCCGTGAAGTTTGTACGGAAGCAGGTATCCCGCTGGCCGGTGGCCATAGTATTGACAGCAATGAACCCATCTTTGGACTTAGTGTAAATGGCCTGGCAAAAAAGAAACATACCCGAAAAAATAATACAGCCCATGAAGGCGATCTGATCTTTATTACCAAACCCATAGGTACAGGTATTTTAGCTACTGCATTGAAAAGAGGAGCTATTGAACCCGCACACCAGGTAACCCTTACCCGGCATTTGACATCATTGAATAAAGCAGGAGCAATGCTTGGTAAAATCGATGGGGTACATGCCATGACTGATATTACCGGATTTGGCCTGGCGGGTCATTTAATGGAAATGTGTGAAGGAAGTAATTTATCGGCAACACTTCAGTATGAAAAAGTACCCCTGATGCCGGGTGTAAAACAATACCTGGAAAAACGTATTGTACCGGATGCTACTTACAGAAACTGGAATAGTTATAGCCAGAAAATTGCATTCGGAAAAGGCGTAAATGTAATGGAAGCATTTTCAGTTTTACCGGACCCGCAAACCAATGGTGGCTTGTTACTGGCAGTATCTCCTGCTGACATAGAAACGGTCGGACAAATATTGAAAGAAAATAATTGTACTATCGAAAATCCTATTGGTAGATTTATTCCGCTTCAGGAAAAAATCCTGGAGATTCATTAGCTGATTTTTCGAGAAAAATTTCTGCCATCATGCATCGAACACTTCCACCTCCAATCCCTTCAATCGTGGGAATAGCAATGGGTACCAATTCTGAATAGCGGCTGATAGCTTCTTTTTGTGCATTCGTTAATATATCAAATGCAGCCTGGCTCAGGATAGTAAACTTTTTATCGGAGGTATTGCTTACCTGTAACATATTCCCGGCAAATGCATGCATTTGGGCAATCGAAATAGGAATGATTTCTTTCCCGGTTGATTCCAGAAAGGTTATTACATTTCTTTTCTCCTCTTCCACCTGAATTGCATCCAGGCAAACGACGGCATAGGCCGATCCTACATGCATCATGACATTGGTATGGTAAATAGCTTTTCCATCAGGTGTACAGGCATGAAAATAAATAGGCGTATAGCGGCATTCTGCAGCAAAACGCAGGAAGAGTTCTTTATTGGTCCGGGATGAAAGGCAAGCATACATTTTTTTATATGCATGATCCATGATCATACTGCCCGTACCTTCCAGGAAAATATTTTTTCCTTCATAAAAACTGTAATCTTCGATAGCGTTGATCCGGAAATTCGTTTTCAGGTACTCCAGGATACCCGCCTGCTTTTCAATCCGCCTGTTCGGCGCTTCCATGGGAAAAAGGAAAACCAGGTTGCCGGGCATTGTTACCAGCCAGTTATTGGGAAAAACAGCATCCGGTTTTTCGGGCATTGCGGAATCCTGATATACTGTAACACTTATTTGATGAGACCGCAATTTTTGTACAAATGCATCAAATTCTTTTTGTGCAACATCCCGGATCTTTGTCTGTTGCAGGTTTTCATTTTTTTGCTGAAAACTATTGGATATGGCCGTTTCCTGGTTAAACCCAAAAGAAGCCGGCCGTACCATGAAAATCTCCGTAGCGATAAAGGACATAAATTAAGCGATGATTTGATCAATCATTTTAGCCAATGTATAATCTTTTTGTGTAATGGTATTACCGGCATCATGTGTATTCAGGGTAATCTCCACTACATTGTATGTATTCTTCCAGGTAGGATGGTGATTGAGTTTCTCAGCGGCAAATGCCACCCTTGTCATGAAGGCAAAGGCAGATGTAAAATCAGGAAACGTAAATTTCCGGTATAGGCCGGTTTTCTTTTCTTTCCACATAAATTAATTTTTCAAATTAAAAAATTTATTCAAATACCAGGTTCCCCTTGGTTTTAATTTTTTCATTTGTCAGTTCGGCGACTAATTGCACACAAGGTATTTCTTTCAGGGCTGCAATTAATTTCCTGGCTTCTTCTGTTTGCAATTGCTCCCCTTTCATCAACCACAAAAAATTGATATGTTTAAATTCAGGTAATAAATATTCGCCATCAAAATTATTATGATAAATATAATGATTGAGCTGGCTGGCCTGGTTAAAAAAAGAATAGACAGGAAAGAAATAATCACGTTTTTTTCGCCGTATATGAATATCAATATTTTTATCCAACCTGAAATCAAGATTTAATAAATGATTCACCGTCCAGCAAAAGCGATAATTTTTTGCCGTAGCAACGATACCCAATAAGCGGACATCGGAAAAAAAGTCATTGGTAAGTTCATCAATTTGTAAGATATCATTACCCGCCATGGAAAAGTTATTTATTTAACCCATGGCAAAACTACCTTTTTACCCGGCAGCTTCAAAATAGCAAAATTCCTTTTTCACCAGCCGTATATAGGTATTACATAATAAATCAACAGGGATTTATGTGAAAAATCACATCCAAATAGTGGTATATCACTATTTTATACACCTTGAATTGAAACAATTTTACAGCAGAAACGAATTGTCAAGGGTCGTTGCTAACTAAAGATAAAAGTTTTTTCATTGGGGGTTATATGCTGACACAAAACGGCGATTGTCTAATCGCTGTTTTTTTATGCCTGGCTGGCTTTTGCCGCAGCTGCAAAAATTTTCTTCTTCTTCCAGTTATACCATTTCTCTGGGCTGGTTTTCTTCATAAATGTATCGATACTACGCATACCTACAATATTCCAGAGGCCCTGCAACTTTAAGGCAAAGGAGGGATTGAGGGCACGCAGGCTCATGGCAAAGCCGCTTTGCAGGTATTCCATGTGATGCCAGTAACCACCCGGCATAAACAGGGTATCACCCGGTTCCAGGATAATATCATAGCCCTGCGCCTGAGTTACAGCCGGGAATGCCTGCACATCCAGGCTACTTTTTTCCGTATCATAATAGCGGCTGAAATCGGCCATACTCAAAACTTCATAGGGTTTACGATACAGTTTGTGTTGCTCATTAAAAGGAAATAAAAGTACCCTTTTTTTACCCATAAATTGGGTATGTACGATATGGCTCATATCAATATCAAAATGCATATGGGTAATGGACCCTTCCCCACCCACAAAAAGCATGGGCATTTTTTTGACAAAACCTTTCATAAGATGATCCGGCCAGGTAAAATCATCCTTTAATTGTGGGGCATGACTAAAAATATTGAAAAGAAAAATGCGCCAGGCAGCCGGCCCCTTGCGGATCATATCAATATATTCCCCGAAAGTAGTGTAGCTGTCCGCTTTATTGATCGGTGTATATGCATCACTTTTGACATTATTATAGATTCCGATTTCTTTGCTACCGGCCACTTCCCGCAGATAATCCCAGTCCCATTTTTGTAAGGCAGGCCAGGAACGGGACAAAGATTTGATAACGACTGGCAGTTGTGGTTTATAATACTTTGTTTTAAAGTCTTCGGCTGAGATATTCTCTACCACGTCAACCGGTTTCAAATGCATACACAATCATTTAAATCGCAAATATAAATTTTATTCATTGTTTTGCAGGTAAGAATAAGAAACGTATTACACTATTTGACAATATTTAACGAATGTATTTAACCCATTATTTTTTTATTGAATCGTATATGAAATGCTGATTTCCCTACACCCGGAAAATCCCAATCCACGTGATTTAAAAAAGATTATTGATTGCCTGCTGGATGGAGGTATCATCATTTACCCCACGGATACCATCTATGGCCTGGGCTGTGATATTTTCCATCATAAAGCAGTGGAGAAAATTTACCGGGTAAAGAATATGCAACCCGGTAAATCTGCCCTGAGTTTTATTTGTCCCAGCCTCGCCGATTTAAGTAAATATACCAAGAGTATTTCTACTCCTTTATACCGCATATTGAAAAGTCATTTGCCCGGCCCATACACCTTTATTTTACCGGCCAGTAAAGAAGTACCGAAAATCCTGAAGAGCAAAAAAAATACCATCGGCTTACGGATACCAGATCATCCTGTAACGATGGCAATCATCAGGGCATTGGGTCATCCGCTGCTCTCGACTTCCCTCCCGGGAAATGATGTGGAAGAATATACCGACCCGGAAATAATGTATGAAAACTTTAAACACCAGGTGGATATAGTGGTAGATGGTGGCCGGGGAAATATAATTCCTTCCACCGTCATAGATTGTACGAAAGAGCCCTACGAACTTATCCGACAGGGAGCTGGCGAATGGGAGGAGGATTGAATTTTTATTATGCTTTATGCATTCCAGTCAATAAAGCCGCTCCATTTCGGGGTGCAATACGGAAACTTATCCGGTGATATTTGCACAATCCATGTTCTTCTATAGCCCGTCGATGATCGGCAGTACCATAGCCTTTATTTTTCTTCCAATTGTACCAGGGAAATTCCTCATGCAAAAGAGTTAAATAATCATCACGGTATGTTTTTGCCAGGATACTCGCTGCCGCAATGCTGGCATAAGTCCGGTCACCTTTAACCACGCAATAATGGGGAACATTTTTATATGGGATGAACCGGTTCCCATCTATCAATAATAACTGAGGAGATACCTGCAAAGCATCTACGGCCCGATGCATCGCTTTAATGGATGCCTGCAATATATTGATCGTGTCTATTGTTCTATTATCAACAAAAGCCACCGCAAAACTGATGGCATGTGCTTCAATATAGTTGCGCAATGTTAGTCGTACTGCCGCTGATACCTGTTTGCTATCATTTAAAAGCGGATGATAAAAATTGGCAGGTAAAATTACAGCGGCTGCAAATACGGGACCGGCATAGCTTCCACGACCAGCTTCATCGCAACCCGCTTCCAGGAGATTTGTTGTATAACTATTTTTCAGCATGGCATCGCGCTTACAAACGAAAATAATGATCTTCGCAAACTTTTAAAATAATTACCGGATACCTTTGCGAAAATTTTTGAGATGAGGGACCAACAACAGAAAAATAAAATTATTGCCTATTGGTTATTGACCGGTGTCGGAATGCTGATGATCCAGGTTTTATTGGGTGGTCTTACCCGCCTTACCGGCTCCGGCTTGTCTATTACCGAATGGGATCCAATCATGGGCTTTCTCCCACCCCTCAATGAAACCCAATGGCAACAAGCCTTTGGCAAATACCAGCAAATTGCTCAATTCAAATACCTGAACAACCATTTCACACTGGGGGATTTCAAATTTATATTTTACTGGGAATGGTTTCATCGCTTATGGGCCAGGCTCATGGGGCTTGTCTTTTTATTTCCCTTTGTATATTTTCTCTTAAAAAAATATTTCGAGAAATGGATGGTGTGGCCGATGGTTTTATTATTTGTATTGGGGGCCATGCAAGGACTCATTGGCTGGATTATGGTAGAAAGTGGCCTTAATGATGAGAATTTGTATGTAAGCCATTTTAAACTGGCCATTCATTTTATGGCTGCCATGCTGTTAATTGCCTATACCCTGTTGTTTGCCTGGTCCATACTGATTCCGAAAAAAGAATTTTATCAGCAAAAAAGTTTACACAAACAAGCTGTTTTCATCCTGGTACTTTTATGCCTGCAATTGATCTATGGCAGTTTTATGGCCGGCATCAAAGCCGCCACAGCAGCACCCACCTGGCCCACCATCAATGGTCAATTCATGCCTACGCATCTTTTTGCCTCTGGTTTATTGGAATCAATATTACATGATCCGATCACTATACAGTTTATCCACCGCAGCCTGGCCTATATACTCTTTGTCTGGATAATCAGTTGGTGGTGGCAGGCACGCAAAGTTCAAGCCGGTAAATGGTTTACCCGGATGCGGACATGCTTCCTCTTTTTAATAATCGGGCAGGTTGTTTTAGGCATCTGTACAGTGCTCAATGGGCTGCATACCACACCCGGGAAGTTTGGTATATATGAATGGTTGGCCGAAGGGCATCAACTGACAGGGATGCTTTTATTTTTATGTACCATTTCTGTTTTATATTTAGGCAGTAGGAAAAAACAAATTCCATGATTTTATCTTATCTTTTCTGCTTTAATAAAATATGAAAAAATACCTGGCCGGTTTTTATTATTCGCTCCCCGTGCAATTATTGTTATTGCATTTCCGGCGCTACCAGGTTTTATTGATTTTCTGGTATGTACTTTTTGCAACCATCAGTGGGCATTTCCTGCACATGTATGGTGCCCATACTCTTTTTCTCACACCCGAATACCTGGGCAACGTAAATGCCTTGAGTACCGGCCTGGTGGGTTTTGCCGTGGGTGTGTTTATTATGAGTTGGAATATCACCACATTTATTCTGCATACCAAACATATCCAGTTTCTTGCTACTACGGAGCAGCCCTTTCTTAAATTTTGTATCAATAACGGGGTTATCCCACTGGCCTTCCTGATATTTTATTTCATCTATGCCATCGATTATAATACCAGCCAGGAACTCATAGGCACAGAAGGCATCCTGTTATTATGCCTGGGTTTTGTCATTGGATTTATTATTTCTTTACTCATTTCCCTACTCTATTTTTTCAGGGCTAATAAAAGCATTTCACGGCGTATGGGACCGGATATTGATTCCGCCCATAAAAAATATGAACGGGCTATCCGCCGAAAAAAACATTATACCACGCATAGCCATGAAATACGCGTAGATTGGTTCCTGACAACTAATTTGGGTCTTCGCAAACCCAGAATTGTAAAGCATTACAGCCAGGCTTTCCTGGATACCATTTTTAAACGGCACCATTTTGCCGCAGTCCTGGCAATTCTTACCGCCTTCATCCTTCTTTTGGTAATTGGTTATTTTTCTGATAACCGGATTTTCCAGGTGCCTGCTGCCGCCAGCATTATCGCTTTTTTCTCTATCCTGATTGCCTTTGCCGGCGCTATCTCTCTTTTCTTTGGCAATTGGAGCCTGCCTTTACTTTTCATTGTGTATTTTATATTAAACACCCTATACCAAAGCCGGATAATTGACCCGCGCAGTAAAGCTTATGGCCTGAATTATAACAACAGGAAAGAAGCGCCCGCTTATACCAAAGAATTTATTGACAGTATGGTCACAACCGACCATGTGGAGGCAGACAAACAACAATATATTTCAATGCTTCAAAACTGGAAACGCAACCAGGATACGGATTCCTCAGTAATCTTTTTTATCAATGTAAGTGGGGGGGGCACCCGAAGTGCCACTTTTACCATGGAAGTGATGCAAAAACTAGACAGCATTTTACAAGGACAGTTGATGAAGCATACCTTTTTAATTACAGGTGCTTCCGGCGGAATGATGGGCGCTACCTATTTCCGGTCATTGTATGACGAGAAAAGAAAAAAACCATCTATTAATTTATATGATAAAAAATATACTTCCACCATTTCCAAAGATCTGCTCAATCCCGTTTTTTCCTCTTTTGTGTCAAGGGATTTAATTGGCCCTGTCAGAAAAGTAAACATAAATGGCTATGACTATATCCGGGACAGGGGATATTCTTTTGAAGAGAAATTAAACTTTAATACCCGGGGGGTCTTAAATAAAAAATTGGGTGATTTTAAAGCGGATGAAGCCGCTGGAAATATTCCGATCATCTTGTTCAACACACTAGTGACGCTGGATTCCCGCGAAATGATTATCGGTACCCATCCGGCCCGTTTCCTCATGCAATCTTCCACAGATAGTTCAGGGTTTCTTTCGACCAATGTGGATGCCATAGATTATATGTCATTTTTTCAACACCAGGATCCATTGAATCTGCGCTTGCTCTCTGCTATTCGCATGAATGCCACTTTTCCCTATGTGCTACCCAATGTTTGGCTGCCTACTAAACCATCGATCGATATCATGGATGGTGGCTTGCGTGATAATTTTGGCCAGGAAATTTCATTGCGGTTTATGCATACATTCGAAGATTGGCTCAAAGCCAATACCAGCCGTGTGGTACTTATACAGATCCGCGATACCAAAGCCGGTGATTGGAATAACGTGTATGACCCCGGCAGCATTTTTGATTTTATTACTAAACCCCTGGCTGTCTTACAGAATAATTGGTTTAACCAACAGGATTTTCATTTAGCAGATGAACTAAATTATTTTTCTCATGCTTTCGGGCCCTCTTTTTCCCGTGTACTATTCCAGTATGTCCCAACAAATAAAGACAGATCTGCTTCCTTAAGTTTTCATTTGACCAATGCCGAGAAAATGGATATTGATATGGCCCTGAATAATGCCATCAATGAAAGCAGTTTTGAAAAAATCAAAGAAATGATTTTTCCCGCTAACAAATAATTTGTTTAAAGAAATTTATACTGCAAAACTTTCCCCACACGCACAACTGCGGGATGCATTGGGATTATTGAAATAAAATCCTTTGCCATTCAGCCCTTCAGAAAAAAGCAATTCCGTATTTAAAAGGTACAATAAACTTTTCTTGTCTGTAACGATCTTCATGCCATTGCTTTCAAAAACCTGGTCTCCTTCTTTAATTACATTATCAAAATCCAATTTATAACTCAGCCCGGAACAGCCACCGCTGGTTACGCCAACACGAAGAAAATAATGCTCATTTTCTTTGAAACCTTTTTGTTCCATTAATTCCAATACCCGCTTTTTGGCACCATCACTTATGGTTATGGCATTTTCTATAAAAAACATAGTTTATAATTTATTGTCCATACCGTGTATGTCATAAGAGCTGCTTTCAGCCTGGTTTTCCAGGCGCAACTCTTCTATAACCGGTACTAATTTTTGTAATACATAATCAATTTCTTCCGCCGTTGTATACCGGCCAATACTAAACCGCAGGCTTGATTGAATGGCTTCATCCGACAGGCCCATAGCTTTTAATACATGGCTGGGTGTTGCTGAAGCCGATGTACAGGCCGAACCCGGTGATACAGCCATATCATGTATGAGCGCAGTCATCAGGCTCTTCGCGGGAATACCTTCAAAAGTAATATTCAACGTGTTGGGTAATCTTGCCTGCAAATCTCCATTGATATGAGTACCGTTTACCTGTAACAATCCAGCCTGCAACCGATTGCGCAAGATGGTTATTCGTTTTGTATCTTCTGCCATTTCGAGGCGGCAAATTTCCATTGCTTTTTCCAGGCCGATTATACCCGGGACATTCAATGTACCACTACGCATGCCCCGTTCATGGCCGCCGCCATTCAATTGTTCGATCAATTTTACCCGGGGATTTTTTCGCCGGACATACAAAGCACCCACGCCTTTTGGTCCATACATTTTATGGGCAGAAAATGAAAGGATATCTATATTATCCTGCTGCACCTGCATCGGAATTTTTCCCACGGCCTGCGCCCCATCGCAGAAAAATAAAACTCCCTGTTTTTTTGCAATAGCGCCAATTTCAGCAACAGGCTGTATTACCCCGGTTTCATTATTGGCATACATGATCGCAATGAGTATGGTCTTTGGCAAAATTGCTGCTTCTAATTTATCCAGGTCGATCCTTCCATTTTCTTCCACAGGCAGGCAAGTAACTGAAGCGCCTTTTTCTTCTAGGTGTTTACAGGTATCCAAAACCGCCTTGTGTTCTGTAGTACAGGTAATGATATGGTTTCCTTTGGTAGCATACATTTCAAAGACACCCTTCAATGCGAGGTTATCACTTTCTGTAGCGCCACTGGTAAAAATAATTTCTTTGGATTCAGCGCCAATATGATTGGCAATCTGTGCCCGGGCCAGGTCCACTGCTTCCGCTGCTTCCCATCCATATATATGTTGACTGCTTGCCGGATTACCAAAATATTTTTGAAAAAAAGGGAACATAGCATCCATCACGCGCGGATCGACCGGTGTGGTTGCATTGTAATCCATATATACAGGCCCCTTTTGCATTACTATGTACTATTACTTTTGACAAAAATAAATCAATTCCGGCCGCAATACTTTACTTTTCAAATTAATAACGTATCTATAGTATTTCCATAAAAGAAGAAGACACATATCTAAAATACGTAAGTTCGTAGAGAGAAAAAATTACGCATGAAAAAGATAGAACATATAGGAATAGCCGTGAAAAGCCTGGAGCAGGCAATTCCGGTTTATGAAAAATTGTTGCAAACGCCTTGCTATAAAACGGAAACTGTTGCATCTGAACAGGTACGGACGGCATTTTTCCAAATAGGGGAAACGAAGATCGAATTACTGGAAAGCCTGGCCCCGGATGGGGTTATTGCAAAATTTATTGAGAAAAAAGGAGAAGGTATCCATCATATAGCCTTTGATGTCGAGGATATAAAACAGCAAATGAAGACCTTACAAAATGATTTTACATTGTTGCAGGAAAATCCCAAGGCTGGTGCGGACAATAAAAACATTTGTTTCCTGCATCCCAAAAGTACCCATGGTGTGCTGGTAGAATTGTGTGCAGAACGAACTTAATTTTTCTTCGCTCATTACCTGATTTTCCCCGGAGGAAAATGCATGTCTGGAAAAGCAAAAACATATCTTCGCAGGTTATGGCAAAATTTGCACATGATAAGGTCCTGCCCGATCAGGCAGATACAAGGGAGAAAAAAGAACAAGTGGCGGAAATGTTTGATAGTATTGCCTTTCGCTACGATTTCTTAAACCGGTTTTTGAGTGCCGGCATTGATACGCGTTGGCGGAAAAAAGCACTTGCGGAATTAATCCCATTAGCCCCCCGGCAATTACTTGATGTGGCTACCGGCACCGGGGATATGGCTATCCTGGCGTACCAACTCATCGCCCCGGAGAAAGTGACGGGTATAGATATCTCAGAAGGCATGTTGGCCACCGGCCGGAAAAAAGTGGACGCATTGGGTTTGAGTGAGAAAATTGAATTGAAAAGAGGAGATAGTGAAACAATAAACTTTCCAAATGATACGTTTGATGCGATAACGGTTGCATTTGGCGTGCGCAATTTTGAAAACCTGGAAAAAGGCTTGCAGGAAATGAAAAGGGTATTAAAACCGGGTGGTAAATTAGTGGTACTGGAATTTTCGAAACCGCATAACCCGGCTATCAAATCGCTCTACACCATTTATATGAAACTGTTTGCCCGTCAAATGGGCTCTTTTTTTTCAGGAAATAAAAAAGCGTATCAATACCTGCATGCATCCGTACAAGCATTTCCTGAACGGGAAGATTTTGAGAAAATTATGCTGGATACAGGTTTCAGGGATACCTATTTTAAAATGCTTAGCTTAGGAATATGCGCCATTTATTGCGGATACAAATAATACTTTTTTCCTCCGTATTTATCATTAGCACCCAACCGGTAACGGCACAAAATAAACAGCTCTACCGGGCAGGACACGATAATATGCCTTACTATTTCGGCTTGTCCGTTTCATATAACAATGCCACCCTGCACCCTTCCAAAAATATACGCTTCCTGGAATATGACAGTATCCTTTCCGTGGAGCCGGGTGCTAAAGGAGGCATCTCATTGGGACTACTGGCTACCTTACGACTCAATAAACGACTGGAATTACGCGCCAACCCACAATTGATCGTGGGAGGTGCAAAATATTTTACTTACACCCTGAGCCATCCTTTACCTACTGAAGGTGATACTGTCGTACAAAATCTGCCTTCAACCATTATCAGTTTTCCTTTACAACTTAAATTTAATTCAGACCGTATTGATAATTTCCGGGTGTATATGCTGGGCGGTATTAAATATGATATTGACCTCGCCAGTAATTCCTCTGCAAGAAATGCCGAGGATTTTGTAAAATTAAAAAAAGGTGACTTTGGCCTGGAAGCAGGTATCGGGTTTAATTTTTATTTACCTTTTGTAACCATCTCACCGGAATTAAAAATCAGTTATGGCCTTTCCAATATCCATAGCCGGGATCCAAATTTAAAATATTCCAATGTGCTGGATAAATTACAATCCCGTATGATTGTTTTTACCATCAACCTGGAAGATTAATTTCCCGGGCAGGGCGTTACAAGCTTTTCAATACAGCTTCATTGATCTTTACAGGGTATTTTTCCTTCATCTGCCGGATCCATTTATCTTCCAGCATTTGCTGATAATCATTCATTACAAATCCTTTCGACTCAGCAAAACTCCGCGGTGTTTTTTCGGGTACTACTTTTACCACCTGCAGAAAAGTCCAGGCATCGCCATTACTGTTTTGCTCGGGGACCGATTGATAATTTTCCTGTAATGCAATTTTTCCATGAATGGGTATTTGTTCATTTTCATACCGGCTGCTATCGGCCAAGATCTCATTGCCATATGCCGCTGTTATTTGACGCCAGTCCTGGCTATTATTTTTTAAGGCCGCCGCAATTTTTTCAGCCACTTCTTTGGTTGGTGCTGTTACTGAAATAGCGCTGAAACCGGGTTTCCAATAATACTTAGCGGCATGCTCCTGGTAATAATGAAGTAATGCAGCTGAATCTTCCACAGCCGGTGACCACACATGTTTGTCCATAGCAGCAAAAATCAAATTGGCATTATTGAATTCGTCCAATTGGCTTTTAAAATCAGGATAAAAATTTTCCAGGTGTGCTATAAAATAATCATGCACGAGGGTGTTTTCAAAACGGGATCTCCATTGCTGAAAAGTACGCAGGGAAAAACCAACCGGCTGCACATTATTTTTTTGAAGAAAATCCAACCAATCCTGGACTATACTTTTTTCGTTGTTAAAAGTATATAACGTTGTTGTTTTTTGCAGGTTTGGATAATTGCTGTCTTGTGAATTACCCTGAAGGAAGGCAGATGTATAATTCCAAAGGGTGTTTTCTGTTATAGCAGCCGGTGTGAAATGAATTTCTTTTTTCCATTTCTCTATTAACACATTCCGGGCTAATTGTACCCGGTTATCGGCAAGCAGTCTTTGCTGCAATTGACCCATACTTACTGCATCAGATTCATCTTTCGATACGGGTACAATATCTACCAGTTTTATGATATTAAAGCCATAGGGTGTTGCAAAGGGTTTGGTCAAATCTCCTTTATGTTGCAGGGAAAAAACTTGTCGCTCAAATGCGGGACTATAGGCGCCAACAGTTATTTCATCTACCTGGCCATATACAGCATTGGGGGAGAGATTATATACCCGCATCAATTCTTCAAAGGAAGCACCTGTCATCAATAACTGATATACCGAATCAGCTGTTTTTTGTACACCTTGTTTTTCCGCTTCCGTATAACCGGGTGGAATAGTAAAAAGTATTTGCTGTACTTTCCGCATCCCTGCAGCCGGCCTTTCTGCAATATTCTTAAAAATATGATACCCTGCTTTGCTGCGCACAATATCACTGTATTGCCCCGGCCGTAATGCATACACTTTATTTTCTATGGAATAGGGGAGGGTAAAAACCGTGATATAACCTATATGAATTTCGGCTGTATCGGATGAAAGTTGATAGGCCGTTGCTTCAAAATTTTTCCCGGCTTGTAATAAAGCATACGCTTCTTTGATTTTTTGAGAAGCAATAGTCGTGTCCCCATCCGGTGCAACTTCTACGAAAATCTGATCCAGGAGAATATCTTTCTGGCTTCTTTCAAAAGCCTGGTTCAATAATGCGTTTACATCAGCCAGTTTATTTATATATGTTTCTGCCAATTGTTTTCTGAAATGGCCGGCATCGATTTTAAAGGCATCCGTTTCATCCAGTTTATCGTCCAGGGCAGATTGCAGTTTCAACCGGTATGGGATATATAATTTTAAATAATCCTGTAATTGTTCCTGCCGGGTACCCGTTGTTTCCGGGTTTTTTTTGAATGATTCCAGGAATTCTTTTTTATCTACCTTATATGGGCCATACGTAAACAGCGTTTGGGCATTGGCTGTATCCATCATAAAGGAAGAAAGCAGGAGAATGAGGATTGCAAAAAGGGTGTTTCGCATGAATAAATAGTTGAATGAATAAAATTATTGTTTCAGTTTGGACGCTATGAGCTGATCATATTGTTCAAAGCTCAGTTTTTTGGCAATGATTTTTTTGTCTTTATCCAAAAGGTAGGTAGTGGGTGTTTGCGTAATATCATACAATTGCCGGAAATTGGCCTGGCCATTGATTTCATCTTTAATGCGGGCATCTCTTGTTTGCCACGCATGGATCCAGCCATTGAGGTGATGATCCACGATAAATTTTTCCCAATCCGGTTTCACATTCTCATTGGTATTCACTGCAAAGATTTTTACCCCCAGGCTTTTCCATTTGGCTTCATACAAAGAATCCAATTCCGGCACCTGTTCTTTACAATGGCTGCAAAGGGGATCCCAGAAAATGACAAAAGTAAACGGGGCCGTTACATTATAAAGTGAAACTTCCCTGCCCGTACTATCCACCAGGTTAAGCGGCGGAGCAGCCTCTCCCAATTGATTAGCAATGATACTGTAAGCCCGGTCAAAAATGTATTTTTTCTGTTTGGCATTCAACCAGGTCGTATCTCCTTTGGAATAAAAATTATTGAACAGGAACAGAAACACTTTATCCTGTCCCATGATTTCAGGATTGATATACTTATCAGTAAATTTTGCCAGTAAATATTCAAACATTTTTTCATTGGCCCGGGATGAAAGCAACATATAATTCACCGCATCAATGACAGAATCGGGATTTTGTGAAATATAATTATTCAGGAAATCATTGATTTTGGAATCGAAGAAAGGGGTATGCAATAAGCGCCCATCATAAAAATTTACGTTGTCCCAAAAATGGTCCTTTACATATTGCCAGGGATAGGCTGAATCTTTGGTGCCATCCGGTCGTACCGGCATTTCCGGGAAGGCTGGCACTTTCACGGCTTCAAATAATACAGCCAACATGGATTGAGGATAGGTTTCCACAATATGATTGCGGTACACATTCATACTATCACTCAGCTTTTTGATGTTATGCATTATTAGAATAGAGTCTTCTTTGTTCTTCGCCTGGTGCTGCATATCCTTTTGCAGGGTATTGATCTTAGGCGCTATTCCCGCAAGGAAACGGGAGTAATCCGCAAAGAGTTGGTTTTCCTTGGAGCCGGTTGTATGTATATTGGCCAGGTTGGTCGTATCCGCCTGAATAGTAAAATGCTGGGCAGAGTCCATTAAAAATTCAAATAAAAAAACTCGTTCCGGTGAAACCAGGAAATAAATACCCTCTTCCAGTTTTTGAGGCCCGGTGAAGACGCCTTCACTTTTTTCATTTAACATACAAGTGTCCACCAGGATTTTACTTTTACCATAATATGTTCCCAGGTAAACCGGTACATTTTTATAGGGAGTCAGGGTTATATCAATATGATACGCTTCCTGTTCAGGAATTGTGTCGATATAAATATGAGCTTTCGTTTTGCATAAGCATAGAAAGAAAGATAAAATCAACAATAAGACTGAGCGCATGAGTAAAAAATGTTTGAGCGAAAATAAAAGTAAAAGCTACAAAGGGCAAGTTAAGGTATAGAAAAGAAAATGGAAAGCTAAATCAATGTATGCTATATGCCCAGGCCATACCTTTGCGGCGTGAGAAAAAATAAAACACCGGTTATTTTACAAGATCTCTTGGTAGAAAGTTATGCCGCTGAAGGCAAAGCGCTTGCCCACCAGGATGGGAAAGTAATTTTTATCGAAGGGGCCGTACCGGGTGATGTGGTGGATATAGTATTACTGAAAAATAAAAAAGACTGGGCGGAAGGAAGGATACTTCGATTTCAAAAACACGCAACGGAACGCGTGGAGCCATTTTGCAGCCATTTTGGGATTTGTGGGGGTTGCCAATGGCAGATGTTACCTTATCACTTGCAATTAAAATATAAACAGCAGCAGGTTGTAGAGCAGTTGACACGTATTGCAAAGATTCCGTTACCGGAAATACTGCCTATTTTGGGATGCGACAATACGATTCATTATCGCAACAAACTGGAATATACTTTTGCTACCCGGCCATTTATCCCGGCCGAAGAATTCCGAGCTATGAAGCTTCGGGCAGAAATCCCCGAATGCCCCGGTGTAGGCGGGTTTCATGCAAAAGGAATGTTTGACAAGGTAGTGGAAATAGATGTTTGTCATTTACAGGCTGAACCCACAAATAAAATCAGGAAAGCGATCGTTCAATATTGCCTGGATAATGAATTCCCTTTTTATGATTTAAAAAGACATACCGGTTGGTTACGCAATATGCAAATTCGTATGGCCACAACTGGTGAGATCATGGTCAATATTATCCTGGGAATGGATAATCCCGATTGGCAGGAAGCATTATTGGCTTTTGTACAAAAGACATTCCCGGAGATCACGACTTTATTATATACCATCAATAAAAAGAGAAATGACAGCCTGATCGGCCTTGAGCCGCAGGTCTATAATGGGCGTGGATTCATTTATGAGCAATTAGGCGACATTCATTTCAAAATCGGGCCTACCTCTTTTTTCCAGACCAATACAAAACAGGCGGAAAACTTATATGGGGTGGTGCGTGATTTTGCCCAATTACAGGGAAATGAAATTGTATATGACCTGTATTGTGGTACAGGAAGCATTGGTTTATTTTTACATGAGAATGTGCGGAAAATCGTTGGGGTGGAAATAGTGGCAGAAGCCGTGCAGGATGCCATGGAAAATGCAGCCCTGAATAAAATTTCGCATGCTGCCTTTTTTCAAGGGGATGTGGTGGATGTATGTGATGAGGCATTTTTTCAAAATCACGGAAAGCCGGATCTTATCATCATTGATCCGCCCCGGGCCGGGTTGCATGTAAAACTCATCACCAAATTATTGGAAATGGGGGCACCCAAACTCATTTATGTCAGTTGCAACCCTGCTACGCAGGCAAGGGATCTGTCGCTTTTAGCAGAAAAATATGTGGTGAAGAAATTGCAACCGGTAGATATGTTTCCCCACACACATCATATAGAAAATGTTGTATTATTGACCTTGAAATAAAATCAGCTATTCCAAAATCATCATGTCAATGACAGAATTCAGACCGGGAAGGTTCCAGATATTACCTACCATTATAAAAAACTTAATAATCATCAATGTGCTGGTATTTCTGGCACAGATAACTATTGGGAAAGACACGACATTCCTGGAAGATACTTTTGCGTTGCATACCTGGCAAAGTCCTTTATTCCGGCCCTGGCAGTTTATCACACACATGTTTATGCATGGCGGCTGGGACCATTTGTTTTTCAATATGTTTGCCCTTTGGATGTTTGGATCGGTTTTGGAAAATTTATGGGGGCCAAAGAAATTCCTGACTTTTTATTTGGTATGCGGGCTGGGCGCTGCACTTTGCCACATGGGTGTTTTATTTTTTGAAACACAACATTTTATTAACCAGTATACAGCTCTTAATCCTTCGTCTCCATCTTATTACAATAATGCCCTGGCATTTATCAAAGAATATAATGTATTCAATATTTCCCCGGCACAATTTCCCAACCCCGAAAGTTTCATTCAATACATCTATGAACAACGGTTGAATGAAGCTACATTGGGCGCTTCCGGGGCTATTTTTGGCTGCCTGGCTGCTTTCGGTTTCTTATTTCCCAATACCTATATTTATTTATATTTCTTCCTGCCCATCAAAGCCAAATGGTTTGTACTCTTTTATGCCGGCTTTGAATTGTATATGACCATTCAAAAATCGGCCGGTGACAATGTTGCGCATGTGGCTCACCTGGGCGGTGCTCTTTTTGGAATTATTTTAGTATATTATTGGAAAAAAAATAACCGATAAAAAAGCCATTCGATAATCTTGTTTTAACTTTACAGTAGAATTTGATCCGATGAAAGTGATGCATAAAACATATAGAAATAAGATTACCCTGGGACAGGATAATAATACGCTTGTATGGTTATTTGCTATCAATGGGGTGTTCTTTATTATGGTTATGCTGATTAAAGTTATTTACCAGCTTTCCATTGACAGCAATCTGGCTGCAGAACAAAGTTTCCGACAGGAATTTTTGCAATGGCTTACCCTTTCCGGCAAACCGATGGAAGTGCTTACTCGGCCATGGACAGTACTCAGTTATATGTTTGTACATGAAAGTTTCTGGGACCTGCTTACCACGGTACTTTGGTTATGGGGCTTTGGATTTATTCTACAATCCTTATCCGGAAATAATAAATTGATTCCTCTTTACCTGTATGGTGGTGTCACAGCGGGTGTTTTTTATGCATTGGGAAATTTGGTTTTCCCTACCCTACCCCATCCTGCTATGTATATGGGTGGCAGTGCATCCGTTTTATGTATGGCTATTGCGGCTACTACTCTGGCCCCCGGCTACCGCATCTTTCCCCGGCTGAATGGAGGCATTCCTTTGTGGCTGCTCACCGGTATCTTTTGCGTGATTGATTTAATGAATATAGCTGCTTATGGCCCGGTATTGGTGGCTGCCCATATAATGGCGGGCGCCATTGGATTTACTTTTATACGTGCACTTAAGAATGGCCATGATTGGAGCAACTGGATGAACCGGTTTGCTTATTGGTTTGACAATTTGTTTAAACCAGCAGCCAAACCGATTTCTAAAAAACTTTTCTATAAAGCAGACCGGGAGCCTTTTGTTAAGATCCAAAGGGATACTACTCAAAACCTGGATGCTATCTTGGATAAAATCAATCAAAGCGGGATGCACTCCCTGACAGCTGAAGAAAAAGCATTTCTTGAAAGGATTAGCCATGATGACAAATAAATACCTGTAATAACCCGGATGAAAAAATTTTTAAAAATCACCTGGGTAGGCATTGTTATTCTTACAGCCATCATTTATTTGCTGGCTTCTCTTTCTGCATTTATTTCACCGGCTCAATTTTCCTTTATCAGCTTATTTGCACTGGCCTTTCCCTATGTTTTCATTTGTACTTTAGTGATATGTATTGCCGGTTTTTTTATTCATAAAAAATTGAGTATTGTCTTGCTTATCCTGTTGCCGGCAGGTATTTATAACCTGGTTCATACGGTTGCATTTCATTTACCTAAAAACTTTGTAAAAGAAAAAGATAGTACCACGCTGCGTATCATGACCTGGAATGTTCAGAGTTTTGATAGTTATTTATTGCGACAAAAGAATAAAGAAGGTTATAAAAATAACCGATCAGCCATGTTGCAATTGATCCTGGATTATAATCCAGATGTCATCTGTTTCCAGGAATATATCGATTATCAAAACACGGCAAAAAGGAGATCCATTAAAAATGACCTCACGGCCGCCGGGTATCCGTATTCGTATGCATCCAATGAAAGATTTATTGAACGCAGGAGAAAATTTGCCGCATATGGAGGTACAGCTATTTACAGTAAATACCCGTTGCTTGATAGTGGCAAGGTAAAACTCATTAACAGTGATGTGGGAAAAGAAGAATATATGATTTATGCTTCATTGAATTTTAATCAGCAGCCCCTGCGTGTTTTTACCGCACATCTTTTATCATATAGCCTATATACCGATACCTCTGACATGAGCCAGGATAATATTTACCAAATCACGTATGATCGAAAATTATCTATACAACAAAAGATCAGGGAAACCGGTTTACAGCACCTGGAAGAAATCGCCCGCATACAGGCTCAAATCAATGCCAGCCCCTTTCCGGTGATTTATTGCGGGGATATGAATACCACAGCCTGCACTTATATATATCATCACTTAAAAGAAGATTTGCAGGATGCCTTCCTGCAGAAAGGTTCCGGGCTGGGTGTTACATTCTATAAGCTCCTGGCCACCCTGCGTATCGATTTTTGTTTTGTCAATCGATTGATGAAAGTGCAACAATGTACCGTTGCTAAAGCTAAACTTTCAGATCATTATCCCGTTATCACCGATGTGCATTGGGCGAAATAAATTGACCGGATAATGGTAATTTTACAAAATGGCTTCCCGCTTTAGAAGATTTACCAAACGCTTACTGGTAGGTATCAACCTGGTAGTTTGCCTGCTTTTTCTCATTGCTTGTTTATCACCACTGGTCGGCCCTGCTGATTGGTGGCCAATGGGTTTTTTTTCCCTTTGTGTTCCATATTTAATTATCCTGATCATTTTTTCCATTTTCTTCTGGCTGATTGTAAAGCCCATATTAGTATTGATTCCTATTATTACATTACTTATTGGGTATAAACAAATAGAAGTGCTGATAGCCTGGCATCCGATGGCAGCATTTCAGGATCAGCAACCCGTTAATGCACTACGCATAGTGGATTGGAATGTGAGCAGCATGTATGGCCTGAGTGAAAATGCAGATAAGCGAAAACATAACCGCCTGGAAATTGCCGATGCCATTTTGAAGTATGACCCGGGAGTCATTTGCCTGCAGGAATTCAACCATTCCTTTACAGGTGATAAATTTTCTGATAACATTGGCCTATTTTCCACGAAGTATCCTTATTATTTTTTTTCAAGAGATTATACAAACAAATCCGGCTCTTATGCATCCGGCTGTATCATTTTTTCCAAATATCCCATCCTCGATTCCGGAAAAGTGAGTTATGCCGGTAAAAATGCGGAAAGTATTATCTATGCCGATATACTAAAACAGGGAGACACAATCAGAATTTATACAACTCATTTACAATCCTACAAATTCACCCCAGCTGATTATGGTGATATTGAAAAAATCAAAGACCAGCATGATTCTCTATTCGAAGCCTCACGGAATATTATCCAAAAAATGAAAAATGCTTTTGTGAAACGGGCTATCCAGGCGAAACTTATCCGCAACCTGACTGACTCTGGTTCGATAGCTTCGGTCATTTGTGGTGATTTTAATGATGTACCCAATTCCTATACCTATTTCCAGGTACGTAACAAAAGACAGGATGCTTTTCTAAAACAGGATTTTGGTATAGGGAGCAGCTACCTTTCACTGGCGCCGGCATTACGGATTGATTATATTTTCCCGGACGATGCCTTTGATGTTTTACAATTTGATATGAGTGACCAGGGCCTCAGTGACCATTCTATGTTAATTGCAGATATTCAATTGAAAAATTAAGTATCTTCGTTGCATGATACGCCCATTTCCTTTTTTAACCTGTCCTTCCGCTTGCTGTTGATACGGCATATCTTTATTTTTGTATTCATATTTTTCCCGATTCCATCATTATAATAATTAACCCATTATATGCCATTAAAGATTTATAATTCCCTGTCAAGAAATAAGGAATTGTTTGAACCACTAACTCCCGGCCATGTAGGCATGTATGTCTGCGGACCAACGGTGAGTGGAGAAAGCCATCTCGGACATGCCAGGCCATATATAACTTTTGATGTTATTTTTCGCTATCTCACCTACCTGGGATACAAGGTGCGCTATGTGCGCAACATAACGGATGCCGGGCATTTTGAAGAAGAAGGCCGTGAAGCGATAGATAAAATTTCTTCTAAAGCAACCCTGGAAAAAACCGAGCCAATGGAACTGGTACAAAAATATACTAACCTGTACCACCAGGCTATGCAACAATTTAATTGCCTGCCACCGTCCATTGAACCCACTGCCACCGGTCATATCATAGAACAAATTCAAATGATCGAAGCATTGATCGAAGCCGATTATGCTTATGAAGTAAATGGTTCTGTTTATTTTGATGTAAAAAAATATGCAGCACACTATGATTATGGGAAACTGAGTGGCCGGATACCAGAGGATTTACTGGAAACTACCCGACAATTGGAAGGCCAGGATGAGAAAAGAAATAAAACAGATTTTGCCCTTTGGAAAAAGGCACCTCCAAAACACCTGATGCGATGGAAAAGCCCATGGGGTGAAGGTTTCCCGGGATGGCATATTGAGTGCTCTGCCATGGCAACCAAATATTTAGGTAAACAATTTGATATTCATGGTGGTGGCATGGATCTCCTGTTTCCCCATCATGAAAGCGAAATAGCGCAAAGCACCATTTGCAATCATACAGCACCGGTGAAATACTGGATCCATAATAATATGATTACCCTTAATGGAAAAAAAATGGGCAAAAGTTATAATAATGTCATTACGCTTTCGCAACTCTTTTCCGGTTCACACCCATTATTGGAAAAAGCTTATCATCCTATGGTGATCCGTTTTTCCATCTTACAAACACATTATCGTAGCACCTTTGATTTTAGCAATGCAGCATTGCAGGCTGCTGAGAAAGGCCTATCACGTCTTTGGGAAGCTTTTACCAATTTACAGGCACTGGAGCCGGCATCCGGTTCCGGGAATACCGATGAAGCACTCAATCAAAAAGTCAATAGCTTACTGGATGGTTTTGATGAATTCATGAACGATGATTTTAATACGGCAAAAGTACTGGCCAATATGTTTGAGCTGGCACCAATCATCAATTCCCTAAAAGATAAAACCATACCACCGGAAAGCCTTACAGAGAAAGTATTTCAACGATTACAACAAACATTTAAAATTTACCTGGAAGATATTTTTGGATTACAGGCGCCGGGTGTTTCTAAAGATGCCAAACTCGATGAAGTACTACAAATACTGATTGATATTCGCAAAACGGCAAAAGAAAACAAAGACTTTGTTACCAGTGATAAAATCCGTAAAGATTTGTCGGAGGCTGGCATTTTATTGAAAGATGAAAAAGATGGTGGCGTAAGTTATACCTTCAAGTGATACATACAGATTAATGATTGCAATCTGAACTATGACAATGCCTGGCTTTCCGGCATAAACGATAGTTAAGAAAATGTGCACCCACAATTAATAGTACAGCTGGAACTAACAACATTATTTCGTATTGATGCCAGGCCTGTTTGGCAAGCAGGAAAGCAATACCTATTGAGAATAAAATGAGCGGGCTTTTTTTATGATGATGCTTTTTCTGGCCATGGTATAAAGAAAATGTCCCTATACAAAAGGCCAAGAAAATCATCAAGCATTCAAAATACAGGTTCCCGATAATATTGATACCAAACAAAGGCAAAGAAGACAAGAACAAAGGAAGAATGGCACAATGAATGGCACAGGCAATTGAGGCACTGATCCCCAGCGCATCCCAATTAATCTTTAGTTGCATTTTATTAGCTGCCATCGTGGCAAAAATATGTAATTTGCAACAAAGTTGCAATTTTTGTTTATTAAAATTTACTGCTTTTTTACAATTACCCGGCAAGTATAAGTAGTAATTTTGTCTTTTATCTCTTGTAATATGAAACGCCAGAAAGTTGTCAGGTACATAATTTTTTTTAGTGCAATTATCCTCGTTTTTTTCATAGCGGTTTTTGCCGGCACTGATAATTGGAAGCGAAAAGCACCTGTATTGAGCTATGTAAAACCTTTCACATTTATTAATGAAGATGGTCAACCTTTCACCCAGGCCAATATGCTGGGCAAAGTATGTGTGGTAAATTTTTTCTTTACTACCTGTAAAGGAATCTGCCCCCGGATGAATGGAAACATCAAACACATTTATGAGCTTTATAAAAATGAGCCGGATTTTATGGTGGTTTCGCATACCTGTGACCCGGAAACAGATTCAGCTGCCACATTAAAAAAATATGCTGAAAAACTTGGAGTAAATACCAATAAGTGGATTTTCCTTACCGGCCGAAAAGATAGTTTGTATATGCAGGCCCGGAACAGCTATTTGGTCGATGATCCAAAAAATAACCTGCAAAATATTAATGACCAGTTTTTACATACACAATTCATTGCATTGGTGGACAAAAACGGAAAAGTTCGTGGCCGTATTTATGATGGTTTAAAGCAGGATGATTTAGATGCTTTAAAGGATGCAATTGCTGAATTATTGAAGGAACCTGAAGATACACAACAACTCTGAAAGTGAAAATAAATGCAATGATGAGTTCACTAGCAGAAAACATATTAAAAAAGCACCATTTATCAGTAACTGAAAGCAGGATTCGGATATTGGAGTTATTTCAGCATCACCATAATGCATTAGCTCATGCCGATATTGAAAGGCAGACAGGTGATTTATTTGACCGGGTCACCATTTACCGGACATTACAGGCGTTTTCAGAAAAGGGAATTATTCACAGTATCCCCACAGCAGACAATGCGGTTTTATATGCCTTATGCAAAGAAGAATGTGCATCGGGAAAGCATTCCGATAACCATATACATTTCATTTGTGAGAAATGCCAGAATACATACTGCCTGGACCATATAGCTATACCAGCTATTCAAATGCCGGCTGGGTTTAAAATGAAACAAGCAGGATTAATTGTAGAGGGTATTTGCAAAAACTGTGCTAAATAAAAATCTTCATTTATCTAAATCTTATGTTTACAAAATCTACCATTGAACAATATTTTATAAGCGAAAAAACAGGTGCCTTTATACTTTGTTGTATAGGTATAGCTGCCCTGATCTTTGCATTAATTTCCTGGTTTGTATTAAAGACACAGGTATGGAAAGGCTTTGCCATAGTGTTTGCCCTGCTTGCCTTAATCCAGGTTTTTGTTGGCGCTTCTGTTTATCGTCGCGCAGATAAGCAAAGAACCGATATGGTGTATAATTTTGATATGAACCCGCAAAAAATTATTGATCAGGAAATACCGCGGATGCAGGAAGTGAATAAACGGTTTACCCTTTACCGGTATGCCGAAATTGCCTGTTTTATTATCGGCCTCGGCTTGTTTATTTATTTCCGGAAAAACGAGTCCTACCAGGTATGGGCAGGTATAGGTATTGCGCTCGCTTTACAAGCCCTTATCTTATTTACTTTTGATAAGATAGCTGCTAACAGAGCACATACCTATACGGAGAGTATGGCTAATTTTTTTAAGAAACCAATTAACTAATTATCTACCCACAACAATTTTCTGTACAAATTTTTCTGTACCGAAATATACATTCACAAAATATACCCCCTGGGCCAGGTAAGGAAGTGTCAAATGTTGAGATTGAAAATCAACATCCTGTTTTTGCCAAACAACCTTGCCGGCTCCATCGGAAATTGTAATATTCATTTTCTGAATATTCTTTGTGTTTTGCAGAATATCTACATTCACAAAATTTTGTACAAGGGTCGGATATACTTTTATCTGGGCAGCATTTATATTATTGGCTGATTTATTAACCGGTGAAAAAGTATTGCCAAAAGTTGGAGTAGCAGTTGAAAGCACTGTGATATAACCAAAATTAGAAAATCCACTCGTACTTACGGTCCTAAATAGACCACCAGCCGCAGCTGCTTCCTTACTTATATCGTAGTCCCAGGCTGTATTTTTATACCGTACCACCTCACAATGGGTTTTATCAAAACCAGTCAATTCATCGGAACTTTTCCATTGAGCGAGGATATCGACATTAGCACCGCCTGAATTGGCTTGTTCAACATACCAACCAGCATCTATACCTCCATTAGATATAGGGCTCCCGGTTGACCCCTGCAATAAAGCATGCTCAAGGCACCTTACGGAATAATCATCTGCGGTACCATTTTCAGTTAAAGTTATAGGGTTATATGTATATTTATCAAATCCAACAGGGAATGTAAAGCCCGTACTGCTCACATTTAATTTTTTTAAAAAACCATCACCATCCGTAATAAAATATCGATAGTTGCTAAATCCATCAACAATACAATTGTCATCCAGGGTCAATACATAATTTCCTAGTTTGATATAATTTTTATTCGTTGTAAAAGTGACTTTATTCAGAATTTTATCCGGCCCCTGAAGAATCACATTTTTATTGGCACTTTTATTTACGATCAATTGATAAATTTCTCCGGTTTCGTTTTTCAGCTTAGAATTTTTATTCCCATACATTTCCAAAACTGAAGTTCCGGCATTGTAAGTTCCTTTATTCATGAAATTACCCTGCACATGATATGTACCATTTCCAGAAAGGCTGGCTGCAGGATCTGTAATAAAACTCTTTGTAGTCGTTATATCTCCTTCATTGGTAATAGAGCCAGTAGATACATTATTTATCTCCATATCCGCATATAAAACACCCCCTGTGGTTACGGATATAATACCGCCATTATTATAGAATTGTGCCAGGCCATTGATTTGAAAAAGGCCAAAACAAAATGCGATGAAGCAGAAAGCTTTTTTTAAAGAAGATGGGTGTAACATAATGAAAGTTTTTAAAGTGAAAAAAAGTTTTGATCTCATAGGAAAATAAAATTTCCAACGATTTTACCAAAATGGAAGCCGCCAGTTTTTGATTCTAATTTTAGTTTTCATACAAGATAATTGTTAGTTATTGGGGGAGGTATTTCCAAAGTTAAAGGAATATATTTAATAACCAAACTACATATTCATGTATTTTTTTCAAATTTTTATTGGAAAATGATAAAATATTTAGCGCCAGGCTGCCATTCTGTTAATCTTTCATACGGGAATTTTGGTATTTTTGGAGATATGTCGATGTTGTTCCTTATTGCCTGTACAATTTTTTCCCTGTTATTGGTAGCCTTTTTTACAGGCGTGGAAATGGCTTTTATTAATAGTTCACGAATTCATATTGAACTAAGAAAAAAGCAAGGTAGTAAACAGGCAGCAATCATTTCCGGGTATCATGATAAGCCCCATATCCTGTTTGGCATCACAATCGTCGGTATCAATTTGGGCATTGTCCTTTATGGCATTTTCTTTATAGACTGGATGCGCACCACTTTATGGAATCCCTTTCAAATTCAGAATCCTTATTTTAAACTGGCTTTTGATACAGTCTTTTCCTCTGCTATTTTATTATTAGCCGGGTTATTTTTACCCAGGGCATTGTACAAAGCTAAACCGGACCGGTTTATTGTTTCCATGGCCATAGTCATCCGGTTTTTTGAATCTATTTTCTACCCGGTTATACAGGCCATTACCGGTATGGCAGATTTTATTTTGAAATACTTATTTAATGTCCCACTGAAAAAAACAGAAAATGATTTGGAAGGCATCGACCTGGAAACATTTATCCTGCAAAGCAAAGAACAGGAAGAAAACAATGATGTGTTACATGCTGATTTATTTGAAAATGCATTGGCCCTGCCAACTATCAAGGTAAGGCAATGCCTGGTTCCCCGTACGGAAATAGAAGGTATACCGATTACTGCCACCATAGAACAAGCAAGAAATTTTTTTATTGAAACAAAGCTTAGTAAGGGAATTGTGTATAAAGAAAATATCGACGATATTCAAGGTTACATCCATCAACTGGACTTATTTAAAAAACCGGAATCCATTGCCACCATTTTACATACAGTACCAGTCATTCCCGAAACGATGAATGCCACTGATCTGCTGAATATTTTTTCAAAGGACAGAAAAAGTATCGCCTGGGTCGTGGATGAGTTTGGCGGTACTGCCGGCATAGTAACCATGGAAGATGTGCTGGAAGAAGTTTTCGGTGATATCAAGGATGAATACGATACGGAAGATCTGCAAGAAAAACAACTGGCTGAAAATGAATACATCTTCTCCGGCCGGCTAGAATTGGATTACCTGAATGATAAATATGGAATTGGCTTTGAAAAGAAAGATGCAGAAACCTTATCCGGATTTATTATTGAAGAAAATAAAGCCATACCCGAAGCGAAAAAACGGATTATTCTTGATAAATATGAATTTGATATTTTATCCGTGAGTGATACAAGGATTGAATCGGTGAGAGTAAAAAAGTTAAGTGATTAACAGGTTACTTTCTTGGCTTCAGGCAACCCCGGTTTTAAGATTTTGTAATAGCGCTACCGCTTACCTTTGCCACTTTATTTTTGCAATGTTATGAGTATTGGGTTTTTTAAAAGACGAAGTGGCCAGGCTGAAATGTCATTTATCGATCATTTGGAAGCATTGCGCTGGCATTTGATCCGTTCCTTAATCGCCATTCTGGTGCTGGCACTCATCATCTGGTTAAATATCCAATGGGTGTTTGATAATGTCATTGCAGGCCCCATCAATCCCAATTTTGTAAGCTATACGGCATTTTGTAAATTGAGTCATTGGCTGCACCTGGGCGAAACACTCTGCCTCCCCCCCGTTAGCGTCAACATGCAAACGACCACCTTTGGCGGCCAGTTCCTGGGCAGCTTTACCATTGCCTTTGTGGGGGGCCTCATCGTGGCATTTCCCTATATTTTCTGGGAATTCTGGCGCTTTGTAAAACCTGCCTTAAAAGAAAAAGAATTAAAAAATACACGCTTTATTATTTTTTGGGTTTCTTTTTTCTTCTTCCTGGGTTCGGCATTTGGATACTTTGTATTGGGACCATTTACCTTTAATTTCCTGGCCACCTTTAATATAAGTTCCATCCATATCTTACAAACAAAACCTACCCTCAATGATTACCTGGATAACTTAACAAACCTGATTCTTGGCTGCGGTATTGCTTTTGAATTACCTGTGATGGCATATGCTCTTTCAAAAATGGGCGTAGTTACCCCTGCTTTTTTAAAACGATCAAGAAAGTATGCGATCATTATCATCCTCATCATAGCAGCTGTCATAACGCCAAGCCCGGACTGGATTAGCCAAACGATCGTCTTTATTCCACTTTTTGGTTTATATGAATTTGGCGTGTTCGTTTCAAAACGTGCCTATAAAGAAAAATTGAAAAAAGATGCAGAGATATGGGAATAATGGCTATTTCCGGATACATGATTTAAGGATAAACGGTTAGGATATACAAAACAGTATGAGTAATTTCACACTTTTAAATAAAATTGCGTATGTCCTTTTTTTTCAATCCACAACGACCCATAGCTATTGGCTGCGACCATGCAGGTTTCCAGTTTAAGGAAACAATCAAATCAGCATTACAACAAAAAGGTTTACAAGTCCGGGACTATGGAACTGTTTCAGAAGAATCTGTTGATTACCCGGACTTTGTTCACCCGGTATGTAAAGCAATAGAAAATGATGAAGCAGCGATGGGTATTTTATTATGTGGTACTGCGAATGGTGTTGCCATGACAGCCAATAAACATAGTAAAATAAGAGCCGGCCTTTGTTGGCAACCGGAAATTGCAGCGCTGACCCGGCAACACAATGATGCCAATATTCTTTGTATTCCTGCCCGTTTTGTATCCCGGGAACTGGCTCTTGAAATGGTGGATACATTTATGGAAACCACATTTGAAGGTGGTCGGCACCAAAAAAGAGTAGCTAAGATTGCTAATATGTAAAATAGTCCATAGAATTTCTCCCTCATATAATTTATACTCATGAAAAAAATTACCCTTTTCCTTTTACTCATTTCACAAATTACACTGGCACAAACAAAAAGCCAGATCGAAGCATTTGCGCAAACAATTACACCGGCAGACCTTAAAGCTAAGTTGACTATCATTGCCAGCCGGGAAATGGAAGGCCGTGAAACCGCTACACCCGGGCAAAAAAGAGCCGCCGCTTATATAGAAAGTTATTTTAAACAATTAGGTTTACAACCAGGCACCCCGGAAGGTTACCAAATGTATTTCCCGGTGTACCAGGATTCCATCACCGAGTCCGCCCTGAAAGTAAATGGAAAAAACTTTACCGTTAATGAAGATTTTTCTTATGATTTCTTTTCACTGCATTCAGGTACCTGGCATACGGATTCCGTTGTCTTTGCGGGTTTTGGTATTGCCGACTCTACCAGAAATGATTATGCCAATCTTGATGTCAAAGATAAATGGGTAATGGTATTAAGTGGCTTACCGGAAGACAAAGACAAACCTGCAGACGCCGTCAAATATAATTTCCGTAGCCCGGGTTCCGTATTTACGAAAATTATTACTGCCCGGAACAAAGGTGCTGCGGGTATCTTGCTTGTAGAAAAGTACTTTCCCCGGAAGACTACCCTGCAAACCAAAGGCAATATGTATATAAACAAACCGAAAACATCGAATTCCGGTATGTTTAAAAACATTACCACTATTTATATTTCTCCAAAAGTTGCTGCCCGGATTCTACACCTGAGAAAGAAAGCTGGCTTCAAAGAAGTTGCCGCCCTGAACCATAAAACGATCCCTGTTTCTCTTTCCTATAATTTACAAACTACAACATTAAATTTACAAAGCAGTAATGTACTGGGCGTACTCCCTGGTACGGACAAAAAAGATGAATATGTGTTTATCACCGGCCATTATGATCATTTAGGCAAAAAGGATTCGATAATTTGGTATGGTGCCGATGACGATGGTTCTGGTACAACCAGTGTGTTAGAGCTTGCCGAAGCTTTTACAAAAGCGAAACAGGCAGGATATGGCCCAAGAAGAAGTATTGTTTTTATGACAGTATCCGGAGAAGAAAAAGGTTTATGGGGTTCTGAATATTATACGGATCACCCGGTATTTCCTATGGATAAAACGACCGTTGACCTGAATATTGATATGGTAGGCAGGCTGGATCCAGACCGTAAAGAAGGCGATTCGACCAATTATGTTTATACTATTGGGGAAGATAAATTAAGTTCTGATCTGATGAAAATCAGTGATAGTATCAATCATACTTATATGCATATGGAACTCGACAGGCGATTTAATGACCCCAAAGATCCTAATCGCTTTTATTATCGCTCGGATCATTACAATTTTGCCAAACATGGTGTTCCGGTAATTTTCTATTTTAATGGAACCCATGCTGATTATCACCAACCAACAGATACGATAGATAAAATACGATTTGATGTCATGACCAAACGGGTGAAACTTATTTTCTACACCGCCTGGGACATGGCCAACCGGGATGCCATGCTGGTACGGGATATTCCACTTAAATAATGAGTAAACAAAAAGAAACTATGCAAAAAGAATGATTATACCGACATCATTTCTTTTTCTTTTGCGGCGAGTAGTTTATCAACCTGTGCAATATTTTTATTGGTAATATCCTGGATACTGCTTTCTGATTCTTTAGCCAGGTCTTCACTTAGACCTTCTTTCTGGAGGCGCTTTATTTGCTCTATAGCATCACGCCGGATATTCCGGATGGCAACTTTCGAATGCTCCCCTTCATTACTTGCTTTTTTAAACAGCTCTCTCCTTCTTTCTTCTGTCAAGGGAGGTAAGAATAAGCGGATCTGAGCCCCATCGTTTTGCGGAGTCACTCCAATATTGGCCTGCATGATAGCTTTCTCAATATGTTGAAGCATATTTTTTTCCCAGGGCTGGATACTGATCGTGCGTACATCCAGCACCGTAATATTGGCGACCTGGCCAATCGGTGTGGGCGCTCCATAATACTCTACCAGGATTCCATCCAGCATGGCCGGCGTAGCTTTCCCCGCCCTGATTTTAATTAACTCTGCCTGGAGATGACCCAGGGCTTTTTCCATTTGCTGATTGGTATCCTCTAAAATAAGTTCAACTTCTTCCTGCATAAACAACGAATTATAGCTGGCAAATTTACTAAATCTATTTGCTTAATGAGGCTGACTTTGCTGAAAAAATTATTCATCCCCCGAGGCGGTATTTTCCGATGGGGCTCTAAACATATTCAACACCCTGACATTCGCATCCGTTTGTGAATGAACGGCACGAAGTGATTTTTTCAAAGGCAGGAAATAAGTAATGAATAAAACACCGGAGAAAAATAAGCCGATCAGTAATAAGACAATCAAATTGATATCCAGGATTTCATTTAATAAAAAGGCAATCGATGCAAATAAAATACTGGCTCCAATGAGTATCAGGGTTACTTGTTTACTGGAAAAACCTTTATTCAACAAAAGATGATGCACATGATTTCTGTCCGGTGCAAAAGGAGACCGGCCCCGCGATAACCGGATAATGAATACCCGCAAAACATCCATCAGGGGAATAAGCAATAATCCCAAACCTACAGCTGGCGCTGATTTCACCGCAAAAACAGGCGCGGTAGCTGCCGTTTGTGAAAACTGTATAACCAATATGGCATTGACTAGGCCCAATAACATCGACCCGGAATCTCCCATAAATATTTTTGCCGGCGGGAAATTAAATACTAAAAATGCCAGTAATGAACCGGACATGGCCAGGCCCAGTATGGCATAGGATAAATTGTGATTGACAAGAAAAAAGATCCCAAAACTCAGGCAGGAAAACAAGCCCAACGAACCAGCCAAACCATCTACCCCGTCAATAAGATTAAACGAATTGATGACCAGCATGATTACAAAAAATGTAACAATATAAGAAGCGGTTGCAGTAAGGTTATAAACATCCAGGAATCCAAAAAAACTGCTTACCACCAAATGTGCCTTAGCCGATATAATAGCAGCAACGAAGACCTGGCCAAGCACTTTTTTCCAGGCTTTCAATACAAAAATATCATCGATCACCCCTATCATAAAAATGATAAAAAAGGCAGCAAGATGATATTGAAATTCCTGGTTATCTATCCTGAAATCAGACACTAATAATAAGGCCAGGGCTAAACCAATAAAAATGGCAATTCCTCCTAAAGAAGAAATCGATTCGGCATGTGTCTTCCGGGCATCCGGAATATCGTAAATCTGATTGGCACGGGCTATTCGAATGATAAAAGGCATTGTGAAAAAAGTAACCAGGTATGCAATAAAAGCGCCGGCAGCAACTTGTAACATAATGTTTATTTAATTGACATCAGGTTTACGCACGTGTTATATCCAGACATGAAGGGAAAGTAAAAGTACAAGCAAACTTGTCCACATCAAAATAAATTTCAGAAATCAATGTCCCTTGCCCCATCAAAAATATGTCCCTGGATAAAAAAATGTGATATCCTTTTATTATAACCGAAACGGCAAAGTGAATATTCGCTTCAAACTTCAAGCCAGAAACCGGCCCATCAATAAAATATTTTTGGCTTCCAAAATGGGCTTTTTATACTAAACCTGGAGCAAATCAGCCAAAAAGATTGTACCTGTTTTCACAGGGAAGATTTACATTTACTGAAAATGCCTGCTATGAACCATCGTTTCATCCTTTTTTATTTGGCAATCACTATTTTCATGAGTTGTAATAATCATCAAACTGCCGATTTACTCATACATAATGCCGTAATTTATACGGTTGATAGCAATTTCCACACTGCGGAAGCTATGGCTGTGAGAGATGGAAAAATCCTGGCTATCGGTGAAAATGCTGCCATCCTGAATACGTATGATGCCAAAGAAACCATTGATGCTAAAGGCCAGGTTATTTTCCCCGGCTTTATCGACGCCCATGCCCATTATATCAGCTATAGCCATGCACTTTTTGAAGTCAATTTATATGACAGTAAAAGTATGGAGGAAATGGTGCAACGCGTAAAAACCTTTGCCGATGCACATCCAGGTCAACAATGGATTATAGGGCGGGGCTGGGATCAAAATAAATTTCCAGGAAAAAAATTTCCGGACAACAGCCTGCTGAACCAAATGTTTCCCAATAATCCAGTCCTCCTCGAACGGGTAGATGGCCATGCTTATCTTGCCAATCAGAAAGCCCTGGATATTGCCGGTATCGTAGCAGGCCAGCAAATAAATGGAGGGGAAATCGTAACTGAAAATGGTAAATTAACCGGTATCCTGGTAGATAATGCAGGTGACCTTGTCAACAAAAAGATCCCGGAAATCGTTGGTGCAGAATTTGAAAAACAGGTACTGGCGGCACAACAAAATTGTTTTGCCACCGGGCTGACAACAATTACTGATTGTGGCCTGAATTACCAGGTAGTCAACCGTATTGATTCTTTGCAAAAAGCCGGGAAATTACATATGCGCCTGGCTGTTTTATTAAGTGATAAAAAAGAAAACTACGATTATTTCCTGCCTAAAGGACTATATAAAACTGACCTGCTTTCTGTCATTGGTTTTAAAGTTTTTGCCGATGGGGCACTGGGAAGCCGTGGGGCCTGCTTATTACAGCCTTATACCGATCAACCAGGGTGGAATGGTTTCTTATTGAGCAGTATTCAGCACTTTGATTCTGTGGCTGCTGTACTTTCCAAAACAAAATTTCAAATGTGCACCCATGCCATTGGCGATTCAGCAAACCGGGTTATTTTGACTATATATAACAAATATCTCCAGGGTAAAAATGACCGGCGCTGGCGTATCGAACATGCGCAGGTAATTAATCCGGCTGATTTTGCACTTTTTGGTAAAGCTTCGATCATCCCATCCGTACAGCCCACACATGCCACCAGTGATATGTATTGGGCAGGTGAACGATTGGGAAATACCCGGCTGCAAACCGCTTATGCCAATAAACAATTATTACAGCAAAATGGCTGGGAAGCGCTGGGAACCGATTTCCCGGTTGAAGATATTAGTCCGTTTAAAACCTTTCTGGCTGCCGTGTTCCGGGTCGATGCCAGTGGTTATCCGAAAGGAGGTTTCCAAATGGAAAATGCCCTGACACGCGAAGAAGCTATCCGGGGTATGACCATCTGGGCGGCTAAAGCAGACTTTCTCGAGAAAGAAACAGGCAGCCTCGAAGTGGGTAAATCGGCTGATTTTATACTGCTCGATAAAGATCTAATGAAAATCCCGGCTGCCGAGGTTTTACAAACGAAAGTCCTGGCTACTTATTCCCGTGGGAAAAAAGTATGGGACCAATAATCTTTTTCCGTTATTTAAAAACAGTATAGTGCAAGTCCCTAAAAGTAAACTGCCACATACCGGTACAACGATTTTTACCATTATGAGCCAATTGGCTCAGCAATATAAAGCCATTAACCTGGGCCAGGGTTTTCCCGATTTTGATATGGATGAAGAGTTGGTCAGTGCCGTAAATATGGCTATGTTACAAGGCCATAACCAATATGCCCATATGAATGGTGTGCCGGCATTAACTGAAGCAATTGCAGAAAAAATTGAAAAACTATATCATACGAAAATTGATGCTACCTCCCAGGTAACCATTACACCCGGTGCCACTTATGCTATATTCAGTGCACTTAGTGCAATCATTTTTCCGGGTGATGAAGTCATTTTATTTGAGCCCGCTTATGATAGTTATATCCCGAATATTGAAATTAATGGTGGGGTGCCGGTACGGATACCGTTAACCTATCCAACATACCAGGTACCCTGGGAAATTGTCCTCGAAAAAATTAATGCAAAAACAAAAGCCATCATTATCAACACACCTCATAATCCTACCGGTGCAGTATTCAGTGAAGAGGATATAACTGCTTTGCAACAAATTATTGCTGGTACAAATATTACCGTGATCAGCGATGAAGTGTATGAACACCTGATTTTTGACGGCTTCAAGCACCATAGTATTTTAAAATACCCGGACTTACTGGAAAATAGTTTGGTATGTTTTTCTTTTGGTAAAACCTATCATTGTACCGGTTGGAAAATTGGTTATTGTGCTGGGGGTAAAAACCTCATGCAGGAATTCAGAAAAGTACACCAGTACAATGCTTTCACTACAAACGCACCTGTTCAATATGGCCTCGCTGCTTTTCTCCGGAATGAAACGGCTTATCTGAATCTCGCTTCTTTTATGCAACAAAAAAGAGATTTCTTTTTACGGGCAATGCAGGGTTCTGTATTCCAACCGCTGCCTTCACATGGCAGTTATTTCCAGTGTTTCAGTTATGCGCATCTCCATGATGAAAATGATTTTTCCTATGCACAAATGCTCGTGAAAAACTACGGTGTGGCTACTATTCCGTTAAGCAGTTTTTACAAAAATGGGGATGATAATAAAGTGCTTCGTTTTTGTTTTGCCAAAAAAGAAGAAACGCTACTGAAGGCTGCTGAAAAATTGCACAAAGTGAAATAATTTTTCAGATTAACTAAACATCTTATTACAAGAAATCGGGCATTTTTTGGCAATTTTCGCTGTATTTCATCCCGCTATTTTACCATTTATCATTTTAAAAAAAATAAAGAAAATTTTTAAATATCTGATAATCAGTTATTTAAAATTATTTAAAGTATTGTCCTCTACAAATTACTTTAATAAAGATGGTACTATGTATTGCATAGTATTAAAATGCTCCTTATCTTTGCCTTGTCATTATGAAGATTTGCTTTGGTAATTGAAATAATGGCAAGCCGGAAGATGAAAAAATATTTAAAACATTTTTTGCTGCTTTTCAAAAACAGTGAAAATTAAAAAAACCGGATTATGGATATTCAAAACACACAAAGTCAAATGCGAAAAGGAGTATTGGAGTTTTGCATTTTGTCGATTATCAGGCATGGGGAAGCGTATCCCAGTGATATCGTTGAAAAAATGAAAGCGGCCAATCTCCATATCCTGGAGGGTACATTATACCCACTATTAACGCGTTTAAAAAATGCCGGCCTCCTGACATATCGATGGGTAGAAAGCAATAGCGGCCCTCCCAGAAAGTATTTTTCTATGACGGAAGCGGGGTTGGGATTTTATGAAAAACTCGAAGCAACCTGGGAAGAATTGGCCAATGCCGTAAAAACATTAACAGACATAACGCCGGAGACATCCCCGATTGAAAATACAGAAACATCAACACCCAACAATAACCAATAAAATTTGCCCAATGCATCCAGCCCTATTCATTATTAAAATTGAAAAAAGGCGAAATAAAAAAGGTAAATCAAACAACAAAAAACATACACATGAAAAAGGTAATTAACATAAACTTCCAGGGACGTGTAGTACCGATTGAAGAAACTGCTTACGATATGCTGAAACAGTATATTGATAGTTTACAACAATACTTCGCTGCAGAAGAAGGAAGCGATGAGATTATCAATGATATTGAAGGTCGTATCGCGGAGCTTTTTTCTGAAACACTGAAAAAAGGAAGCACCTGCATTACCGATGCGGATGTAGAAGCGATCATTAATAGTATGGGCCGCCCGGCAGATTTTGAAGCCGATGAAATCAATGTTCAGGCCAAAGTGGAAAATGAATCGCAAAAGAACAAAGAAGAATACAGCCGGAAGGAAAGTCAAATGCCACCGCCACCTCATCGCTTATACCGCGATGAAAATGATAAAGTCATTGCCGGTGTGTGTGCCGGGCTCGCCAATTATTTCAACCTGGACCGGGTGGTAATTCGCGTTCTCTTTGTCATCTTTTTCGGGGCATTATTTATCCCTTATCTGATTCTGTGGATCGTTGTTCCCAGTACGGCAACCACTGCTATCGGTTCCTTTCGCAAACGCTTGTATCGTGACCCGGACAACAGTATGATTGGCGGCGTATGTAGTGGACTGGCGCATTATTTCAATATCAATGTGTGGATACCACGTGTATTGTTTTTGTTACCTTTTATTACATTTCTGTTTAAATGGTCACATATCGGGCCCTGGTCTTTTCCAAGCCTTATCAATTTCTCTTTTAGCCCGGGCGCTGCCATCATATACATTATTCTTTGGATAGCTATTCCGGAAGCAAAATCCACTTCAGAAAAATTGGAAATGAAAGGGGAAAAGATTGATGTAAACAGCATCAAAAGCACCATTCAGCAGGATTTAAGTGGGGTGAAAGACCGCGCCAAAAAATTTGGGGAAGAAGTAAAAGAAAGAGCCCAGGAAATCGGGGCAACCATTTCCGAAAGAAGTAGCGCCATAGGAAGGGAAGCTGCCAGTTCTGCCCGAAAAACCGGTGGCGGACTGGGACGGGTTATCATCTTATTATTCAAAATTTTTGCCTACTTTGTTGTGGCCTGCATCATAATTAGCCTGGTCATTGCATTACTGAGTATAGGCGTTTTATTTGCCGGCTTCCTACCTTACAAAATTTATATTTTACAAGATGGTTGGCAAACCGTCTTCCTATGGGGTACCCTCTTATTATTTATCTGGGTTCCCGTGATTGGTATCATTACCTGGATTATCCGTCGCCTGGCTAAAACCAAAAACCATAGTGCATTCATGACCTATACGTTTATCGCTTTGTGGACTTTGGGCTGGGCTAGCCTGATCTTATTGATCTCATCTGTCAGCCGGGATTTAAGCGCACGCAATACACCCATTGAGCAAACCATTCCCTTAAGCAATCCTACAGTGCAAAAACTGGAAATCAGGAACGATTCAAAAAATGATGATTTTATTACAGGTCGTAATTGGAACTTCCGTCCATTTTCCAATTTTGATCAGGACACACTTTTTGTAAAAAACATCAATATCAGAATTGTTAAAGCAGAGAACGATAGTTTTTCCGTAAGAATGCTCAAAGTTTCTAATGGGGCATCCCGTGAACAGGCAAATATGCTGGCAAATAAAATAAGCTATCCCATGTATCAGAAAGATACTTTCCTGTTGCTTGGCCGGGGTATTGCCATTACACCTTCTGACAAATTCAGGAACCAACAAATATTTCTCACCATAGCCGTACCGGTTGGGAAAAGGATCCTCATAAATGATGAAGTGGAAAGAAATGGTTCCTTCCAGGTCGGTATCAATGATTTTGGCTACTACCGCTGGAGAGTGGGAGAAGATGGCAAATACGACTGGGATGATGATGTAGAATATATCATGACAGAAAATGGCCTCAAACCTGTTTACCCGGATATGGATGATGATATCCATGAACCATCATTACCTACAGGGCCAAAGAGTGATTCAGTGTATCGTTATCAACAACCCACCCAGAAAACAGATTCACTGAAAAAAGTTTCAGCAAGCCGGAAAGAAAAAGAGACGAATTCAAAATGGGATTTTTCAACCATCGTTATGCAGCGCTTTTTAATATAAACTTGGTTAAGGTTGGGAGAAAAGAGCCTTGTTCCGTCAGCGGGATGAGGTTCTTCTTTTTAGAAACAACCTGTTTTATTTTTTAATCGACCTTTGATCACCTATTTTTGTTTGGTGTTTTTTTAAAAAAAAAGCTTCTTTTCACTGAAAAAATAATGAATAGCAAAAATTAAATAATTGCAAAATGAAAGAAACTGCCTTCACCAAAATGCATATCGCCCTGGGAGCCAAAATGGCTGAATTTGCCGGTTACAATATGCCGATCAGTTATTCCGGTATCAATGATGAGCACCAGACTGTACGTCATCATGCCGGCGTTTTTGATGTCAGCCATATGGGTGAATTTATCCTGAAAGGACCGCATGCTTTATCGTTGATCCAGCGTGTCACTACGAATGATGTATCGAAGTTGATGGCGGGGAAAGCGCAATACAACTGCTTTACAAATGATAAAGGTGGTATCGTGGATGACCTCATTGTATATTGTATCGAAGAAAATAATGTGTACTTGCTCGTGGTGAATGCCGGCAATATTGAAAAAGACTGGCAATGGCTTTGCGATCATAATAAGGATAATGTGGAAATGAAAAACATCAGTGATAAAACCTGCCTGCTGGCTATCCAGGGACCTGAAGCCTGTAAAATTTTACAACCACTGACGGATATAGATATTCTGAACCTGAAATATTACACATTTGCCAAGGGAAAATTTGCCGGTATCGATAATGTCCTGATTAGTGCTACCGGCTATACAGGTTCCGGTGGTGTAGAAATATATTTTGAAAACAAAGATGATCACCCGGAAAAAATATGGAACGCCATTTTTGATGCCGGAAAAGAAGCCGGCATTAAACCTATCGGCCTGGGTGCCCGCGATACATTACGGCTTGAAATGGGCTTTTGTTTATATGGCAACGATATTGATGACACGACTACACCCTATGAGGCCGGCCTGGGTTGGATTACCAAACTGAATAAGGATACAGCTTTCACTGCGAAAGATATACTGAGCCAACAAAAAGCAGATGGCATTAAAAGAAAATTAGTCGGTTTTGAAATGATTGGCCGTGGTATTCCCCGGCACCATTACCCCATCCTGGATGCTGCAGGCAAAGAAATCGGGTATGTTACAAGTGGTACACAATCACCTTCACTCGGCAAAGCGATTGGCTTGGGGTATGTAGCCATAGAACATGCCGCTTTGGATTCAGAAATTTTTATAAGCATCCGGAATCAACCGGTTGCTGCCAAAGTTGTAAAACTACCCTTCGGATAATGGAACAGGAAAATCTGCAAATAGCAAAAGACTGGTTAGCTGCTTTTAATAACAAAAACCTGGATGCCTTACTGGCCCTGTACCATGTACAGGCTAAACATTTCAGTCCTAAATTAAAAATTAAACATCCGGAAACGAATGGTCTTATAGAAGGGAAAGCGGCATTGAACAGCTGGTGGGCAGATGCTTTTAAACGCCTGCCGGAACTGCATTACAGGGAAAATTCATTAACGGCAAATGACCAACGGGTATTTATTGAATACACACGCCAGGTACCCGGTGAAGCAGATATGCAGGTGGCTGAAGTGCTGGATATACAAGAAGGAAAGATTTTCTATTCCCGTGTTTATCATGGGTAAAATTTTCATACAATTAAACAGGCAATTTTTGAAAAAACCAATTGGTGTTTTATTTGTTTACTTACTCCTGGTTTTCCTGCTTCCTGCATGTGGAAAATATGTAACAGAAAAAGGGATTGCCTCTTTCTACAGTGAAAAGTACAATGGACGTGCCACTGCCAGTGGTGAAATTTTTCGGGACAATAAAATGACAGCAGCACACAAAACATTACCCTTTGGTACCAAAGTGAAAGTAACCAACCTGGCTAACGGAAAAAAGATCAAAGTCCGAATCAATGACAGGGGACCCTTTGTAACCGGACGGATCATTGACTTAAGCAAAAAAGCTGCAGAAAAACTGGATATGATCAATGCCGGCATTAGCCAGGTAATGCTAAAATACAAAATGAAAAAGCCATAGACTGTTGAAGCGGATTATTTTTACAGTAACCAATGACCTGAATTACGATCAGCGTATGCAACGCATTTGTAGCTCTGTTGCGGCAGCCGGTTTTAATGTTGTATTGCTTGGCCGGCAAATGAAAGAATCACTCCCTTTAACCGGTCAGTCATTTTCACAAAAAAGGCTCTATTGTATTTTCCAAAAAGGCCCGCTGTTTTATATTGAATTCAATTTACGTTTATTTTTTTGCCTGCTGTTTCAAAAAGCCGATGCTATATGCGCGATTGACCTGGATACGATTTTACCTGTTTATTTCGTAAGTTTTTTCCGGAAGAAAAAACGTTTATATGATGCGCATGAACTATTTACAGAACAGAAAGAAATCGTTACCCGGCCATTTATCCATCGCTGCTGGCTGGCCATTGAGCGGTTCACCGTACCCAAATTTCCCATCGGTTATACCGTGAATGAATTCATAGCAGGTGAACTGGCCAGGAGATACGGGGTACACTACCTGGTTATCCGAAACCTCCCGGTATATAAGGAATTACCGGAGCAGAGAGCAACAGAAAAATTTTTAATTTACCAGGGTGCCGTGAATGAAGGGCGGAGTTTCGAAACGTTGATCCCGGCTATGCGGGAAATTGATTGCCGGCTCCGGATTTTTGGTACAGGTAATTTCCTCGAACAGGCCCGGCAGTTGATTCGTACAAACCAACTGGAAGATAAAATTATTCTGGAAGGCATGGCCCTCCCCGAAGAGTTACATAAAATTACCCCACAGGCTTACCTGGGTATAATGCTTTTTGAATCTACCGGCCTGAACCAGTATCAATCATTGAGCAACCGTTTTTTTGATTATATCATGGCCGGGATTCCGCAATTATGTGTAGCATATCCTGCTTATCAACAAATAAATGACCAGTTCCAAATTGCCTGTATGATTCCGGATACAGCTACGGAAACTATTGTAAAAGCGCTGCAGGAATTGCTGTCGGATCAGTCCCTGCATGAACGATTGCAGCGCAATTGTTTATCAGCCAGGAAAATATTAAACTGGGAAAACGAAGAAAAAAAATTGAAAGATTTATACGGGCAACTATGGGAATAAACGATTTTCTGCCCAACCTGTAATACATTCGATTGTTGGAAAAACATCTACATATCATTTGCCTTGATGTGCCTTACCCGGTGAATTACGGTGGCGTATTTGATTTGTATTACAAATTACCCGCCCTGCATGCCGAGGGTATAAAAATTCATCTTCATTGTTTTGATCATGGCCGTGGTGAGCAGGCTGTTTTAAAAAATTATTGCGAAGAAGTATTTTATTATCCCCGTCAGACAGGGGCCAAAAGTTTTTCTTTTCACCTGCCTTACATTGTCAAAAGCCGTAAAGACCCTGACCTGCGCAATCGCTTGCTACAAGATAATTACCCTATATTGATGGAAGGAACGCATTGTACCTGGCTATTAAATGATGAAGCATTTAAAAACCGGCGCAGTTTTGTCCGGCTACATAATGTGGAGCATTTATATTACTATTATTTATACCGTTGCAAAAATGACCTGCAGAAAAAAGTTTATTACTGGTGGGAATCACGATTATTGAAAGCTTATGAAAACAAAATCATTAACCTGGCTACGGAATGTTGGGCGGTTACCGAAAAAGATGCTGCTTACTTTCGCAATGAATTTTCCTGTAAATCGATTTACTACCTGCCCTTGTTTTTACCGGAATGGAAAGTAACCTGTAAAGAAGGCATGGGCCGATATTGCCTCTACCAGGGAAACCTGAGCGTGGCAGAAAATCATTTTGCAGCTACCTGGCTGATCAAAAATATTTTTAAGAAAACAGAAATCCCCTTTGTCATTGCCGGGAAAAACCCTTCAAAAAAATTACGTGCCCTCATAAGAAAATATAAACATATATCTCTTATCCCCAACCCGGATGAACAAAAAATGGCTGAACTCATTGCCGATGCACACATTCATGTGTTGCCGGCTTTTAATGCCACGGGTATAAAACTAAAACTGTTAAATGCCCTTTTTAATGGCCGGCATTGTGTGGCCAACCAGGAGATGGCGGATGAAACCGGCCTCGATGAATTGCTCCATATCCCCAGGCATATTGCTGCTATGAAACAGTTGATTGAACAATTATATTATCAACCTTTTTTGCGCGTTGAAATAGAAACAAGGAAACAGGTGTTGGAAAAAATTTATAACAATGCAGTGAATGCCCGCACGATGATACAACGGATCTGGAAAGAAAATTAAATTTCAGCTTCTACGGCGCTGTCAAATAACTGGTTTCGTTCTGTTTTCAATAAACGGGATGGATATTTATGGATCACCGGGAAATCATGTGTAGCCATAATAATAGTCGTGCTATAGGTTTTGGAAATCTGCCAAAGCAATTGCATCAATTCATCGCTTGTTTCCGGATCGAGGTTACCGGTAGGCTCATCTGCGAGAATAAGCTTGGGGGAATTCAGCAATGCCCGGGCAATATCCACCCGCTGCTGCTCGCCACCACTCATTTCAAACGGCATTTTAAACCCTTTACTTTTTAATCCCACTTTATCCAACACTTCATTGATCTTTTCATCCATCAATTTTTCATTTTTCCAGCCGGTGGCTTTTAATACAAACCTCAGGTTTTCGTAAACATTCCGGTCAGTCAGTAATTGAAAATCCTGGAAAACCACGCCCAGGTTGCGTCGCAGGAAGGGTACTTTTTTCCAATTCATCTTTTTCAAATCAAATCCGGCTACCATTCCTTCCCCTTCTTTTAAAGGCAATTCACCATATAAAGTTTTGAGTAAACTACTTTTACCGGTTCCGGTCTTTCCCACCAGATAAACAAATTCACCTTTTTCCACGGTAAAATTTACATCCTGCAAAATAAGGTTGCTGCCCTGGTAAATATTGGCATGACTGACACTGACTACGGCTTCACGCATAAAAATGTATTAGTGCCAAATGTAAAGTTTGCCGGTTATTTTCCCGAATACAGGCAGCTAATTTTTATCTAAAATTCAAAATAAATTTTTATAACTAAAAATTTAGTTTATCTTTGACTAAGAATTTAGTTAGATAACATGAGTTGGCTGTGTACGCTGTTAACCATCATTTCTATAAGAAAAAAAAGAAACCATCATGAAGAAAGAAAATTTTAAAACATTAACAAAGGCTGAAGAGCAGGTCATGCAAGCCCTTTGGAAGATCAACAAAGGATTTTTAAAAGATATCCTGGAAGAGATGCCCGAGCCCAAACCACATTCCAACACCGTGGCCACTTTATTAAAAATCCTTATTGAGAAAAATTTTGTCGATACCGAAATGTTTGGCCGTATGTATGAATATAAACCGCTGGTCAGTAAAGCAGTATATACCCGGAATACGCTGAACGGCCTGGTGAAAGGTTATTTTGGTGGTTCATTTAGCCGGGCAGTTTCTTTTCTGGTCCAGGAAAATAAACTCAGTATAGAAGATCTCGAATTATTACTGGCTCAAATGAAAAAAACAAAACCCTAAAAATGGAAAAAATATTAATCTACCCGTTTCAGGTACTCATTTGTTCGGCCATTTTATTTGGCTATTACCTGCTTGCTTTGCGCAACAAACGATTCCATTATTATAACCGTTTTTATTTACTGGCTGCCTTCTTTATCTCCGGGGCTTTACCCCTGTTTAAATTAGAATGGTTTTATGTACAGCCGGCATCGAATAAAACAATTGCCTGGTTGCAGGCAGTTACTATCCCCGGAACAGCTGTTACCCCGGGTTTTTGGGAAAAGTATGGTAATATTTCAACCATTACTTTTTCCTTATTTTTCCTGGTTGCTTTTATAGGCATATTCCATCTTGCCTGGCGAATCCACCGGATCTTCGCACTTCGCCGGCAATACCCGGTACAAAAAATGCAGGATGTAGCTTTTATTGCCACTGATTTACCTGAAGCACCTTTCTCCTTTTTACAAATGCTTTTCTGGCGCAAGGACATTTCCCTTCAAGATGAAACCGGTCAACAGGTATTGAAACATGAGCTTACCCATATCCGGGAGAAACATACCTGGGATAAATTATTCGTGCAAATAATGCTGTGCTTTTACTGGTACAATCCTATTTTTTACCTGATGCAAAAAGAATTAGCCCTGGTGCATGAATTTATCGCAGATGAAAAAGCCGTGGCAGATAAAGGAACGGCAGCCTTCGCCGAAATGCTGCTACATGCAAAATTTGGCAAAAACATTTTCTCCCCGGCACAATCCTTTTTTTATTCACCTATAAAACGAAGAATTCTTATGCTTACAAATGCTCAAAAAACCCGATTCAGCTATTTGCGTCGCTTGATGGTACTGCCCTTACTGGCTTTTATTATCCTCTTATTTGCTTTTAAAATGAAGGATACTCATGCAACAAAATCGGCTGAGAAATTCAAGCTATCTGAATTTCATTTTAGCCAGGACACAATACCTACTTACGGTATGTATGAAGGAAAGAAAATTTATAGTGTCATGGTCATAACAGCAAAACAAGAAGTTGTCATAAAACTGGAAGACAATACGACCCGGACAATGAGTATCGGGGAGGCCGCCAAACTAAATATTAAAATTCCACCTCCTCCTCCACCCATGCCTCCGGCACAGGAAAAACTCCAAGGCTTTTACTTTACGGCCGATAGCATCATCCTGCATAAGGATAAAGTTACTTATAACGATGTTACCATAAAAGGCCAACTGTCAAAGGAAGCGGCTCCCCTTTATTTCTTAGATGGAAAGATCATACCACCTGAATCACTCCAACTCACCAGCCCTTTACATATTCAGTCTATTGTGGTATTAAAAGATGCAGAAGCAAAAAGTAAGTATGGCGACAAAGGTAAAAACGGCGTGATCGAATTATATACCAAATCAGACAATGCAAAAAATGCAGACATCGCCCAGGAAAATGTTTATAATGCCCGTAAAACAACCTCTCCTAACGGAATAAAAGTGGTAGATGTGCAACTGGATCAGGTAACACCCTCTTTTCCCGGAGGTCAAAATGCCTGGATAACATTTTTACAGCAAAAGCTGAATATGGACTTATTGGTAAAAGCAAAGGCACCGGTTGGCACATACAAAGTAATTGTTTCCTTTACCGTGGAAGTTGATGGTCATTTGACCCATATCAAAGCCTTAAACGATCCTGGCTATGGCGCTGCAGCTGAAGCAGTACGGGTAATGCTGCAAAGCCCGAATTGGATACCCGCTAAAGAAAATGGAAAAGCAATTGCTATGGAAGTGAAACAACCTTTTACATTCCAGGTATCGGAATAACGTTTTAAAATTTTTCTAAGTAAAAGCCGGTTGTTCACCGGCTTTTTTTTTAAAAAATAATCTCTTCTCCCTGCACATGCAGGACTAATTCTTTTTTGGAACTGCTTTCCACCCGGCCAATGATTTGTGCGGGTATATGAAATGATTGAGCCAGCGTAATCATTTTTTCTGCACCGGCTTCGTCTGTAAAAATTTCGAGGCGGTGGCCCATATTGAAAACCTGGTACATCTCGCGGTTATCCGCACCTGCATTGCGTTGAATGATTTGAAAAATTTCCGGTGGATCAAACATATGATCTTTAATCACCTTCATTGGCCCGGGCAGGTATTTCATGCATTTTGTTTGTCCGCCACCACTGCAATGAATGGCGCCATATACTTTATCAAAATGATTTTCAAGAAGAGCTTTCATCAGGGGTGCATAGGTACGTGTTGGAGATAACAATAAATTGCCTATTGATAATTCTTCTTTTCCTTTTTCTGTATGTACGAGTATTTTTTCATGCATAAAATTTTTCCCGATATACACTACCGCATCATCCAATAAATTTTCAAAAGTCTCGGGATATTTTTTTGCATATACTTTTTCCAGCACATCATGACGGGCGCTGGTAAGACCATTGCTGCCAATTCCACTATTGTAGGAAGTTTCATAAGTAGCCTGCCCGTTACTGGCAAAGCCCACAATAACATTACCGGCTGCAATTTTTTCATTGGTGATGACTTTATCTTTTCCCCAACGAGCACTCATGGTACCATTCACAGCTATCGTACGTACAAGATCACCCACATCAGCCGTTTCTCCTCCTAAAAAATGAATGGCTACCCCATAGCTTTTCAGCAAATCAAAAAATTGCTGTGTCCCTGAAATAATTTGTTCCAATACTGCACCCGGAATCCTTGTTTTATTCCTGTCAATAGTGGAAGAAAATAAAATATGGCTATAAATGCCAGCACATAGCAAGTCATCCAGGTTCATAGCTATGGCATCCTGGGCTATGCCTTTCCAAACAGATATATCACCGGTTTCTTTCCAGTATAAATAGGCCAGGATACTTTTGGTGCCTGCTCCGTCGGCATGCATTATATTGATAAACCGGTCATCCCCGGTAAGATAGTCCGGATACATTTTACAAAATGCATGTGGAAACAGTCCCTGGTCTAAATGTTGAACAGCTGCATGCACTTCCTCTTTTTGAGCACTAACTCCGCGTTTGGTATATAATGACATGTCTTTTAAAATATTTTCCGGATGTGCAAAAATACAGGAAGTAGTATTCACCTCTTTGATTTTATTCCCCGGTTATTTTCCCTGTATTATATTTGTGCTCCATTCTATGCTGGTACATACCGATATCAATCGACTCCCGTATTTTACAAATGCCGTACTCACTATTGGCACATTTGACGGGGTGCACCAGGGGCACCGGCAAATAATCCAGCAATTGAAAGAAACAGCCCGGGCAGTTCAGGGCGAAACGGTTATTATCACATTTCATCCCCATCCACGCAGCGTGGTCCCCGGTAAAAAACCGGTGGGGGTACTCAATACCGTAGCCGAAAAAACTGCTTTGCTGGAAAAGATCGGTATAGACCATTTAGTCATTATACCATTCGATCTTCGTTTTTCACAGCAATCCGCTGAAGAATTTATCCGGCATTTTCTGGTAGAAAAATTTCATCCGCATACGATTATCATTGGCTATGATCACCGATTTGGAAAAGATCGCTCAGGGGATTATAAGTTAATGGAAAAAATGGGACAGTCCCTGGGTTTCGCAGTGAAAGAAATCCCCGAACAGGTCTTGAATCATGTAACGGTGAGCAGTACACGGATACGGGAAGCCTTGATCCGGGGCCAGGTGGAAACAGCCAATAATTACCTGGGCTATGATTATTTTTTCGAAGGCCAGGTGGTGGAAGGGAAAAAAATCGGCCGGGAACTGGGTTATCCCACGGCAAATATTTTTGTGGAAGAAGAAGAAAAATTAATCCCGGCAATCGGGATTTATGCAGTGGAAGTATTACTTGAAAACGAAATGATTCCCCGCAAAGCCATGATGAGCATTGGCCTGCGACCGGTTCTGGGCGGCACCCCACGCACCATTGAAGTGCATATTTTTGACCTGGATAAAAATTTATATGGTCAGCAGATGCAGGTGTTTGTAAAATACTATATGCGTGACGAAGTGAATTTTAAGGACCTGGATGCGTTGAAAATACAATTAGAAAAAGATAAAGCCCAAGCGCTGGCTGTATTATCCGCATAGTTTAACAACGCGTCATTTTTACTACCATTTCTTTCAATAAACTTTCGATACCATTGCCGGCATCATGCAGGCCGATACTCCGCAGGTTGTATTGATGCAGGAGTAACAATATTTTTTCTATACCGGCATAGCCATACAGTTCATAGGCCATGATAGCTTGTTTCGACGAGACCGGGTGACGGTTAAAAAAAGGTAATACCGTTTGCAAGTTCACCTGTTGCATTTCGAAAAGCATATATACTTTGCTGAAAAAACCATAAATGGTTGCCAACAACTGCGGTATGGAAACAGCATCCGGATTATCTCCAAAATATTGAATAATGCGGAGGCATTTTGCCAGGTCTTTCGTGGCTATCGCCGATTGTAATTCGAAGATGTTATATTGTTTACTGATTCCGATATACATTTCTATATCTGTTACCTGTATTTGCTTTCGTTCACCGATACTAATCGCCATCTTTTCAATCTCCTGTTGGATGCGGGACAGATCATTGCCTATATGATCAATTAACAGGAACAGGGCATCCTGTTGAATGGTCATTCCTTTTGACATAATCAATTGCCGCGTCCATTCCGGTAATTTATCATCATAGATTTTTTTGGTAGAAAGTAATACTGCTTTGTCCTTCAGTAGCTTACTGAACTTTGTCCGTTGATCTATTTTTTTCTCTTTATAAGCCACCACGAGGATTGTGGAAGCCAATGGTTTTTCCAGGTAATTTTCCAGTTTCAGGATATCCTTCATGTACTGTGCCTCTTTGATCAATACCAATTGCTTCTCGGCAAAAACCGGGTAACGCATACAGGCATTCAACACATCGGGCCATTGAGCATCTTTTCCATAAAAAATGGTCCGGTTAAAAGCGGCTTCCTCTTCTGTCAATAAGTGGTGCTCAGCATATTGAACAATAACATCAATGAAAAAGGGCTCTTCCCCTTCGAGCCAATAAATGGTTTTGAAGATTTTTTTCTTCCAGTCTTCTATAATTTTTTCTGCGGCCACGTGCAAATATCCGTAAAAAGAAATGGCTATACAAAGAGTCGGAAAAAAGAGTTGATGACTTTAATGCACGAATTACAATACACTAAAAATGAATTATGAAAAACAACCCTCACTAACAAGTTTTTTTCGATCTATAAATAGATCATCAGGATGAGATCAAATAAAAATTTAGATTTTAACCGTAGTAGAACTTAAAACCATATGCAAATTCAGGTTACAATATGAATATCTTTTTCACCAAGAATGGGCAGATTTTTGAACCGCAGGATAATATTGGCTACAGCAACCACATCCCGCTGGCAATACGCCACAATGCGCGGCAGGTCTTTATCCTGGTAATATACTGCCTGCACATCGCTGCCATCCATATCAGTTTTGGAAGTGGGTACACCAAGTACATGTGCCAATAAATTCAGTGAAATAAAATTTTTGTAATCCCCGAATTTCCACCATTGCAGCGTATCAGTCATACGTACTTCCCAGGGTTTGGCACCATGCAGGTTTAGATACCCGGGTAATGCCATCCCCTGGATAATGATGCGCCGACAGAGATACGGGATATCAAACTCACGAATATTGTGGCCGGCAAACTCCGCATTTTTCTTATGCAGGAAAAGTGGCGTAGTGAGCTCAATAAATGCCTGCAACAATTTTTTCTCGTCATCGCCATAAATACTCTTAATTCGCATGGCCGGTAACCCATTTTCTCCGGGAAGCAGAAAACCTGTGGAAATACAAATCACTTTTCCAAACTCAGCTAAAATACCGGCACGTTGCAACCAACTCTCTTCAGGAGAAAAATTTTCTGGCATGGTTTTGGAAATCTTCTCCACCCAAAGGCTTTTCCATTCTTCAGGAACTTGTGAAAAGGCCGGATAGGCCGGCACTGTTTCAATATCAATAAAGAAGAGATTGAAAATGGATGGGTCAATAATCATAAAAACATTTTAACAAACATCTAAACAATGAGCTATTCAAATTATCCGGCACAGGGAACCAATCCCACCCCGGCCACACAACCCCCTAAAGATAACAGGAAAATAATTTATGCCCTATTAATTATTGCCCTCTTAGGTACCTGGGGCTACCTGATTTATGATAAAAATAAATCATCTGATACGATCACCCAATTACAAACACAGTATTCCAGCGTAGATTCAGCACGTACTTCCGTACAAATGGAATACAATGCAGCCCTTGCCCGGATGGATTCATTGGCGGGCAGCAATACGCAATTATCCGCTGCTTTAAATGAAAAGAAAGCAGAAATTGATAAACTGAAAGCAGATATCAAATCTGAATTGGGGAAAAAGAATGCTGATCTTTCCAAGGCAAAATCCATGATTGCACAATTGAATGGCAAGATCAACGATTTACTGGCACAGATAGAACAATTGAAACAACAAAACCAGGAGTTGACCGCTTCAAACCAGGCATTGACAACTGAACGTGATTCTATTTCCACCCAAAAGCAAATCGTGGAACAAAACTTGGCAACAACTACCGCACAGAAAAATGCCGTAGTAGATGTAGCCTCTACCTTGCACGCTTCCAATATCAATATCGCAGCTATCAATATAAAAAACAGTGGTAAGGAAAAATCTACTACTACCGCCAAGCGGACTGATATTTTCCGGATCTCTTTTGACCTGGATGAAAACAGAATTGCCCCCAGTGGTACCAAAGAATTATATGTAATCGTAACCGCACCGGATGGCAACCCCATCACGATCCCGGGTACTGGCAGTGGTACTTTTACCACCCGTGATGCCGGTGAACAAGTATATACAAGTAAAGTGACTGTAAATTATGAACAAGGGAAACTTACACCGGTAAGCTTTGATTGGAAACCGGAAGCCGGTAAATACCAAACCGGAAGCTATAAAATCCAGATTTATCAGAATGGATTTAAAATCGGTGAAGGATATAAAACCCTGAAAAAAGGCGGTTTATTTGGTTAATCCTTTCATATATATATTCTCCTTTTTCAAAAAAAAAGCTTCAAATTTTGGAGCTTTTTTTATGTACTTAAACGTGTTTAAAGTAGTCCTCATATTTTAGATTAAATGCTTCAGAAAGCAGATAGCATTCATCAGCAAATAATTAATTCGCACCATTATTCTTGAGAAACAAAATACTATACTGCTTTTACACTTTACTTGTCATTCTTATTACCGGTATAATCATCTCTTCCAGGCTCACACCACCATGTTGAAATGTATTTCGGTAATAATTTGCATAATGGTTATAATTGTTGGGATAACAGAGAAAGCCTTCTTCTTTGGCAAAAATAAATGAAGAGTTTACATTGGGTGTAGGCAGGCCGGCTTCTTTCGGGTCCCGGAAGGCCAGGACATCCTTGGGATCATAGTTCAGGTTACGTCCATGTTTATATCGCAAGTTGGTAGTGGTTTGTTTATCCCCAATCACTTTAGATGGATTTTTCACCCGTACACTGCCATGATCCGTAGCGAGCACAATATTGATTTTTTTATCAGCAATTCTTTTTAATGCCTGGTGTAGTGGGCTGTGTTCAAACCAGCTCCGGGTAATGCTCCGGTAGCTCACTTCATCAGCAGCCAGTTCTTTCAATATTTCAATTTCCGTACGGGCATGGCTTAGCATATCCACAAAATTGTAGATAATCACATTCAGGTCGTTTTGCAACAGGTTATGGATATTGGCCAATAATTGCTGGCCATCCTGGTGTTGTATAACTTTGGTATAACTATGCCGGATATTTTCTTTGCGCAGGCGTTTCAACTGGGTCTTTAAGAAATGTTCTTCGAAAAGGTTTTTTCCTCCCTCGGCATCATCATTTTTCCATTCCCCGGGGAATTGTTTTTCGATATCGATTGGTAAGAGGCCTGCAAAAATTGCATTACGTGCATATTGTGTAGCCGTTGGCAAAATACTGTAAAATGTATCCTCTTCCAGGATACGGAAATTCTCAGCGAAAATGGGCTCAATTGATTTCCACTGATCGAAACGAAGATTATCAATCAATATAAAAAAGGTGGGTACCCCTTTTTCAAGGTACGGGAACACTTTTTCTTTCATCAACTGGTGGCTGAGAACCGGTGTGGCAGCAGAGGGTTGCCGGATCCAGGAACTGTAATTTTTCGTAATGAATTTAAAAAATTCGGTATTGGCTTCATGCTTCTGAGCCTGCAACACTTCCTGCATTTCCGGGCTGTTGCTTTTTTCCATTTCCAGTTCCCAATACACCAATTTTTTGTAGATATCCATCCATTCACGGCCCTCAGGGCTACTGTTCAGGGCAATAAACAAGTTACGGAATTGTTGCTGGTAAGCATTCGTGGTTTTTTCCGATACCAACCGTTTATTATCAATAATTTTTTTTAATGCTAATAATACCTGGTTTGGATTTACCGGTTTGATCAGGTAATCCGTGATCTGGCTGCCAATGGCATCGTCCATGACATTCTCTGTTTCATTCTTGGTGATCATCACTACCGGGATTTGCTTACGCACTTCTTTTATTTTCTGAAGTGTTTCCAGGCCGGTGATGCCCGGCATTGTCTCATCCAGTAATACCACATCCACTTCATGTTCTTTAACATAATCGATTGCTTCAAACCCATTGGTTAATGTTTGTACGGTATAGCCCTTATTTTCCAAAAACAATTTTTGAGATTGCAGGCTTTCTATTTCATCATCTACCCAAAGTATAGTTGCTAATGCCATGCTATTTTTTTTTATACCCTATAATAAAATTAAAAATAATTATCTGAAAATTTATCCCGGATGCGCTATGTGTATAAACGCAGATAATTTGCCAAAATACATATTGTATTTTTGCCTATCGCCCGTAAACAGTTTGTTTAACAAATAATCAACATAGATGCCGCTACCTACAAGTAAAATCATTAATGACCCGGTGTATGGTTTTATTACGGTAAATGATCCCCTGATCTTTTCACTGATTGCGCAACCCGTTTATCAACGTCTGCGCCGAATCCAGCAAATGGCCATGGCGCAACTGGTCTATCCGGGTGCTGTTCATACCCGGTTGCATCATTCATTGGGGGCTTATCATCTTATGTGCCAGGCCATTGCTGAACTACGATTGAAAGGGATTGCTATTTCTGCTGAAGAAGAAACCGCTGTAAAAGCAGCCATCCTGTTACACGATATCGGGCACGGCCCCTATTCCCATGCCTTGGAATATACACTGATTCCGGGCATCAAACATGAAGCACTCAGCCTGCTCATCATGGAAAAACTCAATGCTGAAATGAATGGCGCCCTCTCCCTGGCATTGCAGATTTTTACCAATCAATATCATAAACCCTTTTTACATCAATTGATTTCCGGTCAACTCGATATGGACCGGATGGATTACCTCACTAGAGACAGTTTTTTTACCGGCGTATCAGAAGGGGTAATTGGTTATGCCCGGATTCTAAAAATGCTGCACGTACATGATGACCAATTGGTGGTAGAAGAAAAAGGTATTTATAGTGTGGAAAAATTTCTCATAGCACGCCGGCAAATGTATTGGCAGGTGTATTTGCATAAAGCCGTATTGGCCTCTGAAAAAATGCTGGTAAAAATTATCCAAAGAGCCAGGGAATTGTACCCGGAATATGGCGATCAACTCGCTATTCATCCTTCCTTGGATTATTTCTTTTCAACATATAAGGGCGAAATGACGCCGACTGCCCTGGAACATTTTTGTAAATTAGATGACACCGATATCCTTTTTGCAGTTAAAAAGTGGGCAGGTTTCCCGGATAAAATCCTATCCTTTTTATGTACCTCTCTGCTGCAGCGAAAACTATATAAAACCACGTTGCAAACGAAAGCTTTTAACCCGGATTATATTAATAATTTGATAAAACAAGCTATTGAAATATATCAGGTTCCCCTAAAAGACGTTCATTATTTTATGTTTACAGGTGAAACGGCCAATACGACCTATACACCGGCGCATGAACGTATATTAATTTTGTTTAAAGATGGTGCTGTCAGAAACATTACAGATATAGATAATACACTTATTCATCAAACTTTGTCAATGCCTGTAAAAAAATTCTACATTTGTCAATTAAAGGAATAATTGTACCGGGCAATGCCCTTACGTTTTAAAAAAAATCTTTATGGTATTTACCGCGGCACAGATTGCAGTTTTGATAAATGGAAAAATTGAAGGCAATGCAAATGCAGAAGTGCATTCTTTTGGAAAAATAGAAGAAGCCAAAAAAGGTCAATTGGCTTTTCTGGCAAATCCAAAATATGAAGAATTCCTCTATACCAGTAAAGCCTCCATCATTCTTGTCAACAGTAACCTGGAATTAAAGCAAGCCATACCGGCCACACTAATCCGGGTGGAAAATGCATACAGCGCATTTGCCATTTTGCTTCATGCTTATCAGCAAATGGCAACACAACAATTGCAAGGCATCCAACAACCTGTTTTTATTCATGAATCCGCCCGGCTGGGTGAACAGGTTTTTGTTGGAGCATTCACATACATTGGGGAGAATGTGCAAGTGGGCAAAAATGTAAAATTATTCCCGGGCGTATTCCTGGGTAATAATGTGAAAGTAGGTGATAACACAATTTTACATGCAGGAGTAAAAATTTATTTTGATTGTAAGGTAGGCAACAATGTGACCATACATGCCGGTACGGTTTTGGGCAGTGATGGGTTTGGCTATGCACCGCAGGATGATGGCACATACAAAAAAGTACCGCAAATTGGCAATGTTGTCGTGGAAGATAATGTGGAGATTGGCGCCAATACCACGATAGACCGGGCAACCATTGGCTCTACCCTGATCAAAGCCGGTTCAAAACTTGATAACCTTATTCAAATTGCACATAATGTGGAAATTGGCAACAATACCGTTATAGCGGCGCAAGCGGGTGTAAGTGGCAGTACAAAAATCGGCAACAATGTGCAAATTGGCGGGCAGGCAGGAATTGTGGGACATATACAATTAGCCGATGGATGTAAAGTGAATGCACAAAGCGGAGTTACGAAATCAGCAAAAGTTCCTCATACTGCCCTTACTGGTTCACCAGCATTTGAATATGCCAGTGCCTTGCGTAGCCAGGCGATCACCCGAAAATTACCTGAGCTGGAAAAACGCCTGGCTGAACTGGAAAAAATAATCCGGCAATTACAAAATGAAAAAGTAAATATGTAAAGGGTTTGCCCTCGTATGAATAGTTTCTAATTTAGATGTAAAGTAGATTATGGATAAACATTTTAACCCGGACAAACAACATACCATTGCTACAGATGCCACTATCCAGGGAACGGGATTACATACCGGCATTGAATGCAAGATGACTTTAAAGCCTGCCAAGCCCGGTTATGGTATTCAATTTCAGCGCATGGACCTGCCTGATCAGCCTATCATAAAAGCTGATTGCGATCTTGTTTCAGAAACAAGCCGGGGCACTACCCTGCAATCAGGTGATGCCAAAGTAGTTACCGTGGAGCATATCCTGGCTGCATTAGTAGGCATGGGCGTGGATAATACTTTAATAGAACTGACCGGGCCTGAAATCCCCATCATGGATGGCAGTTCTGGCCATTTTACAGACCTGATTGAAAAGGCTGGTGTAATCGAACAGGATGCAGCGAAGAACTGGTACAGTATCGATGAAAATATTCATTTATATGATGAAACCAAAAGAGTAGAAATGACCGCGTTGCCTGCCGTGAATTATAGTATTACCACATTAATTGATTTTAATAGCCCTGTATTGGGTACACAACATGCCGGGTTGAAATCAATGCAGGATTTTCAAAAAGAGATTGCTCCTTGCCGTACCTTCTGTTTTTTACATGAACTGGAAGCCCTGGTAGAAAATAATCTTATTAAAGGCGGCGACATCAATAATGCCATTGTTGTGGTGGACAAACCGATGGAAGAAAAAGAAATGGTCCGCCTGGCCAAAATTTTTAAGCGGGAAAAAATGGAAGTGAAGAGTGAAGGGTACCTGGATAATCTTGAATTGCGTTTCCCGAATGAACCGGCACGTCACAAACTATTGGATGTGGTAGGTGACCTGGCTTTAATTGGTTATCCCATAAAGGCCCGAATCATTGCCAACCGGCCCGGTCATAGTACGAATGTGGCCTTTGCAAAAAAAATCAAAGATTATATACGGAAAAACAAGCACATGATGGATGTGCCCGTATATGATCCGGCTACACCACCTGTTTTTTCATTAGACTATATTGAAAAGACATTGCCCCACCGGTTTCCTTTTTTATTGGTTGATAAAATTATTGACCTCTCTGATAAACATATCATTGGTATAAAAAATGTAACTTTCAATGAATGGTTTTTCCAGGGCCATTTCCCAGGGAACCCGGTTATGCCGGGAGTTTTACAAATTGAAGCCCTGGCGCAAACGGGTGGAATCCTGGCTATCAATAGCGTAGGAAGCGGCCACTACAATACGTATTTTTTAAAAATAGATCAATGTAAGTTCAAGCAAAAAGTGGTACCTGGCGATACGATGATCTTAAAATTAGAATTGCTGGCCCCAATCAGGCGCGGTATTTGTGAAATGAAGGGAACTGTATATGTAGCCGGCAAGGTTGCTACGGAAGCTGTCCTGGTGGCACAGATTGTGAAATCAGAGTAAATAAGAGGCAAATAGATTTAAAATTTTATTTCTAATTTTGCCCTTTCAGAAACGAAGTCGCTTGTAATTCTATCCTGCATGATTCATCCACATACGTATATACATCCAAATGCAAAACTTGCACAGAATGTAAAAGTGGATCCATTTTCCGTAATCCACCAGGATGTCGAAATCGGGGAAGGCACCTGGATTGGCAGTAATGTAACCATCATGGAAGGCGCCCGGATCGGCAAGAATTGCCGGATTTTCCCGGGAGCCGTCATCTCGGCTATTCCACAAGACCTGAAATATAATGGCGAGAAAACTTATGTAGAAATCGGGGACAATACCACGATACGGGAATTTGTAACTGTAAACCGGGGCACCCTGGATCGTTATAAAACAAAAGTGGGCAATAATTGCCTGATCATGGCATACTGCCATATAGCACATGATTGTATGGTGGGCAATAATTGTATCATGAGCAATAGCTCACAAATGGCCGGGCATGTGGTTATGGGTGATTTTGCAATTATTGCCGGTGTATGTGCCATCCATCAATTTGTCAATATTGGTAAGCATTCTTATATAGCTGGTGGCAGCCTGGTAAGTAAAGATGTACCACCTTATATTAAAGCCATTCGCAATCCACTGAGCTATGGCGGTGTAAATAGTGTCGGACTTAAACGCCGGGGTTTTGACCTCACACAAATCAATCATATCCTGGATATATACCGGATCATTTACAATAAAGGCTTAAACACTTCGCAGGCATTGGAGTATATCGAAGAAGAATTACCCGCTACGGATGAACGAGACGATATCGTATCATTTATCCGGAATAGTGACCGGGGGATCATTAAACGCTACACCAAAAACCTGTTGCAGGAAGAAGAGTAATTACTTTTTCATGAAATATATTGCAACAGTTTTTCCATCATGAATATTTATTTGCAAGATACCGGGAAGCGATTCAACCGGGAATGGATTTTCCGGCATGTCCATTACACATTCAGCATGGGAGAGTCGTATGCTGTCTGTGGGCCAAATGGTTGCGGTAAAAGCACTTTTCTACAAACTATTGCAGGAGCCATAGTTCCCACCGAAGGAACCGTATATTATTCCAACTCCAAAATATTACCAGATCCCGCTCTCCAGGCGAAACCCTACCATACAGCACTCTTTCATCAAGTTGCGTATGTAGCACCTTACCTGGAATTGATTGAAGAAATGACGGCTGCTGAATTTCTTTCTTTTCATGCCGTATTTAAACCCTTTTCCCCAAAATACACACAAGCGGAAATCCTGGATACAGTAGGGTTGGGCCAAACAGGTAATAAACAAATTCGATATTTCAGTAGCGGTATGAAACAACGATTAAAACTCGCGCAGGGTTTTTATGCAAATGTTCCTGTCTTGCTCCTGGATGAACCTTGCACCAATCTTGATGCGGAGGGATACGCCTTGTATGAGCGACTGATACAAACTTTTGCTCCCGAAAAAATAATGCTGATTGGCAGTAATGATCCCAGGGAATATTCCTTCTGTACTAAACGCATTACCATTACGGATTATAAATCATAGCAATTTCCTGTTCCCACCATTTATTGTTGAAACTATTTATCGCCTGCTGGCAATTAGTAAATTAAGATCGGTGTATTTCAGGCCAAAACGCTGACTGATATAAAAATTGGTCAGGTACCCTTTGTATAAATAAACACTATTACGCAGGTTGAAATTATGCCAGATCATTTTATCCAATCCACCTTCATCACCGGCTTCGCGCAATAAAGGCATTAATACATTGCTGATAGCATGGCTGGCTGTGCGCGCAAACCCACTGGCAATATTGGGGACACAGTAATGAATAACTCCAAATTTTTCTATAACAGGATTTTCATGTGTTGTCAATTCACTGGTTTCAAAGCAACCACCCCGGTCTATATTTACATCAATAATCACACTGCCTTTGCGCATGGACGATACCATTTCTTCTGTAACTACTATAGGGCTGCGGCCAGCTTCATTGCTGAGGGCGCCCACTGCCACTTCACAGGTCTTTAATTGCTTTGCCAGGATTTTTGGTTCAATGACACTTGTCCATACCCGCACACCCAGGTTATTTTGCAACCGCTTTAAACGGTACACATTGCTATCAAATACTTTCACAGACGCACCCATAGCCAGGGCGGTCCGTGTTGCATTTTCCCCTACCACCCCGGCCCCGATAATAATCACTTTCGTTGGCGGGATACCGCTGATACCGCCCAGCAAAACACCTTTTCCATTATTCCGGCTACTCAGATACTGTCCGGCAATCAACATAATAGCAGAACCCGCAATCTCACTCATACTGCGAACGATGGGGAATGTGCCACTATCATCTTTCAGGTTTTCAAAACCCAATGCATTGATGCGTTTATCAATCATTTGTTCCAGCAATTCTTTTTTAATCACTGGTAAATGAATGGGCGATAAAATAGTTTGATCTAATTTCAAATAAGGAATATCCTCCGCTACAATAGGAGCGCTTTTCACAAGAAGAGATGCTTTGAATACAGCTTCTTTATCCTGTACCACGATAGCGCCTGCTTCACTAAAATCATGATCCGTGTATTTACTGCCTTCCCCGGCTTTGGTTTCTACCACTACTTCATGGCCATTATTAACCAAAACACTTACCGCTTCAGGTATCAACGCAATTCGGTTTTCCTGGAAAGCCGTTTCTTTGGGTATGCCAATGTGCAGGCGTGCTCCCTTTGGTTTTATATCCAGGGTTTCTTCCAATGTCTCATAACTGATGGAGGGGCTTACAACCGGCTTTGGTTTTGATGCAGCCATGTGTTTGTCTAAATGATTGGAGCATTAAAGATACTGCATTTGCCCATTTTAAAAAACCTTACAGGAAAATTTTTTGATTATTGAATTTCTACTACAAGCTGCCGCCTGTCTGCTGCCAGTACTACCAGATGAATTTTGGCAAACTCCGCAGGTAATAGGCCTGGCGCCTTTTCCGGCCATTCAATAAAGCAATAAGCGCCACTCAGGATACATTCTTCCACGCCTGCCTGCAGTGCTTCTTCTTCATCTTTCAAGCGGTACAGGTCCATATGATAAATTTTCCCGGCCTGTTCTGCAACATACTCATTGATCAAAGAAAATGTCGGGCTGCTAATCGCATTCTTTACCTGCACCTGGCGACAGATCGCTTTAATAAGAGTTGTTTTCCCCGATCCCATAGCGCCATAGAAAAGCCAGGCCTTCCGGGAACCGGCATATTGCCATATGCGGGCCGCCACAGCTTCGATATCTTTTATAGCATATTCAATTTGCATGCATTCAATTAAATCAACGAAATCATTTCATAGAAAATTTGCAACCATGTTTAAATCATTTTCATTTCATAAAATGATTTTCAACTGCCAGCAAAGTAATTTTGCAAAATAAAACAAGATCTTATTAACAGGTCGAAAATTCTAATTACATGGACAAGATCAACTGGCAGGTGGAGGGTATGAGTTGTACCAATTGTGCTTTATCCATTGAAAAATATCTGAAGAACCAGGGCATGGAAAATGTACAGGTAAATTTCCTGCGAGGCAATGTAAGTTTTGATACACCATCTCCCTCCGGCACAACCGACCTGGTCAAAGGCCTTGCCGGATTGGGCTACCAGGTTGTCCAGGGAGAACAAAGCGCCGGCTCCAAGAAAAAAAAGGGAATTTTTAAAAATCAGTTTCAACGCTTTCTATTCTGCCTGGTGTTTACGCTCCCATTGTTATTGCACATGATACCAGGGTTGCATGTGCCTTTGTTGATGAATCCATATATCCAATTATGCCTGACCATCCCGGTATATATTGTCGGAATGGATTTCTTTGGCCGCAGTGCCTTGCACAGCATTCGAAGCGGTGTCATGAATATGAATGTCTTAATTGCCTTAGGTGCATCTGCTGCATTTTTTTACAGCTTATATGGCACACTCACTAATCAGGGCACTTCCTTTTTATTTTATGAAACAACCGCCACTATTCTAACACTTGTATTTTTCGGAAATTTCCTGGAAGACCGATCCATGGAAATAACACAACGGTCTTTGGATGCTTTAGCAAAAACACAGAAATCCGTGGCACATATGCTCACGTATGACGGGCAACATACAGAAAATATTTTTACCGTAGAAAGCAGTTTGTTACGAACAGGTGATTTGATTTTGATCAAAGAAGGAGAACAGGTACCAATGGATTGCAAAATCCTGTGGGGAGAAGTGTTGGTAAATGAAGCGATTATTTCCGGGGAATCATTACCACAATCTAAAAAAATGAATGATTACCTGATAGGCGGCTCACTCATTGAACAGGGAACCGTGAAAGCTTATGTTACGGCTGTTGGAGAAGATTCCGTCCTCGGCAATATTTTAAAACTTGCCGGCGAAGCTATGGCAGAGAAGCCCCCGGTACAATTATTAGCAGATAAAATCAGTGCGGTATTTATCCCGGTTGTATTAAGCATTGCACTGGCTACTTTAGTGGGTAATTATTTTCTATCAGATATCAGTTTTGGCAATAGCCTTTTACGCAGTATTGCTGTTTTGGTGATTGCCTGTCCCTGTGCAATGGGTCTTGCTACACCTGCCGCTATTGCCGTTGGCATGGGCCGTGCAGCCAGAAATGGAATCCTTTTCAAACAAACCAAAAGCCTGGAAGCTTTTAAAGATATTAAGCAGGTTGTTTTTGATAAGACCGGAACACTCACTACCGGAAAATTTAAAATCAGCGCCTATCATTTCCCGCAACAAGATGAGGTGCTTTGTAAACAAGTAGCCTACTCTTTGGAAAAATATTCCAATCACCCTATAGCACGATGCGTTGCTACCGAATGGAAGCATACACAACCCATAGCGTTTGCTACCGTGAAAGAAATCAAAGGCCTGGGGATGGAAGCAAAAGCAAAAAATGGAGATAGTTGGAAAATAGGCTCCGCCAAAATCGCACCCGGTATCATCCCGGATAGTGCACATAATTTATACCTGTTGCATAATGATGTGTTGATAGGATGGATAGATGTCAAAGATGAACTACGGCCTGAGGCCATGCAGGTTGTTTCTTTTTTCAAAAAAAATAATATCAAAACAATTTTATTAAGCGGGGACAACCAACAGAAATGTGACATGGTGGCAACGCAATTGCAAATTGATACCGTTATTGCTGAGCAAACGCCTAAAGAAAAATTGGAACAGGTGGCTGCTTTAACAGCCATCACACCCACTATCATGGTAGGTGATGGTATCAACGATGCCCCTGCCCTGGCCAAAGCCACTATTGGGGTTTCCCTCAGTGATGCAACACAAATAGCCATGCAACATGCACAGGTTGTGTTATTACATCATGGCCTGTCCCGGTTGCCCATGGCATTAGGCCTGGGAAGGCATACTTACTTAACGATAAAACAAAATCTTTTTTGGGCATTTATTTATAACATCATTGCCATACCGGTTGCAGCATTTGGCTTTTTAAGCCCGACTTTTGGTGCGCTTGTCATGGGCCTGAGTGATGTAGTCCTCGCTATAAATTCCATTCGCCTGCGTTGGAAAAAAGTTGTCTGAACCGGAAATATTTTTTTACATTCATATATGCCGGGACAGGAAACGCCTTTAGATATTTTAAAGAAGTTTTGGAAAGCCAATACCTTTCGCTTCCCACAGGAAGAAATTATTACAGCAGTATCTCAAAAAAAGGATGTGGTAGCGTTGTTGCCAACCGGGTTTGGTAAATCAATCTGTTACCAGATTCCTACACTCATGCAGGATGGAATGTGCCTGGTAATAACACCCCTTATAGCCTTAATGCTCGACCAGGTGGAAAACCTGCGTGTAAAAGATATACCTGCGATAGCTATTCATAGTGGCATGCCAATAAAAGATATTAAAAGGCATTTGGAAAATGCGCTCTATGACCGCTATAAATTTTTATATGTATCCCCGGAAAGGTTGAATGATAAATTATTCCAGGCTTATTTACCCGACCTGCCTATTCAACTCATCGCCGTGGATGAAGCCCATTGTATTTCACAATGGGGTTATGATTTTCGCCCTGCCTATCTTGATATTGGCCGGCTCCGGGAAACACTGCCACAGGTTCCGGTAATTGGTTTGACAGCATCTGCCACGCCGGAAGTAATGAATGATATTGCGGATAAACTGCTATTGCACAATCCGGCTATTTTTACAACTTCATTTACAAGACCTAATATTTCATATAGCAGCTTCCTCGTTGATAACAAATTAAATAAGTTGCTGTCAATACTGACAAACGTAGCGGGTTCGGGAATAGTTTATTGCAAAACGAGGAAGACAGCACATCAGATTGCCACCCTTTTACAGGAACAATCTATTTCTGCAGATTACTATCATGCCGGCCTCTCACAGGATCAACGGGATGAAAAACAAAGCCTGTGGAAGAAAGGAAAAATCCGGATCATCTGTTGTACCAATGCATTTGGTATGGGTATTGATAAACAAAACGTTCGTTTGGTTGTACATTATGACTCACCGGATGTATTAGAAAGTTATTACCAGGAAGCCGGCCGGGCCGGTCGAGATGGAAAAAAAGCGTATGCCGTTTTACTATATACAAAAAAGGACCTGGAAAATTTCAGGCTGTTACCGGAACAGCAGTATCCTTCTCTGAAGAAAATCAAACAGGTTTTCCAAGCCATAGTGGATTACCTGGCCATCCCGGTGCATGCTGGTGGCAACACGTACTTTTCTTTTGATATTAATGATTTTTGTAAAAAATTTAAACAGGGAATTGTGGAAACGGTACAGGTACTGAAAGCATTAGAACAGGAAGGCCATTTATCTTTCAGCACGGCTGTTTTTATTCCATCACAAGTGATATTCCGGGCCTCCCGGGAATGGATCCAATCTTTCGAAAAAGAATTTCCCCGGCTGGAACCATTGATCAAAAGTTTGTTGCGCACGTATGATGGTATTTTTGATAACCAGGTCGCCATTAATGAAAATCAACTGGCTAAAATTTTAAAGCAGTCCCTGCCGGATGTATTAAAAGGCCTGCAACAGTTACATGGTTATGGCATACTGGAGTATTATCCCATGAAAGACACCCCCCAGATTTATTTTGCCTGGGACCGGGCGCCGGCAGCGCATTTACGCTTTGATGAAAACAGGTATGCCCGTCTAAAAAAAAGTTACCAGAAACGGGTGGCTGTTATGCAGTCGTACCTGGTATTGGAAAGCACCTGTCGTAGTAAATATATTGCCGCATATTTTGGAGATACAACCGGGGCAGATTGTCAAATTTGTGATACTTGTTTACAACATAAACAAACAGGCCTAACGCAAAAAGATTTTCTAGAAATCAGGGAAAAGATTTTTGCCTGCATCCCGGCGGTTGGTATCCCGGTCAAGGAATTAATGGCGGCCCGAAGCGGTAGCCAGCAAAAAAAATATTGGCAGGTGCTTGAATTCCTGCAGGCAGAAGGTATATTGACCATGAAGGATGATGGCCGGATAATCAGGAACAAATAATAGTGCGCTTAAAACCATTTCTTCCGTGACCGGCTACCGATCCCCAAAGCGCCCAACAGGCTACGGGTAATAATGGAGGCGGCTGTTCTCTCTACCTGCTTGACTGCTGAACTGTCAAAAATACTTTTCTCTTTTGTAGTTGTTTTCTTCGTTTCTGCCTGTTCTTTAGTTTGCTGGGCAGCCGTTTCAATTTTATCATTCAATATTTCATAAGCACTCTTGCTATCCATTTCTACATTATATTTTGCAACAAGTTTGCTCTTTGCAACAATAGCATTTATTTCTACTTCGCTTAATATATCCATCCGGCTTTCCGGTGGGCGTAACATCGTATGGACGAGTGGAGTAGGAATTCCTTTTTCATTTAAGAACGTAATGAGCGCTTCACCAATACCCATTTTCGTTAATAAATCTTCTGTTTTATAGAAGGTTGTTTCCGGAAAATTTTGAGCAGCTTTTTTAATGGTATCCCGGTCGGCCGCCGTGAATGCCCTTAACGCATGTTGTACTTTCATGCCTAATTGGGCCAACACCGATGCCGGTACATCCTGTGGATTTTGGGTACAGAAAAATATACCCACCCCTTTAGAGCGGATAAGTTTAATGATCATTTCAATATGTTCGAGTAACACGTCGGAAGCTTCATTGAATAATAAATGTGCTTCATCAATAAACATAACGAGGTTGGGTTTATCCGGGTCACCAACTTCCGGGAGAGTGGCATATAATTCTGCCAATAACTGCAACATGAATGTGGAAAATAGTTTTGGTTTTTGTTGCATATCCGTTACCCGGATTATATTCAGCATGCCACGGCCATCATCGCTTATCTGCATTAAATCATGAATATCAAAACTGGGTTCTCCAAAAAAAACATCCGCACCTTGTTGTTGCAATTCTATCACTTTACGTAAAATAGTCCCGGTAGATGAGGCAGATACCTGGCCGTATTCTTTTTGTAATTCCGCCTTGCCTTCATTGCTCACATATTGCAGTACTTTGATAAAATCAGCCAGGTTTAATAAAGGTAACTTATGGTCATCGCAATATTTAAAAATCATGGCTACAAGGCCACCCTGTGTATCATTCAATCCCAGGATTTTACTGAGCAGGATGGGGCCAAATTCACTGACCGTAGCCCGGAGCCGGGCGCCTTTTTCATTACTCAGTGTAAGAAATTCAATGGGGAATGCTTTCGGCTCAAAGGGAATATTTATAAGTTTACTGCGTTCAGCTATTTTATCATTCAGTGTGCCTGCCGCCCCAATGCCGCTCAGGTCTCCTTTGATGTCCATCATTAAAACGGGCACTGATGCGTTGCTGAGAATTTCAGCTATTACCTGTAATGTTTTTGTTTTGCCGGTACCCGTAGCGCCGGCTATTAACCCATGACGATTCATGGTCTTCAGTGGAATAAAAATATCTGCACCGGGTACCACTTTGCCATCCAGCATACCGGCACCAATTTTCATGTGTTCGCCTTTAAATGTATAACCGGTATTTACTTGTTGCAAGAATTCTTCAGATGTTGCCATATTTACTTTTTGGGAAAGGTATTAAATCTATAGAGTAAAAATAATTCCTTTGGATTTTCTTCTTTAAAAAGAAGCACATTTTAAGAATTTTATAGGTTTACCGTTTTAGCCAAAGGTGATTTCCTTTTTATTTATTTACTTTTACCAGAATTTTTAAGCAACGAAATTTATGACCGGAGAAACAGAAAAACCAATCATTGGCTTTAGTTGTGGAGACCTGAATGGTATCGGTATAGAACTGATTATTAAAACACTCAGTGATAGCCGCATCCTCAATATGTGTGTACCCGTTGTTTTTGCAAGTAATAAATCCATTAATTTTTACCGGAAATCTTTACCTGATCATAATTTTACATACCAGGCCATCAAAGATTTTAAGCGACTTAATCCCAAACAGGTAAATATTTTTAATTGCTGGGAAGAAGAAGTGCCTATTACACCAGGTAGCCTGAATGAGACCGGTGGAAAATATGCATTGCTTTCTTTGCAACAAGCGGTGGCTTCATTACAGGCAGGAGATTATGATGGCCTCGTTACAGCGCCTATTCATAAAAAAAATATTCAATCACCGGCATTTCAGTATAGTGGCCATACACCTTATTTACAAGCTGCTTTCCGGGTGAATGAAGTGGTGATGATTTTAGCTGCTGAAAACCTGCGGGTAGCATTGGTGACCGAGCATGTCCCGGTTCGTTCGATCGCAGAACAATTATCCGTACAAAAGATTAAAAGTAAATTGCGGGTATTGCAGGATAGTCTTCGCCGGGATTTTGGAATTGAAAGACCAAAAATTGCCGTACTGGGCCTTAACCCACATGCGGGTGATGAAGGACTTATCGGCAATGAAGAAGAAACCATTATAAAACCGGCGATAAAGGAATTGCGGGACCAGGACATGCTGGTTTTTGGACCATATTCGGCAGATGCTTTTTTTGCACATGCCTCTTATCGTTCTTTTGATGCTATACTGGCCATGTATCATGACCAGGGCCTGATTCCTTTTAAGTCTCTTGCACTCGGACATGGGGTAAATTATACGGCCGGCTTACCCATTGTCCGCACCAGTCCTGATCATGGTACTGCTTTTGATATTGCGGGTAAAGGAAAGGCAGATGAAGGATCTTTCCGGTATGCTTTATTTGAAACGATTGATATCCTTGCACGTCGGAAAACGTATGATGAAAACCATAAAAATCCATTGAAGAAAATGAGTTCGATGGTGATGGGTAGTGTGCAAGATGAAGAGATAAAGGAAGAATAATATTTTCATCTGTTCGCTCCAACTAAAATTTTCCTTATTAAATTCTTTACCGCTTATTTACTGTTTGTATGATTTCCATTGAGGCATTATATGATATCTACCTGCAAAATCCGAATATCCAGACGGACACGCGTAAATTGCAACCGGGTGACCTTTTCTTTGCCTTAAAAGGCCCGCATTTTAATGCGAATGAATTTGTTCAACAAGCCCTGGCAATGGGTGCTACCTATGCCGTTTCCGATGAAAACAAATCGCAGGATCCCCGCATTATCCAGGTGGATGATGTGTTGAAGACCTTACAGGACCTGGCAAAATTCCACCGGGAAAAGTTTACCATCCCCTTCATTGCCATCACCGGCTCCAATGGCAAAACCACAACCAAAGAATTGACTCATGCTGTTCTAAGTAAAAAATTTAAAACCTATACAACGGAAGGGAATTTGAATAATCATATCGGTATCTCCTTAACTATTTTAAAAATAAAAAAAGATGCAGAGATGGCGATTGTCGAAATGGGTGCTAATCATCAAAAAGAAATCGAACAATACTGCACCTATGCACAACCCACGCATGGTGTAATTACCAATTGCGGGAAAGCCCACCTCGAAGGCTTTGGCAGTGAAGCAGGTGTAAGAAAAGGAAAAGGCGAATTGTATGATTGGCTACGAGCCAATAAGGGCGTGGCTTTTGCCTTTGATGACCAGGTGTATATCCATGAAATGATACAGGGTATACCACAGATCATTTGGTATGGTACAGAAAAAGGTTTTGTTACCGGTAATACGATTAAGGCCAACCCCTGGTTAGAAATAGCAATTAGCCAAATTCCGGGAGTAAAAAAAATAAGCACCCAACTTGCCGGCTCCTATAATTTACCCAATGTTTTATGTGCAGCAGCTATAGGAAAATTTTTTGATGTCCCCGGGGCAATGATACAAGCCGCTATTGAAGGTTATATACCTTCCAATAGCCGCTCTCAAATTATTTCCAGGCAAACTAATACCATTCTGTTAGATGCTTATAATGCCAATCCCGATAGCATGAAAGCAGCCATTCAAAATTTTTCCGGTATCACACAGGGAGATAAGATTGTTATGCTGGGTGCCATGAAAGAATTGGGGCCGGAAAGCCTGGAAGAACACCTCGCTTTGGTATCCTTACTGAAACAATACAACTGGAAAGAGGTGGTTTTGGTGGGGGGTGATTTTGAAAAAATAACAGACCCCGCAATTCATTATTTTCCAACAGCCGAAGAGGCAGGCAAATGGCTGCAGGCAAAAAATGTTTCTCATACTTACATCCTTATCAAAGGTTCCCGCCTGATACAGATGGAAAAGATATTACCCTTTATTTCCGGCTAAACAACAGGAATTTTTTAGCTTTGCCCATTAAATTTCAATATGAAAGCACCCAGGCCATCCTATCTCTTAACGGTACTTTCCAATAAATGTCCCCGCTGCAGGGAAGGTCATATTTTTAAAACATCCAATGCGTATGCATTGAAAGGGGATGCCTACCGGGCTATGCATGACCATTGCCCCACCTGTGGTCAACTGATCGACCTGGAAATAGGCTTTTATTACGGAACAGGTTATGTAAGTTATTTTCTTACTGTATTATTTTCAGTCATTACATTCCTGCTATGGTGGCCTTTATTTGGAATTTCCATTTATGATAACCGGATATTTTACTGGTTAGGTGTCAATTCTGTATTACTGATTATACTTCAGCCACCGATTATCCGCTGGTCACGAAGCTTATGGCTGAGCTGGTTTGTAAAATATGACCCGGATTGGAAAATTCATCCTTACGTTCATCCGGATGAAAAGGAATAAGAAAGGGATTCAGAAACGAAATGCCAAAAAATTTTGATGGGCCTTTTATAAAAGAAAAAACAGCATTTACATCGCAGATTTTTTTCTGTCCATTAAGAAAAGATCCGGTACACAATAAAACTAAACAGGTAAGCCAGGCCGGTCATATAAAAGAACTGGTATGCCGGCCATTTCCAACTCTTCAATTCCCGTTTCACAACCGCTAATGTACTCATACATTGCATGGCCAGCACATAAAAGACCATTAATGACAAGGCTGTGGCAAGTGTATATACTTTGGTGCCATCAGGCCGCACAGCATTTTGCATTTTTTCCTGGAGGGTATTGTTGTTATTGTCTTCCACACTGTAAATGGTGGCCATGGTCCCCACAAACACTTCTCTTGCGGCAAATGAAGTGATCAAGGCAATTCCAATTTTCCAATCAAATCCTATCGGTTCTATGACCGGCTCAATTGCCCTTCCCAAAATACCGGCATACGAATTTTGAAGCTTCTCAGAACCATACTGTTTCTCTACATGCTGCTGCAGTTCGGGTGTAGTAGCCTGCCTGGCCAGCACAGCATACTTTTGATCAACAGCATGCATTTTTTCCGTTGGACCGTAACTACTCAGGAACCAGAGCAATAAACTGATCATGATAATAATTTTCCCCGCATCCACCACAAATATTTTAGACTTGGCTACCATCGTAGCAAAAACATTCTTCCACCGGGGAACCCGATAAACAGGTAACTCAAGAATGAAAAAACTTTTTTCTTTTATCCGGATAACCCATTTCAAAATATAACTTACCAGCAAGGCTACCACCGTACCCAATAAGTATAAGCACATCATCACCAGGCCCTGTAAACTCAGGAAACCAAAATAAAAATGATTGGGCACAACCAGGGCAATCAGGATGGTATATACAGGCAGCCTGGCACTACAACTCATCAAGGGTGTTACAAGAATAGTGAGCAGCCTTTCTTTTTTATTCTCAATATTCCGGGCACTCATGATTGCAGGAACAGCGCAGGCAAAACCACTGATCATGGGCATCACACTTTTTCCATTCAGGCCTACTTTACGCATAAGCTTATCACTGAGAAAACTTATCCTTGCCATATAACCTGTATCTTCCAGGATAGTGATGAGCCCAAACAGGATCATGATTTGCGGTACAAAAACCAGTATCCCATTCAGGCCGGCGATAAATCCATTTATTAACAGGTCGCTCCACCAGGCCGCAGGCAATAAGTTACTGAGAAACCCGGAGAGTTGGGAAAAACCCCAGTCAATGGCATTCATCGGATACTGAGCCAGCCAGAAAATACTTTGGAATAGAAAGAATAAAACCAATAATAAAATCAAATAACCCCAGATCTTATGCATGAAAAGATTGTCCAGTTTTTCCGTAAATAATTTCTTTTGCAGGGGATCCGGTTCAACCACATTTTGCTTCATGATTTTCTGGATCCGGGCATAACGCAAAACAATTTCTTCTGCCTGGGTTTTCGTGGGATTAAAATGTGTGTCTCTTTCTATTTGCTCTACTTGTTCCTGTTCAGTTTCCGTTAATGGGAAATTCTCATGATTAATCAAATAATGCTGTGCCGCATAATCACTCAATGAGGGAAAAAGTATTTTGACACCTTCTATGGCTTTGGGGGCAAAGGGTCTGACATCAATAAAATCAAACTGAGATGTAATAAAGGGATGCCTGCTTAGTTGCGCAATTACTTTTTTCAGTGGCTCTACAGTTTTTGTTTTACGCGGATTTACGACAACAACCGGAACACCCATTTCTCTTTCGAGCCCTTCAATATCCACTTCAATACCTTTTTTGCGGGCAATGTCCATCATGGTTAGTGCTATGACCACCGGTCGTTTTAAATCAATTACCTGGCTGCAGAAAAGAAGGTTTCTTTTTAAGTTGCTGGCATCCACCAAAAGCAGGATAAGATCAGCTACTGTTTTTTTATCGGCCTGCATCATCACTTTATAAGCCACCCATTCGTCCTCCCGGCGGGGATACAGGCTATAAGTACCGGGTAGGTCGGTTATAGTAGCTTCTACATCCCTGGCTACCAGGAAATGGCCGGATTTTTTATCCACTGTAACACCGGGGAAATTACCTGTTTTCTGGTTTAATCCCGTTAATGCATTAAAGAGAGAAGACTTTCCACTGTTCGGGTTCCCAACAAGCGCGATATGTATATTTTTTTTAGACAAGATTTTTCGTAGCGCGCAAATTTACAACCTTCCCTATTATCAAATTGGAAAACCGTTGAAATATCTACACTATAAAGGGCGCATTGATTGGATTTACTGCTGCAAAAAACTAATACACCGCTATTTTAACAATTAAAATACCCTTTTGCAAAGAAAGAACGACAAAGATTTTACAATCAAAAGAAATATTACAACTTATACAGGCCTTATTTTTGCAGCATATCGTAAAATATAAGTAATGTATAAAAAGTTCCTGCTGTTGTTCGTTTTCCTGCCCATGCTGGTTATTGCACAATCGAAGAAAGAAAGAAAAGCGAAAGAGAAAGCGGATAAAATCACACTGACAAATATAGAAGCACATATTAAATACCTGGCCAGTGATCAGCTCGAAGGCCGCCGGACCGGGACCCGGGGGGAAGTGCTTGCCATGGAATATATCCGCAATCAATTTGAAAAATACCATCTCCAGGCAGCCGGCACCAATGATTATATCCAGGAATTTACGATTGATGAAGGCAGGCAAATGACAGCCGGAAAAAATTATTTCCTGGTAAACGGGGATTCACTTGAATTGCGCAAAGATTATTTCCCCCTTGCTTTTTCATCCAATGGTACATTGCAGGGAGATGTCTCTCCCAGCCTGAATGAACGGGGTGAGCCCTGGTTTTTTGATTTAAAATACCTGGTGGAAGAGAATGTACATAACCCGCATTTCGATGTTTTTGATGCCATTAAAAAGGAAGCACAAAATGCGAAAAGTAAAAATGCCACAGCCCTCATTTTATATAATTCCACTACCCTGACTGATAATGTTTTATTTAATAAAAATGACAGCTCCAACCAATTAGCCATTCCCGTTTTATACATTACGGTTGATGGCATGAAAAAATTTATTCCGGATATCACATCGTCATATACTATTCGCAGTGAAGTGGACCTTGCCCATGCAGAGCGGAAAGCGCGGAATGTAGTTGCTTTTATCAATAACCATGCAGCGAATACCGTTATTATCGGTGCCCATTTTGACCACCTGGGCTATGGGGAAGACAATAACAGCCTCGACGGACAAGGCCAAATTCATAACGGGGCTGATGACAATGCCAGTGGCACTGCGGCATTAATAGAGCTTTCCCGGATTTTGCAAAGCAGTAAAGCAAAAAATAATAATTATTTATTTATAGCATTTTCCGGGGAAGAGTTGGGTTTATTTGGCTCCAAATACTGGCTGGCACACCCTTCCCTGCAAATTACCCCCAATTACATGATTAATATGGATATGATCGGGCGCTATGACTCTGCCCGTAAACTTACCATTGGCGGATATGGCACTTCACCGGTCTGGGGAAATGTTTTTACCACCACTATCGATAAAAATCTTGTAATTAAACTGGACAGTAGCGGAAGTGGCCCCAGTGATCATGCCAGTTTCTACAGGGACAGTATCCCGGTATTGTTCTTCTTTACCAACAGTCACCCGGATTATCACAAAGCCACCGATGACTGGGATAAAATTAATTATAGCGGGGAAGTAGAAATAATTGATTACATCACACAAATTATCCAGGCAACCAATGATAAAGGAAAGCTTGGTTTCTTAAAGACACGCGATATGGAAATGCGTTCCGTATCCTTACCGGTTACCCTTGGCGTTATACCCGATTATGGCTTTACGGGTACCGGGATGCGCATTGATGGTGTAAGCAAAGGAAAAATTGCAGAGCATATTGGTTTAAAAGCCGGTGATGTGTTATTGCAACTGGGCGATTATAAATTTGTTGATGTCATGTCTTATATGACTGCCTTGCAACATTTCAAGAAAGGGGACAAAACCACCCTGCGCATTCTCCGGGGCACGGAAGAAATGAGTTTTGATGTAACTTTCTAAAGACATCAGCTATCAATCTGCCAAAATGTTTATTGCATTGAATTGGCTGGCAATGTACTATCCGGTATGGTCAGGTAAGTATTGGGCTGTACATGCAAAATCGTATATTCACTGAAATCCTGCTTGGCGATTAGGCCCAGGCCATAGACTTCATCCCCATTGGCTTTATGTATGGATATTTTTTTATCCGTATAAAAAATTTGTTTATCGCGGTCCCAGTTCAATTCTTCACAATGCAATGTATCTTTCTTGGCCAGGTTAATAACTACGACACTATCTTTCAGCAGAACGGTACCCAGGCGGTCATAGTAGCGGCCGTATTTGGCAGTAAGCCGGCTTTCTACTTTTGTGCTGTCTGAATAAAAATCAACGCGCAGGGTTTTTGGGAATTCTATTTTTGGTGTATCCGTTTGTGTACGCCACATGATGGGTGCTGTAAGTTTTGCTTTCATTTTCCCACCCTGGCTCATGTAGCTTTCAATTTGTGTGGCTACTTCCTTACTAATTTTTTTCTGACTGAAAGCTTCCACATCTTCCATTTTGTTTTCACAGGAAAAAAAAAGGCAGCAAGTCATCATTATTGCTGCCAGGAAGGAATATGAAAATGCTTTATTCATATTTACGTTTGATAAACCAGATATCGCTGAGCGAAAACGATACCGATAACCGCATGAAATTCTGGGTAAGGTTATTCACTTTTGTACCCCGCTTACCCAGTTCAAAAGCTGTATTGAGCATGGTGAACTGGTTTGTATAATTTTTCTTCCTTAAATGAAAACCAGCGCCCAGGGTAAATGCAGAAATTTTATACCCATTCCCATCGATGTCAAGGTAGTCTTTTCCAGTATAAAAACCAAAGCGATAAATGGCCCGGCTCCAAAATTTAGTCCCGTTAAGTGGATCCGGGGAAAATTCACCACCGGCATGAATCATCCAATTATTAACGGTGAGGTCTTTGGCATTATAAAACCGGTAATCACTCCACTGGCCGGCAGAATAGTCCACACCAAAAGCCCATTTATTGATCGTCATATAAGCATTGGATAAAACTTTATATACCATGAAACCACCTGTATAGGACAGGGGTACTTTTATATCACCCAAAATATTTGGAATCACATATACACTGTCAATACGAACCGGCGCCCCGGAAATACCATCATATACAAATGTTTCCCGGGTCAGTTTCTGATTGGCTTTCATGGTATGGCTCAATGTAGCGCTTCCACCAAATTGGATTGAATAATTTGAGGTCACCTTGGTAGTGGGATCGGTATGGCTACCCAGCCCGATGAGGTAAGCAAATCCGGGATTTACATAAATACCCCAATAGTGGGTATTAGTTTCCGAATTAGATTTGAAATAATTATATGCTGTATCCAGGATACCAACGCGGGTCGTAATATCTTTTTTCCCAAATTCATAGCCAACATTTACACCCAGGCTAAAGTTTTTCCAACGTTTTCCAATACCACCGAATATATCATAGAGCCCCCCATTACCTTCAAAAAGATTTTGAACACTATCCTGGTTCTCTTCAAAACCACCGGGTACCGTAGTGCTTAAACTGTAACTCACATTTGCTTTTGGCCGGATACCAAAAACCATTGCCAATTCTCTTTTGCTACTCAGGGGAATTCCCAATTGCAGATAAGCCGGTTCCAGGTTAGTGGCATTATATTTTCCTACCGGGTTTGCACTGCGCAGGGAACGGGAATCCATTGAAATACCCACATCATATGTCACCAACCGGAGCGCCCCATAACTCGCCGGATTATTATTATTGATCACCTGGCCATTGAAATAAGCAGCTCCCAGGCCTCCCATACCCAATGTGGTGATACTCTGCGTGGGCTGCAAATCACCCAGGCCAAACCTGGATAAAGGGGAGTTTACCTGTGACCAGCCGGCAGTTGTAATCAGGATGAAAAGAAAAAGAAAAAAAATAAAGCGCCTACAAATTGAGTTCACTGATTGCATATAGTCCTTTATATATAAAATGTGGGTCTGCAAATATCTTCTTTTTGAGATGTGGGGCAAAAAAGCGGATATCGCCTCCGGTTAAAACCGCGTTAAAGTTGCGATATTTTTCTGCATAAGAATCAAGCTGGTAATTGATTTCACCCCGGATGCCCTGGATCACCCCACTCAATAAATTGGTTCGTGTATCATAACCGGTTAATGGAAAAATCGGGTGCGGCGTTACAAGAGGTAGCTTTGCCGTGAACTGATGCATCGCTTTAAACCGCATATTCATGCCGGGTGAAATGGCACCTCCCAGGAATGCACCAAATTTATCTATAAAATTATAGGTAATACAGGAACCTAATGCGATAACCAGTGTATGTGTTCCGGGAAATGTATACACGGCTGCCGCCATCAGGGCCAGCCGGTCGGCGCCAATGGTTTCCTTTTTCCCAACAGGAATTGAAAATGGTAATTTACTCGAATGGCTAAGAAAATGATAATGGCTATGAGCCTTTAATAATTCCTCTATTGCCGGTGCATGGTGTACAACAGAGGAAAGAATTGTTTTTTGTGGTTTAATTTTTTCCAGGACCTGCTGAATGGTGGAAACCTCCATATCATTCAATATAAAAACATCCACCAGTTCCGGGCCATTGAAAACTGCATATTTAAGCCGGGTATTACCAAAGTCAAAACAAATTGTTGTATTTTGTTCACGCATGCAAAAACAGATTCCTGTAAAATAAAGGATTGTTTTTCTATTTTAGGCGTGCCAGGCAAAATCAACTTAAATCTACCGTGGAAATGGCGGAGACAACTCCATTATTGCAAATCGCTGAAGATTTTATTCAATATACCGATTGCCCCGTCTTTTTATCTGGGAAAGCCGGGACAGGGAAAACAACTTTCCTGAAACATATCAAACAACACACTCATAAATCTTGTGTCGTGGTTGCACCCACCGGTGTGGCGGCCATTAATGCCGGCGGAATGACCATCCATTCCTTTTTACAATTGCCCTTTTCTCCTTTTATTCCGGCTACCAATGCTTTTAACCAAACTTCACCGGCCGTAGATAAACACCAGTTACTGGGAAAAATAAAATACACAAAAGACCGGATCCAACTCCTGCAACAATTAGAGTTACTCGTTATAGATGAAATCAGCATGGTTCGTTGTGACCTGTTGGATGAGATAGACCTGGTACTTCGGTATTTCAGGAAAAAGGAAGAACTACCTTTTGGCGGGGTACAGGTCTTACTGATTGGAGATCTTTTGCAATTGGCCCCGGTAGCGAAAAGGGAAGAATGGGAATTGCTGTCCCCATTTTATGACAGCCCATATTTTTTTTCGAGCAGGGTCTGGAAAATGCAACCTGTCATACATATCGAATTGCAGGCTGTGTACCGGCAAAAGAACCCGGCGTTCATCGATATCCTGAACCGCGTACGTAATAATAACCTGGATGAAAAAAGTATCGAATTATTAAGAGAAGCTTACCAGCCCACATTTGAACCGCCCAAGCATGAGCATTATATAACCCTTACTACACATAACAAAACGGCCGATGCCATCAATGAAAAAGCTTTACAAAAAATTGCTCAACCGGTACACCGCCTCCAGGCAATTATTGAAGGAGAATTTCAAGAACATATTTATCCTGCCGACAGCAATTTGCTTTTAAAAAAATCGGCCCAGGTTATGTTCCTGAAAAATGATACGGCCACACCCAAAAAATATTATAATGGCAAGGTAGGGGTCATTGAAGAAATCACGGACGATAAAATAATTGTACGATGTGATGATACAAGCATCCAGGTAAAAAAGGAAAAATGGAATAATGTCCGTTATCGCTTAAATGCAGCCACACAGCAAATGGAGGAAGAAGTGATTGGCTGTTTTACGCAATTCCCTTTACGGCTTGCCTGGGCTATCACCATTCATAAAAGCCAGGGCCTGACTTTTGAAAAAGTAATGATAGATCCCGGTGCGGCATTTGCTCCCGGCCAGGTATATGTAGCTCTTTCGCGTTGTACTTCGCTCGAGGGGATGGTACTATTAAGCCCGATAAATTTCCGCGGCCTGGGATGCGACCCGGTAGTACAGGCTTTTCTTTCAGAAGTGGATACCATAACCAGCTTACAGAAAACACTGGCTGATAAAAAAAGTAACCAGGAAAAAAATATCATAACCCAGCTTTTTTCATTCACCCAAAATGCTCTTGCCGGTAAGGCCTTGATACAATGGGTGATGGATAATAAAAACGTTTTAAACCGCCAGGCGCCGGAATGGGCGACAACAGTGGAAAATAAATTAGAGGAAATTTCAAAAGTTTTGCTGCGTTTTCAACCTGAATTACAACGATACTTACAGGATGCAATACCCATAAGCCGACATACGGTTCTATTACAAAGGCTGCAGTCTGCTGCTGTGTATTTCATCCATGCTTTTGAACAGCTCATTCATTTATTAGAACAATCACCCGTTCAAACGGATAATAAAGCAATAGCACAAAAATTTCAAGCCAATTTTGAAGAATTTTATGAAGGAATTTTTTTGCAAAAACATCTGTTGCAAAGTTGCCAAGCAAATTTTTCCCCGGATCAGTATTATTCACTGAAAAAAAATTATCAGCGACCCGCTTTCCATGTCAACCCAATCTCTTCATCCGCAAAAACAACCTATACATCCTCACATCCTGTTTTATATAAACGACTGATCCAATTAAGGAACCAGTTAGCTGATGAGAAAAAGCTGCCGGTGTATCGTATTGCTTCATTTAAAACCATGGAGGAAATGATAACCTTTCTTCCGCAGCGTAAAGAAGCTTTACAGCATATTTCCGGTTTTGGAAAAATAAAAACAAACCAGTTTGGTGATCATTTTATTCAACTCATTCGAACCTATTGTGAAGAAAATAATATAGCTGCACCGGAAATGAATTTCCCCGAAAAGAAGAAAAAAGAAAAGAAAGAAACCAAGCCTCATTCCCGGGATGAAAGCTGGCAACTTTTCCGGGATGGCCTACGGCCACAGGAAATTGCTATCCGGCGAAACCTCACCATAGAAACGATCCAGGGGCATTTGGCCTATTTTGTCCGCGAAGGGAAATTAGACGTAACGGCATTGCTTTCGCAGGAAAAATTGAAAAAAATTGAAGGCCAGTTTCTCCGTGATACCCAACAAAACATAGGTACATTAAAATCAAAACTGGGATCTGCCATCAGCTACGGGGAAATTACCATTGCCCTGGCCCATCTACGTAAAACTGAAAAATAAGATTAAAGACAATGACCTTTCTCTATTGATACATATCACCTTTATTTCTCTTTACTTCCGCCACATATTCTTTAATCTGTTGTTCATTTTCTTTTTTACAAATAAGCAGGATATCTTCTGTATCAACTATAATAAAATCATCCAGCCCCTGTAACAATAAAAGTTTTTTGTCGGGAGCCGAGACCATACATTTAGTAGCATCAATAATCAGGACATTCCCACCGGCTACAGCATTGCCGAGATAATCTTTTTCCAGGTTATCATATGCGCTGTTCCAGGTGCCAAGGTCACTCCAGCCAAAAGAAGAAGGGATAACATATACATTACTGGCTTTTTCCATAATAGCATAGTCTATGGAAATATTGGTGCATTGCGGGTAAATCCGTTCTAAGGCATTTTGCTCTTCCCGGGTATTGAAATATTGTTTTTCAGCAATAAACAATTCACTCATTTCCGGCTCATACATTTCAAATGCTTTGACCAGGTCTTTGCTACACCACATAAAAACACCGGCATTCCATAAAAAATCCCCGCTGGCCAGGAATGTCTTGGCCAGTTCCAGGTTTGGTTTTTCCGTAAAAGTTTTTACTTTATACACCTGGTCAGCTACTGGCAGGGGTTCGTGCTGGATATAGCCATAACCGGTATTGGGATAGGTGGGTTTGATGCCCAGGGTAACCAATGCATGCATATGTTGGGCAAATTGCAAACCATTTAATGCAGCCTGCTGAAAAGCTTCCGGTTCCATTACGATGTGGTCGCTGGGCGCAATGATCAATTGTGCATCCGGATCTTTTTCCAGTAATTTATACGAAATATAGGCCACACAGGGTGCGGTATTTTTTCTGCTCGGTTCTGCCAGGATATTATTTTCATTCATATCCGGCAATTGCTTTTTTACCAGAGAAACATATTCTTTGGACGTAATTACATAAATATTATCCAGTGGAATAAAGCGGGCAAACCGTTCATAGGTTTGCTGAATCAATGTTTTCCCGGTTTGTAAGATATCAATAAATTGTTTGGGAAAAGCGGCCCTGCTTTTTGGCCAAAACCGGCTGCCGATACCTCCGGCGAGAATGGCAACGTAATGGTTCTTATTCATCATCAATACAATTATTAGAAAATAATTTAAAAAATTCCTTCCCGTATCAGATCATGTATATGGATCATGCCGAGGTATGTATTCGCTGTATCTGTAATGATCAGCTGGCTAATATCGGCATCCTTCATCCATTCCATCGCTTTAACGGCTAAAGTACCGGGCTGGATATTTTTGGGGTGCGAAGTTAATATATCTCTTGCAGTTACCTGGTGTATATCATCCGTTTTTTCCAGTAAGCGCCTGATATCGCCATCGGTGATAATACCCAGGAGCGACTGATCTGTATCTGTTACAGCGGTGGCGCCTAAACGGCCGCGGGAAATTTCCAGTATAACTTCCTTTAAAGGATCATCGGCTTGTACAGCAGGCTTTTCATTCTGCGTATATATTTTATCTACCGTGAGGTAAAGTCTTTTACCCAGGTTGCCTCCGGGATGGTATCGGGCAAAGTCGTTCCCGGTAAAACCTTTTAATTCCATCAGGCAAACGGCCAATGCATCACCCATTACCATTTGAGCGGTCGTACTACTGGTGGGTGCCAGGTTATGCGGGCAGGCTTCTTTGGAAACCGTTGTATTTAAAATTATGTCTGCTTCTTTCGCCAATTGGGATTGCATATTTCCCACCATAGCAATCAGCGTATTACCAAAATTTTTGATAAATGGTGGCAATGCTTTTATTTCCGGGCTTTCCCCACTTTTACTGATTATCAGCACCACATCATGTTTTAAAATCATACCCAAATCGCCATGTAGGGCATCAGCCGCATGCATGAAAAGGGAAGGCGTCCCTGTAGAATTTAAAGTCGCTACAATTTTTTGACCTACGATGGCGCTTTTGCCAATGCCGGTAACGACCACGCGGCCTAATGATTGCTTAATGGCATAAACGGCTTTCTCAAAATCGTCATTGATAAAATCCAGTAAGCCTTCTACCGATGCAGCCTCATACCGGATCGTGCGCAGGGCATTTTCTAAGATTTCTTTTTTCATGATGCGCAAAGGTAAACTTTAACAAAGCTTCATTTCAAAAAATAATCCGCGTAAATTAATTTCGTAAGAGGGATTTGAGCCTTTGTATTTTGAGCCCAAATACCCCTTTTAAAAAATATTTCATTCTTATTTATTTTTTTTCTTTACCTTTTGATGTATTTAAGAAAAACGTGAATTGGAAATCCAGTGAATTATGGCTACATCAGCAAAAAAAACCGCTACAAAAAAAACAACTGCCAAAAAAGGAATAACCGCCACAACGGCTAAAACGAGTAAAAAGGCCAGCCCTGCCAAAGGCAAAAAAAACGGTCATGATATTTTACATGCCCTGAAAGAACATTTCGGATTTGAAAAATTCAAAGGCCGGCAGGTAGAAGCCATCAACAGTTTACTCAATGGAGCAGACTCTTTTGTCATTATGCCGACCGGAGGTGGTAAGAGCCTGTGTTACCAGTTGCCCGCACTGATCCTAGATGGATGTGCAATCATCGTAAGCCCCCTTATCGCCTTGATGAAAAACCAGGTTGACCTGGTCAGGGGTTATAGTGAGAAAGATGATGTGGCGCATTTTTTAAACTCTTCACTCAACAAAGGCCAAATCAAGGAAGTAAAAGCAGATCTGCTTTCCGGGAAAACAAAATTATTATATGTAGCGCCGGAAACACTTACCAAGCAGGATAATATTGATTTCTTCCGGGATTTGAATATATCTTTTTTTGCAGTGGATGAAGCGCATTGTATTTCCGAATGGGGCCATGATTTCCGGCCGGAATACCGCCGGCTGCGTGAAATGATGGACCTGATCAATCCGGCTTTACCCGTGATTGCATTGACCGCTACGGCCACACCCAAAGTGCAAAGTGATATCATTAAAAACCTGGGTTTACGCAACCCGAATGTGTTTATCGCTTCCTTCAACCGGGCTAATCTATATTACGAAATACAACCCAAGCTGAAGAAAGATCAAACGGTAAAAAATATTGTCCGGTTCATTTCGCAGAATAAAGGTAAAAGTGGAATCATTTATACATTAAACCGCAAGACCACAGAGGAATTAGCTGCCTTGCTGGTAGCCAATAATATTAAAGCGGTTGCTTATCATGCAGGCCTGGACTCCAAGTTACGGGCCAGCCGGCAGGACCAGTTTCTAAGTGAGGCCGTTCAAGTGATCGTTGCCACTATAGCATTTGGTATGGGTATTGACAAACCCGATATCCGTTTTGTTATCCATTTCAATATTCCAAAATCCATTGAAAATTATTACCAGGAAACCGGCCGTGCCGGTCGGGATGGCCTGGAGGGGAAATGTATCTTATATTATTCTCATAAAGACGTGGCCAAATTGGAACACCTCATGCGTGATAAGCCATTGAGCGAACGGGAGATTGGGGCACAACTGATTAATGAAACCGTTGCTTTTGCGGAGATTTCCACCTGCCGGCGAAAAGTGTTGCTCCATTATTTTGGAGAAAATACCGACAAAGAATATTGTGGCAATTGCGATAATTGCCTCCATCCCAAAGAAAAAATTGAAGCCCGGGATGAGGCGGTTAAAGTACTGAAAGTGGTAAAAGCCTTAGATGAACGTTTCCATACCGATTATGTGGTAAATGTTTTGCTGGGAAAACCCACTCCACAAATAACCATGTACCGGCATGAGCGGTTGGATGTATTTGGAATTGGAAAAGATAAAGACCTGCATTTCTGGAACAGCCTCGTTCGGCAAATGCTGCTTGAAAATATTTTGCGAAAAGATATTGAAGATTATGGCGTTTTAAAATTTACGGATGCCGCTAAACAATTTTTGAAAAAACCGGTCTCTTTTAAAATTGTATTGAGCAATTTATTTGAGGAAGCCAATGAAGATGACGATGAATATGAATCCGGGGAAAGTGGCGGTGGTGCGGCATTTGATGAGCAATTAGCCGGCATGTTGAAAAGCCTGCGGCAACAGGAAGCCAAACGAATCGGTCTTCCGCCATTTGTATTGTTCCTTGAAAATTCCCTCAATGATATGGCCACCATGTATCCTACTACTTTACAGGAATTGGAAAAATGCCAGGGCGTGAGTAAAGGGAAAGCCAGCCGCTACGGGAAACCTTTTATCGAACTTATTGCCAAATATGTGGAAGAAAATGATATCGAGAAACCGGATGACTTCGTAATGAAATCCGTGGCCAATAAAAGCAGTAACAAAATTTATATCATTCAAAACGTAGATAAAAAGATCCCATTGGAAACCATTGCCCGGAATAAAGACCTTAAACTGGATATGCTCCTGGAAGAAATGGAAACCATTGTTGCCAGTGGTACTAAACTTAACCTGAACTATGCTATCGATGATATCCTGGATGCCGAAGACCAGGAAGAAATAATGGATTATTTCAAAAGTTGTGAAACCTCATCCCTTGAAACGGCACAGGAAGAATTACAGGATAGTGGTTATGAATGGGACCAACTAAAAATTATGCGCATCAAATTCTTATCTGAATACGGAAATTGACCTGTAATATTTATTCCGGCCGGTCTTTTATGTTTAGTAACCGGTAAATGCGCTCTAATAATTCACTTCGTTGGGCAGGTTTAATAATAAAATCATTGGCCCCCAATGTCAATGCTTCCATAACAGTACTCTCATCATCCATGGCAGACAGCACCAGGATGGGCAATTTCATTTTCTTATTTTCCCGTGTAAGGCCAATAAGTTCTAAGCCGGATGTATGTGGCATCATCAAATCCGTGATAAGCAGGTCCGGTTGAAATTCATTTAACTTTTTAAATGCTTCACGCCCATCGCCGGCAGTACACAACTCAAAGGTTTCTTTTTCGAGGTGTCTTTGCAGCAATGTTAAACTCAACGGATCATCCTCTGCAATCAAAATTTTCATGGGTATGTATTAAAAATCAGGAAATGAAGGTACGTTTGTTTTTTTAAACACTGAATTTTTCCCTAAAAAGCTTTTTATTTGGCATATTTTTAACCAGATACGTGGATTCAATTCATTTATTTTTGTTGCTTTTAAAAAAGAAAAATTTAAATCAACTGCACTGATGAAAAAATTAATATGGGCAATCGGCACTTTATTTTTTTTCGCCGGATCTGTTATGGCTCAGGATAATAACCCGGCCCCTTCCAGGGAAAAGCTCGACCTGAGTAACCGTGCCAACGATCACTTCATGATTCAATACGGAGTAGATGGCTGGGCAAACAGGCCTGACTCTATTCAAACATCCGGTTTCTCCCGGCATTTCAATTTTTATTTTATGCTGGATAAGCCATTTAAATCCAATCAACATTTCAGTATGGGCATCGGGGTTGGGCTCGGCAGCAGTAATATGTTTTTTAAAAATACATTGATTGATCTGAAATCAGCAACGACCACCTATTTGCCATTCAACAATGTAAGCGCTACGTATCATTATAATAAATATAAACTCACTACCATTTTTGCTGAATTGCCGCTGGAATTGCGCTATGCCGGTAATCCCGTGCAACCGGACAAAGGATTTAAAATGGCTTTCGGTGTAAAAATCGGTACCTTATTAAAAGCCTATACCAAAGGTAAAAACTACGTGGATGCCAGTGGCACTACCATTTATGGCGATAAGTATATTCAAAAAGAAAGTGAGAAACGATTTATCAATTCAACCCGTTTCGCGGTTACAGGCAGGATGGGCTTTGGGAATTTTTCCTTAGATGGTTCCTACCAGGTAAATGGCTTTCTGAAAGAAGCTGCCGGCGCCACCATGCACCCCTGGTCTATCGGTCTTACTATCAGTGGGCTTTAACAATGAAATTTTTGCTGGATAAAGGTTGTAATTTTTACAACCTTTTTTTATGCTATCTTCCGAACTACAGGCTTTATTAAAAAATAACGAAACTATTTCTTTCTGAAATCTCCGCTCTTAACATGGAAAACATTTTTTTACCTTTAAAAAAAATATGTCATGGAACCGGAAATGCGGGCATTTCTTTTACGAATCGTAAATACTATGCTCATTATTATTTTTTGGCTGCTGATCAATGCCACTATTGGCATCATGTTGGAATGGGGTGTTGTGTATGGCCATTTGAGTATAGGTAATATTATTTTTTATACCTGGCTATTAGCTAGCCTGGTACTGGCTATTTGGGGTATTCGTCAAATATGGAAAAAACCTTTAAACCTTTCATAACAAAGTAACAATTCACTCAACTGCTATGATCAGCAATGATTCGCCATTTGCCATTTATTTTTTGAAATAATAACGTATAATAGCCCGATATATCTCCAACTGTACGCTGTAATTCCCATTTGCCCACTACAAAATAATAGTCGTCCCCCAATTTTTTCATGACGAGCACAGTTGAAGTAAAATGCCCCATATAACTTGTATCCGGGTAACCTTTTTTATAGCCCTCCAACGTTTTGTTATACCCATATTGTGGCCCATTGCGGCCAATAAAAAGAAGGCTGTCATTATCCCAATAGCCAATCATAAAAGAATCCAGGCTACCCCGGTTCCAGGCCTGGTTTTGTTGCGCTAGCAGTTCCCTTATTTCCGAGGCATCCTTGTCCTGGGCGAAACTGCCGATAGAAAAAAATAAAAAAAACAGGCTTACTAAAATTTTCATCTTTGAATAAGTTGACTTCATACATTTTTATTTTTCCTGATTAAATAGATGTGTAACAGTGAAACAAATAGTTCTTCAACTGCATTAAACTATTTAAAGTTTATTTCATAAATTTAATGAAAAAAATGATCCTGGAAACATTAAAATGCCTGGCACATGCACTGAACAGTCGGGAAGGAGTTGAATGGAAAGCAGTCGTATCATCCTGGGAACGACAAACACCGGTGCATGAAAATCAACTTGTTCTTTCCTTGTTACAGGTAGAAGAAGAACAGGCTTTACGCAATTTTCCACAAGGCATGGGCAGTTCAATCCCGGCGCTTCCTATAAATTTGTTTGTCTTAATTACTTGCCGTTTTGGACCCGGTAATTACCATGAAGCATTGGATAGTCTTTCAGGCATCATTCACTTTTTTCATCAAAACCCGGTTTTTATTCCTGCGAATGCCGGCCTAGTAATTCCGGGCGTCGAACGATTTACCATACACATGTACAATTTTGAAATGCAAACCTATACACGACTTTTACCACAACTGGGAGATAGCCCCATTCTATGTTATAAGATTCAACTTTATTAGCAGCCAGGGATATGACACGAATAAACGAAACTACTCGTACAGGTTATATATCTTCCCGAATTTCTTTTTAAAATTTTTCCTCTGGAAATTAATTTTTATATGAAAAATAGTAATATTTTCATTGTCTAAAAAACCTTACAATGAAAACAAAACTACCAAAGCGATTTATGATTGCGTGCCTGATCATTTCGCCTCTTTTCACAATGGCACAGAAAGCATTCACACCGTCCGAGGTCTCTGCTAAAACAAACCTGAATTTTAAAGAGAAAGCAAAAAACCAGGTGATGACCGAAACCTCCAATTTTATGAACCCGGTTTTTTTGCAAAAATTAAATCAACGTGGCAAGTTGTCCCAGGCTTTTGTAAAATCACCGCTATTGCCTAAAAGTAATGGCCGCATAAATAATGCGGAATTACCGGAAGACAATGTATTTTCCAATGGCAGCGAGGACAAAGTGCCCAAAAGCCCGAACCCATTTGCTGCTTTTAAAGGATCTAAAGAAGCAAAAGGAAATATTTATCCGCCCGATCCCGGCGGCGCAGCCGGACCGAGCTACATCATGCATACCAATAACCAGGAGTATGTGATTTCCGATAAGACCGGTGCTACAGTTTTAGCTATGCCGGTAGATACTTTCTGGAATGGCTTTAGCACTTATTTTGCCTTTGGTTACCCGCATGTGGTGTATGATTCTGTCCTGAGTCATTTTTATATAACTACACTTGGTATAAACACCACTAGCGGGAATTATTCCATGATGTTTGGCGCTTCTGCTACAAGCGATCCTACGGGAAATTGGGCATTATATGCACTCGATATGGGCCCTGCTTTTATCCAGGATGCGCCACAAATGGGATATAGCAAACGATGGTTTACGTTTACGTCCATGCAATTTGACACAGCTACATTTGCTTTTGCATCCACAAAAGTCTTTCTGATGAGTGTGGCACAAATGGCAGCCGGCACCTTATCCAGCCTATATTCTGTAGAAGATTCAAACTTCTTTTCCATAAGCCCTGTTGAAACACAGGATAACAATGTGAATAATCATTACCTGGTATCAAACCTGGGCAGTGATACAGACTCCGGTTATCTTTATTTATTACATATAGGTGGGCCATTGGCAGCACCAACATATAACTATGATGGCTATGTTACCAATGCAAGACCTTGGAGTACAACACCAGTATATGGTTCTCAAAACGGTACCACCGACCAGATCTGGCTGGGCAATACAAAACTTACCAACGCGGTTTACCGAAAAGGGAAAATATGGACAAGCCATACTGTATATCTGCCCGCAAATACCCCCACCAGGGCTGCTGCCCAATGGTGGAGTTTTTCAGCCAGTACAAGAGCAGTTAGCCAGTTTGGCCGTGTAGATGATAATAGTAATGCAAATATGTATGCCTTCCCAAGCATCGCTGTAAATGCAGATGAAAGCATGCTGCTTGGGTACAATGTATTTTCTTCCACTACATATCCAAGCGCTGCGTACTCTTATCACGATTATACAGATGCAGCAAACAGTTTACGCAAATCCAAGACTTATAAAAAAGGAAAAGCAGCATATTTTGACGGGGGCAGTTCCGGCCTGACTTATTTTTGGGGCAATTACACATCTGCCTGCGTGGATCCTGCCGATGGCAGCTTCTGGACCGTACAGGAATATGCAGAAAAACCTGCCAATAAGTGGGGAACCTGGTGGGCTAATGTAAAATTGTTGCCGTCATTTGCACCTGAAGAAACTCCTGAAAAAGCTGAATTGGCTGAAGTACATATTACACCTAACCCAGCCAAAGGCCTGGCCAATATCAGCTGGAATGCAGACAAAGCAACCAACGTGAAAATTCAAATCAGTAATACACAAGGTGTCGTACTTATCACCAAACAAGTAGCCGCACAGGAAGGCATAAACAAATTACAATTAAATATCGGCAACCTGGTTACCGGTATGTATAATGTGACCATATTTGATGGAACCACTACAAGAAAAGCCCAATTGATGGTGCGCTAAGTTTTTTTCTTCAAGAAAAAATCGCCGGCACAAAAGTCCGGCGATTTTTTTTACTTCCTCCATTTTCCACTTACACAAGGATTATTCTTTATATAAAATCGATAAGGGAGCAGTGCATCTTCTCCTGCATAATCTACCCCGATCCGGGGTGATACACCTATTTGATCCGGATGCAGGGAAAATCCATCTGCATACAAATAAATTTCTTTTTTATTGAAAGCATGGCCGGTATAACCCACATGAATGCCCAATGCTTTACTAAGATTTCCTGGCCCTTTACCGATGGTTATGTCTGTATTTTTTTTATGCGTTCTGGCAGCCATGATGTCTATTCCAATTAGTGGCTCTCCGGCCCGGATAAGAATTGCATGCGGAATATCTTTTTTATTGGTCACTATATTAAACAACTGATGGATGCCATAACAAACATAAATATAAGCTATACCGCCCTGTGCATACATAACGTTGGTACGGTTTGTTTTACGGTGGTTATAGGCATGTGAAGCTTTGTCTATGATTCCATTGTACGCTTCCGTTTCTACAATACGCATGGCCGTTAACTTACCCGCAAAATTGGTAGCCAGGCATTTTCCTACCAATTCTTTAGCTATTATTGTAACATCGGGTCGCAGGAAAAACGAAAGAGGTAAAATTTTTTCAGTCATTATTATTGCGAACTTTACGTAGCAGTATGTTTTTAAAAGTAAAATAAAAAAATTGCTTAAAGAAATAATCATCGCCATTCGCGGATATATACAGGCGCATCATTTTATTCGTACCCATAAAATGTGGAAATGGATACTTATTCCCGGCTTTTTTTACGCCCTGCTTTTTGTTTTTGCCATGTACTTTTTTGGAAAGACGGCCAATGGCTTTATTGACTGGGCCATGTCAGTATCGGGCTTAAAAAACTGGTTGCATGTTTCGCGCAGTGGGATAGCCGGATTCCTTGTTACCATTTCCGGCATTGTCATTTGGGTAATTCAAATGCTATTGTATTTTTCTTTTTTCAAATATGCGGTACTGGTAATTGGCGCCCCGATTTTTTCCTATATCAGTGAAAAAACAAATCACCTGGTAAATAATACCGATGGCTTGTTCAGTGTAGCCCAATGGCGGCGCGATATTTTACGGGGTATGTCCATTGCCCTCCGCAATACCTTATGGCAAACAGTGTACCTGGTGGCTATTTTTATTTTATCCCTGATTCCACTGATAGGCATTTTCACCATCCCGCTGGTATTGATCATGGAATGTTATTATTACGGCTTTAGTATGATTGATTACAGCTGTGCCCGGAAAAAACTGAGCGCATCGAAAAGTATTTTTTACATTGGTAACCATAAAGGCCTTGCCGTAGGAAATGGGCTGGTGTTTTATTGTTTCCATTTAATTCCCATTATCGGCTGGATCGTGGCGCCAACTTATGCAGTAATTGCGGCGACACTTAGCCTGCAACAGGAGAAAGAACTTTTATAAAAAAATGAAATCAATGAATAGGCCGGCAGAAAAGCAAGCAACCCTATATTTAATTCCCACATTTCTTTCGGACGATGAAGCCGGCTTCCGGGCGCTGCCTCCCTATCTGTTGGAAGCTATAAAAAAATGCACGGTTTTTTTTACGGAGCAGGAAAAAACGGCGCGCCGCTATTTTAAAAAATGGTGGAAAGAAATGGTGATAGATGATTATACCTGGTATGCAACACATCATGCCGACAAAAAAATTTTTACAGCATTTAACAAACACCTGCAACAAGGTGATACGATCGGCATCGTGAGTGAAGCCGGCTGCCCGGGAATTGCGGATCCCGGACAAGAGTTAGTTGCGATTGCCCATGCAAAAGGAGCAAAAATAATCCCACTGGTAGGACCTAATGCCATCTTGCTGGCATTAATGGCCAGTGGAATGAATGGCCAGGCATTCCGATTTGCCGGCTATTTACCTATTGAATCAGGCATTCGGAAAACAATGATCCGACAACTGGAAAAAGAATCCCTGGAAACAAATTGTACCCAGATTTTTATAGAAACACCCTATCGAAATAATACTTTGCTTAATGATATTCTTTCTGCTTGCCGCGCTGAAACCCGGCTCTGTATAGCGGTAAATATTACTGGTCTCCACGAAAGCATTCATACAAAAACCATTAAAGAATGGAAGGTACAAATCCCGGATTTGCATAAAAAGCCGGCTATATTTTTATTACAAACATCCAGTCCTTAAATTTTATTGCGGGCTAATGGTAGTGGGGTACTGCGATTGCCGCACTTCATAAACACTATCCACGATATATTTTTGCATACCGCGCCAGGGCAGGGCGCCAAAATATTCTTTATAATGCAGTTCCACTTCCCGGCCGGCATTCTCCAATAAAATTTTAGCCACTTGTTCATTCTCTACGCTAAAGTCGAATTCATTGCTTTGCACATTTACCTTGAAGCCGCTTTGAATGACTTTCCCTTCATAGGTTTTAAAAATATATCCTTTCTTCATAAAATAATTCAACACCCCGGCTTTCGTACCGGTACCAAATACCCAGTAAAACCGGAAATAAAAAAATATACCGGCGAGAATAACCAGGATGAAAATGATCCTACGAAGCCAGTTCTTTTTTTTCATTGCAAACCATATTTATCTACAAGATATAACAAAGCCGCCATATTAATTGCTCCTAATTTTAATTCACGCATATTTACGTTTTCAAAAATATCACCGGCAGAATGGTGCAGGTCAAAATAACGCTGGCTGTCTGGTGATAAGCCTGAAACAGGTGTGCCATATTTTTCATTTAAAGGCTCTACATCTTCCCCACCGCCATACCGTGAAAAATGATCAGCACCATAGGGTTGAAAAAGTGGTGCCCAGTCTTTTACTTTATCCCATACCTGATCGGTAACGGTAAAACCAAAGCCCCGAGGTGTAAAACCACCGGCATCACTTTCCAGTGCGAATATATGCTTCTCATTTTCCCGTAAAGGTTCAGTAGCATATTTCTCAGCACCCCGTGTACCATTTTCTTCATTGGCAAACAAAACAAATTGAATGGTATGTTTCGGTTGATAACCCAGTGCTTTAAAAGCACGTAAAATTTCAATCGTTTGTACCACGCCGGCGCCATCATCCTGTGCGCCTTCATTAATATCCCAACTATCCAGGTGCCCACCCACCGTAATGACTTCATTTGGAAATTCGGAACCGGTTAATATACCGATCACATTATGGCCAATGGTATCCGGAAGCGTATGGGCATGTGTAAGAATGTATGCTGTCAGTGGAATTTTTTGTGCAAATAAAGAATCCAGTTTAGCCACATCCCAGAGACCGATACATGCGGCAGGAATTTTAGGTATGCCATCTGTATAAGACATGGCACCGGTATGTGCATTATTGTCGGTTGAATTTGTCATCGACCTTACCAAAACAGCTACAGCGCCATATTTGGCAGCCCGGCTGGCTCCCTGGGTACGATACTTTACATTTTTACCATAGGCCATGAAAGTCTGCACAAACTCATCTTCAAAAGGGCAATTATAAAATACAATTTTTCCTTTTATTTCATCTTTTCGTTGTTCCAATTCATCGAAAGAATTCACCTGGATCAAGGGGGCCTGGATACCGGCTGCACCTGTACCAACAGAATTTCCCAGAGAAACCATACTAAGCGGCAACACGATTTTTTTTCCCTGCTGCATAAAGGACACAGTTGCCTTATCTCCATTACCGCGTACCCAATGAGGTACCATACATTGCTGCAGTACCACTTTATCAGCGCCCGCCTGTTGCAAAGCAGCCGCTCCCCATTTTTCTGCCTGTACCATTTGAGGTGAACCGGCTAAGCGGCCACCAATATCTTTGGTAAGGGTATATAGATTTTTATCGGCAGCTTTACTTTTTAAAATAGTAGCGGATATCATTTTGATAAAGTCCGCATCGTTCATACCTTGTTGAAAACCGGATTGTGCCTGTAAGGCAAAAGGAAACAGGAGACTGAGCAAAAGTAATTTTTTCATGACAAGAAATTATTTAATTGGTTTACCCGGTTACGGGTAATGGTTATAGAATGAGAGAGGCTAAGGTATAACACAAAACTTTTTTGTAGGGAGAAACATGATGAAAGGTGATTTGATTGTAAAAAAATGATTGTTTCTTTGTTTAAAATCAATTTATGCGGATCGGAATCGTTTGTTATCCTACGTTTGGCGGGAGCGGTGTACTGGCTACAGAATTAGGAAAAGCTTTAGCCGACAAAGGCCATAGTGTCCATTTTATTACTTATCAGCAACCGGTGCGGTTGAATATTTTTAATGCCAATATTTTTTACCACGAAGTGCGGGTGCCCACCTATCCCTTATTTGATTATCCGCCTTATGAAGTGGCGCTGGCCAGCACTATGGTGGATGTCATCAATAACCATCACCTGGATTTATTGCATGTACATTATGCCATTCCCCATGCCTCTGCTGCTTTTATGGCAAAAATGATTGTGGAGAAAAATGGCTGCCGGATCCCTTTCATCACGACCCTGCACGGTACGGATATCACGCTGGTGGGAAAAGATAAAACCTATGAACCGGTGGTTACTTTTTCCATTAATGAGAGTGATGCTATCACGGCAGTTTCGCGGAACCTGAAGGAAGAAACTTATAAATATTTTAAGATCACCAAAGACATTGAAGTGATCTACAATTTTGTAGATGTATCCCGATTCAGTAAAAAACCGATTGATGCTTTTCGAAAAGTTATTGCGCCGGCAAATGAAAAGATCATTGCACATGCTTCCAATTTCCGGGAAGTAAAACGGGTAAAGGATGTCATTCGCGTTTTTGCTGCAATCAATGCCGGTATCCCTTCCAAATTATTAATGGTGGGAGATGGTCCCGACAGGCCGGTGATTGAAGAAATGGCCAAGGAAATGAACCTGCAGGATGAAATCCGGTTCCTCGGGAAGCAGGAACAGATTGAAGAAATTTTATTGATTTCAGATTTGTTTTTACTGACTTCTTCGTATGAAAGCTTTGGCCTGGCGGCCCTGGAAGCTATGGCCGCACATACCCCGGTCATCAGTACGGATGCGGGTGGCTTACCGGAAATAAATATACATGGCGAAACCGGTTTTTGTGCACCGGTAGGAGATGTATCGGCGATGAGCGCATATGCTTTGAAATTATTGAGCGATGAAGTAATGCTCAAGGAGTTCCAGGAAAATGCTTATGCCCAGGCATGCCGGTTTGATATCTCTAAAATAGTTCCGCAATATGAGAAATTGTACAGCCGGTTTTGTACGATGGAATGTAAGAGTAAATAAAATTGGTTGACAAACTTTGGTAACTCCTATTTTATTTTTTATCACCCGCTTATTGATCTGCTGATTTTTTTTAGAAAATAAATCCCATTACTTCATCGTTAAGCATCAGTATAGATAATTTAATTATAAAAAAAATGTTACGAGTGATATCAGCCAACGTATTTCATCATTAGCAGACCGGTCACTTCAACGTTTCCCACCATCAATCCTGAATTAAATCAAATAAATAATGACAAAAGCTTTGTTATCAAAAGTCCTCCTGGTTTTTCTTCTTGTTATTGTGTGTCTCCAACCCGGCTTTTCCCAGCAGAGTAAGCGACCTAAAGGCTGGGCTGTAAAAATCGAAAATCAACCCGTTAAGAATTTATGGAAATTAAATGACTCCATTTACAGAAGCGGGCAACCCGAAAGCAGTAATATTCCTTATTTGGAGCAAATAGGAATGAAAGGCGTTTTAAATTTGCGTTCTCATCATTCCGATAAAGAAATTCTTTCCGGGTCTGGTATTACCGACTATACTGTTGAAATGAAAGCGGATGCTTTTACGGATAAGGAAATTATCAAAGCCTTACAAGTTATTGCATCATCTCAAAAGCCTTTACTGATTCATTGCAAGCAGGGCAGTGACAGGACCGGCGTAGTGATTGCCATGTACCGGATCATCTTTCAAGGCTGGTCAAAGGAACAGGCATTGAACGAATTGCAAAATGGTGGTTATGGCTTTCATGACCAATACACCAATATTCCATCCTATCTGAAAAATGTGGATATAGATAAAATAAAACATGCATTGGGCAAATAATTCCTGCATTTAAAATCATCCCTGAAAGTTGCAGTTTGTTAAACTCCATTCTGCCCGAAAAACGGGAGAGAATTGTTGTTGCTTTTTAGTTCATTTTTTCTACTCACATCTTTAACAGTTTCAGGCAATTTTACAGGGAAGATATTTTTGAAGCTTCTTTAATAATATATTTATACTAATTTTAGAAAAAGCATTCCCATGTATTTCCTGCTTTTTCATTTAAAAGAGATTTTATTTGAAAGGCTGCTTCGAAAAAGACTGGTCCTCTATGCTATACTTTTATCGTTTGGTAAACCCGTCATAGCACAATCACCTTTATTCTTTCAACATCTGTCAACTGCCAACGGTTTAAGTAGCAATATCGTCCATAGGTTGTTCCAGGACAGCCGGGGTTTTCTCTGGATAAGTACAACAGATGGCCTGAATATGTATGACGGAGAAACCATTCAGAAATATTACCTGTCTGATTTTCTTGAAAATACTTTTACAAATTATACAGATGCCATTGCTGAAGATAGTGATCATAATATTCTTGTAGCCGGGAAAGCCGGTATCGTAAAGTTTTCCTGGTATGACAAAAAATTTACCATTGTTTACAAAAATTCATTCAGCAATTATGGAAATTTTTTTCCGGAAATTTTTATTGATTCGCATAAAAATATATGGATCAATGAACGTATCCGGATAAAAGAATTTGACCCGCATTTTCACCTGCTCCATAATTGGACTATTCATACGGATGCAGACAAGTATTTAAATGGCCCATCCAATACTTTTATCATTGGTGAAGACCACGCACACAATATATGGGTCAAGGATTATGATTCTGTATTCCTGCTGCACCCGCAAACAACAACTGTCCATGATTCCATCCTGGCAAAGATGCAAGCCATTACCACGGCCTATAAAAAAATCAGTTATCTGCAAATCTGCGATTCAGCCATCTGGTTGATAGCCGATAATTATAACCTGCTGCAGGTGGATAAGAATGCACACATCAAGGCTATTTATAAACTACCCTCTACTATTTTTCCCTCTTATAAAAACGTGATTGTTTCCAAAAAGCATATATGGCTGGGCACTAACCAGGATGGTGTTTTCATGATTGATGAAACCAGTGGAAAAATAGAGCAGGTAAAATCCGGTGATGAAAAAGGCAGCCTTTCTTCCAATTCCATTACAACACTTTTTTTGGATAAAACGCACAATTTATGGGTGGGCACAAAGGCTGGTATTAATTTACTGCCATTCGTGGAAACTTCTTTTCAGCAATTGAGACTCCACTATGCAGTCGATAAATTTTTGAAACCGGTTGTTATCCAAAATATTTTTTTGCAAAAAAAATTATTATTTGTAATTACCTCGGGAGGAGTTTTACGTGCAGATCTTTCCACATCTTCCTCCGTCAATTTTTTTAAATCCAATACCTATATTGCCAATGCCTTCCCGATGAAAGATCATTGGCTTGTGGCCAATAATAACCGGCTTGAAACCTGGGATATCAAAGACAATACCTTTACCCGGAAAAATATGCAGGTGGCTTTTCCGGCTATTCTTAATAAAGAAGGTGTTTATTCATTTTATAAAGATCATCAACAGGCTATTTGGATGGGGCTTTTCAATGATGCAGGAATTATTTGTTGGCATACAAAAGATAATCATATTGACTGGTATAGTCAACAAGGAAAGGGAAAAAATTATTGCCCACTCCGGCATTTTAAGTATGCTATGGAAGATAGCAAGGGAAATATATGGATGGGTTATGAAAAAGGAGGTATAGCTATTTTTGATAAACAGGCAGGAATATTTATATCACCTCCCGCCTTTGGGAAAATTGCTATCAATAACATGGCCGTGCAGGGAATGGTAAATGATAACCGGCAACATTTATGGATCGCTACAAATAATGGGTTACTTTGCTACCATGAAACAACCGGAACATATCAGCGCCTTACCCGGCAAAATGGCCTCCCCTCGAATAATGTGTTAAGCCTGGCAAAAGATAATACCGGAACTATATGGGCAGGGTTTGAAGGCGCCCTGGCATCAATACAGGTTTCATCCGGTGAGATCACTACCTATACCTCATCCGATGGTTTACAAAATGAAGAATATTTATTGGCATCATTTGACTCAGTAAGTGAATCCATGTTTTTTTGTACGGATAAAAGCGTGACCTATTTTGACCCGGAGCATATCAAAAAATTCAGGCCGATATTAACACCGGTCATCACGTCCATACAGGTAATGGGCAAGGAACAACCTTACCGGGAAGGAGAAAAACTGGCCCTCTCGTATTCCAATAATTTCATTTCCTTTAATTTTTCAGCACCGAATTATTTTAATGCAGCCGAAAATGAATATGCCTGTAAGCTCGTGGGAGCCGATGCAGACTGGGTATTCCTGGGTAATCGCCATCTTGCCAGTTATGGACCACTCTTACCGGGGAAATATATTTTTTATATCCGGGCACGAAGCCGGGATGGTTCCTGGCATGAAAGCAGCTTCCCGGTTTTCATTAATATGCTTACGCCTTTCTGGCGCAGAACCTGGTTTTTATTTTTAGTAGCCGGCTTTTTTCTACTATTACTTTTTGCCTTTATCTATGTACGATTAAAGCATAAGCTGGATCAACAAATCCTGGCACAAACAATTCGGGATAAGATAGCCCGCGATTTACATGATGACGTGGGTAGTACACTCAGCAGTATTTCCATTTACAGCGAACTGGCCAAACAAAAATCTCCTGAATCCCTGTCCTTGCTGGAAAATATCAGTCGCAATGCTTCGCAGATGTTGGAAAATATGAGCGATATTGTTTGGACGATCAACCCGAAAAATGACCGGTTTGCCAATGTTATACAACGCATGTCGCAATTTGCTGCCGATATGTTGGAAACTAAAAATATGACAGTAGAATTTTCCAGTGAAGAAGATCTTTTTAATCTTTCTATGCCCATGGAAAAAAGAAAAAACGTATACCTCATATTTAAAGAAGCAATTCACAATTGTTCCAAATACAGTGAAGCAACCAATGTGCAGATATCATTATCAAAAAGGAATCAACAAATTTATTTGCAGATCAAAGACAATGGAAAAGGCTTTGATACGACAAAAACCTTCCCCGGAAATGGCATGAATACGATGCAAAGCAGGGTGCAGGCTTTACAGGGCAGGTTTGAAATAAAATCTGCTCATGGCCAGGGAACGACCGTGTTTGTAAGTTTCCCTTGTTCCTAAATAGATAAAACACTAATTTATGTGATGCTATTTTGGTCGAATATTAACTTAATTGCAAATTGATCAACCAATTCCCACCATCTGCATGATACCCATTCGCATAGCCATATTTGAAGATAACAAAGAATTACTGGAAAGTATGCAGCAATTGGTGGATAGCCGGGAAGATTTGGTTTGTTCCGGTGCTTATGCCGATGCCAATCATTTGGATAGAAAAATCCGGGAAGCCCAACCTGATATTGTAATTATGGATATAGATATGCCCGGACTGAACGGAATCGAAGCCGTGAAAATCCTGCATGAAAAATTTCCTGCTATCCGTGTGTTGATGCAAACTGTATTTGATGATGATGATAAAATTTTCGCATCTATTTGTGCCGGTGCTTCGGGTTATATGCTCAAAAAATCAAGGCCGGGAAAAATCATTGAGGCCATTTTTGAAACCTACCAGGGCGGCTCACACATGACACCATCCATTGCAGAAAAAGTGCTGAAAATGTTCCGCATTCAAACAAACCAACCTGCTGTAGAGAAAATTGATCTTACGGCCCGGGAAAAAGAAATACTCACATTGCTGGTAAAAGGTAAAAGTTATAAAATGATTGCAGCAGAATGTTTTATTTCTTTTGATACAGTTAATTCTCATATCAAAAATATCTATGAAAAATTACATGTCCATTCCAAAAGCGAAGCCGTGGTGAAAGCCATTAAGCAGAAATTAATTTAGTGAGTTTATTTCAGCTTCCGGCATTTTCACTTATTTATGTCATTGCACCTGGTTAACCATGATGCTAATTTTACACTAATGATTTTGAAAAACACATGACACCGGAAGAAGCTTCCTGAAAATCCGTTTAAGAGTTAGTAACCTACAAATTTCTACATATGATAATCACCATTAAAACGAAATATATCGTTTACAACCACAAAGGCACTGGTGTACGACACCACCATTTTACAGAAGACAACACTATACAATCATTCCCCGATCAATTAGGCGATGATAAAGAAACCGGTAACCGTGATGCTTATGCGCCTGCAAAATTTGCTTTTAACCAGGATGAGGATCTTTATTTTGCATACATGACAATCACCGGCACTCGTGCCGGGAATATACTGGTTACACAACCTGGATCCACTTTATACCAAACAGGATCCTCTCCTGTAATAAATATTCTGGCTGTATATGCTCCAATACCAACAAGTGGAACTGGTCAGCCAGCTGTGTGGGTTGATGCCGTTAATGTAGATAGCGGGACTTTTTCTGACGATCTTCATTTTATTGCTGTTTTAACTCCACCTCAACATACATTGGACACAACAAAAACCACTGAGGCAAACCAGGAAGGAGATATTTTGATGAATACCCCTGAAACTATTTTAGCCAGTGATACAATAGATAATGGTGTTCCCTTTGTAACGTGGAAACAAATCACCTGGCCACAGCAAATAACAAATGCCAAAGAAATAAACCTGGCTACCACAGACAGTGGGAAGATCTGGATCGCTTTTTATCAGTCTCCTTACCGTAAGCCTATTCCCATTTCTGATATTTATACCAAGCCACAATGGGTGGATATTGCTACCATGGTAGATGGCCATGATGGGCAGCCCGGAAATCCGGTAATGCAAATTGCCAATGAATTAAAATCGTTTTCCATTGGAATAACCTTAATGGGTACATCTAACCAGGTAAATGAAAATTTACAGAAACCATTGATGGAAGTTGCCGGGAAGCAAATAGCATTGGCCTGCCAGGAAATACAGCGAAAAGTGGCGGAAGACCTGGGAGAAAAATAGGAAGCTACTTTTTTCCAATGGCAAAGTAACTCACTTGTTTATGTGATTGTACGCTCCATAGGAGGAATTTAATTTTACACTATACAATGCTTGAATTAACATGATTATTAAAAAAATAGTTGGCGCCTTTTCCTGTGCTTTGCAGTATTTTTTTATACACCTAATAAATTGTGATATCCTTAAAAAATGCTGCAGGGGAAGGCGTACAGGTGGGCGCCAATATTTTTTATATTATATGAAAGCCGATTGCGCAACATACTATAGGTTTCTATCAAAACCCGGAGTAATCACATTACCCCGTACTTATTACATCCAGTTCAATAAACAATAAATTATTTGCTTGTGGAGCATTATGTAGATTTCTGAAAAACACCAAAGACCTGGCTGTAAGGAAAGGCCTTTACAAACCGTAACATACTCTTCTCAATTTTGAATGTTGTTGAAAAGAGGATTTACGGTTTTATTTTTGGGATGTGTTATCAGACAATTTATGTAATAAAAATTGGGTAGGAATGGATTCGCCCTTAACGAGCCAGGCAGTACCGAAGAAAAGGAGCATCACCGTTTCCATAATAAAGACAAATTTTCCCCATAACCAGTGGCCGCTGTTATCCATCAACTGATTTATTCCCAGGATAAGCAGGCAGCTAATTATTCCCCAGCCACAGATACGATACAATTTCCCGGTGGCATCATTGATCAATGTTTTTCCCGGATGCCTGCGGAAATTGATCAGGCTCATGATGGCCATGGAGAGAAAAAATAATTCGGCAAAACATAAATGCAGGGTGCCTGCGATCTTTGATGAAACAAAAATGTGGATATTATCAGTAATCTTTTCCGTAGAGCTGGTGGGCAAGACCACAACACCTAATAAACAAATGGCAGCGAAGCTGGTAACACGTACATCAGTGAGCCAGGGATACCGGTCATCTGCCTTGTCTTCCGGATAACCGGTATAGCAAAACAGGAAAATAGCTACAGTGACCAGGATACCGGTAAACAAAGGCCCTGCCGCTGTATAATAAAAATCACTGATGGAACCTTTTAAGTCTGTCCCGGGTGTATAAATTGCCGTTTGCGCCATATCCACGAAAAAAGGATTATTCAACAAGCCAAAATGATTGACAAAAGCATTGACAAACCAACACAAAAAAGGTAAAAGAATACCTAATACACCAATTAACTGTCGCAGTGTGCGGTATGAAATCAGGTAATTGCTATTATTGTTTTCCATACAAAAGGATTGAATAAAAATTAATTGCAGAACGAAGGATCCTGATAAATTACTTCTCTAAAATAAGATAATTAACTTACACTTCTAAGCATAATCTGCAACTTGAGAGACTTTCAACAACGAAAGAAAAAGTATGATATTCGGTATAATATGATCTTCTTATATCCAGATAATTTCCTTGACAGAAGGGTCTTTTTTTAATTCCTGGATAATCTCTTCTACCCTGGATATATCGGCATTATCCATCATCAGTTGAAAAATTAATTCCTCATCATTCCGGTCATAGGTGAAGTTTTGGATTTTAAGATGCATTTTAGTAAAGAGGTTTTCAATAAAAGTTGAATTATCAACATGCAATGTTGTAATAATACGCAATGTTTTATGCCGGAATTTTTTGGCATACATGCGTTCCAGTGGCTGTAATGCCCACAAGATGATAAGTGCAATAACAGTAGTGGCAATAGCCGCAAAATACAAACCGCCTCCGGTAGCCAGGCCAATCGCGGCTACTGTCCACAAACCTGAAGCCGTTGTAAGGCCGCGTATAGCACCTTCTTTTAAAAACAAAATGGTTCCCGCACCAATAAAACCAATACCACTAATAACCTGTGCAGCCACGCGGGATGGATCCAGTTCTACATGTGGTGTGCCTAATACATCCGCGAAACCATAAGCCGAAACAAGCATTATCAAACAAGAACCCACGCACACCATCATATGTGTACGCATACCGGCAGACCAGTTTTTCCGTTCTCTTTCTAATCCGATAAGCGCTCCAAAAAGGGCAGCTAAGGATAATCGTATTAATATTTCACTCCAGTTATCCATAATCTTGTATTTTTAAAAAGAACTTTTCGATGGGGAGAAAATTTTTGAATGTATCGGAAATAATTAATGCTTATTTCTCTCATATAAAATATGAAGCATAACAAACGGCTTATTACTTCCCTCCTTTAAACCATTTCGCTGCATTGGGGTTACGATGTGGGCAACCCGGCCAGCAACAAGGCCTTTTTTTACCATCTAAAATTTCTGCTGTAAGCCGTTGAATATGTTCTTTACGCGTCTCCGCCTGCTTGACAATAGTTGTCCAGCAAATCCATTCATTCCGGGCAAGTGGCGTCAGTTTATTCCATTTCTCCAATAATAAAGGTCGTGCAAGCAGTACCACTCGGATATCATCCGGAACATCATGTACTACACCTCCTTCAATTGTCTTGTCCATCTTTTGCTTTTTTTAAAGCATTTACCAAATGTACCTATTTTTATAAAGGTACCGGTAAAAACAAAACTTGTATGAAGATAGTTTAGCGATGTACGATATTAAAATATTTTTGTGGCGGTGGGCCACCAGTTCCATTACAAGCTTTGCATAGCGTATAGGTAGGCGCTCCCTGAATCGTTTTTGTTTCATAAACCGGGGTGCGGGTAACAATATCCGTTTGACCTACTATACCTGCGCTCCGGCTTTCCGTATAGCTACCGGTCGCTACTTTATAAGAATATCCACCCGAAGAAACAGTATAGCCTTCACCATGACACACTTTACAAAATTCCTTAACCATTTGAAAGGTGAAATTATAATCCCGGTTCATATAAACAGTCGCAGTGCTTAACATACCCACCGGGGTACCATCGTATCCCGCCATTACGAAATCTTTTTTTACCGGGTCGTAGTAAAAGTCACCTGCTTGTAGGGCGGAGGCATCAATGGCTGTAAGCCGGGCCGTTTTCATGGTAGAAGCAATATAATTATCCTGTGGATGTGTATCATACAATACCAATTGAATCGCTTCAAACTTAGGTCGCTTATTCAGTGCTGCCCAACGTTGACGCCATTTGGCCTGGTTTGCTAAAAAGACTTTGTTTTTTGCAACAAGCAAATCATATTCTTCTTTTGTTTTTGGCACCAAGTTTTCATTTTGCCAATTCGATGAAATCAATGTAAAATCTTCTATAAACGGATACCTCAATTTATAGTATGCTTTTAACCCGCCCGGCATGCCTAAATCGTCCCGATCCTTTTTTGCCGATTCAAAATAAAATTTCAACGCCATGGTTTTATCCATTTCATTTTGGGTGATCTCATAATTTTCTTCATACGCCTTACCTAGAATTAATGCATAGCGCACGGGTAAAATGTCCAATTCATTGGCACGCGTATAAAATACGATAGCTGTTTGTAAATCACCATCCAATCGCTTAATATTACCCAACTGGGCATAACCGTCAGCCAGGTTCAGATTCAGTGAGCGTAATTTCTCCTGGCTCTTTTTAGAAAGGTCATCCATTTTCTTGCCGGCAAATTTCAATTTCTCTTTCTCATATCTATCAACCACTTCCATCCATTCTTTGAAATCTTTCACATGTTGCTGAAACAATGCTTCCCGTTCATCCTTACTCATGGTCTCCTGAATATTCAAATTTCTTGCACTCAGATAAGATGCTCCACTTACATAAAATCCAATTTGGTTACCGGTAAATTGCTGAAATGGTACAATACCAATTTGTCGTAGTGTATCATTCTTTTTTTCATAACAAGAAAGGTTGTTTCCATTTCGGTGCAACTCGACTTTATGGTTCATACTCGTTTTCTCTATTTCAAATTGCTTCAATACTTTATATGCCCCCTGGTCATTCCATTGGCCGTATTCAACGATGGGTTTATCCATTCTAAAATACAGGATATACATATTTTTATAGGGCTCTGTTGCCCCCCAAACAAAACCACCGCCCCATACCGAAACATCTTTTGCAGATGTGCCACCTACGGGAGGATGACGATCTAAATTAAATTCTGTCTTGATGATAAAATTGTTTTGCGGATTGACATTCCATTTTGGCACCATATAAACAATAGATTGATCCTGCTTATAATTATCAATCATATAGCTATAATTTGAACTATATGAATTCAGTCGGGCAGCCATATTAGTAGAATTGCCAACAGGCCATCCATTGATGTTTGATGAAAAGTTCTCATTTATCACCGTTTTCATTGTATCATTGGGAATAGCCCAGGAATCATATCTACGTTGTGCATTTCCCTGGATACACACCAGAAAAAAAATAATTAAAACAAAAAGATGAAGCCGTTTGTATTTTTTTTCTTTGTTACAGTGATTTTTTTGATTCATACCTATTATTTTAAAGCACATAATAAAATGAATATAAAAGAAGTAAGTAAATGGTATCATAAACCCCATCCTGTTCCTGCATAGTTATTTTTCCATGCCATGTAAACTAAGTTAATTATTTCTCACATAAGATGCATACCGTGAAAATGGTATTTTTTGAATCCAGAAATTTACTTTCAATGACAGCAACTTTCATTGATACAAAACATAGTGCAGAAAAAATCGTTTGCATATACGAATGATTTTGTATGAACGACTTAACTTGTGCCTGAAAAGCTTTACCATGCCGGCATCCAACTGCTTAAAAAAATTTTTAATGAGTGCCCGGCCTTTGCAGGTAAAAAATAAAAAAGCCGCAACGCGTATCACTTTCCTATTGGTTCCCCTTTCCGGTTTAATCACCGATATGTATATTCCTTCTCTCCCACATATGGCTACCGACTTGCACCAGCCGGCGCCTGCTATTCAACTGACACTCACATTATTCCTGGTGACCTATGGCCTGGCACAATTTATAACCGGCAGCCTACTCGATAGTTTTGGCCGATACCGGTTGTCTATGCTTTCCATGGCTTTATTTATTCTGAGTAATTTCTTCATTGTTTCTACGAAAAATATAAACCTGATTTATGCCATGCGGGCCGTGCAGGGTATCACGACAGGTTTTATTGTTGTAGCTGCCCGTGCCTATTTTGTAGATGTATTTGAAGGTAATCAACGGAAGTATTATTTAAGCCTGATATCCATAATATGGTCTATTGCACCTATAGTTGCTCCTTTTATCGGTGGTTACCTGCAGGAATATTTTAACTGGCAAGCTAATTTTTATGCCCTGGCAATATATGGTACCATAATGTTGATCCTGCAATGGCTATTTATGGGTGATACGGTTCCGGCATATCGGCCTTTTCAGCTGAAAGCCATACGACATAATTATTCCATCATGTTTAATGATCGGTTGTTTGTGTATGGCCTCCTTATTTGTGGTATGTGTTATGGTACCACCATGATCTTTGGTTTGTCCGGATCTTTTATCATTGAACATGAAATGAATTACTCACCGGTAGTTGCCGGTTATGCCACTTTAGCCATGGGAGTTGCCTGGCTGTGCGGGGGCCTGCTGGGTAAAGTTTTGATCCACCATACATTTTTTCCAAAGTTGTATAAAGGTAATTTTGTGCAATTACTCGTAACAGCTTTCATGATAGGAACTGCTTGGGAAATCTCCAACTTATATTCCCTCTTGATTTTCGCTTTCCTAGTTCATGTTTGTGTCGGATTTATTTTTAATAATTACTTTGCTTTCTGCCTGGGTCGTTTCCCGCAAATCGCCGGAATGGTAAGTGGTTTGAGTGGCGGCGCTACATTTGTGCTTACTGCCATAACCAGTTATACCGTAGTTGGGATCATACATCCAACATCGCAAGTGCTATTGGGCATGGCTTACCTTTGCATGGCTATACCGGTTTTCCTCCTGCTGCAAATTTTAATACGGCCACTGGCCATCAAAACATCTAATAAGTAATTCAATGTGGTAATGATATACATGATTCAACATAGAAATAAACAAAAGCAAGCTTATGATTTTTCATTTCATATTTTTTCGAATAATAATTAAAATGAATAATGGAATTGATCGTTCAATTGGTTTTAGTATTTGAGGAAAAGAAAAACAGCCTGGTAGCAGCCCAACAAAAAAGCTATATGAAAAACCATTTTGAATTTCTCGGAATTAAAGCAGCAGAAAGAAGGAGTCTTCAAAAACCTTTCCTGGATAAAAAATATTTACCACCCAAAAACCAATTGCCCCAACTGGTCAAAAGCCTATGGACATTGCCACAGCGGGAATACCAGTATTTCGCACAGGAACTGGTTTTTGCATATCAGAAAAGGCAGGAAGAAAAAGACATCCGGCTATTTGAATATATGATTACACATAAGTCCTGGTGGGATACGGTTGATTTTATCGCAACGAATCTGGTAGGAAATTATTTTAGAAAATTTCCCCGTCAAAAAGAACAATTTATCCATCGTTGGCTGGCATCCGGCAATACCTGGTTGCAGCGAACCGCTATTCTTTTCCAGTTGAAATACAAAACCGAATTGGATACCAGGTTATTGGCAAACTGTATTCATGCTTTGCATGGTTCCAAAGAATTTTTTATCAATAAAGCCATTGGTTGGATATTGCGGGAATACAGTAAAACCAATCCAGCCTGGGTCCGGAATTTCATTGCGGGAACAACACTTCCCGGGTTAAGTAAACGGGAAGCAGAAAAATATTTGACTAAATAAAAAATGTCGTCTTTAATTTAAACGGAAAAATTGGTAATTTGCTGCACAATCAATCCGTCTAAAAACCATTCCATTTGAAAAATCAATTTTCGTTTTATCCTTAAATACCATTTTACCCCCGGTTTCCATCTGCTCTCCTATGCCTTCAATAGCTGTACTATCTGTCAGGCGGAATGCCACTTCCCGGATGGACTGAACGCCTTCAGACATAAAGGTATATTCGCCATAAAAGGTGTTGCCTTCCATTTTTCCATCCAATGTTCCTGCATTACTATCCTTTCCCCATATTTGTTGCTTTAAAATTCCTGTTGCCACATTCGGAAAGATCTCTATTTTCAGCCAACTACTGTCTTTATCTGATATAGCCGCGAAACAATTAGCTTTTGGAATCATTACATGGGGCATCGTATCTGCAGCCTGGGTAGCAGGTTTGGTTGTACCGGAATTACAGGCACAGAAGAAAATATACAGGCTGGCTAAAAAAAATAATTTTTTCATCATATCAAATTTTAAAAGGAGATAAACACTATCGATTGCAATTTCATTGCTTTTTTCAAGATCATTCAATATTGTAAAAATAGTTCTTAACTTCTTTTTGTTGAACATTTGTTCCTATCGCAACAAAGTAATGTGTATAGCATTCCTTCCTGAGGACATCTTTATCCTTACCGCTCTTCTTTAAAATTTCTTTTCTAAAAAAATAATCCAGTAAATTTAGCCCTAAAAATTATTTTATGGAATATAAGCACCAGATCAAATCACTGGAAGAATATCATCAGGCTTATAAAGAAAGTATCGAAAACCCGGAAGCTTTTTGGGGCAGTATTGCTGAAACATTTACCTGGCGAAAGAAATGGGACAACGTGCTTCAATGGAATTTTAATGAGCCTAAAATCGAGTGGTTTACCGGTGGGAAATTAAATATTTCGGAAAACTGTTTAGACCGGCATCTTGCGGATAAAGGTGACCAGGCTGCGCTTATCTGGGAACCTAATGACCCGGCATTGGAAAACAGGGTATTAACGTATAAAGAGCTCCATCGCCAGGTATGTCGTTTTGCGCATGTATTGAAAAATAATGGGGTACAAAAAGGTGACAGGATTTGTATATACATGGGCATGGTTCCTGAACTGGCCATCGCGTTATTGGCTTGTGCCCGTATTGGCGCTATTCATTCTGTGATCTTTGGCGGTTTCAGTGCACAAAGTATTGCCGATCGCTTAGTCGATGCCGGCGCCAGTTTTATGATCACTTGCGACGGGGCACAACGTGGTGCAAAATCTATTTCGTTAAAACCGGTAGTGGATGAAGCCTTACAATCTTATAGCCAGATCAAAAAAGTTTTTGTGTATAAGCACACCCATGAACCTGTTACCATGGTGGAAGACCGGGATACCTGGTGGCAGGATGAAATGGATAAATTACCTGCCAGCGCCGATTTCATAGAAGCAGAAATACTAGATGCAGAAGATCCTTTGTATATTTTATATACCTCCGGCTCTACCGGTAAACCAAAAGGTGTTGTGCATACCATTGCTGGTTATATGATTTATACTTACTACACCTTTATCAACGTATTTCAATATAAACCTGGTGATATTTATTTCTGTACGGCTGATATCGGCTGGGTAACCGGCCACAGTTATATTGTTTATGGACCGTTGGCCGCAGGCGCTGTATCGCTGATGTTTGAAGGAATTCCCACCTGGCCGGATGCTGGCCGTTACTGGGATATCGTGGATAAATATAAAGTCAATATTTTTTATACCGCACCTACGGCTTTACGTAGCTTAATGGGTTTTGGCCTGGATCCGATAAAAGGAAAATCACTGGCTTCTCTTAAAGTTTTAGGAACAGTTGGTGAGCCAATCAATATCGAAGCCTGGGAATGGTATAACCAATATATCGGTAAAAATAAATGTCCGATTGTAGATACCTGGTGGCAAACAGAAACAGGTGGCATCCTTATTTCTAATCTTGCCGGTATTACGCCAGCAAAAGCCTGCTGGGCTACTTTGCCCATGCCGGGTGTACAACCGGTATTAATAGATGAAAACGGGAAAGAGGCAACCATTCCTGAAGAAGGAATCATTAAAGGCAACCTTTGTTTTAAAGCGCCCTGGCCTTCTATATTGCGCACAACATATGGCGATCATGAACGATTTAAGATGACCTATTTCAGCGCGTATCCGGGACTTTATTTTTCCGGTGACGGGGCGCAAAAAGATGCATCCGGAAATTACCGGATTACCGGGCGGGTAGATGACGTGATCAATGTAAGTGGGCATCGCATCGGTACTGCCGAAGTAGAGAATGCCATAAACATGACGAAAGGTGTAGTAGAAAGCGCTGTAGTAGCTTATCCGCATGATATAAAAGGCTCCGGTATATATGCTTTTGTCATCATGGATGAAGCGATACCACCGGGTGAAAATGCAGTGGAAGAAATCCGCCATAAAGTGGCATATGAAATTGGTCCTTTTGCCAAACCCGATAAAGTCCAATTGGTGCATGGCTTGCCAAAAACAAGAAGCGGAAAAATTATGCGCCGGATTCTTCGGAAAATTGCGGAAGGGGAAACTGAAAAATTAGGCGATGTGACTTCCCTGCTCAATCCTGAAATTGTAGAAGAAATCTTAAAAGATAAGATCTAATTTTTTGGCCTGTCGATACTACTTAAACTTTGGCAGGTATTTGGCATCTTATTCAACGTAACACACACATCAACTAAATTTTACCCTGCATGGCTCCTGATGATAAGGAACTTTTAGAATTGTTCAAAAAACCTGAAAGCAGGGAAAAAGCCTTTACGCAAATCGTAAAAAAATACCAGGAAAAAATATACTGGCATATACGACGCATGGTTATCAGCCATGATGATGCGGATGATGTGTTACAAAATGTGTTTATTAAAGTCTGGAATGCGCTGGAAAATTTTAGGGGCGATAGCCAACTTTTCACCTGGCTCTACCGGATAGCCACCAATGAATGCCTGACTTTCCTGGAACAACAACGAAAAAGATCTTCTGTTTCACTCAACGATGAAGAGAGTGGCCTGGCCAATAAAATCACGGCAGAGAAAAATTTCGATGCCTCCCGGCTGGAATGGAAGTTGCAATTAGCTATTCAGCAACTACCTGAAAAGCAGCGGCTTGTATTTAATTTGCGGTATTATGATGAAATGCCTTATGAAAAAATGAGCAAAATCTTAGAAACCAGTGAAGGGGCTTTAAAAGCCAGCTATCACCATGCAGCGAAAAAGATTGAAGCCTATTTGAAAGAAAATTAAACTTATGATAAAACGTATTGTCTAAACAAAGCACTATGAAAGAGGATGAAAATATACGAAATGAATTAAATGCTATCAGCCCGGTTTGGAAGGGGATACCCCTGCATACTCCTTTTCAAATTCCGGATGGTTATTTTCATGCTCTTTCATCCCGGATCATGCAGTCAATAGAAAAGCATGACTTTATCATTCAGCCAGGCCTCCATGCGGCAAGGGAACTGCCTTCCGGTTATTTTGATGCTTTCCCGGAACGAATTTTACAAAAAATAAAACAAAACAAAGAGCAGGATGTATTTAGCCCGCTAGCGGAAGATATTATAGATAATGAATTAGCGAATATAGCGCCTTCATTACATGCGCTTCCTAAGAAAAATGTGTTTGACGTACCGGAAGGCTATTTTGCAACAAAAGAATGGAACCTACCTGTACAAAAACAAAAACCTGCAGCAAAGATTATCGCATTGCCAGCCTGGGCACAGTACCTGGTTGCAGCATCAGTATTTGCCATCATTTCTATCGGGGCTGTTTTGTATGTCAGCAGCAGGCAGGCTGCCCCTACCGCGGAAACCTTATTTTCCAAGAGTATGGATAACTTAAGTGATTCAGCTATATCAAATTATTTAAATACAGAACCGGTTTATACGATAGGAGTTAGTGCGCCCATAAACCAATCACTGGATATTCAATCCATGATTTATAATATGAGCAATCAACAGATAGAACAATACTTAGATGAAACAAAAGACCTTATTTTACCCAGCGGTCAAAACATTTAATTTTTATTAAAAATGAAAAAAGCATTCTTTATATTTTTTGCATTGCTTATTCAGCATTACTTTTGTTATGCACAACCGGGCGGTGAAGATGAGCAGGTACAGCTTGTGAAAATGGCCTATATCACCAATCAATTGAAATTAACTCCCGGTGAAGCATCCCGTTTTTGGCCGGTATATAACCAATATTACAATGAATTAAAGCAGGCCAGGGCAAAAAATAAAAATGACGAGATTGGTTATAGCCAGCAGGTTTTAGAAATTCAGAAAAGGTATAAAAATAATTTTGCAAAAATATTGGGAAATAATCCCGGCAGGATTAATAAAGCCTTTGTGGCAGAAAGAGGATTTCGGGACTTGTTGAAAAATGAACAACAGAAACGATTGAATAATTATAAAAACCAGGGAACCAAAAAGCCACCGAAAAGAAATGGTGGCAAAAATCAAAAAATATTGAATTAGGTGTTTTTCATAGGTTAGCAACGGCCAGCTCTTTTTAGGGCGGGCCTATTTTTTTTAGCTACCTTTTTGATACAATGGTGTCTTTACATCATGATAAAAAAGAAAAGTCCAGTTTTCAGAATTTCCCTGCTCCCACCATGCTTGCCGCATTTGCATGCTCAACCTGCCATTAAAATCATACTTGGCAATTATTTTATTTTTCATTTGTTGCAATTGGGGTGCTTCATCTCCGCCATAAAAGATTATAGCACCATTTTCACGTATCCAAAATACCTGGTGAAAAGGGGCATGCCCACCGGATAAACGGTATTCGATATAACCATCTATAAAACCATCCCCATTCAATAATTGCACATTTTCATAACTCCCCAGAAAGATACCGGATGTCGCCACATAAGATGAAGATGGTTTTTCCAGGGAAAAGCTCAACTCCTTTTCATTCACATAATAAGTGGCGTTTGGAAAAACAGGTTTTATTTCACCAAATTCATTAATAAAACATATCCCACCGGCATGGTCTTTATGCAGGTGGGAGAGTAAGACTTTTGTAACATCGGTCGCCAAAAAACCGGCATTTTCAATATTGGCACAGATTTGTAATTGGCTATTTTCCCGAAAGCCCAAACCGGTATCCAATAAAATAAGGTCCCGGGATGTCTGCACCAGAAAAGGTTGTACTTCAACCAGCAAGCTGCCAACCGGCCGCTCTTGTAGTTGATCTTTTCCCAATATAAATGGCATGAAAACTTTTGTGCGGTCTACCGTGAAAACCCCTTCTGCCAACGGAAAGATTTGCATATAAATTATTTTAAGCTACAATCAGCGCAAAACCATTTGCCGGTCTGCATCCAATCGAATGAGAATAAAAATAAGCACGGTAAATGTAAGCAAAGAAGAGCCACCATAACTGATAAGGGGCAGGGGAATGCCAATGATGGGAAATAAGCCAATGGTCATGCATACATTCACCGTAATATGAAAAAAAAGAATGCTCGCAACACTATATGCATATACCCGGCTAAATGTACTACGTTGCCGTTCCGCAATTTTAATAATCCGAAATAATAATAACAGGTATAAAAGTAAAAAAGTCACTGAGCCTACAAATCCAAATGCCTCACCCAAAGAGGTAAAAATAAAATCGGTATGTTGCTCCGGCACATATTTCCCTCGTGTTTGTGTTCCTTTTAAAAAACCACTTCCCCAAAATCCGCCGGAACCAATTGCAATCTTACTTTGGCGCACATTATAATCATCTGGTTTATGTACCGTTTTATCTTTGCTTTCCAGTTTTACGGCGCTTTTATTCTGGCTGCAATCATAATCTTTTCCCACCATGCTGTAAATACGTTGACTTTGGTAGCATTGAAAAACATTATTGAAAATATAGGGAACTGCAAAACGTTGGATGCCCACACATGCTGCCCATATAGCAATAATAAAAATCAATAACCCTTTATCTCTTTTTACCTGACGGCGCATAAAATAAACTACCAGGCCGGCAATAACCGTTAAGATGATCGCCAATAAATTAGGTTCTACAATCAGGGTGGCTACCACTAATGCCCCAAATGAAAAACCGATAACTAAAATAAGCCCCGGGAGTCCTTCCCGAAACATAACAATGAAAAAACTGAGATAGACCAATGCCAAACCCGTTTCATTTTGCATAATGGCAATTGCAGCCGGTGCAAGAACAAGTGCCGCTGCGATGGCCTGGGATCTAGGTCTTGTAAATACAAGGTCCTGTCGGGAAATAAATTTGGCCAGCGCCAAAGCTGTAAAAATCTTACACAATTCCGCTGGTTGTAAATTGAATCCGCCACCCAGGGGAAGCCAACTGCGGGAGCCATTAATATTCTTTCCGGCAAATAGTGTTACAATCATTAAAATAATTCCAAAAACATAGAGCAGGTTGGCAAAAGCAGTATATAATTTACTATCACTTAGCAAAATAAAAACTGCGGCTACAATACAGATACACACAAAAAAAAGTTGCTTGCTATAATTCGTATTCCGGGCATAAAAACTTTCCAGCGTGACCGTACCAGGTTTATATTCCACCATGAAAATACACAACACACCAATAGCCACCAGGATGGCATACAAAGCAATCATCATCCAATCTACTCCCTTTGATATCGACACATTATTTTCACTCGCCATGTTTGCTTATTGCTTTTTGATGTTTTTCTTTTGTGGGTTCAACATTTGTTGCTTCATGTTTACCGAATCATTATGCAATGGTTCTTTTCGGCCCGGTTCCGCTTCAGGATCAAAAGTCGTTTTTTTATTTTCCAGGTTATTTTGAAAAGCCGGCATAGTATCCAGGTTCATTTGCCTGGCTAGTTTTTCTTGTTTGATAGAATCCTTCACATAGTACCAATGCTTGATTTCAGCCGGTATTAAATCTGCTTTGGAAATCCGCTCCACTTCCGGCAAACGGTTGGCGGCAATCGTATCATTCAAATATTTTTCCATCATCAGAGATGCAATGGGAGCGGCCCAGGTTGCACCATATCCGGCATTTTCCACTACTACGGCAATTGCAATCCGCGGGTTTTGCCGAGGCGCAAAAGCTACAAATATGGAATGGTTTTTTCCATGCGGATTCTGCGCTGTACCGGTCTTTGCACATATTTCAATGCCGGGTATTTGAACGTTTGTAGCTGTACCAAATTCGGTTACATCCAGCATGCCTTGCTGGACAGCTGCATACGCAGAATCGGGTATTCTTACCACCGTATGTTTTACTTTGTATTTATTCAGAAAAACCGAATCATCCGGCTGTTGGTTTTCTATACTATCCACAAAATGCGGAACATAATAGGAACCTTTATTGGCAATGATGGCCATTAAATTAGCCATCTGCAAAGGTGTTACCAGCATCCTATCCTGGCCTATCCCCAATGTAAGGATATTACAACTATTCCACCGCGCAAAGCCTCCAAAGTCACGATTATACTGTGCTGTATCGGGTACATTCCCTTTATCTTCACTTGGCAGATCAATGCCTGAGCGCACCCCCAAACCAAAATCATTCATATATTTTTTCCAAACAAGATAACCTTGAGCCGGAGATTTATATTTTGGATTATCTATGACCATCCTAAAAATCTGGCAGAAATAGGAGTTGCAGGAATTGGCTAATGCCAGGCGCAGGTTGGCCGCATGCCCCGGATCACTATGTGTACATTTTACACCACGGCCGCAGGCATAGTAACCCCCATAACAGGGATAACCATAAGAAGGAGTAATAAGGCCCTCATCTAATGCAATCAATGCGCCCATCGGTTTAAAAGTGGAACCGGGTGGATACTGACCTTTAATAGCCCGGTTTAATAAAGGGCGGGCGGTATCTAAAATTAGTTTTCCAAAATTACTTCTCCTTGCTGCACCGGATAGAACATTCGGGTCATACGTAGGACTTGTGGCCATCGCCAGGATACCACCGGTTTTTGGATCCAACGCAACCACACTACCAATTTTATTGCTAAATAATTTTTCTGCTAACTGTTGCAGTTCTACATCCATACTGGTATACAGGTTTCTACCCGCCACCGCCAATGTATCATAACGTCCATTCTCATAAGAACCTTGCAGGCGGCTACGATTGTCCCTTATGAAATATTGAATACCCCGCTGGCCCATTAATACCTTTTCATAACTACGTTCCAGGCCGGTCATACCGGCATAATCTCCGGCTTCATAACCTTCACCATCATGCCTGCGCAGGAAACCGGAATCCACTTCACCCAGGTAACCCAGGACACTGGCAGCCACATGATAAGGATAGGTACGAATCGGCCTTTCCGTTAAAATAAAACCGGGAAATTTATACATGTTTTCATTGAGGCGTGCATACACTTCGGGGCTCACTAAGGGTACAAATACACTGGGCTTATAGTAACTGTTTTTGATAATGGCATTTAATAATTTTTTCCGGTATTCGGCGGTATCTATACCCAGGATCGAACAAAGAAGATTGGTGTCCAGGCCTTTAGTTTCCGCAGGGGTAACGATGAGGTCATACATGATGGTGTTTTCCAGTATGGCTTTATGTTTCCTGTCATAAATAATACCCCGATTGGGATAAATCACTTTCCGGTAACGGGCATTATTCTCCGCCATGATTTTGAAATCAGAAGAGAACAACTGCAGGTGCATCAGTTGGGCAATGATGATGATAAATACACCCAAAAAAATGATTTGAATAATCCTGCTGCGTGACTGATTATAAACCGGCATGAAAAGATTTTATTAAAATGTTTGACTATACAAAAGTCATGATTGTACTTTAATAAAACGTAATTATAAAATTATTTTTCTAAAATAAATCGTAAATCAATCAGGCTGTATTTGTTTTGAATTTTGCCTTGCGATAAAACAGCAATTCTGTAATGAGGATAAGTACCAGGCTAAGTGCTGTACTTAAGGCGACTTTTGAAATAAAGAAAAGGAAATCGCCAAATTGCAACCACTCTATGAGTACCAGGTATGCATGATGGACAAATGTAAGTATGAGAATATACACACTGTATGGCGTAAAGCCCATGCTTCGGATACTAGGCTCCACATAACTTGTCCCGGCTATTTCACGGGGTAGCAGAATATTTAAAATAAACGGGCGTAAATATGCAATTAATACACAGGGCGCCGCATGCAAACCAGGGGTGCCGCTGAAATAATCCATGCACAATCCAAATACAAAGGCTACCAGCAATAATGCAGGCCGGGAAATATTGAACGGTAGCCAGAGGATAAATAAAAAATAGATTATCGGTTTCAGGTATTCCTGTATAGGAGGAATTTTATCCAGGATATATGCCTGTACCAGGATAAAAACAATGAAACGAATAATATTTTTTAAAACTGTACTCATGGATTAATTACCGGTTTCGCCTCCAATTGCTTTTGTTCCGTCCACATGGTATTTTCTATTAAATAAGCAAATTGCAATGTATAAAAATTGGTTGCCAGTTTTATTTTTAAATCATAAAAACCGGTAGTCGGGTCAATCGTATTACCACTTACAGTCCCAACTAAAATACCCTGGGGAAAATTTCCGGAAAGGTTACTGGTAATGACAGTATCACCCATCTTTACCTTGGCCGATTTTGGGATGCCGTTTAATTCAGCTATAGCCGGGTTACTGCCATCCCATTCTATAATTCCGGTATAATTAGAATGCAATAACATCGCACTTACTTTACTATAATGATTTAATATACTCATGACCACACAATAATTATCACTTACAGAAACCACCCGGCCAACAATACCATCGGGACCACATACGGCCATATTGGTATTCACACCTTGTTTGGCTCCACGAAAAAGTGTGATATAATTATTTTGTTGGTTGACAGAATTATTCACCACTTTAGCCGGTAAAAAATTAAACTTCCGGATCCTGCCCAGTGTATCCCTGATTAATGAATCCAGCCGGGCAGTTTTGGTAGTATCCGGTGCGTCCCATTTTTCCGTAATGATGTTGCGCAACCGGCTATTTTCCATAGCCAGTGCTTCATTCGTTTTCTTCAAGCGAAAATAATATTCCACATCATTATACTGCTGGCTCACCCAGCCGGTAACTTCGTTGGAAGCGGTGGAAAATAAAGCCTGATGGGTTTTATTATAGGTGGCTAAAATGGAAATGGAAATTACCTGCAATAACAGGAATAGAAAGAAAACAAAGAATTTTTTTATGAAAAGAAAAATGTTCCGCATAAAAAAGTAAAATCAAATCCCTGTTTGAAATGTGTATCCGGCCCCCAAGGCCTTCCTGAAAAACTTCTTTACCGCATCACAAATGGATAGCGTTGATAATTTTTCAATGCCATACCAGTACCTCTCACGACACTTTTCAGGGGATCATCTGCGATATGAACGGGCAACTTGATTTTCTGGCTTAAGCGTTTATCCAAACCGCGTAATAAGGCGCCACCGCCGGTGATATAAATTCCGCGCCGGTAAATATCTCCTGCCAATTCCGGTGGGGTTGTTTCCAGGGCTTTCAGTATAGCTTCTTCAATCTTAAAAATGGATTTATCCAGGGCTTCTGCAATTTCCTGGTAACTTACCATAATCTGTTTAGGAATCCCGGTTACCAGATCCCGGCCATTTACCGGTAAATCTTCCGGTGCATCTTCCAGATCTTTAATAGCCGCTCCAATCTGTATCTTGATTTGTTCTGCCGTCCGTTCCCCGATCAGTAAACTATGGTACCTGCGCAGGGCTTCCATAATATCCGCCGTAAACTCATCACCTGCAATACGTATAGACTGATCGCAAACTATACCAGCTAATGCAATCACGGTGATACCGGTAGTACCACCACCTATATCAATAATCATATTACCTACCGGCTCTTCTACGTCAATACCTATACCAATTGCAGCTGCCATGGGTTCATGCAATAAATATACTTCCTTAGCCCCTGCCTGTTCTGCACTGTCACGCACCGCACGTTTCTCCACTTCCGTGATGCTGGAAGGGATACATATCATCATGCGCCAGGTGGGTGGAAAAAGTTGTTTCTTGGGATAAATCATTTTGATCATCTCCCGTATCATTAATTCAGCAGCATTAAAATCAGCGATTACACCATCTTTCAAGGGTCGCACGGTACGGATACTCTCATGTGTCTTTTCATGCATGAGTAATGCCCGTTTACCTACCGCTATTACTTCCTTTGGATTATTCCGGTTCAAGGCAACGATAGAAGGTTCATTAACTACGATTTCATCATTATGTATGATCAGGGTATTGGCAGTACCCAGGTCCATTGCTATTTCCTGTGTAAAAAAATTAAATATGCCCATTAGTATTGAAATTCCTTATGTATAAATGAATGCCCGCAAAGTTGTATGAAATAATTGGAAATAACAAAGCCCATATAGGCTGTTTTTAGGTTTGGCCAAGTATTAACAACCCCGCCTGCATTACGGAACGGCTGATGATTTATTGTGCCATATCGGTAACAATTTTTATAAAAATTCAAAACCAATATCTTTTCTATAATACATTCCTTCAAATTCGATTTTCTTCAACACGTTGCCGGATCTTGACACGGCCTCCCGAATGTTGCTTCCATAGGCCGAAACAGCCAATACCCGCCCCCCATTAGTTACCACTGTTTCCGCATCTTTCTGTAATGTACCGGCATGAAAAATAACCACATTTTCACCAGCTGCTTCCGACAAATTCCGAATTGGTTTATTTTTTTCATAAGCACCCGGATAACCCCCACTAACTGCCATTATTGTAGCACAAGACCGATCATCTATTACTATGGATACCTCATTCAATTTCCCTTCCTGCAAAGCCATAAACAATGCAACCAGGTCATTTTGCAACCGGGGCATGACTACTTCCGTTTCCGGATCGCCCATTCGACAATTATATTCAATGACATATGGTTCTCCGGCAACATGGATCAAGCCAAAAAAGATAAATCCCTTATAGATAATGCCTTCCGACTGCAGGCCCTGAATGGTTGGTTGTATAATACGGCTTTCCACTTTCTCCCGGAAAGCTGTATCCATAAAGGGTACCGGGGATACACAGCCCATGCCACCGGTATTGGCACCGGTATTGTTTTCCCCAATCTGTTTATAGTCTTTCGCATGGCCGATAATCTTATACTCTTTCCCGTCTGTGAGGACAAAAACAGAGACCTCTGTTCCTGCTAAAAATTGTTCTACAACCACTTTTTCAGAAGCAGCGCCAAATTGTTTATGCCGGATCATTTCCGTAAAAACATTTTTTGCTTCCGCAATACTTTGGCAAATGATCACTCCTTTTCCCGCAGCAAGGCCATCTGCTTTTAAAACTATTGGCAAAGAATGTTGGGAAATGTATGCCATTCCTTCCTCAAAAGTTGCCTCGTCAAATGCGGCATAAGTTGCCGTAGGAATATGGTACCGCTGCATAAAACTTTTAGAATAAGCTTTGCTCCCTTCAAGTTGGGCACCTTTGGCAGAGGGGCCAATTAAATTTATATGTTGCAGCGCTTCATCCGCAGCAAAAAAATCATATATCCCTTTCACCAGTGGTTCTTCCGGCCCCACTACTACTAAACCCACCGCTTCCTGTAAACAAAAAGTTTTTATTGCTTCAAAATCATTTATCCCTAATGCCACATTTACCCCGCAGCTTGCCGTGCCGGCATTCCCTGGTGCAATAAACAGCCGGTCACAATATTCACTTTGCTTCATTTTCCAGGCAAAAGCATGTTCCCTCCCCCCACTTCCCAGGATCAGTATATTCATAAATGCTATTTTTAAAAAAAAACGAATGTAACTTCCTTTGAGAAAATAAGTCTTGCTTTTGAAAAAAATATTCCTATTTTGGGACGCCTAAATTTTTAATTAAATAGAAAAAAACGTTTTATGTCCGAAGCAACCCACAAAACCGGCAAACACCCGAAGGCATTATATGTCTTATTTCTTACAGAAATGTGGGAAAGGTTTGCCTATTATTTAATGGTCGGTATTCTTTTATTATATCTCATCGATAATCAAACGGGTGGGAAAGGTATGTCACAAAAGATGGGGGCAGATGTTGTGGGCAGTTTTATTGCATTGGTTTACCTTACACCTTTCATCGGTGGCTTAATCGCCGATCGGTATCTCGGGTATATAAAATCTATTTTTATCGGTGGCTCACTCATGGCATTGGGTTATTTTGGCCTATCCCTTCCGGGCAATACAGCTTTATATATATCCCTGCTACTTATTATAGTGGGCAATGGCTTTTTTAAACCGAACATATCCACTCTTTTGGGTAACATCTATAACCGGGAAGACTTGAAACCACTGAAAGATAATGCCTATAACATCTTTTATATGGGAATCAATATCGGCGCTCTGGTTTGCAATTTTGTGGCTGCTTATTTACGGAACCAATATGGATGGGGATATGCATTTGCCGCAGCCGGAGTGGGCCTGGTGATTGGCCTTTTTGTCCTTGGCTCTTCCCTGAAACATGTAAAAGAAGGTGAAGTGAAAAAAGAAATCCATGAAGAAGATATGCCTATCGGGAAAATCTTCAGTTATGTATTTTTACCCGCAATTATTGCCGCTATTATTGGCTGGATCCTGCCTTTAAAATTATTTGGAACAACTATTATGGGCAGCCAATCCAATGATGCTTTTATCTTTGCCTGCTTACCTATCATTGCTTTTTATGTTTCCTTATATGTAAAGGCAAAAGGCCAGGATAAAAAAGGAATCGGCTCCCTGCTGTTTATCTTTGCCATCTCCATTATATTCTGGACCATCTATAATCAAAACTCTACCGGTCTTACGTTATGGGCACAGAAACATACGGATAGAACAGTTTCACCTACTATGGAAAAAGTGGCCGGGAGTATTGGTTTCCTGCAATCGGTGAGTACCGAACCAAGATGGGTAGATTCGGTAGATCAATATTTCGTTACCGTGAAAGACAATGCACCTATTGCGGAAAGTATGGGTGAAGGCCGTGTAAAATTGACCGATGGAGTGATTGTTGACAGCGCTTCACGTAATATACAAAAAATGGGCCCCGACCCTTATTTTGATAATGTGCCCAAAGATCAATGGCCGGCAGCTGGAAGTGAAAAACTGGCGAATACGGAACTGTTTCAATCCATTAATCCCTTATTTATTGTTTTGCTAACCCTGGTATTGGTACCGTTTTTTGACTACCTGCGCAAACGAAACAAAGAACCATCGACCGCCACAAAATTTGGTATGGCCTTATTTATTTCAGGCCTTTCTTCACTGGTAATGGTATTCGCTATTTTATCTGTTCCATCTGTGTATTTGGATAAAACATCACCTTACTGGTTATGGGGTACATATTTTGTTTTTACGGTTAGTGAAATCCTGCTCAGCCCGATCGGCCTGTCATTTGTATCCAAACTGGCTCCCTCCCGCATTACCGCTTTGATGATGGGTGGCTGGTTTTTATCCACATCCATCGGGGGTAAAATCGCCGGAGTTATGACAAGCTTCTGGGATGATTTTACCGATAAAAAAATGTTTTTCCTGATACTGGTAGTGGCAGCCTTTATAGGCGGTATCCTGATTTTCTCCCGGTTAAAATCATTGAATAGAATCGTTAAGGAAAAGACCGGATCGGCTTAATGGTAAACCAAACCATTAAATCCATCAGGTTCTGCTCAATATATCATTTGAGTTGTAAATAAAATTGTGCATCCTATGTCAGAAAAAAAGCTCTTCCAGCCCTTCATATCTCCCGGCACGATTATGAAGGAATTTAGCCTGAAAGCAATCATTACTGGTTGTATCATGGGCTGTTTATTTGGTGCAGCCAATGTGTATCTCGCTTTGCGGGCGGGTCTTACTGTCAGCGCTTCCATCCCGATTGCGGTAATCGCCATTACGATTGGACGGCGCTTATTAAAGACCACCATCCTGGAGAATAATATTATTCAAACAACCGGCTCAGCCAGTGAAAGTATTGCCTCCGGCGTAGCCTTTACTTTACCGGGATTTTTATTTCTTTCAATGGGTGGCGATAACCAAAGTATTGGAGCGGGCTTTTTTAATTATATGACTATCCTGGTTCTCGCAATATTCGGTGGCTTATTAGGTACACTCATGATGATCCCACTGCGCAAATCATTAATTGTAAAAGAACATGGCGTGTTACCTTACCCGGAAGGTACTGCCTGTGCAGCGGTATTGAAAGCCGGTGAAAAAGGGGGCGATATTGCCAAGACTGCATTTTGGGGAGTTGGTGTCGCATTGATCTATGCTTTCCTCCAAAAGATTTTTCATGTGATCGCTGAAGTACCGGAATACACCACTAAAGTGACCAATAAATATTTTCCATCTGCCAAGATCAGCGGGGAAATAACCCCTGAATATTTGGGTGTTGGCTACATCATCGGTTTACGTATAAGTGGTGCCTTAGTAGCAGGCGGTGTTTTGAGTTGGCTTGTATTAAATCCATTATTGGCCACCCTCATCCAGGACCATACTCTTATTGCTGCCCAGCTTGTTAAACTGGGTTACCTCAAAGACCTGGCTACTGCCGGCGGACCGGGAAATTGGGATCCTGCAACGCATATGTTTGCCGATACATCTCAGGCTTTATACCGGGCATATATCCGCCAGATCGGGGCCGGAGCTGTTGCTGCAGGCGGTTTCATTACACTGATGAAAACGATTCCCACAATCATCACTTCTTTTAAAGAAAGTATCGGATCCGTTAAAAACCGGGATCACCAGGTTACCACATCCCGTACCGAAAGAGACCTGAGTATGAAAGTAGTAGCCATCGGCAGCCTGATTTTAGTTATACTCATGGCATTCATTCCCATGATTCCCGGCGATTCCATTTTTAGTAAATTATTGTTAGGCGTTTTGGTAGTGATTTTTGGTGCTTTTTTCGTAACAGTCTCCTCCCGGATTGTGGGCATCATCGGTGCCAGTAATAATCCTATTAGTGGAATGACCATTGCTACCATTATGGCGACCTGCCTGGTTTTTATTGGTATTGGCTGGACTGGAAAAACTTTTGAACCCATGGTTTTAGTGGTGGGTGGCATGATCTGTATAGCAGCTGCAAATGCCGGTGCCACATCACAGGATCTGAAGACCGGTTATATCATTGGCGCTACGCCCAAAAACCAGCAAATTGCATTATTCATTGGTGCGATTGTTTCATCCCTGATCATCGGGCTCACGATAAAAGTGCTGGATAACCCAACTACCGAAATGGTACAACAAGGGTTCTCTCATGCCATTGGAACTGATAAATTCCCGGCACCACAGGCCACTTTGATGGCCACCCTCATCAAGGGTATCCTGTCTTTCAACCTTGACTGGCAATTTGTTTTTGTTGGTGTTGCTTTAGCAGTTGTTATGGAATTGTGTGGAGTGAATTCATTGAGTTTTGCAGTAGGCGCCTATCTTCCGTTGAGTACAACATTGCCAATCTTTGCAGGTGGCGCTTTACGCGGCCTGGTGGACTGGCGCAAAAAGAAAAAAGGAGAAACCGTAACAGAAGATGATTTAGGCAAAGGAAATCTTTTTGCTACGGGACTTGTTGCCGGAGGTGCATTGGCCGGTGTAGTGGTTGCCTTACTTATTGCAGGCAGTGAGACCATTGCCCAAAAACTCGAGGCATTGAATATGGAACATAAACTGGAAGAAATGTTTTCACCGGGTGTTTACCAGGTGTTAGGTGTAGCCGCATTTTGTATCCTGGCACTCATTCTATACCGGGTTGCTATGAAAAAAGAATCACCGGTTATTGAAGCTATTCAGGAAGAATAAATGCAGTATGTTTAGTGAAGTGCCGTTAAGCCGGCAGCATAAATTTGCATACAGGTTGTATAATATGTTTCCATAGAAAACTGCTTTTCAAATAGTGCCTGCATCTGTGTGCGCAACTTTGTTTTATCACTTGCCTGTAATTGATAAAAAGCCCTGAGCCAGTTATTTAATTCAAAATTATTTAGCACCATCCCAGGCAATACCGGTTTCACTTGTTGCGGTACTTCTCCTATATCAAATGTGAGAAAAGGGAGGCCATGAGCCAGGTATTCTATCAATACCATGGGGCCGGTTTCCTGCGTTGATGTATGTAATGCAAAATCGTACGAGCCTAATAGTGGTTGTACCTCATCACAATCATGTTTAAATTGAACGTATGCCTGCAACTGCAACTCTTTAATCTTGATTTGAATAGCCTGAAAATATTCAGGGTCCACAATTTTTCCGATGATGGTCAGTTCATATTTTCCGACTTCGCGCTGATGTAACGCATGGAGAAATTCTATAGCGAATTCTAAATTTTTCAGTCCATAAATATTAGATACCTGCAGTAATTGAACCGAGTTATTTTCCTTGTATGTAGCAAATGTATTTGTTTGCTGCAGGAGGATCGTATTGGGTAGCACAAAACTATTTTCCGCCTTTGTCAATTTGTGTTGAATAGCCCATTGACGTGTTTTACCTGCCGGGCAAATCATTTTGGTACGGGGATAAATCCAACGCTGATGCCAGGCAATTTTTTCATAGTAAAAATGTTCATGAAAAAAAAGTGGTTTATGCAGGCCAAACAATTTTGTTGCTAACCAGGTATAGCGCAGGTTATGCGCCGAATGAATATGAATAATATCATAGTTCTTTAAAATTTTCGCGAGTCTTTTCATTGGCCCCGGGTTCCATTTCCATTTTCGATGCAGGTCAAAAACCTGCACGCCGGCATTTATATTTTTATATAAACGGCCAGGATTGACTGTTACAACAATTGCGGAAATATGGCCTTTTTGTTGCAGTGTATTTGCCCAATTAAGCAAAACACGCTCTGCACCACCCACTTCCAGTTGGTCAATAACCTGGATAACAGAGAATTTTTTTTCCTGCATGAAAATTGATCGTGCATAAAAATACGGGAAATAGCTGTGCCGCATAGGAAGGCTCTACTTCAAAAAATATTTTACTAAAAATGTTAGTTTTTACGAGTTTTATGCTGTAGTTTTACATTTACAATTTAAGAACCGTTAAAGCCAAAATATGAGCAATTCAGAAAAATTAAAAGCCTTAAAATTAACCATTGACAAAATAGATAAAGATTATGGGAAAGGTAGTGTGATGATGATGAACGAGAAAGCTGTCCGCACCGTAGAAACCATATCCACCGGGTCTATTGGCCTGGACATAGCACTTGGTGTAGGCGGTATTCCCCGCGGCCGGGTAGTAGAAATTTATGGCCCGGAATCGAGTGGTAAAACAACCATTGCCACACATATCATTGCGGAAGCTCAAAAGAAAGGTGGTATTTGTGCGATCATCGATGCAGAACATGCCTTTGATACAACCTATGCGCAAAAACTGGGCGTGGATATTGACAATTTATTGATTTCTCAACCGGATTATGGGGAACAGGCATTAGAAATCGCTGACAGGCTAATCCTTTCCGGCGCATTGGATGTTGTAGTTATTGATTCAGTGGCCGCCCTGGTTCCCAAAGGTGAATTAGAAGGCGAAATGGGTGACAGCAAAATGGGTTTACAGGCCCGGTTGATGAGCCAGGCATTGCGCAAACTCACCGCTACCATTAATAAAACAAATACCATTTGCATTTTTATAAACCAGTTACGTGAAAAAATCGGGATCATGTTTGGCAACCCGGAAACAACCACCGGGGGAAATGCATTGAAGTTCTATGCCTCTGTTCGACTGGATATCCGCCGTACTGCACAAATAAAAGACGGGGACTCCACCATTGGTAATCATGTAAAAGTGAAAGTGGTAAAAAACAAAGTAGCACCTCCTTTCCGTTTTGCCGAGTTTGATATCATTTTCGGAGAAGGCATCAGTAAGTTGGGAGAAATTATAGATATGGGTGTAGAATTGGGGATCATTCAAAAAAGCGGTAGTTGGTTTAGTTACGATAATAATAAATTAGGCCAGGGACGTGAAACGGTCAAAGATTTATTACGCGACAATCCCGGATTGGCTGATGAGATTGAACGAAAAATCCGGGCAAAAATCAAAGGTGAAGAAAAAATAACAGACCCGATCCCTGCTAAAGAAGAAAAATAACCAGGGTTATATAGTACCACACCGCCCTTTCAGGGCGGTTCTTTTTTTCATTACCTTTACCGCCCGAAAATAACCTATATGAAAAAAGTCTCCATGCCATTGCGCATGTCAGTTTATATTTTTTTAGTAGCAGTACTGGTGAATGCCACGGTAGCCACGGCACATATTTTAGCTGATACCGATTATACTTTTTCCAGCGTAATTAATGCATTTCTCTTTACCATGGAAATGAGCGCCTGGCTATTTGTTCCTACCTGCGTAATCATTTTCATTATTGCATCCATGTACAAAAAAGCAAACCGGGCTCATATATTCTGGGCATTATTCTTTACCGGCATAGGCGTAACGGTTATTTTTTACAGCTTATTCCGGGAAGTTTTTGCCCGTTACTCCTCCTCTCCTGAAGTGTTTGCAGCTATTGCTACTTTTTCCATATTGGTTAGTGTATCCGCACAATTTGACCGATTTATGAATTACCATGATATCCCTCCACAGGAAGAAGTACGTGAATTTTTGCAATAACATTTTCCTTATATCAACCTTTTATTAATTTAATCAGTAAAGCCTTGTTAAAAAGGATAACCATTTTTTATGCACTGATTAGTTTTTGCCATAAACTTTCTTTAGCTTAAATTACACAACATGCAACGACTTCTGACATACCCGCATCGTGTGAAATGGCTATTTCCTTTATTGCTATTGTTTGCCTGTTTGTTTTTTAGTCACTCATTACAGGCGCAGAAAGTTTTATCTATTCATATCAATGGCGCTATCAATGCTTCTACGGAAGAATATATTCATGAGTCTATCGAAGAAGCAAAGAAAATGAATACCACCTGCCTGCTCATTCATTTAAATACACCCGGCGGCTTACTTGAATCTACCCGTCGTATTGTTGGGGACATTTTACAATCACCGGTACCGGTCGTTGTATATGTAGCGCCGGATGGTGCACGAGCAGCATCTGCCGGGGTTTTCATCACCTTATCGGCACATATCGCTGCTATGGCATTGGGTACCAATATTGGCGCTGCACATCCTGTACAAATGCAAGGCAATATGGATTCGGTGATGAACATAAAAGTTACCAATGATGCCGTGGCTTTTATACGTACAATTGCAGAAAAGAAAGGAAAGAATATCGAATGGGCTGAAAACGCCGTACGCAATAGTGTAGCGATCACCGAACAGGAAGCATTGGAACACAATGTGATTGACCTGGTCGCCGTGGATGATTTTGATTTATTGCGTTTATTAGATGGCCGTTCGGTTACATTGGTAAATGGTACTAAAATATTACATACAAAAAATGCCCAGGTTATAGACCGGGATATGGGCTTTTTTCAAAAAGTGTTGGATAAAATAAGTGACCCGAATATAGCCTATCTTTTACTCATGTTAGGATTTTACGGGATACTTTTTGAACTGTTCAACCCGGGCGCAATCTTTCCCGGAATTGTGGGTGTGATTTCCATTATTTTGGGTTTTTATGCCATGAGTATGATGCCGGTTAATTATGCGGGTATTGCGCTGATCGTATTCGGTATCGCTTTGTTCCTGCTTGAAATAAAAGTCATAAGCCACGGCCTCCTTACAATTGGCGGAATCATTTCCGTGCTATTAGGTTCTATGATTTTATTCCGATCGAGCCCGACTGAAAATATTGCTTCGCTTTCATGGACCGTTATCATATCCGCAACAGCAGTTACTGCCTTATTTTTCTTGTTTGTTGTTGGTATTGGATTAAAAGCTCAGCGTACAAAACATGCCACCGGAACAGCGGCTACATTGGGGAAAACCGCAATAGTGATTTCTCCGTTGGATCCGGTTGGTTTAGTGAAAATAATGGGTGAAACCTGGAAAGCAGAATCTTTACAGGGAAATATTGCCCTGCATGAAATTGTGGTGATTAAAAAAATCGAAGGCCTTACATTATATGTTGAGCCGGAAAAGGAACAAGGATCATAAATTTTATTTACTTTTAAAATAAAAAAATGGAACAACTACCCATCAGCCTGATTATTATCGTTGTTATTTCATTGTATATCCTGGCGAGTGCCATTCGCATATTAAAAGAATATGAACGTGGCGTAATTTTTCGCCTGGGCCGCGTGTTAGACAATGGCGCTAAAGGCCCCGGTCTTATCCTGCTTGTTCCCATTATTGATAAAATGGTGAAAGTGAGTTTGCGTACCGTAGTTATGGATGTACCTCCCCAGGATGTGATCACACAGGATAATGTATCCATTAAGGTAAATGCTGTTATTTATTTCCGTGTTATTGACCCGCAAAAGGCCATCATAGAAATTGAAAATTATTTGATCGGTACCTCACAACTTTCCCAGACTACATTACGTAGTGTCCTGGGCCAGTCGGAATTGGATGATATCTTATCACAACGGGAAAAAATAAATGTACGTTTACAACAGATCATCGATCAGCAAACGGAACCCTGGGGTGTAAAAGTGACACATGTGGAAGTGAAACAAATAGACCTTCCCCAGGAAATGCAGCGGGCTATGGCCAAACAGGCAGAAGCAGAAAGAGAAAGAAGAAGTAAAGTCATTTCAGCTGAAGGGGAATACCAGGCTTCCCAGCGCCTGAGTGATGCCGCACAAATTCTGAGTGAACAACCAAGTGCACTTACATTGCGATACCTGCAAACACTGCGCGAAATAGCCCAGGAAAATAATTCAACAACCATCTTCCCCTTGCCAATTGATATTTTGAAACCATTTCTAAAGACAGCGGATACGCCACCAACAAAAAAACCGGAAAATTGACCCCGGGAATTTTGAGAGAAATAGTGCCGGAAGAGATGCGCGTAGTTTTTCTATTTTTAAAAAAATATCTCTTCTATACCTGGTAGCTTTTTTGCTGATCCTTACTTAAATGATTAACCGCACCCCGCCTAAATCGGAGAGCCGGTGTGGGAAATGATCCCCGGGCGAACCGATAAACATAAAGTTGTGCGGGATATTCCATTCTTTACTGAGCCGGTCTATCAATGCCGGCCCGAAAACACCGGGGATTTGAATGTATTCAATATTCAATTCCGGGTAAGCCCGGTCTAATGCTTCAAAGTCACGCATAAAGGTATCGGACATTTGTGTTTCTGTTTGTAAAACGGTTACTATTTTTAGTTTTTGCGTGATCTCATTTTCCCGTACATAAATAAATACTTTATTCAGGGTGGCAATATTATCTCCTTTAGTAAAAAATACAAAAGGCTGCCGGGTTAATTTTCGCATCTCTTTGGTTAGGTGAAAGCGGCTGAATAAGGCCAGCTTGGAAATATTATCAAATACTTTATTGGCATACAACATCAGGTAGTGCATGACTACTTTTCTTTTTAAGAAAGCATAAATAATCAAAATAGAAGGAATAAAGTATTGAAGAAACACAACCAGGTATTCGGGGTGGAGTTTTATATTTCCATACAAAGCAATAAAAATTCCCAGGATGCCCAGCACCACCATCTGGGGAGATGCATATTCCGGCCGGGGCAGATGCTGCCTTTTTATTTTCAATAATAAATTTCCAATACCAAAAAATGCCATCACGGAAAGAAAAGAAATGGTGTACACACCGGCCAATGGTTTTAATTCTCCTTGCGTGATAAAAAGGATAGATAAGCACAAAAGATAAAATAATAAAAGAATGGAGGTAGAACTTCCTCGCTTATTTTCCTTCAACAAGGCCTGAGGAAAAATCCGGTCTAACGTCATTCGTCGAATCAAACCACTCACCCCAATAAATGAAGTTAACACGGCACCACTCAACACAATGGCGGCATCCAATGAAATGACAGTCGCCAACCAGTTGCCACCGGTTTCTTCTCCTAAAAAAGAAAGAAAGGCACCTTCATGATGTACAATTTGAGAAATTGGTAATATAGAAATGGCCAGAACAGAAATCACCGGGTTGATGATAAATACCAATAACCACATATTCCGCAATGTTTTGGGAAAGACGCCGGGTTTTTGCTCCTCGACAAAATTGGCAGATGTTTCAAATCCGGTAACTCCTAACATGGCCGTACTAAATCCCAGGAAAATGGCTGTACCCAGTCCCCCTGGCAAAGGTGATTTAAAATTGAGTTTTAAATTGGACAGGCCATTTTGAGTTACAAAATAAATAGCGCATAACATTAATAAAGCCAATGCGCAGAGATGTACAATAAAAATAATCGTGGCCACTGTAGAAGATTCGGAAATACCGGCAATAGTCAGCAATAAAAAAATAGTTAGTACAATCAATGTGGCAAAAAAGACCGAAACAAAGGGAAATATACTGTTCAGATACCGCATGGCTTCTGATGCAGATAGAACAGCTGTAGCCATATAGGAGAGAATCGTCAGGCATGCCGCCAGTGAAGCATTTACTTTACTGGTGGTATTCAGCAAGACATTGTAAGCGCCCCCATTCAATGGTAAAGCGCCAACGGCTTCCCCATATATTCTTCTGAAAAAATATAATACCAGGCCAACAATCAAAAAGGAAATAAATGCATACTGTCCGGCATACGCGATAGCCAATGAAGAAACATATAAACAGGATGAAGTGATATCATTCCCGCATATAGCCGTGGCAGGAAGTTCTTTTAACTTTTTTGGATGGGTGTTTTTATGTTCTGTCATGACGTACAGGCCTGTGCAATATACAACATGTCATTTGGTTACAAATTTAAATTTACCCAAATGGAAAAAGACCCTGTTGATTACTTCACTTCTTCAAAATCTATATAATCGCCTTCCTGTTTCGGGGGATGGGAAGGTGGCCGGGATGCATGTGGAGCATTATGGGCAGACTGATAATTATTTTGTTGGCGGCGCAGGGCCTCCTCCTGTTTTCGTTGCATTTCCTGAAAGTTATTTTTAATTTGAGAAGCACTTTTGGAAACCGGTACCAGGAATTCAAAAATGAGTTTGTATAAAAAATATACCACCAGTATCGTTACAATCACATCTATCATGCCTCAAAGATATAGCACTCACGGGTACTGTAGCTTTTATCCATAAATTTTATAGAATGCTTAACCAGCGTAAAATTTTGTTGCAATTATAAAATTCGATTACCTTTGTGCCGGAATAATAAAGATTCATTGAAAGGGAACGGGGCTCGTTCCCTTTCCTTTTGTACCTACAGGAAAAATGGAAACAGCAGAATTGAAAGAAAAACTGGAAGGCCTTGTTCACCAGCTGCTTGCAAAGGAGCCGGCCTATTTCCTGGTAGATATAAAAATCAAGCCGGTCAATAATTTCAAGGTTTTTATAGATGGTGACCAGGGTATAACGATAGATACTTGCGTCACTTTTAATAAAAAACTGGTGAAATTGATGGAAGAGGCGCATTTCCCCGGCCAGGGTGATTTTTCCCTGGAACTTTCATCACCTGGCATCAATGAACCGTTGAAATGGCATCGGCAGTATAAGAAAAATATCGGGCGCCAGGTGATGGTTACTACAAAAGAAGGAAAAACGATTGTAGGGAAACTGGTAAATGTACAGGATGCCGCCATTGACGTCATGGTCATTACCGGCAAAGGGAAAAAACAAAAAAGCGAAAATTTGGAAATACCATTTGATCACATAAATAAAACAGTTATTCAGGTTCAATTTTAAATTCAATCCCCAACGGGAATTCACATTAATTAATAAAAATACTATGGCAAGTATCAATTTAATTGAAGCCTTCCAGGAATTCAAAGACGAAGAAAAAATCGACCGTCCTACCATGATGAAGGTCGTAGAGGATGTTTTTAAAACATTGTTACGGAAAAAGTATACCAGTGACGAAAATTTCGATGTCATCGTAAATGCTGAGAAAGGCGACCTGGAGATCATGCGGCACCGGGTGATTGTAGAAGATGGCCAGGTTACAGACCCGCTGGCAGAAGTAGAATATTCGCAGGCGATTAAAATAGAGCCCGACTTTGAAATCGGGGAAGAACTGTATGAGGAAGTGGATATCCTTGATTTTGGCCGGCGAGCCATCCTTGCTGCCAAGCAAACTCTCGCCAGCCGTATCAATGACCTGAAGAAAAATGTACTGGTAAAAAAATATGAAGACCGTATTGGTGAAATTATCAATGCAGAAATTTATCAGGTGTGGAAAAAAGAAGTATTGCTTTTGGATGAAGAAGGGAATGAATTGATTTTACCCAAATCAGAACAAATCCCACAGGATTTTTTCAAGAAAGGAGAAACGATCCGGGCCGTTGTTAAAAAAGTAGATCAGAAAAATAATAACCCGGTTATTATTCTCAGCAGAACCAGCCCGGATTTCCTGGCTAAATTGCTGGAGATAGAAGTACCGGAAATATTTGACGGCCTGATCACTATTAAAAAAATTGTCCGTGAGCCGGGTGAGCGCGCCAAAGTAGCGGTAGAAAGTTTTGATGACCGGATCGATCCGGTAGGCGCCTGCGTTGGCATGAAAGGAAGCCGCATCCATGGAATTGTGCGGGAATTGAAAAATGAAAATATCGATGTCATCAATTGGACGACGAACATTCAATTACTCATTCAACGCTCCCTCACACCATCGAAGATTAGTTATATGGAAATAGATTCGGAAAAGAAACATGCCAATGTATATTTGAAAGCCGACCAGGTTTCATTAGCTATTGGCCGGCGGGGTGTAAATATTAAACTGGCTTGCCAGTTGACAGAATATGATATTGATGTCTTCCGTGAAAATGAAAGCGGGGAAGAAGAATTTGATATTGACCTGGATGAATTCTCCGATGAAATTGATGGCTGGGTAATTGACCGGCTTAAAGAAATTGGTTGCGATACAGCACGGAGTGTGCTTGCACTTACTACAGAAGAATTAGAACGTAGGTCGGATTTGGAGATTAAGACGATTGAGCATCTTCGGAATGTTTTACAAGAAGAATTTGAACAGGAATAATGGTTGTTTTTCAGGCAGGCGTTTTCCCGATAAAAAACAAATGAATGGCAGAAATTAAGTTACCCAGATTATTAGCAGCAGCTAAAGAATTCAATATAGGCCAGGATACCCTGGTGGAATTTTTATGCGCGAAGGGATTTAACCGCGATGACCTGAAACCCTCAGCGAAACTGACCGAGGACATGTACCGTTCCCTGCAAGAGGAATTTCAAAGCGATAAAGTAGCCAAAAATAAAGCTGACCAGATTGAAATCCCTAAAGGCGTAACACCGGAGAGAAAAAGAAAAGATGAAGAAGAAATAGTTTTTAAGAGTACCAAAGAAACACCGGTTATACCACCAGCAGAAACCCCCGAAAAAAATCTGCCGGAAATAGAAGCACAAGTTACTACAGATATACCCGAAACAGATATACCACCGGTTGCTCCGGAAGTTACTAAAATAGAAGTACCCAATATTGAAGCACCAAAGACGATTAAAAAGATTGACCTTTCTACAATTGATTCTTCCACCAGGCCAAAGAAAACTGCGAAGAAAGCAGCGGAACCCAAAAATAAAAGGCTGAAGGAAGAAAAGAAAGAAGAACCAGAAGTAGCCGAAAACATACCGGAGCAAAAAACAAATGAAGCGGCAGAAGAAAATGAAAACCCGGCAGTGATAGAAAATATCAAAGCTCAAAAAATTGAAGGCCCGAAAATCGTAGGTAAAATAACCTTACCCATTAATTCTGATACAAGACCCAAACCCGCTTCACCGGAAGAAAAGAGAAAAAGAAAACGTATTCCTGTCGAGCGAAAAACTCACCCCGGTGACCATCGCCCGGGAGGTAAAGAGACTGGAAAAAGTAATTTTAAACATAGTACTCAAGGCCGCCCAGGAGGCAAAAGCATATTTGCCCATAAAGAGGAAAAAGAAATTGACCAAAAAGAAATCCAGGAAAAAATCCGGGAAACACAAGCCAAACTTACAGGCAGTGCCGGCCGTGGCAAAAGCCTGAAAGCAAAACACCGCCGGGAGAAAAAACAAAGTATGGCCGAAGAGCATGAAAATGTGGTAGAAGATAATAAGTTGCAGGTAACGGAATTTGTAACGGTAAGTGAATTGGCCAACCTGATGGATGTGAGTTTTGCAGATGTGATCAGTAAGTGTATGAACCTGGGTATCATGGTATCCATCAATCAGCGGCTCGATGCTGAAGTAATTGAATTGGTAGCAACAGAATTTGGATATGATGTAGAATTTATCGGATTAGATGACCTGGAAGAAGAAGATGAAAACGAAGAGGAAGAGGAAGCAGAAAATTTATCTCCCCGTTCCCCGATTGTGACGATAATGGGGCATGTGGATCATGGTAAAACCTCTTTACTTGACTATATCCGTAATGCCAATGTGGTAGCGGGAGAAGCCGGTGGTATAACACAACATATCGGCGCCTATGAAGTGACTCTTCAAAATGGCCGGCAGATTACTTTCCTGGATACACCGGGCCATGAAGCTTTTACGGCCATGCGTGCACGGGGTGCAAAAGTTACCGATATAGCCGTTATTGTTATTGCGGCGGATGATGCCGTTATGCCTCAAACCAAGGAAGCCATCAGCCATGCCCAGGCAGCCGGTGTACCCATGATTTTTGCCATCAACAAAATCGATAAAGATGGTGCTAACCCGGCCAAAATATATGAGCAATTATCCCAAATGAACCTGTTGGTAGAAGAATGGGGTGGTAAATATCAAAGCCAGGAATTATCTGCCAAACAGGGTTTGCATATTGATCTTCTTTTGGAAAAAATTCTATTGGAAGCCGATCTCTTAGAACTAAAAGCCAATCCCGACCGGGAAGCCAGTGGTACCATTATAGAAGCTTCCTTAGATAAAGGCCGCGGATATGTGGCAACATTGCTTGTACAAAATGGTACCCTGCACCAGGGTGACCTTATCGTAAGCGGCCAATATTATGGCCGTGTAAAAGCCATGTTCAATGAACGGAATCAACGTGTAAATACGGTTCCTCCTTCTTCACCCGTTCAGATTCTTGGATTAAATGGCGCTCCGCAGGCCGGAGAGAAATTCAAAATGTATGATGACGAAGCGGAAGCGAAAACGGTTGCTAATAAACGCTCTCAAATACTGCGGGAACAGGGTTTACGGGCACGCAAGCATATTACACTGGATGAAATTGGCCGTCGCCTTGCATTAGGAAATTTCAAAGAACTTAACCTTATTCTCAAAGGTGATGTGGATGGCTCTGTTGAAGCATTGAGTGATTCTTTGCAAAAATTATCCACCGATGAAATTGTAGTAAGTATTGTACATAAAGCCGTAGGACAGATTTCTGAAAGTGATGTATTGTTGGCGACTGCTTCAGATGCCATCATAGTTGGATTTAATGTACGCCCTTCTCACCAGGCAAGTAAACTTGCCGAAACGGAAGGGGTGGAGATAAAATTATATTCCATCATCTATAATGCGATTGAAGAAATAAAAAGCGCCATGGAGGGAATGCTGGAACCGAAAATCCAGGAAAAAATTGTGGCCAATGTGGAAGTGCGCGAGGTATATAAATTTGACAAAGCAACCGTTGCGGGCTGCCAGGTAATAGATGGTAAAATCAACCGGAATAATAAAATAAGAATCATCCGGGATGGTATTGTTATCTACCCGGTTGCCGAAGGGGCACATGCAGAACTGGGCTCGCTGAAACGTTTCAAAGACGATGTGAAAGAAGTGGCTACTGGGATGGAATGCGGCCTGACAATTAAAAATTATAATGACCTGAAGATCGGGGATATTGTAGAAGCTTTCGAAGAAGAAGAAATCAAACGGACTTTATAACCAGGCGAATTTGGCTTTGCCTTTTTCTATAAAACAGCTATTTCCTTTTTCATCAAATCTGGTATTTGCCCCAATATACCTGAATTTTATTGAATCAAATTCTTTGTTAAAAACAACCGCAATTTTAGAAAAGGACAGCACAACCATTATTTTTGAATGCATTCTTACTATATGAAAAAAGTAATTCTTCTTTTTCTCTCCTTTATTTTTATAAACGCTTTGTATGCACAGCCGCAAAAAGTTGTGGCTGATAAAATTATTGCAAAAGTCGGTGATAAAATTATCCTGCATTCTGATATTGAAAATGCCATCGAAGATTATAAACGGCAGGGGCAGGAAGCGGAATTGCCCCCCAACCCGGAATGTGCTTTTTTGCAAGGCCAACTAATCCAGAAAACATTGGTCCTGCAATCACAAATAGATTCACTGACCATCAATGATGAAGATCTTGATGCATTACTCGACAACCAGATTCGCGGATTTATTCGTTATTACGGCTCACAGGAAATGCTGGAACAAATAGCCGGTAAATCTGTTTTCCAGATTAAAGAGGACCTTCGGGAAGATTTTAAAGAGCGTCAATTATCTGATAAGGAACGAGCAAAAATCCTGGAAAACGTGAAGATTACCCCCACAGAAGTTCAACAGTACTTTGATAAAATTCCTAAAGACAGCCTTAAATTTTACGAGAGTGAACTGGAAGTGGCCGAAATAGTCATGCATCCCAAAGCCAATAAAGAAGTGGAAGATTATGTGACCAGCCAATTGTATGACATGAAAAAACAGGTGGAGAGTGGTCAGAAAAAGTTTGATGTATTGGCCCGCTTATATTCAGATGATCCCGCTGCCAAGGAAAACGGTGGACAGTATAGCCTGAATAAGAATGACAAAAACTGGGATCCGGCATTTTTTGCTGCCGCCTTTAAATTAAAAGAAGGCCAGATATCCCCGGTGATCAAGTCAAAATTTGGCTTACATATCATTCAAATGGTAAGCCGTGCCGGTGATGATGCCGTAGTGCGCCATATTTTAAAAATACCCCCGGTAACTGATGTGGAAATAAAAGCCACTATTGAAAAACTGGATAGCATCCGTACTAAAATAAATGCCGGTACGATAAGTTTTTCTGAAGGTGTTGCCTTATATAGTGATGATGATAACAGTAAACTGATTGGTGGATATATCGCTACTCCAGATGGCTCTACCACATTGACCATTGATGAAATGGATAAAGATCTGGTAAGCATTTTAAAAGATTTGAAAACCGGTGTCATTTCCGAACCCCAGGTATTTACTGATGACCGAGGGATCAAAGCGGTGCGACTTTTATATATCAAAAGCCGTACCCAGCCACATAGAGAAAATATGCAGGATGATTATAACAAAATTGCTCAACGCGCTTTGGAAAACAAGAAAACACATGTCCTGCAACAATGGTTTAAAGATCATATACCACAGTTTTATATTTATGTAGATCCGTCATTTAAAGGCTGTTCTACCTTGTCTGACTGGTTGGCTGCATCTGAAGCGAATAACCAGTAAGACTGATACGCTACTTGCATGAATATTGAAATAATTTCAGGAAGCCCGCGAAAAGAAAGCATTACATTCAGGATTGCACAGCACCTGCAGCAACGATTCCAGGCAACTACGAATCATGCCATTCATATTATTGATGTTCGGGATTGGGAGCTACCGGTATTGCAACAAGACACGATTGATTCCATGGAATCGGCACCACCATCTTTACGAGAGCTGGCAAGACACATTTTTCAGGCAGATGCCTTTGTTTTAATTACACCGGAATATAACGGGAGCTATACCTCAGCTTTGAAAGCTTTATTCGATTTATTTCCTCATCAAAACCGGAAAGCCTTTGGTATAGTTACAGCCAGTACAGGTAGTATGGGAGGAATGCGGGCCAGCCAGCAACTGCATTTATTTATCAATGCATTAATGGGTATCCCTTCACCCACCATGCTTATTACCCCATGGGTTGACAAGAAATTTGGACTGGAAGGTGTTTTATTGGATGCGCATTTTGAAAAGCAATTAGGCAATTTTACCCGGGAGTTTCTTTGGCTTGCTGAAAAATTAGCTGCAGTATAAAGACCGGTAAAAATTAAATTGTACCTTTGCCCCTCTTCATTCAATCTGCAATATGAGCGATGAAATAAAACATGAATGCGGTTTAGCATTTATTCGCTTACGAAAGCCTTTCTCTTTTTACCTGAAAAAATATGGTTCGGTGATGTATGGCCTCAATAAATTGTATTTATTGATGGAAAAACAACACAACCGTGGACAGGATGGTTCAGGAATAGCCTCTGTAAAATTAAATGTGGAAGCCGGGAGCCCATTTTTATTTCGTGCCCGCAGTAATTCCCCTCAATCCATTGCATTATTATTTGCGGATATTGCTGCAGAAGTAAAAGAACTGCAAAAGTACCAGCCTGATATTGCCCAACATCCCGGCCTGATGAAAGGTCATTTGCCGGCCTTGGGTGAACTTTTACTCGGCCATTTACGATATGGCACACAAGGCCGAAATGATGTGGAGTTTTGCCATCCCTTTATTAAAAAAGATATTGCCCCGGGAAAAAACCTGGCACTTGCCGGTAATTTTAATCTGGTGAATACCGAAGAATTATTTGACCTGGTGAATATCCAACCGGGCGTATTTCAAAAACAAAGTGACCTCGCTGCTATGATGGAAGTGGTTCATCATTTCCTGGTGCAGCAGGATGACCTTCATCCAAATTGTGCCTCTATAGCCACCGTGCTGAAAAAAGCAGCGCCCTTATTTGATGGTGGTTTTACCATTGGTGGACTGGTAGGTAATGGAGAAGGCTTTGTCTTGCGCGATGCACATGGTATCCGTCCGGCATATTATTATTTCAATGATGAAATCATCGTGGCCGCCAGTGAGCGTTCATCTATACGTACCGCCTTTAACCTTGGAGAAAATGAAGTAAAAGAACTGATGCCCGGACAGGCTTTAATTGCTGACCAATATGGTCAAATTCAGATAGAACAAATCCTGGAACCTAAAGAAAGAAGGGCTTGTAGTTTTGAACGGATTTATTTTAGCCGGGGTAGTGATGAAAAAATTTACAGGGAGCGAATTGCCTTAGGTTATCATTTGAGCAGGCTGGTTTTGGAAGCCGTGGAATACGATTTGAAGAATACGATTTTTTCTTATATCCCCAATACAGCTGAAATCGCTTATTATGGACTTTGTAAAGGCATGGAGGATTATTTAAACCAAATTAAAATTCAACGCATTGCTTCCTGGGGAAACCAAATTGATCCGGAAAAACTGGAAGAAATGATTAACCGGAAAATCCGCCAGGAAAAGATTGCCATCAAAGACGTTAAGTTGCGCACTTTTATCACGGCAGATTCTGCCCGCGACGAAATGGTACAGCACGTGTATGATATAACTTACGGAACAGTTCGCAAAAATGAAGATACCCTGGTAGTCATCGATGACAGTATTGTGCGCGGAACTACTTTGAAAGAAAGTATTGTGCGTATGCTTAGCCGGTTACAACCCAAAAAAATTATTATTGTATCTTCCGCGCCCCAGATCCGGTATCCCGATTGTTATGGTATTGATATGAGTAAATTGGGAGATTTCATCGCGTTCCGGGCAGCCATTGCATTATTAAAAGAGCACGGGATGTCTTCTCTCTTGCAGGAAACCTATGACCAGTTAAAAGAAATGGAACGAAATAATCAATTGCATTCCTGTAACCTGGTAAAAAATATTTATAAAGCATTTACACCGGAGATGATTTCTGATAAAATTGCACAGCTGATAACTCCGCCTGATATTTCTATTCCCATCCAGGTAATATATCAAACTATTGAAGACCTCCATAAAAGTTGCCCCACCAATACAGGTGATTGGTATTTTACCGGAAATTATCCAACAAGCGGCGGAAACAGAGTTGTTAATAAAGCTTTCATAAATTATTATGAAGGCAAAAACCAACGTGGTTATTAACCCGGTGCTTTATACTTTTTTGCCTCGCTCTTTCCAGTGAATGAAAATGTGTATTTTAGTCAGACAAGATATTTTGTTATGTTTTATATTTAAATAAGTCCATATGAAATCACTGTATATCATACGTCATGCAAAAAGCAGTCATGCTAACCCTGGGCAAATGGATTTTGACAGGCCACTAAATGATCGTGGACATGCAGATGCACAAAGAATGGCTACGCGTTTAAAAGAAAAAATTCAATCATTGGATCTGTTACTGGCAAGCCCTGCTAATAGAGCAAAGACAACTTGTCAATATTTTGCAGATGCATTTGGTATCAGACAGGAAAAAATTCTTTTCATTCCGGAATTATATCATGCCCATCCAAGTACTTTTTTACAAACCATTTTACAGATAGATGACCATGTTACTAAAGCTGCATTATTTTCACACAACCCCGGTATTACCTATTTTGTAAATTCTCTTACGGATGAAAGATTAGATAATATGCCCACCTGTGGTGTATTTGGTGTGCAGGCAGCCATTACTTCCTGGAAAGATTTTGATACAGCGACAAAGCAATTTGTCTATTTTGATTATCCTAAAAATCACTGATCTTTTTTCAAAGCTGATAAGAGCTTTTCAATTTCCTGTTGCAATGTACCTTCCGGGAAATCAGGAAATTGAAAATCAAATGTTTTAGCATTTTCTACTGCTGTTAGCAGGTCATCTTCCTGGTCGATACATATACACCATTTTTGGTTGGCCAAATGTGCCCCCAGGAATTCCTGTTCTGTTTGCCCGGGTGTTGGAATTAGGATAGCTTTTTTCTTTAGTGCCAGTATTTCCATTATGGTGGTATAACCGGCACGGCAAATGATCCATTCCGCTTCTTGCATGTATTTTTCCAATGAAGTTGTTTCCAGGTGATTGAAAGTAGTATAATTAGGATGAGTGGTTGAAACACTTGCTGTACCGGGCTTTCCGAGTAAGAGAATAGATTTCCCGGATAATTTTTCAAGTGCATCCCGGAATTTATTTTCCAGTAGAGTTCTCTGTGGTTCCGGCCCGGATAGTAAAAATAAATAGTCAAAAGTAGGAGCTATAGGATCTCTCTGTTTACACCGGGATAAGGGACCTATATAATGGACCGGAATTTTCGGTAGCTTTTCAGGATGTGATAAAGTGCCGGCAATATTTTTTTCTCCCGCATAATCCGGTACCCAGCAAGCTGCATATTTATTGATAAAAAAATAATTTATTCTTTGTACCCAGGATTGCAGGAATGACGAGGAAGCTTTTATTTCTAATTGATGTGTAATAAAAATGCAGTGCGTTGATTTATGCCAAAGCCCAAAACGATTATCGGAAATGATGAGTTGAATATTTTCTTTTGCTACAATTTTTTTCAGCCAATGGTGTTCCTGGTATATTCGGAAAAGGATTTTTGGGATTTGGCTGATGATCGCAAGAGGGAGAAAAATTTTCCGTTTTGTATAATGCACATTGTAACCTTTTAAAGGAAATTTTAATACATCCGGGTATTCTTTTGACCAAATAGTTATTTGATTTGGCGACCCCGCCATAACAACTTCAATATCAGCTTCTTGCAAGGCTTTTAGCAAAACTATACTACGGGTTGTATGGCCGAGTCCCCAGTCAAGTGGGGCAATTAGCGCCTTAATTTGATACTTATTTTTCCCCAATTCCGTTATAATTTTTTTAATCAGGAATTATTTAATAATTTTAAAATTACAACGATGTCACGTAAGATTGCTTTGTTATTTATTTCATTACTGCTAACCCTTGTTCTCATTACCGGCTGCCGAAGCAGCAGGTATAACAGTAAATGCGGATGTCCATCTCATCGAGGCATAGTTGGATAATGTTCATTCTTAAAAACAATATCTATGGCCCCCTCCAACCGTGACCTTCTTGTTATTTCAAAATTCTTTGATGAGCATTCCCCGCAACATACACAGGAAGTAGAAATGCTCAACCGTATTTTAAAATCTGTTGAGAATTTTTCTGTTTTTTGTGGCGCCAATGAAATTTTTGATTTGAATCATTATACTATCGTGCACCGGCCGTATGAAATCCAGGAAATTCTTCAGTCGGAAAAATTACGTCCCTTTGTTTTTATTATCAATAAAAATTAGCGTTTCTTATTGCAATTTTTCCAACGCAGTTTCCAGTTTTAAAAACATATGATCAATTTCTTCCAGCCTGCAGGTACCTACACTTAGTCTGTACCAGGGAGAATGTTCGTCTGCACCGAAAGCATAAAAGGGTACAACGGCTAATTTAGCTTCATCCAATAAATAAGAAGTAACATCACGCTGTGAGGTTAAAATTTTATCTCCCTGTTTTTTACCTACGAGATCTAGCCGGATAGTCAGGTAGATGGCTGCCTGTGGGGCAATGGCATCAACAGCAAATCCTTTTTCTTTCAATTTTATAAAACCCGCATAAATCTGTTTCAGCCGGGTAGATAAAGCTGTTTTAAATTCAGCAAAATACCCTGTAATATATTCATCTTCCCATAAAAATTTAGCGATGGCTTTTTGTTCAGCCATTGGTGACCAGGCGCCCATATGTGTTAGAAGAGAGCGCATTTTAGCGATCACGCCCCCGGGCCCCAGGCTCCAGCCAACACGCACACCGGTTGCAGCAAATGCTTTTGAAATACCACTAATAAAAATTGTATACTCCTTCATAGCCGGCACAAGGGATACGGGATTATAATGTTTTGTATTTTCATATGTAAGGGTAAAATACATTTGATCAAACATTACATACAGCTTCTTCTCCGCTGCAGCACGACGGTTATTTTCATCCACAACCAGCTTACAAATTTTTTCCAGTTCTCCTTTTTCTAATGTGGTGCCCGTGGGGTTTTGTGGTGTACACAGACAAAGCAGGGTGGCGCCTTGTATATAGGGTTCTATTTCAGCAGCAGTGGGCATAAAGTTATTTTCAGCCGTAGCCTCAATCACGCAGTTTTCGCCCCGGTTAATATTGGTATAATGATTATTGTTCCAGGAAGGAACGGCATAGATCACTTTATCTCCTGCATCTACCAGTACAGCAAACAAGCTATAGATTAAAGGCCTCCCTCCGGCGGCAATCAGTATATCGTCAGGTGCATAATCGAGGTTATTCCATTGTTTGGCAAAATGTGCTACGGCTTGCCGTAATTCTATTTCGCCTTGTGCTGCCGGATAATTTGTATGATGTTCCTTATACGACTCAATGATTAACTCTTCCATTTTTTTCGGTATGGGAAAAATGGCAGGATTAAAATCACCAATCGTATAATTATATAATTTTTCGCCGGACCTGACTCTTGCACTGATGGCGTTTCCCAGTTTTACAATTTCAGACCCCACCAGGTTTTCCGCCAGTTGACTAAGTTTTATCATATTTATGAGGAGTTATTATTACAAAAATACATGTTGGTGCCATAGAAAGGATGTTCTCCGTTCTCCTTTTTACAGAAATTGAAATGTACTGAAAATTTGTGAAAAATCACATTTTCCTTCCTTGGGTGTTATTGTAATATTGCCTCTACTTAATACTTAACATTAAAATTAAAAACTATGCATCCTATTGACCAGGCCAACATTGATCAGATCAAAACTATGAGGACATATCTCGACAGTTTACCTCCTTCTGCAAACGAAAAAAAAGCATACTGTTTTACATTGACTATTGCGCAAATAAATAAACTTTTATCACAAAAAAATAACGGGGAGATCCTGGATGGCCTTCGGATTTACCTGGGCGCTGAAATGGTGGACGGTCATATGGTGCCGAATATTCATGTAGTGGCCTGTGAGAAAGATGAATTGGACAATTACAATGATTTTGAACCTGAAGGGGGTACTGGTTTACTGGAAAAAGAAGATAAGGCCAAAAAACCCCTGGTAGCTAAGGGCCGGCCTTGCCCTACTGATTGTGGAAAACGCAATATTGTATATCCTTAATAAAATCCTATGCTGAGATCATTAATAAGTTATACGGATACGGTCTTACCATTAATTGCCCTTTGTGTATTTTTCTTTTTACGGCATAAAATAGAAAAGAAGGAGGAAATAATACATTATTTTATCCTGATCAATTTTATTCTTTTTGGCGCTACGAATATACTGGCCAGTTTCAGAATTAATAATTTGTTCCTGTATCATTTATATGCATTGATCGAGCTATGGCTTATTGGCTACTATATACTGGTAAAACTTTTACAAAATAAAAAAGCCTGGTGGTATCTATCCGCCGCTTATACCATTTTCTGGATAATAGATGTCCTCACCCTGGAGCCTTTAGATGTATTTCCCAGTTTTTCCGGTGGGCTTTCTAATTTCATCCTGATCATTATTTCCATGTCCTACTTTTTCCGATTGGCTAAAAGTGATACCATTTTATATTTTCAAAAATTACCGGCATTCTGGATTGTCAGTGCCTTTTTAATATCCTGCTCCTTTACAATTTTGGCGTATGTAATGTATAATTTTTATGTAACGAATAAGCTGGTTATGTTAGGAAATCAAATTGCCACGATACTATATATCAGTACAATCCTTAAATTTACTTTAATCATAATCGGTCTATTATGTTACAGGCGTCCGCAAACTCGATCATTTTCATTGTTACAGGAACCCTGATCATATTATTCTTTGTATTATTTTTTTATCTCTTTATTATTCAGCTGCACAAAAGACGGACCCTGCACCAAAAAGAAATTTTTGAATTAAAATCTGCGTATGAGCAAACACTTTTCAAAGCTCAGCTTGAAATACAGGAACAAACTTTCAAAAATATCAGCCAGGAAATCCATGACAATATTGGCCAGGTACTCAGCCTGGCAAAACTAAACTTGAACATGTTGCCACCAGATGGCGCATCTGAGAAAATAGAACTAACCGAACAACTAATAGCCAAAGCTTTAAATGACCTGCGTGATCTCAGCAAAAGCCTGAATGCAGAAAAAATTGCCGATACCGGGCTGGTACATGCCCTGGCCCAGGAATTGAATATTTTGGAACGTGCTACACAAAATATTAAAACATCATTTGAATTTACCGGTGGTAATGTTTTTCTCAGCCGGGAGCAAACGATTATCTCTTTTCGTATTATGCAGGAACTGTTGCAGAATATTTTGAAACATGCCAAAGCCAAACATATCCACCTGACCATAACGGCCGGCTGTAATGAAACTACTTTACTGCTGCAGGACGATGGAATTGGTTTTGATACCACCAGCCTGGATGAAACAAAAACAGGAATTGGTTTGAAAAATATTGCACAAAGATGTAAATTTATCCATGCAAACTATTCCCTGGAATCAGCACCCGGGAAGGGAACGTCCGTAAAAATTATTATTCAACACGACCCCTGTTAAATGAAAAAAGTTGCACTTGTAGATGATCACATTTTATTACGAAGTGGATTGGCATCCGTAATAAACAGTTTTGATGATTTTCAAATTGCTTTTGAAGCAGATCATGGTAAACAATTTGTTGAAAAATTGACTGCAACGGAAGAGCCGGATATAGTATTACTTGATATCAATATGCCGGAAATGAATGGTTTTGAAACGGCTCAATGGATTCGAAAAAACAAACCGGATATAAAAGTCATTGTCCTCTCTATGTTGGATGACGATAGTTCCATTATTCGTATGATTGGTTACGGCGCCCGGGGTTTTATCCTGAAAGATGGCAAACCGGCTTTGCTTGAAAGAGCGTTGCATGAAGTATCCGAAAATGGTTTTTTCTTCAATGAACTGGTTAGTGGGAAAATGATCCACCTGGTGCAAAAGGGGGATATGAAATCTTCACATGATATCCTGAGTGATAAGGAAATTGAATTTTTAAAATGGTGCTGTACCGAAAAATCCTATAAAGAAATTGCTGTTGCCATGCAGATTTCCCCGCGAGCGGTAGAATCTCTACGCAGCCATCTTTTTGAAAAATTAAATACGCTTTCCCGGGTTGGCCTGGTGATGTATACCATTAAACATGGTATCTTGAAAGTATAATCATTGTTTGCAATAATAAAGGGTATTACTATTTTCCTTTGTAAAAACTTTTACAGCTGTTTCCTGGATCATTTCTTTTGTCACTGCTTCATATTTTGGTAATTCATCGTTGATCCAGGCGGCACTCCCCATTAATTCATAATAAGCCAGGTTCGTGGTACGGCTCATGATACTCATATCATCAAAGATCATTACACTCTCCATTTTATTTTTAACTTTTTGCAGTTCTTCTTCTTTTAGTGGTACCGTTTTTAAAAAAGCCAACTCCTCTTCGATGGCTTTTTCTGCCTCCTCCATTTTTACACCTGGTGCTAATTTTCCTTCTATGGCAAGCAGGCCGGGATCCATGCTGCCAAAATGATAACAGGCGATATTTCCAAATAATTTTTTTTGCTTGACCAGGCTTTCATACAACCGGGAAGAAGCGCCGCCGCCAAGAATTTCTGTAATAAGATCGGTGGCATAATATGCAGGAGCCATCCGGCCGGAAATATGCCAGGTTTTATAAATCGCATCGAGTGGCACATCCCGCTGTACGGTCATATGTCGTGCTTCTTTTTGTTCGGGTTCCTGTTGCAGGGAGCGATGATATTTTTCCCCTCCCGGAATGTTTCCAAACCATTTCTCTACTAATACCTTTATTTTTTCAAATTGCACATTTCCTCCCACTGCAAGTATGGCATTGGCCGGGTTATAATGTTTTTTGAAAAATGATTTTACTTCATCCATTTGTGCATTTTCAATATGGCTCAATTCTTTGCCGATAGTCATCCACCGATAAGAATGGACTTTATAACTCATTTCCCGCAGGATATGCCAGGCATCCCCATATGGTTTATTGATATAATGCTCCTTGAATTCTTCACATACCACTTTTCGCTGCACTTCCAGGCTTTCCGTATTAAATGCCAGGCTCAGCATGCGATCGCTTTCCAACCAAAAAGCTGTTTCTATATTTTCTGCAGGCAACTGGCAATAATAATTTGTAAGGTCATCCGTAGTAAACGCATTGTTTTCCCCACCGGCCATTTGCAATGGTCCATCGTAGTTAGGTATATGTAAGCTTCCGCCAAACATAAGGTGTTCAAACAAATGTGCGAAGCCGGTCTTTTCCGGAGCTTCATCTTTGGCACCAACATCGTATAAAACATTCACCACTGCCATTGGAGTGGATGTATCTTCGTGTACCAATACACGTAACCCATTTTCCAGGTCAAATTTTTTATATTGAATCATATAATAATAAGGTGATAAGTTGCTTGCAACAATACTGCGTATTAATTTAAGGTGGGATTTTGTTTCCGGATAAAATCTTCATCCTGCTTTAATTTTTGTTCCCAGTTCCAGGCACTTCGCATCATATCGTCAAGGTTATATTGAATATTCCAGTTCAATGATTTCAATGCATAATCATTATTGGCATAAATGGAAATAACATCTCCCGGCCGCGGAGCAGCAATGACATAATTCAATTTTATACCAGAAACTTTCTCAAATGCTTTAATGGCTTCCAGCACTGTTACACCATTTCCGGTACCCAGGTTGAAAATCTCACAATTGGATTTATTTTTTTTCGCCATTAAATATTCCAGGGATAATGTATGTGCGTGTGCAATATCACATACATGAATATAATCCCGGATACAGCTACCATCACGGGTGTCAAATTGATCACCATACACCTGTAGCTGGGGCAATTTTCCGATAGCCGTTTGTGTAATACCGGGTACCAGGTTCTGTGGTTTTCCCAGTGGCAATTCGCCTATCAGTGCAGATGGATGTGCGCCCACTGGGTTGAAATAACGCAGCAATACACAATTTGTATCGGCATGTGCGGCCACATATTCCTGTATAATTTCTTCCCCCATTTGTTTGGTGGCACCATATGGAGATTCTGCTTTTTTTACCGGTGATTGCTCGGTTACCGGTATCTGGTCCGGGCTACCATAAACTGTACAGGAGGATGAAAAAACAAAATGAGGAATAGCAAACTCCTTAACACACTTCAATAAATTAATCAAAGAGAAAAGGTTGTTTTCAAAATAAAGTAAGGGTTGCTGCACTGATTCCCCAACGGCTTTATATGCAGCGAAATGAATTATACCTTGTATATCTTCATTCTCCTGGAACACAGCACGGGTGTCATCATAATTTTTCAGGTCAACCGTATAGTTCTTTAATTTTTTTCCTGTAATTTTTTCAATGCCATCGAGCAGGTAAGTAGTTGATCTTGAATTATCATCAATGCTGATTACATCAAAACCATTTTCAAATAAATCAACCACTGTATGGGCACCTATATACCCGCAACCACCCGTTACCAGTATTTTTTTCATAAAGTAAAATTCGTTCCTGCAATGTAACGAAAAATCCGCTTATGTAAGATGGAAGATCAGGCGCATAAGGGCATAAACCAGTGCAGCCAAAATACCGCTGACCGGTATAGTGAGAATCCAGGCCCAGATCAGGTTGATAGTAACACCCCAGCGAACTGCACTCAGTCGCTTTGTAGCACCCACACCTATAATAGCACCGGTAATTGTATGTGTAGTACTAACAGGCGCTCCTAAATTGGCAGCTGTAAATAAAGTAACGGCTCCTGCTGTTTCTGCACAAACACCTTCCAATGGGGTAACTTTTGTGATTTTCGTACCCATGGTTTTAATAATTTTCCATCCCCCACTTATCGTACCCAATGAAATGGCGGAGTAGCATAAAAGAGGAACCCAATCTGGTAAAGAAGCAAAATCGGGAATATAATTTGCTGCGATCATGGCCGCCCCAATAATACCCATTACTTTTTGGGCATCACTCCCTCCATGACCCAGGCTTAATGCAGCAGATGATACCAACTGAAGGCGTTTAAACATATTGGTGGTACGTTGGGCATTTTCCCCCCGAATATAATTGACAATAAAAGATCCGATAAATATTACACCCAGGGTTAACAGCCCCCAGAATTCAAATGCTTTTTTAAAATGAATAAACACTAAACTGGCTGAAATGAGTGCTGTAATGATCGAAATTTTAATCCAAAAGTTTCGCTGAATAGTGATAAGGGTTATAATAATAGAAAGGACCATACCAATTACCGGTGCTAAAAATATATAGAGGAAGGTAAGGCTAATCCCGTCTGTTAGTGACCAGTTGATACTGTCGAAGCCCGCATGTGCAATAGCTGCACCGGCAAAACCACCAATCAATGTGTGCGAAGAAGAGGAGGGGATACCATACCACCAGGTGAGCAGGTTCCAGCAAATAGCGGCAATTACTCCCGCCAGGATCACATAAAGATCATAGGCATCCTGGTGCACTGTTTTGGCCACCGTATTGGCCACACTATGATCACGAAATATAAAAAAGGCTGCAAAATTGAAAAATGCAGCCCACATAACAGCCTGTAAAGGGGTAAGTACTTTCGTGGAAACAATTGTCGCTATAGAATTGGCGGCATCATGGAAACCATTAATATAGTCGAAAACAATCGCGAGTACAATGATGCTAATTAATAAAAACATGTAAGCAATAAATTTTTAAATGAAGCAATTCGGTTAATCCTGCTTCCTGGCTTTCTTAAGAATATTTAATAATAATAGATTCGATTACATCGGCGGCATCTTCACATTTATCAATTGCCCGTTCCATTGCCTGATAAATTTCCCTTTTCTTAATCACTTCCTTGGCATCATTTTCCGTCTGGAACAAATGATCCACATTCATATCATAAATATCATCACCCCGGTTTTCTATGCTGTTTACCCGGATCAATGCTTCCGTTATTTGGCGGATATTTTTCATAGTGCGTAATCCAAAAACGGCAATTTTTATTTGTTCCGTCCCCTGGCATATGAGATCAGCCATTTTATGAATGCCGGCTTCATTGGGATTAACCCGGTAAAAATTGATTTTCTTGGCGGAGGAATAAATATAATCAGCTATATCATCCAGCGCACTGGCGAGATAATGAATATCTTCCCGGTCAAAGGGCGTAATAAAATTTCTGCCTAACTCCGTAAATACTTTGTGGGTAAGTTCATCATTGATATGCTCCATATGTTCCAGCTCGGCAATGATGGCGCTTCGCTTATCATAATCCGTTTCATGAACCACCTGCTTTAATGTCTCCGACATTTTGAAAACGATGCCGGCGATTTCTTCAAAAAGTGAATAAAAAACCCTGTCTTTTGGTGTAAAAAATTTAAAGATATTTGATACCATTTCAATAATTTTTGTAAAAATAGATTAGTTTCATAATAAAATTCCACGCCTATCATAGGGTAACAATTTCTTAATATGGAAATACACACCTATACAGTATCTATGCATTTATTTTTATGATTACACCTAAATGCTCATTACTCTTCCTGCTGCTTTTTTGTTTTTCTATGAGGGTATTTGCTCAACAGCAAAACAATACATTGGATACTACAAATGAAAACAAGAAAAGCCTGATAGATATATCCGGGAAGAATCAACACCTGACAATTGGCGGTTATATGCAACCACAATTCCAGGTGGCTCAATCAAAAGGCGCTAAAAACTATGTAGGAGGCGATTTTCAGCCAAATTCAAATAATCGGTTTATGCTGCGCAGGGGTCGGTTCAAACTGGATTATACCTATAAGGGCAAAAATAAAATCCCCGGAGCCCAGTTTGTTTTTCAAATTGATGCTACCGAAAGAGGTGTTGTTATCCAGGATGTATATGGCAAAGTCATGGAAAACAACCTGCAATTTTTTAGCCTGTCTATGGGTATGTTTACCCGGCCATTTGGTTACGAAATGAATTTATCTTCTTCTGATCGTGAATCCCCGGAGCGGGGCCGCATGTCCCAAATCCTGATGAAATCCCAGCGTGACCTGGGCGCCATGCTTTCATTTGAACCAGAAAATAAATCCAATTTCCTGCAATACATAAGGCTGGATGCCGGTGTTTTTAACGGGCAAGGCTTGACTGCCACTACTGATTATGATTCCTATAAAGATTTTGTTTCCAGGCTAAGCCTGAAACCTTACCCGATTCAAAAAAATCTATTTTTCTCTGCCGGCCTTTCCTATTTAAACGGCGGTTTTATACAAAATAATAAATATGTATATACCCTGCAAAACAATAATACTGGTAAACAATTTGTTGTGGACTCATCAGCCGGAAATATCGGTAAGGAACTTCCCCGAAAATATTATGGAGCTGATATGCAACTGAAATGGCTGCATACTTCTAATAGCTTTACTGCATTCCGGGCAGAATACTGGCAGGGCACACAAACAGCAACGGCACTGACCTCGGAGACACCGGCAACACTACAAACAATTCCTTACTTTATTCGAAAATTCAATGGTGCCTTTTTTTATTTGATCCATCGATTTGATGCACATCATGAATTGGGTTTTAAATACGATTGGTATGACCCGAATACCGGCCTTTCAGCGAAAGAGATAAATACCCAAACAGGCGCTTCACCTGCTGATATTACGTATTCCACTTTTGGATTGGGGTATATTTACCATGTTAATGAGAAACTGAAAATTCTTGCCTGGTATGATATAGTAAAAAATGAAATCACTTCCTTCCCTGGTTATGAGGCTGATCTCAAAGACAATATATTTACCCTGCGTATGCAAATAAAATTTTAAGCGATCCGGGGAAATCTATTTAACAAAATTCGATTAAGAACAATAGGAACAATTTAGGGCACAGGGTCATATCCGCTACCACCACCGGGATGACATTTGCTGATACGCTTCACTGCCAGCCAACTGCCTTTAAATAAGCCATATTTTTTTAATGCTTCAATGGCATATTGGGAACAGGTGGGTGTAAACCGGCATTGGGGGCCCAATACTGGAGATATAATTAATTGATAAATCCGAATCAACAAAATAAACGGGAAACTTATTATTTTCAATATTGTTTTCATATCAATACGCCCTTAATGTCGAACACTATTTTTTTGCTGTGGATTTATCTTTTATCTTTTCCATCAAAGTTGCCAAAGCAAGTTGCATGGCGTTATGTATTTCATTGTATTTAGGAATTGTCTTACCCGTGAAAATAAAAAATAGAGCTATTTGTTGATCGCATATCGCGAGCGCCTGTATCAGCTCTTTTTTTTCCAAACGAAAAGTTTCACGCATCAATCGTTTAATTCGGTTACGATGTACGGCTTTTGGAAAATGGCGCATACCTACGGTGAACCCGGCCTTCAATACCACATCCCCTGGAAAGGTGACCGGTGCATATATTATCTTCAGTTGGAATACGGAAAAGGACATGCCATGCGAAAAAACAAAATCGATTTGTTTCCTGCTTTTTAATCTTTCTTTCCGTTGAAATGTAAATGCCCGGGCCATGCTGCAAAACTAAATAAGCCCCGGTAAGGAGGCTTATACTTTTATTGAAAAAACAGGTCGCTTTATTACGAGCTGTTTTATTTAAGTTTCAATTCATCTGAAACGGTAAGCTTATGCCTGCCTTTGGCACGGCGACTGGCCAATACCTTCCTGCCATTCGCAGTCTTCATCCGCTTACGAAAACCATGAACCGATTTCCGGCGGCGATTATGTGGTTGAAATGTGCGTTTCATACAATCTGTTTTAGAAACAATTTAAAAATAGATTTTCAAAAATACCAGTTACCATTACTGCTATTTGGTGAAAGGACGGCAAAAGTAAGGCTTTTTTTTATTCTCCTGAAAAAAATTCCTACCTGTTTATATATCTGCATGCATACTTTTAACCGGTTGCCGGAAAAATATAGTAGCATGATCATCAAAATCAGTAGTGGCATCGGTTGTAAAAAATGACCGGCTCCCATGTTTGCTGAGTTTTTCATCTATTTCGGGATGACGTTGTAAATAGTCAGCTAAACTTTTGGCCACAATTTCACCCTGTGATACGATTTTAATATGTACCGGCGTGTATTCCGTTATTTTTTTGATCAGGACCGGATAATGCGTACAGGCTAATAAAATTGTATCAATTCCCTTTTCCTTTGCCAATAATTCATGCAGGCATTTTTTGACAAAATAATCTGCCCCATGACTGTCAAATTCTTTGTTCTCTACAAGCGGAACCCATAAGGGGCAGGCCTGTTGATATATTGCCAATTGCGGAAAAAGTTTATTTATTTCCAGTACATAAGAATTGGATTGCACGGTTCCTTTTGTAGCCAGGATGCCAATTTTCCCGGAACTGGTAAACTGATCCATAACTTCTGCGGTGGGACGGATAACACCCAGGACCCGTCGATCGGGAAAAGTGACGGGTAAATTCTGCTGCTGAATAGTCCGCAGTGCCTTTGCTGATGCCGTATTACATGCCAGGATAATGAGGGGGCAACCTTTTGCAAAAAGCCATTGAACAGCTTCCCAGGTATATTGATATACGGTTTCAAAGGAACGGTTGCCATAAGGTGCTCGTGCATTATCACCTAAATAGACATAATCATAGTCTGGTAATTGTTCTACTATTTCCCGCATTACGGTGAGGCCGCCATAACCGGAATCAAATATGCCGATCGGGTGAATCATGTCCACAAAATTAAAAAACCACGCTACTAAAAACGTGGTTTTGTTTGATTTTAATACGGTATGTTTTTCCGCTTATGGTTTTTGAGTATTAACCGGCGGTTTAGCTGTTCCATCCGGGTCATCTCCTAAAACCAATAATTGTTGTGGCAATTCTGTCAACTTCAATTCTTTTGCCACCGAAATAAATAAGTTATCAATAGGGAAGCCGGCTTCATATGTCTGCGGCTTAAGAATCAAGAAATATTTTTTCTTTTCCAGCACTTTCTTATAGGCATTTACTACCTGCTCATACATAGATTGTGATAAGACAGCCCTTTTATTATCTGATTTATTCTGAGCAATTTGTTGCCAGTAAATCAAATTCATGGCCACTTGTTGCAACTGGTTCTTCGTATAATCTAACACGGCTTTTGACTTGTTGGCAGCAGAATCTGCTTTATAGGTACTGTCCAGCCTTTTATATTCACTTTGATAAATTGCATATTCTTCGGCCAGTGAATCCCGTTCATAAATCTGAACGAGGCTGTCCACGGTACGATAGCCGGGCATGGCCTGTACCATGATGTCAATATCAAACACGGCCACTTTCATTGTTTGCTGTGCCTGTGCCTGGAAGCCTAAAAACAATAAGCCAAACAGTGATACGGATACGATTAGTTTTTTCATTTGTCGTTTTTATTAATAATTGTTTGTTTAATTTTTTATTCCTAAAATTTTCAATACATCATCACTGCGATCCAATTTAGGGTCGGCAAATATAACGGTAATTCCTTCACTTTTATCTAATACAAAATCATATCCACGGGCTACTGCGATTTTCTGTACGGCATTATACAGTTTATCCTGCAATGGTTTAACCAGTTTTTCTCTTTCTTTAAATAAATCTCCCTGGTAACCAAATCTTTTTTTCTGCAGGTCCCGAACCATTTTTTCTTTATTGAACAACTCATCTTCCCGTTTCTTTTTCAGGTCATCGGTAAGCATATATTGTTCGGCATCATAGTCTTTGTACATTTTATCCAGTTCGGCCTGCATATTATCAATTTCTTTTTGCCATTGATCACTTACCAATTGCAGTTTTTTATCGGCTTCCTGGTATTCCGGCATTTTATTCAAAATATACTTTGTATCAATCACCGCGTAACGTTGTGCCTGTAATTGTGCCGAGCAAAATAAAAATGCAGCAAAAACGAGAACAGAAATTTTCTTAAACATGCGTCTGTATTTTTAAAATGAAAAGCAAAAGTACATGAATTAATCAGGTTCAAACCCTAACATAAACGTAAATCGGGATACATCCTTGAGCGTGGAATTCGGCCCAAAACGATCCAGTCCAATTCCATAATCAAAGCCCAATAAGCCAAACATGGGCAGGAAGAATCGCAGGCCAACCCCCACTGAACGACGCAACTGGAATGGATTATAATCTTTGAAAGAATACCAACCATTCGCCGCTTCAAAGAATGTAAGTCCATAAATGGTACTGGTGGCGCTGGTACTAAACGGATAGCGCAGTTCGAGTGTATATTTATTAAATAAGGTAAAATATTGCGAAGCACCTTGTTGATCGGGATTGATGCGGGGATCTGAGTTTTCATATACCGGGTAACCACGCTGTGATATGATATCGTAACCCAGGAGTGCATAACTATTACTCAACCCGGCATCACCCAACTGGAACCTTTCGAAAGGCGATACAGGTACATGCCGGTTGTAACGGTCGATATATCCAAATTTGGCAGCGAATTTCAGGACAAATTGTTTGTCTTTATCCGGTCCGGTGGCCCGGCCAATGGGTACATACCATTCACCGGTAAAACGCCACTTATAATATTCCACCCATTTATACGGTTCTGTAGAAGTTTCAATGGATTTATCTATCAGGGAATAAGGCGGTGTCAAGGCCAGGCTCAGCGAAAAGTTTGACCCGGAGCGTGGATATAGTTGCTGATCCAGTGAATACCGGTTGAGTGTAAGTTTAAAGTTCAGATTATTTGAGAACCCATTATTAAACCCGGGTAAGCTCGTCGGACTGATCAAATAATTTTTTAACTGGTACCGTGCATAGCTCAGGGAATAGCCAATAGAGAAATAATCATCCGGCCATTTCAATTGTTTCTGCAGGCCAACAGAAAAACCAGTTGTTTTAAAGAAAGAGGTATCGGCTGCCGTCTTATCATATTCACCTGTAAATGGATTATAGGCATTGGCAAATTTTGTATTGAATAAGCCTATCGTAAATGCATTCCGCTTTTTGCCACCCAGCCAGGGCTCGGTAAAGGAAATATTATAAGATCGGTAGGCCCGGCCATTACTTTGAACCCGAATGCTCAACTTCTGGCCATCACCAACGGGTAAAGGATCCCAGGCTTTTTTATTGAAGATATTCTTGATAGAAAAATTATTGAAGGAAATACCCACTGTGCCGGTGAGCCCAATACCTCCTCCAAAGCCGGCGCTTAATTCTAACTGGTCACTTGATTTTTCTACTACACTCCAGGTAACATCCACGGTACCGTCATCCACATTAGGGACAATATTGGGTACAATTTTTTCCTGGTCAAAAAATCCCAGGTTTGCAATTTCCCGTTGAGAACGTACCACATCCGTACGGCTGAACTTTTCACCCGGGAGGGTGCGTAATTCCCGGCGAATCACATGTTCCTTGGTACGGTCATTTCCCGTTATCAGTATATTCTTAAAGGTAGCTTGTGGCCCTTCTTTTATGCGTATTTCAAAATCAATGGTATCATTGTACACGGCAGTCTCCACTGCATCAATGGTGAAAAAGAGATAACCATCATCCATGTACAGGCCACTGATATCGCCACCTTCCGGTGCCAGGGTTTTACCCAGGCGTTTGTTTAACAGGTCGAGATTATAGGTATCCCCTTTATGAATATTTAAAATAGAAGCCAGTAATGAATCAGGATATTTGGTGGCACCCCGCCAGGTTATATTGCCAAAATAATACTTGTGGCCTTCATCCATTTTGATGTCAATATTCATATTGCCTTTGGAATTATAATATTGTGTATCCTTAGCTATGATGGCATCCCGGTAGCCGAGTGAATTATAATATTCTACTATTTTATTTTTATCCTCGGCATATTTGGTTTCATTGAATTTAGCCGTCGTAAAAAACTTAAGCCGTATATAAGGATCCAGGACCCTTTTGGTTTTGGAATAGGTCAAAAAGCCTTTATCCTTCAGGTATTGGCTGAATGTGTAGCGTTTGGGATCAGCCAGGCCGCCGGCATCTGTTGTAGGAAACAACGTCAGGCGTGTCATTTCCCGTGTACCTTTCATTTGTTGTTTCAGACGCTGTTCATTGATCGTATTGTCAATAAAATTAATCTGGTTGATTTTGACCTTGTTGCCTTTTTGTATAGCAAAATTTAAAATGGCTGCATTGGCAGTGGCTGTATCTTTCGTTTCCGAAATAGTTGTTTTTACGGCACGAAAACCTTTTTCAAAATAATAACGCTGAATCCCATCCAGGGCAGCCCGTTTCATGCTTTCCGTAATGACACGGCCAACGATCAGACCTGATTTTGACCGTAAATCATCTGCATCACTTTTACTCACGCCATTGAAGAAAAATTTGGATAACCGGGGCCTTTCCGTTACAGCAATTTCAAGATAAATTTTATCCCCTTCCAGGCGGGTAATATAAATGGCTATATCACTAAAATAATTTTGAGACCATAATTTCTTAATGGCTTTGGAAAATGCATCGGTTCCCGGTATAGTAATTTCTTCCCCCACGCTAATGCCGGCTACGGAAATAAGTAAAGCCTGGTCAAAATATTGGCTGCCTGTAACAGTAATACCGGCAACTGTATATTTATGTGGATTGGGTTGATTGAATATATTCAATAATTCAGGGTTCAACGAGGTTACCGGTCTGCTGGTATCCGTCACTTGTGAAATAGCAGGGCTTGCAATCAATGCACCAAGAAAAGAGAAAAAAATAAAAGCCCTGTGAAATAATGGCATCAATTTGTTATTTGAGTTAGAAAGGAATTTTCTACATACACTTTCCTGCAGTTATACTACTTGTCTTTTTTCGTTGACAGGGCGGCAAATTAAAGTGAATATTCAGAATTGTTTCAAAACTGTTTGTTAAATCAAACATATTGCTCTTTTGAGTTAAAGGGAAGCCTGTTTAGCATTTATTTGTTTACTGGTTTTACCAAACCGTCGTTCCCGTTGCTGGTAGTCCTCGATAGCCAGGATAAGATCTTCTTTCCGGAAATCAGGCCAAAGGGTGGGAGTAAAATATAATTCCGAATAAGCCAGCTGGTAAAGCATAAAATTGCTTATTCGAAATTCACCGCTTGTACGTATCATCAATTCCGGATCGGGAAAATGCCGGGTAGCCAGGTAATCTTTTATGGTATCATCTTTTAATTGATCAGGTAAAATATTGCCCGCCTGGACGGCTTGTACTATCTGGCGTACGGCTTCTCCTATTTCCCATCGGCTGCTATAACTCAGTGCCATGATAAGGTTCAACCCGGTATTGGCAGCAGTTTCAGACAGGGCTTCCTGTAATTCTGCATAAGCATTGGCCGGCAAAAGTTCCGTGGCGCCAATGACATGCAACCGGATATTATTTTTATTGAGTACCGGGACTTCTTTTCGAATCGTATCGATGAGTAGCTCCATGAGACCGGAAACTTCTTTTTCCGGGCGGTCCCAGTTTTCCGTACTGAACGCATACAAAGTCAGGTATTTTATCCCTAATTCGGCAGCTCCTTCTACCACATTACGAACACTTTCTACTCCATTATAATGACCATATAACCGGTCATGTCCTTTCTCCGTTGCCCAACGTCCATTCCCATCCATAATGATGGCAATATGTGTGGGCAAACGTGTAGGGTCTATTCTGCTATCTCTTGGCTGCATAAAGCATGCTGTTCAAAAAAAAGTAAAGGTAGCAAAATCGAAAGTTAAGGGCCTACAAAAAAATAGGAAGCAAAGAAAATTCCTATTTCGTATTGGCTGTCGGACACTTATATGAAGTCAGGTTAAAGGAAACACCCACCTGGAAAAGAGCATACGCATCTTTTTGCAGGCTATTGCCCCGTTGCCTTCCTTTAATCCCAATGGGGGTGGTTGATGTTACATAACTCCTGTCTTGTAAAAGATAGGCCGGTGAAGGTTGCCCATTTGGCAAGGGGGGAAAATTTTCAGAACCGGCATAGGTAGTACTTACATCATCCAGGTAGTCCGTATTGGTAAAACGATAGCCGAGTTCAGCATAAATATTGATGCTTTCTCGTACAGCAACTTTAAATCCTACCGTTAGAGGAACACATAATGCAGTAGAGCCATAAGGTTTCCTGTCGGGAAAGGCAGCGCTACCCTGGCCTTCAGTGCCTAAAGGCCGTAGAAAATATTTTTGACCATCCAAGAATGCATAGGGGTCATACGAAAAAACACCTACGCCAAGTGATACGTACGGAGTGTAATTATATCCTTCTATCCCGGGCATAAATTTGAAAAAATTAAAATAACCACTCAAAGAAAATTCCCATACATTGCTGTTAAAACTTAAGTTACGGATTCGCTGTGCCTCATTTTTACTATATTGATCGGAATAACCCAATAAGGCATAATTGACACTTCCCTTTAAGCCAATGTAATTATTAAAGTTTTTAATAAAGAAAATACCTGCTGAAATTTTTGGCCTGTTTAAGCCGGCACTCGGGTTCAAATCACCAAAATAATGGCCCACTCCAACACCTAGACCCACCTCACCCAAACGCTTATAACTATCGTATAATTGGGCATTGGCCGCATACGAAAAAATAAGGATACTTATAACCAGGTATAACTTTTTGAACATAAATCAGGTTTAACAGATGTTTGTAATAACGAAAATAATATGCATTTGTTATACAATCTGGCGATATAATGCCGGAAACCAACCAAATTTCAGGAAAAAAGTTCTTGTTTTAGTTTCTTTTATCCAGGCCCCAGGAAAGTTTGGTACGCAACGTTCCCAGGAAACTGTTTTCACTCAATCGCACCAGGCTGACAGTAAAAGCTTCTTTTTTTACAGCCAGTTGAATATGTTTATCCACGATTTCCCTTCTTGCATCCAGGGAGCAAATAAACTGATCAATCCGGCCTTCTATCTCAAAGGAGATTACATGATCATCCGGAACAATGATGGGGCGTATATTTAAATTATGCGGGGCAATGGGGGTTATCACAAAACTGGAGGATTCCGGGAAAATGATTGGGCCATTACAACTCATATTGTAGCCGGTGGAGCCAGTGGGGGTAGAAACAATGACCCCATCACTCCAAAATGTGTTTAAAAATTCACCATTTAAATACGTATGTATTTTAATCATGGGCGATAGATCCCTTTTATGTAAAGCAAATTCATTCAGGGCAAAGGGTAAATCACCAAACAGCGGGGCATCGGCTTCTACATGTAATAATGTCCTTTTATCAACCAGGTAAGTTCCATTGACCAAGGCATCTACTGCAATGGCTAAATCATTTTTACCTATGCCTGCCAAAAATCCCAGGCGGCCAAAATTGATCCCCAGGATAGGTATATTCTTATCCCTTACTAGGGTTACGGCATCCAGCATGGTACCATCTCCGCCCAGGCTGATAAGAAAATCAACGGTTGTATCCAGCGCCTGGATATTTTCAATGGGAAGTGATTTCAATTCATCGAGGTATCCAAGACCGGGGAATTGGTTCAGTAAAACTATTTCTATTTTTTGCTTGTATAATTCTTCTATCAAGCCATGCAACTGCATAGCCATATCTTCATCTGTACCCCGGCTGTAAATAGCTACTTTCATATTTCAAAGGTAATGTACCCGGTAAAATCCCGGTTAAATAAACCAGTTTAAATCAGAAATCGGTTCGTACATGGATAAACAGGCCGCTTTCCCCCAACTGGTTGAAGCTGTAATCCAATTTAAAAACCAGGTCATAAGTAGTTGTTACAAAATCTATACCTATACCCCAGGTATATAAAAACCGGTTATTTAATATGCTGTTTCCGGGATTTTTACTATAAGCATAACCAATATCATTAAATCCCTTAACCATTATTTTAAATGGTATAAAAATCTGTTTTTTAAATTTTTCAGGTGTCTTGATGGTGGCTGCAAAAACCTGTTTCTTTATGGTGGTCCTGCCCATAATTCCTGCCGCTCCATCTATCACATAGTATTCCAGGCCTCTCAAAAATATATCACCATATCCAAATACTTCCTGGTTATAAAATGGTTGTTCAAAAGGGATTTTCAACATACCGGCTGCCTGCCATTGTACCTGTACCGTGGGTGTCAGCGGTTTTACATACATTGAATGAAAGGTAAACTGTGTCAGGTTCATGTTTTTATTAATGCCGCTATGCAGCAAGGTAAAGTCCGCATTAAAGCCCTTTGTTGGATAGGGATAATAATCGGTATTGAAATATTGCAGGGTATAAGATAGGCTGGGATAATTCAGTTTGGTTAAATGATTGGGTAAATAGTTGGGGTTTAATTGCAAGACCGTATCTCCCACAGTCAGCCAATTATAAGCCAGCCGGACCGTATGCCTTGTTTTAATTGCAGGCCGGTATAGATATGCCAGCTCTGCCCGCACATTCTGCATAATAAAACTTTCCTGTTTATAGAATTGCTGTTTATTCGCCAATGATCCATAATTAATTTCACGCTGCCGGCTATGATCAAATGAAACACTAAAACCGGATGTGAGTGATTTGGTGGCAAAAGGTTGTTCATATTTGAAAAAAACTTCCCGGCTATACCCGCCAATCAGGTAAAGATTTAATTTATCATTGCGCCCGGAGACATTATACTGCGAAAACTTTAAACCATAATTCACCCGGTCCAGGCTGGCTTTTTGCTCTACCCACCATTGATTGAAATTACGATCCACCAGTTTAAAATAAGGCAGGGGAAAAAAATACCAGCGCTCTTTCAGGAAAATAGTTATAAATACCAACTCGCCTGTTTGATTCTCAATATAAACATCGGCTTTGTTAAACAGTGCCGTATTCATCAATTGTTCATGGGCCTTTTTCATGCGCTTTTTCAGATCGCCCATTAAAATATAATCGCCTTGTTTAAAAGGTATATCCCGTTCAATGATATAGGGTTTGGTCTTTTTGTTGCCATATATTGATATATCCGCAATCATTACCAATGCTGTATCCGAAATATTGGGCAGGGTATCTTTCCATACCGGTTGTACCGATACGGAATCTGCCTGTGAAAAAGCCATGAAGCATTTCCCCCAACAAAGCAACATCCATATGACATACTTACATGACTTCATGCATTTTTTAATTCATCTATCATAGTAAACGGGGGGCAAAAATAGTTATTTGAATGAGAAAGGGAAGTTGTATTATTTTCCCAGAAACAGGTATACGTGGTAACCGGAGAGACTATACATTTAAATATGTCATCAGGCTATCATAATTTTCTTTCAATTCATTTTCGAAATGCTCTTCACCAAAATAATAGAGCAGGTTGTATTCATAACGTTTCAGAGTGGCAACAATATCCGTTATATCTTTCCTGTTCAATTTCAAGGTTACAATCAATTGCTTATTTTCCGGTTCTATATACGAATTCATTTGTGTGATATAGGCATTATTCGTTTCTACGAGGCGACAGAGTTCACCCAATGAAAACTGGATTTTCTCCACCTGGATACCAATAATAGCGCCCGGATGGTCCACCTCCAGGAACTGGTACAAGCCCCTGATCAGGTTCTCTGTTTTTAACGCTCCCTCCATAGTTTTCGACTCATTGATCACCGGTATAACAGATAAATCAAATTCATGAAACAATTTTAAAGCCGCTGTGAAATGTGCATCCATTTGCAGGGATACTATGCGAAAATCATTTTGCAATTGTCCTATCAATGCAGACTGCTCCAGGTCCAGTAAATCTACTTTTGACACAATGCCAATAAATTTATCCTGGTCGCAAACCGGTAAATCCCGCACATCATATTCATCCATGAGTTGCAGGGCAAATGCCGCCGTATCATCCATATGTACAGATGGAAAACCTTTGATATATAAATCCGCTACGAGCATGTTCTTTTTTTAGACAGCTATCCGGCGATTTCTGCTGCCGGGTTTTTCAGTTTCGTCAGGAATTTTTCCAGTATCTTATTGAATTCATCTGGCACTTCCATCATAGGCGCATGGCCACATTTATCAATAAATTCCAGCTCACTGTTTTTGATCAGTTTATTAAACTCGTGCGCTACAAACGGCGGGGTAACCGTATCATTATTTCCCCAGATCAACAATGTAGGTAATTGAATCTGGCTGAGCTCTTCACCCAGGTTATTGCGAATGGCACTCTTGGCAAGTGCAATAATCTTTATAACTTTTTTCCTGTTATTGGTTATTTCATATACTTCATCTACCAATTGCTTGGTAGCTATGGCCGGATCATAAAAAGTCAGTTCCGTTTTATTCTTAATATATTCATAGTCTCCTCTCTTTGGATAAGTATCTCCCATAGCGCTTTCAAAAAGGCCGCTACTGCCGGTCAGGATCAGTGATTTTATTTTTTCAGGATGTTTTAGCACGTGCACCAGGGCTACATGGCCCCCTAATGAATTGCCCAGCAAATGGATATTCTGATAACCCATCGTATCAATAAATTTATTGACAAATTTTTCCAGCCCGCCAACGGTAGTATGAAAAATATCCAGATCAAATAAAGGTAATAAGGGCACTACTACTTTATGTGTAGCCCGAAAATGTTCTACCAGGTGTTCAAAATTACTCAATGCACCAAAAAGCCCATGCAGTAATACCAGCGGCTCCCCCTGGCCTTCTTCCAGGAAACTATATTTATCCTTTTGTTTGATCTCGTAGTCCATAAAAGTATTGGCTTATTTCATTGTAAAATTAACTGTTTCGTATGGGTATTACTTTTTTAAAAATAAATTTCCATTTTTCTACACCTTAAAAGTAGTAAAACCACCCGGTAAATGTATAAAAATATTCCCGGCTTCGTTATACCGGAATTTTACTGAAAAAATCCTGCAACTGTTCAAAGATATTTCGAAAGACCGGGATTACATAGCCGATGGCATTAATCATTTTAGGGCCCAGGGGTTCTATCAATGAATAGGTTTTTGATGTGGCAATGGTTTCTTCACTGAACAACTTCATTTGTGTGGCATAAAATAATACCACACTGAAGATGGCCAAATAAATGATACTATATAACAGGATGCCACCCATGCGGTCAAGCCAGCCCAATAGCATGGCTTTGGAAGATCCCCGTAAGACAACGGCCAGCCATTTTACCAATACTATGACGATCAGCATGACTAATGCAAATGATAAAAATGGTAACCATTCCCGGGGAATAAAACTAAGGTCGTCTAAATAGTTGCTCATGACCACCGACAATTTTGTGGCTGCAGCCAGGCCGGCTATATAAGCGAGGAAGGAAAAAACAGCCACAATAAATCCCTGTTGAAAGCCTTTAAAAACAGCAAAGGCCAGGAGTAAAAGAAAAAATATATCGATCATCATATTGTTTGATCGTATGCCATCAGGCGCTTAACAGGCTTTTGGCCATTGCGGAAATGGTTTTCCCGTCTGCTTTTCCGGCTAATTCTTTGGTCGCCAGGCCCATTACTTTTCCGAGATCGGCCAGGGTAGTGGCGCCGGTTGCGGTAATAATTTTTTGCACAGCGGTTTTGATTTCATCTTCCGAAAGCTGTGCCGGTAAATACTTTTCAATAACAGCGATTTCCTCCCTTTCTTTTGCCGCCAGGTCATCTCTTTTTTGTGCCAGGAAAATGTCCAGGGAATCTTTACGCTGTTTCAGCATTTTTTGCAACAATTTCATTTCTCCGTCCGGGGACAAGGTTCCCTGTGCACCGGGTTCTGTTTTCGCTTTAATAATTTCAGCTTTGATACCGCGTAAGCCACGTAAAGCCGCTTCATCCCGGGCTTTCATGGCGGCTTTTATATCTTCCATCACTTTTTCTTCAAGACGCATAATATAAAATTTAACTCCGTAGAAAAATAAAAATTGTATCCTACCTGTTTTTCTTCAGTTCTTTTTCTTTGAAACGATTATAAAATTCAATCGCAAATTTTTTCATCTCCTCTACCTGGTCATCATGGCCGGTAGCACGCTGATAGGTATCAGCCATAGAATAAATAGTCTGGTAAAAAAAATCAGCCATTTCATCTACCATCATCTCTTTTGTCCAGAGATCGATGCGCAATGCGCTTTTATCCATACCATCCCAGAAAGCAATCATCATGGCCTTGGCATCTTGTTTTTCATCCGCTGTACTTTCTGATGCTTTCCAGGAAATTTTTTCCGGTATCCGGTCTTTGTCCAGTTCCACATCAATGTGGATCGTTGATTGATGCATCCGTTTTCAATTTTAAGGGGCAAAAGTACTATAAATCATGTTGTTCTCCGGCTGGATTTGACTGCGTTTCCAGGATCTTCCATAAATTAACTTTTTCTGTTTCCCGCTGATAGCGTACCACGGCTGTTCGTGCATGGGCAGCCATTTGCGATTTATAGTTTTCATTTTTATAAAGACCGATCAGGTGTTTCGATACTTCCGTAAGCGTCAATGATTCCATATACAACGCACTTTCTCCGGCATATTCACGGTAAGCCGGTAAATCCATACATATCAGTGGCACTGCACATTGCAGGGAAGAAACGATAGGTTCCAGGTTCTCCGCGGTTAGGGATGCATGCAGAAAACCATACGCCGATGCAAATAAGCCGGCCAACTGGGTTTCGTTGATTTCCTGGATGATTACCAGGTCGTCTTTATAACGATAACTCTTTAATTTTTCCATAAAGGTTTCCAGCCAGGCCGTATCATCCAGTACCAAAACCAGCTGCATACTGCTTTGCTGCCATTTCTTAAATTTGGAAAATCCTTTTATTATTTCAATAAATTCAGCTTCCGCTACATCACCCATACATAAAAAATATTCCTTATTACCGGCATATTGTGCTTTTACCAGTATCTTATCGGGCCATTCCAATTCTTTCATTTCCGGCGAGGCAGTAAAAGGTACAACCTGTATGGAAACCGATGGTTGTAATGTGCAGCATGTCTCTTTCACCGTTTCTGCATAGGCCAATGCCTGCATCCCGGCAGGAAATTTTTGTAAAGTATTTTCTTTTTTGGAAGAATATAAACGGGAGAAAAAAGAATGCTTTTCCGGTACTAACAGGTGGATATCCTGTAAAGCAAAGATTTGTGCCTGTTTAATTTTTTTAAAATAATGGCCGGTCAAATTGAGGCAACAATTTATCCCGGCATGCTCTAACAATAGCCGAACATGTTTTTCAAAAAACAAGGGCTGCAAGCCGGCTTGTTCTTTTGTAATAAGATAAACCGTATTCTCTTTTTCCACCGGTATATCTTTGATGGTATGCAACGTGTGTACCCGGTAACCCAGCCACAATGCATAGTCTGTGAGCAGGCTGGAAAGATAGGCTGCATAATAGCCCCGTTCATTGGCTGCCAGTTCTATAAGACCGATTCGCATAGGAATGACTTAACAATTATGAAGCATTGGACATTTTTGCTGCATTCTCCGCCACTTGTAATGATTCGATAAACTCTTCAATATCTCCGTTTATAATGGCATCCAGGTTATACGAAGTGAGGCCAATACGATGATCGGTTACCCGGCCCTGTGGCCAGTTATATGTCCGGATTTTCGCGCTGCGGTCCCCGGTACTGACCAGCGTCTTCCGGCGGCGCGCTATTTCATCCTCATATTTTCTTACCTGTTCTTCATACAATTTGGTGCGCAGCATGGACATCGCTTTTTCGCGGTTACCCAATTGGCTTCTCTCAGTCTGGCAAATAACCACTGTACCTGTTGGAATATGGGTAAGCATCACTTTTGTCTCTACCTTGTTTACGTTTTGCCCACCGGCGCCTCCACTGCGCGAGGTTTCCATTTTTACATCGGCCGGGTTCAATTCAAAATCCACTTCCTCGGCTTCCGGCATCACCGCTACTGTTGCAGCAGATGTATGCACCCGTCCTTGTGTTTCCGTATCCGGCACACGCTGTACCCGATGCACACCACTTTCAAATTTCAAGGTGCCATACACATCCTCCCCGGTAATTTCCACTACCACTTCTTTATAGCCACCAACGGTTCCTTCGCTTTCTGAAACAATAGCAGTCTTCCAACCTTTCTTACTGCAATACCGCAAATACATATCCAGTAAATCACCGGCAAATAAACTGGCCTCATCTCCCCCGGTCCCGGCGCGGATTTCCAATACGGCATTCTTATCATCTTCCGGATCTTTGGGAATGAGCAATTTGGTGATCTCTTTTTCCAGTGTTTCTTTTTTCTCTTCCAATTCCGGTAATTCCATCCTTGCCAATTCCCGCAATTCTTCATCACTGCTATTCATTCCCTGTTTGGCAAAATCATAATCTTTCAACACAGCCTGGTACGCATGATAAGGCTTGATGATCTTTTCCAGGTTTCGGTATTCCTTACTTAGTTTACCAAACTCTTTTTGATTATTGATAATCTCCGGGTTGGTTAAGGCCACTGTTACCTGGTCAAACCTTGCCTGGATGGCTTCTAATTTATCTAACATATACGAACAATAATTTCTAGGTCCCGAAAAGCGGGCGTTTATTTTATGGCCTGCAAAATTAAAGGTTTTTCCCTGCTTGCCTTGTGCTTAACTTTACGCCATGGCTTACAGGAAAATATCTGCAGATATGCTTTTCACCGGCTATACCTTGCTTCCACCGGGACAGGCACTCATCTTAAATGATAATACCATTGAAGCAATTATTCCTGTTGAGGCTGCCGGCGAAGACCTGCAATATTTTCCGGGTATCTTATGTCCCGGGTTTATCAATAGCCATTGCCACCTGGAATTAAGCCATTTGAAAAATGTAATCCCGGCCGGAACTGGACTGATTCCATTTATTGAAACCATTTTAAAGAACCGGGATGCTCCACCAGGCAAAATCCGGGAAGCCATGGCTGCCGGCCAGGAAGAAATGTGGGCAAATGGCATTGTTGCCGTGGGTGACATTTGCAATACAACGGATTCCCTTTCTGTAAAAAGTAAAGGAAAAATCCTGTACCGGAATTTTATTGAACTCCTTGGTTTTATTCCAGGCACAGCCGACCGCATTTATGAATCAGGCCGGGAAGTCCTGGCTGCTTTTCGGGATAATGAAAAACTTTCCGGGCCGGCTGGCCTGGTACCTCATGCACCTTATACCGTATCACGCCCTTTATTTGAAAAAATAAACCACGACCAGGTTGCGGGAATTATCAGTATACATAACCAGGAATCAGAAGAAGAAAATTATTTTTTCCGTGGAAAGAAAAATCTTTTCACCGGTTTATATGAATCGTTGGAGATAGACATTTCTTTTTTCCGGCCCACTGGCAAAACCAGCCTGCAAACCTATTTCTCCTGGCTCTCACAGCCGGCAGGAATTCTACTCGTACACAATACTTTTATGAATGCCGGGGATATCGATTTCTTACAGGCTGCCATACAACAAACACATCAATCGGTTTTCTGTTGCCTTTGTCCCAATGCCAATTTATATATCGAAAATCAATTGCCTCCCGTTGATTTGTTCCTGGAGAAAAACCTGCCGCTCCTCCTGGGAACCGACAGCCTTGCCAGCAATACTTCTTTGAATATTGTGGATGAAATCAATACGATTCGAAAATTTTTCCCACAAATTCCGTTGGAAAAAATACTGCAATGGGCTACCAGTAATGGTGCAAAAGCGTTGGGATTTGATACCTTTTTAGGAAGCTTTGAAAAAGGGAAACAACCGGGTGTAAATGTGCTCACCCAAGCCGACGGCAGTAACTTATTACAGGTACAGCGTATTCTCTGAAATCAGGAAAGTAATTGCTGTAACACCGGCAGGCTTTTCAAATCACCCATACCTTCAGAATGAATTTTCAGGTATGTAAGATAGGCGAGTAAAAGTCGCCTTCTTTTGAGTTGATTCAGGGAAAGGTTTTCCAGTTCTTCGAAATGCTGAATAGCTAAAATGGTACCGGTGGTGGCAGCTTCTTCACCCACGAGATAATGGTCATGTGGCGGTATATCCCGGGTAAAAATACCATCTTGTAAATCCAGGACCGGCGTGGCTGCTGAAAAATTACCGGCTAATTGAAAGCCTAATAACTGGCCATGTTTTAATAAAAAATAGACGGGCAAATTAGCCGTGCCTTTTGCCGAAGCCTGGTCCAGGTAGATTAAACTTTTTTCCAGGAAATCAAAATGTGCCGGGTTTTCTTCGGGAAGTTTCAGGGTCTTCTGTAAAATTTCAACCAGGAAGGAAGCAATGGCATTTTTCACCACATCAAAAAAAACTGCTTTATATAAATAGGCCCATGCATATTCTTTGATGTATTGCAAATTCTTTTGCGGATGATGATATACTTCGAGCCGGAGTAAGGCCGCCGGTTGAAAGAAAGAAATATTGTTGGGATTTTTTTTGGTGGCCTTCCGTACACCTTTCATAATGTAAGCCTGTGTTCCAAATTTTTCGGTGAATACGGAAACGATAAGGCTGCTTTCACTGTAGCGGGTACAGCGCAATACGATGCCTGTAGTTTTATGAATCATAAAAAATGGACATGCCCGGAAATGGCTTATTCAAATGTACTATAAAAGTAAGGTGTCTCAGCGCCGAATTCTGCACTGCAGGTATCCACCATTTTATAGGACCGCATGATACCCATGGCTTTCCGCCGGGCATACACTTCATCTTCCGTGGAGTTGCCGGGAATGATACGGGCAATTTGTTCATCGCTGAAACCATTTTTCTTGGCACGGCGTAAAAGAGGCTCCGGTAAATTTTCTAAATGATATTGAGCCAGTTCTTTTTCTATAGAGCAAAGGTCTTGGATTTGGTAGATAAACCAACGGTCAATATGTGTTGCCTGTACAATCGTTTTTACGGAAACGCCCTGCATCAATGCATCTTTTATCCGGAAGATCCGGTCCCAGGAAGGTGTTTTTATATACTCGATCAGCTCTTCGGATTTCATCAGGCTTTTCCCATAATAGCCCAGTCCCACGGCTTCATTTTCCAGGCTCTGACAGGCTTTTTGAATGGCTTCATTAAAACTGCGGCCAATAGCCATCACCTCGCCTACACTTTTCATTTGAAGGCCGAGGGTTGTATTTGCACCTTTGAATTTATCAAAATTCCAGCGGGGCATTTTTACAATGACATAATCCAATGCCGGTTCAAAATAAGCGGAAGTGGTTTTGGTAATTTGATTTTTCAGCTCATCCAATGTATAACCAATAGCCAGCTTGGCCGCAATTTTTGCAATAGGGTAACCGGTGGCTTTACTGGCCAGGGCTGATGAACGACTTACGCGTGGATTAATTTCTACCGCAATAATTTCTTCTGTTTCGGGATTGAGGGCAAATTGCACATTGCACCCACCGGCAAAATTTCCCAGCTTACGCATCATCAGCATGGCTTTATTACGCATGTCCTGGAAAGCAGTATCGCTCAGGGTCATAGCCGGCGCTACGGTAATGGAGTCGCCGGTATGGATACCCATGGGATCCAGGTTTTCAACGGTACAAATGATGACCACATTATCATTTTTATCGCGCAATAATTCCAATTCAAATTCTTTCCAGCCCAGGACTGCTTTTTCTACGAGCACTTCATGGATCGGGGAAGCCTGTAAGCCCCGTTGCAATGCTTCATCCAGTTCTTCTTTGTTATGGACAAAGCCGCCACCTGTACCACCAAGGGTAAATGATGGCCGGATAACAAGGGGGAAACCAATCTGCTGAGCAAATTCTTTTCCTTCCAAAAAACTGTTGGCTACAAAACTTTTTGCCACCGGGATTCCAATTTCATACATCAGGTCGCGAAATTTTTCGCGGTCTTCAGCGGTATCAATGGCAGCCACATCCACGCCGATCATTTGCACATTATACTTTTCCCAGATCCCCAATTCATCGGCTTCCTTACACAGATTGAGCGCTGTTTGTCCACCCATGGTTGGCAAAACCGCATCTATTTTATTTTCTTCCAATATTTGTTCGAGGCTTTCCACGGTCAGGGGCAGCAGGTACACTTTATCGGCCATCATAGGATCGGTCATAATGGTAGCCGGGTTGCTATTGATCAGCGTTACATGAATACCTTCTTCGCGCAGGCTACGGGCAGCCTGGGAACCGGAATAATCAAATTCGCAGGCCTGGCCGATAATGATGGGGCCGGAACCCACAATTAATACTGATTGAATGGAACTATCTTTAGGCATGTAGATTGAATTGCTGCAAAAATACAAGACAAGATTTGGTAAACCATAAGAATTTATGAGTGATAAAGGAAAGACAACTTAACATCACTTTTCAAATTGTTACTTGTATCAATTAGTAATAAATGTTTTCAAATGATAGTAAAACAATACAACTTCAATTGAATTTTTCCATTGTCAAAAATTAAACACAAAAAATAAAAAAGCCGCATCAAAAAATGATGCGGCTGAATAAGATCCATTTTATTTTCATTTCAATTTCTCCTGTATATACGTGGCTATATCACCGCCTTTGGTGGCAGCCAGTTTTTCGAGGCTTCCCTTTAATAAACCATCGGTATAGATCCAGTATTTTTCCGGAATCTGTTTCCGCAGGCTGACAATCATATCCACACCGGCTTTGATTTTATTTTCATCCGTCAGCTTGGCGAGGAAATCCGCAAAGGCCGGCGTTGCGGTGAGCTTTCCATTGGATAGGGGCATATCACGGTAGCCATTGGCGATAAAATCGTAATCATTCGGATCAGCATTTTTCATCACAATATCGGTAACCACATTTGCCAGTTTTCCTTTGGCATCTACGCTGTATTTTTTGGCCAAAGTATAGGCATTCGCCGGATCAAGGTGGCTAAGGCCTTCCAGGGCTGCTCCTGAAACCGTATAGGAAGAATCATTGACATACTTTTCAAACAGGGGTTTGTAGGATGCATTGCCGGTATTGGCCAGAATTTCCAATGCACTTGCCTGTGTCAGTTTATCTTTCTCTGTTTGCGCCATGGAAGCGATTTGCGCCATGATCGTTGCATTGGCCAGCAAGGCAGAATCATTGGCCAGGTAGTTTAACGTCAACCGGCGGAGCCCAGCAAATTTATCATTCAGGCCCCAGGCCAGTTCGGGGAGATGATGCTCCGCAAAATAATCGATGGCTTCGCGCCTGTCCATGTACAATGGCGCCACTTTTATTTGTTGCTTGTAATTATCCGTGGTTTTGTTTTCCGTTTTTACACACAGTAAAACTTTATCCCCATCAAAATTTACCAGGGTGGGTTCCTGGGCTACCGGAAAACTAAACGTATCCACCCTGTTTTTTACCCAAACCGGGTAACGGGTTTTGGCTGCACCCTGGTATATATCAATGGCAACGGGTAACGTAAACACCTGCCCGTTTTGTTTTTGTTCTACGATCACTTTTTGTGTTCCACTTGCTTTATCATACACATAGTGAATATCCAATACCGGGTGGCCGCTGCCATAATACCATTGATTCCAAAACCAGTTCAGGTCCTGGCCGGTAACACTTTCAAAAGCCAGCCGGAGTTGTTGCGCTTCCCCGGTTTTGAATTTATTATCGGTGAGGTATTTTTTCAAAGAAGCAAAAAAGGCATCATCCCCCACATAGTTGCGCAACATATTCAGGATACGTCCGCCCTTTTGATAACTCACCGCATCAAATACATCTTCTTTATCTTTATAATAAAAACGCACGAGGTCCAAATCCTCACTGCCACTGTTTAAATAACCAGCCATGCCCTGATAATTTTCTGCATCACCGGCATCTTTTCCATATTTATATTCTTCCCATAAAGTCTGGCTGTAATCGGCAAAGCTTTCATTCACGGTAATATTGCTCCAGCTTTCTGTGGTCACGAGGTCACCAAACCAATGGTGAAATAATTCATGGGCAATGACGGTTTCCCAGGCATTGCCATCCACCAGTTGGCGGGCATTCTGGTAAGCGCTTTCCTGGTGCAGGGTAGCAGTTACATTTTCCATTGCCCCACTTACATAATCGCGGCCGACGATTTGGGAATATTTTGGCCAGGCATATTCAACGCCCAGGCGTTCTGAATAAAATTTCATCATTTCCGGTGTAAGGCCAAAGATGCCGCGGGCATAGGGAGCATAGGCTTTTTCAACATAATAGCTTACTTCTTTCCCTTTGTAGCTGTCTTTTATGATGGAGTAGTCGCCCACTCCCATGAAAAATAAATACGGGGCAATAGGTAAATCTAATTTCCACCGGTCGGTGCGGGTACCATCGGTATTTTTTTTCTGGCTCACGAGAAGGCCATTGGATAAGGTTACATATTTAGCAGGTACGGTCATGGAAATATCTACTGTTGTTTTTTGATTGGGTTTATCAATGGTAGGCATCCACACGCTGTTGGCTTCTGTTTCACCCTGTGTCCAGATTTGTGTTGGTTTATTTTTTTCTTCTCCTTTGGGATTGATAAAATATAAGCCTTTCGCATCGGTGATGGCTGCACTGCCTTTTACTTTCACTTCATTCGGCTTGGATACATAATCAATATATACCGTATATTTTTCTCCGCGTGTATAGGTTTTGTCCAGTTTAATGCGTAGTTGATTATTCGCATAGGTATAAGTAAGTGGTTTTTTACTTCCCTCTTTTTGAATCGCCACTTCATGGATATCCATGCCCTGTGCATCCAGGGTGAGGGAATCCGTGGGATAAAAATGGGGTTGTACCGTTAGCCATTCTTTTCCATACATATAGGCTTTGTCATAATCAAATTTCACTTCCAACCGGGTATTTACCAGGTCATTGATCTTGGTTGCTTCGGCACGGTATTCATGCTTCCAGGCTGTGTCTCCTGCATTGACCACTACTTCCTGTGAAAAACCGGCCATACCCATCAAAAGGGCCATAGCTAAAAATATCTTTTTCATTGAATTACATTTTGTGCAAATCTAAGGTTTTGAACAAACCGGGTTGTGTACAAAGTACTAAAGGCAGAAAACAGGTAGTAAAGGCCTGCCTTTCATAGCAATGGCAAATGCATTTTTAAACAGCTTCGTAATAAGCCTTATTCATGGCGCTGATGAGGTCCAGTACTTCATCTCTTCCCATATTTTTTTCCGCACTGGTGATGATAGTACGGGGAAGGAATTGTCGAAATGTTAACAGCTCTTGCAAAAAAGCCGCTTCATGGCGTTGCACCACGGCGGGTTTTTCTTTATCGGCTTTGGTGAATAAGAGGGTAAATGGAATGGCTGCCTGGTCTAAATTCTGAATAAATTCCAGGTCAATTTTCTGAGGTGTATGGCGGCTGTCGATCAGTACAAAAACCTGTTGCAGGTTTTGACGGCCGGTTAAATAATCCCGGATCATCGTTCCCCAAACAGTTCTTTTTTGTTGCGCTACTTTTGCATAGCCATAGCCGGGTAAATCCACCAGGTACCACCGGGTTAAAGGGCCGCCGGCCCGCTCTGTGCTCTCCATTTCATAGTGGTTTATTAGTTGGGTTTTCCCGGGAGTACCAGAAACTTTTGCCAGGTGTTTTCTCCCACTAAGCATATTGATCAATGAAGATTTTCCCACATTGCTGCGGCCGATAAATGCATATTCCGGGCGATCTGGCGGCGGACATAACCGCAATTCCGGGCTGGAGATTTTGTAATTACTTTTCCTGATCAGCATGTGTATCGCATTGAAAAGTTAGCGCCGTTTTAATACAAGGCTATCCGGTGGATACCTTTCTGCCAATGTTTTTTTAATGGATTCACACCAGTCAATTATGGCCTGCTTATCTGTGTCCGATAATTTTGCTTCCCGGTGCAACAGGGTATATGATGAAAGCGGCATCTTCGCTTCCTTAATCTCTTTGATACATTCCTTCATTTTTTTGTTTTGCCGCGCTATGGAATAGGTTCCGAATACGCTAAAGTTCAATTCATCTTTCCCTTCCCGGATATGATCATCGAGGTACCAGGCTACAGGCTGCACCTCGGCATACCAGGGATAGTGCGTGTTATTGGAATGACAGTCATAACAACTTCGCTGCAGGATTTGCTGTACATTCTCAGGGGTTACATATATGGCCGCAATATCTTTATCGGAGGGTACTGTAGCCATATTTTTCTCCGGCCGGAAAAACTGGATAATAATAAATGCGATCAACAGGATGAGCAGGATTTTGCGCAGCATACAATGTTGTTTTAAATATATTTTAGATGGTAATTTATTTCAGGCTTTGTGATCAAAGATAATTGCTTTGCTTAACTATGATAAAAGCCGGCATTTCTTTCTCCCGGTTTGTTTTTTAAAATTCAATAAATGAAACCAGTTGTTCGAGATAGAAGCGGTCGGTTTCATCAAAATAATTTTCCTGGTCATGATCAATATCCAATACGGCACACACATCATTCCCTTTAAAAATAGGTACAACTATTTCAGATTTTGAAAAAGTGCTGCAGGCTATATGGCCGGGAAATTTAGATACATCCGGCACGATCAGTGTGAGGGCATCCTGCCAGGCTTTCCCGCAAACACCGCGGCCTTTTTGAATCCGGGTACAGGCAACTGGTCCCTGGAAAGGGCCGAGTACAAGTTCATCCTGTTTTACAAGGTAAAAGCCAATCCAGAACCAGTCAAATTGCTCCCGAAGGGCAGCGCATACATTGGCGAGGTTGGCAATACAATCCGGCTCACCCGCCAGCAGGCCCTGGATCTGTGGTAAGAGAGATTCGTATTGTGCTGCTTTCGTGCCGGATATTTTATATATGTTTTCTGCCATACTATTTAAAAAATATTTTCCAATTCCTGTAAGTGATGAATGATATAGGTGGGCTGAATCGTGGGTTGTATTTTTAAATGATTTACAAAGACTGTATCCATGCCGGCGGCCATGGCGCCTTTAATATCCGCATCCAGGTTATCTCCCAACATAATACTTTCCGTTTTTGTAGCACCGGTTTTTTCCAGGGCAAATTCAAAAATAGCCGCATGGGGTTTCAGGCTATTCGATGTTTCTGATGTGATGACTTCTTCAAAATAATGATGCAGGCCGCTGCTTTTGAGTTTTTCATTTTGAATATGGTCAAAGCCATTGGTAATAAGATGGAGGCGGTAATTTTTTTGCAAGAGGTATTCCAATACTTCTTTGGCATAGGGGAAAATATTTTTTTTATAGGGGAGCCTTTCCAAAAATTCCCCGGCCATTTTTTTAGCGAGTTCTTCATTAGCGATTTTAAAATCGAGCAGGGTCAGCCACATGCGTTTCCAGCGCAATTGTTCCGGCCGGATTTTCCCTTCGGTATATTTTTTCCAAAGGGTATCATTATGCAGGCAATACCTTTCCACAAAATAGGCTTGGTCATAAATGCCCTTTTCCGATAAGGCATTCAGCGTAAACACATCCTGCAGGGTTTCCTTTGCATTGGTTTCAAAATCCCATAAAGTGTGGTCCAGGTCAAAAAATAAATACCGGTATTGCATGGTGCAATTTACAAACAAATTAAAATGCGCCCCATTCTCCGGGTGTGTTGTAATTTTACTTTTCAAGAAATTTTATGAATGAAGAAATTGCCGGCATTCGCCATGATTACAAAATGAAATCCTTACTGCACGAGGATTTGGCCGGGGACCCTTTTGTACAATTTGGTATTTGGTGGGATGAAGCGCTGCATGCGCATATCGATGAAGTCAACGCCTTTACCCTATCCACGGTTTCTGCAGATCACCGGCCACATGCACGCATTGTATTATTAAAAGGGTTTGATGAAAACGGGTTTGTTTTCTTTACCAATTATACAAGTACGAAAGGAAAAAATATTGCTGCGAATAACCGGGTGGCCATGGTTTTCTTTTGGAAAGAACTGGAACGGCAGGTGCGGGTTGAAGGGGCAGCAGAAAAAGTGGGAGATGCAGAAAGTGATGAATACTTTTTTTCACGACCCAAAGGAAGCCGTATCGGGGCCTGGTCATCGCCGCAAAGCACGGTGATAGACAGCCGCGCCGTGATAGAAAAAAATGAAGCACATTATACGTCTTTATACCCGGGAGATGTTCCGCGGCCCCCACACTGGGGTGGTTACCGGATCAGGCCCGATGCCATAGAATTCTGGCAGGGTCGGAGCAACCGGCTCCATGACCGGTTTTTATATCGTCTCCTGGAAAAAGGCCAATGGAAAATTGAACGCCTCGCCCCTTAATGATTGCTTGCGCTTATTTTCCTTTTTTCTCCGCAGCCGGTTTATTTTTTTTCGGGGTTTTTGCCGGACGGCTTTTTCCAAATGAACCATTGGAAATTTTACCTTTTTTGGTTTTGATATCTCCTTTACCCATATGTTGTAATTTTTACTTTTTTAAAGAATGCAAAGTTGCAATAAAGAATTTAGTTGGCCATAAAAAAGCAGGAACAAAAATTGTTCCTGCCTTTTGAGGGATCGAAATTTTACAATTTCGCGCTTAATTCTTTTCCGGCTTTGAAACGGGCAACTTTCTTTGCTTTGATTTTGATGGGAGCGCCAGTTTGCGGATTGCGTCCGGTGCGGGCAGCACGCTTAGACACGGAAAATGTACCGAAGCCTACCAGGGTAACTTTCCCACCCCCTTTTAAAGTTTTTGTAACGGCGCTAACAAAAGAATCAAGTGCATCATTTGCCTGTGTTTTAGTGATACCGGCATCTTCAGCCATCTTGCTTACTAATTCTGCTTTGTTCATGATGAATGATTTAAAATGATTTTTAATAATAAACAAATTTATCGGCTTTTCGATATCAACAAAATTTTCTTTTGGATTTTGTGAAAATCTTAATCCCTTTAAATCCGCACGGATAAAGGGTTTTAAAGAAAACCACCGGCACATGGTTCTATCCCGAAAATTTTCAGAAAGGCTGAAATGCAGTCTGGGTAAGGTTTTTCAGCAAAATAACCGTTACACGCTGATGCGGCGCGGCTTTGCGGTAATATAAAATATTTTATGAAAGGAAACTGATTGAAAAAATAAATGTCCACACTCAATGCACAAGTTCCATCAGGGAGCGAAAAGCCACCATTTTATCCGCCCATTGGTCAATACCTTTTTGCCGCAGGCCGGCTGCAAATTCATCCATGTACCGCTGATAATCTTCCCGGGTGCGGGCAAAATATTGTACGGTATATGTAGGGCCATGCGTTTCATCCATTTCGAGCAAACGACAGAAATGAAATTTTTCAAAACAGTGGGTTTCCATCATTTCCGGTAAGTGCGTTTCGGTCATCCACTTTTTCCACGCATCATGGATACTCCATTCGGGTTGTATGGTTACATTATAAATAAGCATATTCATTATTTTAACTCAATTGCTATGGGGCAATGATCACTATGTTTCACATCCGGATAAATAACAGCAGCTTTCAATTGCGACTGCAGGTTGTCTGTAATGGAAATATAATCTATCCGCCAGCCTTTATTTTGAAGGCGCACCGAAGGGAAACGCTGGCTCCACCAGGAATAAGCGCCGGTCTGTTCCGGGTGAAGGTACCGGAAGGCATCTGTAAAACCGGACTGGAAAAACTGGTCCAGCCAGGCCCGTTCTTCCGGTAAAAAACCACTGCTGTTTTTATTCCCTTTGGGATCATGAATGTCTATAGCCTTATGCGCAATATTATAATCACCACACACAATTATTTTTTTATGTTGCTTTTTTATTTCCATAATATGCTCCTGGAATTTTTCTAACCATTCATATTTATATGACTGCCGCAGGTCCCCGCTGGTACCAGAAGGAAAGTAGGCATTAATTAGAACAAAATTTTTATACTGCAGTCGGAGTACCCGGCCTTCCTGATCACTTTGTAAATCACCCTGGCCATAAAAAACTTTTTCCGGTTTTGTTTTTGTAAAAACCGCTACCCCACTATAGCCTTTCTTTTCTGCCGGGAACCAAAAGGTATGAAAGCCGAGCGCTTCCAAAGGAGCCAGGTCCACATCTTCTTTGGTTGCTTTGATTTCCTGCAAACAAATGATATCCGGCTTATCCTGTGCTAACCATTCCACGAAACCTTTTTTAATGGCAGCCCGCAGGCCATTCACATTATAGGATATTATGCGCATTACTTTTTGGCTGCAATATAGGCCGGAAAAGCTGGAAAGGAATTTGTAACTTTAGTGCGTAAGAAAAATTTATGGCAAAGACACAAAGAATCATTCCGGCGAAAGAATCCGTGTACCTTGATGGGCCGAAAAGCAGGAGTTATGAATTTATTTTCGCAGTAAAAGTATTCTGGGAATTTATCCGGGCCTTTCGGAAACTCCATTTTGTAGGACCCTGTATTACTGTTTTTGGTTCAGCCCGTTTTAAAGAAGATCACCCTTACTATATAGCAGCACGGGAATTTGGAAAGCGGATAGCCCAATTAGGCTTTACCACCCTCACCGGTGGCGGGCCAGGTATCATGGAAGCTGCTAATCGCGGAGCTTTCGAAAATGGTGGAAAATCAGTAGGGTGCAATATTATTTTACCACATGAACAAACTGAGAACCCCTATCTCACCACCTCGGTCACATTCGAACATTTCTTTGTTCGGAAAACAATCCTGGTAAAATATTCCTTTGCATTTATCATCATGCCGGGCGGATTTGGTACCATGGATGAATTTTATGAAACACTCACGTTAATTCAAACAAGGTGTATTACTTCTTTTCCGGTAGTTTTATTTGGCAAATCCTATTATGAACCCTTGATGGACAATATTAAAAATATGGCAGAACATGGCACCATTGCACCCGGCGACCTGGACCTGTTGCTGGTTACTGATGATCATGAGGAAGCCATTGCGCATATCCGAAAATATATCACCAGCAATTATGAAATCAAACCCAAGAAGATCAATTGGTGGTTGTTGGAAAAAGTATAAATTTTTGATTTAAAAAGAAAGGACCTTTTTACTACCCTTATTCTGGTGTATCTTTAAATAACCATATTTTTTTTATGAAAACGATTCTTGTACCCACCGATTTTTCCGCTCCTTCTTATCATGCTGCCCTCTATGCACTCCAGCTGGGCAATCAATTGCAGGCAACGAAACTCATCCTGTATAATGCCTGTGAACAACCCATGCCCACTGATATGAATATGGGGCCTATCAATTTTATCGGGGTAGATCAAACCGTGGAAGCCAGTAAAGTGGCACTGGAAAAATTTAAGAATAAAATGCTGGCCGAGTCTCCTTCAGCTATCCCAATAGAAACGATAAGCGAATACACTGTTTTATCACATAACCTGCATGAATTGTGTGAGGCCATACAGGCAGATGTAATTGTGATGGGCGTTACCGGTGGAGGAAAATTACAGGAAACCCTGGTAGGCAGTAATGCGATTCATGTGGCCCGGCATGCGGAAGTCCCCGTCATCATTATACCTCCTGGTACTGTCTTTACCCCCATAAAAAAAGTCTTATTTGCCTGCGATTTTAAAAAAGTGGTGGAAAGCACACCCATTACTTTATTGAAAAAAATCCTGGATGCCACTCACCCACAATTACTCGTTTTAAATATTGATTATAAAGAAAGACATGTAAATCCTGACACGCCTTTTGAAAGTATGCTACTCGACACCCTGTTGCAAGGCTATAACCCGGAATACCATTTCACGGAAGACAAAGATTTTATAGAGGGCATCAACAATTTTGCGCTACAACATAAAGTCGATCTTATTATCACTATACCCAAAAAACATGGTTTACTGGACAGCCTGTTTTCTAAGAATCATACAAAAGCGCTGGCTTTTCACAGCCATGTCCCCTTATTGATGATCCATGAAAAAAATTGACCGGTTATTTCCTTAACTCAGGTATTTGGCTACAATCGGCATACGACGCCCGCTGCCAAAGGCTTTTGAAGAAATCCGGATAACGGGACAAAACTGGTTGCGCTTATATTCATTGGTATTGACCAATTTTAAAACACGGTCCACAAGCAATGGATCAAAGCCCATGGCCTTGATTTCATCAGGTCCCATTCTTCTTTCAATATATTGATAGAGCACAGCATCGAGCAGGGTATAACCCGGTAAACTATCACTATCTTTTTGGCCCGGCCGCAATTCAGCACTCGGGGGTTTTTGAATGATGGATGATGGGATAATGGTTGTTTCCCGGTTAATGTATTTCGCCAGGGCATACACCTGCAGTTTATAACAATCGCCCAATACACCCAGCCCACCGGCCATATCGCCATATAAGGTTCCATACCCGGTGGCAAGTTCACTTTTATTGGAAGTGTTCAATAAAATATAACCAAACTTATTGGCTATAGCCATCAATAAATTACCCCTCGAGCGGCTTTGAATATTTTCTTCTGCCAGGCCAAAAGGCCGATCCTGAAATACTGGTTTTAGTGTATGTAAAAAGCTTTGATAGATTTCGTCAATATGTAAGATTTGATATGGATTGTGCAGGTGCTCACTTAATTGTTTCGCATCCTCTACCGAATGCTGGCTGGAATAAGGGGAAGGCATTAAAATCGCATGCACATTTTCTGCGCCTAATGCTGCACAGGCAAGGGCCAGTGTAACTGCACTGTCTATCCCGCCGGATGAGCCCAGGATAGCTTTTTGAAAACCCATCTTGGAAAAGTAATCCCGGATGCCCATGACCAATGCCTTATACACCAGGTCAATATGTAATGCCGGGTCCAGGGCTTCCGGCTCTAAAGGCATGTCAGGAAGAACTGCACCTTGTTCTTTAACTGCTTCTTCAAATTTTCCATCTTCTTTCAAATGAACATACTGTAGGTCCTCTGCAAAAGTGGCCATTTCCATACAAATATTTGCTTCCTTATCAGCTACAAGCGAACCACCGTCAAAAACAATTTCAGTTTGGCTGCCAACGGTATTGCAATATATCAATGGCAGTTTGTAGGTAGCAATATTTGATTTTATAATTGCCTTCCGGTCTTCCTGGTGGGTATAATCAAATGGGGAGGCACTCAGGTTGATCATGATATCCGGTGATTGCCCGATCAATTTTTCCATCGGGTTGATCCGGTATAAAGCCACTTTCCCCATATCCCAAATATCTTCGCAAATGGTGATGGCCAGGCGCTTTCCGCGAAAAGGAATAACCTGCCAATTGAAAGCCGGTTCAAAATACCGGTATTCATCAAAAATATCATAATTAGGTAGTAATGTTTTGTGCACAATCGCCTGGATAGATTGTTCATATAAAAGATAAGCTGCATTGAATAACCGTTTTCCTTTAGGTGTTGTATTGCGGGCCGGCGCCCCAATGAGCACGCCAATTGTATCGGCGTGTAGTGTAATGCGGTCTAAAGCAATCTGGCAACTATTGATAAAATCATCAAACTCTAAAAAATCCCTGGGTGGATAACCGCAAATAGCTAATTCTGAAAAAACAACCAGGTCTGCCTTGTTCTTTTTTGCCGTTTCAATTGCCTCTATAATTTTATCTGCATTCCCGGTGCAATTACCGATATGATAGTTTTGTTGAGCGATAGCTATCTTCATACAATTTTATTTCTTAACAAAATCCTTTCAGGGGATTGAATTTATTTCGCGAGATGAAAAATTTTTTTTCCAGCATCCTGTTTCTGTTTCTTTTTGCTTCCTGCACTTCCTCTTCCGGTCCTGATATCTCGCATATCGAGGCCCCACTTGCCATTCAACGATTTGACCTGGACCTTTTTTCCTTAGATACCCTGCATACAGATGCAGCCTTACAAAAACTGCAACAAAAATACCCTTCTTTCCTGAATGATTTTTTATATAATATCATGGGGTTGCCACCCGTGAAAGATAGTGTGCGAAATGCCCTGCCTTTTTATCTTGCTGCTTATCAGCCCATCGAAGATTCCGTTAAAGCTCATTACCCGCTCATAGAAAAACAAATCCCGCTTGTGCAGGAAGGATTGAAATATGTACATTATTATTTCCCGGAATATGCCTTGCCCAAAAACCTGATCACCTTTACAGGGCCAATAGAATCGTATGGCAATGTACTTACCTCCAGTGGCCTGGCTATTGGCTTGCAATTATACCTGGGAAAAGATTTCCCGGCATATCACACGGCATACCTCGAAGATGTTTATCCCGCCTATATTTCACGCCGGTTTGAGCCGGAATATATCCCGGTAAACTGTATGAAAAATATCCTCAATGATATGTTTGAAGATAGCAGTACCCGCTTGCCCCTGGTACAACAAATGATAGAGGCGGGGAAAAGATTATATGTATTAGATAAATTGCTTCCTGCTTTAGACGATACGCTGAAAACCGGTTATACAAAATTGCAATTGGATGGTTGTGAAAAAAATGAATCGCTTATTTGGGCCTACTTTGTACAAAATGACCTGCTCTTTGTCACCGACCCTTCTATCATTCGTGATTATATGAATGATGCACCCAAAACTCAAAATCTTGGTGATGCTTCCCCTGGCTTCATTGGCCAGTTTGTCGGATGGAAAATTGTGCTCACCTGGATGGATAAATATCCAAACACTACATTATCGGAACTTATGCGAACACCTGCTCAAAAAATTTATACGGAAGCAAAATATAAACCGAAATAAAAGAAAGACCCGTATCAATTATGCTTAAAGGGAACGATCATTTCAAATGCAGGAATATGGACATAAAACGTTTTACGTTTATCTAAGTTTTCCATCAGGTATTCGCCATACATTTTTCCCATATCAGTTTTTAAATTACAACCACTCATATACTGAAACTGTTTGCCCGGTTGGATTACCGGCTGTTCCCCGATCACGCCTTCTCCTTCCACTTCACTGGTTTCCCCATTGCTGTCAAAAATATACCAGTGCCGGCGTAATAATTTGATGGAAAAATTATTCAGGTTTTCAATCGTAATCCGGTAGGCAAACGTAAAGGTTCCGTCCAGGGCATTGCTCAGCTGGTCCTGGTAAAAAACCTCCACGCTTATTTCCACACCGTCTGAAATTTTTGAAACCATTTTACCTGATTTTCAAAGTAAAGATAGTGTTTCCCCGGAAAGGAAGAACAGTTCGGGTTTTTTTGTCCAATTCATAATTTTTACTTTTTTTTATGCAGGGATTTTATTTTATAAAAATGCCTGCTTCTCCGGTAGCCTGTTTATCTTAGCAGGATGAGTAACAAATTATTTTTACTGGATGCTTTTGCCTTGATCTATCGTGCCTATTATGCATTGATCCGTAATCCCCGCATAACATCAAAAGGGATAAATACCAATGCCCAGTTTGGATTTACCAATACCCTCTTTGACCTTATCCAAAAAGAAAAACCCACCCATATTGCTGTTTGCTTTGATACCCTGGCTCCCACCGAAAGGCATACCGATTTTGCAGACTACAAAGCCAACCGGCAGGAAACACCGGAAGACCTGCTCGCTTCCATAGAACCCATTAAAAAAATTATCCGTGGCTTCAGGATTCCGGTTGTTGAATTGGATGGCTATGAAGCTGATGACGTGATCGGGACTTTGGCTTACCAGGCTGCTGATGCAGGTTTTGAAGTATTTATGGTAACGCCGGATAAAGATTATGGTCAACTGCTGACAAAGGAAAATATTTACATGTACAAGCCCGGCTACCAGGGCGGTGAACCTGAAATCCTCGATGCTCAAAAAATTTGTGCCAAATGGAATATAGACAATGTACACCAGGTGATAGATATGCTGGCACTAATGGGCGATAGCGTGGATAATATTCCCGGTATTGCGGGTATCGGTGAAAAAACAGCAGCCAAATTATTAAAGGAATACAACAATCTTGACAACATTCTTGACCAGGCAGCACATATTAAAGGCGCCCTGGGAGAAAAAGTAAAGAATGGAAAAGAAAATGCCTTGATGAGTAAAAAACTGGCTACCATCATAACTGATGTGCCGGTTACTTTTCATGAAGAAGATTTTCGCTTAAAGGAATGGGATACAGAAGCACTTATTGAAATTTTTACAGAACTGGAATTCAAAACCCTGGGCAAACGTATTTTAGGAGAACAATTTTCTGTTTTTCAAACAACACCGCAAGCGGTACAGGCCGACCTGTTTGGCAACCCGGTAGCTCCTGCAAAAAGTTCGACGCCGGCTGCAAAAGAGGAAACATCGGCCAATGCCCCCGAAACTGCTTTTCCCGGTATCCAAACAATTTCTACCACTCCGCATACTTATTATCTCACCGATGATACAGTGAAAATAAACGCGATGGTAGAAAAACTTTCCGGCTTCCCTGAAATTTCTTTTGACACAGAAACAACCAATATTGATGCCAATGAGGCGGAATTGGTGGGCATGAGTTTTTCCGTGGAAAAAGGTATTGCATATTATATTCCGCTTCCAGCTGCCCGGAAAGCAGTGTTGAAAATCCTGGCATTATGTAAGCCCCTCTTTGACAAACCGGATATTTTATGGATCGGGCAAAATATTAAATATGACTTACTCATGCTGAAATGGTATGGGGTGTCTTTGCAGGGAAAAGTATATGATACCATGCTGGCGCACTATGTCATAGAACCGGAAGGCCGGCGGAATATGGATTTACTGAGTACACAATTTTTACATTATGAACCAATCCCCATTTCAGATTTAATCGGCAAGGGAAAGGCACAAGGCAATATGCGGGATGTAGAAATAGAAAAAATTAAAGAATATGCTGCAGAAGATGCAGATATTACTTTGCAGCTCAAGCATGCCCTACATCCGTTACTGAAAGAAAAAGCCGTAGAGAAAGTTTTTTATGAAGTGGAAAACCCCTTGGTGAAAGTGCTGGTGGATATGGAATTTGAAGGGATAAAAATAGATGTTCCATTTTTAAAAAATTATTCTATTGAGCTGGAACAGGAAATTAAAAACAGTGAAAACAGTGTATTTGAGCAATGCGGAGTAAAATTTAACCTATCCTCACCCAAGCAACTCGGAGAAGTGTTATTTGATTTACTGAAGCTGGATGAAAAAGCGAAAAAAACAAAAACCGGCCAGTATGCAACCGGTGAAGATGTGCTGAATAAGCTTGCCCACAAAAGCCCGGTGGTTGCCGATATCCTTGTTTACCGGGAACTCACCAAATTACGCTCAACTTATGTAGATGCACTTCCATTGATGCTCAATTCAAAGACCGGCCGTGTACATACCTCCTTTGCCCAGGCCGTTGCTGTAACCGGAAGACTTAGCAGCAACAATCCCAATTTGCAAAATATTCCCATTCGAACCGAACGGGGAAAAGAAATCCGGAAGGCATTTGTGCCGCGGGATGAAAACTATTTACTGTTAAGCGCGGATTACTCACAAATAGAGTTACGCATAGTTGCCGCCATTAGTGGTGACGAAAATATGATTACGGCATTCAAGCAAGGCAAAGACATTCATACGGCAACTGCTGCCAAGGTCTTTAATGTACCGGAAAATGAAGTTACCAAAGAAATGCGCTATAAAGCCAAGAGTGTCAATTTTGGTATCATTTACGGCCAGGGTGCATTTGGCCTGGCCGATAACCTGGGTATTGCACGAAGTGAAGCAAAAGAAATTATAGATAATTATAAAAAAGAATTCAGTGGTATCACCCGGTATATGGATGAAACAATCAATTTTGCTCGAGAGCATGGATATGTACAAACACTGATGGGACGAAAACGCTGGTTGCGCGATATCAATTCATCTAATTTTACAGTACGTGGTTTTGCGGAACGAAATGCAATTAATTCACCCATTCAGGGTTCAGCTGCAGATATGATCAAAATGGCCATGATCAAAATCCATGATGCACTGTTAAAAAATAAGTTGCAAAGTAAAATGATCCTGCAGGTACATGATGAACTTGTCTTTGATGTACCTCTACAAGAAGTGGAAACATTGAAATCACTGGTACTCGAAAATATGCAAACCGCTCTTCCGTTGCCACATGATTTACCCGTTATTGCTGAAGTGGGAACGGGAATGAACTGGCTGGAAGCACATTAGCCCATATTGTTTACACTAATTGCTGGCCATATCTTCATTTTTTTCCTGTAATTTTTTATAGGCCATAATAAATAAAGCACCCAGGTTTTTTTGTGGTGGCACATAATCTTCAAAGAGGGCATTGCCGCCTAAGCGCTTCCCAAGCGAGTCCCAAAATTTTGGCCAGTTCACATCTTTGCCCTGCCGCAGGTTTTCCAGGATCATGGAAATCATCGGGGAATTGACGGTGCCACTTCCTACCTGCTTGGAGGCAACGATCTGTGCCGATGGACTTATAGCCAGGATTTTATTCAGGTTTTGATATGCTCCGCAACTTCCCAATAAAACAATTTTTGAAGAGGGTGCTAATTGCTCTATGGTGGAAGGTAACCAATAGCTATGGCCTCGGTGAATTACAATCACCGGCGCAATATCATGATCGTATAAATAATTATCCAATGCTTGCTGCGCTTCTGCATCCAGTCCTTTTTTCTCATCAAGTGGCCGGTTGGCATAAATTGTAATAGGTGTTCCCTTTACAGATGAAATGCTTACCCATTGCGGGTTTGACTGGATCTTCCAGTTGCCATCCTGCATGCTGTTGATGAAATTATTAAACACACCCTGGCCGTCTTTATCTCCATAAAAAAACTGTTGCACTATAATCCGTCCCGAACTATCCTGCAATTCTTTATTTGGCATAAAATAAACAGGTGGGATGCCCAGCACTTTTTCCACATCTATATGATTGGCCGTATCAATGGATAGAAACAACGTATTCAAAACACTGTAAATATCTTTAGCCCGTTGATTATTTTTTTGATTCGCATTAGCAAGATTTACCTGTACTTGTTTTAAAATCAGTTCACGTATGGATTTATCGGAAATGCTGGCAAAAGAGTTAGCCACATCCACCGCATCTTCGAGGCTGTCGGCGCCATTTTTCCGGTCGAGATTATTGACAAATGCCTTCATCAGGATTTGTGCATTGTCTTTATCCATACGCTTTAAGAAATCATCCAATTCATTGTAGTTGGCGGCCATTTTGATCCATTTTTTGAAATGATCAAATTTTACATTCATCAGCAACGTATCACTTTTCGGATGTTTCATCTTTTGCCAGATCCGGGGATATACACCATTTACATAACTGGATGTGTACATGATCTCTTCCCCTAAAACGGCCATATAATACAGGTCTTCAGCGCCCATGGGGGCGAGGATACGAAAACGTACCTCATCCGGTTGTTCATGCAAACCATTAATGGTATTGATAAAAGGGTCAATGGCTTTATCCTGTAATTTATACAATAAGGATTTCATGGCCATCGGTGTATCACCCTGCCTTCTGCGATCTGCATAATCTATTTCTGTTCTCACCAATAATTTATAATACGTTACATCATCCAGCATGGCTTTTTCTACTTCATCAATGGTAGTTTTCTGATGGTAGATATTATCAAGGAAAGGGAATAACTGCCGTCCTGATTTTTTTTGTGCCATTGCTACAATGATCTGAACCAGTGAATCCGGGTTAGCATGAATCTTTTGTGCCAGCCGGTTTGAAGCGGCTGAAAACGTGTAAATACTCTCCGGGCTTTTCTGGGCGACCACCGTTATCAGGCTGTCTGCAAAGCTGGCATCCGGTTCTTCATTCAATCTATTCATGGCTTTATCCGGATGAAGGTTGCAATATTTTAATAACACAATATCCTTACAACGAGCGATGCCGGGATTATCGGAATAGGCTACGGTTTTAATTAAAATATTACCGAGCTCATAGGGGTAACTGTCAATATTTTTTTCAATGGATTCCCCCTTGATTTGGGCCGGCATATTTTCTGCGAAAGCGGGAATAAGCTTTACTAATAAGGCGGCTTTTATTTCACCCATTCTAAAATCACGTAAATAAAAGGTAAGCGCTTCATTCAAGCCCCGCAGGAATTTGATTTTATTATTATTATCCAGGTCCGTATTTTTTTCGATAAGTAATTGCACGCTATCCACTCCTTTGGTCAAAGCATTATTGATGGATATATTTAATGCAGGGTTTTGAGTTGGAGCAAACTGATCATCTGCCGTACCATCGGCTGACATGATTAAATGTTGTGTAGCATCAATTAATTCGTGAAAATATTGCCGCATCGGCGGGATTGTTGTATCGTTCCCGGCTTGCGCCACAGCCAGCATTGAGATAATTAAAAAAAATAATAGAAAAGTAAATTTTTTCATCCGATTTTTTACGTGTATTGAATATAAGCAAAAATATTACCATTTTATGGATAGTTGCCTTAAGAATAAGATAATTCATGTAAAAAGCCGCCTGTCATTCTGGTGATAAAAAATTAAGTTTGCCGAAAAGCATACATGGATCAACGGCCTAAAAAAGTTCTGGTTGCAGATGATGAACCGGATATCCGGGAGATCATCCATTATCATTTGGTTAAAGAGGGTTTTGAAGTTTTCCTGGCAAAAAATGGTAATGAAGCGCTTGACCTCACTAAAAAACACAGACCAGATATGCTGATCCTGGATATTATGATGCCCTATAAAACCGGGTTTGAAGTATGCCAGATCATTCGTACCAACCCGGATTTCCAGGATATGCTGATTTTATTTTTAACCGCATTAAACGATGAAGATTCACATATTCATGGCCTGGAATATGGCGGTGATGATTATATCGCTAAACCCATCGGGCCCAAGTTGCTCATCAGCCGGGTAAATGCCTTGTTCCGACGGGTAAATAAAGAAGAACCCGGTAAAATCATTTCGGTGGATGATATGACTATTGACCCCCTCCGGTTTATTGTTATCAAAGAGGATTCAGAAATCAGGTTGCCAAAAAAAGAATTCGAATTATTATATATGCTGGCCAGTCAACCCGGGCGGGTTTTTCTGCGTACAGAAATTTTACTGCATATCTGGGGTGGGGATGTTATTGTTGGTGACCGGACCATTGATGTACACATTAGAAAGATCAGGCAAAAACTTCAGACAGAAAAAATAAAAACAGTGAAAGGGGTGGGTTATACCTTTGAAAAATGACCTGCTTTTTTCAAGATAAAAAATCAGGATGAATATTATCAAATCCTAAACAATTTTCCTTCCGGCACACAAGGAAATGCAACCATAAAGTAGTAGATTGCCTGAAAATAAACCTGTTGTATTTTGTTTACGAAAAAAAATTTATCTCCCGAACAATTAGCTGTTATTGCGGGCCTGAGTATTGCTTTATTTAATGGCATTATTACATTTATCATTACTAAAAACTTCATTGCTTCCGGGGTTTTTTTCATTGCTTCCTTTTTGTTTTGTTACTGGTTATTTGATGCGTTAATGCAATCATTTATTAACCGGAAAATAAAATTGATTTATAAACTTATTTACCAAACAAAGGCAAGTAAAAAAGAAGAAACCTATTACAAATATTTATTGCCGAGTAAAACAATAGATGAAGTCAGTGCCGATGTGGAAAACTGGGCGACACAAAAAAAAGAAGAGATAGAAATGCTCCGGCTCAATGAAAATTACCGGAAAGAATTTTTACAAAACCTGGCGCATGAATTCAAGACGCCCATATTTGCCATCCAGGGTTATATAGATACATTACTCGATGGTGCCATGAATGAACCGGAAACCGGTAAAAAATTCCTGGAGAATGCAAGCCGTAATGTGGATCGCATGGTAAACCTTCTCAAAGACCTGGATGAAATATCTACATTGGAAAGCGGGCAGCAACCGTTGAATCAACAGGTCTTTATAATCCAGGACCTCTTAAAAGATGCTTTTGCCGCCATGCCGTTAAAAGATTTTCCAGCCGGCATTTCTTATTCTATTAAAAAAGGTTGCGAAGATCCCATACAAGTATATGCCGATAAAGAAAAAATCTCTCAGGTAATTAATAACCTTGTTGAAAATGCTGCCCGTTATGGCAATTCCGGTGGCCAGGTAATTGCAAGTGTGTATAAAACAGATCCTGCACATGTACTGGTAGAAATAAGCGATAATGGAATGGGTATTGCCGAAAAACATCTCCCCCGGTTATTTGAACGTTTTTATCGCACGGATCGCGGTCGTAGCCGCAACAACGGCGGTACCGGCCTGGGCCTGGCCATATGCAAACATATTGTAGAAGCTCATGGCCAAAGTATCCATGCACGTAGTAAAGAAGGGGTGGGTACAACTATAGGCTTCACTCTTAATGCCCGCAAACCGGAATAAACATTTACAGGCATTAATAATTGACCTTATTTTCCATGCATTCTTTTTGCGGTTATCCCTTTTTGATTTTATGACTGGAAAGCATTACGTTTTTTTATTAATTTTAAGCACGAATTAATTTTACGGGCAATGAAAACAATACTTTCTATTTTTATAACTCATTTCTTTTACTACCTGTTTTTTCCCTTCTTATTGAATCATGCAAACGCAACCTTTGCCCAGTCGTTGAAAACACCACAGGCAACCGTACGTTATTCGATCAATCCTTTCCTGAAAGGAAGTGATTTGAACCCTGTAGGAAGAATATGTATCACGATACCCGATGGGATTGAACCTGCTAATTTGTATCAATTGCATTTTACTGCTTCACCGGAAAGTCTCGGGGATATCCGGGAATTGACGGTATATGATTCAAAGGCAGATTCTAATTTTATCACCAATCAAATCATTGGACAAACCAACATTATTACTCCAAATTTTGATTTACCCATCACACTGCAACTCTCCCCGGGCAAACAATATTTATGGTTTAGTGTTTCTTTAAAAGGCTCGGCACAACCGGGAGATAAATTAGCCATCACCTGCACTTCCCTGCAGTTGGACAAGCAGAGAGATTTTCCTATTACGCAATTAAATACCTATGCACATCCCATTGGGATTAGTATTCGAAATCCAGGTGATGATGGCGTCAATACCTATCGTATTCCCGGACTGACTGTCACGGATAAGGGAACATTGATTGCCGTATATGATATCCGGTACAACAATTCCAAAGACCTGCCGGAAGATATTGATGTAGGTATGAATCGGAGTACCGATGGCGGCCGTACCTGGCAGGCCATGAAAGTCATTATGGATATGGGCATGCCCCGGGAAAATAATGGTATTGGCGACCCGAGTATATTATTTGACCCGGTTACCAAACGTCTTTGGGTCGCGGCATTATGGAGTAAGGGTGATAATTCAATTCATGGTTCCCGGGGTGGGCTTTCGCCGGATTCTACCGGCCAATTTATGTTGGCATACAGTGATGATGATGGCTTACATTGGTCGGATCCCATCAATATAACAAAACAAATTAAAGACCCTGCCTGGAGAATATTTTTCCAGGGACCGGGAAATGGTATTGCCATGCAAGATGGCACCCTGGTTTTTCCAGCACAATTTTGGGATGAAAAAAAATTGCCACATGCGACTATCATTTACAGTACGGATCATGGGAAAACCTGGAAAAGAGGCAATAGTGCTAAAAGCAATACCACAGAAAGTACAGTGGTGGAAATTCAACCCGGGGTACTCATGTTGAATATGCGGGATAATAGGGGAAAATTCAGGAGCATAGCCACCACAACAGACATGGGCCAGACCTGGACTACACACAGCAGTTCATATAAAGATTTGCCTGACCCGGTTTGTATGGGGAGTTTATTAAAAGCCAATGTGAATATAGATGGAAAGAAAAAAGAAGTTCTTTTTTTCAGCAATCCCAATTCTTCGGAAGACCGGATCAACATAACGATTAAGGCCAGTACAGATTTAGGAAAGACCTGGCTACCCCAAAATCAATTATTAATAGATGAACGGGATTGTTATGGTTATTCTTCCCTGGCGCTTATTGATGAAAATACGATCGGGATTTTATATGAAGGAGTCAAAAGCTTGTATTTTTTACGGGTACCGGTTGATGAGATTTTAAAATAACGTAAAAGCCTTCAAGCATTAACAGAAAAAGTTTCTTTACATAAATTTTGGTAGAAAAATAACCAGGCCGATTATCACACTGATGATACTGCAAAGCAAAACTGCTCCTGCAGCAACATCTTTTACCCATTTGATATTTTCATGATAGGCGGGGTGCACGGTATCAGCTAATTTTTCAATCGCACTATTCAGCATTTCTGCACTTAAAACAAGCGCAATGCATAGCAGGATACTCATCCATTCCGGTGAGCTACATTGGAACCAAAAGGCCAATCCGATAGTGATGATTCCACAACCTAGTTCGATCCGGCCATTCCGGTCGTGCTGAAAAAAATGAAAAATACCCTGAAAGGCAAACCTGAAAGCCGCTGCCAGGCTATGCTTGCTCCTTATCATATGTCTCAAATTTATTCTTGTAAAATACAAAACTACAAAGCACCCATCATTCTTATGCGAATCAAAATCCAGAATACATTTTCATTATTGACTAAAAATTTAATTGAATAACGCCTCAATTTAATCAATGATCTGAGCGATATTGATTCCTTGAAAAAGAATATCGTTATTCATTTATACAAAAAGAAAAACCCTCGCTATAATTTTATAACAAGGGTTTTTAAAATACTATTTTCAAAAAATATTATTTCAGTACTTCTGCCAGCTTTTGTTGCAGCGCGGCGCCACGCAGATTGGCTGCCACGATAATACCATCGGGGTTGATCAAAACATTAAAGGGAATCCCATTGAACTGGTATGCTTTTACAGCCTCGCTATCCCATTGCTTCAGGTCACTCATTTGGTTCCAGTTCAGGCCATCTTTTTTAATGGCATCTTTCCATGCCTGCTCATCATTATCCAGGGAAACACCCAGGATGGTAAAATTTTTATCTTTAAAACTATTATAGGCTGCCACGATATTAGGGTTTTCCTGGCGGCAAGGCCCACACCAACTGGCCCAGAAATCGACCAATACATATTTACCTTTAAAATCATGGATACTCATGGGTTTCCCATTTACATCGGTCATGGTAAGATCAGGCGCCGGTTTATTAACCAGGTCCGCTCCTCCGCCAGCTTGTGCTGTAGCAGAGCTTTTGGCAAGATTGGTTTTGAATGCCTGTAAGCCACTATGATCTTTAAAACGGGCAATCGCAGCTGTTGTCAATGAATCAAGCGTACTCTCCTGCATCGTAGCCCTTGCCATATACAAGGCATAATAAACAGCAGCGGGGTTTTTGGAATTGGCTATAAATGTGCTCGTATTTTTATTTAAAGTAGCCATTTCATTTGTACCCTGTTGTTGCAATTTTTGAATCAATGAATCATTTCCCTGGGTTGTGTTGAGCGAATCCAGTTGATAATAGATATAAGATAAAACTGAATCCTTGGCCCGGTACTCATTGATATACTGGTAGAGTTCTGAAGTAGCGGCACTTCCTTTAATTTCCGGTAAACGGAAACCATCGAGGTTAATATTTAATGTGATGTCATTGCCATCATTGATAAAAATACCTGCCGGTATATGATTGATGGTCACCAGGTATAAACCTTGTTCTTCTGCTGTGCCTTTCATTTGATAATTTCCTTCCTTATCCAGGTGTGCGGAATCGAGAACAAGCGGCTCATTATTATCATAGGAAACTTTTTCCAGGTAAATGGAATCAGATGGAGCGCCGGTTATATGACCTTTAATGACAAATCCGGTAGAAGTGGAATTTTTACAGGCAACTGCCATAAAAGTGATTGCGAGTAGGGTGATTAATTTATTCATGTGTATTTTTTTTTCAATAGTAAAATAGAAATTTTGTAGGCATACGAATACTGCAAATTGTACATCTGCCTTTTTTTATGTGATCGGTTCAGATAATTTTTTTTCCAATAATTTAATGGCTTGTGCCGGGTCAGCTTTTCCTTTACTGATTTTTTTTACTTCACCCATCATTAAACCAATTAATCCCTTTTTACCCTGTTGATACAATTTCACTTTGTCAGGCATTTTTTCTATAACCTCGTGCACCCATTTTTCCAGGGATTCATCATCCTTTTTTAATAACAAATTTTGAGCAGTGGCAATATCTAATGCTACTGCTAAAGGGTTTTCCATCAATGCCGGTAATAACCGGGAGGCTGCCACTGAAAAACTTATTTTGTTTTCTGCTACCATGGAAATGACAGATGCCAGGTTCGTTGCACTACAAGGATTCCCGGAAAAATCAAGTTTATTTTCATTCAGGTATTTGCTTACCGGCCCCAAAAGCCAGTTGGCAATTGCTTTGTAATGCATCGATATACCAGCCACTTCTTCAAAATAATCAGCTATTGCTTTATCGGCACAAAGTCTTGCTGCATCCGATGGAGGTAGATTATATGTTTCTACAAATATTTTTTCTTTTTCCCGGGGTAAAGCCGGCATGGTTTCTTTTATTGCCTGAATAAAAACCGGGGTTAGATGAATGGGTGGTAAATCCGGTTCGGGAAAATACCTGTAATCATCGGCATCCTCTTTTTCCCGCATGGAAAATGTACTATTTTTCACTGCATCATAACTTCTTGTTTCCTGGATAACCGGCTGCTCATTATGTAGGAGTGAAATTTGTCGTTGGATTTCTGTTTCAATTGCTTTCTTCAAAAACCGTAATGAATTCAGGTTTTTTACTTCCACTTTTACACCCAGTTTTTTTGTGCCCTTTCGTCGAATAGAAATATTGGCATCACAACGCAGGCTTCCTTCTTCCATATTCCCATCGCATACATCCAACCATTTTACCAACCGCCTTATCTCGGCTAAGAAAGTATGTGCTTCCTCGCTGGAATGTATGACCGGCTCTGTTACTATTTCAATCAAAGGTGTACCTGCCCGGTTAAAATCAAGCATCGTAGTTTCCTGATCCATTTCATGCAGGCTTTTACCGGCATCTTCTTCCAGGTGGATCCGGTTCAACTGAATATCTCTCGTGCCGGAAGCAACATCAATAGTTAGATAACCACCGGTACAAATAGGTGTCGTGTGTTGCGAAACCTGGTAGCCTTTCGGCAAATCAGGATAAAAATAATTTTTTCGTGCAAAATAATTATACGGGGTGATGGTACAATTACAGGCAAGCCCCATTTTGGTAGCCAACACAATAGCATTTTTATTCACCATAGGCAATGTGCCCGGATGTGCCAGGGAAATAGGACTGACTAATGTATTAGGTTCAGCTCCATACGCATTGCTGTCGGCACAAAAAAGTTTGGATGCCGTTGCCAGCCTGGCATGGATCTCCAATCCTATCACTGCCTCGTATGTATCGTTCCTTTCCTGCATGAAGGCTGCAAAATTAGGCCGTATCCCGGTATTTGCATAGAATAGCGGTGATATTTAGGAATACCTTAAAGACTCTAACATATAAAAAAAGCTGCCATTGGAGCAGCTTTTAATAAAATGAAGGGAATAGGATTATAAATTCATTGTCTTTAATTTCTTTGGAAATTTTAAATCTACCTTTTTCTGTTGACCATTCCGGGTATAAGTAAGTGTAATGCTGTCACCTTCTTTCAGGGTCTTCAAACTATTACGCAAATCATCTACAGACGTAATATCCGAATCACCCATTTTTGTAATAACATCATCTTTTTGCAGGCCGGCTTTGGCTATAACACCATCTTTCACCACATCGAGAATTTTTACCCCCGTATTGTTTTCCATATCCTGCACCTGCGCACCCAACCTGATATTGCTGCGATACATATTAAATCCCTGTATTTGGGTTTCCAGGTCTTTCAGCTCCGGCATTCTAAAACCCTGGATACCATCCATATTTTTCCAGGAAAATATTTTATAGGAAGTACCATGCAATGTTGCCGTGGTGCTTTGTGATTTACCATCCCGTAAATAGGTAATCGTTACTTTGTCTTGTGGTTTGAACTTTCCTATGGCTGCAGACAAATCAGCCGGACTGGAAATTTTTATATCATTTACTTTCGTGATGATATCTCCTTCTTTTAAACCGGCGCTGTCAGCGCCACTATTATCGGTCACATCTTTTATACGGGCTCCTTCTTTATTTCCTTCTGTCATCACCCCTAAAAATGCCCGGCCATTTTTATCACCCAGCCAATTCATTCCGTTATCATCCATTTGATCATCATTAAATAATTGGAGGCCCGGTATCGGCCTGCCTTTCAGGAAGGTACCGTTCTTCTGAATAAAAACATCCACATCTTTATTGTCTTTTGCCGGCTTACCATTAATCGTAATATTATCTCCATCCACTACGATTGTCATATTTTTTAATGGCCCATTCAAACTGGATATTACAATGCGTTCCGATTGATTTGGCTGACCCGGCATATCTTCCTGTGCCAACGCCTGCATGGAAAACAAAAACGGCGCTACTAAAAATGCCAGCACTGATTTTCTTGTATTCATAATCAAAAATTTTAAAGTACGAAATATTTAGTAGATCAAAAGTAGCAGAATCTCAAATACGAAAGCCTTCGGAAATGTTAAAGTTCGAGGCTAGTGTCAGGAAAGGATTTTACGGATAGCCATTGCTTTCAGGAGGCATTCTGCATATTCTGCTTCCGGTTCACTCAAAATAGTAATACCGCCCCCTACGGGGAAAAATAAAAAATTGGTTTGGTTATTATAAATCATACTCCTGATCACCACATTGAAGTCAACATTCTTTTGTGGGCTGATGTAGCCAACTGAGCCTGAAAAGATTCCACGTTTATTTTTTTCATACGTTTCAATAAGCTCCAACACTTTTTTTTTCGGGGCGCCGGTCATGGAGGCCATGGGAAAAGTTGCCTTTAATATTTCAGAAAATGAAATATCAGGCATCAATGTACCTTTTACGGTTGAAATCATTTGGTACACTTGCGGGAAAGGATAAATTCCGTAAAGTTCCGGAACATGTACAGAACCGGCTTCACAACAACGGGATAAATCATTGCGCGCAAGATCCACGGCCATCACATGTTCAGCCTTTTCTTTTTGACTGTTTTGAAGAAAATTTTTATTCAGTTCATCATGCTGCTTATGGACCAGGTCCCTGCTGATGGTTCCTTTGATCGGTTGTGAAATAATCTGATTGCCTGCTTTTTGCAAAAAACGTTCCGGGCTTGCACACAGCAAAAACATATTATCCTTTTTATAGAAACAGGAAAAAGGATTGGGAGATACTGCTGTAAGTTTTTTATATAAAGTTATTGGGTTGACTTTAGCATCTTGTATAAAAAACCTTGTACAAAAATTTAATTCATAACAATCACCGCGTTGGATATGCTGTTTAATTTTTTCAATAATTGAAATATATTCCTGTTGTGACATTTCTGCCTGGATGGGATTATCCATCTGTGCAGCTGCACCCTCCACTTCTATTTCCGTAGCCAGGATGGAATCGAAAATTTCAGCAGTAGGTTTCACTAACGATTCAATTGTTAGAGCATGATCTTTTATATATAAAACAATACGTGGCTGAAAAAAGAAAATAGCCGGGAAGCCTTCGCTTTTTTCTTCTGAAAATAAATCAAAACTAAAATGCCCAAAAAGCCAATCCTGTAAATCCTGTTCAAAAGCTTGAAAGTTGGAAAAAGGGCCGTCAAAAAAATGATTTACATCAACAGCTGCCAGGCAATCATATTTCCCAAACTGGTCCGGGTAATTACAACTGTCCAGGAATGAAAAAATGCTGAACCGGTTACACCAGTGCAGCATTTTTTCCTTAATAGCAGCCGTATCAGTTGCGAGGTCAAAAGTTTGAATATGCCGTCGTACAATTTCCTGCATGCTTAGAAATCATCATCATCTTCTTCATCATCAAAATCTTCATTGTAGATATCGAATTCCTTCATGTCTTTATCCATGGCAAAATCATCATCATCCATGCTTCCTTTCTTGCCTTTTGTTTTTCCCGGGCCACCGGGCATATCAAATTCATCGAAATCCGGGTCCCAGGAATCTTCTTCTTCCGGTTTTTCCCAATCATCTAATTCATCCTCTTCAAAATCCTCCTCATCATCCTCTTCTTCTTCTTCCCGGCTTTTTTTCTTTTTATTTACCGGTTGTTTCTTACTTTTTTTTCTTGGTTCATCTTCCAGAAATTCATCGTCTTCATAGTCTTCTTCATCATCCGATTTGTTGGGAGCAGTTACTTTTTTATTTTCTTCACTTTTTGTTTTTGGGGAAGCCTGGGTATTTTTTTTTCCTTTGTCTTTATTTGATTTTGTTGTCATAATCAGTAAAGATTTATGCCTAAAGTATTAATAGTTTTTATTTCATACAAAAAAAATTTTTTTTAAAAAGCCGAAACAAAAATAATGCCTGTCAATTACATTTTACAATTTGATCCCGGCCCGGCCCATTCGAAATATATTGAATAGGTGCACCTAAAAATTGATTGATAAAAGTAACGTAGGTCATCATGTTGGCAGGTAAGTTTTTAGCCTCCTTTATGATAGATGTATCTGTATGCCAGCCGGCAAATTTTTTTAATATGGGAGAAATTTTTAATTTATCCATTTGATAGGGAATTTCTTTTACTTCCTTTCCATCAATATCATATGCGGTGCATACAAATAAATCGTTGAAGGCATCCAGTACATCCGCTTTGGTCATGACGATCTTGGTTACGCCATTGATCATGCAGGCATAATGCAATGCCACCAGGTCAATCCAGCCGCAGCGACGTGGCCTGCCGGTTGTGGCGCCAAATTCCTGGCCGGTCTTACGCATCAATTCACCATCTTCATCATCCAGCTCCGTGGGGAATGGTCCACTTCCAACCCGCGTACAATAAGCCTTGGTGACACCAATGACTTCATTAATTTTATTAGGCGCAATACCCAAACCTGTACACACACCTGCCGAGATAGTATTAGAAGAAGTAACAAATGGAAACGTGCCAAAATCTATATCCAGCATGCTGCCTTGCGCCCCTTCCGCTAACACATGCCGGCCTTCTGCAATTTTATTATTGATAAAATATTCGCCATTTACAATATTCAATTCCCGCAGGAATTCCAATGATTCAAAAAATTCTTCTTCATGCGCATGGATATCTTCCATAAAATGAAAACCATCCAGTAAGCGCTGGTGCTTCAGGCGAAGTTTGATATAATTGGTAGTAAAATTTTTATCCAACAGGTCACCTACACGCAATGCATTTCTCCCGGTCTTATCCATATAAGCCGGGCCGATCCCTTTTAAAGTAGAGCCGATTTTGCTTTCACCCTTTGCCTGCTCCGCCGCCCTGTCCAGGGCACGATGTGTAGGCACTATTAAATTGGTACGCTTGGAAATAAACAGGTTCTTTTTCACATCTATTCCAAATGAAGCTACTGCTTCACATTCCTTTTTCAGCGTAATAGGGTCTAGTACTACACCACTCCCAATCAGGTTTGTTTTATCCTGGTGGAATATGCCGGAAGGTATTTGATGCAATACCATTTTTTTCCCATTCATATATAAGGTGTGCCCGGCATTGGGCCCCCCCTGGAAACGGGCAACGATATCATAATCAGGTGCAAAATAATCAACAATTTTTCCCTTACCTTCATCGCCCCATTGTAAACCCAATATCACATCAATCATCGAAAAACTTTTTTGGTTCAGGCAAAAATAAGAGAATTGCCCTGTTTACTTTCGTCAAAATATTTTTTAAAAATTTAATAGATGACACCCGGGCGGGGATGCCATCGTTTTCCCTTAATTTCACTGTATGGAAAAAAAGCCTTCCTATAAAATTTTGGGTATTGACCCGGGAACGGTTATCATGGGTTATGCCATTATCGAAGTTTCGGGGCAAACCATTACATTACTGGAAATGGATTCTTTACCGCTGCGCCGACAGGATAGTATGTATGCGCGACTCCAATTAATCTATGAAAAAGTAACGCAGTTATTCAACAAATTTTCTCCAAATTACCTCGCCATTGAATCGCAGTTTTTTGGAAAGAATATTCAAAGCATGCTGAAACTTGGCCGGGCACAGGGGGTGGCCATCGCTGCTGCTATGCAAGCTGGCCTGGAAGTATATGAATATACTCCTAAAAAGATTAAGCAATCGATTACGGGAAATGGCAATGCAGATAAAGAACAATTATGGAAAATGCTACAACAACTTTTGCAACTGGATGCCTGGCCACCCACATTTGATGCATCTGATGCATTAGCCGTCGCAATTTGCCATCAGTATCAATTGACATCTCCTTTACCCCGCACAGGTAAAAAAGCAAGCGATTGGAAAACCTTTATCCGGGAAAACAAAGACCGGTTGATTCAAAAATAATTACCAGTTTATTACATGGCTGCCAATATCCTGGCCTGTATTTTCTGTAATGCTTCACCGGAGAGAGATAGCTTCCCTTTTTTAAAATTGATATCCTGTTCTGAATTTATCGGCATTAAATGAATATGTGCATGGGGCACCTCCAGGCCCAGTACTGCCATACCACAGCGGTTGCAATCAAATGCCTTTTCAATGGCTTTTGCAATCGGCTGAGCAAAAAGCAAAATCCCGGAGAGATAATTTTCAGGTAGGTCAAAGAATTTATCAATGCCAATTTTTGGAATAACCAATACATGGCCTTCTACCAGAGGATAAATATCGAGGAAGGCATAAAAATTTTCATCTTCTGCAATTTTATAGGATGGAATCTCCCCCGCAATAATTTTTGCAAAAATATCCATAGGGAAAAACTTTTTTTTAATGAGTAAATAAATTTTCTGGCTGAGCTGAATCACCCGTTTCATACGGCAATTTCCTCTACCCGGAATTTTAAAATCCCTGCCGGCGCCTGGATTTCTGCAATATCGCCTTTGGCTTTTCCCATTAAACCTTTCCCAATCGGGGAACTGACTGAAATTTTTCCGCTTTTTAAATCCGCTTCAGATTCCCCGACCAATTGATACGTCACTGTTTTTTTCGTACCGAGATTGGTAATCGTCACTTTTGTGAGTATGGAAACCTTGCTCGTATCAATATTACCGGCATCAATAATTTTAGCATTGGAGATCTGGCCTTCTAATTGTTTGATCTTTGCTTCCAGTAAACCCTGTGCTTCTTTGGCAGAATCATATTCCGCATTTTCTTTCAAATCGCCTTTTTCCCTTGCTTCGGCAATGGCTTTAGAGGCTGCCGGCCGCAATACAGATTTCATATGTTGCAATTCCTGCACCTTTTGATCAAAGGCTTCCTGGGTCATATAAAATACATCACTCATGTTTTTCGCTTTAGCTTATACAAAAAAAATACAACGCCACATGTTTACTGCAGCGTTGCTGTTACAAATATAAAAATAAAATTATTCAAATACCACCACCCAAGCAACCATTTTTTTCAAGTTTATCAAACAATACATTTGCCATCTTGTACAACGCCTCATGGGAATACCCGGCAATATGAGGTGTTAAAATTACCTTTTTCTGTGCGGTAAGGTAGTTTATCGCTTCCCATTCCCGATCGGAATAACTGGCCAGGTTTTCATTTTCCAACACATCCAGGCAAACACCTGCTACCTGTCTATTTTTTAGAGCCGCTATCAATGCTTCCGTATCTGTTACTTTCCCGCGACAGGTAGAAATGAAATAGGGTTGTTTTGAAAATGCAGAAAAAAAAGAAGCATTGGCATAATGGTTTGTTTCTTCCGTAAGGGGCAAATGCAGGCTTACTACATCCGCCTGTTCAAAAATTTCCGGAAGCCCGGCTTCCCGTACATGGCCGGCGGAAAAAGCTGTTTTATATTTATCATGTGCCAACACCTGTACCGAAAAGGAAGATAACAAGCGGGCAAATGCACTTCCCGTATTTCCATAACCGATAATACCCACCGTTTTTCCAAAGAGTTCTGTACCCCTATTGGCATCGCGGATCCATTTTTTTTCCTTGATTTCGTCAAAAGAAGTACCCATATTATTCATCACATTCAACAGCATCCCCAATGCATGTTCCGCTACCGCATTACAATTTCCCTCCGGACTACTGAAACATTGAATCCCTAAAGTAGTTGCATAGGCTACATCAATCAGTTCCATACCACTGCCCAGCCGGCCAATCCATCTCAGGGATTTTGCCCGGTCCAGTATTTCTTTATCAATTTTTAGCCGGGTAGTTACGATCAGCCCCTGCACGGTGTGGATCGCTTCTAGCATTTCAGCACGCTGAATTTCGGGTTGATACCAAATGGAAAAACCTTTATACGTCAATTGTTCCACCAGGCTGGGATGTACCTTGGCCGTAATTAAAATGATCGGTTGAGCCTGTTGATTTTTCATACTAAAATTATTGCATCCGGAATGTAAGTTGCGCAAATTCCTCCACACTAAGTGTTTCCGCCCGCCGGAGAAAAATATCGTCGTGCAACACGGCTGCATCAAATAACGGCTTCACCGCATTGCGCAACATTTTCCTGCGTTGGTTAAATGCCATTTTTACCAATAGGAAAAACCTTTGCTCATCTTTCATTTCCGGCCAGCTTGTTTTTCTTTTTAACCGGATCAGGCCACTCATCACTTTCGGGGGTGGGTTAAATTTTTCCGGGGGGATATCAAATAAATACTCCACCTCATAAAAAGCCTGTACCAATACAGATGTGATGCCATACACTTTATTCCCCGGGGCTGCTGCAATACGAAGGGCTACATCCTGCTGAAACATGCCAACCATCTCCGGCACCTGGTCTTTCCATTCCAGGATTTTAAATAAAATTTGTGTGGAAATATTGTAAGGAAAATTTCCTATAATGGCAAAAGGGCCTTCAAAAGGTGGTATCATTTTCAAAAAATCTGTTTCGATTAAACGGCCTTTTAATGCCGGAAATTTTTTCAACAAATACATTACTTTCTCCCGGTCAATTTCTACCGCTTTAAAATTCAATGAAGGTTGTTTGACCAGGTACTGCGTTAGTGCACCAGCACCGGGGCCTACTTCCAACACCTGATTGCCTATATCTGTTGATACAGGCAGGGCAGCTATGATTTGTTGAATGATGGTATCGTCCTCTAAAAAGTGCTGGCCCAGAGATTTTTTAAGTGTATATTCCATTTATTTATACCATCAAATATAAACGAGGCAAGCGGTACGGCGCCTATTGTTTAACAAAAAATTACCCGCAACAGCACGATAAAGGCTAAATGAATTATTTTTATTTGTAAAAAAATAGATCCATGGAAAATAAAAAATACAAAATTTTATTGTGTGAAGATGACCAGAACCTGGGAATGGTATTAAAAAATTATCTTGAACTGAATGACTATGAAGTTATCTTAGAACGGGATGGCCGGCTTGGCCTGGCAGCCTTTCAGCGGGAGAAATTTGATATTTGCCTGCTCGATGTCATGATGCCCAATATGGATGGCTTTACCGTAGCCGAAGAAATCCGTGATATCGATCCGGATATGCCCTTATTCTTCTTAAGTGCAAAAACCATGAAAGAAGATATCATCCAGGGATATAAACTCGGTGCAGATGATTATATCACCAAACCTTTTGACAGCGAAGTTTTATTATTGAAAATAAAGGCCATTCTGAAAAGAAATGAAGACCTGAATAAGGAAAATGAAAACATGCAATTTGATTTGGGCTCGTATCATTTTAACCCGAGATTGCGCGAATTATCGCATGATGGCAAAACACAAACGCTTTCCCCCAAGGAGAATGAATTATTGAAAATGCTGGCAGAGCACAAGAATGATTTATTGGCGCGTGAAAAAGCCCTGAAAAAAATCTGGGGTAGCGATACCTATTTCAATGGCCGCAGTATGGATGTATATATCGCCAAACTCAGGAAATACCTGAAAGGTGATGAGAATATTGAAATTGTAAATATCCATGGGAATGGTTTCCGCCTGGTAGCACCATAATGTTTTTACAATTTAAAAATGAAACCCGGAATGTGTATTCCGGGTTTTTTATTCTTTCAATTTGATACGCTATTCAAAAAAACTGCTTTGTTGCCCCTTATTCGGCTTGGTATGGCCAAGATGCTGATAAGCTTTTAAGGTAGCTTCCCTGCCCCGGGATGTTCTTTGTAAGAAACCCTCCTGTATCAAAAAAGGTTCATACACTTCTTCTATTGTTCCGGGCTCTTCTCCTACGGCAGTAGCAATGGTGGTGATGCCTACCGGCCCGCCTTTGAATTTTTCAATAATTGTGTGCAAAATTTTATTGTCCATATCATCCAGGCCATGTGCATCTACGCTTAATGCCTTGAGTGCATATTGTGTAATTTGCATATCAATTTTTCCATCACTCATAACCTGAGCAAAATCCCGGACCCGGCGTAATAAGCCATTTGCAATGCGGGGTGTACCCCGGCTTCGCCGGGCAATTTCTGCTGCGGCATCACCGGTTATAGAAACCGCCAGGATGGCTGCACTGCGTTCTACAATTGTTTTAAGTGTGTCTGCCTGGTAATATTCCAGCCTGGATTTAATACCAAATCTCGATAATAAGGGTGCCGTGAGCAAGCCACTTCTTGTTGTGGCGCCAATAAGGGTAAAGGGTTGTAAATTCAGTTGAATGCTTCTTGCATTGGGACCACTGTCAATCATAATATCGATACGGAAATCTTCCATGGCCGCGTATAAATATTCTTCCACTACGGTACTAAGCCTATGAATTTCATCAATGAATAAAACATCATTTGGCCCCAGGTTGGTGAGTAGCCCGGCGAGGTCGCCGGGTTTTTCAATTACCGGCCCGGAGGTTTCCCTTATTTGTACACCTAATTCATTGGCCACAATCCTGGATAACGTTGTCTTTCCCAATCCTGGTGGCCCATGAAAGAGAATATGATCCAGTGCATCACCCCGTAATTTAGCTGCTTTGATAAATACATTCAGGTTCTCTATCAATTGTGGCTGGCCGGAAAAATCATTAATGATTCGTGGCCGGATACTGTTTTCATATTCCTTTTCAGCCGGAGTTAACGTAGAAGTTTCAATATGTATATTTTTTGTAGACATGAAATTTTGAATTGTGTAAAGCTAATTAATAAGGCCAGATAATTTTCAAAACGACCCGATCGATTTCTTCATAAAGTTTTTCCAAGCCTATTTAATATAACTCCTATATATAAGAATTCACTTCTATTTCGGCCGGCTAATAAAATTTTCTCTTATAAACAGTTAAGAGGCCAAAAATATTTTTGATGATTTATGAAAATAAAGTAATTTAGGGCATGCGAAAAGTCAGTGATATATTGGATCGGAAGGGTCGTGAGGTTGTGAAAGTACCCCCGGGCTTAAAAGTTATTGATGCCTTGCGCATTATGGCAGAAAAAAATATTGGTTCGGTTGTCGTTATGGATAATGAACATTTCCTTGGAATTATGACTGAACGCGATTATTCACGAAAAGTAATTTTAAAAGGCCATTCTTCTACAGATACTTCCGTGGCGGATATCATGGTTACTCATTGCACTACGGTAAAAGAAACCGATTCCGTAGAGGAATGCATGAAATTACTGACAAGTCAAAAACTTCGGTATCTACCGGTAATGGATGGCGAAAAACTGGTAGGCTTTATCTCCATTTATGATGTTATTTCCGAAGTACTTCTCTCTCAAAAAGACACCATTTCCGAATTGCAGAATTACATTCAATCATAGGCTTCTCCTATGTTTTCCCGGTAAAATCTTTGCTGAAAAATACACATTTTTCCCACATTTCCGCTATCTTTGCACCCCCGAAATAAAACCCTCGGGATAAAATCATGAGCGAAAACAATATTGTTAATCAAAACGCTGAACACCAGGAGCAGGAAGTTTTATCTGAAAATTCCGCTACAGCGACAACAAATATACCTGGTAATGAAATAGTTACTGAAACGGCAACGGCTGTTCCCACTGCCGCCATAACTGAACCTTCCTCTGCACACGATGATTTCGACTGGACCATTGACAAGCGAAATGTATCTCCTTACTCCGAAGCAGAAAAGGCTAAATACGACAAAGTGTATGAAGACACTTTTGTGCAAATTGAAGACGGAGAAATTATCAATGGGACCATTGTAGGCCTTACCAAAACAGATGCCGTATTAAATATCGGCTTCAAGAGTGATGGTATGGTTTCACTGAATGAATTCAGGGATCTTCCATCCGTAGCCATTGGCGATGTAGTAGAAGTAATGGTATTGGAAAAAGAAGACAGGCAGGGCCATTTAAACTTAAGCCGCAAATCAGCCCGTATTTACCGTGCCTGGGAAAGAATTATGGAAGTACATAAAACCGGTGAAGTGGTTACTGGTAATGTCACCAGCAAGACAAAAGGAGGCTTGATCGTGGATGTATTTGGTATGGAAACCTTCCTCCCCGGTTCTCAGATAGATGTGAAACCGGTTACCGATTATGACCAGTTTGTAGGTAAAACTATGGAATTCAAAGTAGTGAAGATCAATGAAATGATCAAGAATGCCGTTGTATCTCATAAAGCATTAATCGAAAGCGATATTGAAGCCCAGCGGGCAGAAATCATGAGTAAGCTGGAAAAAGGCCAGGTACTGGAAGGAACGGTAAAAAATATTACCGACTTTGGCGCCTTCATGGACCTGGGTGGCCTGGATGGTTTACTCTACATTACCGATATATCCTGGGGTCGCATTTTCCACCCGAGTGAAGTATTGAAAATGGATCAGAAATTACAGGTGGTGGTATTGGATTTTGATGATGATAAAAAACGAATCAGCTTAGGTTTAAAACAACTTACCCCACATCCATGGGATATCTTACCGGAATGGATTCATGAGGGTGCTACCGTGAAAGGGAAAGTAGTGAATATCGAAGACTATGGTGCATTTCTGGAAATTCAACCGGGCGTAGAAGGACTGGTGCATGTAAGCGAAATTACCTGGGCCAATACCCCTGTCAATGCAAAAGAATTCTTTAAACTGAATGATGAATATGAGGCAAAAGTAGTAACCCTGGATAAGGATTCCCGTAAAATGAGTTTGTCCATCAAGCAACTTTCTGAAGACCCCTGGAATACTATTGAAACCAAATTCCCCGAAGGTAGTAAACATGTAGGCCTGGTGAAAAACATTACACCTTATGGTGTATTTGTAGAATTGGAACCGGGTATCGGAGGGATGATTCATATCAGTGATCTGAATTGGCTGAAGCGTTATAATCACCCGTCAGAATATACCAAAGTAGGTGAAAATATCGATACCATCATTTTAGGAATTGATAAAGAAAACCGCAAATTACAGCTTGGCCATAAGCAGTTGGAAGAAGATCCCTGGAATGCTTTATCAGAAACATTTGCAGTGGGCACAGAACATGAGGGAACTATTACACGCAGAGATGATAAAGGTGCAACCGTGCAATTGGATTATGGCCTGGAAGGATTTGCTCCAAATAGGCACCTGACCAAAGAAGATGGCAAAAGTATGGGTGCTGATGAAACCGGCAAATTCGTGATCATTGAATTTGATCGCAATGAAAAAAGGATCATCTTAAGCCATAGCCGTATTTGGGAACAAGCCCAGGCTGCAGAGGCTGAATCACAGAAAAAAGAAGCCCGGGAAGATGCGGAAAAAACTAAAAAAGCCGTACGCAATATTCAAAGCAAGATTGAAAAAACGACCCTTGGTGACCTGGGCGCATTAGCAGAAATCAAGGAAAAATTAAAACAGGAAGAAGATAAAAAAGAATCATAATTCTTTCCAGTCCTTTTTGAAAGCCGTATCTGAAAAATGATACGGCTTTTTTTATGGTTCCAAAAAACTTTTGATTAAAGAAAAAAACGCAGCATACCCCTTATTCTTTTCTAATTCCACCAATCAGCCATACTATTCTTGTATCTTTGCAAGCCAAAAAACGTGCACCTGCACGCATTTCCAAAAATGAAATAATCTCAAATTCTATGTTTGGTCTAAGAACAAAAGTCAATACGGTTTTAAATAGTGCAAAGGAAGGTGATGAAATTACGGTAATGGGATGGGTACGGACATTTCGAAATAACCAGTTTATTGCCTTAAACGATGGCAGTACCCAGGCAAATTTACAGGTTGTGGTTCCGGCAGGCGTTTTAGTGGAAAGCGATTTAAAAAGAATAACTACAAGCGCATCAATAAAAGTAAATGGAAAAATTGTTGCCAGTACCGGGAAGGGCCAGGCTATAGAATTAGTAGCTGCTCATATCACCATCCTGGGAGATAGTGATGCAAACAATTATCCTTTGCAGCCCAAAAAACACAGCCTTGAATTTTTACGCGAGAAAGCTCATTTGCGATTTCGAACCAGCACATTTGGTGCCGTTTTCCGTATCCGGCATTCACTGGCATTTGCCATCCATCGTTTTTTTCATGAACGGGGTTTCTTTTATCTGCATGCACCCATTATTACTGCCAGTGATGCGGAAGGAGCAGGCGAAATGTTTCGTGTAACCACTTTACCACTGGATAAAGTTCCTAAAACAACGAACGGGGATATTGATTTCAATGAAGATTTTTTTGGCAGAAGTACACATCTCACTGTAAGCGGCCAATTAGAAGCGGAATTAGCTGCTACCGGGCTTGGTGAAGTCTATACGTTCGGACCAACATTCCGTGCTGAAAATTCCAATACTACCCGGCACCTGGCTGAGTTTTGGATGATAGAACCGGAAATGGCATTTTATGATTTGGAAGACAATATGAACCTGGCCGAAGCATTCATAAAGTATATCATTCAATTTGTTTTGGACAATAATAAAGATGACCTGCAATTTCTGGCAGATAGGCTTGAGGCGGAAGAAAAACAATTGCCGCAAGATAAAAGGAGTATAATGGGACTGATTGAAAAACTGGAACATGTATGCCACGAGTCTTTTGAGCGAATCACCTATACCGAGGCTATCGAAATTTTACAGGCGAGCAATCATTATAAAAAGAAAAAATTCAAATATGAGGTGCAGTGGGGTATTGACTTACAAAGTGAACATGAACGTTACATTGTAGAAAATCATTTTAAGAAGCCGGTTATTGTCACCAATTATCCTGAAGCGATTAAGGCATTTTATATGCGTATGAATGATGATGGCAAAACGGTCGCTGCCATGGATATTCTCGCGCCCGGGATTGGTGAAATTGTGGGAGGCTCACAAAGGGAAGAACGGTTAGATAAATTATTGGATCGCATGAAAAAAATGCAAGTTCCCGAGACCGAAATGCAATGGTATTTAGATATTCGCAGGTTTGGAACGGTGCCCCATGCCGGTTTTGGGTTAGGCTTTGAGCGCATAGTACAGTTCGTAACAGGGATGGGCAATATCCGGGATGTTATACCTTTTGCCCGAACACCTAAAAATTGCGAGTTTTGATCAAAAAGAGGTTGCTTGAATTTTGATTTTTTGAAATTGAATCATGCCCTTATATTTGCAGCCCCATAATTGGGAAAAGAATTTTCAGGTGCGGTAGCTCAGTCGGTAGAGCAAAGGACTGAAAATCCTTGTGTCGGCGGTTCGATCCCGCCCCACACCACAAAGCCCCTTTCATCAGGGGCTTTTTCTTTTTTGATTGCTGAAAATCATATTAACTGGAACACAAATTTCCCAAGTCTTATTGTGTTGCTTACTTATATTGCAGAAGAGATGGATATTGAAACGCTGCGCACATTTTGTCTCTCATTTGAAGATGTTACCGAAGGGTTCCCCTTTGGTACAGATCCCCTTGTCTTTAAAGTTGCTCATAAAATATTTTTATTGGCCAGTCTGGATGAACAGCCTCTTCGCATTAATATAAAATGCCAGCCGGAAAAAGCTATTGAGTTAAGGGAAACTTATGAGGCGATAATTCCGGGATATCACATGAATAAAAAACACTGGAACACCATTCTACTCGATGGTAGCTTAAAACGTCAACAGGTCGAAGCAATGATTCGGGATTCATATGACCTCGTCAGCACTTCATTACCAAAGAAAAGCAGGAAGAATCACCAACCTAATAAATAGGCAAAAATTAATGGGGCTACAATAGTGGCATCACTTTCCACAATATATTTTGGTGTATGGATATCTAATTTACCCCAGGTAATTTTTTCATTTGGTACTGCTCCACTATAGCTTCCATACGATGTGGTACTGTCACTGATTTGGCAGAAATAGCTCCAGAAAGGTACATCCTCCCACTCCAGGTCCTGGTACATCATCGGTACGACACATATAGGAAAATCACCCGCTATGCCACCACCGATTTGAAAAAATCCCACTCCTTTGCCAGTTGAATTAGCCCGGTACCATTCAGTCAGATTGACCATATATTCAATACCTGATTTCATGGTAGAAGTCTTCAAATTGCCTTTAATACAATAAGAAGCGAAAATATTTCCCATTGTACTGTCTTCCCAGCCGGGAACAATGATGGGGATATTTTTCTTAGCAGCGGCCAGCATCCAGCTGTTATTTGGATCAATTTCATAATATTTTTCCAGGTCCCCATTTAACAACATCTGATACATATATTCATGTGGGAAATAACGTTCACCTTTATCTTCAGCGGCCTTCCATTTATTAAAAATATGTTGTTGGATCCGCCGGAAAGCTTCTTCTTCCGGAATGCAGGTATCAGTAACCCGGTTATAATGATTTTCGAGTAAATCCCATTCTTCCTGTGGGCTCAGGTCGCGATAATTTGGCACCCGTTTATAATGTGTGTGTGCCACCAGGTTCATAATATCTTCTTCCAGGTTGGCGCCGGTACAACTAATAATATGCACTTTGTCCTGGCGAATCATTTCAGCCAGGGATATGCCCAATTCTGCTGTACTCATAGCTCCCGCCAATGTGATCATCATTTTTCCGTTTTCCAATAAATGTGCCTCATAGCCTTTTGCTGCATCTACTAAAGCGGCTGCATTGAAATGACGATAATGATGCGTAATGAATTTTGATATCGGCCCTTTTTCCATAAACTGTTTTTTGGACGGTAAAGATAATTTTAAATAAATTATCCGGCCACACCTCTTCCTTTCTCTCTATTTATTTTAACTAAATTTGCTCAAAATAAATGCATGCCCGTACTCAACAGGCTGGAAGGCCCTGCAATAACTGATCCCGTTAATTTTAATTTACAATTACCTCCTTATCAATTATTCCACCTTGATAATGATGTCCCTGTATATTCTATCCAGGCAGGAACGCAGGAAGTGCTCCAGATTGAATGGGTTTTTGATGCAGGCATCTGGCAAGCCGATCACAAAATCGTAGCGGCTGCAACTAATTACATGTTGAAAAACGGTACTACTCAAAAGGATGCTTTTTCCATCAATAAGCAAGTGGAATTTTTTGGCGCTTTCTTATCCGTACAATGCCACGTGGAGTTTGCATCGGTAACCTTGTTTTGCTTAAATAAAAATGCAGGTGATCTCATTCCTATCATTGCTGAATTGTTGACTGACAGTATTTTTCCTGAAAATGAATTGGCGACATTCAAACAAATTCAACGACAAAAATTGAAAGTGAATTTACAAAAATGTGATTTCGTCGCGAATCGCCTGATAGATCAATACCTTTATGGCGCCGATCATCCATATGGTGCGGTGACAACTTTTGAAGACTATGAAAAGCTACAAAGAGAGGAACTCCAAACCTTTTTCAAAACCTATTACCTGGAAGGAAGTTGCCGGATATTTGTGACAGGAATTTTACCATCCAATTTAGAAACCTTATTAAATAAAAATTTCGGCGGTTTATCGCTCAACAAAAAAGTTTTGCCTCAAAAACTGTATCAAAAATCACCAGATACCTCAAAAAAACACCATGTATTAAATGATGAAAATGGGGTGCAGGCTGCCATCCGGCTTGCCCGCCCTTTTCCCGGAAAGCATCATCCGGATTATAAAAAAGCGATGGTATTGAATAATATACTGGGTGGCTTTTTTGGGTCGAGGCTGATGAGTAATATCCGGGAAGAAAAAGGATATACATATGGTATATACAGCCACTTTAAAAATTACCGGGATGAAAGTGAATGGTTAATAGCAACTGAAGTCGGCCGTACCGTTAGTGAAGCGACGATCAAAGAAATCTATTTTGAAATGGAAAAGCTTACCAGGGAACCTGTCCCGGATGATGAATTATATCTTGTGCGCAATCAATTAATGGGCGGCTTATTAAGCCGGTTGGATGGGCCTTTTGAAATAATGGCCCGGTGGAAGAGTTATATTTTGAATAACTTAGATGCGCAATTTTTTTATGACAGTATCGAAACAATAAAAACTATATCGGCACCTGAGTTGCAGGAACTTGCCCGCACTTATTTTAAGCCGGATTCTTTTTATGAATTAACAGTAATATAAAAACTATGGCATTCATTGGTAAAATCCTGGTATCCGCGGTAGCTGCAATTATAGCTGCTTATTTTTTAAATGGCGTACATATTGATGATAGCCTGACCGCGGTGCTATTGGCATTGGTACTGGCGCTGTTGAACAATTTTGTAAAGCCTATTTTAATTATTCTAACAATTCCGATCACCATCCTTACATTGGGTTTATTTTTAATAGTTTTAAATGTCCTCATGATTCAATGGGCTGCTCATTTAATACCCGGCTTCAAAGTGGATTCATGGTGGGCCGCTTTATGGTTCAGCTTATTATTATCCCTGGTAACCTCTCTAATTGATGGTCTTTTGGGCAATAAAACACGCCATAACTAAATAAAAGCAAATAAGGCTGGGGTCTTATTTGTGTATTCTTTTGTAATTTGCTTTTTCCCTGTGATACAAATAAAATTGGAATTACTTGGTTTCACCTCGTCATATACCTTTTTTAAAAGCTGTATTTCTTTATAGCATTACCGCATTTGGTGGACCTCAGGGCCATTTCGGAATGATGCTGAAAACCTTTGTCTTACAACGCAAAGACATTACCGAAGCTGAACTAATTGAATACAATGCATTCTGTCAAATGCTTCCGGGTGCATCTTCTACTCAAACACTTACTCTAATTGGTTTCAAAAGAGGAGGCCTGCCGCTCGCTATAATTACTTTGCTAATATGGATATTACCTGCTTGTATCCTTATGAGTGGACTGTCTTTTCTATTGATTTTTTTAGATCAACGTTCTATTGATGTGGGCATTTTTAAATTTGTGCAGCCTATGGCAGTAGGTTTTGTAGCCTTCTCTGCTTATCGCATTTCAAAATTTGCTATAAAAAATACCATTACCTGGGTTATCCTGGTGATTACAGCCATTTGCACCTTTCTTTTTTTCAAAACACCATGGATCATTCCCTCATTGATTTTTGTTTCGGGTATTGTTACCAATTTTAGCAGTAAACGGATACCACAAAAAGAAATACCTCCTAAAAAAGTAAAATGGGGCAACTTATTGATTTTTCTTGCTGTTTTTGGCCTCGCCGGTTTTGTCAGTGAAAAGGCCAGAAAAAATAATTGGCCCAACCGGGCACCCTATAATTTATTTGAAAACTTCTATCGTTTTGGCAGCCTGGTATTTGGTGGTGGAGATGTCTTGATGCCCATGATGTACACCCAGTATGTAGAGCACCCTAAAACAGAAAAGACACTTGAAAAAAACCCAGAGGCTCTATCAATGACAAAAGAAGAATTTTTAACAGGTTATGGTATGGTGCGGGCCATTCCCGGGCCGGTATTTTCCATTGGCTCCTATATTGGTGGTATGTTGTTGCGAGGAAAAGGGGAGCAATTCCAGGTTTTAGGCTGTATCATTGGTGCGATTGCCATTTTTCTTCCAAGCGCTTTGCTGGTTTTATTCTTTTTTCCAGTATGGGAAAACTTAAAAAAATACGCGGTCATTTACCGTTCACTGGAAGGCATTAATGCATCTATTGTGGGTATTATGTCGGGCTCCACTTTATACCTGATGAAAGCGATTTCATTAGATGTCATGGATGGTACCGGTATTCCCATCCTCAATATTGCCGTTATCGTAGGAACTTTTTTATTATTGGCTTTCACGAAATTCAGGGCGCCATTTATTGCATTCATTTGCTTATTGCTTGGCTGGCTGTTTTAATCTTTATAATAGCCGCCTAATAAAATTTCTTCCCTTACCGGTTCAGGTAGTAAATACCTGATCGATCGCTTTTCCCGGATATTTTTTCGGATAGATGCGGCACTAATTTCCAGTAAAGGTGCATCCAGGAATATATGTTTTGATTGAGATGGAATTTTTACCGTAAAACCAGGCCTCGGGTATATAATAAAATCATGATTATCAATAAGTTGTTTATAATTTTTCCATTTTTCTATATTTGCCCAGCTATCGGCACCCACTATGATGGAAAAACTATAATCAGGATATTTTTCTTTGATATAAACTAAGGTGTCTATAGTATAGGAAGGTTTAGGTAATTTGAATTCTATATCTTTTACTTTTAATCGTTTATCGCCTTCTATTGCCAGGCGTACCAAGTGAAGTCGTTGATAATCATTTAATAAGGTTGAAGCGGGTTTAAGGGGATTTTGAGGAGAAACAACCAGCCAGACCTCATCACATGACGTGTGATCAGCAATATAGCCTGCAAGGATGAGGTGCCCGTGATGAATGGGATTAAAAGAGCCAAAATAAAGCCCGATATGCATACAACTAAACCGTTTTCTACAGTTCTTCAACAAAAATATGGTCTGCTTCGTTTAAACGAAGACTTAAAAAATATCCGGATACTGATATGGAAATCGGATCACCTAATGGGGCAATTTGGTCAACAGTGATCTTTTCCCCAGGAATACAGCCCATTTCCATGAGTTTAATAAAAAGTTCATCATCCTTAAATGAGTGGATCCGAACACTCTTACCTAATTCTATTTCGGATAATTTCTTCATCTGGCTGCAAAAGTAATCATTGCTAATTGTAATTAAGTTACGATTTTTGGTATATTCTTCCTTATATGCAAACGATCAATTTTTACACTACTTTTCCTTTCCGCTT
>JBDHYG010000003.1:0-218927 GCA_039811225.1 Parafilimonas sp.
CACTTGCAATATTGATTACCGGGGAAAGAATTTGCCTGATGCCCCTTGCTTCCACTTCATCTGCAATAGCTGATGCTACACGACGCATTAAACTTGTATCAAATGTTGCAGCCAAACCAATAGCCTGTGGAAAAGCAGTGCTGCCTGCACGCATCAAACCATGCAGCGCTTCATCAAACATAATGGCAGGGATACCCAGCCTTGTTTTTTCAACAAAATAAAGTTGAATGGTATTCATCTTTTCGGCAAGCGCCAATGCGTCATCCGTTGTATTATAATTCAACATCTGCCCACCGCCACCCTGCGATGATGCGCTTACCTGTAAGCCAAAAATACCATAGCGTGTAAATGTATCCAGCAATACAGTGGTATCACCGGGGCACATAAACAGTTGCCAGAATTTTTCTTCAGGTGTCATCCTCGATAGCAGGTCTTTCGCTCTTACATCAGGGGAAAGTTTTGAGTTTTTATATGCAGGAATAAGTTGTGCAAAAGAATTTAAACAAATAAGCAGTAAGAGAGCAAGAAAATATCTTTTCATATGAATAACCAAAATGTGGAACTATATTATCAACCAATATTACAAATTAAAAACCGCATTCTATAATTATCCATTTTGGTAAGGTGTATAAATATTTTTATCACTGCCGGATAAATAGTTTGTAACATCCAATAATTATACGGGAATGTTCCGGGAGGATTTCAGTAGCCTAACGACGATCTTATCAATGGGTAAAGTCATTTCATTTTCTGAAAGGGAAGCCAGCGGCATCCAACGAAAATTTTCCTGCTGATTTTTTCCAGACAGTTGATCTTCTGAAAAATCAAAACGCCGGGTCTTGCAAACCAGCCTGCTAAGATCGGTAGCTTCTACCAGGTAATAAATAGATAACACTTGCTGTGTTTCATTAAAAGCAGATGGCTGATAAAAATCAGTCGTATAAAGATGCGCTTTCACGGTGATGGTAAGGCCGGTTTCTTCTTTGAATTCCCGAACCAGGCAATCTTTTGTTCCTTCACCTATTTCCAACCCACCCCCGGGGAATTTTGTATAAAATTTTCCCTGGATAATTTCATCACTTACTAAAATATTATTTTCCGTATCAGCCAAAATACCATAAACGCGTATCGTAAAACTGTTAATCATGTTGCTTATTTTTCGACTGGTGCTATAACCACTTCTCCACGGAATGCTTCAATCGCCGGGCCACATAGCCAGATGTCTGTAAACGTAGCAGGGCCTGTTTTCATAAACTCTACTGCTAATTTTCCACCGAGTGTTTGTATGTCAATATGATTAAACCCGTTTTCATTATGGGCATATACCAGGGCGGATGCTGTAACACCAGTCCCGCAACTCTGGGTTTCATCTTCCACACCACGTTCGTAGGTGCGGACAAAAATTTTGTTGCCGAGGTTTTCTACAAAATTTACATTGATACCTTCCTGTGCAAACTCCGCACTATAGCGGATCTTCCGGCCTTCTTCTATAACGGGGTAATTGCGAATATCCGTAACCGGTTTAACATAATGCGGTGAACCGGTGTTTAAAACATAAGATGTCGGTAAAATATTTTTAACCGCCTGCACGTCCTGCATCTTTAAATGAATCCAGCCTTTATCCTCATTCATAGTGGCATAATGCAGGCCATCCATAGCCAGGAATGTATAGTTATCTTTCCGGATGCCTAATTGCTGTGCAAATTTTACAGCACAACGCCCCCCGTTGCCACACATGCTGCCCGGTTTCCCATCGGCATTGTAATAGATCATTTCAAAATCAACTCCTGCTTTTTCCCGCAACAGGATCAGGCCATCGGCGCCGATGCCGGTATACCGTTTACATAACTGTTTTACCTGCTCATAGCTTAAATTGATTTTGCCCGGCCGGTCATCAATCATGATAAAATCATTGGCGGCGCCATGGTATTTTGCAAAGGAGAGTTTCATGTATGGACAAATTGAAAATAGTTGAACATCAATACGTGGAAAACAGGATTGCCCTATTGTGAGCCTTTTTTTTCACGGCAAAGTACAATAATTTGAAAGGAACATAATTCATAAAAAAGGCAGGGCAGGCGCTGCAGAATAAGAATTTTATTTTCAATGCCTATGCCTTATTTTTGCGGGCTGAAAAATTGGTCCTGTGGCCGAGTGGCTAGGCAGAGCTCTGCAAAAGCTCGTACAGCGGTTCGAATCCGCTCGGGACCTCTTCTCTTTTCCGGATCTGCCTCCATGTAGTATCATTCCATGAAATATTCTCAAACAATTGGTATCCTCGCAGCTATCGGCATTATTATTATAAGCTTCCTGCCCTGGAGTTTTATTCCTTCCATCCATCTCGAAATCCGGGGTATGCAAACTGCCGGGACCGATTTTGGCAAGCCTGCTTTATTGAATATCATTTTATCCGGGCTGGCGATCATTTTCTTTGCCATCCCTACCATTTGGGCAAAAAGATGGAATGTTCTTTTCACGGCTATAAATATGGCCTGGGCTGTCCGGAATTTTATCCTTATTTCCACCTGCATTTTTGGAGATTGCCCGGAGGCAAAACCGGCTCTATATTTACTGCTTGTCTTCGCCGGCATTATGTTGCTCATGAGCCTTTTACCCCGATTACATAAGTTGAAGACGAAAAAATAAGCCTGCTGCTTCAAACAACAGCAGAAGTTTTATGCAAAAGAAATAAAACTATTCAAATTGGTTGGTATGAAAAATGTCTGTTTGCCTGTAGATAAATTTTCAAAGCAGGTATTTTCAAAATGACTGTACCTGGGCATAAACTTTTCAGTCATCTTTTCAAAGATTAACTGATAGAAACTGCATTAAACAACAAAAGCAAATTGCTGCTACAATTTGCTTTTGTCGGGACTAAAAGATAATTTGAAAATGATATCCTTTTACAATAGCCAAACTCATCTAATCATTTTCTAATTAAATATGGATAATGATTTTTTTATAATCGCCACACATTCCAGTAACTGGTCCCTGGTGATAAGGAGCGGAGGTGCAAAGCGTATTTTATCCCCATGTGTAGGCTTGGCTAATAAACCATTATTTTTTAATTCAAGGCATAAATGCCAGGCTGCTTCCGGGTCTTCATGTTGAATGACAATAGCATTTAATAAACCTTTCCCGCGTACCAGTTTGATATACGGTGATTGTAAGGCTCTTAATTCACTGCGCAACAGTTCACCCATAACTGCCGCGTTTTCCATCATCTTTTCTTCTACCAACACTTTTAAAGATTCGATGGCCACGGCACAAGCCAGTGGATTACCACCATAGGTAGAGCCATGTTCGCCGGGTTTAATATTAAGCATGATAGCATCATCCGCTAAAACTGCGGATACCGGTAAAATGCCACCGCTTAATGCTTTACCCAGTAATAGAATATCGGGGCGCACCTGTTCATGATCACAGGCCAGCATTTTTCCGGTACGTGCCAGGCCGGTTTGAATTTCATCGGCAATGAATAACACATTGTATTGGGCGCATAAAGCTTTTGCATTGCGTAAGTAGCCTTCATCCGGCACCACTACACCGGCTTCACCCTGGATAGGTTCTACTAAGAAACCGGCCACATTTTTATCCTGCAGGCTTTTCTCCAGGGCAGGGATATCATTGTATGGCACCACTTCAAAGCCGGGCATAAAAGGCCCGAATTTATCATGCGATACCGGGTCAGTACTGAAGGAAATTACCGTAGAAGTCCGGCCATGAAAGTTTTCGGCACATACAATAATCTTTGCTGCATTTTCCGGGATTCCTTTTTTAACGTAACCCCAGCGACGGCATAATTTGATACCGGTTTCTACCGCTTCCACACCGGTGTTCATAGGCAATACCTTATCGTACCCAAATAAATCAGTTATATATTTTGCATATTCACCCAATAAATTACTGTGAAAAGCCCGGGACGTAAGTGTCAACTTTGTCCCCTGTTCCTGCAACACTTTTACAATACGCGGATGGCAATGGCCCTGGTTTACCGCAGAATAACCACTGAGAAAATCATAATATCTTTTGCCATCCACATCCCATAAAAAAACACCTGCTCCTTTTTCAAGGACAACGGGTAAGGGATGATAATTATGGGCGCCATATTTTTCTTCAAGCTGCAAATAGAAATTTTCTTTTGCAGATAATTTTTCTTGCATATCCAACATAGAAATATATTTTAATAATGATTGGTAATAAATAAAAAACCACTTCCGTACCGGAAGTTTGCCTTACAGATTGTCAACCGGGTGGTCCAGGAAATCAAGATTTAATAAAAGAAATTTCATGTGGCTGATAACGGCGCAAATTACTGAAAAAAAAGGAATTTACGGGAATTCTTATTGATATTGGCTGATCGCCAGGGTATATGAAAAGCCTGTTCCGTTATTCCCGATAATTTCCACATGGTAGAAAGCCGTGTTTCCGGTATTGTCATCAAGCCTGGAGACACGAATGATGGCCTCGTTTAAAGGCTCCCGGGCAGAAGAATCTGCAGCATTTGCTTTATATGATGCCTGGGAAATCTGGAAAGATTGAGTGGCTGGCATAGCAGACAAAATCGGCTGTATATTGCTGGAAGTAACATTATTGACGCTATCCAGCATTTGCTTTACCGAAGCGAAAACAATATTCATAGGAGAATTCTCCACATTACCCAAAGCGGGAGAAATGGTTTTTGTTTTATCCGGGATAGGTGGGGTAGGTGGAACATTTTTTTCCGGGATAAGTTTATCAATTGCTATTTCAGATGGGCGTTGATTTGTTTTATCTTCAGCCTGTTTTGGTTGTATTTTTTTGGCAGTGTTTACCTGTTGTGCTAAGGGTAAAGTTATTGCCGGCAAAAAGATATTGGTAAAGCGCATACGCCTGAAATCATCCTGTTGGGTAGAAATAGTTTGTTGATACGGGGTTTCGATTACAGTATCTGCCTGGTCTGGCTGTATGACTGACCAATGCATTTTGATGAAGACAAGCATACCTATACCTACAGCCAGGCTAAATAAAACCGGAATGGATATTTTTTTAGCTGGCTGGAATAACCGCTCTACGCGGTCTTTAAGCGGTGTGTGCCTGCCGGAAGCAGCCATGGCAAAGACCGGTGCATGTTGCATTTGTGCAATCTTCAATAATGCATTTGCATAAAGCGCCGGTTGATACTGGTGTTGCATTACCCAGTCATCACAACTGTTTTCCCGCTCCATATCAATCTTCCGGGAAAGAAAATAGGAGAATGGATTAAAAAATAAAATCAGTTCGGCAAAAGATTGAAAGATATGTACCAGGTAATCGGCGCGCCGTATATGGGCAAGTTCATGCAGGATCACAGCTTCCAATTGTTCGGTGCTGAGGTAATTGAAACTGGCGAATGGCAACAGGATTACGGGTTTCAGGAAACCAACTGTAAGCGGGCTTTTTGCGATAGCAGAAACATACACTTGTATTTTTCTGTTGATGTTCATGCGTCCGGCTGTTACCTGTGCAAAAAGACGGAAATGCACATCGGCTTTTTGTAAGCCATGACGACGGAGCTTATGAGCAGATTGATAAGCAAAGAGCCAACGTCCTATAAAAAACAGGAAGCCGGCAAAATAGGCAATGGCCAATAGGTTCACTATATTATTTGCTAAAGCCGGGTTGATGTATTTGGAAAACAGGATGGGTAAAATAGCTTGTTGTGGATTATCTACGGATACGGTTAATGCCGTTTGTCCGGCAGAAGTGGCATATTGATCTATACACTGATAAATAAATACAAGCGCCAGTAGGAATTGGGCGGCTAAAAAAATAAAATATTTTGTTGCAGCCCTTTGGAAAAATGCCTGTATAAATTGGGTAGCGGCATATAATACCAGGCCATAATACAGGCTGTTTAACAGGGCAATTCCAATTGCATGCAAAACAATATGCTGTAAAATGGGTGTCATTAATTATGAAAGCAGTTTAATTTTTTATATCGAATACTATTAATGTATAGCGATAATATCATTTCATCTTTTCCAAAAATTGTATAATCTCTTCGATCTCTTCCCGGGTGGTTGCTTTATTGCCCAAAGCCTGCATAACCAGTTGGGAAGTGGAGCCACCATAGAGTGATTGTACCATCTTGCGCAATAAATGTTGCCTGGTTTTATCCTGGCTGATATTGGCCTGGTACACATGCGTTTTACTGGAATCATCTCTTTTGGCAAGTCCTTTCTCATGCATAATCTGCATCAGTTTCAAAGTGGTGGTATAACCACTGATTTTGTGTTCACTCAGCTTCTCATGCACTTCTTTCACTGTTGCCTGGCCTTTTTCCCAAAGCACATTCAGGATTTCCAGTTCACTCTCGGTCGGCTTGATAAGATCCTTTTTCATTGTTACGATTTTTTTCGTAGCCAAATTACGACAGTATTCGTAAGATGAGGGACCGTTCAAATGATTTTAAAAAATCTTAACAAATCAGGTTATCTGGTAGTTTGTTTTTCAGCAGCTTCCTTCCGGAGTTGTTTGGTAGTTTTCGAACTGCCATCTCCGCTCCAGCCAGGGCTGTCAAATAAATAATGCAGTGCTTGCCGTAGATTCCTGGCTTTGCGTAAGTCATGGCCTATATGGATCCATTCATGAAAGGCCACCCGTACGGGATTAAATGTATGTACATTTTTGGTGAGGCCATACGTCGGCCTGAATTTTTCTTCCTGGAAAGTACCGAAAAGTTTATCCCAGATAATCAGGATGCCTGCATGGTTTTTATCGAGGTATAAAAGGTCGGTGCCATGATGTACCCGGTGATGGGAGGGCGTATTAAAAACAGCTTCAAACCAACGGGGCATTTTTTGTATGCTTTCCGTATGTATCCAAAATTGGTATAACAGGCTTACGGCCTGCATGGTCATGATCATACCCGGTTCAAAACCGACGAAAGGCATCCAGCTCCAAAATAAAAATGAGCCGGTGATATTGCCCGTCCATGTCTGGCGCAAAGCTGCTGCCAGGTTATATTTTTCAGAAGAATGATGTACCACATGGCTCGCCCAGAAGAAGCGCACACTATGGCTAACCCGGTGAAACCAGTAATAGCTAAGGTCATCAGCAAAAAATATAAGCACCCAGGCCCACCAGGCATTCCAGGGTATGGTAAACAAACGGTATTGATAGATGAAATAAAAAACAAACAGGATAAGGGATTTTGTGAGAATGCCGGTAAACAAATTACCCAGGCCCAATGCAAGACTCGTAGCTGCATCTTTTACTTCATACAATTCCCGTTGCGTTTTTACAGCAAATATTACTTCCACAATGATCAGTAAAATAAATGCCGGAATTGCATGTACCAATAAATTCGGAAACTGGGGCATGAAAATTTGTTATTTTTTTATCAGAAATCCAGGCTGCCATTCAACCATTCCTTATCCATTTTTGCATTATACTTTTTGTAAAAATTAAGTGCGGGTTCATTCCAATCCAATACCTGCCAAACCATACCACTTAATTTTTTTTCACGCGCTTCTATAATTAAACGGTCAAATAATAATTTCCCGATTCCTTTTCCCCGGGCTTCCTGTGTAACAAGGATATCTTCCAGGTACATGCGTTGCCCTTTCCAGGTGGAATAACGAATATAATACAGAGCAAAACCTACAATACCCTTTTCGTCTTCCGCTACAAAGGCCCACCAGACAGGCTTTTCCCCAAAACCACTTTCAATGAAATGTGCCAGCGTAACAGTTACCTGCTCCGGCGCCTTTTCATATGCAGCCAATTCATGTACCAGTTCCAATAAACGGGCACAGTCTTGTTCAATCGCCCGGCGAATCGTAATCTTTTCCATCTGCAGACAAAGATAAATTTTTTCGGAAAGGAGTTGTGCAACTGTTTTATACATTTTCAATCATGCTGCTCCGTTCATAAATTTAACCCGGTATTGAAAAAGCAAGATTGTACTTTTGTCTGCTATATGCAAGGTGACAAAAAGGATAAGGGGTTTTCATTTGCAGATCTGCGCAGATTATTTATTTATGTTAGGCCCTATCGCCGGAAATTTTATGGCAGCCTTTTATTGGCAGTAATTTTATCAGCCATCACTCCGGTGCGGCCCTACCTGATCCAGGTTACCATTGAAAAAGCCACCGAGGCAAAAACAACCACCCCGGCATTTCTTCACTGGCTTTTCTTTAATGTGGACCTGCAGAATGTGACCAATTTCATTATTGCTGTTACCATTTTCCAGGTCATCTTTTTACTGGTAGAAACTTTTCTCCGGTTCACTTTTACGTTTACAACTGCCTGGTTGGGACAGGCGGTGGTAAAAGATTTGCGCCTGCATGTATTTAAAAAAGTGTTGGGTTTGCAGTTGCGGCAATTTGATCGAACGCCGATTGGCACGCTCACCACGCGAACAATTAATGATATCGAAAGTATCAATAATGTTTTTGCCGATGGCCTGATCCCTATAATTGCTGATTTACTTTCGATCGTCATCATCCTGATCACCATGTTTATTACCGATTGGCAACTGACACTGATCGCATTGATCCCTTTCCCTTTTTTATTATGGGCAACTTATTATTTTAAAGAAAGTGTCAATAAAAGTTATATCCGGGTACGCAATGCCGTGGCTGCCCTGAATGCTTTTGTGCAGGAGCACCTCACGGGAATGATGGTGGTTCAGGCTTTCAGTGCAGAAGAACGAGAGCAGGAAAAATTCAAAGCAATCAATAAAGAACATCGCAATGCCAATATCCGCTCCATTTTTGCCTATTCCATTTTCTTTCCCATTGTGGAAATCGTATTGGCTGTATCAATGGGTTTACTGGTTTGGTGGTTAGCCGGCAAAGCTGCCAATAACCCAATTGCCAATGAAAACCTGGCAGGAAAACTGGTATCCTTTATTTTATATTTAAACCTCATTTTTCGCCCTTTACGTGTCATTGCAGATAAATTCAATGTGTTGCAAATGGGCCTGATAGCATCGGAGCGGGTTTTTAAAGTCCTGGATAATAAGGATGAAATTCCACCTTCTTTACCCAATGCGATTCGGGCCGAAAATCTTAAAGGCCAGATCAGTTTTGAAAAAGTCTGGTTTGCCTACGTGGATGAACATTATGTGTTGCGAAATATCAGTTTTGATGTAAAAGCCGGAGAAACCATAGCATTGGTAGGCCATACGGGAAGCGGGAAAACTTCCATCATTAGTTTAATCAACCGGATGTACCCGGTCAACCAGGGCATCATAAAAATTGATGGCCAGGCTATTGAAACATATGACCTGGAATCGCTGCGTCGGCAGATTGGGGTGGTACTGCAGGATGTGTTTTTATTTTCCGGTTCCATTATGGATAATATTACCCTGCGCAGCCCGCAGATTACACAGGCACAGGTGGAAGAAGCAGCCCGGCTTATAGGCGTGCATGATTTTATCATGCAATTCCCGGGCGGATATCAGTATAATGTAATGGAACGGGGAAATACCTTAAGTATGGGCCAGCGGCAATTACTGTCATTTATCCGGGCATTATTATACAATCCCACAATTTTAATCCTCGATGAAGCCACCTCTTCCATCGATTCGGAAAGTGAAATGATGATTCAGCGGGCTATTGATACCCTTATTTCCGGGCGTACCTCCATTGTCATTGCCCACCGGCTCAGTACGATACGAAAAGCAGATAAAATTATCGTGTTGGACAAAGGCGAAATAAAAGAAAGCGGGACGCATGAAGACCTGTTGGCTCAAAAAGGGATTTATGAAAAATTGTACCACATGCAATTTGAGAAAAAAGAAAAAGCAGGCACGCTTTCCTGATTGTTTTCAATTTTCTTTTGCTTTTATTTTTTTAAACAAAGGCAAATTGTATCTTTGCGCCAAATTTAACCAAAAGCATGGCTCCTAAAAGCTTGAAATTCTTATCCACATTGATTTTGGGCGTGTTGCTCACTGTATATACCCTGCCTGGTTTGGCCCAGGAAAAGCAACCCGGAACCACCGAAGTTCAAACAGAGGAAAGCGGGAAACTCAATCCCGGGGAATTATTGATGGAGCATATTTCTGATATGCATGAATTTCATATCATGGATATTGGGGAGCATGTAATTTCTTTGCCTTTACCGGTATTATTATATTCACCACAAAGAGGTTTTTCGGCTTTTATGTCTTCGGCATTTCATCATGGTGCAGAAACCCATGACGGATATGCCTTGGATGAAGGCAAAATTGTAGCCGTAGATGCCCAGGGAAATATCGATGAATCCGTAAAGATTTATGATTTTTCTATAACACGCAATGTGGCACAAATGCTGATTGCCCTGATCTTATTGGTATGGGTAATGATTGCAATTGGGAATAAATATAAGGCCAATGGTTCCAAAAAAGCGCCTACCGGTTTTCAAAATGCCATGGAACCAATTATCATTTTTGTACGGGATGAAGTAGGTAAAAGTTATCTCGGGAAAAATTATGAAAAATACATGCCGTATTTATTAACGGTATTTTTCTTTATTCTGATCAATGCCATCGTAGCGCTAATTCCCGGCTCAGCGAATGTAGTTGGTAATATCGCCTTTACGTTTGTGTTGGGCGTGATCGCTTTTATCGTGATCATGTTCAATACCAATAAACATTTCTGGAGTCATATTATCAATCCGCCGGCACCTGGTTTTGTGAAGCCTATTTTATTTATCGTGGAATTTATCGGCATATTTACCAAGCCCTTTGCCCTGATCATACGTCTTTTTGCCAATATGGTGGCTGGTCACATGATCATTACCTGCCTGATCCTGGTGATATTCATTTTCGGTGCCATGACACCGGTGGCGGGTTATGGTTTTTCACCCATTTCTATGGCGTTTACTATTTTTATTTATTTAATTGAAATATTAGTCGTTTTCATACAGGCATTCATTTTCACCAATCTCACGGCACTCTTCATCAGCCAGGCTTTTGAAGGTGGCCATGATCATGAAGATGAACATGCCGTACCGGAAGATGCCATTTTAGTATAAACTTTTTTTTCATTTAAAAACCAAACAGTATGTCCTTGATTTCAATTTTGTTAGATGCAGGTATCGCCGGTGGTGGTGCCGCTTTCGGTGCTGGTTTGGCTGCCATAGGCGCAGGTCTTGGTATTGGCCAGATTGGTAAAGGTGCGGTAGAAGCTATTGCCCGTCAACCTGAAGCAATGAACGACATCCGTGCCAACATGATCCTCACCGCTGCCCTCGTGGAAGGTGTGGCGTTGTTTGCCGTGATCGTGGCGGTTATTGTTTTGTTCGTGTAAGACACGTGCACATCAAAAAAATATTGCTGCACTGAATGCAAAGGGCAAACGGTGCAGCAATTTTCAACAGGTTTAAAAAAAAATGAATTACTCAATAAAATAAATTGATTGTATGGATTTACTAACCCCGGCATTCGGCCTTATCGTATGGACAACGCTGGCATTCCTGATCGTTTTTCTGATCCTGAAAAAATTTGCCTGGAAGCCTATCCTGTCTTCTTTGAAAGAAAGAGAAAACAGTATCGCAGATGCAATTGCAACCGCTGATAAGGTAAAAGCAGAAATGGCACAGTTGAAAAGTGAAAATGAAGCGCTCATGGTGAAAGCCCGTGAAGAAAGAGGCGCCATGATCCGGGAAGCCAAAGAAACCGGCGACAAAATGATTGCTGATGCCAAAGAAAAAGCAAAAGCTGAATATGACCGCATAGTTTCTGAAGCTCAACAAGCCATTCAACAACAAAAGAATGCAGCTCTTACAGATGTGAAAAACCAGGTGGGCGCATTGGTTATTGAAGTGGCAGAAAAAGTACTGCGCAAGGAACTGGCCAACAAGCCTGACCAGGAAAATTATATCCGTTCACTGGTGCAGGATGTGAAATTGAACTAATTTTTTAAAGCCGTATTAATCAACATCAATGCCCAATCCTCGTTTAGCTTCCCGGTATGCAAAAAGCCTCTTAGGCCTTGCTATGGAACAAAATATCCTGCAAGATGTTTATGGGGATATGAAATATATACTGGCTGTATGCAAAGCCAGCAGGGAATTTGACAACCTGCTCCGCAGCCCGATCATCAAATCTGATCGTAAAAAGGCCATTATCCATGCCGTTACAGAAAATAAAGTAACGCGGTTGACTACTGTGTTTATAGATCTTTTAAATACAAAGGGACGGGAAGCCAACCTGGCGGAAATAGCCCAGGCTTTTATCGGTTTGTATAATGAAATGAATGATATTCACCGGGTCGTACTCACTACGGCATCACCCGTTTCCGATGAGTTGAAAAATGAAATTACAGCAAGGTTACACCAGGAAGCCGGGCTCAGAAAAGTGGAATTGGAAAGCCTGGTAAAAGAAGAATTGATAGGGGGTTTTATTTTGGAGTACAACAATAACCTGGTTGATGCCAGTATCCTGCGCGATCTCCGGGATGTGCGGAAACAGTTTGAGAAAAATGTGTATATACACCAGATACGTTAATCGTTACTGGGTAAGCATAAAAGGTAAATTTTAAAACAGTCACAACCGCCATTAGAGGCGGGTAAAAAAAAGAATATGGTAGATATTAAACCAGATGAAATTTCGGCCATCCTGCGCCAGCAGTTAAGCAATTTCAATGCTTCTGCCGATTTGGAAGAAGTGGGTACCGTCCTCCAGGTGGGAGATGGCATCGCCCGTATTTATGGCCTCAATCATGTGGGCTCCGGGGAATTAGTGGAATTTGAAAATGGTGTAAAAGCCATTGCGCTCAACCTGGAAGAAGATAATGTGGGTGTGGTACTCATGGGTGAAAGCCAGGAAATCAAAGAAGGTGACCGTGTACGCCGTACCGGCCAGATCGCTTCTATTAAAGTAGGTGATGGCCTGGTGGGCCGGGTAATCAATACCCTGGGTGAACCTATTGATGGTAAAGGCCCGATCAATGGCGACCTGTATGAAATGCCGCTTGAAAGAAAAGCCCCGGGCGTAATTTACCGGGAACCGGTAAAAGAACCCCTGCAAACAGGTATCAAAGCGATTGATGCCATGATCCCCATTGGCCGTGGCCAGCGGGAATTGGTGATTGGTGACCGCCAGACCGGTAAAACCGCCATCTGTATCGACACCATCATTAATCAAAAAGAATTTTATGATGCCGGCAAACCGGTTTATTGTATTTATGTAGCCATCGGCCAGAAAGCATCTACCGTAGCCGGTGTGATGAAAACCCTCACCGATTATGGCGCTATGGCTTATACAACTATTGTAGCAGCCAGTGCCAGTGACCCGGCTCCACTGCAATTCTATGCTCCTTTCTCTGGTGCCGCCATCGGTGAATTTTTCCGGGATACCGGCCGCCCTGCCCTGATCATTTTTGATGACTTATCAAAACAAGCGGTAGCCTACCGGGAGGTTTCTTTATTGCTCCGTCGTCCGCCGGGCCGTGAAGCGTATCCGGGTGATGTGTTTTATCTCCATAGCCGTTTATTGGAACGTTCTGCGAAAATCATTTCCAATGATGAAGTGGCTAAAAACATGAATGATTTACCAAATTCTATTAAGCATTTAGTTAAAGGCGGTGGTTCATTGACAGCATTGCCCATCATTGAAACTCAGGCTGGTGACGTTTCTGCCTATATCCCTACCAATGTGATCTCCATCACCGATGGCCAGATCTTCCTGGAAGGTAACTTATTCAATGCGGGTATTCGCCCTGCGATCAACGTGGGTATCTCTGTTAGCCGTGTGGGTGGTAATGCGCAAATCAAATCCATGAAAAAAGTGGCTGGTACACTGAAATTGGACCAGGCACAATACCGCGAGCTGGAAGCATTCTCCAAATTCGGTGGCGATATGGACCCGGCAACTAAGTATGTGATTGATAAAGGTGCCCGCAACGTGGAAGTATTGAAGCAATTGCAATATTCTCCCATGAAGGTGGAACAACAGGTGGCTATTATTTACCTCGGTACACAAGGATTATTACGCGATGTGGCCGTAAAAAATGTAAAGGCATTTGAAGAACATTTCCTGGTGGAAATGCAAAACAAATTACCGGAAGTATTGGCTGAATTTAAAAAAGGCAACCTGCCTGAAGAAGGCCTTACTAAAATGGTGGACCTGGCAAATGGCCTGATAGGACAATACAAATAATCATCCTATTTAAAATAAAAAGCCGGTTACAATTGTAACCGGTTTTTTTGTGCCCGGGACTGGATTCGAACCAGCACATCCTTGCGAACGCTGCGACCTGAACACAGTGCGTCTACCAATTTCGCCACCCGGGCAGGGAGTGCAAATATATAGCAGCATTTTTTCTGCGAAAAATCATTTTACCCAAAAAAGTCATTTTAAAAAAAATGTATCTTAACTGTTCAAGAGCATCAGGCTGCAACCCCGCAAATCACTGTCATCTAACCTCCCTGAGACTTCAAAACTTCCGTCGGTATGTACGACACCTACATCATCTGTAGCAATAAATGCACAACTGTACTGATTAGCGAGATCTATAATATTTAAAATACCTCTTCCTTCCACCAGCACCTGGAAAGGATCGTATTCACTACGTACCATCACTTTCATCCATGGAGGGCATGTAAATAAGCCATCACTTTGCGCATATGCCTGGCTTAATAATTCGGTCATGCCATATTCAGCATGTACCTGCTCCAGGGAAAATTGTTCTTTTAAGGTGGTATGCAATTCCTTTCTCGTAATTTCTTTTTTTCGTCCTTTCATACCACCGGTTTCCATAACTATTGTTTGTGATAAGGGCAACGAAAATTTTTCAGCAAAATCCAGTAAAGCAAAACTTACACCCAGCAAAATGGAAGGCCTCCCTTCTTTTTCGAGTTCCTGTAATAGACTATATAAAAGGTCTTCCCGGCCGGCATAAAAACCACTGCGCTTGTCTGTTGACAAATGGATCCATTCTGTCGCCATCATCACCAGGGAGGAACCAGGCTGATAAGAAGGCAATAACGCAAGGACACAAAAATCCCGGACCTGGCCATAAATCTGCTGAAACCCAGTGAGGAAACTTTCTTTATACAAACCAAGATCTTTGATAAGATGTCGGCTGGGAATGGAAGCCGTTGTACCACTGCTTTTAAAAACCGCTTCCGGGATAAAATCGCCGGTTTGTACGGTATGGGTTTTGAAAAGGGATATAGGTAAAAAAGGGATTTGTGTAAAATGCGTTATGGCGACCGCTTCTATACCTAACTGACGGCACCAGTCATGATACACTTTATTATCCCTATATTGCAGTTGAAATAATTCTAAAGCTTTTTCGTTGAATTGGGCAGGGCTTATATTTTCTATGAAAGGATATGCTGGCATGTATTGTTAGAAGGATTTAAGTAAATTTGATTGGTATAAAGCTAATCCCTTTGTCCCGGGTAAATATGAAAGGTAAAGAAGTTGTTCAGGAAAGGAATGAACCATCTTCATACAATAAGTTCTTTATGATAAAATAAAATCAACATAAGTGGAATAAAAATATCTCTTATCTTGTTTAATAGAAATAGCCAAACGGCGGATTAGCAAAAAATAAACATACATGAAAACAAAATTATTAATACTTAGCGGTTTCCTTTTCATATTCTCTGCTTGTAATAAAAATCAATTTACAACAAGACCGCAACTCAGTTTTGAATCGATGAGTACCAATGTCCTGGCGCCGGGTAATACGATCACCTTTACTTTAAAATATACCGATAAGGAAGGTGATATCCAGGATTCTTTGTATGTGGAAAAAGTAACGCAAAACTGTACACAGAGTGATTTTACCGCGTATTACAAAATTTCAGACCAGGTACCGGTGCAGCATAATTCAGAAGGGGATATCCTGGTGACTTATGGATACCTCACCGGCCAGGCTATCCCGGAAATTAAAGGCCCGGTATGCCTGGAAAATGATACCTGCGTGATGCGTTTTGTATTACGAGACAAACAAAAAAATGCCAGTGATACCGTTTCAACACCGCTACTGGTGATTCTAAAACAATAGGTTTGCGGAAGAAAATTATTGAATCAATTTTTTATGGAAATTATTTCTATGGCGTTTGCACAGTCAGCTTATGCATAGAAGCCAACCTGCAACAGGGTATCTCCTTAAATTCTTTTTTGTTTTATTTCCTGGTATATTTTGGTACCATCATTTATTACAATATGGCATACCTCGGTGAAGTGCATGAGCCATATGCCAATGAACGGACAAGATGGTATGCCAAAAACAGGTCCTGGGTTTTGAAGGTGCAGTTTGCGTATATCCTGCTTTGCAGCCTGGTCGGGGGTTATTTATTCAGTCATTATTTTTCCCAACTTCATTTTATTTTGAACTGGCAAATTATCCCGGTGATTCTTGTCGGTATTGTTTCAATCTTGTATTATGGTGTGGCTGTTGGAAAAAACAAGCATATCAATATTCGGGACAGTGGCTGGTTAAAACCTTTTTTCATTGGGCTGGTTTGGGCAACAGCCGTTTCGTATGTGCCCTTGCTCTGGCGGGAAGTGGAAACGGGCAGGTCCTATACCTTTTCCTGGTTCAATGTGTGGTTTTTTGTAAAGAATTTTATGTACATCAGCCTGCTGGCAATTTTATTTGATATCAAGGATTACCTGGCCGACCATAATAAAAAATTAAAAACATTTGTCGTGCGCATTGGCCTGAAAAAAACGATTTTTTATATCATTATTCCACTTACCCTTATCGGCTTTGTGGCCTTCCTGGCATTTGCCGTATTGCGGCATTATCATCCCCTGCGCATCGCTATTTATTGTATCCCGTTTATTTTATTAATTCTTGTTTCCTGGAGTATGCAACGGAAACGAAGTATTTTATTTTACCTGACCATTATTGATGGCCTCATGGTGGTGAAAGCAGCCTGTGGAATTGCCGGGATACTGCTTTTACCTAAATAATTTATTAATATTGCGACGATTTCAAATCACCCTTAGAAAAAAATAGTATGGCAAAAGTAAAAAAGCAAACTAAAAAACAAATCCTGACAAATGCCTCATTGGATTTTTTAAAAAAGTATATCAATAACCCGTCTCCTGTTGGATTTGAAAGCAGTGGCCAGAAATTATGGCTGGAATATTTAAAACCTTACATCGATACACATTTTGTCGATCCATATGGAACAGCGGTAGGTATTGTCAACCCGGATGCACCGTTCAAAGTAGTTATTGAAGCGCATGCAGATGAAATCAGTTGGTTTGTAAATTATATCACGGATAAAGGCCTGATATATTTGAAACGGAATGGGGGCGTGGACCATCAGGTGGCTCCGGCCAAAAGGGTCTTGATACATGGAAAGAGGGGACCGGTTAAAGCGGTGTTTGGCTGGCCGGCTATTCATACAAGAATGGGCGGTGGAGAAAAGGAAACACAACCCAAAGTGGATAACCTGTTTTTGGATTGCGGTGCTTCCAATAAAAAAGAAGTAGAGCAGTTGGGGGTGCATGTAGGCGCTGTGGTTACGTATGAAGAAGGCTTTGACCAGTTGGCCAATGATTTTTATATCGGCCGTGCTTTTGACAATCGCATCGGCGGTTTTATGATTGCTGAAGTTGCCCGCCTGTTGAAAGAAAATAAAAAGAAATTACCTTTTGCTTTGTATGTAGTGAATTCGGTGCAGGAAGAAATTGGGTTACGTGGTGCAGAAATGATTGCCCGCCGCATAAAACCGGATATTGCCATAGTCACCGATGTAACTCATGATACGCAAACGCCCATGATCAATAAAATCATAGAAGGAGATATCGCCTGCGGCAAAGGGCCATCTCTCGCTTATGGCCCGGCCATTCATAATAAATTACTGGACCTGGTACAGGATGTTGCCCGGAAAAATAAAATTGATGTACAAAACCGTGCATTGAGCCGGAGTACCGGTACAGATACTGATAGTTTTGCGTATGCCCATGAAGGCTGCCCTTCGGTATTGATTTCTATTCCCTTGCGGTATATGCATACAACAGTGGAGATGTTGCATAAAAAAGATATTGAAGCAACCATTCAGTTGATGTATGAGACCCTGCTGGCGCTTTCACCCAAAACGAATTTGAGTTATTTGTAAGTGTTCATTGCCTATATCTTAAAATCAGAAAGAATCAAAATAAGCATGACTTATTTAGGTGGGACTCCTGTTGTTTCTTTTGCATCCATAAAATACAGGACAATAAAATCCTTATTTCATATACACGTTTGTGAATAATTTTTTGAAATGCGGAAAGAGGTTATAAAAATTGAATTTGTTAAATTTGTATATTCTAATCTTATATGAAAGTACGAATAGCTATTCTGGATATGAATGAAGGGCATGAAAACCAGGGCATGCGTTGTATCAAGGAAATTGTAAACCAGTGGTCGGAAATTAACGGCTATCAATTATATTATCAGACTTTTGATGTGCGGTTAAAGGAAGAGTTGCCGGCGCTTGATTTTGATATTTATATTTCCAGTGGTGGCCCGGGTTCCCCGCTCGAAAGTGAAGGCACCGTATGGGAAAATAAATTTTTTGACCTCATTGGGGAGGTTGAGAAATGGAATAATGATATCGCTAATTATCCTAAGAAACATTTCTTTTTTATTTGCCATAGTTTCCAGTTGGCATGCCGGTATTACAAAATTGCCAAAGTCTGCGCCCGTAAGTCCACGGCATTTGGTGTATTTCCTATACACATGCTGGGTGATGGCAAAGAAGAAATTGTATTCGATGGCTTACGGGATCCTTTTTATGCCGTTGAAAGCCGCGATTTCCAGGTGATACAGCCCAATCATAACCGGGTAAAATTCCTGGGTGCCCGGATTTTAGCCATTGAAAAAGACCGGCCGCATGTTCCTTTTGAAAGAGCGGTGGAGGCTATTCGGTTCAATGATTATTTTATCGGCACACAATTTCATCCTGAAGCAGATGCCACTGGTATGCACATGTATTTACAACGGGAGGATAAGAAAAAACATGTAATAGAAACACACGGTGAAAAGAAATGGCATAGCATGATAGAGCAATTGAATGATCCGGATAAAATCCTTTATACCTATGCGCATATATTGCCGAATTTTTTAAATAATGCAGTAGCCCAGTTAGTCACTGCTTAGGTTATCTTCTTCCCAATTAAAGTAGGGTAACCTGTTTCGGAGGAGATTCAATTCTGCCTGCATGTGTTCAATTTTATCCAATAACGGAATGATGGCTTCCAGCCCTTCGATATTGATGCCAAGCTCCTGGTGCAGGCGCAGCATTTTTTCAATACGCGGAATATCTTCTTCTTCAATAGTAGGCTTTGTTTCGATACGGGTAAATTGTATCAGGCCCGATTCATTCAGGGAATATAAAAAGTTATATTCTATTTCGTAATGCCTGCAAAATTCTTCAACAGGGATAAGATGCTTTTCCATATGCCCGGTTTTATTTTCGTTTTAAATCAGCTAATTCTTTGAATAACTGTTTTTCTTTATCTGACAGCCCCGTAGGGATTTTTATGATCCAGGTTACATATAAATTGCCGTACTGTCCTTCTTTTTTATACAAAGGAAAACCCTTTCCGGCCAGTTTTATTTTAGCGCCATTCTGTGTTTCCGGTTTTACTTTTATTTTCACTTTTCCACTCATGGTTTGAATGGTCACTTCGCCACCCAGGATGGCGGTATAAAGATCCAATTCCACATTCGTGTAAAGATCATTGCCTACCCGTTTAAAATTTTTATCCTCCATGATGGTAAAAGTTATATACAAATCACCGGCTGGTCCGCCGTGCATTCCGGGTCCACCATAGCCTTTTAATTTTATTTTCTGATTATTTTCAATACCTGCAGGAATGGTGATGCGTACATTTTTTCCCTGCACATTCAATACCTGCTGATGGGTGGTATATGCCTGTTCTAATGTAAGTTGTAAAGCCGATTGATAATCCTGCCCGCGGTATTTTACATGGCCACCCTGGCGGGTACCGGCCCGGCCAAACAGCGATTCAAAGAAACTGGAAAAACCACCTTCTCCCATATCAAAGTTTTCAAATCCCTGGAATTGGTCCTGTGTGCCATGGCTACCGTATTGCTGTTGGGCTGCTTCGTAGGCATCGGCATGCTTCCAGTTTTCGCCATACTGGTCATATTTTTTTCTTTTCTCCGGATCACTGAGCACTTCATTGGCTTCATTGATTTGTTGAAATTTCTGATGTGCAGATTGATCATTGGGATTCAGGTCGGGATGATATTTGCGGGCAAGTTTGCGATAAGCTTTTTTGATATCATCGGCAGATGCATTTTTGGAAACCCCTAATACCTGGTAATAATCTATAAAATTCATGGAAAGAAAGGTTTACTATACAGCCGGTTAAAATTAATTAAAAATATTTTTTTCGTAAGCGTTAGCCGGGTCTTTGCTTAAATCTTAACAACAAGAATAGTTACTAAAATTTTCAATTTATCCTATCCAGGAGAAATTTTTATCCATTGGCATTTTGCTAAATACATCTATTGCAATTTCCGGGGGTATGGTGAGTTTACGCAGGCGGGTATCCATCCAGGCGCCTTCTACCGTGATGTGTGCACATATAGTTTCCCCGTTTTTTACAATATCATGTTGAATTGCCCAACGGCCAAAATTACGTGTGGCTTTCAGCAACTGCAGGGAAATGGTGATGTGGTCGCCAAAGACAATTTCCCTTTTAAACCGGGCTTCTTCCCGGAATAAAATAGGGCCAATATGATGTTGCAACATGACCGTTGCCGTAAGGCCACAATCATATAAAAAATTGGTTCGAATCATGGCGCCCCAATCGTAATAAACCGAATGACGTAAATGAAAATTCGGATCCAGGTCGCTCCAGCGAATATCCATTTCTTTCTGGTATGATTCCATATAAATTAATTTGTGTGAAGGGATTTTTGTATTGGGAAGACTTCATACAATGCGCTGAAGGTATAAAGTTTTCCGCTGGGTATTTCACTGCAGACATAACGAGTCCGGTTTTTTTTCAGCAAGGTAAATGAGCGGCCATCTGCTGTACGAAAGGTGGTACCCATCGCCAATGTTTCAATAAGTATACCTTTTTGCCGGGAATCATATTGCTTCAATACCCGGCTGAGCACGAGATCGCCACAGGCGCTGGCACCGGGATTTTTCAGCGATTGCAATACTGCCCGGCTAATATCTTCCGGAAAAATTTTCTCCTGTAAAAAGGAGGCCAATAAGTGTTTATAAATTTCTTTCCATTCTTTTCCATGCGCCATGATCCGCGGGCCATGCAGTTCGAATGCCAGTAAATGGGCAAGCTCATGTAAAAGAGTGATGAGAAATTCATATTTGTTCAGGTTGCCATTGATGGAGATCCGGTGATTTTTTCCGGCGACAGCATTGCGGTACACACCCAGTAAAGTTTTCCGCTGGCGGGTAATGGTGAGTTCCACTTTATACTGATGCAGGTATTGCACCACTTTATCAAAACTTCCCGGTGGAATAAATTCCTGTAACCGGCGCATGGGTTGTTCATTTCTGGCCATTATCCCGGTTCAGTTTGGAAGCATTACGAATTTCAATAACCGTATAGATCACGTACAAACCCATAGAAGCGATCACTCCGGGAATATTCCGGCTTTCTTTTGCCAAAGCAAGATAGGCCAGGGCAGAAAGGGCAAGCACCATCAGCTTAATAAAAGAGGCCGCCATTACACTCCGTACAAATACCTGCGGGTTCGGGTTTTTCACGGCGGAAATGTGCATCAACAAGGCAATGACGGAAAGGATAAAAAGAATAATATTGGCGCCTAATATAACACTGGCATCAATCCCTTTTTCATGCAGGAAAGCCTGTAAGAATAAACAGGCCGAATTGATGATAATAAAGATCAGTAAGATGGGTAAAAAATATTTTCTGTAATTGATTTTTTTCATGCAAAATTATTTTAGGAGCTTTCGTGTTTGTTGCTTTTGTTTATGAAATTCATGGAAAAATTTTTCCTGATGCTGAAGGGCAAAAGTCTCTTTTTTTGTTTAAAAAATATTATTCTTTACCCGAAGTGTCTTTCACAATTTTTAAAAATAATACAACCAGGAAAACCAGGGGTGCCAGCCACACCAGTAACGGAAATTGCCATCCTATCCACTTATCTGCATGGTAGCCTGCAAAGGCAGCCATGCCCAGGGAAAGCAGGATTTGTGTACCCATGCCCGCATATTTCCAGAGTAATTGTTTGCCCTTTTCATTTCCCTTTCGCTTATCCATCATAGTTAGTCTTTGGAAATTTCACGGGGTGTAATTTTCAGGGGCACGGTATCTTTTTGCACCAGGTCATTTCCCGATAAAACTTTCTTTAAATCATCCAGGTATTTTTGTTTATATAAAATAGCCTGCTCCAGTGAATCGGTTCGTATTTTAATAGCCTGGAGTTCCGTTTTACTTTCCCTGTCCCCATAGCCCGGGATGTAATATTTCAGGGGGGAAAAACTGATCAGGGCAATACAAAAAACGATTAGTAAGACCAGCAGGGTGGATATAAACATATACACCCGCAAACGGGATAATTTGAAAGCGATAACTTCTTCAAAGCTATCCTCATTCAGGATGACCAACCGGTAATGGTTCTGGCGCCGTTGGATGGCTGGTTTCTTTTCTTTGTCCGGCATGGCTGATTTTAAAAAATAAAGGTAATCATAAAAAAAGTTTTTCGAAAATAGCCGTTCCCAAACCAATCGGCTTATATTTGACTTGTCTGTACAATAAAAAAATAAAATAAAAATAATTTATCCAATTTCAGGCACTGGATACGTTATTATGGTATGATGGGCATGCTTAAAAAGTTTTTGGCAGTTTACCTCTTCATGTGTACCGGCCTGGTTGTATTTTCCCAGCCTGGTTCCACTATTGAATTAAACAAACCATCACCATATGAAAACCGCACCTTAGGTTCCGAAAAAACGAAAGAAGGAAAAATTGGTTTTGGCAAAAAACTGTTTCAAAACACCATAACTCATTACAATTATTATTTTAATGCGGCGGCGAAACTGCAAGAGATCCTCGACCAGGCCAAAGAGGCCTTCCGCGATGACTATTCAAAATTATTGCCTTTCTATAATTATTCATTGGAAATAACCGCCGGCAATACCAATATTGATTCGGTGATTTATAAATGCAATGCCGGTATCCTGCTGCATGACCTCCGAAATGACTGGGTAGATAATTTGTACCTGCTCCTTGGAGAAGCTTATTATTTCCGGAAAAATTTTGATTCAGCGGCTGCCGTTTTTCAATACATCAATTATGCTTTTGCGCCCAAAGATGAAGGTTATGATATTCCGGTAGGCAGTAATGTAAGCAGTAAGAACGGCGTCTTCAGTATTTCCACAGAAGAAAAAAAAGATAATATCCTACGCCGGACATTTACCACACCCGGCAACCGCAATGATGCCCTGGTATGGATGGCCAAAAATTTTATTGCCGAAAAAGAATATGAAAAATCAGCAGGTGTCCTGGAAATCCTGCGCAACGATCCTGTCTTTCCCGAAAGACTCCAACCAGCTTTGCATGAAACGCTGGCCTTCTTATTTTATCAGCTGACGATGTACGATAGTGCGGCCTATCACCTGGGCCTATCACTGGACCTGGCAAATAACAAACTGGAATATGCCCGGAAAGAATTTTTAATGGCACAATTGTACCATCTCGCCGGGGATAATGAAAATGCCGTGAAATATTACGATAAAGCCGCACAACACACTACGGACCCCGTAATGGAAGTTTATGCCAACCTCAACAGTATCCAGGACGCAGTGATTGATACCGGTACCGTATTGCAACAAAAACTGGATAACCTCTTGCGCCTGGCCAAGCGGGATAAATACGTAGATAGCCGGGATATTATCTATGCGGCCGCAGCGAAAGTGGCGCAGGATATGAAAAACAATGAGCTGGCTGAAAAACTCCTGAACAAAAGTATTGCCAGCAATACGGATAATCCGCAACAACGTTCTCTTTCCTTTTTAATGCTTGCCGACATGAAATACAATGCGGCTGATTATGACCAGGCAAAAATGAATTATGACAGTGTGGGCATCACCTCTTTAGATAGTATTGACAGGGACAGGGTAAATTACCGGTTGCCGCCGTTGAGTATCATCGCAGAAAATGAAAAAATTATTTTCACGCAGGACAGTTTGCAGGCGTTAGCCAAAATGCCGGAAAATGATCGGAATGATGCCATTAAAAAAATGGTGCGCTATTTACGAAAATTAAATGGCCTGGCGGAAGAGCCGGAAGTAAACATTAATGCTGCTGTGCAATTACAATCGGCGCCCATTTTATTTTCCGCGAATAAAGGCGAATGGTATTTCAATAACCGTTCCCTGAAAAGCCAGGGTTTTAGCCAGTTCCGGGCTACCTGGGGCAACCGGCCCAATGTAGATAACTGGCAACGGCAGGAAGCACTCAGCAAAATGTTGGCAACAAAAAATTCCTTGAATGGTGGAGAAGGAGGTGATGAAAATGTATCTAACAGCCCGGATGCACAAAATGGAAATACAGCAGATATCAGTTTTGCCGGCCTGTTGGCCAATATTCCTTTAACAGAAGATCAATTAAAAGCATCCGATAAAAAAATTGCGGATGCCCTGCTGCATATTGGTTTGGCTTTTCAAAATGGCCTGGCCATTTATTCACCCGCCGTTCAAAAATATGGTACTTTATTCAGCCGGTATCCTGCAACTGAAAATACAGCAGAAGCCTTGTTTAATCTCTATTATTGTTATTATAAAACCGGCAATAAAACCGGCGCTGATTCTGCACGCCAGGCTCTATTGACGAAATACCCGCAATCGGAATGGGCAATTAAGCTGAAAGATGCCGGCAAGGAAGCCAGTGCAGCAGCACCAGATGCTGCTACTAAAAAATATAAAGACATTTATACATTGTTTATTGAAGGAGATTTTGAAAAAGCCAAAGCAGAAAAGAAAATGGCTGATAGCCTCTATGGCCAAACGTACTGGACGCCCCAGCTTTTATACATCGAATCGATTTATTATGTTTCTGTGCGGGAAGACAGTATCGCTATTAACCGCCTGGATAACCTGGCGAAATTATTTCCCCAATCTCCCCTGGTCGATAAAGCCAATACCATGATTGATGTATTGAAACGCCGGGCTGAAATAGAATCCTACCTGACCAATTTACAAATCACCCGGCTCAAGGATGACGAGACACCAGTGGTGGATTTGACCCCGGTGCAGACAACCATTCAAAAGCCCGATACGAAAGTGGATTCTACTGTAGAAAGCCCGGTGAAGCAGGTAGCAAAGAATGTAATGGATACAGCCCACCAGGCGAATACAGTGATCCGTACCTATGAATTTGATGCGAAGCAACCGCAGTTTGTGGCTATTCTCCTGGACAAAGTCAATAAGGTTTTTGTGAATGAAGCCCGGAATGCATTTGATAAATACAATAAGATTAATTTTTATAACCAGAAATTAAATGTGGCAACACAGGTTATTGATGAGCGTTATTCCTTCGTATTGATCGGGCCTTTTGCCGGTGCTTCGGAAGCGGTTGCTTATGTAGATAAAACAAGGCCTGTTGCAGGCAGCCGGATTATTTCCTGGCTCACGGCAGACAAATTTAAATATACCATTATCAGCCAATATAACCTGGATGTAATGAAAGAAACAAAAGATGTGGATGGGTATAAGCAATTATTGGAAAAAGTATTGCCCGGAAAATTTGAATAAAATAAGAACACATAATTTAATAAAAGATTAGCCGGTGAAAAAAAATCGGAACACAAAAATTTCTTTTTTTTGATTTCCGATAATCCCGGGTTTCCTCCATGGCACAACAAAAAAAATCTCAAACAGGACCGATCAGGCGATCTGTAAAAATATTATGGCGAATTTTTTTCATTGGCCTCTGTGCCATGATTGTGTTGATCTTATTTGCCAATTGGGGCCTCCTGGGCAAAATGCCCAGTTTGGAAGAACTCCAGAACCCGTCTGCTTCCCAGGCCAGTCAGGTATATGCCGATGACGGAACCTTAATGGGAAAATTTTATTTGCAGGACCGCGTGAATGTAGAATACAAGGATATCAGCAAGTATATCATTGAAGCCCTGGTGGCCACGGAAGATGAGCGTTATTATGAACACAGTGGTATCGACCCGCGTTCCCTGGCACGCGCAGTTTTCTCTTTGGGTAGTGAAGGAGGGGCGAGTACTATTACCATGCAGACGGCCAAAAATTTATTTACCGATAATGTCAGCAGTAATCCACTGGCCCGGATAATTCAGAAACTGAAAGAAAGTATTATTGCCATTAAGCTGGAAAGAAATTTTACCAAAGAAGAAATTCTTACCGTTTATCTCAATACCGTTCCTTTTGGGGATAATGTATATGGCATCCGCAATGCTTCCAAAACATTTTTCCAAAAAGAACCCGACCGGGTAAATGTGGAAGAAGCCGCTGTATTAATCGGGATGCTGAAAGCTTCTACTACATATAATCCGCGGATCAACCCGGCCCGTTCCCGTGACCGCAGAAATGTGGTACTCGATCAAATGGTGCGCAACCATTATTTATCTGCCCCCGTAGCCGACAGCATCAAATTATTACCCATTAAACTCAATTATAAAAAGCTGGATGAAACCGCCGGCCTGGCACCGTATTTCCGCATGATCCTGGGAGAAGAAATGAAAAACTGGTGTGCCAATCATAAAAAAAGTGATGGAGAAAATTATAATCTTTACCGGGATGGGCTGAAAATTTATACCACCATCAATCCCCGCATGCAATTGTATGCCGAAGCCGCAATAGCCAAACACATGAGCTATATGCAAAAGCAATTGAATGCACAAGCCAATATTAAAAACGGCAGTGTTTGGAAAAACCATGAAAACGTATTGAAGGCTGCCATGAAGCAATCCGACCGCTGGCGCAATATGAAAAAAGCCGGGGTAGATGAAAAAGACATCGAACAATCCTTTTATGTAAAAACCCCGATGAAAATTTTTGCCTGGAATTCCAACCGGTCTGCCGATACGGTGATGACGCCATACGATTCCATCAAATATCATCGCCAGATGTTGCAGGCAGGTTTTATGGCCATGGATCCCCTGAGCGGCGAAGTAAAAGCCTGGGTAGGCGGGATCGATTTTAAAACCTATAAATACGACCACGTCAATATCAATACCAAACGCCAGGTAGGTTCTACTATTAAGCCGTTATTGTATAGCCTGGCCATTGAGGATGCGGGATTTACCGTAAACACTATTGTGGAAGACCAGCAGCAAAACTTTAAAGGCTATGGCCTGGTACCAGCCACCACGGCTACCTGTACCGGTAATTCCATTCCCTTAAGTGAAGCATTGGCTTTATCGCGCAACTGTGCCACGGCGTATGTGATGAAGCAATTAGGCGCCCAGGGAAATGATGGCGCCAAGCGCTTTGTCGATTTCCTGAAGACCTGTAATGTCCAATCCAAAATAGAACCCTATCCTTCCATTGCGCTGGGAAGTTGCGAAATATCTTTATATGAAATGATGCAGGCATTCAGTATGTTTCCCGGGAGGGGATTTAATGTAAAGCCCTTGTACATTACGCGTATAGAAGATGGCCAGGGCAATGTGTTGGAAACAAATATTCCGCAGCGGAAAGAGATCATCAGCGATGCGACTGCTTATTCGGTTATTTCCATGATGGAAGGCGTATTGCAATATGGTACCGGCCGGCGGATATGGAATTATGGTGTAACCGGTGACCTGGCCGGGAAAACAGGCACTACCAATGACAACAGTGATGCCTGGTTTATCGGTTATTCCCCTCAATTGCTTTGCGGGGTATGGACTGGTTGCGATGACCGCTTCATCCGGTTTAATAGTACGGCGCTTGGCCAGGGTTCTTCACTGGCCTTACCTATATGGGCTTATTTTTATGATAAAGCAAAAGATGATGCCACACTTGGCCTGGATAGTAAAATGGCTTTTGTAAAACCAGAAAGCCTGAGTAATACTATTACGTATGACTGGATAAACAGTGTACCCGCTGATATTGGCGCTGAAGGTGCCGACCTGGGCAATGGCAGTGCAGCCGATTATGGCGGTGAGGAAATACCGATAGAGAATAACCAGGATTATATTTCCCCGGAAAGCACCTTGCCGGATTCAGCCACGAAGCAAAACCCGCCAGAGAAAGCTAAGCCCAAAAACAACGATAAAAACAAACCGCCAGAGCCCAAAGCGGTTATGCCCCCCAAACCCAAAACCGGGAACCCCTAAGGAAGAATTACCGGAAATCGTGTGCTGATTTTTTATTTGGTAAATGAGATGCTCATTTCGATTTACTATTCTTTTAAAGGAGAGAGTAAATTCAATATTTAATTTATGGAATTGACCTGGTTAAATTTTCACTTTTGAGCGTGGACGTAAATTTTTTAGGCCAATAATAATTAGACAACAGATAGATGGATGGCGAGGGAGAGTAAAACTTGAAAGAGGGAGGGAATAGTGTATATTAGCGGAAATACGGATGTTGGGAGCAAGCCTAAAAGACGAAGTAACCGACAGAAAACGAACCGAAAAATGAAAGACAAAATGCCAACCCTTCGCAAAATCAAAAGAGCTGCAACCAACGCACAAGTCAACACAAATTGCAGCACATTTTATTTTGCCCAACCGCAGCCAAGCCCACCCACCACCTTGACAAGCTGAACGGTGTTTTAGCTGTAAGCGGATATTATAATATTAACTTTGAGACTTTAAAATAAATATGGGACGTTCGACAGTACATTACGCAGACAATAAAACAAACAATGCTTTAAAAAAGCTACACAATAAGTTACGACCTGCCGGTACACCTGTTCAGCGAGTGGAATACATTATTGAACTTTTACTACTTCGGATTTTTGAAACCAAAATCAAACAAGACGAAGAATTTAAACCGTTACGTAAACTATTTTCGGCTGACTACAAATGGAAAAATCCAAAGAAAGGTGCTGGTGCACCTGAAGAAACAAACGAAAATCGCTTGTTCTCTTATTTGCCAACCGTTTCTAACGACCAAATTCTATCGGAACTCAACGACAACTTCTTTCCTTTTTACTCAAGTATTTTAAGCAGTGCAAGACAAGTGTTTGAAGGAAACCTACCGCAAAAAGTGCAAGACCAATTGGTTTTGATAGAAGAAGTTTTCAGTAATTCCAATTTTACCAACAACGTAAACAGCGGAAACCTTGGCGAAGTTATCAGCATTGTTGCCAACGACATTGAAGAAGCAAGACTTTTGAAAACCGATCTTTTAGGTGATGCCATTGAATCGGCTTTGAGTGAAACGGGCGGAACAAAAGATGTTGGACTATTTAGAACGCCTGACCACATTCGCCAATTTATGACGGCTATGATAGAGCCGACTTTTGACGACGTTATTTTTGACCCTGCTTGTGGTACGGGTGGTTTCTTGTTTGACGCTTTTGAATTTGTAATGCGAAGAGTTGACCCCGACCGTGAATGGCCGGGCGAAAAAGCTCATTCCGAATTATCGGCTTGGTTTAAAGAGTATTTTAAATCCAACCAATTAGAATTTCCGAGCATTGAACAAACCACACAGTTTTACCGAAGTGGTGTAACGGGTATTGAATACCTGGGAATGATTCGAAAAATGGCTGCTATTAACTTTTATGTTCGGGGCTTAAACCCTGCCAACATTGAGCAAGGCGATAGCTTGGCGAAATACAGACCCGTAACCGACCACGAAAGCAAATCGGTTATTTTGGCTAATCCGCCTTTTGGTGCACAACGCGACCAGGAAAGCTATCCTGATGTTTGGGGCGAATTTTCCAAAGAATCGGAAACCACTATTTTGTTTGTGAAACTGATGTTTGAGCAACTCAAAGCAGGTGGAAGATGTGCCGTAGTGGTTTCAGAAGGTTTTCATACCTGGGATCAATTTAGTGCAAAGGCATTGCGTAAAATGTTGTTGGACGAAGCACAATTGAAAGCCGTAATTTCTTTACCACAAGGTTTGTTTGTAAGCAAAAGCGGACAAGGCCCAAAAACTTCTATTCTTATTTTTGAAAAAGGTGGAAAAACAGGCTGGACTTGGTTTTACAAAATAACCAACGATGGTTACACCATGGGAACCAACCGCAAAGAACAAAAAGGAAACCAACTCATTGAATGTTTAACGCTGTGGCACGAATATGTGAAACACGGCAAACAACCGCCTGAAACTAAAAATCAATTTTGTATTCCTGCCGAATGGATTAAAACGCTTGACCCACGCATAAAAGAAAAAATCCGCACCGAAACCCGTGCCGATATGGAAGCCAAAGGCAAAATTGAACGAGCCAAAAAAGAAGCCGAACTTGATAAAAAGATAAAAGCCAAGAAAGCAACAGAAGCCGACAAGTCAATGGAATTAAAAACCTTTGACCAAATGCTGGAAAACCGCATACAAAACGAAATTGCCAAACGCATAGACAAGGCGCACAATTATTCCTTTAACCTTGCCAACTACAAAAGCACCATTAGCGACAGCCAAGTTGTAGAATGGACAGAAGCACTCAAACACATTCAGCCAAACGGTGCAACCACAGTAGAAGAAGTTTACAAAAAACTGAATAACGGTAAACCCGAAAACATTTTACCTTACTTGGTAAAACTCAACCCAACCAATGCACTGGAAGCCGACATTGCCCGTGAATATGTGAGCAATTTGGATAACAACCTTATTGCAAAACATAAGGAATTGAATGTGATTAAGGAGATTTTGAAGTCTAAGCAGAAATATCCAATCGAAAAATTGGAAGGAAAAGTCGAACCGAAGTATGTAAAGATTAAAAAGGATAAATATGATGGTGAAATAGACATTGTAGATAAGATTTCTTTTAAAGACGGTAAAATTCATTTCAGAGAAGAAAAAGAAACTGGAATGGATTTATACCAAGCAGAAAAGGGAGATTTAGTTACTTCCAAAATAAATGTTCACCAAGGGGCATTGGCATTGGCTGATAGAAAATTAGTTTGTTCAACTCATTATCAGGTTTATGAAATAGACAAAACTCAAATCAATCCTAACTATCTTGTAATTGCATTAAGAAGCAAACAACTTCAAGATAGAGTTAACGAAATTAAGAACGGTGGAATTAAGAATGAACAAGGTGCAGAGTTTTTATTGTCACTTGAAATCCCATTACCTTCTCTTGACGAACAAAACGCCATTGTTGCCCAAATTGAAAAACAAAAAGCGATTATTGATGGGGCGGATTTGGTTTTGAAGAATATTGAATTGAAACTACCTGAATTTGTTTTTGATTTTTCTGAAAAAGTGAAACTTGGAGATAAAGATTATTTTAAAATAATTGGTGGAGGCACACCAAGCAAAATGGAACCCGATTTTTGGAATGGAGAAATACCTTGGGTATCACCAAAGGATATGAAATCATTCATTATTAATGATTCAAAAGATAAAATTACGAACGATGCCATTAACAATTCTTCTACAAATCTAATTCCTTCTGGTAGCATTCTAATGGTTGTAAGAAGTGGAATCCTAAAACATACATTACCAATTGGATATAATATTATTCCGGTGTCCATAAATCAGGATATTAAAGCAATATTGGTGAAGAAGAATTTTGAACCCCTATTTATTGCATATTATCTAGAAGTTATACAGCAGTCTATACTTGACAAGGTACGCACAGGTCCTACTGTAGAAGGACTAAGTGTTGATATTTTAAATGCGGTGGAAATTCCTAAACTCAAAGTTGGAGAACAACAATTAATTATCGATGAGTTGGAAACTCAAATGCACGTTTTAGAAGGCTTACGAAAAATTAAAACCGAAGCCCAACAAAAAATCAACCAAATATTAGCAGATGTTTGGGGCGTAGAATTTGTAGAACCCGAAAAAATATTAGTAGCAGATGAGTAAGAAAATTAAGGTTCAAACTACAGAAATCACGATTATTTCTGTAGCGGAGCAGGATTATATTTCATTGACAGATATGGCCAATGGCAAAGCCTCTGAGAGTCGTGCTGCTGATATTATTAAAAACTGGTTACGCAACCGCTATACCCTGGAGTTTTTAGGTACCTGGGAGCAAATTCATAACCCCAATTTTAAAGTGGTCGAATTTGACCACTTTAAAATGCAAGCCGGCTTACCCAATTTTGTATTAAGTGTAACGGAATGGGTAGAGAAAACCAGGGCCATTGGTATGGTGTCTAAAAAAGGCAAATATGGGGGCACGTATGCACATAAAGACATAGCTTTTGAATTTGGATCGGCTATCAGTGTCCCGTTCAAAATTTATCTGATCAATGAATTTCAACGCTTAAAAGAAGAAGAGCAAAAACAAATTGGATGGAATGCCAAGCGAGAATTAACAAAATTGAATTACCACATCCATACCGATGCCATAAAACAAAATTTAATACCAAAGGAACTTACTGCTTTGCAAACCTCCATTATTTATGCTAACGAAGCCGATGTGTTAAATATCGCTTTATTTGGAGTTACTGCTAAACAATGGCGAGACAGCAATCCTGATTTAAAGGGCAATATCCGAGATTATGCAAGTATAAACGAATTGATATGTTTGAGCAACATGGAGAATATCAATGCGGTTTTAATTAATGAAGGCTTACCGCAAAAGGACAGATTAATAAAACTCAATGCCATTGCAATTAAGCAAATGCAAATACTACTTAAAGTTGAAACCCGAAAATTATTGAAATAATATGGCAAAGAAAATCAATGAAGCTACCTCTACCGATTTGCCAATCATTCAACGATTAGTAAATGAGTACGGCTGGAAAGTGGGCGATACTTTATTGTATCAACAGCCTTATGATATTTCAGAGAATCTGAAAAAGGATTACCCAAATCTTAAAAACATTCGCCCTGATATTGTTTTGCAAGATTTGAACGGTGAAGTATTAGCCGTAATTGAAAACAATCTCGACAAAGAAAATAAAGACTTGTTGAAATTGCGTACCGTAGTTACGCATTTACTCAAACCCCGTTTTCTATATGCTTGCAGTGCCGAACGCATTTTATTTTACGACAATGCTTGGAAAGGTTTAGATGCAGGAGAATTTAAGCAAGTAAGCAACTTTATGAGCTTGGAAGAAATGAAGCTCAAAGTGGAACAGCAGAAAAAAATTGCTTCCAACAAAGAAATTACGATCGACACCACCATTGCAGGCGGTTTTGACTCAAGTATTGGTAAAGAACGTTATTACCAATTACAATGTATTCGCACAATCATAGAAAATTACAAAGCAGGCAAACAAAAGATGCTTATCCATATGGCAACTGGTTTGGGTAAAACCCGAACAGCGGTTGCTTTGGTGAAAGCATTATTGGGAAGTGGCTTGTGTAAACGCATTTTGTTTGTGGTGGACAGACGAATGTTAGCCAAACAATCGGTTGATGATGGCTTTGCTTTAATCAGCAGAGAACACACCAGCAGTTGGATAACCACTTCAAATTTCAGAGCAAGAAAACACGCCAGTATTCACGTTGTGGTAATTGACACTTTGGAGTTAATCCACAGTGATTTGCCTTCCAACTTTTACGATTTAATCATTGTGGACGAGTGCCACAGAAGCATTAACGTAAACAGAAAACTAATCTTCGACCACTTTCTTTGCCCAAGAGTTGGTTTAACTGCTACACCAAGAATTGCCGCACCCAAAGAAGGAACAGAAGTAGATGAAGAAGATTTGGCAATCATTGACACCTACAAATTATTTGGTTGCGAAACTGGTGAACCCGATTTTCAATTTGATATGGAACGGGGAATCCGTGAAGGTTTCCTTGCACCATACAAACCCATTGAATTACTTTCTTCACTCATTCAAGAAGCCGAAGAGAACGGCATTTCTTTCGACCACGTTTTGGACCCACAAGGAAAATACACCATTTCACTCGGAGCAGAAAAGAAACTGAAATTAGAGCAACTCAACCGCAAATTCATTTCAGAAGAAAACTGTTTACGCATTGCCGAAGAACTTAAAAAGAATACCCAGTACGGAGAGAAAGTAATTCTCTTTGGCGTTAGTCAGGCACATTGTATTGAGTTAGCAAAAGCAGTAAATACCGTTTTTGAAAAAGACTTTTCAGAAAAACCTTATTACGCAGAAGCCGTTATTTCAGAAAACAATGAACTGAACGAAACACTGAAAGCTTGGTTTAAGAAACCCTATCAAAAACCGTATGTAGTTACTTCTGTGGACATTTTAAGTACAGGAGTTGACATTCCTTGCGTTCGTTACATTGCATTCGCTGGGCTTACAAAATCAGTAGGCAAATACATTCAAATGGTTGGGCGTGGCACACGACTTGACCCAAAAACAGGTAAATTTAGTTTCACCGTTTTAGACTTCGTTGGCTTATGCAGACGAATGGAAGACAACGGAAAAGGAACGCTGAAAGAAAACACAAAAGTTGTAAAACCAGGCGACCAAAAACCAAAACCACCGGGAACACCACAACCTAATGGCAACTACTTTTTAATTGACAATCCCGATCCTGCACATTTAATTCAGCGAGTAGAAATTCATGGTGATTCAATCATTGTAAAAGATAACATTCCAATTGAAGAAGCCAAAAGAATTTTTGAAGAAGAATTAAAGAAAACACAAGAGCCAGTAATGGCAGACTTGAAAACAAAAGCAGAACAAGCAGACTATCAGCCGACAGACGAAGAAATGGCTAAACTGCTTGACTGGTTAAGCAAACCAAACACATTTTTGGACGAAGGGCATTTGCAAAAAATGTACGACTTCCCCGAAGGTTCAGCTTGGGACTTCTTACTTCACGCCTTAGGTAAAAAGAAAATCCCGACACCAAAAGAACGCATTGAGAAAAACTATCTTTCGTACATACACACTTACAATTTTACAGACGAACAGATAGTTGTATTGAAGAAAATCAAAGACATTTTCGCCTCTAACCTTGCTTCCAAACGAAGCATTGACGTGAAAGACATTTTTGGAAACCCGATTTACGAAAGACTTATTGGTTCCTATGACGACATAAACAAAAAGTTTGACGGGAAATTTAACTTAGTAATTAACGACTTAAAGACAACATTTGGTAACAAACTAAGCGTATAGCCAACGCATTTACTCATTTAATTTTTTGTTTTTTATATGTATTCGTGATTACTTCGTAATTGGTGGCACATTTGCAAAACCGCACAAGCCAAAGCTAAAGCCAAGTTTTGCAAAAGAGCCATCATTCCGACGCACCAAGACAGGCGCGAAACGACAGCGAAGAAACAAGACGGAATAAAAGAGTGAAGTGCTAGCAACGGTTTTACAAAAAGCGGGTTCAGTAGTTAATTGAACTTCCTACCTCATATCAAATTTTGGGTTATGTTGACACTTTTTAGCTCCGAAATCCGCATCTTCGCAATGTCCGTACGTTGTGGGGAATGGTAGGACGAAGCCCAGAAACGAAAGAATTATAGGAAATGGACAACATAAAACTAAACGACATATTGCAACTTAAAAATCTTGGCAACGTGAAAATTCGTTTTAATTTGATGTTCGTCCAAAATTGGAACCCGATAGAACTTTTTAAAAATGGCGACATTTCTACAATGCTAGCCGGACAATATTGGAATTACAATAAAAACAAATCATACAAAGCAGGACAAATCACAGTTGGACTTGTGAAGATAAAACCGAACGAAGATTTTTGGTTGCTGTTTCATGTTGGACAAGTAACTAAGGACTTGAATATACGTAACGGTGTTGGTTACGAGTATCTGGACTTGCCGGAATACGGAAAATATGTTGGACGTCTAGTCGTAAAATATAAGAATAATGCACAGGCAATGATTCGTAAAGCTGAATCTGTAATTGATGACTGTTATGTTTCACAAATTTTACCGGACACTTTTGATAACGACTTATTCCCTGGCTATGAAAAAGTAAATATTTCCTGGGATGAGATGAAGCGGGATTTAGAGAAAGACACTTGGAAAACTGCACTAGAAAACCAAAAAGGTGTTTACTTGATAACTGACATCTCTAATGGTAAAAAATACGTTGGTTCAGCATACGGTGAAAATATGATTTTAGGACGGTGGCGAGCTTATGTAAAAACAGGACACGGAGGAAACGTTGGGCTTAAACAACTAACCTTTGACCACATAAAACAGAATTTTAAATATTCAATTCTGGATATTTACAAATCAACAACTGACGACCAAATTATAATTGAAAGGGAAAGTTGGTGGAAAGAAATTCTGCAAAGTAGAAAATTCGGATATAATGAAAACTAACGGACGACAAAGAACCACTGGCTATAACAAACAAATTGGCAAGTGTGTGGGTGAGCAGCTTCGATTAAACTTTTGTGCAATGTTAAAATATTGTAATTCTTTTCAACTTCAGTGCTAAAATGCCAATCCCTTGCCAATTTGCCTGTCGTTAGCTGTTATTTTGTAAGACCAACTGTTCAACCTGTCCCGTTTTCGGAAAAACCAATCAATCGTATGAGGTTGTCGTAAAAAATAAAGCGGGCATTTTTGCCGGAGATAAAGCCGATAATTTTTTTGATGTACCGGGGAATTTCAATAAAGTGCTTACAGAACAATCACTGGCAATGATGAAACGTTGGAAAATTAATGTTGATGACTAAGGGTCTTCACTAATTGGTAAAGAAAGTTTTATTTAATTCGCAATTAAAAAACATAGAACAATGCAAAGAAGACCAAGATGCATTTTAAGGAACTAAAGCATGAATTAAACGACCTGAATACGAGATAATGAGTAGTATTGACACTTACAATACGTTTGTGACAGAAGCTCAACATTTTTCATTGAGTTGTATGACGTGAAATGAACGAAGAATGTACATGGAATGTGTCATAAAACGAAGCCATAGGTTACTGCTGTTTCGTTATAAAATTCCCGGTTTAAAGGTTAAAACTTTGCCTACTTTTTAAGAGTACGGGGTAGCTTACAACAACACTTGCAAGAAGATGGACTTGTCATTATTTCCTGCAGATAGAGGACAAATCCCGCTTCAATCTTGACTTTATTTGGCCATCGCCCAACTATATCTCAACTTTTGTTCTTAATTTTAACTTTAAAATCAAAACTGGGCTGCAGTTAGGATCTGTCGACACTGATGAGGCATGATGCTGATATATCTCATTAGTATAGTAAACTTTGTTAGAGTAGGGGGAATTCAAATCCCCAACCTGTATTAAACTCTGCCCTTTAACTGAAATTATGTGAGATACTTCATACTTGTTATATTATTCCTTGCATCATGCACTAGTCAGAAGTCTTCAACCAGCAAGATAATTGACACACATTTTCATGCATTTTCATTTGATGAATATGGATATCCCCCGCCGCCAAATGAAATTACAGGTGTTGTTCCTCTTTCAAAAAATAATGCTGAAGTAATCAGGAATATGATCACACAACTGGACAGATATAATATTGAATTTGAAATAGCCAGTGGCCCTATTCAAATGGTAAAATCATACCAGGCAGTGAATCAGAGAAGATTTATTGGAGGATTTTATTATTCTCCACGTTATACTTTTCCTGATACTACTGAATTTATTCATTTAATAAAAGATGGAACAATAAAAGTTTTGGGAGAATTAGGTTTGCAATATGCGGGTTTAACGCTTGCTGATTCCTCAATGGCCCCATACCTTAATATTTGTTCCCGTTATAACATTCCCGTTGCCCTTCATACCGGACTGGGTGATACAGGTGAACCTTACCAGGAGTGTTGCGCAAATTTCAGAACCCATCTTGGGAATCCGCAAACTATTGAGGAGGTTCTTGTTAAATACCCAAATTTGAAAGTTCAGCTTATGCATGCTGGATGGCCATATATTGAAGAAACAAAAGCTATACTTTACGTCTATCCGCAAGTAAATGTAGATATTGCAGTAATTGATTGGGCCTTGCCCGTTGCAGAATTTCACAGCTACCTTGAGCAATTGGTAAAAGCCGGTTTTTCTAAAAGAATTATGTATGGATCAGATCAAATGGTGTGGTACGATGCTTTTAAAATTTCAATTGATAACATTGAGTCTGCCGATTTTCTTACTAAACAACAAAAAGAAGACATATTCTATAACAATGCAAAGTCTTTTTTTGGTTTAAAAGAATAACAGCTGTTAATATAATGGTGCAAAAACCAGGTAGCGGTTAGGTTTTGATAACTTTGATGAGTGTCATGCTCCGTCAGAGCAAACCCCCCGATGACCATTGAGATAATTTCTAAATTGCTGAGAGCCTTGTTCGTTGTAGACAACACTATTGAAAACTTTCAAACATTTAAAAACTATATTATGAAGCACACTATTTTAATCGCATCTCTTGTTGCAATCTTTATTTTTGGATGTACAGAGCATGCATCAAAATCAAAAGATACACCAGTTTCAGACCTCGGGCATATTGATGTAATTCTGGATTCGGTAACATGGTATGCCATCAAAAATGATTCCTTTATTCAAAATGAATTTGGCGTATTAAACGTTGACACAACCTATTATGGTGGTAAGCCCAGTTATGACTTGTATCTATTAGGACAGCTGAATTTTTTGCATCTCAGTCTTGCTAAAGATTTTTGGAATAATCAACAAGGTGCTGGCGTATTGGTGTTTCAGACCCAAAAGCCAGGTCAGATTGAGCCTCTGTTAAATTCATGGAAACAATTTTATAAGGACTCATTGTTTGTCCATAGTTTCAAAGGAAGTGATTTTACATTAGACGAAATAATGACATGGTATAAAAGTGACACTGCCAAACAGAAGGAAGCAAGAATCTTTGCAAATCTAACTTCCTATTCGGCAGATGCATATAAAAATTGGGGCATCTCTGACTCCATTGTAAATGCCGGGTTGGCTATGAAACAATTTATGGGGGATTGGGGTGGAGAGCCATTAAAATCCAGGCTCTTTAATTCTATCACTGAATTGCATATGACCATTAACCAACAGGAATTTAAGGAGATAAAATCTGCTTTATTAGCAGTAGGCTATAAAGAAAATAAAAACAGTTTTACCCATTCAGCAAATCCTTCTATTTATATCACTACCAGTGAAGAAAAAGTAAAATCAAAATATACTAAAGTAAAGTTCAGGTTAAATCGTTCTATTGCAGAAAAAGAGATTGTTTTTAGCCCAATGGCTAAATTAAAATTAAGTGGCACGGAAGGATGGTTTATATTTGACTAAGAAGCTACATTAATTATTTACTGTAAGGGCTATCCATAATAAAAAGTTCCTTTGTATCTTACTTTCGAGGAGTTAATATCTAAAATCGTTTTTTAAATTTCTTTTGAAAGAGGAAGATTCAGTTGTGCCAGAACCGCTAACTCACGAAAGTATTAAAACGGTTTTAAGAGCAAGAAGCTTGTGCCAGAAGATGGATATTGCTTCATGGTTAGCTCAATGCTTATATTTTGGTTATTTAGTGGCATTCATGATTTTATTAAAAAAAGCAAAGCCTGTAATTACAACTACTTTAACCTGAACTGTGAAAAAAAGCAACTAAATTTTATAATGTAATGAAACCGTAATTTGATAGATAAATGTTTCTTCTTTTTCTTCAGCTCAGAATTCCGGAATTGATTAAATGAAATAAATAAATTTATTTTTTAAGTATTAATTTTATAATAAATCCGGGAACGGGTACGGGATAGTTCCCCACTTGCAATAACCTTGTCTGATACCAACAACTACAGTACGATACGTAAGAATATGGGAACACATTTTTACATACCAGGAGAAAGGCCGTTGCGGGATGCTGTGCAATATTTTTGGCAGGTAAACAGAATTAATAACCAGTACAAACAGGAAAACATTGTGCCAAAAGGCATTATTGAAATCATTTTCAACTTCTTACCCCAGGAAACCTTCAGGGGAAAACTATACAATGAAATATTTACGATGCCCAAATGCTTTATTCAGGGCTATCATAATAATACGATTGAATTAGCCTTGCCCGAAAACCAGTTTCTTTTCGGTGTGGTTTTACATACGGCCGCCACGAAACATTTCCTGGATGTACCGGCAGGCATGTTTGCCCGGCAGTGCATTGACTTAACAGCTGTGGATGCGTCATTCGATACCTTGTGGCATCAACTTGCAGAGAAAAAAACGTTCAGCGGTAAAGTGACCCACTTTTCAACCTGGTTGCTAAAACGCTTGTCTTGCCTGACTCCCAGGGAACAAGCTTTGAATGAGATGTTCACATTTAAAAAAGATATCACCCTATCTGTTCCCAATTTATCCGAATGGCTTTGTTACTCACCCCGGCACCTTTCCCGGATGTTTCATGAGCTGACTGGCATGAATACTGAACAAACCCTGCTTTATTTAAAATATCTGAAAGCCGTAAATCTTATCCACTATACCGGCTTATCACTTACTCAAATTGCCTACGCCTGTGCTTTTGCAGACCAATCGCATTTCATCAAAGTTTTCAAATCCTTTACCACACTTACTCCCACCGAATATAAAAGCCGGAAAAGCAATATACCCGGGCATTATTTTGAATATGTCCGTTAAATACAATTTTGCTATTTGACTTATTGAAACTTTTGTACTAAAATGTAATCACGATGAATAGTAAAATATTTTTTTATGTCTTAGCCTGCATTTCTTTTTGCCTGATCCTGGGTGCAGGTATTAATGAGCATTTTGCAGTATGGCCGGTTGCCTTTTCCGCACCACCCAAATCCCTTATGATGTTCCAGGGTGATTATGCCCTGCAAGCCGAACCTTTCTGGAGGCTTGTCCACCCGGTTACCCTTGTTTTACTGCTGGTTACATTGGGGCTGAACTGGAAGACAGCCAGGAGAAAAAACGTAGTAATAGCATTAGCAATATACATCATTGCGTTGATAGCTACTTTTATTTATTATGTTCCGGAATTAAAGAGTATTATCGGAACACCCTATGCCTCGACTGTTGATACAGGCCTCCAGGACAGGGCAGGTCTTTGGATTACCTTAAGTAAAATCAGGCTGAGTTTTATTTTCATCGCGGCTTTTGTTTTGTTAGTTGGTTTAACTAAGCCGGACAAAAAATAGTTTTGAGTGGTATCTGCCCGTAACTTTTTTTGAAACAGGATGACCACAAATCACTCATTTCTTTTTCTGCACATATACTCAACCGGTATGTGCCATACGTTTATAACATTGCAACACTAAACAAAAAAGAAACTAAAAATTGCTTCACTTCAAATAAAAACAAAATGGACTTTACCTTACCACACACCATTGAAAGCGGACGGGGTGAAAAAATGATTTTTAAAGAGATTATTAAAGAACCGGATGGAGATAAAGTAATAATTGAAGGGAGCTGCCAGCCTAAAGCGGGCCCCATCATGCATGTTCATTTTAAGCAAGATGAATCAATAACGGTCGTTCAGGGAAAAATGGGCTGCCAGATTTTAGGACAGGAACCGGTCTATTATTCTGTGGGGCAGACAGCCACTTTTCTTAGAAATACGCCACATCGGTTTTGGAATGCCGGTGATGAGGAACTTATTGTGAACAGTTGGGTGAAACCTGTCAACAGCCTTATTTTCTTTTTAACCACCTTATATGCTGCGCAAAAAAAGTCGGGTAGCGGGCGGCCGGAGATGTTTGATGCCGCCTATTTAATGACCAGGTATAAGCATGAATACGGTATGCCTGGACTTCCTCCTTTTGTGAAAAAGGTTATTATGCCGGCAACCTATCTTATTGGTCAACTGCTTGGCAAGTATAAAAAATTTGCCGGCGCCCCAGAGCCTTTAAAGTAAAATACATCCACAAACATAAAAAGGGAATAAGATCGAACTAACTTCCCGGAGGCGATGGCATTTTTAGCTTAAGAAAGAAATAGCATGCATATAAAAATTGAACGGTGCGGATGCATTAGATTTTGTATTTTTTATAGCACAGGATGCTAATGGCTAAACTATTTTTTTAATCACTTCAAAGCCAGAAAGATTTTTACATCCGGCTTTTACCAAAAATGCAACCTGCACACTTATTGTTGAAAGCTTCAACCCATTTCACTTTTTGATCCTGGCTGGTTACGAAAAATTTAGTTTACATGCGCTTGTATAAGGCGTAAATCCCTACTTTTATGAGCGGAATGATAAATTAATTCAATCACCAAAAGGAATCATTGTATTGAAAAATATATGAACGAGGATGACCTAATTGACAAAACGGTATCAGAAATGGTGGTAAGAAAGTGGGAATCCGTGAAATTGCATTTGTTCTATCTTTAGCTTTGGAGAAGCAACCGGGAATACTTGACAAGAATAAAAAAATCTTCATTGAACCCGGTAGAGTGATTGCATTAAAACAATCCAAAAATTGAAACAAAAAAAGTAGTCTGAATTATGTCGATTGAAAAAAATTATATACAAATTCACCCATCGGATAATGTGCTCGTGGCATTGAAAGATTTAGCCGCTGGTGAACAAATTTCTTTTGCGGAAAATGTATTTGTTTTACCCGAAGCAATTAAATCGAAACATAAATTCTTTCTGCATGACCAAAAAGCAGGCGATAAAGTATATATGTATGGTGTGCTCGTGGGCACGCTTACAAAAGATATGCAACAGGGTAGGGCAATGACCACCTCCAATACCGTACATGCGGCGGAACCTTATACCTGGCGCAATAAAAAATATCAATGGCAGCCACCGGATGTTTCGAAGTTCAGGAACCAAACATTCCTGGGATACCCCAGGAGCGATGGCCGTGCCGGTACAGCTAATTACTGGCTTTTTGTTCCTACTGTTTTTTGTGAAAATAGAAACCTGGATGTTATTAAAGAAGCACTCCACCAGGCATTGGGTTATGCTGTTACCGATAAGTACAAGCAATATGCCCGGCAAATTACAGAAGCTTTTGTCCGGGGTGAAGATATTTCAACTTTTGATGAACATCATTTCAATTCAAATACAAGTACTCAACGGGTTTTTAAAAACATAGACGGGATCAAATTTTTAAATCATCAGGGAGGTTGTGGCGGCACCCGGCAGGATGCAGCCACCTTAAGTAAACTGTTAGCCGCGTATGCTGACCATCCAAATGTTTGTGGTATTACTGTTCTAAGTTTAGGCTGCCAGCATTTGCAGGTATCAAATTTTTTAGATGATTTAAAACTGCGTAATCCGTCTTTTGATAAGCCGTTGTTTGTTTTTGAACAACAACAAAGCCAAAGTGAGGAAGCGCTGATAAAGGAAGCTATCCGGAAAACAATGATGGGCTTAGCAGAATCGGATAAACAACATCGTACGCCGGTACCTATTAGTAAACTTGTTTTGGGCGTGAAATGCGGCGGCAGTGATGGCTTTAGCGGAATCTCTGCTAACCCCGCAGTGGGTTATGCAGCGGATTTGTTAGTCGCTTTGGGGAGTACAGTTTTGCTGGCAGAATTTCCGGAACTCTGCGGAGTAGAGCAGAACATGATTGACCGTTGTAAAACGAAAGAGGTGGCAGAGAAATTCATTCACCTGATGGAAGAGTACAATAACCTGGCAAAACGATCCGGCTCAGGTTTTCATATGAATCCGTCACCGGGAAATATTAAAGATGGCCTTATTACGGATGCCATTAAAAGTGCCGGTGCTGCCAAAAAAGGAGGCACCAGCCCGATAGTGGATGTGCTGGATTATACGGAACCCGCTACTCAAGGAGGTTTGAACCTGGTATGCACCCCCGGTAATGATGTAGAAGCCACGACCGGTAAAGCAGCAAGTGGTGCTACACTCATTTTGTTTACGACTGGCCTCGGCACACCTACCGGCAACCCGGTTTGCCCTACCATCAAACTTTCAACCAATACAGCATTAGCCTATCGGATGCAGGATATTATTGACTTTGATTGTGGCCCGATTATAGAAGGAAAAAAATCAATTGAACAAATGGGAGAAGAGATATTGGCATACTGTATCAAGGTAGCCAGTGGTGAAACAATTCCGAAAGCCGTGCAATTGGGCCAGGATGATTTTATTCCCTGGAAAAGAGGTGTGTCTTTATAATTAAATCCAAAAAAACAGCATGACTTCAGCCAGGATTGATCCTACAACAACACCCAAAAAAGAAAATTATCATTTTGCTTTCCTCATGATAACATTATTGTTTTTCATGTGGGGCTTTGTCCATAATCTTGACCCGGTATTGATTCCACACCTGAAAAAATCATTCAGTTTATCGGTACTGCAATCTTCCCTGGTGGATTCATCTGTTTTCATTGCTTATTTTGTTATGGCGATTCCGGCAGGTTTTTTAATGCGAAAATTTGGTTATAAAAAAAGTATTATTATCGGTTTACTAACTTTTGCTTTTGGTTCCTTCCTGTTTATTCCTGCTGCGAATACGCAGCAATATTTTTTCTTTTTGGGAGCGCTCTTTATTATTGCCTGTGGCTTAACTGTGCTGGAAGCAGCCGCTAATCCCTATGCATCATTACTGGGCCCTCCGGAAACATCCACTCAACGGCTCAACTTTTCCCAATCGTTCAATGGCCTGGCAGCAACACTGGCGCCCATCATCGGGGTAAGGGTTATTTTGACAGAAGGGCTTTCCGATGAAAAGTTACAGGCTATGACGGAAGCAGCGCGGCAGGCTGCAATGGCTGCGGATGCCGCTACGGTAAAATTGCCTTATTTCATCCTGGGCTGTATCATCTTACTGATGGCACTCATTTTTTGGTTTTTAAAATTACCGGAAATAGAGGATCTTAAAAGTGCAAATAAGTTAAGCCTAGCCGGTACACTTAAAATTCCGCAACTGCGGAATGCGGTCATTGCCCAGTTTTTTTATGTAGGCGCCCAGGTATGTGTTTTCAGTTTTTTTATTTTGTATGCTATCCATTCAGCCGATATTGATAAAATACAGGCCGGTGATTATCTCGGCTGGGGCTGTGGAATGGCATTTATGATTGGCCGCTTTGCAGGTACGTTTATCATGCGGTTTATAAAACCGGCATTGTTGCTTTCCATTTATTCTTTTATCAATATATTGCTTTGCCTGGTGGCCATTTTTGCAACGGGTATGATAACCATCTTTGCTGTCATCGGTATCGCTTTTTTTATGTCTGTCATGTTTCCCACCATATTTTCACTTGGCATTAAAAACCTGGGCGCATCTACGAAAATGGGGAGTAGTTTACTCATTATGTCTATTGTTGGTGGGGCGTTGTTGCCGTTGCTATTTGGCTACATCAGTGATGTGAGTGGAAATATTCAATTCGGTTACATGGTGCCGCTGATTTGTTTTTCAGTAGTCCTTTGGTTTGCCCGATATATTTTAGTTATAGAAAAAAAATCAACTCATGCCACGTAAATATTGTTTGGCATTGGATTTAGTGGATGATGCTGCGAGCATTGCAGCCTATGAACGTTGGCACCGGCAGGTATGGCCGGAAGTGTTGGCAAGCATCCAGGCAAGTGGTATTAAGCATATGGAAATCTACCGGACCGGTAACCGGTTATTTATGATTATGGAAGTGAATGAAGAATTTAGTTTTGAAAAAAAATCACTGGCAGATGCCCAAAATGAAAAAGTGCAGGAGTGGGAATCACTGATGTGGAAATACCAGCAGGCATTGCCTTTTGCAAAACCCGGGGAAAAATGGGTATTGATGGAAAAAATATTTGAATGTTAAATAATACAATTTATGTTTTCAGTAAAAAATAAAAAGGCTGTAATCACAGGTGCCGGCAGTGGTATTGGGAAAGCCATTGCCACTTTACTGGCCGGCCAGGGTGCCGAAGTGATTGTCGTGGATATTTCAGAAACAGATGCGAATGCTGTGGTCGCTGAGATCAATAACAAAAATGGAAAGGCAAAATCATATCACTGTAATGTGGTTAACCATTTGGCTGTGATGGCCATGTTTGAAACAATTGGCCCCATTGATATTTTAATCAATAATGCCGGGATTGCCCATGTAGGTAAAGTGCATACAACTTCGGAAACAGATTTTGACCGCATCGTAAGTGTAAATATCAAAGGTGTTTATAATTGTTTACATGCTGCCATCCCGCAACTTCAGAAGAACGGCGGCGGTTGTATCATAAACATAGCCTCTATTGCAGCACAGGTGGGCCTGGACGACCGCTTTGCCTATTCGGCCTCGAAGGGCGCAGTCATGGCAATGACTTTATCGGTTGCGAAAGATTATATGAAAGAGGGCATCCGGTGCAACAGTATTTCACCGGCAAGAATACATACACCATTTGTAGATGGCTTCATTCAAAAAAACTATCCGGGAAAAGAAAAGGAAATGTTTGATAAATTATCGGCCAGTCAGCCTATCGGCAGGATGGGCACACCAGTTGAAGTGGCGGCATTGGCATTATATCTCTGTAGCGATGAAGCATCCTTTATTACCGGGAATGATTATTTATTAGATGGAGGTTTTGTAAAATTGAATAACTAATGCCGAAAAACTATGAAGATGTATCGGCATCTTATAAAGCATGCAAACAAATTTTAAAGTAGAACCCGTCCTGCTTATTCATTTGAAAAAGTAAGACAAAATAAAGCAACCGCAAATGAAACTGATTCGATATGGTGAAGCCGGTAAAGAGAAGCCTGGTGTACTTATCCATGATACCCGGTATGATGTTTCCGGATTTGTAAAAGACTATGATGAAACATTTTTTGCAGAAGACGGATTATCTTTTTTGCAAACGATATGTCATGGCAAAAAAGAAGCCCTACCGGTTATTTCAAAAGATATTCGATTAGGATCACCGATAGTAAGGCCATCTAAAATCATTTGTATTGGCTTAAATTATATTGACCATGCCAAAGAAACGGGCGCTTCGATTCCTGAAGAGCCGATTATTTTTTTTAAATCAACAACAGCACTTTGCGGCCCTTATGATGATGTGATCATTCCAAAAAACAGCAGTAAAACAGACTGGGAAGTGGAGTTGGCATTTGTTATAGGAAAAAAGGCGGGTTATGTAGAAGAAGCCAATGCAATGAACTATGTAGCCGGCTACTGCCTGCATAATGACTATAGCGAAAGAGCATTTCAATTGGAGCGTGGTGGTCAATGGGCAAAAGGAAAAGGATGTGACAGCTTTGCGCCGCTGGGCCCCTTTTTAGCAACGCAGGATGAAATCGAAGATGTCAACAATTTACAAATGTGGTTGACGGTAAATAAAAAAACTTTTCAGCAAAGCAATACATCGAATCTTATTTTCAAAATTCCTTTCCTGGTGCATTATATCAGCCAGTTTATGACGTTGTTGCCCGGTGATGTTATCAGTACCGGAACGCCGCATGGTGTAGGCCTGGGCATAAAACCAGAGCCGGTATATATCAGGCCGGGAGATGTGATTGAATTGGGTATGGAGGGCTTAGGAACACAAAAACAAATTGCCCGGGCCTGGTCAGAATAAATTACCATGATTATTGACAGCCATATACATTTTTGGGTATATGATCCCACGCGAGATGCCTGGATCACCGATGAGATGAAATGCCTGCGGCAAAACTTCCTTCCTGAAAATATTGAACCGGTATTAGTTCAGCATGGTATAGACGGAGTAGTGGCCGTTCAGGCTGATCAGAGCGAAATGGAAACTCGGTTCCTGCTAAAACTTGCAAAAGCAAACCCGTTTATAAAAGCAGTTATAGGCTGGATCGATCTACGCGATGAAAGAGTGGAAGAACGGCTTCAGCATTATGCACAATTCCCGGTAATCAAGGGATGGCGGCATATTGTGCAGGCAGAACCGAAAGGCTTTTTGGAAAGCGAAGAATTTTTAAGAGGAATAAAAAAATTAAAGCACTATAATTATACGTATGATATCCTGATTTACCCGCATCAGCTTAGAGATGCCAACCAATTTATCCAAAAAATTTCCGATCAAAGAGTAGTGATAGATCATGGTGCAAAACCTGATATAAAAAACAGGGAAATAAAAGAATGGACGAATTGCATGCGGGAACTCGCACAAATACCAACTGTCTATTGCAAAATATCCGGCCTGCTGACGGAAACAAACTGGCAACAATGGTCGCCGACTGATTTCTATCCGTATTTGGATGTTTTGTTTGAATGCTTTGGTACCGATCGTTTATTATTTGGAAGTGATTGGCCGGTGATGCTGTTAAGCGGGGCATATACCGATTGGAAAAATATCGTAGAAAATTATTTGGCGAATTTTTCCCTTGCGGATAGACAAAAAATATTTGGCGGTAATGCCATTCATTTTTATAAAATTTAAAAAATGGATTTACAATTACGAGGTAAAATCATCCTGGTATCGGGCGGGGCAAAGGGGATTGGAGGCGCTATCAGTGATACGCTTGCAGCAGAAGGGGCAATCCCGGTTATTATCGGGCGAAATGAATCGGATAATCAAAAAAAAGTAGATGCGATAAAAGCGTCCGGTGGTACAGCCGGTTATATTACAGCCGAGCTGGGTGATCCGGCGGCATGTGAAAAGGCCATACATGAAGTGTTGAAGCAATATGGAAAAATAGAAGGGCTGGTCAACAATGCCGGTGTGAATGATGGTGTTGGCTTGCAACATGGCAGTTATGAAAAATTTATGAAGAGCCTGCATAATAATTTAGTGCATTATTATCTGCTTGCTCACTATGCACTCCCTTCATTAATTCAAACAAAGGGGGCTATTGTAAATATCGGGAGTAAAACGGCTGAAACGGGCCAGGGCGGCACATCTGCGTACGCTGCTTCCAATGGGGGCCGTAATGCACTTACCCGGGAATGGGCCGTGGAATTATTGCCCTATGGTATTCGGGTAAATGCCGTTATTGTAGCAGAATGTTATACGCCCTTGTATGAAAGCTGGATAAAAACTTTTGATAATCCGGGGGAAAAACTTCGTAGCATTACGGCTAATATTCCATTGGGAAAACGCTTTACGACAGCTAATGAAATAGCCGCAATGGTGGCATTTTTATTAAGTGAACAATCGGCGCATACTACCGGGCAGCTTATTCATGTAGATGGCGGATATGTGCACCTGGACAGGGCTTTATCGTAAATATATTTCTTAAAAATAATTTTCAATTAAAAGCTGTAGCGTTGGATGCCGTAATGTACTTGCACCGGGATAGGCAATGAAAATGCAGGCTTCTAACGTGATTGACTTATTTTATTTTAAAGCCGGGGTGAAAGGACGGGATTCATATTTGTACGAAACAGGTAAATAATGAACAATTTTAGATTTACTGCCTATTTAACTTCCAATATTGATTCTGACAAATCAATCATTGACCAGATCCTTTCGCAGTGTTTAACGAAGCATTATAATAAGAACGAATTCTTATTAAGGCAAAACGAAAAATGCAAGTACACTTTTTTTGTAGAAACTGGCCTTTTGCGCCAATATTCAATCGATGATAAAGGCAAAGAACATATCATTCAGTTTGCCCCGGAAAACTGGTTTATGACAGATAGGGAAAGTGTTTATTTTAACCAGCCTTCCCATTATTTCATACAAGCTTTAGAAAATACAACCGTTCTCCTATTAGAAGAACAATTTTTACTCGATCTTGCTCAAAAGGATGCCAGTTTTTTAGCCTTTAATAATAAGCTACTGCATAATCATATCCGGCATTTGCAAAGGCGGGTTACACAGTTGCAGAGTGCCACAGCAGAAGAGAGATATTTATATTTCATCAAAATTTACCCGGATTTACTGCTCCGCGTTTCGCAAATTCAAATTGCATCTTACCTGGGAATTACACCTGAAAGTTTGAGCAGAGTGCGAAAAGAATTAGCTATTAAAAACAGCCAGCAATAGTTCTTAACATAGATCAATGTGCAGGCTGTAAACAGGAAGTAATTTTGTGCTTTAAAATTAAATGTATATGGCAACAAAAACAGTAGAATTAGTGGTCGGCCCGAGGGAGCCACATTTTGTAGGGGATGGCTTTAGGGTGCACAACTTTATACCCAGTACATATCGCCTGGATATGCAACGAATGAATCCCATCATTATGATGGATTACAATTCACCTTATTATTTTGAACCGAGTGACATTCCAAAAGGTGTTGGTGTGCATCCACATCGCGGCTTTGAAACCGTGACAATTGCCTACAAGGGCAAAGTTGAACATCACGACAGTAGTGGGGGAGGCGGGATAATCAGTGAAGGTGATGTACAATGGATGACCGCAGCCAGTGGTGTATTGCATAAAGAATTTCATGAAAAGGAATGGAGTAAAAAAGGAGGCGATTTTCAAATGGTCCAGTTATGGATCAATCTTCCTGCGAAAGACAAAATGAGCGCACCCAAATATCAATCAATTGAAAATGCAAAAATAAAACGCTTTACATTAGAAAAGGGTATGGGTGAAATTGAAATTATAGCAGGTGAATATAAAGGAATAAAAGGAACTGCTTCCACGTTTACTCCCTTGCATATGTTTAATGCAAAATTGAAAGAAGGAGCCAAAGCCACTTTTAATTTTCCGCCTCATTACAATACAGCATTATTGGTTATTGAAGGAGAAGTGATTGTAAATAACACGGAAGAGGCACCAACAGATAATTTTGTTCTTATGGCGAATGATGGCGAAGAGTTTACAATTGAAGCTAAAAACGATGCAATCGTTTTAATCCTGAGTGGTGAACCGATCCATGAACCCATTGCTGCCCACGGCCCTTTTGTAATGAATACCAAGCAGGAATTATTACAGGCATTTGACGATTATAACAAAGGTAAATTTGGTTACTTAGAGGATTAGCCATGAATTTAAAAACCAATGCAGGAAGCATTGGTTTTTTTTATGGGTTGAAAATAAAGTATCAGCAAAAAAGCAAATCCTGTGTTTCTTATGAAAAACCGAATATGTTGCATAAGAAATTCAACGGTTGTATTTATTTTTAGGTTTCTAAAATAAATAGGGTTACTAATTTAACGGGATACATGTTTGTTCCTGCCAGCATTAATAATTAATCCTTTGCATAAACACAGATACACATTTAAACATACCAAGATGAATTGGAAATACAATTTTTACTTTGCACTTGTGCTAACTATTTTTTCGAATGTCAGCTACGCCCAGGTTGACAGTGATCTGGTAAGATTTGAAAACCCGCCTTCAGTAGTTACGCCAAAAGGATATACGCAAGCAGTAATTATTGATTTTGGGAAATTTAAAATGGTAACCATGTCTGGCCAGGTTCCTTTTGACAGCTTAGGTTCATTGGTTGGAAAAGGAGACTTTTATATGCAGGCAGAACAGGTATTCCGAAATATAAAAAAAATTGTTGAGCAAGCGGGTGGCAATATGAGTCACCTGATAAAACTTGGATTTTTTGTAACTGATATGACGCAACTTCCTGCTCTTAGAGAGGTAAGAGATAAATTCATTAATAAGAGCAAGCCACCAACCAGCACACTCGTTCAGGTTTCCAGGCTTTTTCGGGATGATGTTTTCTTAGAAGTGGAAGCATCGGCTATTATCCCCAAAGATTGAATATTTTTATTTTCACGGACCAAATACTGTACAAAATAATATTACATAGAACATCGAGTCAACTAGGTTTAATGGCAATAGAGAAAAACTATATGAACCTTTTTGTCGGTGTAAATGAAAATCCAATAAGAATGAATATATTAGCCAAATGATTTTAGACAACGAATACGATAACCATAAAGTCCACGAATGGATTACAAATTATACCCAAACAGGAAAGTTATCTATCGTGACAGGTTACTTTACTGTAGGGGCCTTGGCCTTTTTGTCAAAGGAAACAAAAGACAAAATTGAAGAATATAAATTCATACTTGGCGACATTGTAAACTTTGACTATGACAAAGGCAGAACACTTGATCTCTTAAATGAAAATATCAATATTGATGCTTCATTGAAACTTAGCAAGGTTGCGCAGGAAGCAGTTGCCTTTTTAGAATTGGATAAAGTGGTAGCAAAAACACTTGAACCCAATTTTTGCCATGCTAAAATGTATTTATACAAACACAAGAATTCTGATCCGCAAAAGGATTATTACATTTCAGGTAGTTCAAACCTCACAGAAGCAGGGATCGGCTTGAAGACAACCAACAATGTGGAATTAAACATAGGTAGCTTCGGTTCAGATCCGCAATACAACGAGTTAATAAAATGGTTTGAAAGCTTATGGTCAAGGCCACAGGCTCATGAATACAAAACCATTGTTGACAACAATGGTGAAGTGAGGCGCATTCCTTTCAAACAGTATTTGATTGATGAAATTAAAAAGATATTTACAGAGTATTCGCCAAAGCAACTATACTTCAAAGTACTTTTTGAATTGTTTGGTGATGAACTCTTACTTGAAAAAGATAATCCGGAATTTAACCGGCAGATCGGACGGCTTGAAAACACGGTTATTTTTAATGCTTTATATGAATTTCAACAGAAAGGTGTTTTGAGCCTGATAAAAATGCTTCAGAAGTATAATGGAGCCATTTTAGCCGATGCCGTGGGGTTGGGTAAAACCTGGACAGCTTTGGCTGTAATGAAGTTCTATCAGTTACAGGGACGTGAAGTGATTTTAGTTTGCCCGAAAAAACTCCAGTACAACTGGAGAAGTTATAAGAAGAATCAAAATTCAAAATTTGAGAAAGATCAATTTGATTATTTTCTGCGCTTTCAGACTGATTTAAGTGAGGAATTAATGAACAAACCAGCATATCAAAATGAAAGAGCAGACACATTTTTTATCAATGAAAGACCCAAACTGTTTGTAATTGATGAAAGTCACAACTTACGTAATGATAAATCAAAACGCTATAAATTTTTAGTTGACCAAATACTTTCACAAAATGAGGATGTTAAAGTGCTGATGCTTTCGGCTACCCCCATCAATAATTCCTTGATGGACATTCGCAATCAGTTCAAATTGATTGTAGGCGGCAATGCAAAAGGTTTTGAAGAATCATTAGACATCAAAAATATTGATGGCACTTTCCGGGCAGCACAAAAAGCATTCAATGAATGGACGCAGGAACCTGAACCCAAAATTGGTGAGTTCATTAAAAAATTACCCCCCAACTTTTTCAAGTTAACCGATTCATTAACTGTTGCACGAACACGCAAAATGATTGAAGGATATCAGAACGGTTTGGAATTCCCGAAGAAGGCAAAGCCGGAAAATATATTTGTTACTCCCAAACAGATTGGAAACTTTGAAAGTTTTGAGGAACTTTTCGACCATTTTCCGCCCATGCTTTCCGGATACCAACCATCTCTTTACATAAATGAATTTGAAGATGCCGGGGTTTTGCACGATGAAAAACAGCGTGACCATTTCCTCGTGAAGATGATGTATATCCTGCTGGTGAAACGGTTGGAATCTTCCTGGTTTTCCTTTCAATCAACAGTAGAGAAAATTTTAGCTCATCACCAAAACGCACTCGACAGAATCAAACAATATCAGGAAACAAAAATAGAAACTGGTTGGAACGAAGACCAGCCTTCGCTTTTTGAAGATGATGAAATTTTAGCTCAAATAGAAGATTTCACTTTAGGGAAAAAACGTAAAACACGATTAGTTGACATTGATCGTTCGGGAAATATTGAACATTACAAGAATGATTTAAAAGCGGACATTGAAGCATTGCAATTGTTACAGTCAAATTTAAATGAGTTTGAACGCAAGATTGCCAAAGAAATAAAGAAGCCGAGAAACCATAGCAGCGAAGACGATAAACTGGAAACACTCATCAACCGGATTGTAAAGAAAAGGCAAGCGGGTGAGAATGGCGGCAACGTAAAAGTTTTGATTTTTACAGTTTATAAGGACACAGCATTCTATTTGTTTGAGCAATTTAATAAAAGAGGTTTTGACAAATTAGCCGTTATCAGCGGTGATACTTCTGCCGTATGGAATGAGAATAATGAAACAAATAACTATGAACCCATTCTCGAGCGCTTTGCGCCTTACACAAAACTATTTCGCGAAAAAGAATGGGCATTTGAGCCATCAAACAAAGACATTTCTTTGAACCATCAGTTTGACGAGTGGCAACATTGGATTGCAGAGAACGACAAACGGACTTATGAAAAACTACAAAACCCTATTGACATTCTGATTGCGACTGATGCTTTGAGTGAAGGACAAAACCTGCAGGACTGCGATTTGGTCATCAACTATGATATTCACTGGAATCCTGTTCGTGTGATTCAGCGGATGGGTCGTATTGACCGTCTGGGCTCACCTAATAAAAAAATATTTGGCATCAACTTCTGGCCTTCCAATAACATCAACTCCTATTTAAATTTACAAGGTAGAATTGAACAGCGTATGGCAGCCATGAAATTAGCGGGTTCGGAAGTACATCTGGATTTTTCGGAAACTTTTAGAGAAATGGCAGAAGATGAAAACCTGGAACAGAAACAAAAAGCAAGAATGTTAGAACAAATGCAATCTTCCTGGGATGAAATTGAAACGGAGAAATCTTTGGGCTTTGACGACTTCTCATTAGAAACTTTCCGGCAGGAATTATTGGAAGAACTAAGAAAGAACGAACAGTTTTATAAATCACTGCCTAATGGTATTTACACAGGCTTTAAGTCCATTAAAGAAATTTGCCCGCAAGAAGGGATAATTGCTTTATTGGGCTATCCGTGCAAACCTGCTAAATCAATAGATTTTGAATATAAAGGTTACGAACTCATTTACATTGACCATTCGGGAAAATCTGTTTTCATCAATCAAAAAGAAGTGTTAGACGTATTGGCAAAACACAAAGAAGAAAGCCGGTTTGTGCCTAATGACATTGACGAAGGCAATGAAACCGCCATTCAAGAACTTTCTACTGCTTTGTCCACCTGGCTGAAAAGCCAGGCAATAGAAGAAGAAGTGCAGGCAGATGGCACTATAAAACAAAAAATGGGAAAAGCTTCGTTGGATATACTCAATAAACTAAAATCAGGAAGCAAAACCACTATTCAAAAACTAAAAGATGAAGGTTCTGTTTCGCAAAAATTCAGTAAAGAGAATTTCGATTTAATCACCTGGTTTATTGTAAGCTGATATGGATAAGGACTATAAAATCTGGATAGAGGATATAAAACAAAAGATTCGTTCTTCGCAGCTTAAAGCAGCCGTTTCTGTAAACGAACAATTGATTGTGCTTTATTGGGATATCGGAAAAAGCATTGTAGAGAAACAGAACGAATTTACCTGGGGAAGTAAAATTGTAGAACAGATGGCAAAGGATTTAAAACGGGAACTTCCGGATACCAACGGCTTCTCCCGTACGAACCTTTTTGCCATGCGCAAGTTTTACCTGTTTTATAAAGATGCCGGATTTGTCCATCAACCTGCTGGACAAATAACAGCGGCTGATGAATTAGTCCGGCAGCCTGCCGGACAATTAAAGGAAAACAAAAAATCAGTACAGCAAGTTACCGGACAATTGACAAAAGACAGCATCCTTTGTAAGATTCCCTGGTGGCATCACAACATTATTATGAGCAAATGCCCGGATGTAAAAACCGCATTATTCTATGTCCAACAAACCATTCAGAACAACTGGAGCCGCAATGTTTTAGAAATTCAGTTAGAATCTAATTTAATTGCGAGACAGGGACAAGCCCAGCATAATTTTGAACTGACATTGCCTAAACCTCAAAGCGACTTAGCCCGTGAAACCCTCAAAGACCCTTATAAATTTGACTTTCTAACGCTTGAACCCGATGTGCAGGAATTTCAGTTGGAAAAACAACTCATTGACAATATAACTCAATTCCTGTTGGAATTAGGTAAAGGCTTTGCTTTTGTTGGGCGACAATATCCCTTACAGATTGGCAATAAAGAACGCAAGCTCGATCTTCTTTTTTACCACCTTAAAATGCATTGTTATGTGGTACTAGATTTAAAAATGGGACAATTTGAACCCGAGTTTACAGGAAAAATGAATTATTACCTCAGTGCTGTTGACCGTTTGCTAAAATCAGATGCAGATCATCCAAGCATTGGAATCATACTCTGCAAATCAAAAGAAAAAATTGATGTTGAGTTTGCTTTACAGGACCTGAGTAAACCAATGGGTGTAAGCGAATTTACCTTTAACGAGCTTCCGAAAAATATCCAAAAGAATATGCCCACTGTAGAAGAACTTGAGAACGAATTAAGAAACATTTCGCATGAATAGCATCCAACTTTTTAGCACCGAACCTTTTATTACTGCACTCAAAGCTTTTTTTGAAGAACTAAAAGTACCTGTAGATTATTTGGCAGACGAGCCTGCTTCACCTGCTGATGTTTTAGGTGAACGATTTAAATCAACCAACGATGCGCATAAGCTTATTGAAGATGTTTATGCTTTGGGCATGGTCAACGATGATATTTTTAAAGGAGCAGAAACATTCAATAATTTATCACAGGTAAAAAAACTAAAAGCCGATTATGACGGCTTATTGATTTTTGGCGCGACGCTGAAGCAGAGGCAGTATGAGCTTTTACCCACCCGTTCTCAGTTGGCTGAAATTGCCAGGGCATTTAACCGTGAGTTTCATTATACACCTGTTGTGGTTATTTTTAAATATGGTAGTTTTCTCGCATTTGCCAATACAGAAAGGCTTCAATACAAACAGGAATGGCGGGAAGGAGAAAAAACAGGCAAGGTAACCATGCTTAAAGATGTGAATATAACGAAACCGCATGCCGCTCACTTAAAAATTCTGTCTGGGTTAACGATTGATACAAACAAAATTTATTCTTTCCAGTTACTTTATAACTATTGGCAATCGGTATTCTCTTTGCAGGCATTGAACAATCAGTTTTATGCTGACTTACAAGACTGGTTTTATTTTGCCTCTCACAATATCAAACTTCCTTTCAAACCTGACTATCTTGATGAAAAGGAAAATATCAAAAACTTTCTCGTACGCCTGCTTTCAAGAACGTTGTTCTGCTGGTTTGTAAAAGAAAAAGGTCTTATCAGGAGTGAATTGCTTGAACTAACTGACTGGCAGGGAAACAGGTTCAAACTGACTCATGATGTGGAGGATAAAAAATTTCTACAAAGTAATTCTTACTACAGAGGTATTTTGCAAAACATCTTCTTCAATGCACTCAATCAAAAGGAGAAAAAAACAACCAAAGATTTTGGCTGGACAAAATATTGGCATGCCGATTTTAAAAGCGAATGGCTTAGCGACATCCCTTATCTGAACGGGGGCATTTTTGACATGCTGGAGGGAGACAATGCCAAAGAAAGTATTGAGGATACGGTTATCAAAGTTCCTAACTTTCTGTTCTATGGTATTGAAGAAAATGCAGCAGTTACCAGAGGCAGAGGGGCAAGAGCCACTACCACTACCGAAAAAGTGGAACACAAAGGGCTGAATGGTATTCTGAAAGCCTACAAATTTACCCTGGATGAAAACACACCTTTTGAAGAAGATATAGCCCTCGACCCCGAAATGTTGGGACTTGTTTTTGAAAACCTATTGGCGGAGTTGGACCCTAACTTGGAAGAAAGTACCATCAAAAGTATTCGTAAGCAGACAGGCAGCTATTACACCCCGCGAAAAGTAATTTTTGAAATGGTGAACGATAGCCTGAACCTGTATTTGTCCAAATTTATCAGCGATAAATACCCTGCTATAAGTGAAGTAAAAGCCCGGGTAAACGATTTGGTTTATTACAATAAACTAAGCCATACTGACCCCGATTTTGAAAAAGCAGTAGTACATGCTTTAGACCAATACAAAGTGCTTGACCCTGCCTGTGGTTCGGGAGCTTTTCCTATGGGTATGCTGCATCGCATGGTGGACTTATTAAAATTGGTGGATGTCAACAACGAAAAATGGATAGAACTGAAATTAAAAAGTGTGGACCAGGCCCAGCGTGCCGATTTCAAAAAAGTGCTTACTTCCCATTTAGATGATTATGGCAGAAAACTGGGTATTATCCGCGATAGTATTTATGGAATAGACATTCAACCCCTTGCGGTACAAATCACCAAACTGCGGTTTTTTATTTCCTTGTTGATTGACCAGAAAACGGCCAAAGGCATTACCCCCATGCCGAACATTGAAACCAAAATTATTTGTGCGGACAGCCTGAAGAATATCAAGCCGGATTTGTTCAGTAATGATGCCATCACAAAACTAGTAGATGCCCGAACCCGCTATTACCAACCTGATATTACGCCAAAAGAAAGACAAGCGGTTGCCGATGACATTGTGGAGGTGTTGGATTTGGCTTTCCCTACTTTTTCTTTTCAGGTAACAGGCAAACACATACCCGGACAGAACAAAGAATTAATACGCCATTGGTTTACGCACGGCACATTAGCTGCTCCGTTTTTTAATATGGATTTCTTTTACCCGGAACTCAAAGAAGCTGGTGGCTTTGATTGCGTCATTGGCAACCCACCTTATGGCGGCACTAAAATCACGGATGAAGTACGCAATGCATTAGACATTGAAAGCAAAGACCCTTATGGTGCTTTCATTGCCCGTTTCTTGCAAAGGTCTACGGACAGAACACCAAAAATAACACCGTTAAAACACGGAGGCGTATTGGCATTTATTGTCAGCGATACTTTTATGACCATCAAAAGCCACCTGAAACTACGCCGTCATCTGATGCAAAACTATGTGCACAAAATGCTCCGTATGCATCCCGACACTTTCCGTGCTACGGTGAATACGGTAATCATGGTGGCTGAACGCAACACCCGAAAAGAATGGAACGACAAACACATCTGCCTGATGGCAGACCTGACCAACATCAGCATACACGAGCAATACGAACACTTTACGGAAGTGCTTAACCTGACCAAAGGCGTAGATTTTGCCCATGCAAGAAAAAACATAAGCAATGAAGAATACGCCATTTACTATTATCCGCAATCGCTGATAAAAACCAACAGCAACCTGCCCTTTTTTGTGGCAAGCCCTAAACTGTTTGCTTTGATGAACGATAGCGGCAAAGGCTTAAAAAAAGAATTGAAAGAAATGGGTGGTAAACAAGTGCAGGTGCGAAAAATACCGATGAACGGAAAAGAAATTGAAGTGGTGAAGTTGGGCGATATTGCAGAAGTAAAGCATGGAATGACAACAGGTGATAACGCCATGTATATTTATTCAGATCAATCAGCTAGAGGAGGATATAAAACTGTTGACTATAAGATGGTACTTTCACAAAAGGAAATGGAGTCATTAACAAGAGATGAGTGGAACTTTGGTTTCGATAGCTCAAGATTTAATGGTAAGTATCTACTACCACATGACAAAGGGGGAGAGTCAGATTCAGATGATGGATGGCTTCCTTCATATTATGTTCCTACAAAATACTTTATAGCTTGGGATAAGAAAAGTGTTGGGGAGATGATGAACCTTATTGGTCACCGGCACGATAACCCTCAATACTATGGAATAAAGGGCATAACATTTTCTCCAACTGGTGTTTATGCTCCAACATTCCGAAATAATTCTGCATCAGTTTTCGGACATAAAGGATCTAATATTTTTATAAAATATTATAATTTATTGGAAGCACTATCGTTATTAAACTCAAAAGTTTACAAATACTTTCTTAAATGTTATATTGTGCATGGTGTAGATGCAACTGAAAAACCGAATTCAGAAAATATTCTACCGATAACTTCAATCTCTAGGGTAAAAAAAATTGCTAACACAATCATCCAAAACCAAAAATCCAATCCCCGCTACGATTATGCCAGTCATGAGCAAGTAGAGATAGATAAATTGGTGTATGAGGCGTATGGGCTCAATGCCGAAGATGTGCAGGAGGTAGAGAACTGGTATGCCAGGCGCTATCCCAAACTATCGGCAGCGCAAAAAGCCAATCTGCGGGCATTGGGCAAGAGCGATGATTATTTGGAGTTGTATGGGATGAAATAAAAACCCCTTTAGAGGAAAAATGTTTACAGCATAATCCAATTTAGGCATAGCATGAAAATTTCTCCGTAGGAGAAACATGTTTATAGAAACCAACGATACACGAATATCACATACGACCCCTTCGGGGTCGCACCCAAATTATGCATCATTTTTCTATAGACATTAAATCCCTAAGGGATTCCGAACAATCCATCATCCTTTTTATCGGATAACACCACCACAAAATGACCATAAACATTTTATCATTTCAAAATTAAAAATCGTCCATACCGCAAACCCCGTAGGGGTTGTATGTTTATAGCAAAAACATAACCATTATTTATACGACCCCTTCGGGGTCGCACCTAAATCATCCACCATTTTTCTATAAACATTGAATCCCTACGGGATTTTACACAATCTATCATCCATTTGGTTGCACTACATCACTTTATAGCACAGCCCAATTTCGGCGTAGAATGAAAAATTTCTCCGTATGAGAAACATGTTTATAGAAACCAACGCAATAATCATATCACATTTGACCCCTTCGGGGTCCCACCTAAATCATCCACCATTTTTCTATAAACATTGAATCCCTACGGGATTTCGCACAAGCTGCAATCCATTTGGATGCACTAAATCACTTTATAGCACAGCCCAATTTCGGCGTAGAATGAAAAATTTCTCCGTAGGAGAAACATATTTATAGAAACTAAACATCCAAAAACATACGACCCCTTCGGGGTCGTACCCAAATTATGCATCATTTTTCTATAGACATTAAATCCCTACGGGATTCCGCACAACCCGTAATCCATTGGTCGCATCAATATCATCCACCATTTGGCTATAGGCATCAAATCCCTCCGGGATTCTGCAAAAAAATATTGTATATTTATAGAAAAGAGATAGAACTACATCTCGCATATTGAACCGGATCGAAAATATTTAGGGATAAAACTAATAATCAATATGGCAAACACCTATTCACAAATTTACATCCAAATCGTTTTTGCAGTAAAGAACAGAAATGCGCTAATCCTTGCTAACTGGGAGGAAGAACTTTATAAATATATTACCGGCATTATCAGGAATAAAGGTCAAAAAATGTTAGCCATAAACGGTACTGCCAACCACATCCATATCCTCATTGGTTTGAAACCAAATGCCTGTCTTTCCGATTTGGTGCGGGAAATAAAAAAGGCAAGCAACCTATTTATCCAAGAGAAAAAATTCACCCCATTCAAGTTTGAATGGCAGGAGGGATTTGGTGCATTCTCTTACGGCCATTCACAACTTTCATCAGTGATTCAATATATAGAAAATCAAAAAGAACATCATAGAAAAACCACATTCAGAGAAGAATATATGAGGCTTCTAAAGGTGTTTGATGTAGAATTTGAAGACGCCTATCTTTTTGACTGGATTGATATACTTGATTAATAATTGTACATTTTTATGAAATACTGGCTGGTAAAATTTGCACCTTTTCGCTATAGCTGGCAGGATGTTTTGCGCAATGGGAAATTTGAAATTTATTCTGTTCGCAATCCTCAGGCAAGAAACAATTTAAAGGAAATGAAACCGGGTGATGAAGTATTGTTTTATCACAGCCAGGAAGGTAATTGTATCATGGGCAAAATGAAAGTAACCGAAGAAGCACATCAGGACAAATCCACAGACGACCCCCGTTGGCTATCGGTAACTTTTGAACCAGTTGAAAGTTTGATTCCAGTTTCACTGAAACAAATAAAGACTGTAAATAAATTAGAAAATATCGGATTAATAAGGCAGCCACGTTTATCGGTAATGCCTCTACTTGAAGAAGAATTTGAAGAGATTTTAAAATTGCAGACCTGACTAAATTATGAGATTTATTTTCATAGCTTTCTTAATGAAGAAAAAATGAGAAACAATAATAAAGAGATTAATGATAAAATTCATAATGTATCTATCCCAAAAACGAAGTAGTCAAAAGAATGGCAATGTTTAAAGAGAAAAGCCCGGATATTTTAAAACCAATCTTGGAAAGTTGATTAGATACAAAAAATTTCCCCGTAGGGGAAACATGTTTATAGCATAACCATACAAACAAAAACATACGACCCCTTCGGGGTCGCACCCAAATCATACATCATTTTGTTATAAAAATTAAATCCCTCCGGGATTCTGTGCAATCCATTATCCATTGGTCGCACATTATCACCACCATTTTTCTATACACATTGAATCCCTCCGGGACTCGGTGCGGGAATGTAAACTTCCCTTATTGGTATGTGGTGATGAATTTGTACTCTTTTACCCCTTGTAATAATCTTGCAGGCTTAAACGTTTATTTACTTATTTTTGATGCCCCATAATTGCGCTATGCGGAAATACGCTATTTTATGCATTGTTCTGGTACTGTACACGTTTACCTCGTATGCACAGGATCCGCATTTCTCCCAGTTCTTTGCCTCGCCCTTAACCCTGAACCCGGCCTTTGCAGGGAAATTTAACGGGACATTCCGTATTGCCGGCAATTATCGCGATCAATGGCCTACCATTAACCGGGCCTATCAAACCGGTACCGTATCCGTGGATTTCCCCATCCTGAAAAATCATATTGCATCCAATGATACCTGGGGTGTTGGCCTGATGGGCTTTTCCGATAAAAGCGCTGCCGGGGCAGTTGCCTTTAATTATATTTCCCTTACCACGGCTTTTCATAAAGGCCTGGATGAAGAAGGTTACCAGCAATTGGGTGCCGGCTTCCAGGCAACCTATAGCAATATGCGGATCAACCCGGCTAACCTGAAATTTGAAGACCAGCTTACACCTTTTGGCTTTACCGGAGTTACCAGTGAAACCTTTGCGGGCTCCAACCTGAAATCCAGTTACCTCGACCTGAATGCCGGCCTGTTATATACCGCCAGCACCACGGATCGCAATAATATGTATGTAGGTGTGAGCGTGTACCATATCAACCGGCCGAAACAAAATTTCAATAGTGGCGCTGAGTTTCTTCTCAGCCCGCGCTCTACCATCCATGCCGGCGGCTATTTTGGCCTGACCGATCATACGACCCTGCATGTCAGCGCACTCTATACTTCCCAGGCAAAAGCGTATGAAACATTGGCCGGGGGGGCAATCGAATTTTCAACCGGCGATCCATATAACCCGGTAAGCTTTTATGCCGGCGGCTGGCTGCGGTTTAAAGATGCCGTGATACCTTATGTAGGTCTTGAATTCAATAGTTTCCGACTGGGTGCCACCTATGATGTGAATATTTCCAAATTAAAAACTGCTTCTGAAAGCCGCGGTGGCTTAGAGATTTCCCTGATCTATATCAATAAAAAACCGGATAGCAAAGGGGTACCCTGCCCGAAATTCTGATTTATTTTTTCCGAAAGAATAAACGGATCGGAATCCCGGAAAAAGCAAAATGTTCCCGCAATTTATTTTCTAAATAATTTTTATAGGGTTGCTTAATGTCATCCGGGAAATTGCAGAAAAATGCAAAGGAGGGAATAGCTGTTGGTAATTGTGTGACAAATTTTATTTTAATGGAATGGCCACGCACCACCGGCGCATGATAGGCTTCAATGGCTTTGAGCATAGTGTCATTCAACTGGCTGGTCGGGATCTTGCGGGTTTTATTGGCATACACATCCAGGGCAATTTCGATGGCTTTGAAAATCCTTGTTTTCTCTTTGGCAGAAATAAATAATATAGGCACATCTGTAAATGGGGCAATCTTTTTTTTGATCTTCATTTCAACATCACGTGCCGTATTTGTTTCTTTTTCTACCAGGTCCCATTTATTTACTAAGATGACAATTCCTTTTCCCTTTCGGGCAGCCAGGGAAAAGAGGTTCACATCCTGGGAAGCTATTCCTTTTACTGCATCCACCATCAATAAACAAATATCTGCTTCATCCATGGCACGAATGGCCCGAATGATGGAATAAAATTCCAGGTCATCTTTATCTTTATTTTTTTTGCGGATACCTGCGGTATCAATCAGGATAAAATCTTTTTGAAATAAGTTATAGCGTGTATGAATCGTGTCTCGTGTGGTGCCGGCAATATCGCTGACAATGGTACGCTCTTTTCCGAGTAAGGCATTGAGCAATGAAGATTTGCCTACATTCGGCTGGCCCATAATCGCAATTTTGGGCAACTCATTTTCTTCAATAGTCTGCTCAGATTTTTCTTCGGATATATGCGCTGTGATGGCATCCAGGAGTTCGCCTGTCCCGGAGCCGCTGATACTGCTGATGGTAAAAAGTGGTTCAAAACCCAGGGCATAAAATTCAGATGCCTCCAGGAGGCGTTCACTATTATCCACTTTATTGACACAAAGCAAAACCGGTTTTTTCGATTTGCGCAATAGCCGCGCCATAGTTTCATCCAGGTCCGTAATTCCAGTGACTACATCCACCATAAAAATAATGAGGTCGGCTTCATCAATGGCTATCTCCACTTGTTTGCGGATTTCTCTTTCAAAAATATCCTGGCTATGAGGTACAAAGCCACCGGTATCAATGAGGTTAAAACTTTTTCCGTTCCAGTCTGCCATACCGTACTGCCTGTCACGGGTCACCCCACTGATATCATCTACAATGGCTTTGCGTTGTTCCAGCATCCGGTTAAACAAGGTGCTCTTTCCCACATTGGGCCTGCCTGCGATCGCAACGGTAAAACTCATATCAAATTTTTTTTATGTTCGTCCGGCTTAATAGCCATATTCTTTCAGGTACAATTCATTGTCCCGCCATTTGGGCCTTACTTTTACGAGCAATTGCAGGAAAACTTTTTGCCCTAAAAATTTTTCTATATCCAACCTGGCTGCTGTGCCCAGCGCTTTGATCATTTGACCATGCTCTCCTAAAATAATGGCTTTTTGGCTTTCCCGTTGTACAATTATATCCGCCTGGATTTTTACCAGGTTCGTTTTTTCTTTAAACTCATTGACAAGAACAGCAGCATGATACGGAATTTCTTCGGAGAATAAGGCATAAATTTTTTCCCGGATCAGCTCGCCTGCAAAAAATTTAACCGGTAAATCGGTGAGGTCATCTTCAGGAAAAAAGACCGGCCCTTCCGGTAAAAGTTCCAGGATCTTTTGAAAAAGTGTATCTATATTTCCTTTATGTAAAGCCGATACCGGGATGATATGTTTGCCATACGGTTTTTTTTCAAAATAAGATACCAGTTGCTTTACATCCTCTTTACTTATTTTATCTGTCTTATTCAAGACCAATAAAATTGGAACAGATAATTTCAGGGAGGTAAATAAGACATCTAATTCTTCCGGGTTGTCGGTGGCATCGGCAAGGAAAATAGCGATATCCGCATCTTCCAATGCGCTTTTTACATGCTGCATCATTTTTTCATGCAACTTGTATTTGGTTTCATGCAGGATACCCGGTGTATCTGAAAAAATAATCTGGTATTGGCCGGGCACCGTCAAAAAACCTTTAATGCGTTGGCGGGTAGTTTGAATTTTCGGGGAAACAATAGCGAGTTTTTCTCCTAATAAGGCATTCAGGAGCGTGCTTTTGCCTGCATTGGCCTTGCCGAAAATATTGACGAATCCGGATTTCAAAATTGCCGGTAAAATTTAAAGATAAATAAGAAAAGTCCCAGTTCAATGGGACTTTTTGTTCTGTTGCGAAGGGAGGGTTCGAACCTCCGACCTTCGGGTTATGAGCCCGACGAGCTACCGCTGCTCTACTTCGCGATTTTAGGAGGGCAAAGATACAGCGTTAAAAGTAACCCGCCAAACAAGTTCAGGAATCTTTTTTCTTTATGATGGATCCGCCACTGGTATTTATACTGCTGATGGTACCATTTCCTTTGTAATTCACGATGGAGCCACCACTGGCTTCTGCTTTCAAATCTTTGTTAATTGTCAGGTTGATGATAGAACCACCACTGGCTTCAACCGTACAGTTATCGATGGATAGGGAATAATCTTTAAAAATACTGCCACCACTCAGGCTGACAGACAGGTTAGCGAAAGTGCCGGATAATTTGGAAATACTGCCCCCGCTGAATTTGGCTTTCATACTGTTGCCTTTAAAATTTCCCTCTATAATGCTGCCTCCGCTGACCTCTGTAGATAATGCATTCACCTGGACCTGGTCCTGGAGTTTTGCTATGGAGCCACCGGAAAGGCCCAGGTAACTAAGGTCCGTAACGGTTACATAGGCTTTTAGTTTTTTATTGCCCCAGCTAAAGCCTTTCCAAAAACTGTTATCCACGCTGATGGATAAAATACCATTCTCCACCTTCGTGATAATTTTATCTACATATTTTGCTTCATCGGCACTCACGGCCACGGCTTGTGTATTACCCTGGGAAAGGTATAAAACAATGCCATTGCTGACATCTACCCCGTTAAAACTACCCACTTTACGTACTTGTGCATTCGCATCATACACTACATTTTGTGCCCCGCAATACAGGGAAAGTAGCAAAAAGGCGCCCAGGTAATAAACACGATATTTCTTCATAAAATAGTTTTTTGTTTTTATAAAACGGAAAGCAGGGAAAAAAGTTACAATGAAAAACAAACTGTTTTTTTATCTTTGCCAAAGATTACCATTACAGTTTTCACGGGGTGCCGTTTATACGTGCTGAGAATATACCCGAAACCTGATCAGGATAATGCCTGCGGAGGGATACGAAACACAGACTTTCTCTTGACGGCTTCCTGCTCAATAAGTTGAATACAAAAAACACAGCTATGAAAAAAGCAGGTCTTTTGCTGTCCGCCATTTGTTTTACAGCCATGCTTTATGCACAAGTAACGATATCCGGCACTGTCCGGGATGAAAAGCAGCAGGCATTACCAGGAGCAACGATTCAATTACTGGTAGGAGAAAAATCGAAGCAAACCATATCCGATAAAGCCGGCAATTTTATTTTCCATATAGTCAAATCCACTGAGCAAGCCAGGCTCATGATTCATTATGTGGGGAAAAAAGATCAAACAATAGATGTACTTCTTACGTCAGATCAGTTTTATCAAATAACCCTGGAAGAGAAAGCCTTGTTCCTTGCACCACTTGAAATACAGTCAATACGGGCATCAGACAAAACACCATTTTCCAAGTCGGATATTTCTTCTGCTACCCTGGCACAAAAAAATCTGGGGCAGGACTTACCTTTTTTACTCAATCAACTGCCATCGGTTACGATCACATCTGATGCAGGGAATGGAATTGGCTATACGGGTATTCGTATTCGCGGAACAGATGCTTCCCGCATAAATGTTACATTGAATGGAATCCCTTATAATGATGCGGAAAGCCAAAGCACTTATTTTGTAGATATCCCGGATATTTTTTCTTCTTCTCAATCTATCCAGGTACAACGGGGAATTGGCACCTCTTCCAACGGGGGCGGGGCTTTTGGCGCCACCATTAATATTGCGACAAATGCTTTTATCGATAGCGCTTATGCCGAACTGAGTAATACATATGGCTCATACAATACCTGGCGGAATAACCTGCAAGCCGGAACAGGCTTGTTAAACAATCATTTTACTGCTGATATCCGTTTGAGCCATATAGCCAGTGATGGTTATATAGACCGGGCATCCAGTAATCTGCAGTCATTGTATTTTTCCGGGGCTTACATCAATGGAAAGTCTTCCCTGCGATTTAATTTCATTACCGGTAAAGAAAAAACATACCAAGCCTGGTATGGTGTGCCGGAAGCTATGTTAGAGACGGATCCTACTTATAATCCCGCGGGCATGGAAAAACCAGGTTCTCCTTATGACAACCAAACGGATAATTATACCCAAACACATTACCAGCTTTTTTATAATCAAAAATCCGGTCGCTATTTTGATTGGAATGTGGCGGCGTTTTTGACCAGGGGGAAAGGTTATTATGAAGAATATAAAGCGGATCAACCTTATGCAAAATATGGTTTACCTCCGGTTATTATGGGTTCTGACACTATTACGAATACAGACCTGGTACGGCGTCGCTGGTTGGATAATTATTTTTTCGGCCAATTATTTTCCGTACAGTATCAACAAAACCGAAATGCTCTGACCCTGGGTGGTAGTTGGTCGCAGTATAATGGCAAACATTTTGGCCAGGTGATTTGGGCACAATTTGGTGCGCCGAAAGATGCAGAATACTATAACCTGCCGGCCTATAAAGCAGATCAACAAGTTTATATTAAATGGCTTTATGCCATGAATGCAAACTGGAGTTTATTCAATGATGTGCAATACCGCCGGGTACAATATACCATGGATGGCTTTGAAGATAACCCGGGATTATATATCAGGCGGCATTTCCAGTTTATTAATCCCAAAACGGGGATTAGTTTTAATGATGTACATACACATGCTTATATTAGCTATGGCTTTGTCGGCAAGGAACCGAACCGGGATGATTTTGAAGCAGCAGTTACTGATCAGCCGAAGCCGGAATTCCTGCATGACTTTGAAGCAGGCATTGAAAGAAAATTGAAACTGTATGCCTGGAGCGCTACATTGTATTACATGTTGTACAAAGATCAATTGGTACTAACCGGTAAAGTGAATTCTGAAGGGAGTTATACCCGGGTGAATGTGCCAGCCAGTTACAGGATGGGACTGGAACTTACCGGTTCGGTACAGGTAAAACCCTGGCTACTATTGCAGGCCAATGCCACATTCAGCCGAAATAAGATCCGGCAATTCACCGAGTATATAGATAATTATGACAATGGAAAGCAGGAAGTTTTTCAGTATACTCAAACAGCGATTTCTTTTTCACCTGCAGTAATCAGTGCGTTTACCGTAGGGGTGCAACCAATCAAAAACCTGTCACTGACTTTGGAAAATAAATATGTCAGCAAACAATATTTGGACAACACCCAAAATACGGATCGTTCTTTAGCAGCCTATTTCGCAGGGAATTTTCGCATGGCCTATACTGCAAAGAAAATTATTTTCCCGGAATGGGACCTTATCCTGCAGATCAATAATTTGTATAATACCACTTACATGTCCAACGGCGCTACCTATCCGTACATTTATGATGGCGTGCTGGTCAATGACAATTATTATTACACGATGGCAAAAATTAATTTTCTTGCCGGCTTAAAAATTCGTTTTTAATCAATGCTGTTTGAAAAGATCTTTCAGGTTGATTAAAACGGTAAAAGATGGAAATTAAAAAAAACATTAATCCCGCCGGATCAGGTCACGCAGTTTATGGCCATGTACCAGCATTTTCAATCCTTGTCTTTTCAGGGAAATAACAGCTTTCTTGCGGGCATAATTATCCATATCCGATTTATACGAAGCAATAATATTTTTATAGGAAAGGATTCCCGCCATTTTCTGATCGTGCGAAACAACCGGGAGAATATCCAGGTTTTCTTTAGCCATCATTTCCACGGCATCACGCAGGCTACGGTCAACACTGATAATGGTATTGGTCCGCCGGATGAGCGAAGTTACAGGTTTGGAAGGGTCGTGATGATTGCCAAATAAATTCGAAGAACTGATGATACCTTTAAATTCATTGTTGTTGCCGGTGATTATAAAATAGTTGCTGTTGTAATCGGATTCACGCTCCAACCAGTTACGTACTTCACCGATTGTATTCTCTTCACTTAATACAATACCATTTTCATTCATGACTTGCCCTACCGTAATTGTTTCCAAAATATCCGGTTCGTAGGAATCGGGTGTTTTAATACCACGACGGGTAATTTTTTCTGTCATGATGGTATTCTGCATGAGCATAAATGAAATGAAATAGGCGGCTGTACAGGAACAAAGTAAAGGAAGCAAAGCGGCTGATTGCCCGGTAACTTCCAATGCAAAGATGATGGAAGTAATGAGCGCCCTTGATGCACCGGCAAACATAGCCGACATACATACCAATGCCGCAAGAGGTAAAGTAATACCGGAGCCCGGGAAGTATTTTTGTACCAATGTTCCCAATAAAATACCCGCTGCACCACCAATAGTTAATAAAGGCGCTAAGGTACCTCCCGATGTGCCACTGCCAAGTGCAATCGCCCAGGAAGCAAACTTTAAAAAGCATAAAGAAAGAACTACCTGTAAGGTGAGGTTATTCGATAAAATGTTGGTGATATTTTCATAACCCACACCAAGTGTGGCCGGATTGAAGTATCCAATGATACCTACAATCAGGCCGCCAATTGCCGGCCACCACATCCAATGGATGGGTAATTTTTCAAAAGTATCTTCAATGAAATACACAATTTTTGTTACGAGTACAGAAACAAGACCCATGAATACACCCAACATGCTATATACAAATAAAGCGGTATTAGAAGGTGGTTCTATGGTACCGGTCATTTCAAAAACCGGGCGGGCATCAAATAAAAAATGATGACCTGCTGCACCGGTGATACAGGCAAGGGCCACCGGGATGATTGATCGTGGGGAGAATTCAAAAAGCAAAAGCTCAATGGCAAGAAATATAGCGGCAGCAGGGCTGCCAAAGATTGCCGACATACCGGCACAGGCGCCGGCAGCTAATAAAACCTTTCTTTCATAATTTGAAATTTTTAATAACTGGCCAAGCGTGGATCCTAAAGCACCACCAGTAGCAATGATAGGTCCTTCCGCACCAAAAGGGCCACCGGTACCAATAGCGATTGCAGAAGACAAGGGCTTTAAATATGTGATCGTAGGTTTGATCTTACTTTGATTGGTGAGGATTTGTTCCATGGCTTCCGGGATACCATGTCCGCGAATGGCTTTGGATCCATATAATGCCATGACACCAACAACGAGACCGCCGATCATCGGAATGAAAATTATCCAGAATCCAAAGGGGCTACCAATCGGCGTAGCGTGCTCTATCGAGGGTTTGCCAAAGAATGAAATGTTGGTAATAAAATAAATCAGGTTGATCAGGAATTTCGCAATAAAGCTGATGCAAATAGCTATCGCCACGGCATAGAGTGAAACAGGCAGCAGACGTTTCTTATCCGGTGGGATCCGGTTAGTCATATTCGTTGCTTCGAGCGTGGGATTGAGAGAAACAGAAATCGGAATCCCGGATTGTTGTAATTGATTTTTTCGCATACTCAAAAAGTGCAAACAATGTTCGCGTGATGAAACTTAAAAATTATATCAGGCTTCGCATCGGATTTTTACGATAGTCGGCTAATTTAAACTGGAACATTTGTGCCATTTTCCCTGCACGCCACATGGCTTCATCGGCAACAGGACCTTGAAATAATTGTTGTAAGGTTTTTTCAAAAATTGCTAACCAGCGATTAAAATGTTCCTTTTCAATTGGCATCGTGGCATGTGGGGGAAAAGGACTGCCAAAATAACTATGGTTATCCAAGAGGATCGTTTCCCAGAAACGGTACATCTTTTCCAAATGTTCCGGCCAGCGATCTTCAATACGTTCATTAAAAATAGGGCCAATCAGGTCATCCTTTCTTACCTGTTCATAAAAAGTATCAACCAGGTTTTTAATATCATCCAGGCACGCAATATCGTGCAATTCATTTGCCATTAAAAGTTCAATTTGCTGCAAATGTATAGAAATATGCGTAAGCAGGGCAAATCTTTGCCATACAATGTAAGCTGAATGTAACTGGCAATTAATATTCGTAAGCCGATTTCTATTCCCAATTATTATGAAAGGAACGTATTTAAACCAATGACAATGACTTCAGAACTTTAGTTGTTTCTTGAAAAGGATATGTGTATGTTGTTGTTTTTTTTATGGTAAGAAAGCATCTACGGTTTGCTTTAAAGATAAGTATCTGTCAAACCGGCCATCTTTGTTTAAATTGAAAGCCAGGAGAAAGGCACAATAATTTTTGGAATAATCGACCCAGGGAAATGAGCCGAATAAACCCGGGCTGCTGATAAAATTTTTATTGGCCTTATCCGTTAATATCCATTCACCAAAACCATAGCCATTCACCATATCAACAGGCGAATAGGTGGTAGTAACAGCTGGTGTAACCCGATTGATTTGCATTTCCTGAATGCTATTTTTACTCAAAATGCTTTTGCCATTATACATTCCATGGTGCAGGATCATGGTTAAGAAATGCATATAATCAGTAGCAGTTGAAATAGCACCACCTGCAGCTAAGGGAACCGCATTTTTTCCATAATCAGTATTGGTCATATCCAGAGGGAGTGCAATTCGTTCATGGAATAAAGTCTTAAAATCCTGGCCACTTATTTTTTCAATGACAGCTGCAGCTATTTGTAAGCCCACATTACTATAATGAAATGTCTTTCCCGGCGCACTTTCCATAGGTAATTGAGCAATGCGGGTCATGACTTCATCCATGGAGGATGCACCGGTAATTTGTTGAATGCCTTTTTTCCCTTCTGGTGCTTTTATACCGGTCATGTGAGATAAACATTCACTGATTGTAATAGCGCCTTTGCCATGTTGGGTAAATACGGGCAAATATTTTCCAATAGTATCTGTCAGTTGCAATTTTCCTTCATCCACAAAAGTCATTACCACAGCCGCGCTTAACCATTTACTGCAACTGGCTATTGATACCCGGGTGGTTGGTGTAAATGGGCCAAATAGTTGATTGCTCTTCCATTTTAGTGTTTTGGTGTTGGAGTTGGTTTGTTGGTCATCCATTTTTTTATTGACAGCTTTTGTATAAATTAAACTATCATTTTGATAGATCATTAAAACAGCACGATTGCCCATTTCACCTACATTTTGTGCTAACCATTGATCCAGGGCCTTCGTGTCTTGTGCATATATAGTAGTAAGTTTCCCGAGTAAAAGGAAACTGAAAAATAAATAACAGAAAATGTATGTTGCAAATTTGCTTTTAACAGGCATAAAAAATATTTGCAACATAGATGCCTGAATAAGGTAAAAGTTTAAACGATTTTCTTCAGGCATGAAAAAATTGAACTAATCAAAACGGCCCATCCCTTCAATAGGGCGATAGGGCGTTTTAAAGAAATCGCTTACAACCTTATTAAATTGATCATAGTAAAAGATGGGTGTTGAATGTCCTGAATTGGGTAATATCCAGAGATATGATTTAGGAATGGATTCGGCTATTAATAAAGTATGCCTGGTGCGTATTACATCATGGTCACCACCAATTACAAGCACCGGGCATTGGATTTTTGCCAGCTCTGCCGGTGCAATATGCGGTTCATTGGTAAGCAGATTCATTAGCTTGGATGCATTTTTAATCATAGCATCCTGGGGCATTTTTTTTATTGTATCATATTGATCCTGGGCCCATTTCCATACAAAGGGATCAACAGCCGATGTATCCGGGCTCAGGTTTGCCCCGGTAATGGCCAGCTTTTTTACTTTGTCGGGATGCCGTAGGGCAAGTAGCAAACCATTGATGCCACCATCGCTCCAGCCGATCACATAGCAGGAATCTACATGCAGGCTATCCAGTAATGCATTCAGGTCATCGGCCATCATGGGATAACTCAATGAATCACTGAAGTCATACGATTTGCCCTGGGCGCGGCTATCAGCGACAATTACCCGGTACATTTTTGCAAAATACGGGATCTGAAAAACAAAGTTATTAATGGATCCGCCATTACCATGTATGATCAGCAGGGGAGCACCCTGGCCATATTCTTCATAATACATTTGAAATCCACGTGTCTTTATATATTTCCCTACTTGCGTATTTCTGCCATACATGGTGGTGTCTAAAGCTGTACGGAAATCTACTTGTGCATTTGCCAGGTTGCAGAAAAGAATTAAGGATATGAGGGAGATTAGTTGTTTGAGAAATTTCATAAACTGAAAGTTAATTTGGGGTTATTAAAAGATAAGATATATTGAATACATCAATTTTCCATTAATTCTTTTTTTCTTCATCGGTATCAAAGCGTTTGACAGATTGGATACCGTTGAGCTTTTTTAAATTTTCCACCAGTTCATCGAGTTCTTCTTTATCATGTACAAATATCTTTATGGTACCTTCAAAAAGCCCATCCATGGATTCAATGGTTAGAGCGGAAATATTAATCTTCATGTCCCCGCTGATGACATTGGATATTTTGTTTACCACGCCCACGTCATCCATGCCGATTATTTTCAGGCCGGTGAGGAAGGAGATCTCTTTATTTTTTGCCCACTTGGTTTTTACAATTCGGTGGCCATAATTGGCCATCATACGGGCTGCATTGGGACAATTGGTCCGGTGTATGCTGAGGCCTTTTCCGGTACTCACAAAACCAAAAACACTATCTCCCGGGATAGGGTTACAACATTGAGCCAGGGTGTATTTTATTTTATCGCTGCTTTCTCCAAAAATGATCAGCTCGGAATCTTTCTTGGCCGGTTTGTGCTCTGTTTCCACTTTGGTATCAGGAACCTTCTGTGGTTTGGGGGCTTCCAGTTTATCACCCAGGACATGAAATGTTTTCAATTCTTTCAGGTCAGTGACTTTTATAGCGATATTATAAAAGAGATCGAGTTGTGAGATGACTTTATAAAAGCTGACGAGTTCATCAATGTTGTGTTGATTAAAAGCGGCCCCCATTCCTTCCAGTTTTTTCTGCAGGATGTATTTACCATCTTCCGCAATTTTTCTCTTCTCTTCTTTAAGGGAATCTTTTATTTTACTTTTTGCTTTAGCCGTTACCACAAACCCCAGCCAGTCTTCATTAGGTTTTTGTTTGTTGCTGGTAATAATTTCAACCTGGTCACCACTGCGTAATTTGTAACTAATGGGTACCAGCTTATGATTGACTTTCGCGCCAATGCATTTACTGCCTACAGCGGTATGTATGGAAAAAGCAAAATCCAAAGCGGTTGAACCTGTAGGTAACATTTTCACTTCACCTTTAGGTGTATATACATAAATTTCTTCTGCTAAAAAACTTACTTTGAAATCCTGCAGGAAATCCACTCCATCTGTATCCGGGCTGGAAATGGCATCCCGGATCTGTGCAAACCATTTATCAAATCGGTCTTCATTATTGGTACCTTCCTTGTATTTATAATGAGCCGCCAGGCCTTTTTCAGCGATTTCATTCATCCGTTTGCTCCGGATTTGTACTTCTACCCATTTTCCCTGGGGCCCCATAACTGTGGTATGCAGGGCTTCATAGCCATTGCTTTTCGGATTGCTAAGCCAATCACGCAATCGCTCGGGAGAAGGATTGTATTCATCTGTTATCAGCGAATACACTTTCCAGCAATCTTCTTTTTCTTTTTCCGGAGGTGAATTTAAGATGATGCGAATGGCAAACAAATCATACACTTCTTCGAAAACAACATTCTTTTTTTTAATCTTGTTCCAAATGGAATGGATACTTTTCGGCCGGCCATACATTTCAAAATCAAGGCCAGTAGCCTTAAGTTTTTCTTTGATCGGTTTAATAAATTCATTAATATACCGGGTACGTTCCCTTTTTGTTTCCGACAATTTTTTGGCTATCTCTTTATAAGCTTCCGGTTCCAGGTATTTCATAGAGAGGTCTTCCAGTTCCGTCTTTATATTATACAAACCCATACGATGGGCTAATGGTGCATATACCCATACCGTTTCACTGGCAATTTTCAATTGTTTTTCCCGCTTCATGTAATCCAGTGTCCGCATGTTATGCAGGCGGTCGGCCAGCTTGATAAGTATAACCCGCGGGTCATCCGTCAGGGTAAGCAGGATCTTTTTAAAATTTTCTGCCTGCTGGCTGATAGTAGTATCTATGACCGAAGAAATTTTGGTAAGCCCATTGACAATCTTCGCTATTTCATTGCCAAATTCCCGTTGCACATCTTCAATCGTTACATCGGTATCTTCAACTGTATCATGCATGAGGGAACAAATGGTGGATCGTACACCCAGGCCAATTTCTTCTACGCAGATGCGGGCAACCGCAATCGGATGAAAAATATAGGGTTCCCCGCTTTTGCGCCGCATGGTTTTATGTGCTTCTGCTGCCATTTCAAAAGCATGGCGGACGAGTTCTTTATCTCCACGTTTTAATTTGGGATGCAGGGCGCGTAGCAAGGCACGGTATTTCCGCAGGATTTCTTTTTTCTCCTGTTCTTCGGTTAGTGAATATTTCGGTAATACGCTTTCTTCTATGGTTGTTGTCTGCCTGGTCATTCGACTACGAATGTATTAATTTTCAGAAAAACTCACTTTGGCGGTGCCAATAATTCTTTGATAAATTTCCAAATTTATTTTTCTTCAGCATTTCCTTTTCTGAAATTTTTATAGGCCGCTATTAAACCATTTGTTGAGGAATCATGCGAACAGGTTTCCTGGCTATCATACAATTCCGGGAGAATTTTTTTGGCCAGTTGCTTGCCTAATTCTACACCCCACTGATCAAAACTGAAGATATTCCAGATAACACCCTGTACGAAAATTTTATGTTCATACATAGCAATTAAATAGCCCAAACTAAATGGTGTTATTTCTTTTAAGAGAAAAGAATTGGTAGGCCTGTTGCCTTTAAAAATTTTAAAGGGAACTAATTTTTCAATTTCATTTTCCGGCATATTGGTGGCCTTTAATTCAGCCTCCACTTCTGCCCGGTCTTTTCCTTTCATCAATGCTTCTGTTTGTGCAAAGAAATTACTCAACAGGATGGGATGGTGTTCCCCTAACGGATTGTGACTGATAGCTGGTGCTATAAAATCACAGGGGATCAATACTGTTCCCTGGTGAATAAGCTGGTAAAAAGCGTGCTGGCCATTGGTGCCGGGTTCGCCCCAAATAACCGGGCCGGTGGCATAGGAAACGGCTTCTCCATTCCGGCCAACATATTTCCCATTGCTCTCCATATTTCCTTGTTGGAAATAAGCCGGGAAACGATGCATATATTGATCATAAGGTAAAATGGCTTCCGTTTGTGTACCAAAAAAATTGGTATACCAAAGACCAATCAGTGCCATGATTACCGGAATATTTTCTTCCGGCCTGGTTGCCTGGAAATGTTGATCCATCGCATAAGCGCCGTGCAATAAGGCATCAAAATTTTCATACCCGATCGTAAGGGCAATGGATAAGCCAATTGCGCTCCATAAAGAATACCGGCCACCTACCCAGTCCCAGAAGTGAAACATATTTGCCGGGTTTATACCAAACTGCGTTACAGCTTGTTCATTGGTACTCAACGCAACAAAATGGGAAGCAATATGTTTTTCATCACCGGCCTCAGCAAGAAACCAGTCCCGTGCAGAATGAGCATTGGTCATGGTTTCCTGTGTTGTAAAAGTTTTAGATGCAATCAGGAATAAAGTTTCTTCCGGCGTAACTTTTTTCAATACTTCTGCGATTTGTGAGCCATCCACATTGCTGACAAAATAAGGTTGTATATCCGCTATCCAATAAGGTTTTAATGCTTCGGTAACCATTTGTGGGCCGAGGTCTGAGCCACCGATACCGATATTGACAATATATTTTATTTTCTTGCCTTTATAGCCTGTATGCTGCCCGCTATGTATTGCTGCGCAAAATTGTTTCATTTGAGCCTGTACTGCGGTGACTTCCGGCATTACATCTTTGTCTTCACTCATCACCGGTTTGCCGGAAAAATTCCGCAAGGCTGTATGTAATACCGAACGTCTTTCTGTTTCATTGATCATTTCACCTGAAAACATTTTTTCTATACTGGTAGTCACGTCCATTTCTTTTGCCAGTTGTTGCAATAATTGCATCGTTTTACCGGTAATGATATTTTTTGAATAATCAAAAAGCATGTCACGGAAGCGGATGGAAAAATGATTGAAGCGATCAGGATCTGCTGCAAACAGGTTTTTCATGTGCACGGTTTTCATTTCCGTATAATGGTCGGCGAGCAATTGCCAGGCGGTTGTTTTTGTCGGATCTTTTTTTAAGAGCATATCGATTTTTAATTTTTGTCATTTAATTTTTTCAAGTACCCGCAAAGTTTTAATTACCATTTCCCGGCTGATATCGAGATGTGTAACGAGGCGGATGTGGGAAGGTGAAATGGGCAAAACAAGGATCCCTTTTTCATATAGCATTTTAGAAAAGTCCTGGGCCGTTTTGAATGAACCCTTTATTTCAAAAATAAGAATATTAGTTTCAACCGGAAATATTTCTCCTACAAAGGATTTGGTTTGTAAGACTGCCGCAATTTGTTGGGCATGTTGGTGGTCAATGGCAAGCCGTTCAACATGATGATCAAGTGCATAGATACCCGCTGCAGCAAGGATACCGGCCTGGCGCATGGCGCCACCAAATACTTTGCGAATTCGTTTTGCTTTTTCAATGAATGCCTGTTTGCCTAATAAAACACTTCCCACCGGTGCACCCAGGCCCTTGCTCAGGCAAATAGACAGGCTGTCAAAAAGTTGCCCATACTTTTTGGGTTGTTCATTTCGCGCTATAAGTGCATTAAAAAGCCGGGCGCCATCCAGGTGCAGTTTTAATTGATGTTTACGGCAAACTTTTTTAATTTGTTCAATTGTGACTAGATCATAGCAGGCACCGCCACCACGGTTCGCTGTATTTTCCAGGGAAACGAGGGATGAATACGCTTTATGGATATCATGCCGGTTGTTAATTGCCTGCTCAACCAATTGGGCATTGATAAGGCCATAACGGCCATGCAGGAGCTGCACGGAACAGCCGGCATTAAATGCGATGCCGCCACCTTCATACTGGTAAATGTGTGAGAGCTCATCGCAAATGACTTCATCTCCCGGCTGTGTATGGCATTTAATGGCAAGCTGGTTGGTCATGGTGCCACTGGGACAAAAAAGAGCTGCTTCCATACCAAAAAGGGCAGCCATCTTTTCCTGTAATTTATTTACGGTAGGGTCTTCCCCGAAAACATCATCACCAACTGGCGCTTTTAGCATTGCTTCTTTCATTTTAGCACCGGGCCGGGTAAGAGTATCAGAACGATAATCAATCAGCATGATTTTTGCTATTAAATTGGAAACCAATAAAATTAACTGTTAAACCTGTAAAAAGTAAAATGTTCCGGATGAACCGGGTTTTTTTCTTAAAATTTATAGTTTTACATAACAAATAATTTCGTACCTTTGCGCGGTTCTTTCTACTTTTTTGTGTAAAGTATGTTAAAATGGGAAAATGTTTAGGGTTTTTCCTGTTTTATGTATCTCAGTTTTAAAATATAATCTACCTATATGAGGCAACTCAAAATCGCAACCCAAATAACCAACCGTGATTCACAAGCGGTGGAAAAATACCTCCAAGAGATTTCCAAAATATCCATGATCACCCCGGAAGAAGAAACCACCCTGGCACAGCGGATCAAGATGGGTGACCAACGGGCATTGGATAAATTAGTGCAGGCCAACCTGCGTTTTGTGGTATCTGTAGCAAAACAATACCAGCACCAGGGTTTGTCCCTGAGTGACCTGATCAATGAAGGGAACCTGGGTTTGATCAAAGCGGCTCAGCGTTTTGATGAAACCAAAGGGTTTAAATTTATTTCATATGCTGTATGGTGGATCCGGCAATCTATTCTACAGGCATTGGCTGAACAAGGCCGCCTTGTTCGACTGCCGCAAAATAAAATCGGTACTTACAATAAAGCGAATAAAGCCTACATGGCATTTGAGCAAGAGCATGAGCGCGAACCCAGTACCGAAGAACTGGCCAGTATACTGGAGATGAGTGAAACAGAAATCAATAATATTTTTCAAAGTAATACCCGCCATACATCTCTGGATGCTCCGGTACATGAAGCAGAAGATGTAGCTATGGGTGATTTGCTGGAAGGCGTGGACGATACAGATGATGATGTGATGAAGGATTCTTTACGTGAAGAAATTCGTCGTGTGTTGAAATCACTCAGCCCACGGGAGGCCGAAATTGTCAATGCTTATTTTGGCCTGTACGGAGAAAATGGAGTGACCATTGAACAGATCGGTATAAAGTATGATCTTACGAAAGAGCGTATCCGCCAGATAAAGGAGCGTGCTATTAAACGCCTGCAAAAAGCCCGGTATAGCAATGCATTGAAAACATATCTTGGCTAATTATTTGGAAAACGATTTGAATGCCTCCTTGCACAAAGGGGGCATTTTTTTGGTCAGTTGGATAAAAGAAGCATGCTGTACAGCCCATTTGTTTATGCCAATCTGAACCTGCAATTTTATATAACTTTCTTATACATTATTTCGATTAGCTGCTTTGAGAATGCTTATTGGCAATATGTCCCGGCAAATTCATTTGCAAGAAAGAAGGATTTGTTTTTATGCACAGTAGTTGAAACAAAAAGAATATATCTTTTCATTATGTACATTTGTTAACCATTAATACGATTGTTTATTGAAAGCAAAATTTAAGAAACCAGCTAAAATTGCTGTATTGACATCTGGTGGGGATGCACCGGGTATGAATGCAGCAATCCGGGCAGTTGTTCGCACTGGTATTTATCATGGTATAGAAATGGCGGGCGTTATCCGCGGTTATACTGGAATATTGGAAAATGATATTCATAACATGGATGGCCGGTCTGTCGCGAATATTATTCAACGAGGGGGTACTATTTTAAAATCAGCCCGGTGTAAACCTTTTTTAACCGTCGAAGGTAGAAAGCAGGCTTATGATAATCTGCAGGCGCATGGCATTGAAGGGTTGGTGGTAATTGGTGGAGACGGTAGTTTCCGAGGCGCTATGCAATTTGGCCGGGAATATGATTTTCCCTGTATTGGCATTCCGGGTACCATTGATAAAGATTTATTCGGGACAGATTTTACTATTGGCTTTGATACGGCTGTAAATACGGCCGTTCAGTGTATAGATAAAATCCGGGATACGATGGAAGCACATGATCGCTTGTTTATCGTGGAAGTTATGGGCCGTGATGCAGGTTATATTGCTTTACATAGCGGCATTGCAACCGGGGCTGAATATATCCTGGTACCGGAAGTGCATTCACCAATCGAAGAAATTGCGAAAACACTGACTGAAAAAGAAAAACGAAAAAAACTCGTCAACCTGGTTGTGATTGCGGAAGGGCATTGCACCGGGGGAGCTGTTGGGTTTGTCAACTCATTAAAAACATATTTACCCAAGATAGATGCCCGCATTAGTATTTTGGGGCATATTCAGCGGGGCGGACAACCAAGCTGCATTGACCGGATGATTGCCAGCCGGATGGGGTATCATGCTGTTGAATGCCTCCTGCAGGGTAAACGGGATTTGATGGTGGGCATTAAAAATAATGCCATGTGTTATACCCCATTTGAAGTAGCATTATCCAGTAAGCAAACAATGGATGCCAACTGGTTGAAAATTGTAAAGATCCTGGCGAGTTAGCAGCCATTACAAAAGAGCAAAATACATCACTATAAAAGCATGATGATGAGAGAAAAGATTCAAAAATATTTATATAAGGAAATGAATAAGCAGGCGGGCATTGAACATGCATTCCACCGCACCAAAATCATTGCAACCATTGGCCCATCCTGTAATACCTATGAAAGTATCTCGGCACTGGCAAAAGCCGGTGTCAATGTATTCAGGCTTAATTTTTCCCATGGCACACAGGAGGAAAAAAAAGAAATCATTTCTTATATACAGCAACTGAATAAACGTGAGCCTTATAACCTGGCTATCCTGGGAGATTTGCAAGGGCCTAAAATCAGGTTGGGAAAAATTGAAAATGATGCCCTGGAAATCATGCCGGGCGATATCCTCACTTTTACCAATAAGAATGTACTGGGCACTAAGGATAAAATTTATATTTCTTATCCCTATCTTTCTACTGATGTAAAAGTGGGAGAAAAAATATTGATTGATGATGGTAAGATTGAAGTCGCAGTATTTGAAATCACATCAAAAGGTGAAGTGAAAGCAAAAGTTACCTATGGTGGTACCTTATCCTCCAATAAAGGAGTGAACCTACCTGATACTACCATTTCCCTACCTGCCCTGACTGAAAAAGATTTAGCCGATCTGAACTTTATTATCGAACAGGAAGTTGACTGGGTGGCGCTTTCATTTGTCCGGCATGCAGAGGATATTACCACATTAAAAAAAATCCTGGCAAAGAAAAAAAGCACTTGCAAAGTCATTGCAAAAATTGAAATGCCCTCCGCTTTGAAAGACCTACGCAATGTTATTCTAGAATCAGATGGCGTCATGGTTGCCCGGGGTGACCTGGGCGTGGAATTGCCCGTAGAAAAAGTTCCCTTGGCTCAACGCGAAATCATTCGGAAATGCCTGCATCGCGCCAAACCGGTAATTGTGGCTACACAAATGATGGAAAGTATGATGACCCGGGTGAAACCCAACCGGAGTGAAATTACCGATGTGGCCAACGCGGTTTTGGAAGGCGCTGATGCTGTGATGCTAAGCGGTGAAACAGCCGTAGGCCAGCATCCGGCATTGGTGGTGGAGACGATGCGAAAAATTATTATGGAAGTGGAAAATACTGAATACCGTTACAACCGGGAAGCGGATTTGATCCCCCAGCCGAGTTCACCTTCTTTCTTAAGTGATGCCATTTGTTACAATGCCTGCAAAATTGCAGAAGACCTGAAAGCGCAGGCCTTAATTGGCATGACACAAAGTGGCTATACCGGTTTTATTTTAAGTAGTTACCGTCCCAAAGCGCCTTTATATGTTTTTACGAAAAAGAAAAGCCTGGTGAATCAATTGAGCCTGAGCTGGGGGATACGTGCTTTCTTTTATGATGAAGAAGAAAGCCTGGATGAAATTATAAACGACCAGATCAATATCCTGGAAGAAAGGGGCTTTTTGAGAAAAGATGATATCGTAGTGAATACCGGGAGTACACCGGTAAACCTGCACCTGGCTACCAATATTATTAAAGTATCCCGTGTTATCTAAAAATCTTAAATAAAAAACTATGCTACTAATGAAAAAGATCATTGTATTGTTTCTACTCTGCATAACAGGAGCAGGGTATTTTACAGCCCAGGCACAAAATAATTTAGGCATTATTCCCGCGCCATTGAAAGCCGAAAAACTGCCTGGTTCATTTGTTATCACCCCGGCAACAAAAATTGTTCTCCTGAGTGATGGTTTGGAAAATAGTGCTGCCTTTCTCAACCAATACCTGGAAAAATATTATGGCTTTACGCTGGTTGTCGTAACAGAGGGGATTAATGAACCCGCAATTACACTGAATTTTGATAAAATGGAGTACCGGCTACCCGGCGCCTATTCCATGCAGGTTAATAAGCAGGGTGTTTATGTCGGCGGTGATAACGCTGCCGGTGTTTTTTATGCGGTACAAAGCCTGATCCAATTATTGCCGGTGGAAAAAACTACGACATTGCCCATCACGTATTGCCGAATAGAAGATGGGCCCCAATTTGCTTACCGTGGATTACATCTTGACTGCAGCCGGCATTTCTTTGATGTGGATTTTATTAAACAATATATTGACCTCATCGCCATAAGTAAGATGAATACTTTTCACTGGCATTTAACGGATGACCAGGGATGGCGTATTGAAATCAAAAAATATCCAAAGCTTACCGAAGTAGGAGGCTATCGGAATGGGACTATAATTGGAAATTACCCGGGCAAGGGTAATGATGGAAAAAAATATGGTGGCTATTACACACAGGAACAAATTAAAGATATAGTACAGTATGCTGCTGACCGGTATATTACCGTTATTCCGGAAATAGAAATGCCCGGCCATGCTTCAGCTGCTATTGCGGCATATCCATTCCTGAGTTGTTTCCCTGAGGAACCAACGGATACAACCAAAATTCCCTGGAGTGGACCAGCAGATAAAAAAGAAGTTCAACAAACCTGGGGTGTTTTTGATGATGTGTTTAAACCCAGTGATTCCACATTTACTTTCCTCGAAAATGTGTTGGATGAGGTAATGGCTTTATTCCCTTCCACATATATCCATATTGGTGGTGATGAATGCCCTAAAGAAAGTTGGAAACGGTCAGCATTTTGCCAGCAACTGATCAAAGAAAAGAATTTAAAGAATGAAGAAGGCTTGCAGAGTTATTTTATTCACCGGATAGAAAAATACCTCAACGGGAAAGGACGACAGATTATTGGTTGGGATGAAATCCTGGAAGGCGGACTGGCACCCAATGCTACTGTAATGAGCTGGCGAGGTGAAGAAGGAGGTATTGCTGCTGCCAAGATGAAACACAATGTAATCATGACACCCGGTGGTTATTGTTACTTTGATCATACCCAATCCAAGCAGGATGATAGCATTACCATAGGAGGTTATTTGCCGGTAGAGACTGTTTATAAATATAATCCCATTCCAAATACATTGGCGCCTGATGAAAGGAAATATATCCTGGGCGCACAGGCCAATATGTGGACGGAGTATATGGCATATAATACGAAAGTAGAATATATGTTGTTGCCCCGCCTGGCAGCATTAAGCGAAGTGTTATGGAGTGCCCCTGAGAAAAAAGACTGGGATAATTTTCAGCATCGCATGAAGGAGGAATATAAGCGATATGATTTCTGGAAACTGCATTACAATACCAAAGGTATTCATAAGGGAGAGTAGGATATGGGCCGCGCAGTAAGTGACAGTAATCAATAATCTCTTTGTACGAGAAATTTTGCGAGGTCTTCCAGGTGTTTTTTCCGGGCAGCGAGTACGGCTGTTTTTTCGAGATGGCTCATCGCTGTGTCCATATATTTTTGTTTGAGATCTCGTGCCCAGGTATCTACACCACTTTCCCGGTAAATGGTTAACACTTTTTCCACTTTATCCGGTGTGGAGGATTGAAAAATTTCCTTTAAATCAATTTTTCTTTTTTCATCAGCCTGTTCCAGAGCGTAAATGGATAAGGCTGTTTTTTTATTCTGGCGAATATCACCACCGGGTTCTTTCCCAAATTTTTCGGGGTCCCCGAATGCATCAAGGTAGTCATCCTGGATTTGGAATGCTATACCCAGGTTACGGCCAAACTCATATAAGTGATTGCAACTGCCTTCACTCGCCCCTCCCAGCATTGCGCCAATTCGAATACTGGCAGCCAGTAAAACAGATGTCTTTAGTTCGATCATCCGTATATATGCTGCTAAGGTAACATCGGATTCTTTTTCAAAATCAATATCGAGTTGCTGGCCTTCACATACTTCAATAGCTGTTTTATTGAAGATGTATAATATACCTGGTAATTGTTCAACCTGTATTTTTGAAAGGTATTGGTAAGCTTTTACCATCATGACATCGCCTGCCAATATAGCGGTGGAAGGGTTGAATTTTTCATGAATGGTGGGTTTACCCCTTCGCAGGGCAGCCGCATCCATGATATCATCATGCACCAGGGTAAAATTGTGGAAAAGTTCTATGGCTGTGGCTGCATACCAGGCATCTTGTCGGATGGTATCAAATAATTCATTTCCCATAAGGCAAATGACAGGCCGTACCCGTTTGCCACCCAGGGCCAGGAAATAATTGCATGGTTCATAAAGTGTAGCAGGTTCAGCATGAAAATGGTCTTCGCTAAACCGCTCATTAAATGCTGCCGATAGTTGTTGAAAAGTTTGCATCCGTTATTCTTCAGGTGTTTACAAAACTATGGATGTAAAGTGAAACTTGATTTGTTTTTTGACTAAATGAAATTGTTAGCCGGGAAGGATATGATAGATCAATCAGGCTATATGGGCTTTATTCGGTATTTCAATAAAAAACTTTGTGCCTTTACCCAATTCAGATTGTACTGAAATTTCGCCCTTGATCTTAGCCAATGCTTCCCGTACAATGAATAATCCAATACCCAGGCCATTCACATTACTTGTACTACGGAAGAACATCGTAAAAATATTAGCCAGGTCTTTTTCAGAAACCCCGATACCATTGTCTTCGATCAGGATCTTTGCCTTATCTTTTTGTACGGATACATCAATGCCAATCCGTTGATTTTTTTCATTAGGTTTTTGATATTTCATGGCATTGGTAATCAGGTTATCAAAGATGATGGATATCCGGAATGCATCATTGACAAAGGGTATTTCCTGTACTACATTCAAATCAAATTGCAGGGTAGGATTTTGCATCTTGCACAGTTGAATATTTTCCTGTACAATTTTTTTGAAATCAATATCATCATTCACTTCATCCACCCGAATACTTTTATAGTATTCAATAATCTTTTTAATGTAATCATCCATCTTGCTGGTGCAAATGCTGATCATTTTTAAATAGCCATTCGGATCTTTTATGGAATTTTCCATTTTAGCCAGGTTCAGCACGCCCATAATGGAGGCCAGGGGAGAACGTAAATCATGGGAAGTACTGTAAACAAGGCGGTTGAGTTCATCGTTTGTTTTTTCCAGTTCTGCCACTTTCAACCGGAGCTGTTCCCGGGTAATAAAGATCTCGTATGCATTGCGAATGGATAATTCTACTTCCTTTTCATCCCAGGGTTTTTTAATGTAGCGGTATATTTCCCCTTTATTCACGGCGTCTTCAAGAGCCACTATATCAGTATATCCGGTGAGGAGGATACGCATGGGATGGGGATGAGAACGCCGTACTTTTTGAAAAAACTGTACACCGGTAAACTGTGGCATCCGTTGATCAGCAATGATCACATGGATCCTTTCTTTTTCAAGGATTTCAAGGCCTTCTGCTCCGGATGAGGCGGTAAAAATTTTGAATTTCCGGCGGAAGCCGGCATGAAAAGCATTCTGATTATTTAATTCATCATCGATGAATAAAATCTGTATGTGTTTATCTTTCACCTGCATATTTTGTTTTTCAAGGTTAATCCTGGGGGTGAATATGAGGCAAAGTAATGATAAATTCTGATCCTTTGTTCAAACCAGCCGATTCAATTTCTATTTTTCCCTTGTGCATTTCTATTATTTTAAATACGATAGATAGGCCCAGGCCGTTCCCGGAGCCTACATCTTTTGTTGTAAAAAAAGGGTCAAAGATTTTTGAACGCACTTCGGGTGTAATGCCCATACCGGTATCGGCAATGGTAATACGAATATGTTGATCAATATCTTCCGTCGTAATAGTGATACATTCTTCCCGGGTCTTTTCTGTTTTCAGGGTGATGGCTTGTACGGCATTATTGAGGATATTCATAAAAACCTGGTTCAGTTTTCCCGGGTAACATTCCAGGTTGCCATTGGCCCGGTAGTTTTTTTCTATGCGGATATAACCCGGGATACTACTGCTTAACAATAAAAGGGTGGAATCAATCCCTTCATATATTTTCACGCTCTTTAATTCGCTTTCATCGAGCCGGCTAAAAGTACGCAGGCTGCGAACGATCTCCGCTGTTCTTTCGGCGCCATCATGGATACCTTTGATGAGTTGATTAATTTCCGCTTTCAAAAAAGTAAGATCAATTTGCTGGCTGTCCTTTTTAATATCCTCCAATAAAGCGGGCAATTCCTGGTAAGCTTCATCATGCAGGTCTTCATATTTATTCAGTAAAGAAAAAATATCGTCGAGGTCCATCTTTAATGGTTTGATATTGGCCTTGACAAAATTGATGGGATTATTGATTTCATGTGCTACACCAGCTGTGAGTTGACCTAGCGAAGCCATCTTCGCTGATTCCACCAATTGCGCTTGTGTGCTTTTCAAATCAAAGATGGCGGTGCCTAATTGTTTATTGGATTGCTCCAGTTCTTTAGTACGTTCATGAACCTTTTGTTCCAATAAAATATTTTGTTCTTTAATCAGCATTTCTTTTTCGAGGGAAACCTGCAACACATAGTTCTGCGAAATTTCCTTTTCTTTCTGCATCGTATTGATCCGGTCGGCCAGGGCAATGGATAGCAAAATGGTTTCAATAGCCGAACCAAGGAATAAAACATAAGACGTAAAATCATTACTGGGAATAAGGCCCAGGTTACGTAAACTGAAAATTACGAGGCCTATACAAAATGCAATCCAGGATATAAAGAAGTATAATGCCGGTCGGTATCCTTTCCGGGCAATATACATAGAAACAAAAATAGAGGTAAATCCGGCTAACAAGCTATTGATGTTGAGCAGGAAATAACTCAATTTATTATTATGTAAGAAAGTAAAAAGGATTGCCAGAAAATACAAGCCAATTAAAAATAAATAGATTTTATGCGCAATGGGTGTAAACTCTTTGGTACGCATTAGATGTGTCGCAAAGATAATTCCGACAAGCGCAGCCAGGGAAGTTGTCAATGGTACCGCATATTGATTAAATGCGGGATTATTGTCCCAAAGATATTTATAGGCAAACCCGGACAGTGTATATTGCGCCAGGCCTAACAGGAAAATGTATAAAATATAATACAGGTAACTACGGTCTTTGATAGAAATAAATAAAAACAAATTATAGAAAATCACGGATAAGAGGATGCCGAGATAGGCTCCCATGATAAAGGACTGCCGGCTGATAAATGTATTGATAGCCACATTGGATCCTACGAAAAGTGCCAGTACCAATGGGTGTTTCGTTTCAAAACGGACAAAATATGTCTTGGTTTCACCCGGGGCAATGTTAAGATCAATTTTAATAGGTGGGACAACCTTTGCTTGTTTGGAATGCCGTTCCACTTCAGAATCTAACAGTAAATGCAATTGCGCACCCGATAACTCATAAAAATGAATATTGGAGATATTCGTGTACTGCATCCAGGCTGACAAGGTACTTTCTTCAGTCTGGTTTTGTAAAGTAAACTTTGCCCAAATAACACTATCAGTTACCTCAAAGACAGGTACTTCGTTCCTACTGGATCGAAAATGTGTATCCCGGAGAATTTGTTGAGTACTGGTATCACCCGGTGCAGTCTTGATGAACTGGATATACCGGCCGGTAATAATAGATTTCTGAGGCTTTGTATAGTGTAGTACAGGTTGCGCAAAAGTTGTAGCACATAAAGCGAAAAGCAGGAGGAGAAATAGTATATGCTTCATTTGCCGGTTTGTTCAAAATTAAATTTACCAAATAAATGGAAACAGCTTTTTTGTTTTTTGAGAATAAAGCAGATACTGTTCCCCAAAGTGTTGAACCAGTACTTTTTCTTCCGCATGAATTCGTATGATGTAACTGATTGTCATACAAAATATGGAAATGATAATACTAAAATAGGCATTTAAGAATACAGCGCAACCTACAATGGCTAAAAAAGCGCCAAGATAACTGGGGTGCCTGACCAGTTGGTAAGGGCCTGTAGTAATCAATGCTTGTTTTTGCTGTAGCCGGACGGTAGCAGTAAAATATTTTCCCAATGTACGAATAGCCCATACCCGTAAGCTTATGCCTGATAAAATCATGCAAAGACCAATAGTTGTTACCACTGCATTTGAAAAAATGTCCGGATAATCTTTTTGCCATTCAATATTGGCGCTTACTATACTGATGGAACCGGCCAGCAAAATGATAAGGATGGAAAATTTATCAGCTTCCCGGTTACCTTTTGTTTCCTGGATAGAAAAAGCCGGCTGGGTGAGCCAAATACAACAGGCCGACACAATTAAAAAAATAATTTTACCATGACGTAATAGATCGGGATGGAAGATGAAGGGAAGAATATTTAATAGGATTACCGCGCAAATGGTAAAGAGGACCTTTTTCATCCAATAACATGTTTAGCATTTTCTTCTTTACCCAGTACAAATTCTTCTTTGTGTGCATTGGGTAGTAACAGATCATTTTGCACAATCAGATCAATATTTTTAAAAGGTGATTTTTCATTGGTGGTTAGTGTCAGGTTTTGGCGCATGGAAAAAACTTTAGCCCTTTCCCGGGGATGGCACAGTGGAATGTTTACGGCGTCTTCCAATACAACGGCCGTTGCCAATAAATCAAACTTCGGATAATAGAATGTGCCATTTTTACCAATCTCTGTAATGACACGGCTTCCCAGCCATTTATGAAAGCGCAAAGTAAAGGGGGAACAAAGAAAAAATAAAGATTGCAACCCGATTTGCTCCAGTACTACGATAGCGGCACGTGTGGGAAAAAGACTACCTATTCCATAACCGGCTACTTCTATGGAATTCCATAAACCACATAACTCTGCTGTGCCATACATGGAATAGTCTTTTACCACATTATTTATTTTAGGATCCATATCTTCGGTAGCTGATTGGATCGGTAATTTTAATTGCCCGTCCACACAATGAATGCGAACACCACCAAAGAGTTTTTCTTTATCGGTAGATTCAACGACAACTACAAAGACGGCACGTTCAAACATCCAATCATCATTAGAGGATGTTACTTTTTCGATACCATGATTCTCCAATACCTTCTTATGCCCAAGAATGAATTTATGACAGGTTTCCGGGTCATCAGTAGCACGAAAGGCACGAATGCGGATCTCTGAAACCATAGGATGAATTGGGGGTTGGAAATTATTTTTTTACATTATGCTCACCTTAGCAAATATAACAATTAGTTGTTCTTTTATGAAAATTGTTTATTTTCAATTTTTAATTTCGACTCTAACTTATGATTAAGGTCCTTTACATTGATGATGAACCGCATAATTTGGTCGGTTTTAAAGCATCTTTTCGACGTGATTTCAACATTTTTACGGCGGAATCTGCTGAAGAGGGCAGGCGCATCCTTGGTAATGAAGATATTCATGTCATTTTAAGTGATCAGCGGATGCCCCGCATCACCGGTATTGAATTTTTTGAATCTATATTAAAAGAATATCCTGAGCCTATCCGTATCTTAATCACCGGTTATACCGACATCAATGCAGTGATTGACGCCATCAATCGTGGGCAGGTGTATAAATACCTGACCAAGCCCTGGTATGAAAATGAAGTACGGAATTTTATAGAAAAAGCCTATGAAGTCTTCCGCCTGCGCCGGGAAAATATCGAATTGACCAATAAACTGATGGATATGAATAAAAAGCTAGAGTTTCTTGCCCGTCAAAGCCTTTTGTCATAAATGATGCCGCCCTGTCAGGAAATTTTAACTAATTCATTTTTTCAACATTGTGTGTAAGTCAATTTGTGTGTTAATTTGATTTGGAATTAAATTTGCATCTCATTCCATCATCTAAAAATTTAAATGAATAAATCATGGCATTAGAATTCACCGATTCGAATTTTCAAACGGAAGTAATGGACAGTGATAAATTAACCGTAGTTGATTTCTGGGCTGAGTGGTGCGGGCCCTGCCGCGCAATCGGCCCGGTGATTGAAGAACTGGCAAAAGATTATGAAGGCCAGATTAATGTGGGTAAAGTTAATGTGGACCAAAATCCCAATACCAGTGTTCAATTCGGCATTACATCTATCCCGGCAATCCTTTTTATTAAGGACGGGAAAGTCGTGGATAAGCAAATAGGAGCTGTTCCTAAAACCATCCTTGACAAGAAAATTAAATCACATTTATAAGCTCTTTTTCTCATAAATAAGAAAAGCAAGCCATCGGCTTGCTTTTTTGCTATGCACCATTTTTAAAACAAAAAAACTAAAACACTAAAACGTTAAACTGCCCTGGTAAAAATCAAGGATCTTAGTCCGTAGCAGGTAATCATATTTAGCAATGATCAAATTATTTTGAGCTTGCATAACATTATTCCTGGCAATGAGGTAATCTACGGATGTGATGGCGCCTTCATTGAATTTAATTTCTGCAATACGGAATGACTCCCCAAAATCACTGACCTGTTCATTTAATTTGGCCAACCGTTTGAAGGATGCTTGCATATTCATATAAGCCTGTTCTATTTCCCTGCGTAATTCAATTTGTACACTGGATGCCTGGAAACTCAATTTTTCCAGGTTGATCTTTGCCTGCTGTACCCGGTTCTTTGCCTGTAACCCTTGTAATATCGGGATACGCAGGCCAATACTGATAAATGAATTAAAATTATTTTTCCATTGGTCTCCATACGATATTTTCTGGCTGGCATAACTGCTCACCGGCGCTATTACCGGCACTTTCACATTGTCGATCAACACATATTGGTCTGTTTCCATATCTGAAATGCCCGTGAGATACGACCTGGTGGCAATACTGGAATAATTGGTACCCAGCCCACCATTCAAATACAGGGAAGGTAGCATGGCACCTTTTGCTGCTTTTACATCATACTCGGCAGCCGATTTTTTAAAGTTGGCCGCTTGTACCATAGCGAGTTTTTGTGTAGCCAGTTGAAAAATATCCTGCATATTGGCACCATATAATGATGGCAAACCGGAGGTGGTTAATTTTTGAAACTGAATAGCCGTATCGTACGAGATATTCATTAATTGAGTGAGTGCAAGCCGGGCATTTTGTAAACTGTTTTCTAAATTGATCACGTTCAATTCATCCGATGCACGCTGGCCTTTGAGGTCATAATAACTTGCCGGAGAAGTGGCGCCCTGGTCATTGAGAATTTTCAACCGGTCTTCCTGGCTTCGGGTTACTAAAACCTGTTGCCGGGCAGCTTCCAATTGTTCAGCTACACTTTGCTCCTGTAAATAGGCCAGGATGACGGAAATGGTTATATTATCCTTTTGTTGCTGCCAGTCCATTTTACCGGCTTCATAATTCAAAGCAGCTTGTTTGGCATTATTACGCGCGCTGTTTCCATTCCATAAAAGAAAATTGGCATTCAAGCCATAATTCGCAAAGCCAACATTTTGATCCACATAACCATTGCTGAACGGGTCAATACTACGGCCATCATTGATGCCATGTGTAATATCCGCATTGATATAGGGTAAAAGATTGCCCTTTGCCTGGCTCCAGTTGGATTTGGCAATCTCTGATTGAAACTGTGCCTCTTTTACCTGGAGATTATGTTGAATGGCCAGGTCAATGCATTGTTGCAGTGATAATGTTTTCGGGATACCACTGGAATCCTGGCTCCATAGTGATGTGCTACAAAAAAGAAGTATGGCAATAATTACTGATTTCTTATACATGATGCTTTCTGCTGGTTGATAAATTAAGTAGTCTTTTCAATCCGTCCATCCAGTAAATGAATAATACGTGATCCATAGGCGGCATTTTTTTCGGAATGTGTAACCTGGATGATGGTGACACCTTCTTTATTCAACTCCAAAAATAATTGCATGATCTCTTCTCCTTGTTTTGAATTTAAATTCCCGGTAGGTTCATCGGCGAGGATCAGCTTCGGACGAATGATCAGGGCGCGTGCTATGCCTACGAGTTGTTGCTGGCCACCGGATAACTGGTTCGGGAAAAGATCTTTTTTCCCTACAATTTGAAAACGATCCAGGATATCAGCAACCATAGCTTTGCGCTCGGATGTTTTGATCTGCTGATAAATCAATGGCGTTTCAATATTTTCATATACAGTTAGCTCATCAATCAGGTGATATGCCTGGAATACATAGCCAATATGTGTTTTAAAGATTTCAGCTCTTTTCTTTTCTTTCAGGGTAAGCACATTTTCCCCCATGAAAGTATAAGTGCCTTCATTGGGTGTATCTAACATGCCTATAATATTGAGCAGGGTAGATTTTCCGGACCCCGAAGGCCCCATGATAGAAATAAATTCTCCGGCCTGCACATCGAGGTTGATATCTTTTAAGAGAAAAGTCCGGTTGCTGCCGGTATTCACCCATTTAAAAATATTTTGCAAGGAAAGCATGTATATTATTTATTTAAATTGAAATTTTATTATTCACTGCGTAAATTCTTAACCGGGTTTATGAATGCTGCTTTTATGGCTTGCACACCAACGGTCAGCAAGGCAATCAACAAGGCCCCCAGGCTGGCCAATAAAAACAAAGGCCAAGAAATAGTTGTACGGAAAGCATAATCCTGCAACCAGTTTTTGCCTAATATCCAGGCAACAGGTACGGCAATTAAAATTGCAATAAGCACCAGTTGTACAAAATTTTTAGAAATGAGGAAAACCACCTGGTTAATGTTGGCGCCCAGGACACGCCGGATACCAATCTCTTTTCTCCTTTGCAAAGTGGAAAAGGCAGCCAGGCCAAATAATCCCAGGCAGGCCAATATTATAGCAAGGGCAGCAGCAATAGAAAATAAAGTAGCCATACGTTGTTCCTTTACATATAATTTATTGTATGCTTCATCGAGGAATTGGTAACTAAAAGGCCGGTAAGGAACCCGTTGTTTCCAGGTCTTTTCTAATTGTGCCAGGGTTGTTTTCGTTTGTCCTGTATTTATCCGTAAAATAAAATTCCTTGCATAGTCTCTTCCCAGGAAAAGGATCATGGGACCGATTGGGTCATGCAGGCTATTGAAATTAAAATCTTTTACCACGCCTACCACCTTTCCGGTACTGCCTTTATCAATGGTTTTGCCAATAGCATTTTCCGGTGTCCAACCCAGTTTTTTGGCCAGGGTTTCATTGATAATAAATGCATCATGATAATTTGCATAGTTATTGGAAGTGTCCTGCAAGGCAAAGTCAGATTGCTGAAAATCACGTCCGGCCAGTATTTTCATGCCTAATGTGTGGGTAAAATTCAGATCTACCGGCATGGCATTTAGTGTAATATTTTGTTTGCCTTGTGCATCTGTTACTGCAATGCCATCGCCCCATTGAACGAATTCGGGTGTGTCATAGGAAGCTGTAATGCTTTCCACGCCTGGTGTTTGCGCAAATGCATTTTCCAGGTTTTCAAATTCAGGCAACATTTTTTTGCCAATAGGCAGTATTAGGAGTTGTGATTTTGTATAACCCACATCCTTATGTTGCATATACGTCATTTGCTGTAAAATAATTACTGTATAAATAATCAGGAAAACAGAAATGCTGAACTGGGCAATGATTAAGCCTTTCCGGAGGGTGGAACTTCCTCCCGTAAAGGTGAAGCCTTTTTTTAGTACACGAAGTACTTTGGTACCCGATAATACCAGTGCGGGATAAATGCCGGCAATCATACTTACAATAAGCATGATGATAAAAAGAAGTAGCAAGGGTATTGGATGCAAGACAATTGTTTCCGGAAATTCATTGCCGGTAACCTGGTTGAAATAGGGTAACAGGAAAATACTTATTACCAATGCAATGATGGCAGCAATTGCCGTAATCAGGAAAGCTTCCCCCATGAATTGAAAGAAGATTTGCTTTTTGGAGGCGCCCATTACTTTGCGCATACCTATTTCTGCACTTCGCCCGGAGGCCTGTACGGTAGAAAGATTGGTATAATTCGCTGCAGCAATCAATAAAATTAATAAAGCAATGAGTGAAAAAAGGTACACATATTTTATACTGCTATTGGGCTCAAATCCGGCGAGGGAGGAATGCAGGTGCACGGAAGTCAACGGTTCTAAATGATATTGAAGGTAAGCATTTCCTTCAAGTTTGGCATCTGCTTTTACATCTGGTTGTTGCATATAAGCAGTGATCTGCTTTTGCAGGGGCTCAATATCTTTTGCCTGGTGTACTAATAAATAAGTGACCCAATTGGCAGTCCACCAGGTTTCTGTTTTAACCTGCTGGCCTATATTATAAAAAGATGTAACAAAGTCAAATTTTATCTGGGAGTTTTGTGGCGCATCTGCACAAATCCCTGAAACTTTCAGGTCCTTATCTCCAATTGTTATAATTTTATTTAGCGCAGCGCTATAACCAAGATTTTTTGTTTCCGGAAAATATTTATCGGCAGTAGAAGTTGTCAGTACAATTTTATCCGGGCCATCTAGGGCAGTTGCAGGATCCCCGGCAATAAATGGAAAAGTAAAGACTTGAAAAAAACCGGAATCTGCATATAAGATCCTATTTTCTTCAAACATGTTTTCACCATTCTTTACAATGCCATGGCTGATGAATGTGCGGACATAATTTTCTATAGACGGAAATGTGCGGGCTAATTGCGGGCCTACCTTGGTGCCGGTTGTAGCTACCTTGTTTACGGTGCCGTCCTGGCCATATTCCATTGTAACCCGAACGATACGATCGGCATTCTTATTAAACGTATCATAACTCAGTTCATTCAGTATATAAACGGCAATCAATAAGCAGGCAGAAAGACCAATAGCCAGGCCGAAGATATTAATGGTAGCATATAATTTATGCTTGAATAAATTCCTGAAAGCTGTTTTAAAATAATTCTTCCACATAATTTATATTTTCATGTTAGATTCACTTTTCTTGAAAATAGACTCTTCGGAATTCATTTGCTGCCAACACAATGCCGTAAACATTTTCATTGATTTTTAAAGAGTTATAATAATCCCTTCTTGTTAAGTGTTCGGTTTTGATACAGTCCGTGTACGGTATTGAACCATGAAAATCTAATTATAAATTGACAGGACGGAAACAAAGAATGAATACTGATTGGTTTTTTTTAAAATACACAATCATATTTCACCAATTGATTTCTTACCATTCAATATTGTTTTTAAACTATAGAAAAAAATGAAGGATCCGTTTTTAATCTCTATTTTTACACCACTTAAAAAACTACGCATTGCGGACACACACAAAAGCTACACAAGGCAGTCTTACCCCGGAACAGGCATTGGAAATTTTGAAAGAAGGAAATGAACGTTTTGTGAAAAACATAAAAGCGAACCGGAATTTACTGGAACAGGTAAATGAAACTTCCACCGGCCAGTTTCCTTTTGCGGCCATCCTGAGTTGTATTGATTCCAGGACTTCTGCTGAGCTGATTTTTGACCAGGGCCTGGGAGACATTTTCAGTATCCGCATTGCGGGGAATGTATTAAATGACGATATCCTGGGAAGTATGGAATATGCCTGTAAGTTAAGTGGTTCCAAATTAATTGTGGTATTGGGCCATACAAAATGTGGTGCTATTTCCGGCGCCTGTGATCATGTGGAATTGGGCTATGTAACTCAATTATTGGAAAAAATACAACCGGCGATTGCATTAGAAAAAGAAACTACGGAAAACCGAAATAGCAGCAACCAGGATTTTGTATTGAATGTATCCCGGAATAATGTCAACCTGGTAGTAAAGGCGATCCGGGCGAGCAGTCCAATTTTAAAAGAATTAGAATCCCACCAACAAATAAAAATCATAGGCGGCTTATATCATCTTGATACGGGAAAAGTAGATTTCTTTGAATAAAAAATGCCGATTGTATTAATCGGCATAGTAAGCTTTGTTTGTTTTCAATTATTTTTCTTTGCCTTTGCCAGCCTGTTCATTCCGGAAAACGATTTCTCCATCAAACACATCAACCAACATTGGAAAATCTTTATTCACATCACCTGCCAGGATTTTTTTGCTCAATTGGTTAACGATACCTTTTTGAATTAATCGTTTCAATGGCCGGGCACCAAATTGTGGATCATAGCCGTTCTCTACCAGGTAATCCACGAGGTAATCAGAAAATTCGAGATCAATATTATTTTCCAGTAACAAATGATGCAGTTGGTTTAATTGAATTTGAATGATGCCGCGGATTTCTTTTTTCATCAACGGATGGAACATGATGATTTCATCTATACGGTTCAGAAATTCCGGCCGGATGGTTTGTCTTAATAAAGCCATCACTTCTGCCTTGGTACTTTCTTCCACGGTTTCGAGATTTTTCTCATCTACATTTTCAAATGCTTCCTGGATGATATGGCTACCCAGGTTACTGGTCATGATGATAATGGTATTTTTAAAATTTACTACCCGGCCTTTATTGTCTGTTAATCGGCCGTCATCCAGTACCTGCAGCAATACATTAAAAACATCCGGGTGTGCTTTTTCTATTTCATCCAATAAAACAACACTATACGGTTTGCGGCGCACGGCTTCAGTCAATTGACCACCTTCATCATATCCTACATATCCGGGAGGAGCGCCTATCAGCCGGGATACGGTATGTTTTTCCTGGTATTCACTCATATCTATACGCGTCATCATACTTTCATCATCGAATAAAAACTCAGCCAGGGCTTTGGCCAGTTCTGTTTTACCCACACCGGTTGTACCCAGGAAGATAAAAGAACCAATGGGTTTTTTCGGATCACTCAGGCCGGCCCGGCTGCGACGAATAGCATCCGACACCGCTGTAATCGCTTCATCCTGCCCGATAACACGTTCATGCAACTTCGTTTCTAAATGCAATAATTTTTCCCGTTCTGATTGCAGCATCCGGCTCACCGGTATACCAGTGGCTTTTGCAACATTCTCGGCAATATCTTCTGCATCCACTTCTTCTTTCATGATACGGGTATGGTCACTGGTTTTATTGAGCTCTTTGGTTTCTTCTTCAATTAATTTTTCCTGCTCCTGGATTTTGCCATACCGGATTTCAGCAACTTTACCATAATCACCGTCGCGTTCTGCTTTGTCTGCCTGGATCTTCAATTGTTCTATGGTGGCTTTGGCTTGTTGGATTTTATCAACCAGCTCTTTTTCAGCTTTCCATTTCGCTTTATAGGTATCCCGTTCTACCATCAGGTTACTAATATTGGTATTCAGCTCTTTTAATTTCTGCTGATCATTTTCCCGTTTGATGGCTTCCCGTTCAATTTCCAGTTGCCGGATTTGTCTTTCAAGTGTATCGAGTTCTTCCGGCATGGAATTCATTTCCAGGCGGAGCTTCGCGGCACTTTCATCGATGAGGTCAATGGCTTTGTCCGGTAAAAAACGGTCCGTGATGTATCGGTTGGATAATTCCACAGCAGCAATGATGGCTTCATCTTTGATGCGGACATGGTGGTGTGTTTCATAACGGTCTTTTAATCCGCGCAAAATTGAAATGGCATCTTCCACACTTGGCTCATCAATCATCACACGCTGAAAACGTCTTTCCAGTGCCTTATCTTTTTCAAAAAATTTCTGGTATTCATTCAGCGTAGTGGCACCAATGGCCCGCAATTCACCACGGGCTAATGCCGGTTTTAAAATATTCGCAGCATCCATTGCACCTTCCCCGCCACCGGCACCTACCAGGGTATGTATCTCGTCAATAAATAAAATAATTTCCCCATCACTCTCTGTTACTTCTTTAATAACGGCTTTTAAACGTTCTTCAAATTCACCTTTATATTTTGCACCGGCAATTAATAAACCCATGTCCAAAGCATAAATGATTTTTGATTTCAGGTTTTCCGGTACATCTCCATTCACAATACGATGTGCCAACCCTTCCGCAATTGCTGTTTTGCCCACACCCGGTTCACCAACTAATAAAGGATTGTTTTTAGAACGGCGGGAAAGGATATGCAATGTTCTCCGGATTTCTTCATCCCGGCCAATCACCGGGTCCAATTTACCGGCGCTGGCTAAGGCATTCAGGTTCTTGGCATATTTCTGCAAAGCATTGTATTGGGTAGACTGTGTCTGTGATTGAATGGTATCCCCTTTACGTAATTCCTTCATGGCGGCTACGAGGCCCTTTTCTGTAAGACCGGCATCTTTGAGGATCTTGGCTGCCTCATCATTTGTTTGTAAAAGACCGATGAGTAAATGTTCCGGATTGATAAATTCATCACCAAATGTTTTTAGGCTGCTATTAGCGCGGAGCAATACATTATTCATCTCCCGGCTCATAACCTGTGCGGGGTCACCACTGGTTGTTTTGGGTAAACGGGTGATTGCCTCGTTTATTTTTGTCTCCACATGTTGCAGGTTGACATTGTTTTTCTTCAATAAAAAAGGTACAGGGCTGTCTTTATCATCGAGGATAGCTTTCAGCAAATGCAAGGCTTCAATTGTTGGATTCTGCTGGTTGAAGGCTTCCTGCTGCGCAGCCTGGATGATTTCCTGTGCTTTTACGGTATAATTATTTAAAGCCATATTTTGTCTTTTAATTTTTTTGAGATTTTCTATACTACAAAATTTTTACCAGTTACCAGAATGGAATTTTTGACGTTAAATTTTTGCTGATTCTGCCGCAAAGACAGAACAGAATGGAATTTGATGTAATTTTAGCAGGCATAAATTTTCTGTTAAAGCAAAACAAGCTGCCGAGAAGTCGAAAGCAAAATTACTTTGAAGATAATTCAGGTTGAATGCACTTATAAAAAATAAGGCATTGATAACAAAAGAAGCATATACTTCCTATATTAAATCGGCAGCCCCCAGGTGGGGCTTTGAATATTGCGGTATTGCCAAAGCTGTCCCATTGGAGGAGGATGCCAGGCGCCTGGAAAACTGGCTGCATAAGGGTTTCCACGGAACCATGCAGTACATGGAAAATTATTTTCACTTACGAACCAACCCGGCATTACTGGTGCCCGGTGCGAAATCAGTGATCACTTTTTTAAAAAATTATTATCCATCCAAACAACAACAACCGGATGCGCCCAAAATTTCAAAATATGCTTATGGAAAAGATTATCATTTTTATATAAGAGAAAATCTTACCAACTTATTAAATGATCTCCAGGAACAAATCGGGGCGATCAATGGCCGGGGTTTTGTGGATTCGGCACCGGTATTGGAACGAAGCTGGGCACAACGCAGTGGCCTGGGATGGATCGGAAAAAACGGGAACCTGATTACAAAGCAACAAGGTTCTTTTTTCTTTATCGCCACACTCATCACGGATCTTGAGTTGGAATATGATGATCCTATGGCTAAAGATTATTGCGGAAGTTGTCGCCGCTGTATCGATGCCTGTCCCACCAATGCCATTCTGGATGATAAGGTTATAGATGGAAGCCGTTGCATCAGTTATCTTACCATTGAACTAAAAGATTTGCTGATTCCTGCTGATATGAAAAATAACATGGAGGGCTGGATGTTTGGTTGTGATGTCTGCCAGGATGTTTGCCCCTGGAACCGTTTTAGCAAACCCACACAGGATACTGATATGGAACCAATTCCTGCAATTCTTGATTTGAGTACAAAGGAATGGCTGGAACTGAGCGAAGAAGCGTTTAAAAAAATTTTTTCCAGGTCCCCCCTGAAACGCAGTAAATATGCCGGTATCCGGCGGAACCTGCAATTCCTGCAAGCAGATAAATAACTCTTTTTTTGCGCGTAAAATCGGTACGTGAATTAGCCGTTAAAAAATTAAACAAATGTTTGTATAATTCAAACAACTGTTTAATTTTGCATTTTTTAAAAAATGAACGTTTCCGAAAAACATAGATATATCCTGGAGAAGGCAGAAGAATTATTTGCTGCCAAGGGATACACCGCCACGACGATCCGGGATATCGCCCGGGCAGCCAAAATCAACCTGGCTATGGTTTCCTATTATTTTGGATCCAAGGATAAACTGGTAGAGACACTGTTCCGGGAACGCATCCAGGCCATGCAATTGAAAATTGGTTCGATCATTCAGAATGAAAACCTGGATCCGATGCAGAAAGTAGAAATACTGATTGATGAATATATTTCCAAAGTTTTCGGGAAGCAATCATTTTACAAGATTATGCTGTGCGAGCAGGCACAGAAAAAAAATAAGGTGGCTGTAAAATTTATCCGGGAAATAAAATTCAGTTATGCGCAATTATTGCAAGGCCTGGTAAAAGACGGCCAGCAAAAAAAAATCTTCCGGAAGAATATCGACATCATCCTGCTGATGCATATCATGAGTGGTACAGTGACGCAAATACTACTTAATAAAGATTTATACAAAGATTTTAATGAGATAAAGAAAATGCCGGATGCTGAATTTGACAGGCTGTTACAAAACCGGCTTAGCACCCAATTGAAGCAACTATTTAAACATATTTTACTTTATGAACCGTAAATACGGAAGTTTTTTGTTACTCATATTTATCTGTCTCACTTTCGTTGGACATGCACAAACACTACGTCCAATCAGCCTGGCAGAGGCAATTGAACTGGGCATAAAAAACAGTAAAAACCTGGAAATATCACGGGCTAAAATATTAGAAGCCCAGGCAATGCTGGAAGATGCGAAGAACCGAAAATTACCCGACTTCAAAATTACCGGTAGTTATTTGCAATTAAACAGTGCCAATTTCGATCTGAAATCTGCCGGGAGTGGGAGCAGTAGCAATACACCTAAAATTTCATCTTTGATCTATGGTATGGCCAATGCTTCTTTACCGGTATATGCCGGCGGCCGGATCCGCTTTGGCATAGAATCATCTACGTATTTACTGAATGCTGCACGCCTGCAAAGTGAACAGGATAGTAATGCAATAGCATATAATATTGCGGAAGCCTATATCAATTTATATAAATCCCGTATTGCCATCCAGGTGGTTCAGGAAAACCTGCAGGCTGCACGTTCCAGGGACACCACTTTTTCAAACCTGGAAAAGAATGGCCTGTTGGCAAAAAATGATTTACTGAAATCCAATTTACAAACTACCCAGACAGAACTGGCATTATTGGATGCCCAGAATGATGCAAAGCTGGCCAATACAAATATGTGCCTCTTGTTGGGCTTACCTGATTCAATACAAATTGAAACGGAGACTTCTTTTTTAGCAACCTTACCTGAGACGATATCATTAACCGACCTGGAAGCAGCTTCATTTCAAAACAGGAAAGACATGCAAGCCGGGAACCTACGTATCAAGGCAGCAGACCTGGCCATTAAATCAGCGAGGGCAGAATCCCTGCCATCCCTGGTATTAACCGGTGGCTATGTTGCCGGTGTAGTGCCCAACCTTTTTTCAGTTACCAATGCATTGAATGTGGGTATTGGTGTGCAATACAACCTGGCAAATTTGTGGAAATCCAATGCATCCCTGACAAGGGCCAAGGCTCAATTGACAGAAGCACAGGCTGGCGAAAATCTCCTCGAAGATGCAGTCAGGTTGCAGGCGAATAAAGATTTCCAGGAATTCATTTTGGCAAAGAATAAAATGGATGTGTACGACAAAGCTTTGGCGCAATCAACAGAAAATTACCGGATCACGCATAATAAATATGCCAACAACCTGGCAACAATGACGGAATTACTGGAAGCAAATGCGGCTTTACTCCAGGCAAAGTTGAATGTACCATTTGCCAAAGCCGATGCCTTCCTGGCATATGAAAAACTTTTATTGGTCAGTGGGAAACAAATAAAATAAATCATGCATTAATTTTTTTATGGAAAATAAACAGCTTACAGAAAATATTACCGGGCAACAAAGTGAAGAGGCCCCCGCCAGGAAAAGAAATTATATTTTTCTCATTATACTGGCATTGCTTGTCATAGTTGGTGGATGGTTTGGTATTTCCAAATATATCCATAGCCTGCATCATGAAGAAACCGATGATGCACAGGTAGAAGCCAATATCAGTCCGGTCATTTCTAAGGTCCCGGGATATATTGTCAAAGTATATGTACAGGATAATCAGCATGTACAAAAAGGGGATACACTCCTGCTATTGGATCAGCGTGATTTTTTAATCAAACTTGCCCAGGCAGAAGCCGCTTTGAGTACGGCAAAGAGTAACCTGGTTGCTGCGGAAGCGACCAGTGCGGCGGCTGATAAAAGTATCAATTCCGTGCACGCTGCTTTGGCAACAGCCGACGCACAAATAGAATCAGCAAAAGTGAATGTATGGCGGGCTACAGAAGATTATCAACGGTATGCCAATTTAATAAAAGACCATTCCATTACCCAGCAGCAGTATGAACAGGCACTGGCGGCCAAACAACTGGCTGAACGGCAATTACAGGTATTGATAGATCAGAAAAACCAGGTCTCCACACAAACCGGCCAGGTAGCTTCACAAACACATGCGACTGCACAACAAATTTCTGTTGCTGCATCAATTGTTAAGCAGCGGGAAGTAGATGTGGAAAATGCAAAGTTGAATTTATCCTATACCGTGTTGATCGCACCGGAAAGTGGTGTTGTGTCCAAAGTATCCTTACAGGAAGGCCAATTCTTGCAAGCCGGTCAGTTGACTTTTAGTATTGTACTCAATTCGGATAAATGGGTGGTAGCGAATTTCAAGGAAACACAATTTGGGAAAATGCATTCCGGGCAGAAGGCCATTATACATGCAGATGCTTTTCCGGGCCATGATTTCGAAGGTATACTCCGTTCTTTTTCTCCGGCTACCGGAAATAAGTTTGCTTTACTGCCCGCCGATAATGCAAGTGGAAATTTTGTAAAAGTAGTGCAACGCCTTCCGGTAAAATTTGAATTTACCAATGCCAAAGATTCCCTCGTGCAACGTTTGCGGGCCGGGATGAATGTGGATGTGGAAGTAGAACTGGATGGAAAATAATGGTTGAAAAAAATTTCAATGCAAAAAGCAGTACTACAGGATAATTTGGTAGAGTATGGTGCTCGTCGGGCGATCATTACGATGACAGCTATTCTTTGTGCCCTGTTGGAAATAGTGGACACAACGATAGTGAATGTGGCGCTAAATGATATGCGGGGCAACTTGGGTGCTACACTTACCGAAGTGGGCTGGGTTATTACAGCTTATGCTATCGGCAATGTGATTATTGTTCCCATGACTTCCTGGTTATCGCAGCAATTTGGCCGTCGGAATTATTTTGCGGCTTCCATCATGTTATTTACTACCTGTTCCTTTCTATGTGGGAATGCATCAGGTATTTGGGAATTAGTCTTCTTCCGTTTTCTGCAAGGCCTGGGCGGTGGCGCTTTATTGGTAACTTCTCAAACCATTATTACGGAAATTTATCCGATTGAGAAAAGGGGAATGGCACAGGCCATTTATGGTATGGGGGTTATTATCGGTCCCACCCTGGGCCCTCCATTGGGTGGTTATATCGTAGATAATTTCAGTTGGCCATATATTTTTTATATCAATATTCCTATTGGCATCATTGCCACATTGATGACGCTACAGTTTGTGAAAAGCCCTAAGTATGCAGAGAAAAAATCAAGGAATGAAATTGACTGGTTGGGTATTTTTTTATTAGCAGTTACGGTAGGTTCACTTCAGTATGTATTAGAGCGTGGCCATGAAGATGATTGGTTTAACAGTAATATCATCATTTCACTAACGGTAACTGCAATTCTAGGTGCCTTCTTTTTTATTTGGCGTGAATTGACTTATTCCAACCCGATTGTCGAACTCCGGGTGCTGAAAAATGGGAACCTGCGTATTGGTACCATCATGTCATTTATCCTGGGTTTTGGTTTATATGGATCTACGTTCATAATACCTTTATATACACAGGGTACATTAGGATGGACGGCTTTCCAGGCAGGTATGCTGATGATCCCTTCTGCGTTGACAACGGCATTTATGATGCCGATAATCGGTAAAATAATTCAGTATGGTGTACGGCAACAATTTTTGGTTGCTATAGGCTTACTGATCTTTTTTATTTACAGTCTTTGGGGATATAAAATTCTTTCGGTGGATACTTCAGCGGATGCATTCTTTTGGATGTTGATAATTCGAGGTATGGGACTGGGTTTACTTTTTATTCCTGTAACCACCTTAGCCCTATCCACGTTAAAAGGCCAGGAAATAGGACAAGGGGCATCCTTCACAGGTATGATGCGCCAGTTGGGCGGTTCTTTTGGTGTAGCAGCTATAACTACATTTATTTCCCGGGAAAATATGGTACATCGTAGTGCCCTGGTAAGCCATTTGGATATTCATGATCCTATGGTACAACAACGGGTAAGTGCATTACAACATGGTTTTATGCAAAAAGGGCTACCGGTAGATGCTGCCCTGCAGTCAGCGTATAAAGTGCTGGACTTTTCCGTTTCCAAACAAGCCATTGTACTTTCCTATATGGATGTTTTTCTTTACCTGGGGCTCATGTTTTTAATATGTATTCCCCTCATCTTATTAACCAGGAAGCGGAAGGATACGATGCCTCTCAATTTAAGTGAAGCTATACATTAGAACTTTTATCTCGGTCCGATATGGAATAACGTATTCAAGTTAATGGAACCGAATAAATTCAGGCTGAAATTTTTTCCGTTTTTCCCGGGACGGCCACCAGGTATCGTATTTTCCAGATATGCATTGGTAAAGGAACCATCCATAAATACACCCAGGGTGATGGTTTTATGAAAAGTATAACCGGCTTTAAACTGAACACCTACATCAAACCGTTTCCATTCATTGCCATAAGGTACATTAATTTTGCTGCTGTCTGTTTTTATTTTCCCACTGATACCTCCACTAACAAATAAACCAGCATTGACATAAATATCATCATCATTTTGCAATGGAAAATTTCTTACAGCTGCAACATTCCCTTCGAGGTATCCCAGGTGAACATGTGGGTTGCCAATGGTATTATTAAACTTACCTCCTTTATTTATAAAAACAAGGCCACCTTCCCAGCCCCATTGACTTGGGTAAACAGTATGGAAGTTGATACCTAAAGAATAGCCTGGTACATAACCAAAAGTCTGGCTCACCGACTTATTCGTCTTAATAAGTGTTGAGGTATTTACAGAACCCTGGAACCGGAATGTAGTTTCTGTTTTCTCCTGAGCACGGGCTACATGCATGATTAAAATAGATGATAAAAGAAATAAGATTTTCCGCATAAAATGAAAATGATGTTTTTAATTTTTTGCAATATTATAGATTTAATTTGGTATCAAAAGAAACATTCATAAAAGCCAAAGAAAAAAGCGCTATCTGAGAGACAGCGCTTTTTTTCTTATAAAGTTTCTTTTAACCAGTCAAAAAATTCCCTTTGCCAAACCATGGCATTCTGTGGTTTCAGTACCCAGTGATTTTCTTCCGGTAGATATATAAATTTACTTTTAATCCCACGTAATTGAGCTGCCTGGAAAGCCTGCTGGCCTTGCTCGATGGGTACCCGATAATCACGGCCGCCCTGGATAATCATAATGGGAGTATCCCATTTATCTACAAAATTACTCGGCGACTGGCTGAAAGACCGTTGTGCTACAGGGTTATTTTTTTCCCAGTATGCACCACCCTTCTCCCAGTTTTCAAACCACATTTCATCGGTTGTACCATACATACTCCTGAAATCAAAAACCCCGTCATGGGCTATAAAGGTTTTAAATCGTTTATTGTGCATACCGGCCAGTTCGAAAACGGAAAAGCCACCAAAACTGGCGCCTACGCATCCCAACCTTTGTTTGTCCACGTATGCTTCTTTGGATACAGCATCAATGGCGCTCAGATAATCTTTCATGGCCTGGCCCCCCCAGTCTTTGCTTACTTCTTCATTCCAGGCAGTACCAAATCCGGGCATGCCCCGGCGGGATGGTGCAACGACAATATATCCCTGGGATGCCATCAACTGAAAATTCCAGCGGAAGGAATAGAACTGGGTAAGTGGGGATTGGGGGCCACCCTGGCAATACAAAAGTGTTGGATACTTTTTTGTGGCATCAAAATGTGGAGGATAGATTACCCATACGAGCATTTGTTTATTATCTGTAGTAGTAACAAACCGGCGCTCTGTTTTACATAGTGCAATATTTTTATAGGCCTGGTCATTTACATGGCTCAATTGTGTGAGCGTACCATCCGGCAAATTCACTGCATAAATTTCGGCCACATGATTCATATCTGTCCGGGTAACGATCAGCCTGTTCCCCACCTGGCCGGTAATCCCGGTAATATCGAAATCACCTTTTGTTATTTGTGTAATTGTGGTCTTGGCCCTTACTTCCGGGGTGAAGCTAATGGAAAATAACTGTAAAGTGCCATTTACCGGTGCGGTGAAATAAATGGTTTTCCCATCATTTCCCCACATAAAACTAAGCACATGCAAATCATCTATTTCTCTGGTCAGGTTAATCACTTTTCCATCTTTCATGACTTTCAGATCCTGTTTATCGGATTCATAACCATCCCGCCGCATGCTCAGCCAGGCCAGCCAGCCATTGTTATTATAAGCAGGTGCCAGGTCATAACCTTTATTATCTTCTGTCAGGTTTTTGGTTTGCCCGGTAGTTATATCGTATTCATATAAATCGGTATTGGTACTGATGGCATAGGCGGTACCGGTTTTTTTCTTGGTAACATACACCACATGTTTTCCATCCGGGTTCCAGATATAATCTTCATCGCCCCCAAAAGGTTTTTGCGGACAATCATAGGGTTCATCTTTCATCAGGTCAATCGCTCCATTCACCGATTCTGAAGAAGTAGGAACCAGGAATACGTGATCAAAATTGCCATCTTCCCAGGTATCCCAATGCCGGTAATCTAAGGAAGTATAAACATACACATCAGATTTGGGCAGGTCCGGGAATAAGGTAGCCCCGGTAACTTTTAAGATAGGTACCGATCTGCTTTCCAGTTTATATTTTCCATCCGGGGAGACCTTGGTATCTTTTAAAAGGCCATTGGTGTTGTCCAATAATTCCGCATTTCCACCACTCACCGGGATACGGTAAGTTTTGTGATTGATTTTATTGTTTTCCATATTCGGGATACCCACATCATATAAAATATAATTTTTATCCTGGGAAATACCTAATGGGCTTACCCGGCCCAGTTTCCAAAGCATTTCAGGGCTCAGGTTTGTTTGTGCAAATAGCAGGGAACCACTTAATGCAGCGATCAAAAAGAAGCTTAGTTTTTTCATCATTATATACTATTTAATTTTTAGCAGATTATTTTTTCCTGAAAATATAAGGATCATAATCCAGGAATTCATTTACCCTGATTTCAACTGAAATTACTTTCCCGTTTTCAATCGTAAATTTTGCCGGCAAAATACCAAAATCTATATTACTATAAGTCATCAACCATTCATTATTATCCATGTATTGTAAAGTGGCATGTAAGTCATGTGTCCCCAGCATATTTACATCCAATTCATTTCCTTTTACTGCAATCCGGATTGGCCCATATAAAAAATTTTCGTATTCACCCGCATAGTCGTTTAAAGGTAAAGGAGGCTGTACACCTTTTACTCTTGCCTGCATGGCTTTTACAGCAGCTATAGTGGCATCTTCTTCCTGCTTAAACCCCGCATAACTTTCCCGGCTGTGGTTTTTATAGGGTTGATGTAAATAGGCATCCAATACCTGGTATCGTAAATCTTCGAAGAAGCTTTGATTATCATTGTTAGTAAGGATAACAATGGCCAGTTTTTCTTCTGGGACGAAACAGGTATTTGTAACAAAACCCATTGCGCCACCGGTGTGCCAGAATACCTGCTTACCGGCGTAATCGGTTTCAAAAATACCTAAACCATATCCGGTAAAATGAGTTGGCCGATAAGAAGATTTCCGGCTGGAAATTATGGTTTGCATATCTCTTGTCTTTTGAATAGCCCGCCAGGGAATTATTTGCCGGCCATTAAATTTCCCGGAATCTAATTGCATGGTTAACCATTTCGACATGTCTTTGATATTACTCACGATGCTGCCTGCGGGTGCTAAATTATCAACCTGGTCATAGGGCAATTCGGTGAGTTGGCCTGTATATAAATTGGTATAGGGCTTTGCGGCATTGTCCATATCACCCATATTAAATCCCAGGGCATGAGTATTTGTCATATCCAATGGGGTAAGAATACTATCATGAATATATACTGCCCAGGGCTTCCCGGTAACAAGCGGAATCACTTCTCCGGCAGTCAGAAAGCAACTATTACAATAACCAAAGGACTGTCGGAAATTTTGTGATGGTTTCAGTAGCCGCATTTTTTGCATGATTTCTTCTGAAGACAGGTTGCTGTCCCAAAATGCAAAATCACCCTGGAAGGTGCGGGTGCCCAAATGATGGCCCAGCATATCCTTGATGGTTACCAGGTCGGTGGTAATTGGATCATACGCTGACCAATGCGGAAAATATTTAGTGATTTTGTCATCGAGGGAAAGCTTATGATTGTATTCTAATTGTGCCAGGGCAGTGCCGGTAAAAAGTTTACTGTTACTGGCAATCATGAACAAGGTATTTTCATCTACCGGTTCTTTTGTTTGCAGGTCACGGACACCATAGCCTTTCATGACAACCGTTTTGCCATCTTTGATTACGGCAATGGCCAGGCCGGGAATAGCCCAGTCTTTCATTCCCTCCCGGATATATTGATCCAGGCTGTCTGTAATGAAAGATGGGGTCTGGGAAAATGACTGAACGATACATAGAAGCATCGTCGCCAACAGGCAGGATAATTTTTTCATCAGTAATTTTTTTTATAGAGGCTGTTTTTTCACTGCAAACTTTTACAAATTGTTTTCGCATCTATCCTGAAAAAGAATAAAGCTCTTCAGTGAAAAAAATCAGACGCGGAAAGTTAAGTGAATTGATTGGAAAAGAAACAGCCCCGGTAGAAAATTGAAATTTCCATACCGGTTTTTTTTTCACTTTATTCCTCGAGGAAATTCAAATCTTTATTAAAACTTTCCTTTAATTGTGTAATGGCAAAAATAGCGATAGCTGTGAGCAGGAAAATCATAATATAACCGGCAGTAATAATATTGTAACGATGCACAAAAAATTCGAATAAAAAAGTGCTGGGGATCAGGGCGCCCCGAACAAAATTTGGCGCCGTGGTAGTTACGGTAGCCCTTAAATTCGTTCCAAATTGTTCGGATGAAATGGTAACAAAAGTAGCCCAGTACCCGACAGAAATGCCCATGAAAAATGCCATCCATTGAAATTTTTCCTGGGTGATCCCGGTAGAAGATAAATACCAAACCGAACTGATAAGCATAGAAACCTGGAAAACAAAAACCGTTAGTTTCCGTGAACGGGTGATTTGTGCAAATAATCCCGCCAACAAGTCACCCAGGGAGATACCGATATAACTAAACATAATGCCTACACCGGCACTCAATGGAACCGGTGCGCCAAGGGCAGCGCCAAACTCTGGCGCTAATGCAATAAAAATGCCTACTACAAACCATAAAGGCAGGCCAATGAGTAAGCAATAGAGGTAACGTAAAAATCTTTCCCGCGTGGCAAACAGCATAGTGAATTTTCCTTTGGCTATGGCCCGGTTGGCCACCTGCCTGTACATGCCTGATTCAAATGTACCTACCCTTAAAACAAGTAAGACAATCCCCATGATACCCCCAACGATATAAGCTTTTCGCCAGGCGAAATGTTCTGCTACATAAAATGCTGCAATGGCTCCCAAGACACCCACCACGGCTACTATCATAGTGCCATAACCACGTTTATTTTTATCCATACTTTCACTTACCAGCGTGATACCGGCGCCTAATTCCCCGGCCAGGCCAATACCTGCCAGGAACCGGATGAGGGCATAGCTATGCAGTGTTCCGGTATAGGCATTACAAATATTGGCAATGGAATATAAAAGGATGGAACCAAAGAGTACTTTTATCCGGCCAAATTTATCACCAATAATTCCCCAGATAATACCACCTATTAAAAGCCCGGCCATTTGCATGTTCAATACATATTCGCCACTGGTACGCATTTGATCCGGTGCAATACCTATTTCTTTAAAGCTCTGGATGCGTACAATGGAAAAAATGACGAGGTCATAGATATCAACAAAATAGCCAAGCGAGGCTACTACAATGAGGAAGAATGTGTTTTTATTTAGTCCCGGCTGGTTTTCCATGGACAAGATTTGAAATTAAAATTAACGATTTTATGGAAGGCAGAAAAAGACCATGCTGGCATGCATTATGCGGGGTCCTGTTTTTCCATAATGGCTTCAAAGAGGGCTTCATATTTTTCATTCCCGGATTGTAACTGCTGAAGGACATCCGCATATTTTTTTTCCAGTGCTTTAAATTTTTGCTGGTCCTGGTAATTTTCGGGAATTGCTAATTCTTTTTCAATACTTTCTTTTTCCTTGTTCCAGGTATTCAGGTTTTCTTCTAATTGGGTAAATTGTTTTTGCAGGCGTTGCAATTCCTTTTTCTGCTCCCGGCTGATGGATGCAGTTGTTTCCGGGGCAGCCACGGGTACAGGTCTTTCCGGTTCAGTTTCTTCTTTTTTATTTTTCAGTTCCGCGGCTTTTAGTTTTTCCTGGCGTTGTTTCCACTCAGCCCATTCCGTATAGGATCCTTTAAATTCCCTGATTTGCTGATCTTCAATTTCCCAAATTTTATTGGCTGTTTTGGAAATGAAATAGCGATCATGGCTGACAAGGATCAGGGTACCTTCATATTTTTTCAGGGCCTCGACGAGTAGCTCCACGCTATGCATATCCAGGTGATTGGTTGGTTCATCCAGAATCAGGAAATTGGCTTTGCTGGTGATGACTTTGGCCAAGGCCACACGTGCCTTTTCACCACCACTCAGAATTTTAATCTTCTTTTCCACATCATCTCCTGAGAAGAGGAAGCAGCCGAGCAGGGCGCGTAATTCCAATTCTGTTTTTCCGCTTCCGGCATTCTTCATTTCTTCCAGGATATCTACCTGGAGGTTCAGGGCTTCTAATTGATGTTGTGCATAAAAACTTTCTTTCACATTATGTCCCCATACCCGTTCGCCATCAAATTTTTCTGTACCGGCAATCATGCGCAGCAAAGTGGATTTCCCTTTGCCATTCGCGCCGATCAGGGCAATTTTATCTCCCCGGTTTATTTCGGCCTGTGTATTTTGTAAAATGACCAGGTCACCAAATTTTTTGGTGGCATGTTTCAAAGTGGCAATGATTTTCCCGGGTTGCTTTTCTACCTGGAAATTGATGCGGATATTCGGTCTTTCCAAAATAGCATTTTCTATTCGTTCCAGTTTATCGAGTCGTTTCTGGATGCTTTGTGCCTGTGCTGCTTTACTGGCTTTGGCTTTGAAGCGTTCTACAAATCGTTCCTGTTGACGGATATAATCCTGTTGATTCTCGAATGCTTTTTGTTGCATTTCAAGGCGGACTGCTTTTTCTTTTTCATAGAAATCGAAATTGCCGGTATAGCTGATGAGTTGTTCCTGGTAGAGTTCTACAATTTTGGTAACCATCCGGTTCAGAAAAAATTTATCATGGCTTACGATAACTACGCTGCCTTTATAATGGACCAGGTATTTTTCCAGCCATTCAATGGAAGGCAGGTCGAGGTGGTTGGTCGGTTCGTCCAGTAAAAGGATATCCGGTTGTTGCAAAATCATTTTTGCCAATAATACCCGCATACGCCAGCCACCACTGAATTCTTTATAAGGCCGATGCAGGTCGGTATTGGCAAAACCCAGTCCCTGCAATACTTCCGCGGTTCTGTGGGAAATGGTGTAGCCATCGTTCACTTCGATTTCATGCAAGACTTTTGCATAGCGATCCAATAATTTTTCATCGGATTTTTTCTCCAGTTGTTGGCCCAGTTCCTCCAATTCCTTTTCTAATTGTTTAATATTTTCAAAGGCACTCATGGCCACATCCAGGATGGATTCACGGGTATCAAAACTGAGGAGGTCCTGGTGCAGGTAACCAATCGTGGTATCTTTACTTTTTTCCACGGTGCCGGCAGATGGCGTGTATTCTCCCACCAGTAATTTCAGCAGGGTGGACTTCCCGGTACCATTGTACCCGATCAGGCCGATGCGTTCACCCGGCTGAATATGCCAGGTTGCATTTTCTACAATGATGCGTGCGCCAAATTCGAAAGTGATATTATTAAATCCTGCCAGCATAAATTTTGCCCTGCAAAAGTACAGGAAAGGTGCAATGCTTCCGGTGATATTATCCAATTAATGAAATGGAATATTTAAATTTGCGTTTTGTCTGTTGCACCCATGCATTTTATAATCCGTATATGTAACTGGGATAAGGAGCCGGCAATGGGCAAATGAAAATAGGTACGCATTAAAAAAATATAAACACATGAAAAAAGGATTTCTCATTTTAGCGCTTGTTGTGGCAGCCATTGCTGTTTACTTCTTATTTTTTTATAAGCATCCGGATGAAAAGGCAACGAATGATAAACAGGCGGCATTACAGGTAAGCGCCCATACTGAAGATTTCAACCAGAAATTTTCCCAGGCCCTGACTGCATATTATGCAATGAAAGATGCTTTTGTGAACTGGGATACAGCAAAAGCCAGTGTGGCGGCACAACAATTGGAAATGGCTATACCGGCTATTCCTATTAAAGAGATGAAAGCAGACACATTATTGATCAATACGGCATTGGGTTATTCCTTTAATGTAGCCGGCATGGCAAAATTAGTAACCGCGGAAAAAACCATTGAAGCCAAGCGCCGGGCATTTAATAATTTGTCTGAAAACTTATATAATCTGTTGCGCACAGTTAGTTACGATTACCAGACTATTTATCATGCCAAATGCCCTATGGCATTCAATGATTCGGAAACCGCCTATTGGTTGAGCGATCAACGGGAAATTGTAAATCCTTACCTGGGAAATAATCATCCTAAATATCATGCCGGCATGTTGCATTGTGGCGATGTGGAAGACAGTGTGGGATTTAAGAAAAATTGAGTAAACCTGGTTGCGTAAAATTACGGGCTACCGGTTACAGCCACTGGTGTGGATTTTCTCTTGCATCAATTCCTGACCTATGCGACTTTCCTTTTTCATTGCACTGTTGTTTTTCTCCAGCCATGTAAAAGCCGGGGAAAAATTTACACTCAATGGTTATGTGAAAGATTCGCTGAGTGGTGAAACATTGCGGGGTGCCACTATTTCGGTGATGAGTACGGATGCAAGGGTACAGACTAATAATTTCGGTTTTTTCTCCCTGACATTGGAAGCAGGCTGGTATGATCTGCAGGTATCTTATATCGGCTATACTACCCGTTCAATAAAAATGCTCATAGATAAAAATCAAACACAAACCTTTTTTTTATTACCAGAATCAAAAAGTCTGCAGGAAGTAATTGTTTCATCACAAAAGCGGGAAAACAATGTACAATCAGCCCAAATGGGAAAGATTGATTTGAGTTTGCCGGAAATAAAAACATTGCCTTCTTTTTTAGGCGAGACGGATATTTTAAAAACATTGCAATTATTACCCGGCGTGCGTAATGCGGGCGAAGGCAATTCCGGTTTTTATGTACGGGGAGGCGGGCCGGATCAGAACCTGGTATTATTGGATGATGCCGTAGTATATAATACCGGTCATTTATTTGGGTTTTTTTCCGTGTTTAATGCGGATGCCGTGAAATCTGTATCGTTGATAAAAGGTGCCTTCCCGGCTCAGTATGGCGGGCGCTTGTCCAGTGTGATTGATATTTTAATGAAAGATGGCAATATCAATCATACAGAAGTGGATGCCGGTATCGGGCTCATTGCTTCCCGTTTTTCCATACAAGGGCCACTGATCAAACAAAAAGCATCATATATCATTTCTGCCCGGCGCACATATGTGGATGCGATCAGCTCCGCCTTTCTCGGGAAGAAAAGTAATTATGCCGGATCAGGTTATTATTTTTATGATGTTAATGCAAAAGCCAATTATGTTTTTTCTTCCCGTGACCGGCTTTTCCTCAGTGGCTATTTTGGCAGGGATAAATTTGATTTTAATAATGTTAAGCGATCTTTTGAAACATCCATTCCCTGGGGCAATACCACGGCCACATTGCGATGGAATCATGTGATCCATCAAAAACTTTTTATCAATACGTCACTCATTTACAATGATTATACATTTGATTTCAATGGGTCACAAAATAATTTCCTGGTCAATATTTCTTCCGGTATTAGAGATCTGAATATAAAAAGCGATATCGATTATTATCCTTCACCCGACCATAAGCTGAAAATGGGGGCGCAATATACCTATCACCAGTTCCGGCCCAGCCTGGTGAGTGGAAGCCAGGATACTACTATTTTCAAGCCATTGAACGTGCAGAAAAAATATGCCGGGGAATATGCGTTGTATGTGCAGGATGACTGGGATATGGCAAAAGGTGTGAAACTAAACTATGGCCTTCGATACAGCCACTTTACCCAACTCGGCCCTTACATGGCTTATACAACGGATGCAAATGGAAACCGGATTGACAGTGTATGGTATGGACGCCATAAAACAGTAAAAGCATATGGTGGTTTGGAGCCCAGGATTACCATGCGGGTCGATTTGGATTCGCTGAGCTCATTAAAATTTTCCGTAGCCCGGAACCTGCAATATATACATCTTGTAAGCAATGCCGGTACCACGTTGCCTACAGATATATGGGTGCCCAGCACCTATCGTGTTAAACCTCAAATTGCCTGGCAATATGCAATGGGGTATTTCCGGAACTTTAAAAATAATATGTGGGAAACCTCTCTGGAATTATACTATAAAAGTATGGCCAATCAGATTGAATACCGGGAAGGCTATACGCCCAATACATTGAAAGATCCGGAAGAAGATTTTGTTTTTGGTAAAGGCTGGAGCTATGGCGCTGAATTATTTATTCATAAAGTAAAAGGCCGTTTCACCGGTTGGCTGGGATATACATTATCCTGGACCTGGCGAAAATTTGCAGACCTGAATGATGGAGAAAAATTTCCGGGAAAATATGACCGCCGCCATGATCTTTCCTTAGTGGGCAATTATCGCCTGGATGACCGATGGACATTTTCATCTGTATTCGTTTTTGGAACGGGAAATGCCATCTCCCTGCCGGAGCGCTTTTATTTTATTGATGGCGTACTGACACAGGAATTCAGTCATGTAAATGCTTATCGCATGGCGCCCTATCACCGGTTAGATATTTCAGCGACCTATACGCCGGTACAAAAAAAGAAAAGATGGTATAAAGGGTCCTGGGTGTTCAGTTTGTATAATGTATATAGCCGGCTGAATCCGTATTTTCTTTACTTCGACCAGGAAGGGGATGCTGCTGCCGGGACATTAACCGTTACAACGAAACAGGTTTCTTTATTTCCCATCATTCCATCTGTAACCTGGAATGTGCATTTTTAAAAAAGGAATCAATTTTTTTTAGCGGATGATTTTAAAAATCCTGTCCCATCTCGGACCGTCTTTCCAGCTAAACCAAATAAGTGAGGCACGGCCTACTATATGGGTTTCCGGAACGAAACCCCAGAAACGGCTGTCCTGGCTGCGATGGCGGTTGTCACCCATCATCCAGTAATAATTATATTTAGGAGTATAGGTGGTCGTTTCTTTTCCATTGATAATAAATTTTCCATTTTCCACCACCAGCGTATTATGTTCATAATTTGTAATGAGGCGTTGGTATTCCGCTATATTCTCCGGAGTAAGTGTAATCGGTTTGCCTTTTGCGGGAATTTGAATGGGGCCATAAAAGTCACGGGACCATTGAGTGGAAACCGCATTATAGGGATAAACATGTTCCGTACCTGGTTTGTAAGTAGCAATCGTACATTTTACTTTCAATGCCTGTTCCACTTTTGCTTTTTCTTCCGGTGTCATATTCATAATGATGCACGCACTATCGGGCAGGAGGTCACCCAGGCCTTCTGTTGCATTAATGCCCAATTGTTCATTCAATGCATCTACGGTAAAGGTTTTACCATTAAGCGGCACATTATAATCTATTTGTGAACTCGGTGAAACGAAGGCCGGCTGGCCATTTACATACAATACACCCGCTTTCACTTCAATCACATCACCCGGCATACCGGTACAGCGTTTAATATAATTATCCGTTTTATCCATAGGATGCACCAGGATAGGGTAATCCGCCATTAATTGCTGGCGGTTTCCATTGTATTGTTCCCTTAATACATCATAATAAGGCCGTGCTGAACCGAAGCCTTCCACGTTGATGATGGTATCCCCTGCGGGAAAATTGAATACCACCACATCATTTCTTTTTATGGTATCATATCCCGGTACACGGGAATAAGGAAGTTGAATCCATTTTAAATAAGATGGGGTAGTGGGCATACCCGGCAGGGTATTATGCACAAAAGGAAAGCTCAAAGGGGTTTGTGGAATACGCGGGCCATAGGCCATTTTATTGACAAATAAAAAATCGTTGACCATTAAGGTCTTTTCCATACTTTCCGTAGGAATGGTATAAGCTTCAAAAATAAACGTGCGGATCAGGGTGGCTGCTACGATGGCAAATACGGCTGCATCAATCCATTCGCGGGAAGCCGGTTTTTTATATCGTTTAAACATTTCCCTTCCACCCCATTTCACATCAGGAGAAAAACCCAGGTAGGGTAAATAAATAAAGGGGACAAAAGTGGTTAGGGTATGATCGATCAAATTGACTTTGCCGAAATGCATGACAAAGATGATCGTAATCCAGATAGTAATAAACTGGCCGGCGATGGGAATGAGTTGCAGCCAAAACCAAATTTTTTTGATACCGCATTTTTCTACTATCAGCCAGGTATTGTAAAAAGGAATAAATGCTGCCCAGGCAGGTTGGATGCCGGCTTTTTTAAACATACCATACAGGCCCACCATCCAGCCTAAAATATAAATCCAGAATATTATCCAGCCCATGCGTTCATTTTTTAAAGCAACAAATGTAGGCATTGCTAAAAGTTTTCAAAGGCTTTGGTGAAAAAGTTTTCTTAAATAGGGTATAGCCGGCAATTTAATGTGTGGTCTATTGGGAAATGATTTATCATTTGGAAACTTGAGGTATTCACGTATTTTTTTGAAGAAGTTTTTCGATCAAAAAAATTATCGTTCAATACACAAAAAAATAAGCCGCCGGTTGAAGGGCGACTTATCGAAGCAAAAATCAATGAGAATGTTTGGATTGCTTACAGTTTTTCGATTTTAATCACGACCGTATTGGAGTCATCCCGGTATTGTAAAATGTACAATCCTTTTGGCAGGGAAGACAAATCCAATTGTTGTTGATCAGCGGTCATGATCATTTGTTTTACGGGTTTGCCCTGTAAATTGTGAATGATCACCGTGGCATTATTGCCCCTGGTTGTTTGCAGGGTTAATGTCAGCACATCTTTTACAGGATTAGGATAAGCAGTTAGCATGGTTGCGGCGGGCGTATTGTTGATTTTTACAATATTGCTGTATTCTGTTTTCCCGGATACATCATTTAATTTAATCCGGTAATAATTGACTCCGGTAAGTGGATGGTTATCCCAGAAAACATATTTGGAAGAACTGCCTTTGGCAGGGATCGTTGTTAAGGAGGTAAAATTATTATTGGTATTGCTACGTTCCACTTCATAGGTACTTCCGGGATTCTCACTATATGTTTCCCAACTGATTTTATGGCGGGTACCAATTTTTTCTACGGTGAGGCTCCCGGTCTTTATAGGCATCACACTGCCCATCTTACAAATATTGGCACCATAGATATTATTATCTGCACCTATCCAAAATATGGTATTGCAGGTAGAAGAACTATCCAGCACTGCATAATCACTATAGGCATTCCAACGTAAGTAGGCATCAGATAAAATAACCGGATTCGAAAACCTCATGGTATTATCCGGCCGAATACCCTGGGCAGCGATACCTACACTCTGTACATCAACACTGTAAAAAGCCATAGCCGTATCACCTCCAAAAGCCAGTTTCGGATAGCTATAATACCCGTTGGTGGTATCAATGGTTGCTCCACCTTCCGGAAGATGTATATTGCCTGCATTATCTATTTTTTGAAACATGGTATATGACTGGCCATTCAATGATTCAGTCCAGGTAATATAAGATGTATCATTCTTTACCCTGGATGAACTGCGCGTAGCACTGGTAAGTAATGAGAGCGCCACACGCTGGGAAGCCCATCCATATGTGCCATTCTTTAAAACTTTAGAATGTAAAATATTGCCCCCATAGGAATCCCAGGTTACATATAAATCATTATTGGAGTTTGTATTCATGTATATATTACCGGCAAAACCTGAAGGGCCTCCACCACCGGTAATGTCCAACCCACTTGCCCATACTTTATCACCCTGGGCATTTATCCGGTCAATGGTTATAGTGGACCCCATCCCGTTGCCCTTAGATAATGCATAAAGCCCGTTCATCCCATCACTGGTGACCCTGTAGTCATACCCACTCAGCGTATAGGTGTGTTCATTATTTCCCCAGGTGACATTCCCGTTAAAATCAATTTTATTATAACCCAACCCGGTCGAGCCTCCCAGAAAGGTAATATAATAGGTGAGGGAAGCACCGGTTGTTGTAGGAAAAATATTGAGGCAACCACCGGCTGAAACATATATTACAGAGCCTCCTGAAGTAGCAACAACTACCTGCTCTGCCCAGTTATTTGCACCCTCTTCATCTATATACATGCAACAAAGGGAATCTGAATTTATGATATAGCTAATCAGAAATCCATCCTGCCATCTCTTAATGGAAAAAGCATTTATATCACTTCCGGTAGTTTGAATAAGTCTTCCTTCACTTCCCCACAATAAGTTACCATCTTTATCCAGGTGTTGCCCATAAATTCGTGTATTGTTGGATGACATCCGTTCATCCAGCCAGAAAGCATAATAACCACCGGTTGCGGACAGATCATCATTAAAAGCATGTACATTATATCTACTGCCAGAGGCCGTGCAAATTAATAATGGGTTCGACGGATCGGGTGAAAATTGTGCTTGCGTAACCAAAGATAGGAGGCAAACAAAAATGAAAAGGTAGATGTGTTTCATGATCAAAATATTTGATATACAAAACTTATCATTTGTGCGTAGCTGAGCAACCCCAAAATGGGGGTATCCACACCTGGCAGGTCAAATTAATTTTATGCTAATGAACAGGGATGAAAATTATCATGGGTGTAGTGGTTACAGCAGTTTTTCATGAATTGCTTTACTTACGGCTTCGGTAGCAGAATGCACCTGCAGTTTTTCATAGATTTTTTTGATATAGGAGCGAATGGTTTCAAACGCAAGGCCCGTTTCGGCAGCAATCATTTTATAACTATTGCCTTTGCAAAGGAGCTGCAGGATCTCGGTTTCTTTTTTGGTGAAGCCGTAGGTGTCATTGGGTTTTTTGTGCATGGCGCTGATAACCATTTTCGCAATAGCGCCACTCATGGGCGCACCACCGGAGAAAACTTCCCGGATAATATCGGCCAGTTTTTCTGATACATCTTTTTTGAGCAGGTAACCGGATGCGCCGGCACAAATGGCATCAAACACATGTTCCCCATCTTCAAATACCGTCAGCATAATAATGGGCAATTGATTCCGTGCCTGCCTGATTTTTTTTACTGCCTCGATTCCGGACATGCCGGGGAGGTCTATATCCATAAGCACCACATCCGGTTGTAGTTGCTGCAATTGATTTTCTACATCTGTGCAGGATGCAAAAGAGCCCACTACCAGGAAGTCGTCATGCAGCTGGAATAAGTCTTCCAGGCTATTACGCAAGGCATGGTTATCTTCATATAAAAGAATTTTTCGTACCATTTGATTCTCAAATTTATTCCGCACCCTTTTATTTGCCTACCCCAAAAAGGGGGGTTATAATGGACAGCTTAACCGGATGATAGTACCTTGCCCTTCTGCGGAAGAAAGCGAAAATACACCCTGTACCTGGGCGGCTCTTTCTTTCATATTGCGCAGGCCATTTCCCGGTTTCACATGGGATTCCTGGAAACCTCTCCCATTATCTTCGATGCTTAATTCCAGGGCACGATCATCCTGTAAAATGGAAATGATCAATTTGGTGCATTCACTGTATTTTACAGCATTGTTAATGGCTTCTTTAAAAATCAGAAAAATGTTTTTTCTTTTTTCAGAGTCAATGGCTTTATTGGCACTGTCTGTCATATTAAATTGCAAAAGAATTTGCCGGGGCTCTGCCATTTCAGCGGCATATTCTTTCATCCGGGCAAGCATACTTTCCAGGTTATCATTTTGCGGGTTTACACTCCACACAATATCATTCATTCCTTCGAGGGATTTCCGTGCCTGCTGCCTTATTTTAAGGAGTTGTTTTTCAATGGCCGGGATATCTGCTTTTTGCGATAAGGCAATTCTACTGTTAATATCTATACTGGAAAGGGCAGAGCCAATATCATCATGCAGGTCGCGGGCTATTTGGTTGCGTACCAGTTGTTCCTGCAATCTGCGTTTTATTTTTAGCCGGTTATACAATAACCAACCAATGATCATGGATGCCAGGAGTAAAAGGATAAAGAGGTATTGGAGGAGGCGGGCTTTTTTATAGTTCGCTGCGGACAATAAATTCTGAGTTTTTAATAAGGTAATCTCCTGCGCTTTTTTATCTGATTCGAAAGCCTCTTTCAATTTATTGGTTGTATTAATTTGGTCTGTCAAATTCAGGCTATCCTGCAAAGCAGTAGCAATTTCCAGGTAGCTAAATGCCTGTTTCCATTTTCCCTGTTGTTCATACAAGTCAGCTAATTCATTGGCAGCATCCAATTTATAATTCAGCATATCGAGCGAATCATTGATGGTATACGATTGCAACAAATACTTTTCTGCCTGGGGCCAGTTTTTTAGCCGGGAATATGTTTTCCCCAGGCAATATGCCTCGAATGCCAAATCGGCTTTCAGGTTGAGTCGTTGAAATATTTGGTATGCCCGGGTATAATGAGTAAGGGCATTGGTGTAATTATTTTGGACAAAATATGTTTCCGCAAAATTTTCATCCAACATAGCCAGGTCATACTGTGTACTGCCTTTTTGATTGGTGATGTCCCGGCATTGCCGGAGAATAAGCATGCTGCTGTCATACTGCTTATTATCCCTGTATAAAATGCCTAAGCTCATAGCTGTCCGGACATAGCGGCTGTAATCTTCCATTTTTAGAAAGCCGGCCATCGCCTGTTTAAAATATTCGGTGGCTTTGGGAAAATCACCTGATTCCCTGTAGATAATGGCTAATTGTCGTTTGATATCTATCTGCAACATCGTGTCATTCACATCGAAGCTCAATGAATCTGCTTCGATTAAAAGCCGGATGGCACTTGCAATATTATTTTGCCGGGTATATACTTCTGCCTGGTTAATGCTGACTTTAATGACATCAATTGTATTACCCGTGCTATTGAAAAGTTCATACGCCTGTTGCAGAAAATATTGTGCGGAATCATGAAAGCCTTTATGCATATAAGACCAGCCAATAGCATTATAGGCATTGGCCTCTGCATCTGCATTTTTTACTGCTTTTGCCTGCTGCAATGCTTCTTTAGCCAATTGTATAGCAGAATCCGGGTGTGATGATGCAAGATAAAACGCATTGGTTGCTTTCTTAACTATGCTACTGTCACGGGAAGCAATAGATGTCTTTTGTGCTGCCACCGAAATGAAACCGATACATAATAGGAAGAGGATATACGCTTTGGTATGCATACATAAAAATAAGATTTTTTTCTTTTGTAAGCTTATAAAATAAAGAAGCGTTTGGGAAAAGAAATAAATATTTCCCCACGTTCATTCCGTTCTCAATTGATATACGCCGGCATTTATAGCCTGCCTGGTATCTATTTTCAGTCTGTTCGTAAAGAATGGACCGGATTGGCTAAAGCTGCTTTAATCGCATGAAAGCTAACTGTACAAATTGTTATAACCAGGGAAGCCATTCCGGCTATTGCAAATACCCACCAATGGATAGTAATTCTTACTGTATAATTTTGCAACCAGGTATTCATTACCCACCAGCAAAGAGGGACGGCAATAAGAAATGCAATAATAACCGGTTTTACAAATTCCCTGCTTGTCAGTGTAAAAATGCTGGCGATGCTGGCGCCTAATACTTTTCGAACACCAATTTCTTTAACACGCTGCCGGATGATGATTGAAGCAATGCCAAACAATCCCATACAGGAGAGAAGAATAGCAATAGCGGCAGCAATGGTGAAAAGATCTGCCATCATCTTTTCATCCTTATATAATCTGTCAATATTTTCATTTACATAAGAACCTTTGAATTCAGCACCTGGTTCTATTCCCGCATAGACTTTTTTTATCATGTCCATGGTAGCGGCCGGATTCCTGGTATTCACTTTTACCAGGGCATAATTCATTAGATCCTGTTTGTTGAAAAAAATAATAACCGGTCGTTGACGATCTGAAAGTGATTTAACCTGGATATCCGGAATGATGCCAACAATATTTATTTTGGGTTCGGTACTGTCCGCATAATAAGAAAAACCTGCCTCTGTATTTTTCCCAAACTGATCGGCAAAACTTTGGGTAGCAATGGCCCGTGTACTGGTATCTGCGGCATAGGCTGTTGAAAAATCACGCCCGGAAACAGGCTGTATAGATAATGTTTTCAGAATATCAGCACCGCATCTTAGTACCTGGCCGCAAATATCTTTATCACCATAAGTAAAGCAGATGACTGATGTGGTGGTGCTATGATCTTCGCCCAAGCCAAAATTTACATCACTGCCGGAAACGGATAATACAGCAGATTGCGATGCAAGCCGGGTACGCAATTTGGTTACTATCTCATTTCCTTTGTCATTATTTCTGATTGGGATACTGATGACAGACTGCGTAGTATATCCAAGGGGAGCAGAACGCAGGTAGTTAAATTGTTGAAAGAGGATAATCGTACTGCAGATCAGGGCAATGGCTATTACAAATTGTGCCACGATGAGTGCATTGCGTAGGAAGCCGGGCCGCTTGATGGTAATTTTCCCCTTTAAAATTTCCACCGTTTTTAATTTGGCCAATACAGCAGAGGGGTAGCCGGATGCAATGAATGAAACGATAAGCACCAGGCCTATCAACACAATCAATATAACAGGTTGAAACAAATACATTGTGCTTAAACGGGCATCAAAAGAGCGGTTAAAATATTGGAGCAGGACCACAACAGCACCTACTGCGAATAACATGGAAATAAATACCATCATGAAACTTTCTCCCCAAACCTGTAACCAAATTTCTTTTCTACGCGCGCCGAGGCATTTGCGTACGGCAATTTCTTTTGTTCGGGTAAAAGACAGGCCGATATTGATATTGACGAAATTAAAAGAAGCAATAAGGATGATCACGCCACTTATCAAAAGAAGGATATATAAAAAAGCCTTACTTATGGTACTTCCATTTCCCAGTTGCGGATTAAAGTGTTCTTCCTTAAATGGCAGTAACCTAAGGCTCCAGTAATCTCCCTTGTTATCGGGCTTGTATCCATTCGCTTTGGCAAGTTCCGGGTTCACCGGGTTATATTTTTGTAAAAGACTGCGCAGGCGATCTTCCACCTGTTGTTGCGTGGTATTGCCAGCCAGTTGAACATATACGTCATGATTCTGGTTGTCCCAGTTATGCTGTATGTCTTTATAAATAGGGGATACTTCCGTGCGGGTAAGCAAAGAAAATTTAATAGTAGAATTAACCGGGAAATCTTTTACGACAGCCGATATGGTTACAGCCTGCCAATCTTTTCCGAGTTTCACTTCAATATCTTTACCAATGGGATTTTCCGGGCCAAATATTTTTTCGGCTGTTGTTTGCGTAAGTACCACATCGCCAATATTTGCTAATGGAGTGGATGTATTTCCTTGCAAGACCGGGAATGTAAACATCTTCAGGAAATCGGTATCTACTAAGGTGGTATTGAGATCAAATAATTTGTCATGATAACGTACCAGTTTGCCTGCATTTAAAATGCTGGTGGCTTTTTCTATTCCGATATGTTCATTTAGCAAGGCGGGTGTCAGCGGGTAAGCCATGGCTGTGCCGGTTTCTTCTCCTTGAGGTCCTTTGGCGTAGTGATATACTTTATAGATAGTATTTTTATTCAGTTGAAAATTATCATAACTAAATTGCTGATACACCAACAATACAATGATAATACTACATGTAAATGCCACAATCATGCCCAGCATGTTAATGAGGGTATGCAATTTGTTTTTATGCAAATTCCGAATGGCTAATAGGACATAATTTTTAATCATTTTAGTAATGGTTAATGGTTAATTGATAATTCATCATTGTAAATTATTCCGTCCGCAAACTCTTCACCGGATTTGTCATCGCTGCTTTGATGGCCTGGAAACTAATAGTCAGTAGGGAAATCAAAAAAGCGGAAAGCCCGGATAGGATAAAAACCCATATAGACATGGGCGTTCTGTATTCGTATTGCTGCAACCATCCATGTAAAAAGTACCAAGCAACCGGAATGGCGATGGCACAGGAAATCAAAATTAACCAGGCAAATTCTTTAGACAACATGTGCCAAAGATTATATATTGATGCGCCCAACACTTTGCGCACACCAATTTCTTTCTTTCGCTGCTCTGCTACAAAGGATGCAAGGCCAAACAAACCCAGACAGGAAATAAATATGGCCAGGATGGTGAAGAATGTTGCCAGGCTGCCGATGCGTTGTTCTGCGGCAAACTTATGTGCATAGTCTTCATCATTGAAAGTGTAAGAGAAAGGCGCTGCCGGATCATATTTTTTAAATACCGTTTCGATGCGGGCCAATGCTGTTTTTACGGGTATATCTTTTTTTAGCGCTACCGTTATAACATTAGCCCACTCAGGGTTATAGAAAAAGATGGTGGGTTTTACAGGCGTATAAGGTGATTCCATGATCATATCTTTGATGACACCTATAACTGTAAAATTTTTATCATTGAACTGGATCGTTTGCCCAACAATATCTTTTTTCATTCCAATTTGTTTCACCGCGGCTTCATTCACAATCATGGCCATACTGTCCGTAGCAAAATCTTTAGAGAAATCCCGGCCAGCTTTTATTTCCCAGCCAATTGTTTTTCCAAAATCAAGTGTTACGCCGATGGTCCCAAAAGCCGGGATGCTATTGGGATCTTTGCCCGCCCAATTAAATCCGATTTGATTCGCCCATACATCAGTTGTGGGACTGGATGATTCTGCCATGTTATCCACCATGTCGGTCCCTATTAAGTCGGCACGTAAAGCATCATAATGCCTATACAATTCAGGTGTGGACATATTGATGGTAATCAAGCCCTCGCTTCGATAATGTATCGGGCGATTCCGGGCATACTGGATTTGATGAAAAACGATAACCGTACCGATGATCAATGCAATTGAAAAACTGAATTGAACGACCACCAGAATTTTTCGTGGTAAAGAGGCTAACCTGCCGACACGGAAGGTTCCTTTTAAAACTTTTATGGGTTTTAAACTGGATAAAAATAATGCCGGATAACTGCCGGCAAGCAATCCGGTAAGGAGGATGAATGCACAGGCAAAGAGCCAACTGATGCCACTGGTCCAGGGTAATGAAATTTGTTTGTCGGCCAGGCGATTAAAGAGCGGCATGAAAAGAGTGACCAGGCCTACAGCTAAGATAAAAGATATAAGTGTAATAAGGATAGATTCAAATAAGAACTGTGTAATTAATTGCCTTCTTCCTGAACCAATTGTTTTTCGGATGCCTACTTCCAGGGCTCTTTTTTCACTGCGTGCCGTAGCAAGGTTCATAAAGTTGATACAGGCCAACAGCAAAACAAAAAAACCAATCAGTGCAAACATCCATACGAATTGAATAAGCCCGCCCACCGGTTTGCCATTTTCAAACGTACTGTATAAATGCCATTTGTCCATGGGGTAGATGTATGCCTGCTCGCTGCCTTCTGTTTTTGCCTCTTTATGGGCCATGGCCACATTTTTTATTTTCTCTGATAACTTGTCCATATCTGTATGATCCGCCACTTGCAGGTAACATTGGAAAGAATGGTTATTCCACTCCGTAGCCGATTGTTGCAGCCACGCTGCGGTTGTAATATATTTATTCCAGGGTAGAAAATAGTTGACATCCTGGAAAGAAGAATTATGAGCAAAGTCTTCAAATACCCCGGCCACCTGGTAATTGTCTTTATTATCGAGCCGGATCGTTTTATGGAGCGGGTCTTCATTTCCAAAAAACAGTTTTGCCAGGGAAGCGCTGATTAATACTGACGTTGGATCATTTAAGGCATGGGCATTTCCCTTGATCATTTTAAAAGAAAACATTACAGGAAAATTTGCTTCTACCCACATCCCTTTTTCACTTACTCTTTTTTCATCCACGGCCAGTACATGATCAAAATTCCAGGATGTCATGGCAATGTTTTTAAAATCGCTGCCATATTTATTGCGTAGTTCATTACCTATGGGCATACTAACGGCATCCGTTGATTCCATCTTGCCGTCATTGTCTATTAGTATGGTTTCCACTTGTGCCAGGCTGGCATGGTTTGCAAAGGATTTATTAAAGGTTACCTCATCCCAAATCCACAAGGCGATTAAAATGACTACGGTCATGCCAACAGCTAGGCCAAGAATATTTATTAAGGAATACATTTTATTCCTTGTAAGGTTTCGCCAAGTTGTTTTGAAATAATTTTTAAACATCTTTTTTCAATTAAGCATTAACAATTCACCATTCACCATACACCATTCACCATTATCCATTCCCTCACTCACTTCTTAAACTCTTTACCGGGTTGGCTCTTGCTGCTTTGATGGCCTGGAAACTCACGGTTGCCAATGCAATAAATAAGGCGATGATTGCTGCCAACACAAATACCCACCATTCAATTTCTATGCGATAAGCAAAATCCTGTAACCAACTGTGCATGGCCCACCAGGCAACCGGAAAAGCAACCAGGGAGGCAATGAATACGAGTTTAATAAAGTCTTTGCTGAGTAAAGTAACCAGGTTGGGTACACTGGCGCCCAACACTTTCCGCACGCCAATTTCTTTGGTGCGTTGTTCGGCCATATAGGTAACCAATCCAAATAAACCCAGGCAGGCAATAAGAATGGCAAGTATAGAAAATGTCATGGATACTTCACCTACCCGTTGTTCGGCGCGATACATATTGTTGAAGGCATCATCCATAAACCGGTAACTGAATGGCATACCCGGAGCCAATTTTTTCCATATCTCTTGGATTTGGGCAACCAACGCTTTATAATTGGCAGAAGAAACTTTGAAAGAAATGGCATTATTACTATGGCCAAAACGTAATCCTAACGGATAGATATTACTTCGCAGTGATTCATAATTAAAATTTTTCACTACACCAATGATGGTGTAAACCAATGGTGCCCCATCCGGTGCATTGGGATCTTTCTGATAAATTTTCTGGCCGATGGGATCTTTAAATCCTAAGACTTTAGCAGCCGCTTCATTAATGATAAAGGCAGCCGTATCTGTGCCAAAATCTTTTGAAAAATTCCGGCCCTGGAGCAAATGCAACCCAATTGTTTTCAGGTAATCTTCATCCACAATCCAGGTCTGCATGGATAAAGCATTTTTAGGATCCATCACCGCATCCCGGGAATAGCTATCATCACTACGGGAAGAGGGCACCGGTAAATAAGCGCTCATAGTGCCACTTTGTACCCCGGGTAATTCCAACACGGCATTTTTAAAGGCTGCATCATTTTGTTGTAGCGCCCCGGCACCATTGATGATGAGCACCTGGTCTTTATTAAATCCAAGATTGGTAGATTGAATAAATTGAAGTTGTTTATACACCACCACTGTTCCAATGATCAGGAAAATGGAAATGAAAAACTGGAAAACAACCAGGCCACTTCGCAAGTTACTTTTTTTGAATCCCGCATTGATCTTTCCTTTCAGCACGGCGACCGGCTTGAAATGTGATAGAAAAAAAGCAGGGTAGGAGCCTGCCAATAACCCGACTACAAAAGGTAATGCCAAAAGAAAAGGTAAATAGGCAGGTGAAAAAATATGCTCAAATTGCATGGTCTTCGCAGCCATGGAATTAAAGAGGGGCAAGGTGAAGTAGGTAATAACGAGCGCCAGGACAAGTGACAAAAAAGCCATGATGGTTGACTCAGTTAAAAATTGCGTAATCAAATTTTGTTTACGGGTACCCAAAACTTTTCGGATCCCTACTTCCTTTGCCCGCTTGGCACTGCGTGCAGTGGAGAGGTTCATAAAATTGATGATCGCAATCAGTAAAATAAATAAAGCCACGGCACTGAAAATATATACGTACTGAATATTACCATTGGGTTCCAACTCGGGAAACCGGTTACTGTACAAATGGATTTTGGTAAGCGGCATAAGTGAATAATCCAGTTGGTTTCCTGCTTTTCGAAATGCATCCATCGTGGTGAGTCCGGTCATGACTTGTTTTGCCTGCGGCAGGACATATTTTTCCAATACCTGTTCAAAGTTTTTTTCGAAAGCATGATAATCGGTACCCGGTTTTAATACGATATAGGTATAGAAATTATGACTGAGAAAATTGTTCCAGTTATAATCCACATTTTTCATGGACATGATAAAATCAAAATGAAAATGCGAATTGGCCGGCATATCTTTAATGACAGCCATAACCTTGAAAGGTTTTTTATCTATTTCGATCGTTTTACCCGCGGCATCGGTGGTAGAGAAATATTTTTTAGCAGCTGTTTCAGAAATGACAACGGTATTCGGTTCGAATAAAGCCATTTTGGTTTCTCCTGAAATGACCTGTTGGGGAAATACGGTAAAGAAAGTAGAATCGGCATACACTATTTTTTCTTCATTTATATAATCATTTCCCTTGCGAACCAGTTTATCTCCCTCACTCGCATAAATGCGGGTATATTCTTCCACCTGGGGATAATCTTTTTTCAAAGTTGGACCCATAGGATCACTGCTCACACAAATACGCAGGCTATTGCCACCGAATTTGATATCCCCATCCACCCGGTACGTACGTTCAGCATTGGGATAAAACCGGTCATAACTTAATTCATCCACGACATACAAAGCGATCAGGATAAAACAGGCAAGGCCGATAGCAAGCCCGGCAATATTGATGATCGTGAAACCTTTATTTTTCCAAAGGTTTCGGAACGCTACTTTAAAATAATTTTTAAACATTGTTAACTCATTTAATCATTATTCATTAACCATTATTCATTATTCATTACTTCACTCTGTTCGTAAAGCATTCACCGGGTTGGCTCTTGCTGCTTTAATAGTTTGAAAACATATGGTCAAAACCGTTATCAGTAAGGTAATGATGCCTGCTATGATAAATATGCCGGCCCCGATTTGTATCCGGTAAGCATAACCGGCTAACCATTGGTGCATGGCCCAATAGGTTAATGGCACAGCCAGGATGAAAGCAATTGCCACAAGCCAGAGAAATTCTTTGGATACGAGAAAAATAATTTGACGGATACTGGCGCCCAGTGTTTTCCGTATGCCGATTTCTTTTGTCCGTTGTTCAATAACAAAAGCAGATAAGCCAAATAAACCAAGCGCTGCTATAATAATGGCGAGGAAAGCAAAAATGGAAAAGATTTGTTGCGTCCTGATTTCCCCGGCATATAATGCAGCAAAATTTTCATCAATAAAATAATAGGATAGGGCACCTTGCGGAGTAAAAGCCTGCCATTTGTTTTTAAGCGTAGCTAAGAACCCGGCGATGTCGGCTGTTTTTATTTTTATAAGTAAACCGCCATAGTTATTGCTGTTTACCATCATTAAGGGGGCAATGGATTGCCGGGCAGAAGCATAATTAAAATCATGTACTACGCCGATCACGGTATAAATTTGCTGGCCGGATCGTTGAATCGTTTTTCCTATCGGGTCGGTATGGCTCCAGCCTAAGTCGCGTACGGCTGCTTCATTGATCACCACGGCATTGCTGTCTGTCCCGTATGCCTTTGAAAAGAATCGGCCCTGCTTCATTTGCATGCCCAGTGTTTTAATGTAATCCTCATCTACCTGGAAAATATTCAAATGAATGGTAGCGCTGCTTCCCTGGTCATTTTGTGGAATTACTTCCGTACCCATCATACTATTCCCACCCGGGAATGACCGGCTAATACTTGCAGCCACCACGCGACTGTCCTGTAAAAGATTTTGTTTAAATGCATCCTGGTTTTTTCCAAGTAAACGGGCATCGGGTAAAAACAAAACCTGCTCTTTTTCAAAACCCAATTTCTTTTGTTGCATATGATCCAGCTGCTGATAAATAATTATAGTGGAAATGATAAGGGCTGTGGAAACCAGGAACTGGAATACCAATAAAGAACTTCGGAGGGTATGATTAGACCGGGAGGCTGTTGCTTTCCCTTTCAACACTTTAGCCGGGTTAAAAGAAGATAAAAAATAAGAAGGGTAGATACCCGCCAGGATACCCACGATAATTACCAGGCCCGTTAAAGCCAGGATAAATGTAGTATGGAACAAATCGGAAAAATGAAAATTTGTTCCGGCAACCTGGTTGAAATAAGGAAGTAATAGAAGAACCAAACTAAATGCGGCGAGCATTGCAGCCAGGCTCATCATGACCGACTCAGAAAGGAATTGCCGTATCAATTGGGGCCGTGAAGAGCCCATCACTTTTCGCACCCCCACTTCTTTCGCTCTTTTAATGGATCGGGCAATAGATAAATTGGTGAAATTGATACAGGCTAACAATAAAATGAAAATTGCTACCAATGAAAAAATATAAACATACTGTATATCACCACCCGGTTCCATTTCATATTTTGTGTGTGAATACAAATGGATTTCTTTCAATGGTTGCAATGTGAATTGGAACGTGCTAACTGTTTTTTGTGCTTCCGCTAAACTGATTCCCATATCCTGTTGCACTTCAGGCACAACATAACGTTGTACCAATTGAGGAAACTTCGCCTGTAATTTTTTGGGATCCGTTTTATCTTTCAGTAAAAGATAGGTGTAGGTGCCTACATTGCTCCAGGTTGGTTTTATAATGTGTAAGGATGAAAAACTGATGAATGCATCAAAATGAAAATGTGAATTTTCCGGCACTTTATCAAATACACCGGTTACTTTGTACAAATCATTTTGTAAGCCTACCTGCAACGATTTACCCAGTGGATCAGCATCACCAAAATATTTTTTGGCAAAATCTTTTGACACCACTATACTGTTAGGGGCAGCAAGTGCAAGCTGGTCTTTCCCCTTTTGGAGGGGAATAGAAAATAGTTGTAAGAAATTTGCATCCGCATACGCTAATTTATCTTCCTTGAACTGGTTGTTTTCATATTTGACAAAATTGTTGGCAGGAACCAACCGGGAAAAACTTTTGATTTCCGGGAAAGTCGCTTGCATACCTTCCCCCACAGCATTATCTACCATGGGATAGATAGCCTCGTTTGCATTACCGGAAGATTCTAAATTTACCCGGTATATATTTCCGGCTTCTGCAGGGGATGTATCATAATTTAATTCATGATAGACATACAAGGCAATAAAAATAAAACAGGCTAATCCGGTGGCTAAACCAACGATATTAATGAAAGAAAAAATTTTATTTTTCTTAAAATTCCGCCAGGCTGTTTTGAAATAATTTTTTATCATAGTTGTTCAATTATCAATTACCTCACTCCGTCCTCAAACTCTTCACCGGGTTGGACCTTGCTGCTTTAATTGCCTGGAAACTGACAGTAAGCAGGGCAATGAGCAGGGAAAGGCAACCGGCCAATATAAATACCCACCATTCGATTTTGATGCGATAGGTATATGTACCCAGCCATTTATTCATAGCCCACCAGGCAATTGGCGTGGCCAGTATAAAAGACAATAACACCAATTTTAAAAAATCTTTGGAAAGCAATGCAGCCAGGCCACTGACTGAAGCGCCCAATACTTTGCGTACCCCGATTTCTTTGATCCGGTTTTCCGCCATATAAGTAGCGAGGCCAAACAAACCCAGGCAGGAAATAAATATGGTCAGGCCGGCAAACAGGGCAGCCAGCTTACCTGTTTTCTGAGCTTCATTAAATTTATTGGCATACGATTCATCTGCAAAAACATATTCAAAGGGATAATTAGGATTATATTTTTTCAAAATCTTTTCGGTACCGGCCAGGGCATCCTTGGTGGATCTGTTTGCATTAAATTTGATATGCATCACTTGTGCAAACATATTTCCCGGGCCAAAAATCATCATGGGATTGATGTCTTTTTCAAAGGGGGATTCCAGGATAAAATTTTGCACCACCCCGACTACATGATATTGTATGGTATCACCCGTTTGCCGGATAAGTAAACCAATAGGATCTTTCAATTGCATCGCCTTTACGGCCGCTTCATTCAACAGGATGGCTGTACTGTCGGTAGGAAATTGATATACATCAATATCCCGGCCGGCTACTAATTTGATACCAAATGTTTTGGTGAAATTGGCATCAGATTGCAGCCTTACAAAATCAATTTTTTCATCTGCTTTCGTGCTACCGGTCCATTGAAAACCCCAACTGTCACTCCAGCGTTGCGTAATGGGATTGGCCGATTGCGTCACAGATTCGGCAATACCACTTTGCAATAACTCACTTTTAATCGCCTGGTAGGATTTGTCCACATTGCCTTGTGTAAAAATATAAATGAGGTTGTTTCGGTTATACCCTGTTTCCCGGTTAATGCCATATTGAATTTGCCGGGTAACTATAATTGTGGAAATCATCAGGATTATGGCAAACGTGAATTGTACCACCACCAGGACTTTCCGCGGTGCAATAAGCGCATTTACTTTCAACAGTGCGCCTTTTAATACTTTGGCCGGGTTAAAAGAAGACAGATAAAAAGCCGGGTAGCTGCCGGCAATACAACCGGTGAGAAGAATAAAGGATATAGAAAAGAGCCAGAATAACGGATCCTTAAAATCAATAAATAATTTTTTACCCACTAACTGGTTAAAAGCACCGAGGCTTATTTCCACCATTAGAATGGCCAATAGAAAGGATAGAAAACTGAGGAGGATACTTTCACCTAAGAACTGGAGAATTAAATATTTCTTCTGTGCACCTACTACTTTACGTATGCCCACTTCTTTTGCCCTTTTCTCACTGCGTGCTGTACTCAGGTTCATAAAATTGATGCAGGCAATGAGCAAAATGAAAGCAGCAATGAGGGCAAACAAACGTACCATTTCTATGCGCCCGGCAACCAATTGCCCATTATCTGATTTGGCATATAAATATGCCCGTTTCAATGGTTGTGTAAAAACTTCCGTTGTCGATGCATTTTCCGTGCCCCGTGTATGGTCAATAGTGATATTTTTAATTTTCTGGTCAAAAGCTGTTTCCGAAGAACCCGGTTTCAACAGGGCATAAGTAAAAACTGAATTATTGTCCCAGTTGTCATCTCCCCAGCCTATTTTTTGCATATATTCCCAGGGTAGGAGATAGTCAAAATTAAATTGTGTATTATTGGGGAGATCTTTTAGTATGCCGGTAACTGTACAATTATCGGTACTGTCAATCCGGATGACCTTGCCCATTGCATCTTCTTTTCCAAATAATGCTTTTGCGAATTCTTCTGTCAATACAATACTATACGTTCCTTTCAATGCAGTGTTCGCATCACCCTCTAGTAAAGTAAAAGAAAAGACATTTAAAAAACCACTGTCAGTAAAAGCGCCGCGCTTGTTTAATTTCTTCTCGCCCGCTGTGAGCAGGAAAGTTACATTTTGATACCGTACGGCATCTTCCACTTCTGCATAATCCTTTTTCAGTGTAGGCGCCAGGATTTTTGGTGTGTTGGGCCATGCCCATTTTTGTCCCTGTGGATCTTTATCGCGATTGTACATAAAATAAATACGATCCACATTTTTATAAAATCGGTCCACACTCATTTCATTTTGAATCCATAATAAAATAAGGATGGTGCTGGCCATACCTACGGCCAGGCCCGTAATATTCAAGAGGGAAAAACCTTTGCTTTTCCAAAGGTTCCGTACGGCGATTTTAAAATAGTTTTTAAACATAGCGTATCCGTTTTTGTGAAGACATAATCCTCTGTTCAGTTTATTCAACATATTGCCCTTCTACCTGGGTAGTTAAGCAGCTATTCGTTGCTAAGTCAATTTACATTTCCTGTCTTACCGGCGGTTACCCGGTGGTTCGTTGGGAGAAAAAAATGTTATACTAAAATATTTTCCGTTACAGTTTGTCCATCCAGCATGCGAATGATACGGTGGCTATACCGGGCATCATGTTCACTGTGTGTAACCATAACAATCGTGGTACCCTGCTCATTAAGTTCAGTGAGTAACTGCATAACTTCATTACCATTGGAGGAGTCTAAGTTACCGGTTGGTTCATCCGCGAGGATCAGTTTGGGATTGTTTACTACGGCACGTGCAACGGCTACCCGTTGTTGTTGCCCCCCCGAAAGCTGCTGTGGGTAATGGTTTCGCCGGTGCATGATCTGCATTTTATCCAATACTTTTTCTACCCGTTCTTTCCGTTCATCACTTTTAATGCCGAGATAAATCAGGGGCAATTCTACATTTTCAAATACCGTAAGTTCATCAATCAGGTTAAAACTTTGGAAAACAAAGCCAATATTTTTTTTCCTGAGATCAGCTCTTTTACGCTCATTAAAATGCGCTACTTCGATGCCATTGAATAAAAAACTTCCGCCATCCGGGTCGTCCAGCAGGCCAAGGATGTTCAGCAAAGTAGATTTACCACAGCCGGAAGGACCCATCACGGCAACAAATTCCCCGTCATTAACTGAAAAAGAAAGTTTGTTTAGGGCTACCGTTTCTACTTCTTCTGTACGATAGATTTTTTCGAGGTCTTTAATTTTTATCATGGTTTTTTCTTTGTACTGACTTCCGGGATGATATCCGGTTGTGCGCGTTTGTTTTAAATGTATTGGTGTTTATAGTATAAAAAACTTTATTCTTTATTTAATTTCCTTTCAGGATTAGTTCTCCCATATCCCCATAATTTTCATAACTACTGGTTACTACTTTATCACCCGGTTGCAGGCCGGACAGCACTTCATAATAATCCGGGTTTTGCCGGCCGAGTTGAATGTCTGTTTTAAATGCTTTGGTACCGTCTTTAGAGACTTTGAAAATCCAGTTGCCACCGGTTTGTTGGTAGAAGCCGCCTTTTGCCAGGAGCAAGGCCTGTGTTTCATCACTCAGGGCCAGGCGTATTTGCAGGTTCTGGCCCCGACGGATGCCACTGGGCACTTTGCCTACAAATTCCATATCTACCTGGAATGTACCATTGGTTACCTGGGTATATACTTTTTTTATTTGCAATTGATACGTGGAATCGGCAAACGTAAAATTTCCCATCAGGCCCGTATATATGCGGGAGATATAATGTTCATCAATGTTTACACGAACTTTGTATCCACCCAGCACATCTATTTGTCCCAGTCTTTCCCCTTTGTTTTTCGATTGCCCGATTTCCGCATCCAGTGAAGTGAGCTGGCCATCTACCGGTGCCCGCACAATAAGGTCCCCTACTTTTTGGCGCATCACATTCAATGCGTTTTGGGAACCTTCAAAAGATTGCTGTGCTTGCCTGATCTGTTGTTCGGTAGAAATGGAATCCTGTTGCAGAATCTTATCCGTTAATTTTTTCTTTTGCAAATAGTAATTATAATCATTCTCCGCTTTCTGGTATTCCTGGGAACCAATAGCTTTTTGTGCAAATAGTTTTTTATCCAGTTCATATACACGCTGTGCTTCTTTCAGGGCACTCTCCACATCAGTCATTTGATTGAGCTTGCTCACCGTATTTTGTTGGGCCGCATTTTTCGAAATTTGCATTTGCGTGAGCAGGTTATATACATTGGTTTGTTGCGTTACCAGGCCCAGTTGCAAATCTGTATTGGATAAGCGTAGGATAGGTTGCCCCTTTTTCATAATTGCGCCGTCATCGACAAATTTTTCTTCGACACGCCCCCCTTCAATGGCATCCAGGTAAATGGTGGTTTGTGGTAATACAATCCCGTTTACGGGAATGAATTCCTGGAATACACCTTTATGCACGTCACTGATGGTAATCCTTTCAGTATCTACATTCAATTTGCTGTCCCCGGAAGTATAATAATAACTGGCAACGATCAGGATTACCAACAAGGCAATACCTATTATTGTCAGTATCTTTTTTTTATTCCATTTGCTTTTTTGAATGACCCGGTCCATGTTAACGTGGTTTTGTCTGAAAATGATTATTCCTTTATGGACAGGCAAATCCATGCCATTGTATAAATGCCTGCTTTTCAATTATTTTGTGTATGATCTTTTCCAAAAGTGTACGATTATGATACAATTTACGTGCGCTAATGATACAATACATTTTTGGCTAAATCATAGGAAATAACGGCGGTTCCGGGTGGCGCTTTTATGTTGCCGCTGAATATTCCATAGATCCGTCATGGAAAAACTTTTAGCAATACGCGGTTGCATGTGCAAAGCCAGGGTTTCCTGTACCGTAGTGGTAAGTTCTTTCAAATCTACATTTTTTAATGTTGACAGGAGGCGGTTGTTGGATGATAGTTTCATTTTTTTTCGTTTTAATTTTATTAAATAATTTTTATGCAAGTGATACGGCGCTGTTTCATTTTTGTTACAAGCTTTTGTAAGAAAAACTTTTTTGCGCTTCAGAAATAGATATGGAAAGACGTGCCAAAGTGGAAACCCTTTGCTGGTAAGGCTTTCAGCATTTTAACGAAACTAATAGTGTACGCTAATGATACACTTATTGTCCGTGAAAGGACAGTTCATTATCAAAAAATTTCTGTGAAAAAAAATCAGAAATCCGGTCGAATAAAATTTTCCGGCGAAGTAAGATGACCAGGCAATACGCAAAAAGTCAGTACATGGCCGGTTGCATATAATACCAGGTAATGGCGGCAATACCAATGACAGCAAGGATTACAACAGCAATCCACCACTTTTCTTTTTTCACTTCCCGCTGTAAAAGTTCCTGCATTTGCGCTGACGTTTTTTCTTCTTCACCTACCCGGATCGTATGTGATGCATTTTCCCGGATAACCTGCTCTACCTGCAAAGGTTCTGTAAATTGTTCAGAAGAAAATGCATCGACAAGTTGAATACCGTCAACAGATTTTTGCAATGTACCAATGCCCGGCAAAGTCCAGGTTTGTTGATTCTCCAGGGAAGAACGGGCTGCTTGCACATATTGCTCAAAGGCGCTTTGTGCAGCTTCTTCCGGAATATTTAACCGGTCTGCAAGAAAGGGTAAGAAATTATTTTTTACCAATGGATGTGTCGATTCGTTAACCGGGTTTGGGGTTGAAGTATCGGCTGTGAATTGGACAGTTTCCCGAGGCGGATAAATTGTTTTATTGATAAAATCCAGTTTAGCCGGTTCGGTGCTGCATTCAAGTTGGCCGATACCCGGAAGATGTATCGATTTATGTTTAGATAAATAGTGTACGATTATTTCCTGCATATTATTTTGTAATACCTAATTGTGAAAACGAATATATAACACCTGCCTGAACGTTAAAACCAAAAACCGGGTATTGATTCCAGCGTTGGTATTTGTTATTAAAAATATTATTCAGTTGCACCCAGGCATTTAGTTTCGGTAAAATGGTAAATTCCACGCCGGCATTCAAATCCAGCGCCGGATCCAACTTCCGGCTTACCTTGGTGGCATCCAAATAAGGCGCCCCATCCCAGAAAAATAAATCTCCCTTCACCAAAAAATCTTTAAATACCTGCCACCGCAAACTCCCGGTGATTTGCAAAGGTACCAATCCCCAGGCTTTGTCAAAAGTTTGCAGCCCACTATATTGATTAAAATTAAAAGCGGCCAGTAGGGAGAGTTTTTCCTGCCAGGTGTAACCCAGTTCGCCATGCAGCCGGATACCTTTCATCGAAGATTCATTCACCACCCGGAAAGAATTTCCCGTAATACTGTCATTTAAGAATAAGGGCTGGTTATTGTATTTGATAAAAGAAACCTGTGCATTGTATGTAATATGACTGCCGGCTGATCCTTTGAAACCCGCATATTGTTCCGTCATCCGGGTATTTTGTAATTGCTGTGGTTGTTGTATCCAGGGATTCAGGCCGGCAAGATATTGATATGTTGTTTTATTGAAATACCCGATCCAGCCGGCAATGATGCGGAAGCTTTCATCTTTGATTTTTGCTTCGGCGCTGAAATTGGGCAGCATGGAAAATACCTGGTTATCCCAGGAAGGTATGAGGCCAGCATTGAAAATGACATTGGGTGTTTTAAATTGAACGGCCGGTGTGAGGTAATATAAATTGTTGTTGATATGCGTGGTATCTGATTTAAATGAAGTGATATCTGCAGTCAGGCCCAGGTTAAAAGAAAAGATTTTGCCAAAGGACCTTGACATGGGTGCATCCAATTTAAAATTGGTTTCACTGCCGCTATGATTGTCTGCAAAGAGATCCAATGAAAGAGTCGGGTTGTATGAAATATTGGCGGCATTAATGGTTTTATTCCGTACCCCGATCTTCCCCCCGAAACTGCTGTAACGCTTACGTAATTCATCTTTGGTAAAAACCAGTGTATCGGGTACAAAACCATAACCATATTGAGTGCTGCCATCGTAATGCAATTGCCCCATCCATTCCTGGGTATTTTTTTCATTGGTAAAAAAGCCAATTGCCTGCAGGCTGGTTTTGCTGCTTTGTTGAAACGGAATGGGCCCTTTGGAAGAAGTATATTTTCCAAAAACATTTAATACGGAATGTACACCATCGCCAAAAGAAACACCTGCCTGCAGGTAAGGAGTTGTGTAATTACCATACCCCACTTTTACAAAATTGGATGACTCCCAGTGGATCAGCGAATCTATTTGCAGGGCCAATGGTTTTATCGCAGGAGATTCATAGGTAAAGAAAAGATTTTGTACCGGCACATTATATTTTAACACAGGCCGCGTAGTATCCGGTACCGGGATGCCGGCATTGAAATTTATTTTGGCTGTCTTTTTCAGGCTGGGGGTAAACGCTGATGTTACGATTACGGTTCGTTGCGGGATTGTATCTTTCTGCGGTAATTTATTTTGTGCCGCATTCCGCTTACGGTTTTGGGCTACCAGGCTGAGCGGTACTAAAAAAAGTAAAAGGATGAAAATATTTTTTTGCATTTGAATTTGTTATAAGCGAATGGATCATTGGTTTTTTTCGGGTGTTGCCAGTTTGCTGTCATTATTTTTGGCCGCAATCACGGCATCTAATTTCTTTTGTGCTTCTGCCTGTAAAGCTGGAATGGTACCGTTTTCCACTACACTCTTCAACGTTGCTTCGGCATTGAAATAATCTTTCTCGGCAAAATAAATATCCCCGAGTAAGATATACGATTTCGTAATCCAGAAATTATAAGAGCCGGCTTTATGAATAACATCAAAAGCGGCGGTCTCGGCATCGGTATATTTTTGTTGATTAAATAAAATGGCGGCTAATTGATACCGCGCTTCAGCCGCATATTCCGATTTACCCAGCGCTATCACTGCTTTATAAGCATCTATAGCTTCAAAGACCTGGTTATTCAGTTGTGCATTTTTGGCAATAGCCATTTGTGCCATCATTTTATCATCCGTAGCAATTCCTTTTTGCTGGAGCAATTCCTGTGCATTGGCCATGGCTTCTTTCCATTGTTCCAGTTTATACTGGCAACGCAGGAGGCCACGCATGCTTTCCAATTTGTTTTCCGGTGTTGTGGCAATAGATTTGAGCAGGCTGAAATATTGTTCAGCACGGCTATAATCCGTCAGTTCAAAATAACTGATCCGGGCTGCTTGCAGGGTGGCCGTTTCTGCATATTTATTGGGCGCTTTGGCAGCTACCTGGGCATAATATTTTACGGCATTAGAAAAATCTTGCTGCATAGAATAAATTGCTGCCGAGAAGTAATTGGCTTCTACCACATAACGCCCGGAAGGGTATTGTGCCAGGTAATTGGAGAAACCGGTCAATGCCTGGGTATAATTCTTATTTTCATACAAGGTAGAAGCGCTCAAGAAATTCAGTGAATCAGCTTCGGAATAACTGATGGCCATTCCATTTTTCTGCATGAATGTAACAAAGCCATCCGGCTGGTGTTTGTCCAGGAAAATATTACGTACATACCCAATGGCTTCTTTACTTTCATCGGCATTGGGGTACGCTTTTATGAGTTGTTGAAAATTAGTCAACGCCGCATCTGTATTTCCCAGGTTGAAATTCGCAAAGCCTAATTTTAAAAGAATCTGTGGCCTCAGGGCACCGGCTGCTTTATTACTCAGCAGGGCATTTAATGGTGGAATAGAAGCTTCATAATTTTCTTCTGCCAGGTAGGTATTGGCAATTTCCAAATTCGCATCATTCACGAGCCCGGAAGAAGGATAAGTCTTCGGGATGGCCTGCAGGTAAGCAATCTTTTGTGCATAATTTCCCGAACCTCCGGCAATGATGGCTTTCTGGTATAAGGCATAATCAGCACCCGCAACATGTAAGTTGATCATTTGATCATACATCTGCAATGCCCTGGAAAAATTCTTTTGCATAAAATAACAATCTGCCATCCGCACATAAGCATCCTGTTGCAAGGGCGTGGATGAAGCGGAAAGCGTATTGGTCACCCGGGAAAAGTTTTGCAGGGCATAGCTGTAATTTTCCTGGCGCATATTGCTATATCCCAATGTATATGCGGCATTCACCGGGTTGACTTCTTCGAATATGACCGGGTTTTTCATGTAACGGGAAAGGAAAAAATTGACGGAATCATATTCATTCAGGCGGAATGCAATTTCCCCTTTCCAAAAATCGATATAGGGTAACTGTGATTCATTATAAGCAGCCGCAAATGCCTGGTCCAGCAAAGTATTGGCCTGTACTACCTGCTGATCATTGATGAGTTCTTCTGCCCGGCCGAGTAAAATACGCGGGTACACTTTTTTAACGGCTTCAGTTTGCAATCCGGTACTTTGCAGCAAGGCCAGTGCATCCTTAAAATTATTGGTATTGGCCATGACACGCACGAGCAGTTCTTTTGCTTCTGCGTTATTTTCACCACGGGGATAATTAGCGACATACTCTTTCAGTTCATTCAATGCGACATCTGTATAGCCCAGTTCATAAGACAATTTACCGTAATTGAATTTGGAAATTTCTTTTTGGGCAAGGTTGCTGCTGTTCAGAGAACAAAACAGGAAGGCGCTGCGTGCGCTGGGTTTCATATTCAGCTCCAGGTAGGATTTGGCAAGCAGGTACATACTGTTCTGTGCGAGTGAGTCCTGCTGGCCACCCAATTCTTTAAAGCCTTCTACGGCTTTCCTGTATTGTTTATCCTGGTAATAGCAATAAGATAATTCATAGAGATCGGCCCGGCTTACTTTTTTTGTATTGGATACATATTCTTCCAGGTAGGGCTTCGCACTTTGGAAATCTTTTTTCTCAAAATAAATATGGCCGATGAGTTGTTTTAGGCGCAGGTCATAATATTGGGTTCCCGATTTTTTCAATGTATTCTCGGCATAGCTCAGGGCCTGGTCACGATCATTGTTGAAGTAATAAATCTCGGCGATATAGAACGGCACCACCTGCTGATAAGGTGCGGCGCCTTCACTGATTTTAAAAGCCGGGAGTGCTTCGGTATATTTTTTTTCACTGAATAAAATAAAGCCATAATAATAATTCGCTGCCAGGTAATTGGGATCACCGGGTAATTGCCTTACCGCATCAAATAAGGGTTTGGCATCCCGGAATCGTTGCATGGTAAAATAGACATATCCCTGGTGAAATTTCATCTGGGCAATTTGGTTATTATCCAGGTTGGCGATTTCTGCCTTTTCATAATAGGTTAATGCATCGGCAAATTGATTTTTCCGATAGTAATATTCTCCCAGGAAATAACTCATCATTTCCACCCGCGGGGTATTTGTTTCCAGGTCAATAAATGTAATGGCTTCTTTTTCCGCGGTTTCATCATTGAGTTGTAAACCACTGAGAATGGCATAATATTTTGATTCTTCCTGAACGGTAACGGGAATATTTCCCTGGTAAGTGGTTCCGGTATATAAGGTTTTAAACAACGGGAAAGCCAGGCTATAGTCTGCTTTCTGGTACAGGTCTTTGGCTAATTTGAAAGCTTCATCGGGGTCGTCATTCCATTTGGTAAACTGTGCATTGAGGTTTAAGGAAAATGCAAATGCCCACAGGAAGAAACCGGTTTTTTTAAGATTGAATTGCATACTCAGGTCAAACGGATAGGGGGTTTAAATATTTTATATGATTCCGTAATAAAAACTAAAATCGTGCTAAAGATAATACGGCTATGGGGTAAACTGCCTCCCGGTTCCTGAATTGTGGATAAACTTTTGTTATAAACTAAATTTTGCACATTTTGATAGCAGTTATTGTTGTGAAAAAAATCTTTTCCTCCAATGCTGGAGCTTAAAATGAATATTACCTTACATTCAGATTGTATGTAAAGTATTCATTAATGAACAAACCTATTTTGATATAAAGTAGTGTGGTAAAAAAAATGACGAATGAGTATTTACATTATTTAACAACAAGGTTTCATTGTCGAAATTCAATTATGTTGCACGTCTAAAAAATTGTTGTGGTCAACGCTGCAGTCATCGTGGTAATATAATAATTCGCACAATGAATAAGGGTTAGTAATATGATTTCCTGGTGCGAATATTGATCGAAAATAGCAGCCGTTTCAAGCGTATATGCATAATTCATTTTTGCCCATTTAAAATCAGGTGTTACCACGACAAGCACCCGGTTCTCCCGATCCATTAGTGTAAAAGCGTCTGGGATAACTCCTTTTTGCTTAAATACAAAATCCGCTTCGACATTATCAAAGAAAGTTTGCAGGATGATATTGCCGCTCCAATTTATTTTAAAGGAAAGTAATACTGATGTCGGGCTTTTCAGCTCTATGGAAGTGCCCCAAAAATCTTTAGGTGCGATCTGCAGGAATGGATTCCCTGGAATTTCTATAGCTGCTTTATGGGAAAACCAATTATTATAATGCAGTTTCCCTATTAATGTTTCCTGGCGGCTTACAGTGAAACATAATGAATCCGTGGAAAGAGCTTTGTATGTCATACAGTTGTAATTTGATCAATTCTTTTTTAAAAAAAATAAAATAAACGTATAAGAAAATTTATACGAAGATAAATGTATTCCTGGCATCTGCTATCCGTGCTTACTTAAACTGAATAGCTTTTACCGGCTTTACGGTACGCACAAACAAAGTCGGCAGCACCAGGGAAACCAGGCAAACCACAATAGTAGCGATACAAATTAATATGACTTCCCAGGCATGTATAGATACCGGTGCAACGGATACATAATAATTCGTTTCATCCAGCTTAATAAAGCCGGTTACCTGTTGCAGGAAATAAATGCCCAATCCCGCCACCAGGCCGATACCCACGCCAATACCCGCTATGAACACCGCATGATATAAAAATATTTTCTGGATCAGCCAATCCGTGCTGCCCAGGGCTTTTAAAATGCCCACCATCCTTGTACGCTCCAATACTAAAATGAGCAGGCAGGTGACCAGGTTGATAATGGCTACAATAGCCATAATGATAAAAATAACATCCCGGTTGACATTCAGGATACTCAACCAGTCAAAAATATTTGGATAAATTTCGCGGATGGTATGGCTTTCCCAGGCTAATGGCAGCGCATCATGCAGTTGCGAACTAATGGTATCCATTTTTGTATAATCATTTACAAAAATTTCATACCCGCCAATTTCCCCATGTGTCCAGTCGTTGATCTTGCGCAATAAACGGATATCACCAATGGCAAATAATTTATCATATTCATCAATCCCGGTTTTATAAATACCGGTCACCTGCAATTTCCTAACGGTTGTCGTGGTGGTTTGTGATGAAATGAAAAATACATTGATGCTGTCATTCACCTGAATATTCAGTTCATCGGCGATGGGTTTTGAAATTACAATTTGTTTACTGTAATTGCTGTCTTTGAAATTGATCCAGTTGCCGGCTACTAAAAAAGCCTGCAAATTGTGAAAATCATAATTGGTGGAGACCCCTTTAAATAAAACGCCTTCAATTTCGCTTTTCTTTTCCAGCACGGCGCTTTTGGTGGCATAGGCCTGCACCTGCCGTATTCCGGGGAATTGGCGCAATAGCTGAACGACGGTATCATTTTGTGTGAGTGGGACCTCTTCTGAAATCAGTGGCTGCGATGCCTGCTCCTGTTGCACCCGGATATGTCCCCAAAAACTGAAGACCTTCTGGCTGACTGCTTGTTGAAAGCCATTTACAAATGCCAGTGTCAGGATCATCGCCGCCACACTGAGCGCGGTAGCTGCAATAGCCAGCCGGATAATAAAACGGGAAAAAGTATGCTGCCGGTTTAAGGCGATCCGTTTGGTGAAAAAGACACTGAGTTTCATCGGCGTTAAAACTACATTTCATGTATAATGTTACCAAATATGCTTTTGGATTCAACAATTTGTTGTACGTTTATTTTGTTTTAATCGTTGTAATACAAAATAATCAAACGGAATAATCAAAGATCTACGCATGCGAAAATTCTTTTTATGCCTGGCCGGGATTTTCTTTTTTGCCTTAACCCTCATTGCCCAGCGGGCGCCAGACCAGACTTTTATGCCCTCTATACATGGCATTCAATTAACCGTGCAGGGCAACCAGGCTACCTATCCCATTATTCGCTTGGGTAGTACCCAGGTATTGCAACTCGATTTTGATGATTTGAATGCTACTATTCAAACGTACAATTATGCCTTTGTGCTTTGTAATGCCAATTGGCAGCCCGCCGATATGAGCCCTTTTGATTATATCAAAGGTTTTACGCAGGGCAGGATGAGCCAGTACCGGGTATCTTCCGTTTCCAAAACAAAATATGTACATTACCAGGCGCTTTTACCGGAACAAAGTTCTATGCCCACGCAAAGTGGGAATTATTTGTTAATGGTATTTTTAAATGGGGATACCTCGCAACTTGCCTTTACCCGCCGGGTACTTATCTACCAGGAAATCGTTCCCATTGCGGCACAAATAAAGCAACCCTTTAATGCCAACTATTTTCGAACTACACAAAAAGTGCAATTCAGTATTGATGTATCCAAACTCAATCTCATGAACCAGGTGCAACAGCTCAAAGTAGTGGTGTTGCAAAATTATCGTTGGGATAATGCCAAGACAGGTTTGCAGCCGCAATTTATGCGGGGAAACATGTATGAATACAATGGCGAGCAGGACTGTCTTTTTCCGGCAGGGAAAGAATACAGGTGGGCCGATTTGCGCAGTTACCGGTTTCTCAGTGAACGAATCGACAGTGTGAATACCACCCATATACCTGCCGATGTCTATTTGTTTCCTGATCCTGAAAGAACACAGGAGCGGATCTTGCGGTTACAGGATTTAAATGGATTTTTTGAAATAGCCACAACGGATGCCAATAATCCCTGGTGGCAGGGTGATTATGCAAATGTGCATTTCACTTTTTTGCCCAATGGGAACCAGCCTTTTCAGAATAAAAATGTGTACCTGCTGGGAGAACTGACACAAAATAAAATCGACAACAGCAGCATGCTAACCTATAATGCAGAGAAAGGAGTATATGAAAAAACGCTCTTACTAAAGCAAGGTTATTATTCCTATACCTATGTTACTAAAGATAGCAATGACCCCAACGGTGTAGCCACTGCTACACAAACTGATGGAGATTATTGGGAAACGGAAAATGTTTATACCATATTAGTATATTACCAGGCATTCAGTGACCGGCATGAATCATTGGTAGGGATGGTAACACTAAATTCCCGCACGAATAAAACGATGTTTTAACCTTTCCCTTTTTTGTAAAATAAAATCTATCCTATATTTGCAGCGGCAGGTCTTATACGGCCAGCTCCTGCTGAACCCTCCCAGGGCAGGAATGCAGCAAGAGTAGGCGGTTGTAGCGGCGCGATATAAGTAGCCTGCCATTTTTTTATTATTCAATTTCCCATTTAATAGCATACAACTTTTAAATCCACTTCCATGCAATTTTTTATTGATACTGCCAACCTCGACCAGATCCGCGAAGCCAATGACCTGGGTATTTTAAACGGGGTGACCACCAATCCTTCCCTCATGGCTAAAGAAGGGATCAAAGGAAAAAAAGCCATTGAAAAACATTATAAGGATATCTGCAAAATTGTGAAAGGCGATGTTAGCGCGGAAGTGTTCTCCACCGATTTTAAAGGCATCGTGGAAGAAGGAAAACGCCTTGCCGGCCTGCACCCGAAAATTGTAGTGAAAGTACCCATGATTAAAGAAGGTGTAAAAGCAATGCATTGGTTTACCGAAAATGGCATTGCCACCAATTGTACCCTGGTATTTTCTGCAGGGCAGGCTATCCTGGCTGCTAAAGCCGGCGCTAAATATGTATCACCCTTTGTTGGCCGGATTGATGATACCTGCTGGGATGGTATGGAATTAGTCGGTCAAATCAGGCATATTTATGATGTCCAGGGTTTTAAGACATTGATCCTCGCTGCCTCCATACGTAGCTCGTTGCATATTGTACAGGCTGCTGAATTGGGCGCTGATGTTTGTACCTGTCCGTTGAATACCATAATGGGTTTATTGAATCATCCCTTAACAGATAATGGCCTTAAGAAATTCCTGGAAGATGCCGCCAAAATGTAGCAGGTTCCGGGAGTCAACACTTTTGGGTAACGAACATAAACATCGAATTTTATTCCTTACATTTCAGCAAATTTTTTCGCATGGAAAGAAGATATGATCCCGTAAAATACAAGACACCTACCGGTAGCGAATTGCATTGCAAAAGTTGGATACAGGAAGCAGCCCTGCGCATGCTGCTCAATAATTTAAACCCCGAAGTGGCGGAACGCCCAGATGACCTGATTGTTTATGGAGGCCGGGGAAAAGCGGCACGCAATTTTGAAAGCCTTGACCTGATCATTAAAGCATTGAAAGATATTGAGAACGATGAAAGCCTGCTCATTCAAAGTGGCAAACCCGTTGGCATTTTAAAAACACATCCCGATGCACCCCGTGTACTGATTTCTAATTCCCAACTGGTACCGAAATGGGCCACCTGGGAACATTTTGATGAACTGGAGAAAAAAGGCCTGATGATGTATGGCCAAATGACTGCCGGTAGCTGGATTTATATCGGTTCCCAGGGAATTGTGCAGGGTACATATGAAACTTATTCGGCTGTGGCCAATAAACATTTTAATGGCACGTTGAAAAATACACTGAATGTAACTGCCGGCCTCGGCGGTATGGGAGGAGCTCAACCCCTGGCCATTACGATGAATGAAGGTGTTGCCCTGATCGCTGAAGTAGAAGAATGGCGCATCGACAAACGAATTGAAACCAAATACCTTGACCTGAAATTTAGTAATGTGGATGCGGCTATTGATCGGGCGATGGAAGCTAAAGAAAAAGGCGAAGGTATCAGCATAGGTGTAAACTGTAATGCGGTAATTTTATTACAGCGTTTACTGGAAAGAAATATCATCCCGGATACACTCACCGACCAGACTTCCGCACATGATCCGTTGGTAGGCTATGTACCACATACCTTGACGAATGAAGAAGCCAATACATTAAGAAAAAATGACCCGGAAAAATATATTTCACTCTCGTATGACAGCATGAAATTGCATGTGGAATTGATGTTGCAATTACAACAGCAAGGTGCCATTACATTTGATTATGGAAATAATATCCGTGCCCGTGCCAAAGAACGCGGCCTGGAAAATGCATTTGATTTTCCGGGATTTGTACCGGCTTATATCCGCCCGCTGTTTTGCGAGGGTAAAGGCCCATTCCGTTGGGCAGCACTGAGTGGCGACCCTCAGGATATTTTCGCAACCGATGAAGTGATTAAAAATCTTTTCCCGGAAAATACTTCTTTAATGCGTTGGTTGAAACTGGCAAAAGAACGTATCGCATTCCAGGGATTGCCTGCCCGGATTTGCTGGCTGGGACAAGGTGAACGCGAAAAAGCCGGACTGGCATTTAATGAATTGGTACGAACCGGAAAAGTAAAAGCGCCGATTGTTATCGGGCGGGATCATTTGGATACCGGCTCGGTAGCCAGCCCCAACCGGGAAACAGAAAGTATGTTGGATGGCAGCGATGCTGTTGCCGACTGGCCTTTATTAAATGCACTTGTTAATACAGCCGGTGGCGCCAGTTGGGTAAGTTTGCATCATGGTGGAGGGGTAGGTATGGGGTATAGCATCCATGCCGGTATGGTGATCGTGGCTGATGGCTCTGATGCTGCAGCAGCAAGGCTCTCCCGTGTTTTGCGCAATGACCCGGGAATGGGTGTGATCCGGCATGCCGATGCCGGTTACGATATCGCCAAAGATTATGCACGGAAATATCACCTGGATATTAAAGAGCGGCTTAGTAAATAACCGTTCTTAAGCGATGGGTGATACCTTTACTTGCTGATGGTATATAAAAAATATATCCCCTACCTTTTCCTGGCAATCATAGCAGGCGTAGCCTTTTTTATTTATAACCCGTTTCCCCTCTATTTCCAAAGTGATGATTTTACCCATATCGCCTGGAGCAGGGAAAGCATATTTTTCCAGGATAATGCTTTTCGCCCGGTATGCGATGCCTCAATCATGTTGGATTATTTTTTGTTTGGAAAAAATGCCTGGGGTTATCATCTGACAAACTTATTCCTGCATGTTATTGCTTCCATCCTCGGAAGCCTGTTGAGTTATATTTTTTGTAAAAAATATTTTCCTGTAATAATTGATAAAAAATTATTTGCATGCACTTGTGGGATATTATTTTTCATCTATGCATCACACAGTGAAGCAGTCTTTTGGATCCTTGGCCGGTCGGCTATCCTGGGTGCTATCTTTTCATTTTTATTTTTATGGGCCTACCTGCAAAAGTATAAGGCCAGAAAATTTATTATCATTTATATAGTTGCTTTCCTGTTGGCCTTACTGAGTTACGAGTCCAGTTGGGTATTACCATTATTTTGTGTGGTAGGCTATTTTTTCGAAAAAGAAAAAAGCCGGTGGAAGCACCTGGCTGTTGTATTCAGTATGTTCTTGCTGGTATTCGTGGTCCGTTATTTTTTTATACACCAGGTGCTTGGTGCTTATGAAGGGGAAGATTTATTGCGAGGTGAATGGGCTGTTTTGGCAACCCGTTTTTCTTTATTGGTCATGCGGAGTTTTTTACCCTGGTATAAGGAAAACATTATTGCTTTCTATGGCCTGGGTAGTTTATTGGTTGTATGGCTATTCCTTTTTATTATTTTGAAAAATGAAAAAAGGAAAGCTATCCTGTTTATACTGCTTTTTCTCATCAGCCTGTTGCCTTACCTTTCGTTGGGTATTGATACCAATGGAGTGGAAGGGGAACGATTCCTGTATTTGCCCACATTTTTTTCCTGCTTTTTACTTCTCCTCGTTTTATTTGCAGTTCAAGCCAGGAAAATATTGAAAGGCTGCTGGTTCCTCCTTTTTTGTTTTTTTCAATTACGAGTATTACATGTAAATGGCGCTAACCAGCAATTTGCTGGCATGACGGTCAAACAAATTTTAGCTGCCATAGATCAATTACCCGCCGATCAGCAAATTTTGGTGGAAGATTTACCTCAATGCCAATATGGAGCGCTTATCTTCCGGAGTGGTTTGCCGGAAGCTCTAAGCTGGCTTGTAGATGAACGGAAAGCAGAAAACATATCCATTATTTCCAATAGAAGCGAAGTGTTGCCCCTGGAGGTGCCGTATAACACAAAAAATTTTTCTGCTGATTCCAGTGGAAAAGTTCGTCTTGTTTTTAAGGAGAAAGCCCTGCAGGTATTTAAATAATATTTTTAGTATCCGTTTTGCATCCGGCGCTGGATATATTTTCCGACCATATCAAATTCAATATTCACTTCCTGTTGCAGTTGCAAGAATTGCAGGTTGGTATGAGCCCAGGTATAAGGAATCAATGAAACAGAAAAAGTATCCCTGGATAAATTGTATAAAGTCAGGCTGATGCCGTTGATTGCAATGGAGCCTTTTTCGATTACTAAATGAGTAAATTTTTCCGGAAAGTGAAAACTGATTTCTGTGCTTCCATCTTTATCAGTCAGTTGGGTACATATGGCTGTGCAATCGATATGGCCCTGTACCAGGTGACCATCGAGCCGGCCACTGAGCGGGAGACAGCGTTCGAGGTTTAGAAAATCGCCGATTTGTTGTTTGTCCAGGTTTGTTTTAGCCAGGGTTTCGGCGATCGCGGTTACCCGGTGGCGATGGATATCCAGGGCATCCACCGTGAGGCAAATACCGTTGTGACTAACACTCTGGTCAATTTTTAATTGAGAAGAAATAGGAGAGGAAACCCAAAAACTGCGATTTGTTCCATCCACGCTGATGTCTTCAATTTTCCCCAGGCATTCGATTATTCCCGTAAACATGCTGCAAGATAATTATGTTTCAGGCTTTCCGGGAAAATCGGCAGCTATTATTTTGTTTTTCCATTATGGATCATTACTTTTGCACCCTTAAAAAACCTGAGGAGGTATTATCTATGCTCATTATTGATTCCAAAGATTGCGAAAACATTGACAAAGCGCTGAAGAAGTACAAGAAAAAGTTTGAAAGGAGTAAAACCTTACTTGAACTGCGGGAGCGCCAAAGCTTTACTAAACCTTCCGTAAAGAGAAGGGGTGAAGTGTTGAAAGCAATTTATAAGCAGCAAATCGAGAGCGGAAAATTCGAGAAATAGGATTTTCTGCTTTACCTAAATATTGTTAGCAGCCGGAAATGTTTTAATTTTAGGGCTGCTTTTTTATGCCCACTACTTATCCGAATTATATTGACCGGTTTATCCAACATTTGCAGCATGAAAAGCAATTTTCAGTGCATACCATAACAGCCTATCAAAACGACCTGCGAAATTTTTGGGATTACCTTGAAATTCAATATGGGGTAGCAACTTTGGAAGCGATAAAGCCGGTCTTTATTCGAAGTTGGCTGGCACAAATGAAATTGGAAAATCTCACCTCAAAAAGTATTGTGCGAAAAATTTCAACATTGAAATCTTTCTTTAAATTTTTATTGATCCAGGGAGCCATACAGAAGAACCCGATGGCCGCCATCAGTTCTCCTAAAATAGAAAAAAGATTGCCTGTTTTTTTTGATGAAAAGACGACCGGCTTATTGTTTGGCCGGGATTTATTTCCCGACTCATTTAAAGGCCGCACACATTATCTTATACTGGCCATTTTATATGCAACCGGTATGCGGGAATCTGAACTGATTGGTTTAACCCTGGAACAGGTGGACCTGGCAAACCGGCAGTTAAAAGTCCTGGGTAAACGCAGGAAGGAACGGATCATACCCATATCGGGTGAACTCGTATCAGCCATAGAAAATTATTTACAGGAAGTGGAAAAAACCCGGCAGGCCGGCCCTTATTTATTTACTACTCCCAAAGGCAAACCATTGTATCCGAAATATGTGTATAATATTGTCACACATTATCTTTCTTATTGCACCACGTTACAGAAAAAAAGCCCGCATATCATGCGCCATACGTTTGCCACCCAGTTGCTGAATAATGGCGCCGAACTGAATGATGTGAAGGAATTGCTGGGACATAGCAGCCTGGCAGCCACACAGGTATATACCCATAATACCATTGAAAAGCTGAAAGAATCTTTTCGCCAGGCGCATCCAAAGGCATGAAAAAATAGATAAAAAATATTTACGTTTTTTTAAAAATTTGAATAAGAGAAAGGCTTATCTTTAGGGAGAGAAAAGCAATTTTATAATGAAATGATTTTTCCCTGAAGTTCTTTTATTTATTCATCTTTAAAAAAGCAAATTGCTATGATCATTAACGTCCAAACAGTGCACTTTGATGCAGATGAAAAACTGGTGATTTATGTGAAGCGTAAACTCCAAAAACTCGGCACATTCCATGATCGGATTATTAATGTAGATGTGTTTTTAAAACTTGACAACGTGGTGCATACCATAAAAGACAAGGTTGCGGAAATCCGGGTAAAAGTTCCCCGGCACAATTTTTTTGTAAAAGCATCATCCAAATCCTTTGAAGAATCATTTGATGCAGCAATGGAATCAGTCATTGCACAAATGAAAAGACAAAAAGAAAAACAGGCCGCATAAAAACTGAAATGGGCTATTCAACAGAATGGCCCATTTTTTGTCTTAGTCCACCCACTTAAAAATTCTCTTTACTTTTAGCAGGTATTATACTTTATGAAAAAAATGGCGGTTGTCCTTGGCCTGTTTCTCTTCGGCGCTTGTAACCAGGCAGAACAAAAGACTGTAACGAAAGCGTTTATTTATGAAAGGCAGGAATTACAAGATGGGAAAATTATGTTGAGTTACCGGTTCAAGGCGCCGGATACATTCATGCAGGATACGGCAATTGTGGAAAATTTATCCATCCCGCAGGATTCCGTAACTGTGCAATATGATCGAGAGGATCCCCGAGACAGCAGGTTATTATTGGCTTCTGCCAAATGAGTTTAATTTTTTTCAAAAGCCGGTAAAATTTTTTCTCCAAAATTTTTCTAAATAAACTTTTCTCTTACCTTTGCAATCCCTAAAAAGGGCAGCTCTTTTGTGTAACCATATCAACAACAATCCAACCGGGAATTTCCACCAGGTTTTACACTATGGGGATAGAACTGAAAAAAAGAATGCATAAAGAATTTGTTCAGTTGGATATGAAAACAAATGGTCGGGAAGGAAATTTATACAGCAGGGGCGCACGGGCTTTGCAAGGCAGGAGCTGAAACCTGACAGGTAAATTGCCACTTTAGCTCAGCTGGTAGAGCAACTGATTTGTAATCAGTAGGTCGTTGGTTCGATCCCGACAAGTGGCTCAGTAGTAACAGGATCTTTGAAACATACAGTGAAAAGGGCAGATGGCCGAGCGGTTAAAGGCGACAGACTGTAAATCTGTTCTCTCACGAGTACGCAGGTTCGAACCCTGCTCTGCCCACAGATCTTTTAAAAATGGAATGGCTTTTTTGGTACCATACCTGCATGTATGACCAAGTGAACCACATTCCGAATGCACAATTGCGGGAGTAGCTCATTTGGTAGAGCGATAGCCTTCCAAGCTATAGGTGGCCAGTTCGAGCCTGGTCTCCCGCTCCAGAAACCGGCTGGGAAATATAAGCCGTTGTAGCTCAGGGGCAGAGCACTTCCTTGGTAAGGAAGAGGTCGTGAGTTCAATTCTCATCAACGGCTCTGTCAATTGAAAATGAAGAGATAGAAAGTGTGGAACTAGGCATTGCCTGAAAAATAAGGAAACTATGGTCAATGGACACAGGTCTGTTGACTGCGATTATAAACACAATAAAAAACGATAAAGATGTCTAAAGAGACCTTTAAAAGGGAAAAACCCCACGTAAACGTAGGCACCATCGGCCACGTTGACCATGGTAAAACTACATTGACTGCGGCTATTACCGAGATCCTTTCCAAAAAAGGAATGGGCAACGTAGCTCGTAAATACGATGAAATTGATGGAGCCCCCGAAGAAAAAGAACGCGGTATCACCATTAACACCGCGCACGTAGAGTATCAGACCGATACCCGCCACTATGCACACGTTGACTGTCCCGGTCACGCCGACTATGTGAAAAACATGATTACCGGTGCGGCACAAATGGATGGTGCTATCCTGGTGGTGGCTGCCACTGATGGTCCTATGCCACAAACCCGTGAACATATCCTGCTTGCCCGCCAGGTAGGTGTTCCTAGTATTGTTGTATTCATGAACAAAGTGGACCTGGTTGATGATCCGGAATTACTGGAACTGGTAGAAATGGAAATTCGTGAATTACTGTCAAAAAATGGATTTGATGGTGACAATACCCCCATCATCAAAGGTTCTGCAACCGGTGCTTTAGCCGGAGAAGAAAAATGGGTGAAATGTGTGGAAGAATTAATGGCTGCCGTTGATTCTTATATCCCCTTGCCGCCCCGCCCGGTGGATCTGCCTTTCCTGATGTCCGTGGAAGACGTGTTCTCCATCACGGGTCGTGGTACTGTGGCTACCGGCCGTATTGAACGTGGTGTGGTGAAAGTAGGCGATGCTGTGGAAATCGTTGGTTTGATTGAAAAACCACTCAGCTCCGTAGTAACCGGTGTGGAAATGTTTAAAAAATTACTTGACCGCGGTGAAGCAGGTGATAACGCCGGCTTACTCTTAAGGGGTATTGAGAAAAAAGATATCCGTCGCGGTATGGTAATCACTGCTCCAAAAAGCATTACACCACATACAGAATTCAAATGTGAGGTGTATGTGTTAAGCAAAGATGAAGGTGGCCGTCACACGCCTTTCTTCAATAAATACCGTCCTCAATTCTATTTCCGTACCACAGACGTAACAGGAGAAGTAACCCTGCCGGAAGGTACTGAAATGGTAATGCCGGGCGATAATGTAAGCCTTACCGTAAAGCTTATTCAACCCATCGCGATGGAAAAAGGTTTGAAATTCGCGATTCGGGAAGGTGGCCGTACCGTAGGTGCCGGACAGGTAACAGAAATCATAAAATAGGCAGCATAACAGTTGATTTGCTTTTAGCAAAAGAAATAAAATGTATATTTGCCAAGCATGTTAAAAGCTGTCAGCATAAGCTGATAGCTTTTAGCTTTTTTACAACAGCTTTTGGAAGGTTTTACGGGTATAGTTCAACGGCAGAATAGAGGTCTCCAAAACCTTCGATCTTGGTTCGAATCCAGGTACCCGTGCTCAATTTAATCATGTCTTAAAAAAGATAGTATGAATAAAGTAATGAAATATGCCAAAGAAAGTTACCGGGAAATGGCGGAAAAAGTGACCTGGCCTACCTGGTCAGAATTACAACAATCCACCGCGATCGTATTGATGGCAACTATTTTGATTACTGCTGCCGTAGCCGTGATGGACTTTGCCAGTAACCAAATCATGAAACTCATTTACTCATTCTTTAAGAGCTAATCATGGAAGAAGAAATCATAGAACAAAATGCCGATACCAAATGGTATGTGCTCCGGGTGGTGAGCGGAAAAGAACGCAAAGTAAAAGAATATCTCGATAAAGATATTGCCCGCAGTGGCTGGACAGAAATCGTGAAACAGGTATTCCTGCCTATGGAAAAAGTGTATAAAGTCCAGAATGGGAAAAAAGTAATGCGGGAAAAAAATTATTTCCCCGGTTACGTTATGCTGGAAGTAGCCAATGGAAAACTGACCGATGACATTATCCTCCATATCAGCAATATCAGCAATGTGATGCATTTCCTCACTGATGGGAAAGGCTCTAAAGGAAACATCATATCCCTGCGCAAAGCGGAAGTGAATAAAATGTTGGGTAAAGTGGATGAAATGAATGATCAGGGTGGTTCCATGAATGAACCCTTTATCATCGGCGAAACGATTAAAATTATTGAAGGGCCCTTTAATGATTTTAATGGCACGATTGAAGAAGTAAACGAAGAAAAAAAGAAATTGAAAGTGAGCGTAAAAATCTTTGGCCGCTCCACACCGGTAGAACTCAACTATATGCAGGTGGAAAAAATTATTTAATAAATACTTTCATTAAAAATTCCTTTATGAAAAAGTTATCACTCTTCATGCTTTGTTGCCTTTTAGCCCTGGTGGGTATGGCACAGCCACCGAATGTACCCGCCGATCCCGGTGCCCATTTTGGCGCTTCCTTCGATGCCAAAAACCCCATAACGGTTGAACAAATGGCTACTGCTTTACAACAAAAAGCAGATAAGAAAATGGATGTTGTAGTGAAAGGCGTAGTGGTAGATGTCTGCACCCGCGAAGGTTGCTGGTTGCAGGTAAAAACACCCAATGGTAAAATGATGGTTAAAATGAAGGACCATGCTTTCCTCGTACCATTGGCCATAAATAACAAAGAAATTATTATCCATGGGGTAGCTGAACAAAAAATCACATCCGTGGAGATGCTGCGTCATTATGCTGAAGATGCCGGTAAATCTGCTGAAGAAATTCAAAAAATCACGGAACCCAAAACCGAGATCGTCATCAATGCAGATGGCATAGTGGTGATTTAATATAATATTTTACATGAGCAACCTGCTTCTGAAAACTGGAAGCAGGTTTTTTTATGCTTCAACCGAGATTTCAAAATTCTTTCCTTCCCATTTATTCGCATCTGTCCAGAAAAAGGTAAAACCAAAACTTTTATCCGTTTCCTGCAAATCAAAATCGGCATAATAAAAAGTCAGGCCAAGATCGCGGGTTTCAATATGTTTACTGGTAACCCAGTTATCAGTACTCCAATAAATTATTGCCGGGGCAAGTACTTCTATCCGGAGTTTTTTGGATGACCTGGTTTTACTGATCTGGTCATTGAAACGCCATTTTGCTACCCGGGCAAGCGTGTTATCTTCGAGGTAACGTTTCCGTGTATGTTCCGGCATATCAAAAATTTTTCCTGCTTTAATGGAACAGGCAAGTTTGATATATTCGGCATGTGCCCATGTAAGCGGCATAGCAGAACCGGTATGCCGGCCAAAGAATAATTCTTTCGCCGGGATATCGGCAGCGTCCCAGATTTGCTCCGGCAGCATGTCATTATTGGAGAATGCTTCCATAGCTTTTAGTAATGCTGCCGCTTTTTCAAAATTACCCGCCGCCACTTCATAATGCCCTCTCTCCCCGGTTAGCAGTGGCCAGGCTCTTCCCCGGCCATTCCCATTGCAGGGAAAATCATTTCCCTGTTCATCTTCTCCATAACCATCCTGGTTATAGCGATGCCAACAGGGCCCTTCAGGTGTATCCAGTTTTAATAACTGATCAATCACTTTAATGGTATTCAAAATCTTCGGATCATCGGGGCGGCGCAAACCAAACCGTACCAGGGCCAATGCATCTGTACTGATTAATGCTGTTACGGGCAAAACCCCATTATCTTCCCGGTGGTTTTTTAAAACAATGGTTTTATCGTTTAATTTGTCAGCTGGTATATTTTCCGGGTTGATGCGTATATAATATCCGGGCACGCCTATTTTTTTGGCCACATCCGTATCTGTTACATACGTCCATTCTTCAATGCGTTCATTCCAGTCATCTGCGGTTTCCCGGCAATAGGCCGCAATTTCTTTTTCACCTAATTGATCGGCTAAATTAGCTGCTGCCAGTAAGCCGGCAATTTGAGTAGCAATTGTGAACGGGGAATAACCGGCTTCTTCTTCCCAACGGTCCTGCTCCGTAGCCGGCCCGTTTTTTATAATAAAATCAATGGCTTTTTTGATGTGCGACCAATAGCGCTTTAACCTTTTATGCTCCAAATGCAACAGCTCATGACAGGTATCTACCAATAATACAGGTAAGGCAACCTGGTCCATCTGGATGGCTTGCCAATAAGGGGTTCCATCAAGCCACATATTTTGATGCCAACTACCATCCGGTTTTTGCGTGGTCATTAGATAATTAATGATTTCGATGGCATCGGCTTCTGCATGCAAGGCAAGAAAACCACCGGCTGATTCTACCAGGTCGCGGGGCCACACGAGGTGATACCCGCCCAGGTCATCATCACCCTTTGATTGTCCCCAGGGAATAGACATACTGGCTACTATGCCTCCGGAAAAACTTTTAGCAGTATTAATTTTTAATACCGTGGCACTGGCCCTGAATTTATTACCTGAAGCCAGTTTCCGCAGTTTCATATTTGCCAGTGACCGGTGCCAGGTCAGCCATTCGTCTATATATTTTTTTTGAATAGCTTCATAACCATCCAGCAGGCTTGCCCGAGCATGATGGGCCGCTTCAGAAGGGCTGCTGCCAAAACCAATGGCAATGGTGAATTCATTGGATTGGCTGAGATCGATTTCCCCGGTTAGGGCAATATTTCCATTTTCCGCCAGGGTGTATTCCCATTGCATTTCTTTGTGTTGATACAAATCCTGGTAGCCATCCGAAGTCCCCACAAAACCAACCGACATTTTTTTCCAACCCGTTGAGCAAAGCATGGCGAGGCAGGTATCTTCGCGCTCGGCAAATAAGGTGGGAACGCCTTTGTAATTACCCACACGGCCGGTATTATCACTTCCCCGGTTTTTCAGGTGTGGCGCCAGTAAAGCATATAAGCGAAAGGCGCCTTTGAATTTTGTGGCAGGCTTGAAAATAACTTTTTGCAATACCGTATCACGTATCGTATCCGCAACAATAAATTTTTCGATTACAAAATTTTTGCTTTTGCAGGTATTGATAATATGATAGGCCGGAATCCCTTCCCGCATCATTTTGGTTTTGGTATTGGTCGCTCTTTTTTCTTCGGAGAAAAAATCTTGTCCATCGGAAATTAATAATTCCATATCCCGGATACAGGCCATGTCTTCCCGGGGAAAATAAATCTCATTTAATATACCATGGCTGATGGTAAAAATAACTTCTGATCCTGCATTGATGGCTTTGCCAATTCCTGTTTTTGCGCTGGAAGTCCACTTAGGAGGAATACCTGGAGCACCCGGCGCTATTTTTTCTTGCATAGTATAACTTTTTCCAATTCGCTTAAAGCTATTTCATTGCCATGAATTTTTGCCTGAAATAAAAGTTAATACCTGTATTTTCATTTTATTACTGTGGGCATCATCGTTTCTGTTGTAAGAATTGTAGGAAATAATTTTACCGGCATGCCATTCGTAATGTTCTAAACATTACTTTTGCAACCCTGTATTCCGGGAAGTAGCGCAGGCCGGTAGCGCACCTGGTTTGGGACCAGGGGGTCGCAGGTTCGAATCCTGTCTTCCCGACAAGAGCAAAGATCATAGTGACTTTGCTCTTTTTTTTACTTGTTTTTATACCTATCCGGCATTGTATTTCTTACAATGAAAAATCGTATCTCCTTCGAAAAGAAATCAACCGGTATGAGTAAAAAACATATTTGAATGCTTTCGGAAAAAATGCTTTTTTCCTATATCAATTTATTATGTATTTTCAACCCTTCAATGATGCATTTGTATCAGAGAAGGATCAAATTTTCATAATGAAATTTGGAAAACTTGTCAGCTTAACCCGGCTACTACTTATTTATTTTACCCTCTGCCTGGTTGCAGTAGGTTGCATAGAAACAAAAAATGTAACATACTTCAACAACCTGCCCGATTCCGTATCTGTGGCTTTACAGGCATTGGAAATTCCCCATCCGGTTGTGAAAGTCAATGATCAACTGGTTATCCAGGTTGGAGGAGAAAATGAAAAGACAGTAGCTTATATCAATCAGTATTATGGCAGCCCGGGTGGCCTGAATGCCACGGTGGATATTGATGGCAATATCAATTTGCCCCGTATTGGAAAAATCCATATTGCCGGCCTGTCGCAGGATGCAGCACGTGATACCATCACACAGGCTTATAAAGAATATTTACTGAACCCGATTGTTTCTATAAAGTTTAGCGATTTTCGTTTTGCTGTCCTCGGCGAAATAAAGGCGCCGGGTTATTTCACAATGCCCAAAGAAACTGTCAACCTGTTGGAAGCAATTGCTATGGCAGGTGATATGACCACTTATGCCCGGAGAGACCAGGTTAAATTATTACGCACTGAAGGAGGTACCCGGCATATCTATACGATCAATTTCCTGGACAGCAGTATGTTGAATTCCCCGTTTTTTTATTTGCATAAAGACGATATCATCTATGTGGAGCCCTTGCAGACCAAACAAAATACTGAAAATTTTACCCGCATCTTCCCGGTCATTTCTTCCGTGTTGAGCGTGATAACGATCGTTTTTCTTTTAATTAAAAAATAAGGATGAGTTATCCAACAACCGATATTGAAAGCGTAGAACCTGAAAAAAATTCGGCAAAGGAATTTGATATAAAAAAGTTTCTCTTCCGGATGTTGTATTTCTCCCCCTGGATTGTATTGTCGCTGATTATTTCTTTTACCATCATCACGCTTTACTTGCGGTACACTCCGAAATTGCATAAAGTATCTGCGTACGTATTGATCAAAGATGATGAGGAATCCTCCCCGGATTATAATGTCCTGCGTGAATTAGGGGTGATGCCCGGTAGCAAAGAAGTGCAGAACCAGATTGATATCATGCAATCACTGAGTATCATCTCCGGTATTGTGGATTCATTAAATCTTCAAATCAAATTATTAACCAATGCCCGCATTTCCGCCACGCCATTGTATGGCAAGCACCGGCCATTTTCTGTTGAAGTCATACAAATTGATTCTTTGCCTATCACAACCGGCTTTTACAATGTAGAGATTAATGGCAGCTCATTTACCCTGGGGCAGGGCAATCAAAAAATGGTACATCGTTTTGGTGATACATTTCAACTGGGCACTTATCATTTAGTATTTAAAAGAAATGCAGCTGAAAAAGCCGACCCGGATGGTTACACCTTATCCCTGCAAAAAAAAGAAGATGTAGCGGCAGCCTTGCGTAATGCCATCGTGGTAGTAAAAATGCATGAGATGGGCGGCATCGTGGAAATTTCCATGCTGGACCAGGTACCTGAGCGCGCCAAGGATATTATCAATGAATTAATAGAAGCTTATAATACGGCTGGAGTTACGGATAAAAATGTGGTCGGTAAAAAGACCAGTTCCTTCTTGAATGACCGGGTGGATTCCGTATCACGGGAATTGGATTCACTGGAGATAACGGCAGAAGCTTACAAAAAGAAAAATAATATTTCGGATGTGAGTGCGGCAGGCAATGCTTACCTGAGCCGTTCTGAAGATTATGATAAACAGCGGGTGGAAGTAAGCGGTCAACTGGAAATTTTAAATGAACTGGAAAAATATATACGCCGGGCAAAAAGTAATACAGATATTATCCCGGCAAATAATGGCTTGCAGGAACCTACACTGGGTGCGATGATTGGCCAATACAATACAGCTGTACTGGATTACCAACAGCAACAAAAAATTTCCACTGAAAAAGACCCGATCCTCGGCCGTTCCCGGAATGACCTGAACCAATTGAAAGAAAATATTTTAAAAAATATTCAAAATACCCGCACCGGCCTGCAAACACAATTGGATCAATCCAGTTCATTGAATGCAGATTTCCGGGCGTTATTATTATCCCTGCCTGAAAAAGAAAGGCAACTCCTGAAATTGCAACGACAAATAGAAATCAAAGAAAAGTTATATCTCTACCTGTTGCAGAAAAAAGAAGAGACAGAAATTTCCCTGGTTTCCAATATCAATAACAGCCGGGTAGTGGACAGCGCGTATGACCAGGGGATCGTATCACCCAAAGAAGCACAGGCTAAATATTTTGCTTTCTTCCTTGGCTTGTTGGTACCCATCGTGATCCTGTTACTGAAAGATTTCTTTTATAATAAAATCAGTGAGCGCAGCGAGATTGAGCGGAATACACAGGCACCCATTCTGGGAGAAATATCTTATACCAAAAAACTTTCCAATGTATTGATCCCTTACCGGAGCCGGTCCATCGTGGCAGAACAGTTGCGCCTGGTACGTGCCAACCTGCAATATTTTTCGAAGAACAATAACAACCAAACTATTTTGGTTACGTCATTCATCAGCGGGGAAGGGAAAAGTTTTACGGCCATCAACCTGGCAAATAGCCTGGCAGCCACACAGGCAAAAGTTTTATTGATAGATATTGATTTGCGAAAACCAAAAGTGGATGAATACCTGGGTATAGAAGCAAAAATGGGGTTGACGGATTATATCATTAAAAAAATCCCGGTAAGCGATATCATCACACCCTTTAAAGGCGATACAAATTTTGATGTAATCACTTCAGGAGCAGTTCCACCGAATCCGACTGAATTATTGATGCGCCCGGAATTGAATGATTTGTTTGCGTATGTAAAGGAACATTATGATTATGTGATTATTGATTCCTCGCCGGTAGGCTTGGTGGCGGATGGTTTTGTAACCAACCATTTTGCCGATATCACCTTATTCATTTTGCGGTATGAGTATTCGTTCCTGAATACTATCGAGTATATTGAAAAAATGCGTGTCGAAAATAAATTAGTCAATATTTCTATCATTATGAACGGGATTAAAGAATCATCCCGCCTGCATTATGAAGGGTATGGCTATGGCTATGGGTATCATTTCGGAACCGGTTATTACCACGATGAACGAAAGCGGAAGGGCTTGTTGATGCGCTGGTTACGGGGAAAATGGAAATAAACAATAGTAATTCATTTCCCTGGTTTTTAAAACTTACCTGTGAGTGAGCAGGCGAAGCTTTGAAATTTATGAAAGAAAATAAACAACTACATTGGTATGCAATCTATACAAAACCACGTTGGGAGAAGAAAGTGGATGAACGCCTGTTGCTGAAAAATATTCATAGCTGGTGCCCATTGCAGAAAATGGAACGGCAATGGAGTGACCGGAAAAAAATTATTGACGTCCCTGTTTTTAAATCGTATGTTTTTGTTCAAATCAATATGACCGACCGGTTACGGGTATTGCAAACTGAAGGGGTGTTGAATTTTGTACATCATGATGGGAAGCCGGCCATTATCCGGGAAGAAGAAATAGATTTGATCAAATCATTCCTTGAAATCCGCGATGCGAAAATATTCACCTGTTCCTGGGAGTCGCTGTCGCCGGATATGAAAGTAAAGATTCAGGCAGGTATTTTTATGGATAATACCGGGACGGTATTGCGCACCACGACTAAAAAAGCTTATGTCCGCCTGGATAGCCTGGGACAGGTTATGGTAGTGGAGTTCCCGTTGAATTATGTTCGCCCTTTATAAGCAAATCAAATCAATACAGTGCCCGGAATTACCCGGCCTGATTTATGCAGGATAAAAATTATTTTACAGCCCTTACCGGTGTGCGGGCGGTGGCCGCCTTTATGGTTTTCTTTCATCATCAAAACCAGTCCAATATTTTTCATTTGCCCCTTGGCATTTTTGCCGTGTTGAAAGAATGGCATGTGGGTGTTACAATATTTTTTGTGCTGAGTGGCTTCCTGATTACCTATCGTTATTATGATTCCGTCACCTTGTCCACTCATTGGATGAAGAAGTATGCGGTGAATCGTATCGCCCGTATTTATCCCATGTATATCCTGTTAACCGCCGGAGCTTTTTTATTTCAATATATTTATCAAAATAGCCGGCCCGATTCATTTACCGTGTTCAGTAATATATTTTTGTTCAAAGGTTTTTTTAATAATTTAAAATTCACCGGCATTGCGCAAAGCTGGAGCCTCACCGTAGAAGAATGTTTTTATTTCTCAGCGCCGCTCATTTTTTTGTTTCACCGGAAAACAAGAAAAAGTTTTTTGTTGGTTTTCCTGCTCCTTGGGATGGGATTTCTGTTAGTGTATTTAAATAGTGGCGAATCTACCTATGCTTTTATAGGCAATGATCAGTTCATGCTTATTTATACTTTCTTTGGCCGGTGTATAGAATTTTTCACCGGTATTTACCTTGCCTTGTTTTTAAAAAATCATCCCGGGAAAATCAATGCATCTACTTCCGTAAAATTTACAATCGCCGGAGTGATTGCTTTTGCTATACTAAATATCGGTATGGCCTGGGTGGCCAATGCACAACAGGTGAAATTCAGTATCTATAGCATGAGTGGAATTGTACTCAACAATGTTTTCCTGCCCCTCGCTATTGCAGTTTTCTTTTATGGCTTACTGGCAGAAAAAACCATTCTTAAAAAAATACTGGCATCCCCCTTACTCGAATTATTGGGCAAAAGTTCTTATGTTTTTTATTTGATTCACCTCGGATTTGTGGTAGATATCTTTGATAGGATATTCCCGTTGCAAAATGTATATGTGCATGTGTTCCTGTTGTTTATTTTCATAAACCTGCTATCTGTTTTGTTATACAAATTTGCCGAAGAACCCCTGCGTCGTTTCATTAAAAATATTTTCCTGCAACCTGCCAGGCAGCCCGCCATAAGATGATAAAAAAAATTCTTGTTATTGGTTTTGGTTCCATTGGCAAACGCCATACGCAAAATTTATGGGTGATCGGTTACCGGTCTATCACCGTGGTAAAGCCCGGCCCCATTGATTTATCGGCATTCCCGGGGATACACTATTTTCCCTCCATTGAAGCAGCGTATGCTGAAAATTCTTATGACGCTGTTTTTATCTGCACACCCACTGCCCGGCATATGTTGGATTTGGAAGCGGTATGGCAACTCGGCGCAAGAACTATTTATTTAGAAAAACCTATCAGCCATACCGATGATGGTGTTGATGCGTTTTTACAAAAAATAAAAAAAGAAAATGCCTGTGTGATCATCGGTTATGATTTGCATTTTGACCCGGGAATCATGAAAGTAAAAGAATTATTGACGGGTGGCAGCATGGGGAAATTATTATCAGCCAATGCATTTGTAGGGGAATATTTACCCGACTGGCGGCCGCATACTGATTATAAAAAGGGCGTTAGTGCTTTACGTGAAAAAGGCGGTGGCGTATTACTCGACCTGGTGCATGAATTGGATTACCTCAGTTACCTGGTGGGCGATGCGCAATGTGTAAGTGCACAATATATCAACAGTGGTACTTTGGAAATAGAAACAGAAGAGTTAGCAGAAGTTTTAGTGAAGTTCCGGAACGGTGCTTTTGCTACCGTGCATCTCGATTACCTGCAACCCATGCTAGTACGCAATTGCCGGTTTACCTGCACGGCAGGCAGCATTTTGTGGGACCTCGTGGAAGCCAATGTGCAATGGATCAACCGGGCCAAAGAAAGTTTTTCTTTTTCATACCAGGGCTTTCAACGGAATGACCGCTTTAGAGAAATCATCAAAGCTTTCCTGGAAAATCCGGGTGACAGCCGCCTGACACATTATGAACAGGGATTGAAAAGTTTATACCTGGCAGTGGCTGCAAAGCAGGCAGCAGAAAAAGACACTTGTATTTTTTTACCTCTACTTTAAAGAATAAACACTTGCATATTATTGCTACTATTTGTTGCCGCGGTGGATCGAAAGGAGTCAAACAAAAAAATATCCGCTTGTTACGTGGTAAACCCCTGATTGCTTATACCATTGAAGCGGCACGGGCTACCGGAAAATTTGCTGCTATCGTTGTTTCTACCGATAGTGAAGCCATTGCCGAAGTGGCCCGGGCATACGGTATCCGGTGGATTTTTATGCGACCCGATGAGTTGGCCACGGATACGGCATCCAAATGGCATGTCTTCCGGCATGTAGTGGAACAATATGAAAAAGAAACCGACTTGCAGGTAGATTATATGGCCGACCTGGATGTAACCGTTCCTTTAAAAACAAGAGAGGATATCAGTGGGGCAGTAGATTTTGCATTGAAAAATGAAGATGCCGATGTCATCATCACGGCTTATCCTCCCGAACGGAATCCGTACTTTAATATGATGGAAATACAGGCAGATGGCTTTGCCACCCTGGTAAAAAAAACCGCTACACCCATTGTGCGCCGACAGGATGCGCCTAAGGTGTTAAGTTTAACACCGGCGGTGTATATGCTGAAGAAAGAAGCCTTATATCAATTTGATCATTGGAGTAATGCCCGGTGCAAACTTTTTGAAATCCCCCGGGAACGGGCTATTGATATTGATACGGAAATAGATTTTTCATTTGTAGAATTTTTATTGCATGCACAACAAAAACTTATTTGATCTTACCGGCCGTGTGGCATTGATCACCGGTGGCGCCGGCCTCTTAGGTATTGAACACGCAAGGGCATTGGGCAGTCAGGGCGCACAAATCATCCTGGCAGATATCCGGGAAACAGAATGCCGGGAAGCCGTGAAAAAATTAATCGCAGAAAATATTCCGGCTATCTCCCTGTATTGCGATGTTACAAAAAAAGAAAGTTGGGAAGACCTGCTGGCAGCAGCAAAAAAACAATTTGGTAAAATAGATATCCTCGTCAACAATGCCGGCTTTACCAACCTGTCACGAACCTCTGGCTATGATCAATCCTTTGAAAATTTTTCGCTGGATGACTGGCAGGCGATTCTATCCGTTAATCTTACCGGCACTTTCTTGGGTTGCCAGGTGATCGGCAATCACATGTTGGAAAATAAAAAAGGCAGTATCATTAATATGGCTTCCTTGTATGGTGTAGTGAGTCCACATCACCGTATTTATGATGATACAAATATCAAACAACCGGTGGCTTATACGGTTAGCAAACATGGAGTAATCGGCCTTACCAAATATATTGCGGCTTTATGGGCCAAAGAAAATGTGCGTGTCAATTCACTCACACCGGGCGGTGTATTCAATGAGCATCGTGGCTTATTCCTCGAGCGTTTTGAAAAACTGAATCCCATTGGCCGGATGTGTGATAAAAGTGAATTACATGGCGCCGTTGTGTATCTCGCCAGTGATGCATCTTCGCATGTCATTGGCCACAACCTGGTAGTGGATGGGGGTTGGACAATTTGGTAATTTTTTAAACATACATTTCCATGCATCCATTTATTGAAATAGCCGGCCGAAAAATCGGGTATGATTTTCCACCGCTGGTTATTGCTGAAATCGGTATCAATCATGGTGGTTCCTTACAGGTGGCAAAGGAAATGGTGGATGCAGCAGCACGTGCGGGTGTGGAGATAGTCAAGCACCAGACGCATATCGTGGAAGATGAAATGAGCAGTGCTGCCCGGCTTACCATCCCGGGCAATGCCCGTGTTTCTATTTATGATATTATGCAACGTTGTGCATTGAGTGAAAATGAAGAATCGGAATTAAAAAAATATGTGGAAGCAAAAGACATGATCTTTTTATCCACCCCTTTTAGCCGCGCTGCAGCTGATCGCTTACAACAATGGAATGTGCCGGCTTATAAAATTGGTTCCGGGGAATGCAACAATTACCCATTGCTCCGGCATATTGCCGCATTTGGAAAACCAGTGATCGTAAGTACCGGCATGAATACAATCGAAAGTATTGCAAAAGCAGTAGCAATTTTGGAAGAACAACAGGTACCCTATGCCTTGATGCACACAACCAATTTGTATCCCACGCCGGACCGGCTTGTCCGCCTGCAGGCATTGACAGAATTGCAACAGGCATTTCCCCGGGCCGTCATAGGCCTGAGTGATCATACCGTTACCAATTATGCCTGCTTTGGCGCTGTGGCATTGGGCGCCAGTATCCTGGAACGGCATTTTACAGATACCATGGATCGTACCGGGCCGGATATTATTTGTTCAATGGATGAAACAGCCTGTAAAGAATTGATACAGGGCGCTATTATTTTAGCACAACAACGTGGTGGCCATAAAGGGCCTGCTGCAGAAGAGCAGGTCACTATTGATTTTGCCTTTGCCACGATTTGTACCATTCAGCCAGTCTTAAAAGGGGAACTATTTACCCCGCAAAATATTTGGGTAAAGCGGCCGGGCAAGGGCGGGATCCCCGCGGAACAATATGAAAAAATTTTAGGAAAAAAAGCAAGCCGTGATATAGATAATGACCGGCAGGTAACAGAAGCAGATATTCAGGATGCATAACCAACAAGGTTCATTTAATTTTTTTCGGTATTAAAAAAATAATTTTTCTTACAGGTACACGTGCGGATTTTGGAAAATTAAAATCCCTGGTCGGTACCATGCAGGCTGACCCGGCATTTGAAGTGCACTTGTTCGTAACCGGCATGCACCTCGATGCGCAATATGGATATACGGTTCGTGAAATTGAAAAATGCGGGTATCCACATATCCATCGTTTTGTCAATCATGGGGCAGGCGGCCGGATGGATAAAGCATTAGCAAAAACCATTGAAGGCTTTTCGGATTTTGTGCAGGCCATTCAACCTGACCTGATCGTTGTGCATGGAGACCGTATTGAAACCTTAGCCGGGGCTGTAGTCGGCGCGCTCAATAATTTTTTGGTTGCCCATATTGAAGGAGGCGAATTATCCGGCACCATTGATGAACATATCCGGCATGCTGTTTCCAAGATGAGCCATATTCATTTTGTGGCCAATGAAGCTGCACAGCAACGATTGTTGCAAATGGGGGAAAACGCATCGACCATTTTTATCATCGGCTCACCCGATATGGATCTCCTGCTATCCGATGACCTGCCTTCATTGGAAGAAGCTTTGCAGCATTATCAAATTCCTTTTGGCAACTATGCACTTTCGCTCTATCACCCGGTGACCACGGAAAGCAATCTTACGAAAGATCATGCGGCACAGTATTTTGCAGCGCTTGAGAATTCCGGGGAGCAATACATTTTGATTTATCCCAATAATGACCAGGGCGCTCATTGGATATTGGAACATGTGCAGGCATTGGCCGGTCATCCGCGTTTCCGGGTTTTCCCTTCCCTGCGTTTTGAATATTTTCTTACCTTATTGAAGCATGCCCGTTTTATTATTGGCAATTCCAGCGCGGGCATCCGGGAAGCACATTATTACCAGGTGCCAGCTGTGAACGTGGGCAGCCGGCAAAATGGAAGAAGCATGCATACGGCCATCCTGCATACAAGCAATGAAACCGCTTCGATTATCGCGGCAATAGAAAAGGCAAAAGCCATGCAAATCCCGCAGGAGAAACTGTATAGTTTTGGTAAAGGCAATAGCGCCGCATTATTTCATGCCGTATTGCAGGAAGAAAATTTCTGGCAAACACCCCCACAAAAAATTTTTAGCGATTTATAAGCCAGTGTGGAATGAATTATTATTTACACAGATTATTGTATAAAGCGGGTCTTTTCAAAAAAATAAATGGGACGGTGCATACACGGATCCTGGATAAAAAATTGGCCATACCCATCATTAATGAAATGGGTTATTATCATTTACTTTCCAGTGAAACCTGGTTTATCCAACTTCTTCAAAAAATTCTTCCGGGCACAACCGGCGCTTTTGTAGATGTCGGTATGAATATCGGGCAGACGTTTTTGAAAGTAAAAGCTGTGCAGGAAGACAGGGTGTATATAGGTTTTGAGCCTAACCCGGCCTGTGCTTATTATTGTCAAAAACTGGGAGAAAAAAATTCATTTACCCATTACACCATTTACCCGGTAGGGCTGTATAATCAAACGACCATTTGCACTCTTTACCTGGATATGGACTTTGCGAGTGGAGCCAGTGTGTTGCCCGAATTCAGGAAAAATAAAAACAGGTATCATTTGCAGCACCAGGTTCCTATGTTTACAGGAGATGCGTTGTTATTGCCGCAAGAAGAAAAACTGGGTTTTCTCAAAGCTGATGTGGAAGGCGCTGAGTTGGAAGTGTTGCAAGGTATGCAACAACTAATTGAGCGGGACAGGCCTATTATTTTACTTGAAATCCTACCTTTCTATGATACCGTTTCTGAAAATGGAATATACCGCAAAATGAGGATGGACAGCCTCCTGGCATTACTTAAACGGTTTCAGTACAATTTTTACCTGATCAAGGAACAGGATGTAAGCCTTATAAATTTTGATACCATGGACAGGCATAATGATATGCATAAAACGAATTTTCTTTTTATGACAGATGAACAGGCAGCACACAGCAGCTTACCGGTAACCCGGGATGAAACGATATAAACATTTTAAAAAAATACTGTACCAATTGCTACGTAAATGACCGAACAAAAATCAGCCTGGACGGAAATCATTTCACCGCAGAGCCGGGTTTTTGACTGGCGCTTTAAAGAGCTATGGCATTACCGCGACCTCGTTGGCCTGTTGGTTAAACGCGACTTTGCTGCACAATACCGGCAAACAGTATTGGGCCCGGTTTGGCATTTGATCCAACCAATATTAACCACGGGCATGTTTTTGATCTTGTTTTCCAAGATTGCCAGAATCCCGACAGACAATGTGCCCCCGGTGATTTTTTATATGTGTGGCATTACGATCTGGAATTATTTTTCCACCTGCTTTATCAGTACCTCCAATACATTTATTGCCAATGCCACCATTTTTGGGAAAGTCTATTTTCCCCGCCTCGTGATGCCCATTTCCATCGTGTGTTCCAATATCATCAAGCTGGGCATACAGCTCCTGTTGCTGTTCAGTATCATGCTATTTTATAGCCTTACCACGGATTTCCGCATACAGGTCGGTTGGCACACCTTGTTATTGCCTGTTGTGATCCTGGTGATGGCCGGCCTCAGCCTCGGCCTGGGGATTATCATTTCTTCGCTTACCACCAAATACCGTGACCTCACCGTGCTTATCAATTTTGGGATCGGCCTGCTCATGTATATTACACCGATTGGGTATTCCTTATCTTATATCAATGGTTCTTCTTATCGCGCCCTCATCGTGTACAACCCGCTAAGCCCGGTGATTGAAACTTTTCGCTATGCCTTATTAGGGACAGGTGTTTTCGATCTATACCTGTTTTTGTACAGTGTTGTATGTATGTTATGCAGTGTTTTCATCGGTATCTGGATTTTTGGGAAAGTAGAAAAGAATTTTATGGATACGGTGTAATGCCCAGGCGCTTCATTTTTTTATTGTATGAGTAATCCTGTTATTAAAGTAGAAAATATTTCCAAGCAATACCGCCTCGGAATGGTAGGCAGAAAAAGTATTTCGCACGATGTTCATCGTTGGTGGCATCGTATCCGGGGTAAAGAAGATCCCTATTTGAAAATTGGCCAGGAGAATAACCGGGCCCAACGGAAAAGCAGTGATTATGTATGGGCATTGCGCGATATACAGTTTGATTTGCAGCAGGGAGAAATCCTTGGCATCATTGGCCGGAATGGCGCCGGAAAATCAACCTTGTTAAAGATCCTGGCAAAAGTAACGGCACCCACGCAGGGTGAAATAAAAATCCGGGGAAAAGTGGCGGCCTTATTGGAAGTGGGCACCGGTTTCCATCCGGAATTATCCGGCCGGGACAATATTTTTTTAAACGGGGCCATCCTCGGAATGACCCGGAAAGAGATCCGGCGCAAGTTTGATGAGATCGTGGATTTTGCCGGTGTGGAAAAATATATTGATACGCCGGTAAAACGCTATAGCAGTGGTATGTATGTGCGCCTGGCATTTGCCGTGGCGGCGCATCTCGAACCGGATATTTTAATTGTGGATGAAGTCCTCGCCGTGGGGGATGCGGAGTTTCAGAAAAAATGCCTGGGCAAAATGCAGGATGTGAGCAGGCAGGAAGGCCGCACAGTATTATTTGTCAGTCATAACCTGCCTTCCATTATGAATCTTTGCGACCAGGTATTGGTATTGGAATGGGGAAAAAAAATTTATCATGGCGCCACGGCAGCGGGTATTGATACGTACCTGCACCGGAATAAACAAATCGAAGAAAACGATTTGACTAAAAGAACAGACCGAAAGGGCAATGGAAAAATCCGCTGCACCAATATCCGGATGGAAAATGCACAGGGCAATCCTATTGAGGTTGTGAAATCCGGGGATGACCTGGTGCTGAAAATATTTTTTGAAGTAAGGCAACCTGTTAGTGAAATCATTTATTTCCGGTTACAAGTGATGGATATGCATGAGCAAATGTTGTTCTTATGCAATAATCATCATGTAGGCTTTATATGTAAGCCGCATGAAGGCAAGGGTGAGATTTCCTGTGTTATCCCGCATTTGCCTTTGTTCGGAGGTGACTATTATTTGAACCTGTTGATTTATTCACAGAACCAGGAAACCTTTGATGCCCTGGATTATGCGTATTCCCTGCAGGTAGTGGATGGTGATTTTTTTGGCACCGGTGTTATTCCGCAAAACAGGAAGGGTATGCTCATTCAATATTATTGGCAATGAGTACAAAGCAACCTTCTCAATTACACCTCTTTCTGTATCATCGGTTAAAAGCGCTTGAAAGAAATTGGGGAAATATTCTTAATACGACAACGAGGAAGCGAACAAATTTGTTTATCCTCGGGGAACAAAAATGTGGTACGACTTCTCTTTTCAAATTACTACAATATCACCCGGCTGTATTGGCTACAAGTATAAAAGAATGTCATTATTTTAATACAGATAAAAAAGAAGGTGACCCGGAGTATAAAAATTACCATGCCCTGTTTTCATCCCGGGTTTTTAAAAATTATATCTATCAATTGGATGCCTCTCCGGATTACCTCGGTGATCCGGCCACAGTGGAAGCCATCTATACATATAACCCGGAAGCAAAATGTATCATCATCTTACGTGATCCTATTGATCGGTTTGTTTCTGCTTATGATCACTACTTTGGTCATGTACTTAAAAATCTGGAAAGGACTTATCAACGTTATTTTCAATATACGGAAAAAGGAAAAGCCGAATACCGCTATCTACAGGAAAATCCACGGCTGACATTTGCGCAATTCCTGGAAGATGAAATAAGAGGCCACTCACCAATCGAAGCCCTCGCAAGAGGAAAATATTTTGAGCATATTGCCCGTTGGAAACAAAGATTCGGAGCTGATAAAATTTGTCTTTTGCTTTTTGAAAATTTGATTTCACCAACATTCCGGCAAAATGAAATCGCTCTCTTATCCGCTTTTTTAGGCTTGTCCCTTGGAAAGGGATTTCCACATTTCAATGCATCTCAAGATCAAACTCTTTTACAACCAGATGAGCATCTGCAATTGAAAAATTATTACAAACACGAGATTGCTCTCCTGTACAACCTTCCCGGACAATCGCTGGTTGAACGAATGAATTCAATAACTAAAATCTATTAAGACCCTCATTGCAAAATGCAAACAATTAAGAAATATATTAAAAAATTCCTGCTTGACCATAATCTCAAACTGACCCGTGTGAACAACATGCGGGAAAGGAATTTATTTTTTCAGCTGCAAAAGAAATATGCGGACTATACAATGATCCCGGCAAAAATGTTTATAAGCAATTTAGAACTGGTCCATCATTATGTACCTGAAGAATTAGACGGTGATGTGGTAGAATGTGGGGTATGGCGGGGCGGCATGATTGCCGGAATTGCCGAATACCTCAAAGGAAATAGAAAATATTTCTTGTTTGATAGTTTTGAAGGCCTGCCACCTGCAAAAGAAATTGATGGTGCAAGTGCAATAGCATATCAGCAGGATATTCATGGAGAATACTATCATAATAATTGTACGGCACCCAAAGAAATTGCAGAAGAAGCCATGAACAAAACGGGTTGTCAATATGCGATATATAAAGGCTGGTTTGATCAGACCATCCCCGTCTTCTCAGCATCTCAGAAAATCGCATTATTACGCCTTGATGCGGATTGGTATGATTCCACTATGGTTTGCCTCACCCATCTTTATCCCAAACTGGTATATAATGGTTTACTGCTGATTGATGATTATTTTGCCTGGGATGGATGCAGCCGTGCGGTACATGATTATCTTTCCCAAATACAATCCGTGAGCCGGATCAGGACATTGGGTAGTATTTGTTATATTCAAAAAAAAGATCCTGTCACCCATTAAATATACACATACAGTGGAATACATGTATGGTATTATTTGAAATTACTTAAAACAGCTTTAGGAAGAAAAATCAGGGGAAAGTGAAAGGGATTTCTGTTATTATTTGTTGCTATAACAGTGTAGCACGATTGCCCGAAACATTGAAGCATTTGCATGCGCAAAAACTCAATGACACGCTCACCTGGGAATTGATTATTGTGGATAATCATTCAACGGATGGTACAGCCGTTTTTGCTGAAAAATATTGGGATCGTTTGGAAAACGGGATTCCATTGCAAATTGTTGCTGAAGAAAAACCGGGTTTATCTTTTGCCCGGCAAAGAGGAGTGGCTGTGGCAAAATATGATATCCTTATTTTTTGTGATGATGATAATTGGCTCGATGCGGATTACCTGCAGTTGGCCTATGATCGTATGGAGCAGGATCCATCAATAGGTGTATTAGGTGGCTGTTCCGATGCTGTTTTTGAAACAGCCGCACCTGCCTGGTGGGCAACTTTTCAAAATGCCTATGCAGTGGGTAAACCCCTGCCAGGTACCGGTAATGCCGATGCACGGGGTTATATCGCCGGTGCAGGTATGGTTACACGGGCAAGGATCTTCCGGGAACTGGCGGCCTGTCATTTTCAAACCACCAATACAGACCGTACCAAACAGCAATTGCTTTCCGGTGGAGATACTGAGTTTTGCCATGCTGTAAGATACCTGGGCTATCATCTTTACTATGATGCCTGTTTACATTTTGTTCACTATATGCCGGCTACCCGCCTGGAATGGCGGTATTGCCGGCAGATGCTTACTTATGGCCATGCCATACCACAACTGCATTTATTTTTTTATCAATATTGTCATTACCGCCTGCGATCACACAAAGAAGTTGATTTTGAAACAACCTATAAAACCCTGCTCAAAAAAAACATGCGCAATGCCTGGTATGCCTGGCTTGCCGTGAAACCGTTTGTTTTTAAATTAACCGGTTTGTTTTATACCCGTGAAGGCAATAAAAAAGAGTTGGCATTGCGGGCACAATTGAACAAGCTTATGTATACCTGGCGGCATAAACAACCATTGCAGCAAACTTTTGTTACCATTGAAAAATTTGCCCGGGCTGCACTGGAATGGGAAGAACAGAAAGAGAGTAAACTGCATATACAAAAAACGGAAGAATGATCCTGCCGGAAGTTTCCATCATCATGCCTGCCTACAATAGCGGGCGATTTATCAGTGAAAGCATTGAGAGTGTGATGGCGCAAACGGAACAGGACTGGGAACTGATCATTGTGGATGATGGGAGTACGGACAACACAAAACAAATTTGCTGGGTGTATATGCAGGAAGATGCCCGCATCCGGTATTTGTACCAGGAAAACGGCCGGCAGGGGAAGGCCCGCAATAAGGGCATACGGGCATCCCGCGGCCATCGTATTGCTTTCTTAGATGCCGATGATATTTGGGAAAAAGATTTCCTGGAAAAACAATTAAACTTATTATACACAACCGTGGCCGATTTGGTATATGCCAACATTGCCTTCATCAATGAACAATCAGAAGGGTTGCAGGAAAAACATACCGTGGATCCATCACCTATATCAGGCCGGGAAGGCATTATGCAATTGTTGAAATCCAACCCGGTTCCCCTTTCCACGGTGGTGGTGGAAAAAGACAGTTTACTTAAAGCCGGGAGTTTCCAGGAATCATCCACTTTGCAATATGGGGAAGATTTCCGGCTCTGGCTGGATATGCTGGCCTGCGGTTTTATTTTACAGGGCAACCCGGAAACCTTAGTAAGATACCGAAAACACCCGGCACAAAGTTCACAGGTGTGGGCGATCAAATATTTGCAACAAATAGAACATATCCGCCATATTCCTGCTTACCTGGAACTGGAAGCAGCCAAAAAGAAAGCCATTGCCTTATGGCTTTTCCGGAAATGGCAAAGAACAAAAGATATCAGCAAAACCGAATTGCAACAGGATATTCATTATATGCCAACTGGCCTGATACGAAATATGGCCAGCCTGGTCTGTCGTGTTTTTCCATCCGCTTACGCGCGGAAAATGCTCTGTTTTCTTACAAAGAAACAGGCTGATAACTAAACAAATTTTTACAGTAAAATAATTCAGTTTGTCGGGAAGCCCGGGTATATCCGTGATCATTTGTACATATAATGGCGCCAAGCGCTTACCCGGATTATTGGAAAATTTGGCTTTGCAGCAAATACCAACCGGCCTGCAGGCAGAATATATCCTGGTGGATAATGCGTCAACCGATGAATCCGCGTTATGTGCGCGTAACACCTGGGATAAATTGCAAAGTTCAATACCATTGCAGGTGGTAGCGGAGCCCACACCCGGTTTATCCTATGCCCGTCAGAAAGGAATTGAATCGGCACAATATCAGCTCCTGCTTTTTTGTGATGATGATAACTGGCTTGAACCGAATTACCTGCAATTGGCAGCAGCACATTATGCAGAACACCCGGCAACCGGCATTTTAGGTGGCTGGGGCATTCCATTGTTGGATAGTGAGAAGCCCGCCTGGTTTGACCGGTATGAAAATGTTTATGCCGTTGGCAGGCAAAGTCAACAGTCCGGCATCGTCAATGAACGGAAATATTTGTATGGAGCCGGTATGGTTTTGCGAAAAAAAATTTTTGATACACTTAAGGAGATGCCTTATGCATTGATACTAACTGACAGGAATAAAGATAAAATGACTTCCGGGAATGACAGCGAGATTTGTTTGCTTGCTTTATTACTGGGTTATAACCTGTATTATGATGAACGTATGCAGTTTCGACATGTGATTCCCGGGGGCCGTTTGAACTGGTCTTATTGCGTGAAGATGTTGACAGAGGGTTTTGCCTATCCTCAATTTTATTTTGCGATGTATGATTATTGCTATAAGGAAATGGCGGCCAACAGGCAGCCGGTTTTTGAAAATGTATATCGCTGGAATTTGCGCAAGCAACGACGTATCTTAAGAGAGGAATGGAAAGAAGGTTGGAAAAGCGTGGCTGCCTGGTGGCGTGCTAAACCCGGGAATGAAAAATATATTCGTATGAAAACGGCAGCGAATAAAATCAGGTATTTGAAAAAGCAGGAACAACAATTAGCCGTGGATTTCAAAAAAATTGAAGCCGTTACGCAATTTTGTTTGCAACACCAGGTCGTATGACTTACCATCAACCTATTACCGGAGTGAATGCTAAAATGCAGCGGGCATGGGTATTGTAACGGTTATTGCTGTTTGTTATAACCAGGCAAAATGGGTGGTAGAAGCATTGGATAGTATCCAGCAACAGGATTATCATCCCATTCAATTGATTATTGCCGATGATGGTTCTACTGATCATTCGAAACAATATATCCGGGAATGGATCCGTGCCAAAGCGCCCGGGACAAAGTTCCTGGATCACCCGAAAAACCTGGGCCTGACAAAAAATATCAATAGTGCATTGCCCTTCGTGGAAGGGGACTATTTCCAGGTTTTTGGTTGCGATGACCGGATGTTGCCCACAAAAATTTCCAGCCAGGTAAAATTATTAGGTGAAGATCCGAATATGGGTATCGTGTATTCCGATATGCAATTGATTGATCAGGAAGGAAAAGAAATACCCGGCACCTATTATACCCGGCATACGTATAAACAACCCTTTAGTGGCAATATGTATGCAGCGCTTATTGAGCGATTTATCATTGCTGCGCCCAGTGTCCTGGTACGACGGGCTGTACTGGACAGGTTACAGCAGTACAATGAAGACCTGGATTATGAAGACCATGATTTTTTTTTACGGGCAGCAAAATATTTTTCCTTTTTGTATCAGCCTTTACCAACGGTACAATACCGGGTTTCCGGCACTTCACTCAGCACCATGCCGGTAGATGAATTAAAATTTTATAGGAATTGTTTTCTCATTTACTATCAACGTTTCGATCCCGATGCGGCTTACCGGGCTGCATTTACAGCAAAGCTCCTTTTTTATACAAAAAAATTATACAGCCTGCATTTCCGAAAGGCAGGTATCTATTTTTTCCGGGCATTTTGTAAAACGCGAAAATTTATTTTTATGAAATATGCTATTGCCTCTATTCCATTTTATTTTTCTGCAAAAAAATAAAGTGGGTGGCTGGGTTAAATTAATTTCCTGATGCAGCAAATAAAACTCCTCACATTTCCCAAAGTCCCGGATGATCGCGGAAACCTGTCTTTCCTCGAGAGTGAACAGCATATCCCGTTTAGCATACAACGAACTTATTGGATCTATGATGTTCCCGGTGGTGAAATCAGGGGCTCGCATGCTTTCCGCGAAACGGCTGAAGTGATCATTGCTTTATCCGGGAGTTATGATGTGGTGCTGCATGACGGCGAAAAAGAAATGAAATTTCAACTCAATCGTTCTTATTATGGTTTGTATGTGCCACCAATGACATGGCGGACATTGGAAAATTTTTCCACCAATGCATTAGCCCTTGTCCTGGCAAGTACGGTTTACCGCGAAGAAGATTATATCCGGGATTTTGAAGTATTCCGGCAACTCAAAAAAATATGACTAAGACCAGTACCATACATGATTGCCCGCTCCTGCATTTACCCCGGATCTATAACCGTTCCGGGAATATCACGGCGCTGAATGCCGGGATAGAATTACCATTTGAAATGAAACGGGTATTTTATATTTATGATATTCCCGGTGGGGAAGAAAGAGGCGGCCATGCGCATCATACCCTGGAACAATTTGTGATAGCCGCCAGTGGTAGTCTTGATATCACCCTGGATGATGGCCGGCATACAAAAACAATACATCTCAACAGGCCATATATGGGCTTGCATATCCGTCCCCTGATATGGGATCACATGAGTAATTTTTCTTCCGGAGCAATTGTATTGGTCTTTGCCTCCAAATGGTATGATGCCGGCGATTATATCCGGGACTATGCCTTATTTAAACAATTGAAAAAATCATGATAAACATCCATTCATTAGCCGATGTGCAATCGGCGCAAATCGGCGATGGCACAGTGGTTTGGCAATTTGCCATTATCCTGCCGGGTGCCGTTATCGGGAGCGATTGTAATATCAATTGCCATACATTTATTGAAAATGATGTGGTGCTGGGAAACCGGGTAACGGTGAAAACAGGTGTCTATTTATGGGATGGCATTCGGGTAGAAGATAATGTCTTCATTGGTCCGAATGTAACATTTGCCAATGATAAACAACCAAGAAGCCGGCAAAAGCCGGCAGTGTTTGAAAAAGTGATCATAAGGCAGGGCGCTTCCATTGGAGCAGGTAGTAATATTTTAGGCGGTATTACAATTGGCCGTTATGCCCTGGTTGGAATGGGTGCGCTGGTAACAAAAGATGTCCCGGACCATGCATTGGTGTATGGCTGCCCGGCCCGCATCCAGGGATGGGTGGATGAAGATGGTAATAAACTGGAAAATTGTGGTGACCAACAATGGAAAAGCCCATCCGGAAAATTTTTTAAAGAAACCGAAAATGGCTTAAGCGAAATATGAACATCCCCTTTCTTTCACTGGCATATACTGATAAACTGATGCGGGCAGATATGCTGCAGGCTTTTGAAAAAGTTTATGACAGCCATTGGTTTGTTTTGGGAAAATCAGTGACAGCTTTTGAAGAAGCTTATGCCGCTTTCAACCAGGTAGCGCATTGTGTGGGAGTGAGCAATGGTCTTGATGCGTTGAGCCTGTCATTGCGTGCATTGGAAATTGGTAAAGGAGACCAGGTGATCGTGCCGGCAAATACATATATTGCCACGGTATTAGCTGTTACGGAAACCGGCGCCACACCTGTATTTGCAGAGCCCGATGCAATAACTTATAACCTGGGCACACAACAGCTTGAAGAACATATAAGCGCCAAGGTGAAAGCTATCATCCCGGTACATTTATATGGCCAGTGCTGTGCGATGCATAGCATCCTGGCGTTTGCCCAACATTATAATTTAAAAGTGGTGGAAGATAATGCACAGGCACATGGCGCTGCCTATGCACAACAACTGGCGGGAAGTTTTGGCCATATCAATGCCACCAGTTTTTATCCGGGAAAAAATTTGGGCGCTTATGGTGATGCAGGCGCCATCACCACAAACGATCAAGAACTGGCCGATAAAGTCCGCCTCTTACGCAATTACGGGAGCCGGAAAAAATATTACAATGAAGTTATTGGTTACAATAAACGCCTGGATGAAATGCAGGCCGCTTTTTTATCCGTTAAATTAAATTACCTGGAACAACTTACCCGGCAACGCCAACAAGTTGCCGGCTGGTATAACCAGTACCTGCAAGATGTGGAAGAAATTATTATACCTCAAATCGCTAACCAGGCTACGCATGTTTACCATCTTTATGTGATACGGACAAAACAACGGGATGCCCTGCAGGAATATTTACGGGAAAAAGGAATCGAAACCCTGGTTCATTATCCTATACCACCGTATTTACAACAGGCATATGCGCATTTAGGATATCGCCGGGGTGATTTTCCTATAACAGAAATGCTGGCAGATACCAGTTTAAGTTTACCTATTTATCCCGGCCTGGAAGAAGAAGCAGTGAAATATATTGCTACACAAACCAGGGCATTTTTTAGTAAGCCGCATTAAATGGTTGTAACGAATATCATGATGGGCCTGGGCAACCAGATGTTTCAATATGCGGCCGGACGCGCATTATCACTGCATTTGCGAGTTCCTTTAAAAGTATATACGCATTCTTATACCGGGTATGCATTACGAAAATATGAGCTGGAAAAATATTTTGATATACATCCTGCAGCCGCAACGGCAGAAGATATGGCTATGTTTACATTGGCGCACCCGGTGCGAAGGGCATGGAATAGAATTTTCCCGGCAAATAAATTACGTGGACTGCCTTATGAAGAAAAAAAAGCAGCCCGTCTCGTGTATGACTTGTTTTACCTGGTCAGCCCGCCGCATACCCGGCCTGTTTATGAAGAACGTTTTTTTCAGTATGATACAAATTTTTTTAAAGCAACACCACCTGTTTTTTTGAAAGGCTATTGGATGAGTTATAAATATTTTGCTGACTATGCTGCAATTATCCGAAATGATTTTACAATACGGCCGGCTTGCTATGAACAGGTAAAGCAGTTAGGGGAAGAAATCCGTGGTTGCGAAAGTGTCGGTTTGCATATTCGTTGCACGGATCGAAAAGAAGCAAAGAATTTAAAACTCTATGGTGAAATTCCTGCTGCCTATTATGCAAAAGCCATCCGGCATATTCAGGCACAGGGCAAAAACAATTTGCAGGTATATGTTTTTTCTGATGATGTAGAAAAAGCGGCAGGTTATATCCCGAACGGTTTCCCGGTTACATTTGTCAGTGGCCATTTTACAAAAGACCCCATCGAAGATTTTTACCTGATGACACAATGCAACAACCTGGTCATGACCAATAGTTCCTTTAGTTGGTGGGCTGCTTACCTGAACAACCGGGAAAATGCCATCATCGTGGCGCCGGCAAGATGGTACAACGAGATACATTTTAACTATAACGATATTTATTATCCGCAATGGGCACGGATAGAAAATTGAAAACTATTTTTTTCTATAACTAATTTGGCAGGCCGGAAAAGATTATTGGTAATGATTGCCGGGCAGGGCTCACTGAATTTCATCATTCGTTCTGGCCTCCTTTTGCAATTGAAAGAATTTTGCGAGCCGGTGCTTTGCATGTCTTGGGAACAACCGGATCTACAGGCTGAGATGAAGCAGGCAGGCATAGAGGTACATGTTATTCCCTCTTTGCAACCAACTGCTGCATACCTTCGGTTACGTCAGCAAATAGATGATTGGTATTATAAAAAAGTTTTGTGTTCTCCCGGTACGAAATTGGAGTATAATTATAAAGCATTAAGTTTTTCCTCCCGGAAAAAATGGAGTAAACGTAAAGGCAGCATCCTTGAAAGCATGAAAAGAACTTTTTTACCGGGATATATCAAAAACCTGGTTGCGCAAGAAAAAATTCAAATACAACAGCAGGAAGGATACGCCAAAATCCAGGCATGGTTTACCGATCTACAGGTTGATGCATATTTTACAGCTACCCCTTTTTTACTCGTGTCAGAATTACTGGGCCGATTTTGCCGCGCAGCCGGAAAGCCGGCCTGGGCGGCCATTTGCTCCTTTGATAATGTAACCAAGAGAGGCTGGCCGGCAATGGCTTTTGATCATTATATCGTGTGGAATAAATATAACCGGGCTGAATTGCAACGTATATTTCCACACCTGGGTGATACGGATATTTCCATTACCGGGGCACCACAATTTGATAATCATTTTACCAAAAGCAATGAGTTGGATCGTTATGACTGGTTAAAATCACAGGGCTTGCCGGCCGATAAAAAAATTATATTATATGGTGGCGGGCCGGTAAATCTATTCCCGGGAGAAACACAATATCTCCGGCATTTAAAGGAAGGCCTGGAAGCCGGTGCCATAAAAAATGCGGTGGTTTTATTTCGTTCCCATCCGTTAGATAAAATGCAGCGTTGGTTAGATGAGGTCGGCCCTTCAGCCTATATATTTTATGACCAGGCGCCCACCGGTTCGATACATCCAGATTATACCAATCTGCGGGAAACGGATATCCGGCATTTACTGGCTTCTTTGAAATTTACAGATGTCCATATCAACCTGTGTTCAACAATGACAGTAGATGGCAGTATTTTTAATAAGCCACAAATAGCGCCTTATTACGATGCGGAAAAACCAGCCTGGCAACAACCATTGCGCCGGCTTTATTTGCAGGAACATTACCAGCCTATTTTAAAAACGAAGGCAATACATTTTGCCGAAAGCAAAGAAAATTTAGTTGACTTAGTAAATGCCTGTTTGAAAAACCCTGGACAATTTATTTCCGGAAGTCAAAATTGTGTGCAGGAAATCATTTCATTCACGGATGGAAAGAGTGCCACGCGGGTTGCACACACTTTACAAAACCTGCTCGGCACATGAAGATCCTGCATGTATGTAGTAATTATTACCCGGCGCATGGTGGCCCGCAATATACCATGCGGCATTTATCAGAAAACTTCATTCGCTATTTTGGGGATGAAGTGCATGTAGCAACATCAGATTCTTTATATGGACCGGAGATGAAAATATTTGAAAAAATTGAACCAGCAAATGAAACCATTCACGGTGTGCAGGTACAACGTTTCCCATTTTCCCGATGGCAATACCCATTTATAGATTTTACAGCACGTGCGTATAAAAAAATTCGAAAGAAAACCTTACCGCATCTTTTGCTCAAGTATCGCTGGGAACTGGCTTGTAAAGGTATTGATGCTTGTATGGCCCGGTGTGATGCCGATGTGATCATGGCCACAACGGCTTCTTATATGTTTGCCGATTACCCGTTTTGGCGTGCAAAAACTCTTCAGCCAAAACCATTTATTTTATATGGCGCTTTGCACTTACATATCAACTGGCCCGGGAATGCACCGGTTATCCAACGGGCAAAAGCCTGCGATCTTTATATTGCCAATACTGATTTTGAAAAAGAAAAATTAGTAGGCTATGGCGTGTCGGAAAAAAAAATAGTTACTATCGGCACGGGTATAGATGTGCAGGCATATACCTGTGAACCCGCACAGGTAGCGGCTTTCCGGGAGAAGTACCAGGTACAGCCGGGTGATATTTTAATCGGGCATGTGGGGCGCTTGTCTGAAGGAAAAGGCGCGGGCACTGTATTGGATGCTTTCCGCGCTTTATATAAAGAAATGAAGCAATGTAAATTATTGTTGGCGGGCACATCCACCTCTTTTGTAAAAGAACTGCAGGAAAAAATTGTGGCCGAGCAACTCCCGGTAATCATCCTGGAAGATTTTGAGAATACGTTGAAACCGGTTTTATTCCATTCAATAGATGTTTTTGTGCTGGCATCACATGGTGAATCCTTTGGTGTTGTTTTCCTGGAAGCCTGGGCATGCAAAAAACCCGTTGTGGGAATGGCTACCGGCGCAGTGGCCTCCCTGGTAAGTACCGGAAAAGATGGCCTGCTTTTTAAACAACAGGATACAGCAGATTTGACACGCCTATTGAAAAGCCTGGCCAGCCAACCGGCAATGCGGCAAAAAATGGGTGATGCAGGTTTTAAAAAAATTACGGAACAATTTTCCTGGCCCATTATTACCAAGAAATACCGCGATGCTTATTTGCAAGGCATGGAAAATTTTAAACAAATGACTATGCAAAAAATAGGCTAACACAAAACAATGTCTTTCTTACAATTTAAAAATAAAATTATTCGAAGCCTGCACCCGCGCAACCTGCAATTACGCTTGCTTCGCCTGGCATTAAGAGGAAAAACCGTTTACTGCCCTTGTTGCCAAAGCCGGTACCTGACCTTCCTTCCGGCAGGCATTGAAAAACGGGCCAATGCACGCTGCTTAAAATGTGGATCTTTAGAACGGCACCGGGCGATATGGCTTTACCTGCAAAACCATACCGATATTTTTACTACGGAAAAAACGATTTTACATGTAGCGCCGGAAATACAGCTATATAAAGAATTTGAAAAACGAAAAAATATAGAGTACCATCCCATTGATCTCATGCCTGATGCCTACCAATACGGCACTAAAACAAAAGCGATGGATGTAACGGCATTGAAATATCCCGATGACAATTTTGATGTGGTTATTTGCAACCATGTATTGGAACATATCCCCGATGATCTAAAAGCTATACAGGAAATGTACCGGGTGTTAAAACCGGAGGGCTGGGCTGTACTGAATGTGCCTATTCAAAAAGAAAGAGAAAAAACATTTGAGGATGCTTCCATCACCGATCCGGCACAACGCCTGCAATTTTTTGGCCAACCCGATCATGTCCGTATTTATGGTATGGATTATTTTCAACGCTTGCAGGATGCCGGTTTCCGGGTCGAAGTAAAAAACATTGCGGCTACCTATACACACAATGAACAATTTAAATATGGCATCGTGGCGAAAGAAGAAATGATTATTTGTCATAAAGCCTAAGGACGGCGCTCGTCTATATCTATGCAGGTATTACATGTAACACAGAATTATTTTCCCTCTATAGGAGGAACACAATATATGATACAACATGTATCGGAATACCTGCATGCACAGTATGGCGATGACGTAACTGTCTTAACAACCAATTCTTTTTATGGCCCGAATAATGCACTGTTTAAAAAGATTGAAACGAGGGAAGAGAAATTGAATGGTGTTACAGTAAAACGATTTCCTTTTCTGCGCCTGCACAAACCATTTTTAAAAGTATGGGCAAAAACAAATCAGCAATTGGGCGGAGGAAGTATGCCGGCCATTATTCATACCTGGAATGCAGGCCCGCTTTCTGCTTCCTTAAAGCAGGCGATGAACCATACACCGGCCGATGTGCTTTGTGCTTCATCGGTGCATTACCGTTTTGCGGATTATGGCCGTTGGCGAAATACCCTGCAAACACCAAAACCTTTTGTGCTCTATGGCGCTTTGCACCTGGCTGATGGAACAACCGATCCCCAATATATCCGGCGGATCCGGGCAGCTGATCAATATATTGCTAACTCAACGTATGAAAAAGATTTTTTGATTGCACATAAAATAGAGCCTGAAAAAATTACGGTTGCCGGTGGGGGCATATCCCTGGATGCGGAAACAATAATGGATGTGGATACACTATCATTAAAAGCCATATACAAAATCCCTGCTAATGCAAAAATTATAACCTGTATCAGCCGGCAGGAGGCATTCAAGGGCCTGCCTGTTTTAGTAGAGGCTTTTCGGTTATTGATGGCAACGGAAAAAAACTATTACCTTTTATTAGCAGGCGCCAGCGGGAATTATACGCAGGCTTTGCAGGAAGTTGTGAAAGAGATCCCCCGGCTTTCCGTGTTTACCGATATATCTTCCACGGTAAAGGCTCAACTCCTGCAAATGGCCGATGTAGTGGTCTTGCCATCCAAAGCAGAATCCTTTGGGGTATTGTTTTTAGAAGCCTGGCGTGCGCGGAAACCGGTAATCGGTGCGGCTATTGGCGCCATACGTTCCATCATCAGCGAAGGGCAGGATGGTTTTTTGTTTCAACCGGATAATGCAGTTGAGCTTGCCGAAAAAATAAAAGCACTATTCATGCATCCGGGTAAAGCAAGGGAAATGGGTAATAACGGGTATGAGAAAGTAAAGCAACAATATACCTGGGAAACTATTGCCGGGAAATTTCGAATGGCTTATGAAAAAGCCATAGACATATTTCACCGCGAAAAAAAATAAACATGTTTGTTGAAGAAGCAATTTGGGTGGGGCATTTGGTGGATACATTGGCTTTATCTACGAATGTGCCGGTAGCAAATTTAGGTTCCTCCACATCAACATTTCGGAAAGAAGTACAGCCGCATATTGATCAATATATTTTTCAGCCATTGGAAAGCCGGCAGGTGCCGGTGGTACATGTGGATACGAAAAATGCAGTAGGCGTTGACCGGGTGGCCGATATTACGGATCCTGGATTTGCCCGGGAATTTGCGCAGGCTTTTCAATTGGTATTATGTACCAATATGCTGGAGCATGTAGAAGATATCCAGGCGGTGGCGAACAATGTATTTGCCTGTTGCCAGCCGGGTGGTTACCTCATGCTCACGGTACCGTTTACCTATAAAAAACATGAAGACCCGATTGATAATATGTTTCGTCCCACACCGGCAGAAATCAACGCATTATTTCCTGCCGACAAGGTAGAAGAAATAGCCAGTGAGATTATCGTGATACGGGATAAAAAATATTATAGCAAAAAGAAATCCCGTTTTCCATTATGGGGCTACCGGGATCGTATAGGGTATTACTTAGGAAAAAAATACCGGGTATCCGGAATTTTACTCCAGGTAAAAGAATAAAAAATAATATGAATAATTTAAAAATAGAGCAACAATGTGTGGTTTAGCCGGCGCTTATTATTTTAAAAAAGGCGATTTGCATACCGGTTATTTTTTGCAGTGCATGGATACCATGCAACGCCGTGGCCCGGATGATCAGCATTACTGGCAAAACAATAAAAATTTTATCACCGTATTTCGCCGCCTCGCGATTCGCGATACCAGCACCCATGGACGGCAACCTATGTTCACCGCTTGTGGCAATTATTGTATTTCGTTTAATGGCGAAATTTATAATACGGAAACATTACGGAACCGCCTGCAGCCATATGCTATTCCCTATCATTCCACATCCGATACGGAACTGTTATTGTATGCCCTTCGTTACCTGGGTATCAAAGAAACCCTGGCGATCATAGACGGAATTTTTGCTTTTGCTTTTTACGACCTGCAGGAAGACCGCTTATGGCTGGCCCGGGACCGCATGGGTGTAAAACCTTTATACATCGGCATTTGCGGAGATGGCGTGGTGTATAGTTCGCAGTATAACCATATCATACAACACCCGTTTTTCAGCAAGAACGGGTATAATGAAAAAATAATTTCCCTGTATTTATTCCTGGGATATATGCCGGAAGGGGAAGGCCTGATCCGGGAAACATTTTACCTGCCTCATGGCCATTACCTCGAAGTCGCGAAAGGCAAAGCCACGCAATACACGTATTATGATTACCCGTTTGAAGTAAACCCACGGGAAAAAATTGACCTGGAAAAAACGCTGGCTACTTCTGTAAAGGAACAACTCATCAGTGATGTGCCGGTGGGTACATTTATGTCGGGCGGCATAGATAGTACATTGGTCAGTTATTTTGCACAACAGGAAACAGCGCTCAAAGCATTTACAATAGGTGTGCCTGATCCGCGGTATAATGAATTGGAAATTGCTCAACAATATGCGGAGAAATTCCGGTTGCAGCATTTTACCCGAAATATCACGGAAGGAGAATTAAAAAACCTGGTGGAAGCCCATGTGCAGGCATTTACAGAACCATTTGCAGATTATTCTTCATTGCCCACTTTGTTGTTATCGGCCTTTGCCAAAGAACAAGTAACTGTGGCATTGAGTGGAGATGGCGGCGATGAATTATTCTGGGGTTACCCGCGCAATGAAAAAGCGCTCCAGTTTATTTATTTTTATCAATCTGCCCGGGCAGGCAGGCGGCTGCGCCTGTTATGGGAAAAATTGCGGCATAACAAAACAACAGAATTATTGCGGCATTGGAATGCGCCGAGTTTCCTGCATTATTATTTTACCACTTTATCCATTACCGGCGCACTGCGTTGGTTGCCGATGATTTCCGAAGTACCGATAGCGGAACCTTATTTTTTATTACCGGATTTGCAGCGGCAGGCAGCCGGTAATTTATCTGATATCGATTTTATGCAAATCGTGCGAAAGATGGAGATGGACCTGCATTTGCAGCGCATCTTAGTGAAAGTGGACCGGGCCAGTATGTACCATAGTCTCGAAGTACGCGTACCGTTCTTAAGCAATGCCATGCTGGATGCAAGTTTGCACTTTACACATACTGACTGTATCAAAAATAAAACCGGTAAAATGAATTTGCGCAACCTGCTTAGCGAAAAAGCCGGCCCGGAACTGGGCATGTTGCCTAAAAAAGGTTTTACCATTCCTATGGATAATTGGTTGCGCCATGAATTAAAAACGGAAGTACATGAAAAAATCATGAATATGCCCGCCAGGTTGCTGCAATATTTCAATAAAGAAAAATTGAGTTGCATGTTGCAGTTGCATGCTGCCGACAAACAGCAATGTGGATGGTTAGTATGGGCGCTCTATACATTGTCGCGTTGGGATGATGCGCATCACAGAAATAATTTAACGCATTGAAAATTGCCATCATTGTAGTTGTGTTTCCTTCGGTGAGTGAAACATTCATTTCCAATAAAGTGCGGCTGCTTTGCAAACGGGGCCATCATGTAACCGTTTTTTGTTCTGAAAAAAGAACGGATTTATTAAATGAACTTTTCCACGATGTACCGCATCTCCGGGTACAATTGTTAGGTAAAAAAACAATTGTGAAAAGCTGGTTGTATGCGCCTTTTTCAGGTTTACGTCATTTTCGAGTGCATAAATCCTGGTTGCCACAGTTGTATTATGCAGCCCGAACACATCTCTTAAATAAAGCCGATGCAGAAATTCTGCATTTTGAATTTTCGGGGATTGCTACCGATTACCTGCTCTCCATGGACCGGCTCAAAGGCCGGAAAATAGTGAGCTGCCGGGGCTCTGCGGAAAAAGTGAAATTGCTGGCGTATGCAGACCGGAAAATACAATTTCGGCAATTGATGGAAAAAGTGGACAAAGTGCATTGTGTATCCAAGGACATGGCTAAGACGATTACCCCTTATTGTACCAACCCGAAAAAAATATTTATCAATTATCCCAGCATTGATATTTTATTTTTTCAACGAAGCCAGCCATACCAGCTGCATGAACAAATAACCATTTTAAGTGTGGGCCGCCTGAGTTTTCAGAAGGGCTATACCAATGCCTTGTTTGCCATGCGTTTTTTGAAAGAAAGGCGTATTCCTTTTCAATGGATAATTGCAGGTAGTGGTGATTTGGAAGAAGAATTTGTTTTTAAAGTGCATGATCTGGATTTGCAGGAACAGGTTGTATTAACGGGATCTTTAAACCGTGATGCGGTGAAACAGTATATGGAGCAGGCCGATATTTTTTATTTGCCCAGTCTTTATGAAGGAGTGGCCAATGCAGTGCTTGAAGCTATGAGTATGGAGTTGCCCGTAGTGGTGACCAAATGTGGCGGTATGGAAGAAGTAATTGAACATGGCAAGGATGGCCTGTTGGCCGATATTTTTGATTTTAAGGAACATGCCCGGCAATTTTTACAAATTATAGATAACCAGGAAGCAGCTATAGAAATGGGTAAAAAAGCAAGAATGAAAGTGAAGGAAAAATTCAATTTGGAAAACCAGGTTACACTGTTTGAAAAAGTATATAGGGCATTCGACCAGGCATAGCGACCGGGCAGCATAAAAAATCAACACTTGAAAATCGGTATCATCGTTCCGCAATTCCCTACACGAACTGAAACGTTTTTTATCAACCTGGTCGCTGGTTTATGCGAGGAAGGCCATGATGTAATTGTATTTAGTCATGGCAAAACCGATAGGGAATTGTTACAGGCATTTGCGCTTACCCGCTTTCGGTCATTGCGGGTGGTGCATTTTCATTTTTCTTTTTTTTATGTCGCTACCATGTTCCATTTATTACGCATGCCGGGTTTTATGGCGCGTTCATTTTCACGGGATATAAAAACCTGGCGAAGCCGGGTGTACCGGAAATTGTGCCTGGAGAAATTGAAAGCGCATGCCTGTGATGTATATCATTATGGTTATTCCGGCATTGGTATTGCACACCTGGAGTCTTTGGATAAACTGCCGGGGAAAAAAATGGTGAGTTGCCGGGGAACTGCGGAAAATGTATTGAGTATAACTGAAACAGGCAGGCCGGAAAAATTGGAAGAACTGTTTCTGAAAGTAGATGCGATTCATTGTGTGTCGGCTGCTTTAGCAGAAAAAATTAAACACTTCGGCGCTTCGCATGAAAAAATATTCATCAACCGGCCAGCTGTAAATATTCAGTTTTTTAAAAAAGAAAAAACAAATAATCAACCTTCCGCCAGGTTGCAAATATTATCGGTGGGCCGCCTGGTTTTTCAAAAAGGCTACAGTATTGGATTATTAGCGATGGCAGTTTTGAAAAAACGGTTCGAAAATTTTACCTGGGTAATTGCCGGTGATGGGCCGGGAAAAGAAGAATTGATTTTTATGATCAATAAATTGCAATTGACAGACCACGTGTATTTGGCAGGGAGAAAAAATCTACAGGAGATCAAAGAACTGTATGCGCAGGCAGATATTTTCTTTCTTCCAAGTGTATGCGAAGGCATTGCCAATGTTGTATTGGAAGCCATGGCGATGGAATTGGCGGTGGTATCTTCCGATTGTGGCGGTATGCGTGAAGTCATTACGCCGGGAGAAAATGGCCTGCTCTGTGAGAATTATAATTATGAAGCCTATGCTGATGCTTTATATTCTCTCTGCCGGGATGAAGAAAAAAGAAAACACCTGGGCCAGGAGGCACGCCGGCGAATAGAAGCAGCTTTTTCCCTGGAACGGTTTAATACTGTTTATGAACAGGCATACCGGCAATTAATGGAACCGGCTCAGAAAAAAGGAGTGCCTCTTGCTGTTTAAATTTATACGATATACACAGCCGGGCTGGCTGTTTAATCTTGTTCCGAAAATACCCGGTCGCTTTGCTTCCTGTATCATCACCGGTAAAGAAGTGGATGATAATTTTTTAGATAAAACCTATGAAACGAAAGCAGCACAAATGGCTGATGCCGGATTCCGGAGTTGGTATAAAGGAGTATTGCTGGAAGCTACCACACAGGAAATAGAAAAATCATCAGCCGAAGCGCCCACGCTGAAAGATGAATATATTTTTATACGAAAATACTGGGGCCGGGCATGGACTTTATTTGCCTTGTTGCTCAGGATGAGTACCGGGAAAAACCCTTTTCGGGAATTACGCAGTTACCGTCAAACTAAGAATGTGCCCCGTGTAAATTTGTTTGAAGCGCCGAAAACTTATACCGATTATGAACAATTTCAATCATCGCTCATTGAAAGGAAACCCCGGGTGTCTATCATCATTCCCACCCTCAACCGGTATCCTTACCTGCAAGCAGCGCTTCGGGACCTGGAGAAACAGGACTATACAAATTTTGAAGTGGTTGTCATCGACCAGTCTGCACCTTTCCAGGAAGATTTTTACCAGCAATTTTCGTTAGATATACAATTAATCCGGCAAGAAGAAAAAGCATTATGGACGGCAAGGAATAAAGCCATTAAAGCCACCAATGCCGCTTATCTTCTTTTCTTTGATGACGACTCAAGAGTAGGTCCGGACTGGATTTCCGCACATTTAAAGTGTTTGGATTATTTCCAGGCTGATATATCTGCCGGCGTCTCCCTGGCTGTTGTGGGACAAAAAGTACCGGCGAGTTATGGCTATTTCAGGTGGGCCGACCAGTTTGATTCGGGGAATGCACTGGTGACACGAAATGTATTTCAACAGATTGGTTTATTTGATGAACAATACAATGGCATGCGAATGGGTGACGGCGAATTTTCTTATCGGGCATACCTGCAGGGAATTAAAAGTATTTCCAATTACCAGGCATCACGGGTGCATTTAAAAGTAGGGGAGGGCGGCCTGCGTGAGATGGGCAGCTGGGATGGCTTCCGGCCGACAAAGTGGTTGGCGCCTAAGCCGGTTCCGAGTGTCATTTATCTTACCAAAAAATATTTACCAACACCCTTGTATCGGAATACTATTTTGATCGGGATGCTTTTGTCAAATGTTTCCTATAAGCAAAAAGGAAATAGTACCATGTTGGCCTGGAGTATTTTTCTGGCCCTGTTGAAATCACCCATATTGTTGATACAATTTTTACGTGCCCGAAAAATTGCCCATCAGATGCTGGCCAATGACCGGGGCCCGGAACTATTGCCAGGATGAGTAAAAAGTTTAAACGACTGGCCATTATTTCTGACTGTGTACACTATCATACACCGGCAGGTTTACCGGCAACGGAAAATCATATCTTTAAAAGACAAATGGAAGCGCTGGCGGCCCATTTTGAGGAAACCCTTATCTGCTGCCCTTTTGAGCCATATACGGAAAAGAAAATCAGCAGTACATATACCGGAAGCCGGATCCGTTTTTATCCCTTACCGAAAGTGGGCGGCCATGGTTTACGCGAAAAAATAAAGATCCTGCGGACCTTACCTGCCTGGTGGAAAGCATTCCGTACGGCCCGGAAATTTGGTGATATTATTTATCAACGTTTTCCAAATAATATCAATATCCCCGGATTTTTTTATTTTTATTTTTCTGGAAAGAAAACATTTGCCTCTTATACCGGAACCTGGAAAAACTATACCGGCGAACCATTGACATACCGTTTTCAAAAATGGTTATTGAAAAAATATTTCAAAGGCCCGGTATGGGTATATGCTGCTTGTGCTACAGCACAGAAAAAATTTTTAGAAGGCTTTAGCCCATCTTATAAGTTGACAGAATGGGAAGAGGAAACACCGACTGTGCAACAAAAAACAGCGAGGCTGCAAAGCAGTTTAATGAAAGTACCGGTATGCCTGAGTGTGGGTGCACTGGTTGCCTATAAAAATCAACAGTATGTGTTGGAAGCATGTAAATTGTTGAAAGAGCAGGGATATCCATTTCAATTATACCTTATTGGGGATGGGCCCTTGCATGAAACGTATGCGACATTTATTGCCAAGCATGATTTAGGAGACTGCGTTTTTTTAACAGGAAGAAAAAGTTATGAAGATTTGCGCACGTGGTATCGCCGGGCTGATTTTTTATTGCAGGCCCCATTAGCCGAGGGTTTTGGTAAAACACCGCTTGAAGGATTCTTCCATGGAGTGGTTCCTTTTTTAAGTGATACGGCATTTGCGCAGCAAATGACCGGTTCCGGTGAAAGAGGTTTTGTCTTTAGCCCGGATAAACCGGCTACCTTGGCAACATTACTCCTGGCGCAATGGAAGGATCAGCCGGCATTGGCAGATAAGTTGGTAAAGGGTAGGGACTATGCACGATTATTCACGTTGGAAAACTGGGCAGATCAAATCACTGAAAGTATAGACCACTATTTTGAAAATTAAAAGTTCGATAAATAATACGCTGCTTGAATATGGCCTCTGCCTGGCTGTGGGTTTGATCATAGGCTTAAAAATAATTCCGGCAAATTTTATCGGGGTGTTGTACCTGATGCTCAGTGTAGCCTGCCTGTATTTTGCTTCCCAGGGTGATAATGAAACGGCTTTATGTATCCTGGCATACCCGGTGTATGCAGAACGATATATAAAGAATGAAGTCACATTTATTCCTTTTCTTTTCCTGCAATATTTAATCATAGCCTTGTTTGTGGTTATGCTTTTCCGGCAGAAGAAATCATTTTCCAAAATGCATTCCCGAGCATTTGTTTCTTTAATACTATATACATTGATAGAACTGATCGATAGTTCCCGTGCACATGATGCGGTCTATGCGCGCTCTTTATATGTGAATACCCTGACTATAACTGCAGCCGCTACCTGGGGCGCCTTTAATTTTCTCACGCCGCAGAATATGAACCGGATATTAAACCATATAAAACTTGCCAGTGTTTTTTTGTGTGGCTATATCCTGGCAAGACAATTATTTGGGGAAAAAATCAGTTATACGTTGACATCCATGTCTGAGTCCATGAATGGTTTATCGGCGGTGCAAATGAGTGGTTACCTGGGCGTGGCAGCATCCATTTTCTTTTTTTCTCTAATGGATGAAAAAGAGAAAGGCCAGTTTTGGTTGAACCTGGGCATTTTAACGGTGATGACGACGTTGATGATCCTGAGTTTTTCGCGGGGAGGTATTTATTTCCTGGGAATTATCATGGCGGTATTCTTTTTCTTTAATCGCACCAAAGTCAAGAGTTACCTGTTGCTTTTATTATTTATTCCCATTGGTTTTGGTGTATATGGTTATGTTACACAAGAAACACATGGTATTGTGGAAGAACGATATGGAGAAGAAGGAAATTCCGGCAGGACGGAATTGGTAGAAGCCGCATTTGAATTATTTGTGATGAACCCATTAGCCGGTGTGGGTACCGGGAATTATGGGAAAGCCATTGAAGTCAATAAATTGTATAGTGGTGAATCGGGCGTGCATAATGAGTTTGCCCGTTCAGCTGCGGAACATGGCATACTGGGTATTATCACGTATTGGTTCTTCTTCTTTTTACTAACTGTAGAAATCCTGAAAAGAGGTAAAGTGCAACGGGAATATGCCTTATACCTCCTGATTTTATTTTGTCTTATTACCGTTCACAATGGCCTGAAGATTTCTGTGCAGCCTTATATTCTTGCTCTTGCAGTGGCCACACCAACTTTAGTAAAGAAGAAAAAAAAGGAAATGCATGTACCAACTTACAAAGAGCTCGAAGCAGGATATTAAGCAAATTGCTCATTGTCAAATGCAATGTTTCGAGAAATCATTTTCTACCCGGTTGGGATTTGCTTATATGGTTAAATCCCTTGAATGGTTCCTGGCTGGTGATAATCGTTTCCTGCTGCAGGTAAGCAGTGATGAATCAGTAGTCGGTTATTGCGGTGGCTTTATTTCCAAAGGACCGGGTGATGGCTCCACCAGCGGGATGATGCAATATGCCATGCGGGAAGCGGCAATAGGAATGCTGAAAAGACCAGGCCTTTTTTTTTGCAAAGAAATTATTCCTTTCTATCCATTGATTTTTAGAAATGTGTTTCGAAAAATTTTTTCATCGCAAAAGAAACAGGAAGCCCCTGCGAGTCCGGGTGCACTGGCATCTTTGCGGCAGGGGCTTGTGGTCATCGGTGTGTTGCCGGCTCACCGAGGAAAAGGTGTTTTTGAATTACTGATGAATGGTTTCGAAAAAGAAGCTCAAAGCAGGGATATTCATAAACTGGGTTTATCGGTAAAGAAAGAAAACCTACGCGCCATACAAGCCTATAAAAAATGTGGCTGGGGAGTAGGAAATGAATTGACCGATTCATGGGAACTTATCAAGGAACTTTGATAAACAAGCATGCATAAACAGCCAATCCTGGTCATTGGGTTATTTAGTAAAGACGCCATGAGAACCCCTGTTTACCGATCGGCTGCAGATCAGCTCGCAGAATTGTTTCAGCAAAATCAACAACCGGTAATTTGTACTTCCTATCATCCCGGGAAATTACGCCGGTTATGGGATACGCTAACAACTATTCTTTTCAATAAAAATAAATTTACCCTGGCCATACTGCCGTTGTATGGTACAAAGCCGAGTTTTACCTGGCAGGAAATTGCTGCACGCTTATTAAAGTTATTGCATAAAAAAATCATATTGGTTGTGCATGGTGGTTCTATTCCGGAAAGGATGCAGGCAAATGCCCGGCCTTTTTTAAAAGCATTGCAGCGGGCAGATAAAATTGTTTGTCCCTCTCCATTTATGCAAAACGTTTTGCAACAATATGGCATCACTCCAGTTGTTATTGAAAATGTCCTGGCACTTTCCGATTATCCTTTTATCGAAAAGGAAACATTTCGGCCCCGCATTTTGTGGATGCGTGCTTTTGAAGCTATTTATAATCCGGCAATGGCGATCCGGGTTATTAAAATATTGAAGAAACTTTACCCGGACATTTATATGATCATGGCCGGTGGGGATAAAGGGCTGTTGAGGGATATGAAAGATATGATCAGGCAGGAAAACCTGGAAAAAAATATTTCATTGCCCGGCTATATCAACCTGGAACAAAAAATAACCTTTGCACATTCTTGTGATATTTTTATTTCCACCAACCAGGTTGATAATGCACCGGTCACATTGATAGAATTTATGGCGCTGGGAATGCCGGTGATTTCTACGAATGTTGGCGGTATCCCTTACATTATCGGGGATGGCATAAACGGGTTTACCGTGCCGGCAGATGATGCGGCAGCCATGGCCAATAAAATTATCGAACTGATCTCAAATCCGAAGCTGGCTAAGCAGGTAGCTGGTAATGCCCGGGCATTTGCACAACAATTTGATGCAGCTGCTGTAATGGAAAAATGGAATTTACTCATAGAAAAATTTTAAGATGAATCATCCCGATCATTCTGAAGAAAATGTGCCCATACCTTTTTCACCGCCATATATAGATGATAATGTCATTGGGGAAGTAGTGGCTGCGCTGCGAAGCGGGTGGATTACAACCGGTGCACGCGTACAGGATCTGGAACGGTTGATTGCCGGTTATGTGCAGGTGGAAAAAGCATTAGCAGTGAATTCAGCCACATCGGCCATGTTGCTGTGCCTGCACTGGTTTGGTATAGGTCCTGGTGATGAAGTAATTGTTCCTGCCTATACTTATTGTACCACAGCGCTGGTAGTCATGCACCTGGGTGCCCAACCTGTAATGGTTGATGTATCACCGGATTTTACAATTGATCCGGCGCAAATAAGGAAAGCTATTACATCCAAAACGAAAGCCATTATTGCGGTGGACCTTGGAGGCTGGCCTTGTGATTATGATGCGATCTATAATTTAGTGAATGAGAAAACCATAAAAGAAAAATTTGTCCCTGCCAATGAGTGCCAGGAGAAATTGGGAAGGGTATTGGTATTAGCTGATGCGGCGCATGCTTTAGGCGCTTCCTACAAGAATAAAATGATCGGGGCCTGTGCAGATCTGACGGTATTTTCTTTGCATGCTGTAAAAAATGTAACGAGTGCAGAAGGGGGTGTAATTTGTTTTACTATGCCGGCGCCATTTGACAATGCAGCCTTATATGCACAACTACGCCTTTGGAGTTTGAATGGACAAACGAAAGATGCATTTGCCAAATCAACTGCGGGGGGATGGCGCTATGATGTAGTGTACCCGGGCTTTAAAATGAATATGCCGGATGTATTGGCAGCAATGGCAGTGGCACAGATGAAAGTTTATGCAAATAAAATTTTACCGGAAAGAAAACGCGTCTTCGAAACCTATGTTGATTTTTTTAGCGAGTTAGAAAATTTTATAGTACCGCCTTTTATACATCCTGAAAAGCAATCTTCCTATCATTTATTTCCACTTCGAATTCATGGCATAGATGATGAACAACGGGCACACGTCATTGAAAAGATTGCAGCAGAAAAGATTGCCGTGAATGTTCATTTTGTGCCATTGCCCTTACTGACTGTTTTTCATGAAAGAGGATATACAATGGAAATTTGCCCGGTGTCATACCAGTTGTATGCCAATGAGATTTCTTTACCCATTTATCCACAGCTTACGGAAAGCCAGTGCCGGCGGATATGCCGTGTAGTATTAGCAGCGGTACAGTCAACCATACATCATGGATAGGTTTCGATTTTTAGATATCCTGCTTGCGCTCCCGGCTCTCCTGCTTTTATTACCATTTTTTATACTCATTGCCCTGTACATCAAACTCGATTCCCGGGGTACTGTTTTTTTTCGTCAATCGAGAGTTGGATGGCGAAACAAAGATTTTATGTTATATAAATTCCGGACCATGGTACCCGGTGCTGTTATAAAAGGTACACTCACGATTGGTGATCATGATGACCGGGTAACGAAAGCCGGATCTTTTCTGCGTAAATGGAAAATAGATGAACTCCCGCAATTATGGAATGTACTTATCGGTGATATGAGTATGGTGGGACCCAGGCCGGAATTGCGAAAATATGTGGCTTTTTATACAGACGAAGAAATGGAAATCTTACAGGTAAAGCCCGGAATTACAGATTATGCTTCTTTATTTTACCGGCAGGAAGGACAATTGCTCAGCCGGCAAGTTGACCCCGAAAAGTATTATATTGAAGTAATTATGCCACATAAAGTCAAATTAAACAAAAAGTATATACAGGAGAAAAGCATAAAAAATTATTTTCGTATTATAATAAGCACTATCTTGTCGATTGTCAGCAGCGAGCAACCAGACGTAATTGATAAACCTTAACCCCGAATTTTGAAAGAGCTAAGAAGTTTCTTACTCCGAATTCGTATTGTACCAAAGTGGGCCATATTTGCCCTTGACCTTGGTATATGTATCTTTTCGTTTGTCATAGCCAATTATATCCTGAGTGATTTTGATATTGTGTTTATTGATAATGAGGATATGCTGCATGGTATCCTCATCATCTTTTTATCCAGTGCCATTTTCTTTAGTATATTAAAAACGTATGATGGTATCATCCGTTATTCGGAGATGTTTGAAATTCTCCGGATCATATATGCCCTGTTATTATCGGTTTTATTATTGTTGATTATAAATGTCGCATTACAGTTAATGCACATAGAAAATTTTATTCCCAATACCTCCCTGGTTGTTTATTTCTTTATAGCTTCTTTTACTATAACTGCGTATCGATTATTTGTCAAAAATGTGTATAAAGAAGATTATGGCTCTGCTAAGGTGGAAGCATTAATTTTTGGCGGAGAAGAAAATCCGGCTTTACTCCGGAATAATATTGAAGCAATTTCTGAAACACCGTATAAAGTCATTGCTTTCCTGCATAATGATAATCGCTTTATCGGGAAATCAGTGGATAATACAAAGATCTTTCATTATAAGAATATTGAAGAGATTTTAAAACATCGCCCTGTAAAAGTGTTGTTTATTGCCCAGGAAAATATGGATCCGGGTATTACCGATTTTCTTGTGGAAAAATGTTTGGCACAACAGGTGAGTGTAAAGAACCTGCCCCCAGTTGCTTCCTGGATAAACGGGCATTTGACCAAAGACCAGTTTAGGGCCGTTAAGATTGAAGACTTACTGGGCCGTCCAGCTATTCGATTGTTGAATCAACATGTTATAGCGTTATTAAAAGGAAAACGTATTTTGATTACGGGGGCGGCTGGTTCTATCGGTAGTGAATTGGCCATGCAAATTGCTGATATGTCCCCGGAACTATTGATCTTATGCGATCAACGTGAAACCGGATTGTATGCTGTGGAATATCAATTGCAGCAGAAATATCCGGGCCTTCCTTTGAAAATTGTTTTGGGTGATATAAAAGACCGTGTGGCCGTGGAGCAAATATTTTTACAACATGCACCCCATATTGTTTTTCATGCGGCTGCTTACAAACATGTTCCGGTGATGGAGGCACATCCCTCAGAAGCGATTCGCAATAACGTATTAGGCACAATCGTGGTGGCCGATCTGGCAGAGCAATATGGGGTTGAACGTTTCCTGTTTGTTTCTACTGACAAGGCTATCAATCCTTCCAATGTGATGGGTGCTTCCAAACGTATTGCAGAAATGTACTGTCATGCTTTACATTTTGGTTCTTATCCATTGACACAAAATAGTACTGCATCGAAAATCTATCCGTTGCATGGCAGGAAACTGGAACGAATAAAATTTATCACAACCCGTTTTGGAAATGTCCTGGCATCCAATGGCTCTGTCATTCCGCGATTCACGGAGCAGATAGCCAATGGTGGCCCGGTTACGGTAACACACCCGGAGGTAATCCGGTATTTTATGACTATTCAGGAAGCCTGTTCCCTGGTACTGGAAGCAATCACCATGGGCAATGGAGGAGAAGTTTATTTATTTGATATGGGCCAACCCGTGAAGATCGCTCAACTGGCAGAGAAAATGATTCGCCTGGCGGGATTTGAGCCGGGTAAACAAATTGAGATAAAGTATATAGGCCTGCGCCCGGGAGAAAAATTATATGAAGAACTCCTGAATAATGAAGAGGAGGTATTGGAAACTCATCACCAGAAAATCATGATCGGGAAAGTACCTCTCCAGGATACACAACTTTTTATCGGCCAGTTAAAAGAATTATTGCATTGCGCTGATAAGAACGATGATGAAGCCGTAGTGAAACTCATGAAACAAATCATACCGGAATATAAAAGCAATAATTCCGTCTATACTATTTTTGATAAAGAGAGCAAAGCAATTTAATACGGCAACCAAGCTAAGCATTTAAACACACACTTTTTAAATTACTCCCTGCAAGCTGGATACCTTTTAAACGGTTTTGAATTTTTACCTGCACGAATAGGACGCTCCTTTGTCTATCTTCTACATGCCGTTTTTCCTTTTAGTTCTTACAGCTAATTTGTAAATTTTATTCCAATAGCATGCGCAGAATTTTTGTGTATTGATTATATATGCGATTACATTTTCCTGCTCAATGTAATATGCTGTATATGGATGTGCAATTTAAGCCGGAAGGCCGTCTTAAAATTGGAAGTATAAAAATTGCCCACCATTGAATACACCAACGGAAAGCAGGATAGTGAGTAATACCACATATCCGGCATACCTGATCAGTACATTTTCATTCCGGATAATTTTTACTTTCGGATAATATTCCTGTACATATTCCACTCCAAAAAGTAAAATAAGCGCAAATATATAATAGCCAAATGAGCTGGGTGGTTCACCCAGGAAAGGGCGACCGTGTTTTAAAGTTACAATGGATTTGAAAATGTACCAGGCATCCTGGATATTCCTTGCACGGAAAAAAGGCCCCATCAGAATAAATAATGTCATTGTTGTCATCAGCCCGATCACCCCTCTTAATGGCCCTAAGCGTTTTTGGATTTGTTTCAGGAGGGGATGAAAAATATTTTCCAAGACAATGACGGTGCCATTTAAAATTCCCCAAATAATGAATGTCCAGCCCGCGCCATGCCAAAGGCCACTAATTGCAAAAACGATCATCAGGTTGCGCAATTGCAACAGTTTCCCTTTTCGGCTACCGCCCAGGGGAAAATAAAGATAGTCCCTGAACCAGGTGGTAAGTGAAATATGCCAGCGTTGCCATACTTCCTGGATGCTCTTAGAAAAAAACGGCCTATTAAAATTTGTCATCAGGTTAATGCCTAAAACTTTGGCAGAACCAATTGCTATATCCGAGTAACCAGCAAAATCACAATAGATTTGAACTATAAAAAAGAAACTCGCGATAAGCAGGCTGAGGCCACTATGATTTTGAGGATGCGCATAAACGGCATCTACATAAATAGCCAGCCTGTCGGCGACGACCAGTTTTTTAATAAATCCCCATAACATTATTTTTAGGCCTTCCACCACCCGGTCATAGTCAAAATGTTTTTTTTCATGAAACTGGTGCAACAAATTCTGTGGTCGTTCGATCGGGCCGGCAACCAACTGTGGAAAAAACATCACATACAACGCATAAATACCAAAATGCTTTTCCGGCTGTTGGTGCCCGCGATACACTTCAATGGTATAACTCATTGCCTGGAATGTATGAAAGGAAAGGCCCACGGGGAGCAATACATGAATATAAGGTATTGGGTTCTGGTAACTAAATACGCCTAAGAAGGCCGTGAGATTGGTATTTAAGAAATTAAAGTATTTGAAAAAAACCAGCACACTGATATTGGCAATCAAACTACAAATCAGAAATAGTTTTCTTCGCCTGCCCTGGTTTTGTGCAATATATATTCCGGCGAAGTAATCCACCACCACCGTAAAGCCAAGTATTAAAATAAAGATGGGCAGGAAGTACATATAAAAAAAACAACTGGCGCCAAGAAGCAACCCCCACCTGTATTTGTGTGGAAGAATATAATAGCTTATTACAACAGCAATAAAAAAGTAAACAAATATGAGTGAGTTAAAAATCATGTAGCCCGTGTTAAAGCAAAAATTATTTTCATTCCTGGTTGATATTCATTGTACCCAAAAAAGCGAAACATCGTGGATTCATTTTCAGTATAAACTGAACTTTAATCATCAAATTATAGCTGGTATGCTGACAGCTTTTGAGTATATGGTTTTGTTAATAGCCAATTTGTATGGCGATATTTCCCTTATGTTTATTTTCATGCATTTTTTGTAAAGCTATTGGCAGCTCTTCAAAAGAATATGTTTCCGTTAATACCGGATAAACTTTTTTATCCATAACCAGTTGATTAAGGGCAATGCATTCCTGCAGGTTGGCATAATGAGACCCCTGGATTCGTTTTCGTTGGAGCCATAAATACCGCACATCAAATGAGCAAAAGTATCCGGTAGTACCGGCGCAAGTTACAATCATGCCGTCGCGGTCACATACATATACGGAGGTAGGCCAGGTATTTTCTCCGGGATGTTCCAATACAATATTCGGTAGTTTGCCACCTGTTAAGTGTGTAATTTTTTTCATAAATTTTTTGGCTTGTAAGCCCCAGTCCAATTGATTCTCTGGCTTCAGCATCTCCGATGTGAGACCACCCCAATGTGAAAATTCTGAACGATTGATCGCCAGGGCACCCATTTCCTCGCAAAACTTTTTCTTTTCTTCAGAATTAACAACAGCCACAGGAATACCACCAGCCAGCTTAACCAATTGTATGGCCATGGAGCCCAACCCACCGGCTCCGCCCCAAATCAAGACAACATCTCCCTCCGTTACAATATTGGGGGCATAATGAAAAAGCATTCGATACACGGTGGGTCCTGATAACATGTACACAGCAGCCTGGTCCCAATATAAATGGATCGGCTTGGGGAGGCATTGAAAATACCTGACTTTACAGAATTGGGCAAAAGATCCCCAATTGGTTTCATAGCCCCATGCCCGGCTGGTTTTTGAAATAGTTGTATCCCCGCCATTTTTGATCCAGGGATCTTCGGGATCATACCAGGCCGGTTGTATCACCACTTCATCACCGATCTCCACATTCTTTACCAGTGCTCCTTTTTTATATACTATGCCAGAACAATCACTACCGATAATATGAAAATCAACATTTGTTTCGCGTCGTAATTTCATCAATCGTATCATATCCAAGGGATAACCCCTGGCTGCCCATACCGAATTATAATTCAGGCCGGCCGCTTTTACAGCCACCAATACTTCATCATCTGCGATAGCAGGGATTTCAATTTTTTCAATAGAAAATGCATTGATCGGTTCACCATAGCGGTTCTGCCGCAATACTTGTGCATACATATACTTGGGAACTATGCCGGGCGGTGGCAATTGACCTATTTCATAAATTTCAGGTATGTCCTCTGTGTTTTTCATATTCTTGTTTTATAAGTGAAAATTTATATTTTGATTATCATTGAATGAGTAGTATGGAAAACATCATTTTTCAAATGATCATGAAAACTTTCATCCATGAATCCTACGCGTTTCATTTTTCCAATAAGGTTCCCGGATCAGTTTCCTGAGAATTTTACCCGTGGGTGTCCTGGGTAATGCTTCAGCATAATCTAATCTTTTGGGTAATTTGTTGATGGCAATTTTGCTTTCGCACCAGCTACATAAATCGTCAAGTGAAATAGGCTCATCCTTTAAAACAGCTACAACACAAACTACTTCACCGGCTTTTTTATCCGGGATACCTACAACCGCCACCTCTTTAAAAGCCGGATGTTGTTCCAGTACTTTTTCAATTTCAGCCGGATAAATATTAACGCCCTTGGAAACAATTTTATCGTTTTTCCGATCTACCAAAAAGAGAAAACCCGCTTCATCCAAATAACCGATATCACCTGTCTGGCACCAGCCTTTACTTGCAAAAGTTGATTCATTTACCATATGGGCATTCCAATATCCCGGTGAAATATTTTCTCCTTTTATCCATACTTCACCGGGTTCATTCGGGGGACAAATAGTTCCTCCGTCATCTACAATTTTAATGTCAATGCCTATGCCTGGTTTGCCCGCCGAGGAAAGCAGTTGTTCATTCGCATCCCCCTGTCGCAAAATTTTTTCATGATCATCATATCGCAATGATGTGGCAATACCGGCCGATTCAGTAAGTCCATACACTTGTGTAAAATAGCAGTTCATTTTGTCGGATGCTTCCCGCAACAAATCTGCAGAAACAGGAGACCCTCCGTATTGTATGTGTTTTAATGAACTAAAATCTTTCTCTACATTTTCAGCCGCCAGGATCATTTTGATCATTACCGGTACCAATAAGGCATTACTTACGCGGGCATTGGCAATAATTTTACAGGCCAATTGCGGATCAAACATCCGCATGAGTATATTGGTCGCACCGGCATAGATACAGGCAAAGAATGCCCCGAAGCCAAAGATAGAGTAGAGTGGGCCGCAAACCAGGTTCCTTGTATCCGGGCCAAATGAAGGTGTATCACTACTGCAGTAGGTATAACAGTGATAAATATTCCGGTATGTGAGCATCACGCCTTTTGGGTCACCGGTAGTGCCAGATGTATATAAAATCACGCAAACATCATCTGGTGTAGCAGTATGAGGCAGGGGAGCCGTTTCTTGATTAGAATAAACTGATTGAAGGGCATTAGTTTGAATGATTGTTAAGTCTCCGGGAAGATTTGCTAATTCAATAAGTTTTGCAAAAGCTTCCCCATAAAAGAAATGTTGGATACCGGCATCCCGGAGGATGAAGGTTAATTCTGTAACAACACATTTCCAATTTATCGTAACGGGAATAGCGCCAATTGACATGGCCCCGGTAATTAAATGGATAGCTTCGGGTGTATTTAAGTCAAGGATACCAATGCGGTCTCCTTTTTTGACACCAATAGATTGCAGGTAAGCAGCAGTTTGTCTGGTGGCTCTATAATAGCCGGCATAGTCATACATTTTTCCTTCAAACATATAAGCAGTTCTTTCGGGATGTGTATGAGCCCTGTATTGCAATACATCAGGTAAAATACTTATCATAATTTTTCATTTTGTAATAATAATAATTTTAAAAACTCCAGGCTAATTGAGCGCCACCACAAACCGGTAATACAATGCCGGTAATATATGAAGCCATCGGGCTTGCCAGGAAATGAACGGCGGCTGCCACTTCTTCGGCTGTACCCGCTCTTTTCATAATATTTTCAGACGATATTTTTTCAATCATGGCTGGTGAAAATGTTTGTTGAATTCTTGGTGTCAAAATGAAACCCGGTGCTACAATATTGGCCGTGATACCAAATTTCCCTTCTTCCGTGGCCAGGTTTGTGAATAGGGTTTCCATCAGTGTTTTTTGCATATTGTATTTTGCATTGCCGGGGATACCTGTATGTGCCGACATAGAACTGATACCAATCCACCTGCCAAACTTTTCATGTCGTTGCTTTCGTAAAACAGGTGGCATGATTTTATACAGATGATCTATATTGATGCTCAAATCTGTTGTCAATGCCTCCATAGAACTATGTATCAGCTTATTTTTTGCTGAAGGTATGTGCATGTTATTAACCACGATGGATGGGAGGCCGGTATCTTGCAGTTTTTCCAATAGCTCCTGCTGCCCGGATGGCGTGGATAAATCAATGGACCAGAATTGATGCGTAGAGCCGGTAATCAGGGACTGTAAATGTGCCAGGTTACTTTTATCCCGGGCAACCGCAATAATGGATCCACCGGAGGCTGCAAAGGATTGACAAATTGCATGGCCGATGCCGGGCCCTGCACCACTAACCAATATTTTTTTATTTTCAAAAACGGAAGACATATTTTTTGTGCCGGTTATCAGGTTTTATAGTATTTAAATGGTAATTGTTTGATCTTCGATATGCAAAAAAGTATATGAAAATTTTAATAAGCTAATGATAATTGATAGTTTGATTGAAGGTTAAAATTATAAGTAGCTACAGATTCATTTTTTATTTAAGCTGGTACTTTATATAGTGCAGCGCCACCGGTATAACCGGATCCTGCTGCTACCATCAGGACCAATGCACCGGGGGTGTATCTGTTCGTTTCAAATCCTTTATTTAAAGCAATAGGAATGGTGCCGGCAATACAATTTCCCACCTGGTCAATACATACAACCATTTTACTTAATGGGATGCCGGCAGCAGTAGCGGCTTTGCGCATGATATAATAATTAGCCTGGTGGGGGACAAATACATCAATATCCCGGATATCAATATTATTTTTTTCACAGATTTGTAAAGATAGTTCTGCCATTTTCAGGGAAGCAGATTCTGCCAGTTCTTTCCCGCTCATATTGAGTACGGTGCCATGCAGGTCTGCATCAATTGTTTCATGAGAGGCCGGCATAGCACTGCCACCGGCGGGAACATACATTTGTTTCAAGCCAGTGCCATCGGCCCAGAGGCTGATATCAATAAATCCTTCCTCCTTATTGCATTTGGTAAGAAGTACAGCGCCAGCGCCATCGCTAAAAATCGGTAAGAATATCGGGTCGTTTTTTCTGACCATTCTGGATTTCATGTCGGCGCCAATAACTAATACATAATCCTGCCCGGTTGCCACACAGCGGATACCATAATCAAGTGCGTACATAAAACTGGAGCAGGAGGCGGTTGTATCGCCAACCGGACAGGTAGCGCCAATTTTTAGTTGCACACTACAAGAAGCTGCCGTATTAATATAATCAGCCGTTTGTGTACCCAGTAAAATTCTGTTTAATTGGGTGGCAGGTATGCCGGCCCGATCCAATGCTTGCCTGGCCGCTTCCGCAGCTATATCACTGGTTGCAATTTCTTTATCTCCCCAATGCCGGTATTTGATACCGGTCACCAGGGCATGCCGTTTCGGATCAAAGTCAAAATGAGCCGGGAAACGTTCTTTTAATTCTTCGTTTGAGATCGGAGCACCGGGAAGATGTGCACCATATCCTATTATTTTTACACCCCATCCATTCATGTGATATCCTTTAGTATTAAAAAATTATGTTCTTAGAATCATTCCCCCCCAGGAAACACCCCCTCCAACTGCTTCAATCAAAGCCAATCCGCCTGCTGGTAGCCTGTTATTTTTCCGGGCATGATCTATTGCCAGCAAAATGGTAGCCGATCCGCAATTGGCATAATCGCCCACGATATTCACGGTTCTTTCAAAAGAGATATCGGCTTCTTTTGCCGCTGTCATAATACGTTTTAAATGTACCTGGTGTGGTATCAGGCAATCGATGTCAGCACCAGTAAGGCCGGTTGTTTTATATAAAGCAGGGGGTATGGAAGCCCAGGCCCGGCTGATAAATAATTCAGCCCGGTTGCTGTACATAAAGCGATAATTATCATCTTCCAAATCGATTTTATTAGGTGGTAATAATCCCGGCACACCCATAAAAGAACTGTAAGCACCATTTGAATTCATCATTGCAGCGACAATTCCCTTTTTACTACTTTGGCTTTTAGAAACAATAATGGCTGAACCGGCATCCCCGGCTGGATATAACATGCGGGCTTCATTTCGGAGGATTTTACTATTTGTTTCCCCGCAGGCTATTAACACATTCCGGGCGCCATTTTGAATAAGTTGGGCTGCTAAAATGAAAGAAAAAATATTGGAAGCACAACCGGTTTTCATTTCCATGGCCGGTGCTTTTAGTTCCAAAGCTTTGCTGATAAAAGGCCCCATAGATGTGGTATAACGAGGCGATGTAATGGTTACTGCTATAACAAAATCTATATCGTCATTGGAAAGGTTGCTTTCTTCTATAGCCTGCCGTGCAGCAGCTACCATCAGGTCTGCAGAGGTAAGCTCATCGGGTACAATTTCTGTTCCGGGAGTATGCACCCAATATCTTTTTTGAAAACCCATTTCATTTTTAAAATAACCGGGATCTACCTGAAGGCGGGCCATTTCTTTTTTCCAATCTTGCCCATATAGCATGGCATGAATGTCTTCGTTAGTCACCCATTTTCCCTTTTCAGGAAAAGCGACACCACTTCCGGTGATTTCAACCTGCATGATGTTTTGACAAATCAAACCTTCCATATAAACATGTTAATGTATTATTCCTAAATGTCGGTTTTGTATCATAAACTACCAGGCCCCATCTCATCTGCAAACCATATTCCTTTTTCAAGAATTTTAAAACTGGTAAACTGTTTTTATAAAGTCATATCTATCCTTAACACCACAAAACACATTGATTTATTCAATGAATTTTCTTTTTGCCCTTTACCTTCTTTCCTTTGATTTTTCAGGAATCAGTTTCAGAAAAACCAGTTAATTAGCTAATGGAGAAAAACACAGTTTTAATTAAGGTTGCAAGAATAACTAAAAAGTAATTTTCTTCATAAGCGGCTTTTGGTAAGATCAAATTGGATTTAAAAGAAACGTGTTTTTCTATAAGATAGTTATACAGCTAAATTACCTAAAAACTATTTAATATATCGGGGATTAATTGAATTTATTTAAAAATAATTATTGACTGTTGTCATGCAGTTATATTAAGATGAATATATGTGATTTAAAAATTAGAGAGATTAATTGTGGCAAGTTTAGTATAAACAAAAAAATTCTAAGGCAGCAATGGGCAGGAATTTGACTGGTCCGGAATATAATGCGGTGAAGTAATTCAATTATTCAAAAGAAAGGAATAAATTTTACCTTTTCATCATTTTATACGTATATACCATTGATGAAAATGTTTAATTTCGAGGCTTTGAAAAATACCCTAGTATAATCGTGTATGTTGAACTTCTTTAAGCGAAAATCCACTTTGCCCGATCTTTCTTTTATAGGAGTGGATATGCATTCGCATTTACTCCCCGGCCTGGATGATGGCTTGAAATCGCCGGAAGAAACCATTCGTTTCCTGAGTTCCCTTAAGGATTTGGGCTATACTAAATTTATTTGTACCCCGCATATCCTGGCAGAAGTTTACCCCAATACACCGGATACTATTTTACCTAAACTGGACCTGATCCGCAAAGAAGTGGACAAGCATCAATTAGGTATAGAAGTGGAAGCCGGTGCGGAATATATGGTAGATGTTGATTTTGAAAAACTGATCGACTCGGATAAAAAATTGCTCCATTTTGGCCAGAAGCATATCTTAATTGAGATGTCCTATATAGCCGCCTCCACCAATATTGAACCGGTGATATTTAAACTGCGAATGAAAGGTTATCAACCTATCCTGGCCCACCCCGAACGATATAATTATTACCACAATCATTTTGAAGTTTATGAACGTATGGTAGAACTGGGCTGCATTTTGCAAGTGAATTTACTTTCATTGTTAGGTTATTATGGCAAATCAGTGAAGAAGGTTGCTGAAAAACTATTTGAACAAAATATGGTTAGCTTGTTGGGTACGGATATGCACCACGAGACTCATTTACAAGCCTTGCATCAACTGGCAAAAACCAAAAGCTTTCATGAGCTTGTATCGAAATACCCGGTTAAAAACAAAGCGTTACTAGGCTGACAGGGTGTTTTTCCGCATCTTGTTTTTCTTTCTACTTTTACCTATTTAAAGAGTGAAAATGACTGCCGGCCCGAATAATGAAAGGGAATGGTCATATTGATACCTGCCTTTCCCAGTTTTACGGTACCCTTTACATCGAGCAATACATCGGGCGATAATACAGTTACCAGGGTGTTTTTAAGTAAATTTTTCATATCCACAGCCATTTTTGAAGGGATAGAAAATTCAGATCGCTTGGCAATATGCATATTGGTATCCAGTATATAATGCCCTACATAAGACTGGTTGAGATAAATATCACAATTTATATTTTTCAGGTCCACTCCATAATTATTGGGATTAAAATAAACCAGGTCCATCTTCACGACAGAACGAACAAATCCCACACTATCAATACTAAAATTTTTAAGTCCCCGGTATTCAAAAGCCTGGGGCCTGCTGCAGGCTGTAAAAATGAATAGAAGGAGACAAGCCCCGAAAATCTTCATACGGATATTTTTACGAAAATAGGGAAGATGTAAAAATGGGATCGGCCAAATTCCTAAAAATTCATTATTTTTATGCGCTATTATTTTTAGGATTGCTCCCGGACCCGTTAAAAGAAGTTAGCCTAATATTTTTATAATTAAAGTTTTAATTTAAGTATTTGATTATAATATATTTATAAAAAATAACTCATATAGTAAATTGAATAAAAAAGGTAACTTACATATAAAAACTACCTAATTTTCTGTTGATTTTTTGCAAGGTATCCTGTTAAATAAAATATAATGTATCTAATTGATATACAGTATTTTCCTACAATTTGTAACATATATGCTTTATTTAAACATAATGATATAAAAATTGTTGCATATGAAAGATTCCGCAAATCAACTTTTCGCAACCGTTGTATCATATTAGGGAGCAATGGACCGATTCATTTATCCATACCTCTTAAATCGGGAAGAGATCAGCGGGCTTTTTTAAGGGATATCGAAATAAGTTATGATACCGATTGGCAGACCCGGCATTGGCGATCGGTACTGGCTAGTTATAGCCGCTCACCCTATTTTGAGTTTTATGAGATCAGCCTGTACCAGGTTCTCAACAAGAAAGAAAAATATTTGTTTGATTATAATTGGCAAATTCTCGAAAAGCTGGCTTCTATTTTTCAATTTCCCCTTCCGGATATTTTGATGGATCGGCCTTTAACCGATTCAGGAATGACAGATTTTAGAGATAGGTATACTCCTGCTAATTTTCGGGAAGCACCCATCCCCGCATCTTATACACAGGTGTTCATGGAAAAAACAGGCTTTGTACCCAATTTGAGCTGCCTGGATATTTTATGCAACATTGGACCGGATTGTGTTTCTTATTTCCGCCAGGCTATTTGAAAGTGATTCAATTAAAATACCTGTAAATTAAAATTGGTTTCATTTTTGATAAATAAAACAGGCTTGCCGGCAATAAGAACGGCGCTATATCGTATAACATAATATCTTTTCCGGATTAAATTTTAAGGCTCATGTTTTTAAAAGAAATGGCAATTGCCATTTTCCTGCAGACAATCACCCTCTGTTGCCTGGCCCAGCAACGGCCTTATTATACGCAGTACGTTTTAAATAATTTTATCATAAACCCCGCTATTGCTGGTATAGAAAACTACTGGGATGTCAAAGTGAGCCACCGTCATCAGTGGGTAGGACTGGATGGCGCCCCGGTAACTACTTATCTTACCATACAGGGGCCGCTATCTAAATCCGACTATGGCCGGGAAACAGTTACTTCTGTACATGCACCCGGAGAAAACCCCCGTGGAAAATTATTTCTTGAAAATTATGAAGCTACTTCTCCGCATCATGGGGTAGGATTAACGATTCTGAATGACCGGGCGGGTCCATTAAATCGTTTTGCAGCTTATGCCACGTATGCCTATCATTTACCGATTGGCCCCCGTACAAGTATGAGTGCCGGCTTGTCTTTGGGGATGCAAAATATGCGGTTAGATGCAGGGGCTTTATATTTTGGTGATCAATACCCGGTAGATCCTGCTGTTACCGGGAGTGGTTACCTGAATAAAATTAAACCGGATATTTCTGCTGGTATATGGGTCTATTCCGCACGCTATTTTATAGGCCTGGCAGCACAGCAAATTATTCCCCAAAAGATCGGTTTTAATAATGGTAAAATCGGGGGGGATAGCATCCAGTTAATTGATGGTCGATTAATTCCCCATTTATTTTTCCAGGCGGGGTATAAATTTCTGTTATCGGAAGACATCAGTTGCCTGCCTTCCCTGACCCTGAAATATGTAAACCCGGTACCCCTGAGTCTGAATATTAATACCAAATTCCAATACCGCGACCTGCTCTGGGTAGGCGCTTCTTATAGACCGAAGGATGGTTTTGCCGCTATGCTGGGTGTGAATATCAGCAGTACGATCAACATTGGTTACTCTTATGATTATAATACATCAAGGCTGAATACAGTAAGTAATGGTACCCATGAAATTCTTATCGGCTTTTTAATTGGCAACCGATATGGTGATTGGTGCCCGCGAAATATCTGGTAAAATTCGATAGCTCCTCAAGATATGTTTGGATGTTAGAAAGAATTTTTTACCCATCTGAAAGAACAGAGGATATTGAAAAGGAGAACATTTGCAGAACAATCTTTGCTTTTATATATAACGCTACTTTTATAGTTACCGTAAATCATTCATTTCTTTTTGGCCAATGCCAGGACTTAATAACAATAAATGAAGTTATTAAACTTTCGATAAAGGAATAAAAAACATAGAATGACCGCCAGGCTGAAAAGGAAGATATACCAACTAATAATGTAAAAAGCGTAAAAAATAAGCCGATGACTATATTGAGCCACTTTGTCAATACAGGTGAGAGTAGTAATGAAAGGAAAATCATAAGCGCCGGCAATGTCAAAATAAATGCTGCAATGAATAGCTTTAACGGCGTGTCCATCACGTTTTGCCCGTTCAAAAGTTCATCCACTTTTTTAGGAACATATAATTCAAAATAGTCGCCATATATATAACAAAACATTACTGCAGTCCATAAACCGGCAAGTTGTATTCTGATGTTTATTTTATAATCTTCTAAATGCGTTGCCATTTTAATCGGGTTTTTTACTTGATTTTTCTTTTACACCGAAAATTAAAAGCCATAAACAGGTTCCTATTTCGCCAATACTTGCTGGTAAACGTATGTATGTGGAAATATCCATATTTGCATAGTTGGGAAAAAGTAAATGCCCTAAGAACTGGATAAGATATCCCAGGCAGCCAAGTATTAAAAATACACCTAAAATCTTTGGAAGAAAGCCTGATTTGTAAACTAAACATCCAAACGGAAACAACCATAGCCCCCAAAATATGGATACAATAAGTAGCCCGTTGTCAAATAGATGTAGATAAAATAAAATCGTTGACTGCAATTGCCCGGCTGTGAGAACCTTTAAATAATCTGAATTATCAATAATTGATAGAACGGCAAATTTATTCTGCATATTGATAAATGTTATAGGCACACTCACTACCGCTAAAAGAACCATCATCTTTGCATATTTCTCATTGACGGATTTCAGTAGTTTATATAATGCGATGGGTAGGAAAAGAAAAAATGTATAGCAGATTAATCCACTAACTATCCCATAACGGAATAACCTTTCGAAAGAAGTGATATTGTGAACGGTTAATGAAGGATTATCCCAAACTATTAGTTTGGATGGAACATAAGCCAGGCTATACATCCCAGACAGGACGACAACGAGATATAACAATCCAGCAATTCTTGCTTTCTTTTTGAGTAAGCTTGTTGGCATAATTGGTTATTGGTATTCTTATTTTGTAAAATCCAGCCCGCCTTGGTTACTAATACGTTTGCCTGTTAAAAAAGTTACAAGGCGTATTAAATAAAAAAATCAGTTAGAATGCTGGAAGAAGTTGCCTTTAATGATACGACCAATTGCTATTTATACTCACCAAAAACTTTACGTAGTACATTGGCTATCTCACCGAGTGTACAATAACTCTCTGCAGCCTGGATCACCAGCGGCATAAGATTTTCCGTGGTGGAGGCAGCTGCTTCCAAATTTTGTAAACATTGATTGACCTTTTCCGCATCCCGGTTTGCCCGTAACTGCTTGAGTTTTTCGATTTGAACTTTTCGAATATTATCGTCTATGCGTAGAATAGGAATATCGTTTTTACCGGTTGCCTGGAATTCATTTACACCCACAATAATTTTTTCTTTGCTTTCAATGGCTTGTTGATATTTATAAGCACTTTGGGCAATTTCATTTTGCATAAAACCATTTTCGATAGCTGCCACGCTGCCTTCCATTTCATCGATACGGGCAATAAGTGCATAGGCTTTGGCCTGGATATCCCGGGTCAGGGCTTCCACAAAATAACTTCCGGCAAGGGGGTCAACAGTATCCGTCACCCCACTTTCATAGGCAATAATTTGTTGGGTCCGTAATGCAATAGATGCTGCTTCTTCGGTAGGCAGGCTTAATGCTTCATCATAACCATTCGTATGGAGGCTTTGGGTGCCGCCCAATATAGCGGCCAGGGATTGAATGGCCACGCGGGAAATATTATTCAGGGGTTGTTGGGCTGTTAATGTACTACCCCCGGTTTGTGTATGAAACCGCAGCATCATGGCTTTAGGGTCAGTGGCTCCGAGGGATTGCATGATTTCAGCCCACATCGTCCGGGCTGCCCGGAACTTGGCGACTTCTTCAAATAAATTGTTATGGGCATTGAAGAAAAAAGATAACCGTTTACCAAATTTATTAATATCAAGTCCTTTGGCCAGGGCAGCTTTCACATAGGCTTTCCCATTGGAGAGGGTAAAGGCAATTTCCTGCACAGCCGTGCTGCCAGCTTCGCGGATATGATAACCGGAAATGGATATAGTATTCCACTTGGGCAATTCTTTTTCACACCATTCAAAAATATCCGTTATGATCCGCATGGAAGGTTTGGGTGGATAAATATAAGTTCCCCGTGCTGCATATTCTTTTAGTATATCATTTTGAATAGTTCCTCTCAATTGTTGCAAATCGGCACCTTGCTTCTGCGCGAGGCAAACATAAAATGCCAACAGGATAAATGCTGTCGCATTGATGGTCATGGAGGTGGAAATTTCCTGGAGGCGGATGTCCCGGAATAATTCTTCCATATCAGCGATGCTGTCTATAGCTACTCCTACTTTGCCTACTTCTCCTTCTGCCAGGGAATGGTCGCTGTCATACCCGATTTGAGTGGGTAAATCAAAGGCTACACTCAGACCCATAACGCCCTGAGCCAGGAGATATTTATATCGTTTATTACTTTCGGCAGCGGTAGAAAAACCGGCATATTGCCGCATGGTCCATAAGCGGCCGAGGTACATATCTTTTTGCACTCCCCGGGTATAGGGAAAAGAACCAGGCATTGCCGATTCAATTCCGGCGGGTACATCCGCAAGAGTATAAACCGGGTGGATGGAAATGCCGCTATCCGTTTTTCTTTCCTTCATAAATAATGATAAATGGCTTAGTTCAATAATACTTTTTTCATTTCAAAATTCAACACTTCATTCACTACTTCATGCAAAGCGCCTTTTTTATCCTGCATGAGGTATTCCAATAATTTTTTATTCAGATCAAGGCCTGTAGCCTGTGGGGGCAGCGTATTGGCGTATTGATTAATGATCAGCAGATTTTGTTCTTTCAGGTTTTTAACTGCATTCCAGGCATCGGGGCTTACATACAATTGCTGCGTGATATTATGTGAAAATTCTTCTTTAATATTTTGGGTTAGCAAAGCCTGCATATCCCGTGCATTGATTCCTGCCTGGTTGACACGGGCGATCAGGTTGGGCAGGGCAATCCGATCTACTAAAATTGTCAGTCGTTCATATGCCAGCATTTGCATTTGCCGGCCTTGCGGATCCCCGGTGGCCGGGGCCGGTGTATTTTTATTTTTTGAAAATAATCCGTAGGCAATAAATAAGACCAGGATTAAAATAACACCGCCAATAATGATGAGGTTAAAAGAGTCCAATTTTTTTTAAGCAAAAATAGGGATGCTAAAGCGAAATCAATGATGAATCCCATCAGCTTTAAAAAATTAGTTGCGAAATAATTTTCCATTCGATGTCTTCCTGAGAAAAAATGGCTTATTCCTTTGACCTGATTAAATAAGATTACTTCATAAATTCTTCAACTATTTTAATGTTTATACGTAAAGCGAATTTTTCTTATTCGATCTTTTTTTTATTTTAAAGAGGAATTCATCGTAACTTGTAAGGTGGCAACCGAGGCTCATATAAAAGCGTTCTTTTCCAATCACTATAAAACCTGTATGTATGAAAAATTTACTACTCTTTTTCATGGCTTGTATGACATATATGGCAAATGCCCAATCATCTGTGATAAATCCCCGGATTGAATGGAGTAAAGTACTCGGTGGTAAGGAGTCAGATGAAGTATATAGTGTTAAGCAAACTCCGGATGGCGGCTATATTGAGGCAGGCATTTCTAATTCAAATTTATGTGTTGTTAAATTGAGCAAATTAGGCTATGTCAACTGGTCCAAAATTATGGGTGGGCATAATATTGACATGGCACAATGTGTAGCGCTTACAGCAGATGGGGGTTATATAGTGGCCGGCTCCACAAAATCACGTAATGGTGATGTTCAAATGAATCATGGGAAGTATGATTGTTGGGTGATTAAATTAAATAAGCAAGGTAATGTAAGTTGGCAAAAAACCTATGGAGGCCGGAAAGATGATGCGGCTTACAGTATTCAACAAACAATGGATGGGGGATATATAGTGGCCGGTTCCTCCGAATCCAATGATGGCGATGTACATTCAAATCATGGAGATAAAGATTATTGGATTTTTAAGTTAGATACACAGGGAAATATCCTTTGGGAAAAAAATCTCGGTGGTACACAGGATGAAATCGCTTATTGCATCCAACAAACAAATGACCAGGGGTATATAGTGGCTGGATTTACAAGTTCTGGTGATATCGATGTGCAGGGCCATATTGCTGGTTATGATTATTGGATCGTAAAATTGGATATGAACGGGAATATGGAATGGCAAAAATGCCTGGGAGGGACAAGTAGTGAGCAGGCACATGGAGTACAACAAACTACAGATAATGGATATATCATAGCCGGATGGACTGCTTCTAGTAATTTTGATGTAACCGGCCTCCATGGCCTGGAAGATTGCTGGTTAGTAAAATTAGACCGTTTGGGAAATTTAAGCTGGCAGAAATGCCTGGGTGGTTCCAGGCAGGATTATGCTAAAAGCATCCGTAATACAGCCGATGGCGGGTATATCATGAGTGGAATGACTTTTTCCAATGATGGTGATGTACATGATGCACATGCCGGGTATCCAAATTATTCGGATGCCTGGATTGTGAAATTAGATCCAAATGGAATTATCCAGGATGCTACTTGTTATGGCGGCACAAGTAGTGATTTTGCTTACGAAATACAGCAAACAAAAGATGGGGGATTTGTCTTTGCCGGGTCTTCTTTCTCTGATGATGGAGATGTGGGAGTGAATCATGGCATCTTTGATGGCTGGGTGGTTAAACTAAAACCTGCCACCTTGTTATCAGCACCGGCTAAGCAACCAAGTGCCGGGCCTGTCTTAATGCAGAAAACGAAAACAAATATACAAGTACTTCCTAATCCATCTGTGAATGGCGTATTTACAATTCAGTTCAAAACACAAATGCAGGATATTTATGTTTCGGTTCTGGATAATGCCGGTGTGCCGGTATGGACGGCCTCTTATCATACAGTTAAACAATTTTCTGTTCAGTTGAGCAGCAGATCAAAAGGGATTTATTATCTTAAAATTAAATCTAAAGACGGTGAAGAAACACTGCCATTAATTTATCAATAATATGCATCTCGGGTAGAATGAAATTAAAATTCATTCAAAAAAAAAGAAATAGAATAACAAGTAGGAGATGGCTTACCTGCAAGTTCATATATATCTTTATTAATTAGCTATTGTGGGTCATATATTGCATAAAAGAAGTAAATTGTATAACTTTGCATGTTCTAATTTAATTCCATGGAAGTAATTACAAAAGCACCGGTATCTTTTACTCCAACCGCTGTGACAGAATTAAAAAGATTAATGGCCTCCGAAGATATTGCGAAAGATCAGGTCCTGCGTATTGGTGTAAAAGGGGGTGGGTGTAGCGGTATGACTTATATCCTTGTTTTTGATTCGCCGAAAGAAAATGACCTGCATTTTACGCAAAATGAAATCCCCTATATCATGGATAAAGCTCATGAAATTTACCTGAGTGGTATAGAATTAGATTGGGAGCCGGGATTAAACAGCCGGGGTTTTGTATTTAAAAATCCAAATGCTTCATCCACCTGTGGCTGTGGTTCTTCCTTTGCCGTTTAAGGAATTGATATCATTCAAAAAGCTGGTTATTTTAATCTCTAAACGTAGATACTTTTTTTAATCAGCCATTTAACAAATCCTTTTTCGCACCTTTTTCTCTGAAACAAGTTAATGCCTAACTTTGCCTGGGGTATGAAAAAAATCTTTTTACTCATATTATGTTTTACTTACCTGGCAACCAGCTCGGGTGCCAGTATTTATTTGCATGAGTGCATGGGAAAACTGGCTGCTGTAGATCTTGGTATCAATAACGAAAAAGATAACTCCTGTGACAAATGCCACATGCCCAAAAAGAAACAAGATGGTTGTTGCCAGGATAAAATAATTGTGTTGAAAGCAGCGAAAGACCAGTTGCAACCGCAAACGGCTTTTCATGCTTTTACTTCGCTTGTTATTTTGCAGCCATCGTATTTTATTGTTTGTTCAACAGGGCAGCCACAAACTACACAAACCTTTACCAATCCGGTTTTCCGTGATTGGCAGCAAAGTTCGCCCTCCTTCTTTTGTTGTTTCCGGATTT
>JBDHYG010000004.1:0-164990 GCA_039811225.1 Parafilimonas sp.
GAGCCTATGCCTCCACCAAATCTCCCCATTCGGGTTGCCTGCGCCGGTAGGTTTTCCAAACCCGTTTTAGTTCTCCCGTACACTGGTGAGCCTGGTGGGGCGTAAGCCATTGTACACTTCGGTGGGGGCGTTACTTGTTATAAAACTCAATGAACTTTTTTATTTCCGTTTTTGCCTCGTCAATATTACAAAAATTTATTTGCCTGTCGGTAGTAAATTCTTCTTTAATCGTTCGGTGTAATCTTTCGGCAACAGCATTTTCCAGCGGATCGCCGGACTGGATCATACTGATTTGTATGTTTTGTTTCTGCAAAAGTTTTACATACGCATAGCAACAGTATTGCACCCCTCTGTCAATATGGTGTAGCAGCGTATTGTTTTTGCTGCATAGCTTTTCAGCCCTCTACTTTGATTGATCCGGTAAAGAATGGCGGCATTGCCCCTGCTGCCATAAATCAGCGAAGCCGGGCGCTTATTGAGCTTTCCACTCAAGACTTCATTTACAATTTTTTGTTTGAAAGCTTCGGTGTAAAATAATTGTTGCACTCCCCGCCGATTGGAACTTTGTTTTTTACTCTTTTTTGAGGTCAACCTATTTCGGGACTATACAGTTGCTAATCTTCATTCGTTCAGGCGATTATCAACATCCATTCTTTGGTGCAAAATTCTGATGATTTCAATGTCATTCTGTTTGTCTGCAAGTCGGTAAAAAATTATGTGTGATTTGACTTTTGAAATACGATAATTCTTTCTAATGTGATTAAGATCTTTTCCTGATTTTGGATTGTTTGCTAAAAATTCAATCTCGTCAAAAATTAGATTCACATACCTGTCAGCTTGTTCTAATGACCAATTTTCAAAAGTATATAACCAAATATTTTCAATATCTTCCGATGCTTTGACACTTATTTTATAACTCATTGGTCAAATATTTGCCATGAAGATTTTTAATAAATTTTTTACGTTCAAATTTTTGAACAAAGCCTGATTTTTCGCCTTTTTTGAGTTCTTTAATTAATGTATTTTTCTGATTTTCTTCTTGTTCAAAAAGTCTTAATGCAGTCCTAATTACCTCACTGGCTGAAGAAAAACGTCCGCTTTGAATTTGATTGTTGATGAAATTGTCAAAATAGTCGCCCAACAGAATTGAAGTGTTTTTAGCCATTGTCGTAAATTTTCTTCAAATGTACCAATTCCTGGTATAGTCTCCAAATTTGAGAATGCCGAATTGGTAACGGTTTGGGTATTGCTGAAGGCGGGGTTTTTCAGCACAAAAGTTCTGTAGAAATACTACTGTTGAACCTTGCACAACTGTCCAATAGAAGCCGTTCAGCCCCCATTGCGGCAATACCTTGTTATGGGCATGTGCTTCTTCTCTTGTCTGTAGTGTTATTGTTATTTGCGATTAAACGTATTTGGTGAAAGTGGCGGAAAATGTTATCCTTTTACATAAGCTAATTTTTCAGCTATTTTCCCATTTTCCACTTTAAAAATATCTACTCCCCGCAGATACCAGCGTTTCCCTTCCTTTGATTTGTGATATATCCATCGAACTACACAGCGATTACCGGCAACAATCATTTCTTCTGCTTCAAAATACGCATCAGGATTAGCTGCAAAAAACTTTTCCCAAAATTCTCTCACTGCCACAGTTCCTTCAACTCACATACCTTCCGGGGGCGGGCTGGTATTCTCAAATACACAATTTTCCGTCATAAGATTCATTACATCATCCACTTCATGCCGGTTAAATGCTGAAATGAAATTTTCTACTGTTCTGCGTATAATATTTTCATCAGCATTTTTTTCTACTATTTCTTTATCCGTCATTATTATTTTACCAATTACCTAGATTAAAAGTGCCAACCCGAATGCTATTATCAACCATTTCATAAGTAGTGCAGGAATAATTATTGACCAATTTGGCAATTGGAATAATCAGGCTCGTTCCAGTGTATTAGTAATCACCCCAAAACGAACCCGATAAAGTGATGTTACAGATGTTTGGCATAATCAATCATACCCTGAAAGTCAATAACAACAGCCGGTTCATCGCCCACCGTCCAAGCATCATGACCCGAAGGTAATAGCGAAACATCACCGGGTTTGCAGTCAAATTCAGTTCCATCATCCATCTTAACGCGAAGAACACCGGATACATGATACTGAAAGTGTGGTGCTTCGCAACTGTGTGTTTTAGCAATTGGTTGAACAGAAGTTGCCCACCGCCATCCGGGTTCAAAAATACCGCGACCAATTGTTGCTCCGCCAATTTTTATCAGTTCAAGTCGTCCTTTCGGAAATTCGCGGATTTCATCGGGTGTTCCGAAGTTTTTCCATTCCGCTATTTTTGAATTGTCTGTTAGTTTTTCCATTGTATTTATTTTTAAAAATTATAATGCAAAGTAAAACAACAGAGCGGGGGCTGAATTGTAAATTTTTCGGTAAGGCATGTATAAATCAGAGTTTCTTTCGAAGCTCCTGTGGCGAAAAGCCGGTGCGCTTTTTAATAAAGTTTGTGAAATGCGGTTGGTCGTCAAATTTTAGGTAATAAGCGATTTCTGAAACGGATTTATCAGTTGCCTTCAACTGAACTTTTGCTTCTAGCAATAAAATGTCGAGAATAATCTGCAAAGGTGAACGCCCGAATGTTTCGCTTACCACTTCTGAAAGGTGTTTTGGTGAGATGTGCAGCATCTCAGCATAGTCATTCACCGTCCGGTTCTCAATAAAATGCTTTTCCACTAACAGCTTGAAACTATTGGCTAACTGTTCATGTCTGCTAATATTCTTCTTTAACTCTTTCACACGTGTCCGGTATATTTCACGTACTCTCAACAACAAAATGAGAATGAGATTGCAAAGCAGAAAATCTTTTTCGGGTGAGGGGCGGTCGTATTCTTCAAGAATGTTTTTGAATGCTCTCTGTATAATTTCACTCTCATTCTTGTTCAGGTTAATGATATGCGGTGCATCAAAATGAAAATACGGAAACTCTTCTGTTATTGGTCTTGTAAGTTGTGGTTTCAGAAATTCAGGTTTGAAATGAATGCAGAAGCCCTTGCAATTCTTTATATGGTCGCTGGCGTAAAGCATGTTTTCAGGAACAATGACAAGGTCATTGGGGCTTAACTGCAAATGGTCTGCTCCAAGTTTTACATCATGCTCACCTTCCAGCAATAAGTAAATGAGGTTAAACTGTCTTCTAAGTGCCGGAATTGTCTCGCAATTTTTGTGTTTGTCCTCAAGGGTTCCGGGCATTACGAGCATATCAAGAGCATACGGCTTTGAATCCCGGTTTATCAGCCGTTCAAACATCTCAAGCGTTTCAATGTTCAGAATTTCTTTTTTCTTTCTCGCAGATGTTATTTGCTTGCCCATTATCAGGATTGGTCGTATTTATAGTTCATATAGGTTCTTTTCGATGTTGCTGTGTTGTCTGTGTAACATTTCCCATAACGGTTAACAGCTTTGCGTTCGGCAGGGCATTTGGAAAACGTCCAGCCTGGAACTGCTGCTGAGTAAAGTTACAAAAGATGATGATAAGAACTGTAGCTCGGCGTTATTCGTCCGCTGGAACTGAAGCCCAATAGTGAACAGAAAGATGAGCATATATTCGTCGCCCTGCCATATTGCCAAACCGTATCCTATGTTTACAATTCAATAAATTTAATACCACAAAAAGGTAAAAAATAGTTGAAAGAACAAAGGGCGGAATAAGGTCGTAAAACCGCTTTGGCCCCGAGCCATGTTAGCGGTATGTTGCTCTATTCTGTCAACCATTTGAACCATATTTTTTGGTCAATAAATGGAATATTGTTTTGTTCACAAATCTTCATTGTGTGACCCGTTCCGCCTTCTTTTGGTTTGTCTAAGTCGTCATAAAATATTCCAAAAGTCGCTGGTTTTATTTCTTCTGTTCCAAAATTGCTTTTATTGTGTCTCTTATAATGTAAGCCGCTTTAATTGAATATCGGTCTCTTGCACCTGAGATATATTGGTCAATTAGTCTTTCTGTCTTCTTATTACTTTTAGATTGATAAACAACTTCTGGTTCAGCAACAATGTTAATTTCGTCTAATGAAATTGTGTTATATGCTTGATTTAATTTTTGTCTATGCCCTGTGTAAGGCGTTACAACTTGCAATCTAGAATTGTCAACTGTTGATACACCAACTGAAAAATAATAATCAGCACCGTCAGCGTTACCGCTTCTGAATATCATTTTGGAAGTATTTGAAGTTAACAGTTTACCAAGCGATATCAAGTTCTCTTTGTCTGCCTCTAAAACATTTCTTTTCCCTTCAAGAAGAACAATAGAATTGTCTTTGTCAAACTGTTTTATAAAATCTTTCAATGTCATTGTCTTGTCCTTTTACAATTACCGCTAACGGGCACGGCTTGGCGTTGTGGCGGTTTTAGAATTCCGTCTGCCTATTACGTCAGTTGATTAAAGTTACAAAGTTGATGTTTGATTCTTTGTTCAATGCTTAATTGTCTGCCAGAACGAAAGTTTATTAGCATTACAAAATTTGAGGCTTAGCAATGTCCGCCGACATAACGCCAAACCGATTGTTGTAGGCAGTTTTTAGGTTTGTTTTATATTGTTTTTGTCATTTCTATTTTTTCGTTGAAAATCGAAAAAGAGAAATGCTAAAAAAATTACAGTATAAGCAAAAAATTCGGAATAGTCGAAATGATAAAAAATACCATTAAATCCTGTTAGGCTATAATAAGGATTTAATTCAGTAGTTTCAACGAATTTTACAACTGGCCAAAAATCGTCTGTAAACTCCTCCTTTTCTAATTCATAATATATATTCGAGCAAAATAGGTTAATATAAAATACTTCAACTTTTTCGCGTCCTAGAAAAAAAGAACTTTCTCTTGAAGTGTATATCTGAAAAGAAAGTCCATAAATATTAACAAATAACGCTAGCACATTGATTAAAAAAAATATAACAATTGAGTTTATTTTTTTTTGTAAGTAGTGTTTAAAAGTCATAAAAATTATTTAGATTTTTTGTTTATTGCTTTTTATCCTAAATTTTATAGTTATTAAAAAGTATATTGATGTACTCTTTGTCTTCAGAATGTAAGATATTTCTAAGATTATTAGTGGCAGCAGAACTGTTTGAAGTAAATATTTAGCATTGAGAACTTCTTCATTTCTCCCTAATGTGAAAAAAGAGAATTAAACTCAATTTTAGACTAACTTACGTTAAAACCTTTCTTTGCAAAGAATTAATGTATAATTCCATTTCATAAACTTCTTTTAACTTTTTGACAAGTCTGTTTATTTTTTAAGTTATCTCTGAACGCTAGCTTTTCAAAAAATGCCGAAGAATGCTTGAAATCATTATCGTTGCTTTGATTAACCCACTGTCCAAGCATATCAATTACTGAAAAGCAAACCATAATAATTGGAATTGTACATCTTGAAACCTTTTGTTCTGATACATTATTTATAGACTCGTTTTCTGGTCTTCTTGTTGTTTGTATTGTTATAGTAAACGAGTTTATATTTTCTGCAATAGATTTTAACTCATTTAAGTCCAATAAAATAGTTCCTGTTGCCTATAGAACAAAGATTATAAAATTTGATATTCCATTTTAAGTCAATGATTTAAGTAATTAGATTTTTCATTTTAATAAACTTTTTATTTAAGGGATGCAAAATTGCCTACAACGTTCGAGTATTTGCGAAGGCAGGGAATTCAGTGATTGTCCAGCCCGGTACAAATGCCCAATTGAAAATATGTGGTTGAAGTTATGAACTAAAGCTGAATAATGAACGTCCAGCCGGTACAACTGCTGATAGTAGTACATAGCTGATGTTACATTGTCCAGCCCTGCTTTTGCAAATACTTTTGTTGGTGGCATGTGCTACTTTCACTTTTGTCTTCGAAAATTAATTCCGTTTAACTTTATTGTTTTTGAACTTTTTGTTTTTTCAAGTATCATGTTTTTATATTTGATTGACAAGTTTTCAATTATTGGCGGTTCAATAATTGTCGAAACCGTGTCAGCGTTATCCTTTTGTGTCGAGTCATAGTCTATTACAAGTTTTGGCGGAATGAACTTAATAAACTGATTTGGGCAGTAGTCGCAGGAAGTCAGTGTCATGTTCGCAATTGTCTGTCCTTTATATTTTTCAATTGTCCCTGCATAATAATAAAAGCCTCCGTCTGATGCAGAGAAAACTGTGTCTTTCTTGTAAATGGCAATTGGTGATTGTTCTAAATAAACGCTGTCAACTTTAAAAGTCAATTGTGAAAGGTGATACCATTTATAATGAGGTTTGGTTGAGTCGCTATAATTCTTCATTGGTATCAGTCCAATAAAAATGCCTTTTGGCTTGAACTGTCCGAATGAAACTGTCAAACTGAAAGTAGTGAGAATTACAAAAAAGAACTTTGTCATATTAGAGAGTGTATGTCAGCATTGCCACCAACGTTTGTATTTCCGAAAGTACGAATATCTTTTTAATTAAATATGAAAAAAATTGCACTATTCACTTTCAATGCAATAGCTCGTTTTGGTGAAAGAGATTTTAAGCTCCCTTGCATTTCGTCAATACATCTTCTCACTTCATGCAAATAACTGCTTTCACTTCCTGCGGGCTGTACCTGTTTCTATCTACCCGGGCAGCCTATACCCGGCCTATGCCGGTTCGGTTTTTTACAATATCTCCGGATACAAAAAGGATAATGTCACCTATGCATACCGTTTATGCCTGCCATTCCGCTCCTTCCACCAGCAGCACCCGGTATAAAGAATTGGTTGAAAAAAAATGGCCGGTAAAAACCGGCCATTGATAAATAATAATGTATGGCTTAAAAAACATTGTAGCCAAAACTGATATAGTATAACCCGCCTACGTATGGGTTACCAAAAGCATTCCGGTAATACTTATTAAACAGGTTGGTAGCGCCTAATTTGATCAGGTTCTTTGTGGAACCGATATTCAGCTTATAGCTAAGCTGCATATCCACTGTTCCATAGGAAGGAATTTCTCCTGTTCCGAATGTGCCTTCCCAGTTTACTTTATCCTGCCATTTGTAAATCACATTAAAACCAAAACCTTTATAGGCATCCTCATTGGAGAAGCCGAGGTTGAAACGTGTCTTGGGTGTATTAAAAAATGCCACTCCATTATCCGGTACCCCTTTGATATTATCGCCATATACATTACCCATGACCCGGTAACCCCTGGTGCCAATCTGGTATTCGAGGCCCAGGCCCCAGCCATTGGTCTTCACATCAGACTTACTGTTTTCCACGAAAGAAAAGTTCTGCGTGGTGAAAGGACTGCTTAATTCTGAAATAGAAGTAAGGGGATCATTGCTGATACCACGGGCTACCGCTGAACGCATAATAAAATTATCATACCGGCTGAAATAATAATAGGCATCAATTAATAATTGCTTATTGATAATGCCGCGGTACCCGATCTCATACGATTCCATTTTTTCCGGTTGCACATTTACAAAATCCGCTTTTACCAGGAGCCCCGGGTTCGGTGTTCCGGCCGCTACGGAATTCCGGAAATCTACCACACTGGTGGCCGTATATACCGGGTTGTTGGCAAAATTGTAATACGTAGCAAAATCCTGTACACCACCTATTAATTTTGTGCCTGGTGTAGTTAAGTTGATATACTGATCCTGCAAAGATGGAAAACGATATGCCTGCTGATAAGACAAGCGGAAGAAATTGTCTTTGGCCACTTTGATGGAAGCCGTTACCCGTGGTGTGAAATTCGCCTTATAATTGGTCTGCTTATCCAGCCTGCCGGAAGCAGATAATTTCAACACTTCATTGAACAATTCTTTTTGCAATTGCAGGTATGCGCCAAACTCATTGATATGGATCGCACCGGCTGTATCGGCAAAAATGGTGCCCTTGGAATTAATATTATAAAACCGAAAACTGGACCCGATCAATACATCAATTACTTTGACATAGCGGGATAAATTCCACTGGCCTTCCAATTGATACAAACTTGATTTATCAGCAAACTGCGCACCGGTAGAATCACTGATCGCCGTATTCACCACTTTATTCAAAGCGGCATTAAATTCAGGGCTTCCGGGCATATAGCGGCCATAATCTGCGGCACTGCGAGCTGCGGCATGGGCTGCAGCTGAGGGATAACCCAATGCAATGGCGCCGGCATAATTGGCTGTATATTCACCAAACCAGGTACCATTATCTTTCCAGGCATTATTGATACCCAATGCAGCTAATGTTGTTGCATAGGAGTCACCAGAATTTTCCTGCGTGGTATATGCCCGTAAGAACCAGTCTTTTGATTTAAACTCTAATTTATATTGGCCAATTTTGAAATTCTTTAATGTATAGCGGTCTGCACCGGTATATACCGTATTACCACTACCCCAGTTGCCGGTGAGTGAACCTTCCACGGCAGGTGATAATTTGAAATAAATACCACCTGTGAATTTCAGGTTAAATGAATTATAATCCGTCATGGCTTTTTCTGCATAGCCGGTACGGCTTACTAATTGACCACCAAAAACATTATTGGCAATACCCAGGCCCAATGTATTCAACACACCATATTCAGGATGTTGGGCATAAAAGCCGATAATCTCTGCCTGTGTGGGTGGCCGTCCCAGGCTGATAGTCAACATTTGAATAACGGATGCCAGGGTGGTATTGGAAGGGCCAAAAATACCGGCCAACGCTACATTCTGCATACTGGCACTGGCTTCATCACCATATACATTCACTCCATCATAATTCGGATCAGAAACGCGATCACCCGGCTTGATCTGGCTTAACACATTATTCCGCAGGAGATCGGTAGTGTCATTTGCCTGCCAGTCATCTGCTTTTGTGAAAGATGCCCCAAACTTAAATGCAAAATTGTCGGAGATTTTTTTACCCCAGCGCAGGCTCCAATCATAAAACGGTGTTACCTTATTCCGGTAATCACCGAAATGCATGGCGCCTTGCTTAATCAAAATACTCAGGCCCTGGTACTTAAACGGATCTTTACTGGTGATGAGTAAAGTACCATTCATACCGCCGGAACCATATAAGGCTGATGAGGCGCCGGACAGTAATTCCATATTGTCCACATCCAATTCGGTAATACCAATCACATTGCCTACGGCAAAATTCAGTGCCGGTGCCGCATTGTCCATTCCATCCACCAATTGATTAAAACGCAAGTTACCACTACCATTAAAGCCGCGTGTACTCACTGTTTTAAAAGTGTAGCTCGAAGTGGTTACATCCACTCCTTTTAAATTGCCGAGTGCATCATAATAATTCGCTCCCGGGGCATTACGGATATTTGTGGAATTAACCCGTTCTATCGAAACCGGTGATTCCAGTATCCGCTCCGGCAAACGGGAAGCAGCTACTACAATTTCCTGGCCCAGGGCATAAGAAGGTTCCAGTTCAATGCTGAGGGCACTACCGGTGTATTGCACTTCTTTATCAGTATAACCAATAGAACTTATGACCAGGGTAAAGGGAGGTGTCATTTTCGTAGTAAACTTAAATGCCCCTTTATCATCCGTATAAGCACCAATAGCCGTTCCTTTGATCAGGACGGATACAGCCGACAAAGATTCTTTGGTACTGGTATTTTTTATGGTACCCGAAACGGTTGTTTGCTGGGCAAAACTGCTATTACATAAAAACAATAAACAACAAAACATGGCGATGTTTTGCATAATGATAAATTTTCTCATAAGGAGTGATTTATTTTAAGACAATAATAACAGTTTATCTTTTCTTAAAAAAATAAAAAATCAGGTATGCGGATAATTTGTTGATTAATTTTTTTTTTTGATATGCAGCTAATTTTTTTTAAAATAAATTTGAGCCATGAAGCCATTCCTATTTCCAAAACAAACCGGTTTTTATAAAGGCAAAGTACGGGATGTATATACCATTGATAGCAATTGGCTGGTCATGATAGCCAGCGATCGTATCTCCGCTTTTGATGTCATTCTGCCCCGGCCTATTCCATTTAAAGGCCAGACCCTGAATCAAATTGCCGCGTATATGTTGCAGGCCACAGCAGGCATTTGTAAAAACTGGCTGATCAGTACACCTGCCCCGAATGTGGCTTTGGGAAAAAAATGTATCCCTTTCAAAATTGAAATGGTAGTACGTGGTAACCTGACCGGGCATGCCTGGCGAACTTATCAATCCGGGCAGCGGCAATTATGTGGCGCATCTATGCCTGATGGTATGCGGGAAAATGATTTTTTTCCCACACCCATTATTACACCTTCCACTAAAGCGGAGACCGGCCATGATGAAGACATTACGCCGGATGAAATTATAGAACGCGGCCTGGCTTCGAAAAAGGAATGGGAAAAACTGAGCCAAATGGCATTCGCCTTATTTGAAAAAGGCAAAGAGCTGGCAAAAGCCCGTGGCCTGATACTCGCCGACACCAAATATGAGTTTGGTACAATCGGGGAAGAAATTTTTCTGATGGATGAAATACATACGCCGGATTCCTCCCGCTATTTTTATGCTACTGGTTTTGATGAAAATCAAAAAGCAGGCGTACGGCAAAAACAACTTAGTAAAGAATTTGTGCGGGAATGGTTGATCGAAAATAATTTCATGGGCCGGCAGGGCCAGCAGGTACCGGCCATGAGCGATGCCTGGGTAGAACAGATTTCGAAAAGATATATCGAACTTTATGAAACTTTATTAGGAGAGCCTTTCAAGCCGCAACCATTAAGTGAGGATGCCTGTTACCAGGCAATTATGCAGGCTTTAGTGCAACAGGGAATCTTGTAATGAAAAAAGTTATGTTAGTTACTTTCAATCAATAACCGGTATCCGGAAAATATTTTCTTTCATTCGTGGGTTTATAACTTAGTATAACATTTTATCCCACACTTTTTATTGTATTAAAACAAAAAAGTAAACGGAAAAAAAAATGCAGGCATCTTTTCAAATACCTGCATTAAAAAAAAGCATCACTCCTGCTTTTTCACAAAGCACATTACAACCAATTCCGCTTTTAGATGCGCAACACCTTTTAGGAAATACACATTTATTTATCCTTTTCAAAAAGGAGTTTAATTTTTGGCCTGAGTCGTTGTTTACTTTTATTGAAAATATTCCGGCCTTTGTCCACGCCCGCCCGCAATTGCTTCCTGCGCTCATCGGGCAGGTCCAGCATATCCCGGCATTCAGGAGAGCAACAGCCTTTCATTTTTTCAGCACAGGAGGCACATTGTATAAATAAAAGATGGCAACCATTGTTGGCGCAGTTTACATGTGTATCACAAGGCGCCCCGCATTGATGGCAATGTGCTATGACTTCTCCCGAAACCCGCTCCCCCAACCGATTATCAAATACAAAATTTTTTCCCACAAATTTATTTTCCAGTTGTTGTTCCCGTACCTGCTTGGCATACTGAATTATGCCTCCATCCAAATGATACACATGCCGGAAGCCTTTATGCAACATGTAGGCACTGGCTTTTTCACACCGGATACCGCCAGTACAATACATCACGATATTTTTATCTTCCTGCCCGGTAAGCATATCTGCCGCCATGGGCAACTGCTCCCGGAACGTATCGGATGGAATTTCCATTGCCTGTTGAAAATGGCCTACTTCATATTCATAATGATTCCGCATATCCACGAGGATGGTCTGCGGATCATTCATCAATTCATTTAATGTGGCGGCATCCACATAGGCGCCTTTTCGTTGCATGGTAAAATTGGGATCTGTAATACCATCGGCAACAATATTTTTTCTCACTTTTATTTTCAAAACCCAAAATGATTTACCATCATCATCTATAGCCGGGTTTAAACGAAGCCCTTCCAGCCCCGGCACCTGTTGTATGTATCCGGTAAATTCGGGCAATCGGTTTTCGGGTACACTGATCTGTGCATTGATGCCTTCATGGGCTACATAAATACGGCCAAAGACCTGCAATGCATTAAATGCCTTATACAAATCATCGCGGAAAACGGCCGGTGCTTCAATGGGAAAATATCGGTAAAAACTAAATGTTTTACGCGGTGTTTTTTCCTGTAGCATTTTTTCCTTCAGTTCTTTATTGGAAACCCGGTTATGCAATACAGCCATAACGAAATTTTTAAACAGCAAAATTACATAATTGAATTTAAGGAAAAATTAAGCCTATCATTAAAATGATTATAAAATATGTAACGTCTTAAGACTGCGTCACAAAGGGCATTATCTTTAATATAAATGTTGTCAAAACATACCATAGGATACCAGGAAGGCCTTAGAAAAATTGCGGCTTACAAAACTATCTTTTCGCTGCCTGTAGAGACCGATTTACTGGATAAAAAAATCGAACAGTTCTTTAATGATTTTTGCAGTTATAATTTTTCTGATACCAATTATGCCACACTCCTGCAGGAACACCGGGATTTTGTATCCCTGGACCAGGTTGTACAAAAAGCCAACCTGGAAGAACTGTTGCAATACCTTACTTTTTTCCTCTGGACGAATAATTCTTTTCCTGGTTTTTTTCGCAAAAAAATATTAGATGGCTCCATCCATACCATCCTTTGCCGCCTGCATGATATCCTTGCCGATGCGTAAACAAATCATTTCAAAATAACTGCACTTAGCGGCGGAAGGTTTACATACACTATAAACAGGTCATTTATCGGCGCTTTGTTTTTTTTCTTTTTACGCGCTGTCGATTTAAGTGTTTTATCTACCGGTTCGTCTGCAGCATCCACCGGCATCACAGGTTTCATTTTTATTTGTGTATTTAAATAATTTCCCGAGCCCCAGAATTCTTTGTAATCTGTATTCAGGATTTCTGTCCATTTTTCTTTTCCCCGAATTTCCAATTCCCAATTCAAATGCTCTTCGCCACCCAGGTTTAATATGATAACAATATCCTGCTCCGGTTTGCGGCCTTTGCGGCGATACGCTATCACACAGGATTCGGGCCGGGAAATATCTATCCATTCAAAACCCTCTTGTTTAAATTGTTTTTCATATAATGCCGGCTCCCCCCGGTACAATTCATTTAACCGGCGAACACAATATTTCAAACCACCATGGCTCATGTGATCAAGCAGTTCCCAGGGCAATTCTGATTTATAATTCCATTCCTTCGTTGCGCCAAATTCATCCCCCATAAAAAGTAATTTGGTTCCGGGGTGTGTAAAATGATAGGCATAAAGCAAACGGAGATTGGAAAATTTTTGAAAATCATTTCCCGGCATCTTATAAATCATCGGGCTTTTGCCATGCACCACTTCATCATGTGAAAAAGGCAGCATGAAATTTTCTCCATAAAAATACATCATGCTGAACGTAAGATCATCCTGGTAAAATTGCCTGAAAATAGGATCACGCTTAAAATAACGCAGGGTATCATGCATCCAGCCCATCATCCATTTCATGCCAAAGCCCATCCCGTCTTCATAAGTGGGTTTACTTATTTTGGGCCAGTCGGTAGATTCTTCGGCGATGGTTTGGATATCGGAGAAATCGCGGTACAGGGTTTCATTCAGGTCTTTGACAAAAGCAATAGCTTCAAGATTGCCATTGCCGCCATGTATATTCGGTTCCCATTGGCCGGCATTCCGGCTGTAATCCAGTCGCAACATGGAACTCACGGCATCCACGCGCAAACCATCCACATGAAAACGATCACACCAAAAACGTGCACTACTGATCAGAAAACTTTTTACTTCACCCCGGCCATAATTGAAAATATAACTAGTCCAGTCCGGGTGATAACCCTTAAAAGGATCATCATATTCATATACTTTGGAGCCGTCAAACATAAACAGGCCATGTGCATCGGAAGGAAAATGCGAGGGTACCCAATCCAGGATAACACCAATACCTGCCTGGTGCAGGGTATCAATCATTTCCGCAAACTCCTGTGGATTGCCATAACGGCTGGTGGGAGCAAAATAGCCTATACCCTGGTAACCCCAACTGCCATCATACGGATATTCCATTACCGGCATGAACTCTACATGCGTGAAGGCCATTTCTAATAAATACGGTACCAGCTTTTCGGTTATCTGTGCGTAGGTATTATACCGTTCTGGATCATTTTTATCCGGCCGCATCCAACTGGCCAGGTGCATTTCATAAATGGAAATCGGGGCATCCAAATTATTTATGCGTTTCCTTTTCTTCATCCACTCCATATCCTTCCATTCATGATATGTGCCCCAGGTAATGGAAGATGTGTATGGTGGCTTTTCCCAAAAATGTGCAAAGGGATCACCTTTATCCAACTCCACATTATTTAGGCCAATAATATGATATTTGTAAGCTTCACCTGCTTTGATGCCGGGAACAAACCCTTCCCAAATACCCGATTTATCAGGCCGCACATGTAAGAGATGACTATGCTTATCCCAGTTATTAAAATTACCGGTCACAAAAACGTTTACAGCAGCCGGTGCCCACACCGCAAAATAAGTTCCTTCAGTTTCACGTACGGTGATTTGTTTGTTTCCGAAAAATTCATAAAGCCGGTAATGATGGCCATTTTTAAAATTGATAATATCTTCTTCCGTAAATAAAGAATAGGCCCACACCTTCGTAACAGCATGCAAAGGCCTGGCCTTTTTGTTTACGGGCTTAGCTTTTTTGTTGCCGGGTGGTTGTGACTTTTTTTTACCCATCCTTTCACCATTTATACATTAAAGATACCATTAAAGTAATATTATGAACCTCTTAACGTACCCTTACTTGATCTTTATGGAAATTTCAACTTTTCGAATCCCAACTATTCCATGCGAAAATTTCTATCTCTTTGCCTTGTCACATTTATTGCAACCGTTGCTTTTTCACAAACGGCCTCTATCCAGGGAAACACTTCAGATACCACTATTGGGGAGGCTTTGGCCAATACTTCGGTTTCGCTCCTGCGTAGCAAAGATTCCGTGCTGTACAAATTTACAAGAACCGACAGTAAGGGAAATTTTTTATTTAAAAATATCCCTGCCGGGAAATACCTTTTATATTTTACCTACCCGCGTTATGCTGATTATGTGGAAGAAATTGATGTGGCAGATGGCCAGGTACTGCAGTTACCACATATAAGCCTTATCACAAAGGCTCATTTGCTCGAAGAAGTTATCGTAAAACAACAGGGTGCTATTCGCCTGAAAGGGGATACCACGGAATTTTCTGCCGATAGTTTTAAAGTACGTGAAGGCGCCAATGTGGAAGAGTTATTGAAAAAACTACCCGGTATCCAGGTGGATAAAAGCGGGAATATTACTGCCATGGGGGAATCGGTAAAAAAAGTACTGGTAGATGGAGAAGAATTTTTTGGCAATGATCCTACGGTGGCTACTCAAAATTTACAGGCAGATGCGATTGATAAAGTGCAGGTCTTTGATAAAAAAAGTGACCAGGCAGTTTTCACCGGTATTGATGATGGGGAACGAACAAAAACCATTAACCTGACATTGAAGGAAGATAAAAAGAAGGGCTATTTTGGAAAACTGGAATTGGGCGCCGGGCCGGATGATAAATGGAATAACAATGCCATGTTCAACAGCTTTAAAGCAAAACGGAAATTATCATTTTATGGCATTATGAGCAGCACGGGCAAGACGGGCTTAAGCTGGCAGGAAAGTAGTCAGTATGGTAGTGGCGATATGGCAGTGATGGGAGACTTTAATGGTATGGTATCAATCGGGTCATTTAATGAATTTAACAGTGATAATTTTTATGGCCAGGGAATACCTAAGAGTTGGTCGGGTGGCATTAATTATTCCAATAAATTTAATGGCGAGAATCAATCCTTATATGGAAGTTATGTGTACAATAAAATAAATACCGAAGGCAGTGGTTCCTCCATATCTCAATCTCTTATACCCGGAAATTTTTTTACAACCAGTGAAACAGGCAATAATATAACCAGTAAAGACCGGCATGCCCTGAATGCTACTTTTGACTGGCAAATGGACAGCCTCACTTCCATGAAAATTACTGCCAATGCAAATACGGGAACAAGTAATGGTTTTAGTAAATATAACAGCAGCACCATTAATGAAGCCGGTGATATTGCCAACACTACTGCACGCAATAGCAGTTATACGGGTAATAATAATGCTATTAATTCCACCATTTTATTTCGTAAGAAATTTGCCAAACCCGGCCGTACCCTCTCTTTTAATTTTGATGAACAATACACTACGAGCAGCCAGGATGGTTACCTGTATTCGCTGGTGGATAGCCTGACACAATCCGGTAATTACCAACAGGGCATTACCGATCAGAAGAAAATAAGCAATTCCCGAAATTCGATGTTGAATGGAAAACTGGTTTATACCACGCCCCTCTCCTCTAACGTGGCGCTTTCCCTGAATTATGCTTTGCGAAAAAGTAGCAGCAATTCCGAATTACTATCTTATGATAAAGATGGTTCAGGAAAATATTCTTTATTAAATGACACTTTTAGTAACCATTATAATTTTGATGTGCTGACCAATACAGCCGGTCTTGGTTTTAATTATAATGATAAAAAATTACAGTTCTTTGTCGGTTCGGATGTAGCCCGCTCCAATTTTGTGCAAACCGATGAATTCCTGCACCAGGAAATTCGCCGCGACTATACCAACTTTTTCCCCCGGGCCAACCTGAATTATAAATTCAACAGCAGTGCACGGATATCTTTATTTTATAATGGAAATACGGTACAGCCTACGATTCAACAAATACAGCCTATCCAGGACAATAGCAACCCCATGTACATCACCTTGGGTAACCCGTATTTGAAACAGGCATTCAGGCATTCAATGAACCTGCGTATTAATTCTTATAAAGTATTTACCCAGCGTGGCTTCTTCTTCCGGGCAAGTATGTCCACTACAGATAATGCGATCGTAACATCCTCTACCATTGATCCATCTTCCGGGAAAACCTTTAATCAATATATCAATATGGATGGCACCATGAATTATTCTTCAGGTATTAGTTACAATATGAAACTGGTGAAATGGGATATGAATTTCAATGCCGGCCTGGATGTAGGTGGCGGTAAAAATACCAATATGGTCAACAGCTTAAAAAACCAAACAACCAACCTGAATTATGGATTGAATTTTGGCTTTAATAAAGAAAAAGAAAACAAATACGATTTCAACTACTACATGAATGTTGATTACAATGCGTCCAATTCATCCATCAATACTGCCGTGAAAACGCATTACTGGTCACATGATCATCATCTCAGCCTGAATATTACCCTCCCCTGGAAATTTGAAATCAATACCGATGTGGATGCCAGTTTCCGCCAGAAGACCGATTTATTTGCCAAGAACAACAACGTGATTCAATGGAACGCCTACATTGGTAAAAAAATATTTAAACATGATCAGGGCCTGATCAAGTTCAGCGCATTTGATATCCTTGATCAGAATAAAGGCTATGACCGTTATATCACCAGCAGTGTCATCCAGGAAACAAATTACCAGACACTGAACCGGTATTTCCTGTTAAGCTTTGTCTGGAACATTTCTAAAACACCCGGTTCTTCAACTAAATAATACATCTTATGCAAAAAATATTTTTTCTCCTTTTCCTTTTACCAGCCACCCTTTGCCAGGCACAGGAAATTTTTATTTCTTCCGGCAAAATTGAATTTGAAAAGAAAGTAAATATTCAAAAAGTAATGGAAGACAATTCCCGGGGGAATGATTGGATGGCTTCTTTCAGAAAGACAATGCCCACATATAACGTTAGCTATTTTGATTTATATTTTGATGCGGACAAAACATTATATAAGCCAGGCAAAACGGTACAATCCGGTGGCATGCGGGGTCCCGACTGGTTTACCGGACCGGCAAATGATAATATCGTATATGATGATTTAAAAAATGGTACCTCCATCAGTCAGAAAAATGTGTTTGAAAACACGTTTCTTTTGCAGGATAGTTTACGGAATATCCAATGGAAGATGACTTCCGAACTCCGCGAAATAGCGGGTTTTCAATGTCACCGGGCAGAGACCATTATAATGGATTCCATTTATATAATTGCTTTTTATACTGATCAGATCATTCCACCCGGTGGGCCGGAATCGATCCAGGGTTTGCCGGGGATGATCCTGGGAATGGTTGTTCCCCGAATGCATGCTACCTGGTTTGCTACTTCAGTACAAGTAAGTGGTATTAAGCCGGACGAGATCACGCCTCCGCAAAAAGGACAGAAAGTAAATTACGAGGATCTGAAAGATCAATTGCAAAAAGCCATGAAAGATTGGAGACGCGGTGGGCAACGAAATATCTGGCAGGTCTTATTATGATCAGATTATAGTAAAACCATTCGGTAATACGGTTTCTTTGCGAACTACTACAATACCATTTTTAACGGTATACAACTCATTCTCCGTATTGGCCAGGTGATTACCCCCTTTAATGATCACATGATCCCCAATCCGGCAATCTTTATCAATGATAGTATTACTGATATCACAATGATCCCCAATTCCCAAACGGGGTATCCCATTCAGGTGATTTGTTTTAAACTCATCAAAAGTTTCATAAAAATCATTCCCCATAATATAACTATTCGATATCTTACTGCCGATTCCGATACGGGAACGAATACCAATAACACTGTTTTCAATTTTATCGGCATGCAAAATACAGCCCTCGGCGATCAGTGCCCTTTCAAATCGTGTCCCACTTATTTTGCAGGGAGGCAACATGCGGGGGCGTGTATAAACCGGTTTCATATTATCAAATAAGTTGAAACTCGGTATGGCCTGTGTTAATTCCAGGTTGGCTTCAAAAAAGGAATGGATGTTTCCGATATCGGTCCAGTAGCCCTCATATTGATAACTGCACACTTTATAATTCTTAATTGAATTGGGCAAAATTTCTTTTCCAAAATCTGTTGCAACCGGGTATTCTTTGTACAATAAATTATCCAATACTGCTTTATTGAAAATATAAATCCCCATGGAAGCAAGGTGTTTTTTTCCTATGCCTTTCATTTCTTCCCCGGTATCACTTTCCCAATCGCCCAATAAATGAGGTGCCGGTTTCTCAATGAAAGAAGTTATTACCTTTTCTTCATTCGATTTGATAATTCCCAGTTCCGGGGCATCTCCTTCATGTACCGGAATAGTGGCAATGGTGATATCGGCTTTCAATTCCCGGTGGTTTTTTATCATATCGATAAAATCCATCTGGTACAACTGATCTCCACTCAATACCAATAAATAATCATATTCATTGTTGTTGATATGGCGCATAGATTGGCGTACAGCATCAGCCGTTCCCTGGAACCAGCCCTGGTTGTCTGGTGTTTGTTCCGCAGCGAGGATATCAACAAAGCCTGTACTGAAAGCGCTGAAATGATACGTGTTTTTGATATGTTTATTCAGTGATGCCGAATTATACTGTGTCAATACATACATCCGGCTGATATTCGCATTAATGCAATTACTTATAGGAATATCTACCAACCTGTATTTCCCGGCAATAGGTACGGCCGGTTTGGACCGGCTGGCAGTCAGGGGATACAAGCGGGAACCGGCTCCACCACCGAGGATGATGGCCACTACTGAATTGGATAAACTGTACATATAGGAGATTTTAAAAAATAAATAAAATTATTCTATACCGATAATACTTTCATATACTTCCATATACTGCTGAATGGCATGTTCCCAGCTATGATCCAGGCGTACCATTTTTTCCCGCATTTTTTGTATCAATGCCGGATCATTTGCATACACCTCCAAAGCCCGGTCAATCGCATGATTGATATCTTCCACGCTGGCATGATTGAACACGATGCCCCAGCCATCCTCATCACCCATATCTTTTACTGTATCGCGAAGCCCGCCGGTATTGCGCACCATGGGCACAGTACCATATCGCATGGCATACATTTGATTGAGCCCGCAAGGTTCCACCCGGCTTGGCATAAGTAAAAAATCGGCAGCCGCATACATGCGATGACTTAGCTGCTCCTTATATCCGATGACTGCACGTATATTTTCCGGGTAATGTGCAGCCAGTTTGGTAAGCTGTTGTTCCACCAGGTCATTGCCACTACCCAGGACCAGGAAATTGGCTTCTCCGGGATGGCGATACATTACCGATAAAATGGTATCTGGTAACACATCTGCTGCTTTTTCCGCAACCAGGCGGCCAATAAAAATAAACAAAGGCTTTGCCGGATCTAAATTGTATTCTTTACATAAATCTTCTTTATTCTTTTGCTTACCGGTATGCACTGTTTTTTTAGAGAAATGGATATCCAGGTAAGCATCTTTAGCCGGGTCCCACACTTCATTATCAATCCCGTTTAAAATACCAACACATTTATTTTTTTCCATGTCAAATAAATGTTCCAGGCCATTGGAATTGTATGATAATTCCTGTAAATAACTTTCGCTAACTGTTGTGACCCGCCATGCATTCTTAATGGCAGCAGCCATAGGATTTACCAAACCATTCCATTCCAGTAAACCTTTTTTCCAGGTATCCCATTCAGGCAGGAAATAACTTTGGTCCCATCCCATCCAACCCTGGTACTGTGCATTATGGATCGTAAATACAGTGGGAATATGCGCAAGTTTTTCAAAGCGGTAACAATATTTTATCATGAATGGAATAAGTGCGGTATGATGATCATGGCAATGCAATATATCAGGCTGATGCTCCCAATGGTTTATCCAGTCCAATGCGGCAACCTGGAATGCGGTGAAGCGTTCTGTATCATCGGCATAGCCATACACTTTTTCACGATCCAATAAACCCGTAATATCGACAAGGTATAAATCGAAGCCCAGGGAAGATTCAGTCTCTTTAAAGATTTTATAATCAAACCAGCGGTCACCAATATTGGTATGGCCAATAAAATCTTCCACCCATTCATGTTTGGGTAAAAATGGCATGATATAAAGTGGCATGACTACTTTAGCATAGTGGCCGGCTTTGCATTGATATTTTGGTAATGCGCCGACTACATCACCCAGTCCTCCTACCTTTGCTACCGGGTAGCATTCCGCGCTGAAATGAATTATTTCCATGAATCTTAATAACTTTAAAGCAATTTAACTTTTATTCAAACATATCAGAAAAATATTCATTCAAATTTACAGAACTTGCACCAAAAGAAACTTTTTTCGATAGACTCTTTCCTATAATAGAAATAAAAACAAACTATGCAAGCAGAAAAACAATTGGTGATCGGCATTGACATCGGCGGAACCAATACCGTGATGGGGATTGTTGACCGCAATGGAAAAATAATAAACAGGCAAACCGTCTCTACGACAAAATATGATTCCGTAGAAAAATATATTGATTATCTTTTTGAAGCCATTCAACCGGCCATTGAAGAAGCCGGCGGATCCACCTTTTTTGCCGGTATCGGCATCGGCGCTCCTAATGGAAATTTCTATAAAGGCACTATTGAATATGCCCCCAACCTGGTATGGCAAAAAGGAATCATCCCTTTTGCAGCATTGATGGAAAAAAAATTTAAGCTGCCGGCCCGTTTAACAAATGATGCCAACGCAGCCGCAATGGGGGAAATGATTTATGGCGATGCTAAAAACATGAAAGATTTTATCATGATTACATTGGGTACCGGTGTAGGTAGTGGTATTGTATCCAATGGTCAGGTGATTTATGGCCATGATGGATTTGCCGGGGAACTGGGCCATGTAACGGTTTTACCCGGTGGCCGCCGGCATTGGGCCACGGGAATGTATGGCCCGCTGGAAGCCTATGCATCCGCAACCGGTGTACGCCTTACCGCTCTTGAATTAATGGAACAAGAAAAATATAAAGACAGCCCCTTACATTCCCATGCTGCAGAAGAGATCAATAGCAAACTCATTTATGAATATGCTATGCAGAATGATGCCTTGTCAAATGATGTATTTAAAATTACCGGGGAAATCTTAGGAATCGCCCTGGCCAATGCCGTCATGTTTTCTTCCCCCGAAGCGATCTTCCTCTTCGGTGGTTTATGTGAAGCCGGCGATTTATTGCTGAATCCAACGAAAGCCAGTATGGAAAAAAACCTGATCCCCGTTTTTCAAAATAAAGTACAACTGATATATAGCCGCCTGAAGCAATCAGATGCCGCTATCCTCGGCGCCAGTGCATTGGCCTGGTAAAAAAAAACAGGCATGGATATATGCCTGTTTTTTCCTGTGGGATAATAATTTTATTTATCATCTTTATTGCAACTGAGAAATACAAATGCGGCAACCAGGCCTCCGCCAAAACAGCCTACGAGGTACACCCACAAATCACTCCAATTTGCCATATGCATCAGTAATATTCCCAATGCCACACCCGGATTGAATGCGCCACCGGAAAATCCACCCAAAGCATATGCCATAGCCGTAACGGTGAGACCAATGGCCAGGCCATAAAAACTATTTCCCTGCGTACCTTTTGCAGTGGCGGTATTCAGCACAACAAAAACCAATGCAAAAGTGCCAAGAAATTCACCAATTAACCCATTGGTGGAACTTGCCATAGCAGCTGCATCTGCAGGTACTTTATCACCTAATAAAAACATGGCAACATAAGCAGCAACGGCTGAACCTAAAAATTGCACTACCCAATAACCGATGGCATCACCCAAACTGATTTTCCCGCGAACCAGGATACCTAATGTTACTGCCGGATTGTAATGTGCACCGGAGATATGACCACCCGCAAAAACCATCACCATTAATACCATGCCGATAGCTATGGGCGCCGTGATAGCTGCATTGGCACCACCACCTAATACAGCCAGGCCAACAGTTAATACCAGGAAAAAAGTACCAATGAATTCTGTAATTAATTTTCGCATACGAATTGATTTTATTTGTTTGGTAAAAGGATTTACTACTGACTTAGAGCAGTTAAAATTATGATTTATTTTTTATACACACTGATAGCCATAAGAATCCAGCCGGCAATAAAGCACAGTCCTCCTATCGGTGTTATGGCGCCTATCCATTTCAGGTTGTCCTTTCCGGCGGAAAGAATATAGGTAAGAGCATAGAGTGACCCGGAGAAGAACACTATACCCGCCATAAAAAAACGACCACTCCAAAGCATCGCATTATTACGGAAAGTAGCATATAAAATGCCGGCAAGGCATAAGGCAAAAACATGATAAAACTGGTAACGCACCCCTGTTTCAAAAATAGTTAATACAGGTTCATTTACTTTTTCTTTTAAAGCATGTGCACCAAATGCGCCCAATGCAACAGCTAAAGCAGCTAACAGAGCGGCGGTAAGTAAAAAGGGTTTATACATGTTCCAATTTTTGTAAAATATCTTTTTCGAGATTATCCGGGCTTTTAATATGAAGGGCCGATTGGGCAAAGCAAGATTTTCGTTGTTCAAGTTTCACAGTAAGAAAAGATAATAACTCCGGAGTCTCCATGCCCCGGATAAGTGGCCGGTTATCACTTTCCGATAACAAGCGATCTGCCAGCTTTTCTACAGGTTCATCCAACCAAATAGTTAAACCGTGTTGTTTTAACCAATGTAAATTATCAAAATAACAAGGTGTTCCACCACCGGTAGCCAGTACGACACCCTGTTCATTTGAAAAAGACTTTAATACTTCTGACTCTTTTTCGCGGAAATATCTTTCCCCCTTATCCAGGAAGATTTGCAGAATTTTTTTTCCTTCTCTTTCTTCAATCACTTCATCCAGGTCGTAAAAATCCATATGCAGGTCCTGCGCAATACGCTTCCCCCAAAATGTTTTTCCCACACCGGACATGCCCAGCAAAAAGATATTTGTTTGCATTTTCAAATAAAAAATTTGCTGCTTTGTTATCGAATTAATTAAACGCATTGATCCCGGTAACATCCATACCGGTAATGAGCAAATGTATATCATGCGTTCCTTCATACGTAACAACACTTTCCAGGTTCATCATGTGACGCATGATACTGTATTCGCCGGTAATGCCCATGCCGCCAAGCATTTGCCTGGCCTCACGGGCAATGCGTACGGCCACATCACAACTATTTCTTTTGGCCATACTCACTTGTTGCGGTGTAGCACGGCCTTCATTCATCAAAACACCAAGCCGCCACACCAGTAATTGGGCTTTGGTAATTTCCGTAATCATCTCTGCCAGTTTTTTCTGTTGCAACTGGAAAGCAGCAATAGGCTTACCAAACTGAATACGTTCCTTACTATATGTTAATGCTGTATCATAACAATCCATAGCTGCGCCTAAAGCTCCCCAGGCTATTCCATACCGGGCTTTTGTCAGGCAACTCAAGGGGCCTTTTAATCCTTTGATATTAGGTAAAATATTTTCCTTTGGCACTTTTACATCATGAAAAACTAATTCTCCCGTAGCGCTGGCCCGCAAACTCCATTTACCATGTGTGGTAGGTGTAGTAAAGCCTTCCATACCCCGCTCCACAATAAGGCCTTGAATGATGCCTTCTTCATTCTTGGCCCAAACTACGGCTACCTGTGCAAAAGGGGCATTACTAATCCACATTTTTGCACCATTTAAAAGCACATGATCGCCTTTATCTTCAAAATGTGAGATCATACCCCCCGGGTTACTTCCATGATCAGGTTCTGTCAGGCCAAAACATCCCAGCCATTCCCCACTGGCGAGTTTGGGTAAATATTTCTTTTTCTGTTCTTCTGATCCATAAGCAAAAATCGGAAACATTACCAATGAGCCTTGTACGCTTGCAGTGGAACGCACCCCACTATCCCCTCTTTCCAATTCCTGCATCATCAGGCCATAGCTTATATAATCTAATCCACCACCACCATATTCTACCGGGACGGTAGGGCCAAAACAACCGAGATCACCTAACTGTTTTACGATTTGTTGTGGGAATTCAGCCTTTTGTGCATAGTCTTCAATAATGGGCGAAATTTCTTTCTTTACATAATTGCGAATGGATTCACGAATAAGTTTATGTTCTTCTGTTAATAATTCATCCAGTAAATAATAATCAGGGGACTGAAACTGGTCTGTTTTTGCGGCCATAAATTTTTTTACAATTAAACTGTTTAAAATGAGGAATAATTGCTGCAAATTTATAGATTACTATAGTAGTAACCATCAGTTTCCTTATTTGATTTTATAACAACTACTAAACCAAATTCTCCTGAATCTAAGCGGCAAAAGAGTTGGTTGTTTGCGTGAATGGCTGTAATCTTGCCGTTTTGAAAAAATACCCGGGCAAAACAAACTTTATAAAAAAGCAAAAAACACAGAAATGGCTTTACAAGCAGGAATTGTGGGCTTACCCAATGTAGGAAAATCAACTTTATTCAATGCCCTGAGCAATGCCAAAGCGCAGGCTGCCAATTTTCCCTTTTGTACCATCGAACCCAATGTAGGTGTCATTACTGTGCCCGATGAACGCCTGATTGTGTTGGAAAAATTAGTTATTCCCCAGCGTGTTGTCCCCACTACCGTGGAGATCGTTGATATCGCCGGCCTGGTAAAAGGAGCCAGTAAGGGTGAAGGCCTCGGCAACCAGTTCCTTGGAAATATTCGTGCCACAGATGCCATCATCCATGTCATCCGTTGTTTTGAAGATGAAAATGTAATTCATGTTGATGGCAGTATCAACCCGGTACGGGATAAAGAAATCATTGATACGGAACTGCAATTAAAAGACCTGGAAACACTGGAAAAGAAAATTTCCAAAAATGAAAAGATGGCACGCAATGATAAAGAAGCGGCCGAAAGCCTGGCTTTTTTAACCGCCCTGAAAAAACATATTGAGAAAGGAGAAAATGCCCGGTCCTTTGAGATGAGCCGGGAAGACCGGGAAAAATTTATGGCCGATCTTTTTCTACTGACTTCCAAGCCGGTGATTTATGTATGCAATGTGGATGAAAAATCTGTTGTATCCGGCAATGCCCATACAGCTGCTTTACAAGCATCCATTGAAAAAGAAAAAGCTGAAATATTATTTATCAGCGCCGCCATTGAAAGTGAGATTGCACAAATGGATAGCTATGAAGACAGGCAGTTATTCCTTGAAGATATGGGCTTGCAGGAAAGTGGTGTGGCACGTTTAATTAAATCCACCTATAAAATTTTAAACCTGGCTACCTATTTTACGGCCGGTGTGCAGGAAGTTCGCGCCTGGACTATATCCAAAGGTATGCTGGCACCACAGGCAGCCGGCGTAATTCATACTGATTTTGAAAAAGGTTTTATCCGTGCCGAAGTGATCAAGTACGAAGATTTTGTAAAATACCAATCCGAAGCAGCCTGCCGCGAAGCCGGTAAATTAGCTGTCCAGGGAAAAGATTATGTAGTGGAAGATGGGGATATCATGCACTTCCGCTTCAATGTATAATGCTTATTTGTAACCGAGGATCTTCAACATACTTTGCGCCGATTGTTCCCGAGAATTTAACCAGTCCACCAGTTTCCCGTTTTTATCATATTCAATAATCACATGCTTGGGTGATGGAATAAGGCAATGCTTAATCCCCCCATATCCACTGATCTGGTCCTGGTAGGCCCCGGTATGGAAAAAACCAACATACAATTTTTCTTCTTTTTTATTTTCATCCTGGTCCCTGGCGCTTTTTAATTTAGGCAGGAAAACTTCATTGATATGTTCCTCTGAATCATAATAATCATGGCTGTCACAGGTGATGCCCCCGAGGACAACTTTTTGATATTCGTTATCCCATTTATTGATGGGCAAGAGCAGAAATTTTTCTCCGATACCCCAGGTATCCGGTAGCGTGGTAATAAAAGAGGAGTCAATCATATACCAGGTCTCCCGGTCATTTTGTGTTTTCTTTCCCATGATACTGTAAATATGGGCCATACTCTCTCCTACTGTATAACTGCCAAATTCTGTATAAATATTTGGCATAGGAACCCGGGCTTTTTTGCAGACTTTTTTAATGTTACCCACAATTTCATTAATCATGAACTGGTAATCGTATTCAAAGCCCAGGGAATGTTTGATGGGAAAACCACCACCGATATTAATTGAATCCAGCTCGGGGCAAATCTTTTTTAATTGGCAATAAAGGTTGATAATTTTATTCAATTCACTCCAATAATAGATATCATCCTTGATCCCTTTGTTAAGAAAAATATGCAGCATCTTTAGCTGGAATTTATGTTCATATCCTTCAATATGATCCACATAAAATTCCAGGATATCACGTGGCCGGATACCCAGGCGCGACGTATAAAAAGGGAAAGAGGGTTCTTCTTCGGCTGCCACCCGGATACCCAGTTTAAATGGCTGGCGAACGCTTCGTTTATAGGCATTCAATTCATCTTTGTTGTCGAGGATCGGGATGACATTTTTAAATCCCGTATTGATCAGCCGGGCAATACGGGAGGTATAATTTTTTTGTTTATAGCCATTACAGATAATCGTAATATCCTTGGTTATTTTCCTTTTCCGATACAAAGCCTGGATGATTTCGATATCATAGGCATACGAGGTTTCCAGGTTGATATCATGCTTCAGGGCTTCTTCCACCACATACGAAAACTGCGAACTCTTGGTACAGTAGCAGTACACGTATTTCCCTTCATACTTATGTTTCTTCATAGCCACCTGGAACATTTTTTTGGCCTTTTTAATCTGGCTCCCGATTTTGGGCAGGTAACTCAGTTTTAACGGTGTCCCGTATTTTTTGATGATATACTCAAGGTTTACCCCATTGAATTCGAGGTATCCGTTATCGCCCAGTTCAAATCCTTCCTGGGGAAAATGAAATGTCTGTTGGACAAGGTCGGAGTAGGAATTATTCATCCCGATGTGGTTTTCTTTGAAGGATGTCAAAATTTTTTTGCAAAAATAGTTTTTTGCCTCATTTCACACATAAAAAAAACCGGGTTCCATGTACCCGGTTTTCAATACAGTTTTTATTCACTATTTCACGGAATCAATCAGGGCTTTAAAAGCTTCCGGTTCATTCATGGCCAGGTCAGCGAGGATCTTCCGGTTGAGTTCATTACCTGCTTTATGCAGTTTGTTCATAAACTGGCTATAGCTGAGGCCTTCCTGGCGTACCGCTGCATTGATACGGGCAATCCATAACTGGCGGTATTCACGTTTTTTCAGTTTACGGCCTACATAACTATAGGTCTGACCTTTCTCTACAATATTTTTGGCAACGGTATAAACGTTTTTCCGTTTGCCATAAAAACCTTTGGCATTTTTGAGCACTTTTTTCCGGCGGGCTTTGGAAGCAACCGCATTTACAGAACGAGGCATAATTTATTTTTTTGTCCCGGAAAACCCGGGGATGAATGGAATAGGTTTTACTTTAATCGTAATAAACGCATTACAAAATCACGGTTCGGTGCACTCACGATCCCGGGTTTGTTTAATGCTCTTTTACGTTTCTTGGATTTTTTGGTAAGGATGTGCCGCTTAAATGATTTTTGATAAGCGATCTTGCCGGAGCCTGTTACTTTAAAGCGCTTCTTGGCACTGGAGTTTGTTTTAACCTTTGGCATTGATAATCTTCTTTAAGATTACTCCCTGCTGGCGTTCCCGAACAGACGGGAAACTTGTTGGGCCTTACGGGAAATAAATTTGGAGCGCGAAGGTAGGTGAAAAAAACTGAGGATACAAATATTCATTAAAAAAACTTGTTTTGCAATGCTTCCTTAACCGGGTTGATTTCTCGTACTTTTGCAAAAATTTGTACACATGATTAAGAACATTCGTTACGCGTTACCCCTGTTATTCCTGGTGGTAAGCCTACCGGCCTGGTCCCAAAAAGGATCCAATACCATCAAATACATTGATCCGGCCAATATGGACCTTACCGTGAAACCCGGTGATAATTTTTATGAATATGCCAATGGCAACTGGCTGAAAAACAACCCGGTGCCGGCATCCAAAACACGCTGGGGCAGCTTTGATGTCCTGCGATTAAGTAGCTTGGATAAATTAAAAGTATTAACTGCCAATGCCGCAGCACATCCTGAAAAAAATTCCATTTACCAGCGGGTTGGTGATTTTTATACCAGTGCAATGGATACGGTAACTATCAATAAACTGGGCTATACCCCCATCCAATCGGCCCTGGCACAAGTGGCTGCATTTACCACTAAAGACCAGGTACTGGATGCCATTGCCATAGATCGTACCCGCGGGCTGGGCGGTTTATTGTTTGGCTTTTATGTGGGCCAGGATGATAAAGATGTAAACACCTATATCCCCGGTTTTTCCCAGGGGGGCACTTCACTGCCTGACCGGGATTATTATTTGAAAACCGATGCTCGCAGTGTGATGATTCGAGATGAATATGTAAAATATGTAGCCGATATGTTTAAACTGGTGGGTGATGGAGAAGCTACCGCACTGCAGAAAGCACAGAATATCCTGGGCCTCGAAACAGCCCTGGCCATTGCCCAAAAAAGCCGCGTGGAAATGCGCGATCCGCAAAAGACTTATAACAAATATGCCATCGCTGATTTTACCAAATTGACTCCCGGCTTTGACTGGAAAGTCTTAATGGCAAAAATGAAAGTAACACAGGCAGATAGTGTCCTTGTCAATAACCCGTCATTTTTTCAAACAGTTGCTTCCTTATTTGCAGCCGTTCCCCTCGATACCTGGAAAGCCTATGTTCAATGGGGTATCATCAAATCCACAGCCAGTTTCCTCAGTGATGATTTTGTAAATCGCAGTTTTGCTTTTAATAAAATCTTATCCGGGCAAAAAGAAATTACTCCACGCTGGCAGCGCATGAATCAACTTACCGATAATATGCTGGGCGAACTCTTGGGCCAGTTATATGTAGAAAAATATTTTACCCCGGAAGCCAAGCAGCGTATGCTGGCATTGGTGAAAAATGTACAAAGCACATTTGCCGACAGGATTAAACGCCTCGACTGGATGAGTGACAGTACAAAACAAAAAGCATTGGAAAAACTCAGTGCAATCGTTAATAAAATCGGCTTCCCGGATAAATGGGAAACGTATCCCGGCGTGGTTATTTCCAAAAATGATTTCATCGGCAACCTGCGTAGTATCCGGGAATTTGAATACAATAAAATGGTCAATCACATGGGCAAACCGGTGGATAAAACCGAATGGGGCATGACACCGCCAACCATTAATGCCTATTATAATCCGGCCAATAACGAGATAGCTTTTCCTGCCGGTATCCTCCAGTTTCCTTTCTTTGATTTTGGAGCTGATGATGCGGTGAATTATGGAGGTATTGCCGCAGTGATCGGCCATGAACTGACACATGGCTTTGATGACGAAGGCCGGCAATATGCTGCTGACGGCAACCTGAAAGAATGGTGGACTGCCACTGATGCGGAAAAATTTACAGAGCGTGCTGACCAGGTGGTGAAACAGTATGATGCGTTTATTGTAAATGATAGTTTACATGTAAATGGAAAATTAACATTGGGTGAAAACCTGGCTGACCTCGGTGGCTTGAGTATTGCATATGAAGCATTTAAAAAAACACCGGAAGGCCAAGCCAATAAAAAAATAGACGGTTTTACGCCTGATCAGCGGTTTTTCCTGAGTTGGGCGCAGGTATGGCGGGCAAATATTTTGCCGGAGTTTGCAGCCCAGCTTTTAATGGTGGATCCGCATAGCCCGGGCATGGCTCGCTGCAATATCCCTGTTTCCAATATGGATGCCTGGTACAAAGCGTTTGATGTAAAACCCGGAGATAAAATGTACAGGCCGGAAAATGAAAGAGCAAAAATCTGGTAAATAGTTTTTAGAAAAAAAAAACAGTCCTATTTCCCGGGACTGTTTTTTTATGTCCCTGTTTTTAAATATTGTTTTTATTAGCAAAACAAAAAAGTAAATCAAAAAAAATGCAGGCATCTTTTCAAATACCTGCATTGCTGAAATTTATTTATGTCTTCTACTCTTTAATAAACCGCAGTTTATCTACTTTCCCATTTTGCTCTATCAACACAAAATAACTGCCTTGTGCAAGGGCACGAATGGTCAATGTAAGTTCACTGTTGTTGTTGGTTTTTTGTTGTAGTATTTCTCTACCATGTATATCCGTGATGCGGATGGTGGCGGTATATACTTTATTTAAGCCGGTAATGGTAAGTGTATTCTTTGCCGGGTTGGGATAGAGAGAAACTTTATTACTTTCAAAAATTATTTTCAGTGTATTGCTGTAAGTGGCGGTGCCATTCAGGGCATTTTCTTTGATGCGGTAATAAGCAATGCCTTGCAATGGATGCTGATCGGTATAGCTATACTTATTTTCCGAGCCACCCTTGGCCGGAACGGTGGCTATGCTTGCAAATTCCGTGGCATTGCTGCTGCGCTCTATACTATAACTCTTCGTGCCGCTCTCGTTGAGGGTTTCCCAACTAATCGTTACACCTGTTTTATCCTGTACCGCTTTTACATTCTTGAAATGCGTGGCGAGAATATTATCGCCGTTGTAACGGGCAAGCAGGATATAACCTTCATCTGCACCTCCAGCGACTAAAATCTTTTGATCGGGTAATAAGCTTACTTCATCTCCATAGGCATTTTCTCCATAATATGTTGCTTGTATTCCACCTGTAGCAAAGCTCGAATCCAAACTGCCATCCGTATCAAAACGCAACAATAGTAATGGACCCCCTTGAACAAAAGCTCCACCTGTAGCTAAAATTTTCCCGTCTGTCTGAACGAGTACAGAAAATAATTCTGACCAATGTCCATAATATTCATAATAAATACCACCACCATTTCCAAACTCAACATCCACATTGCCATCAGCATTAAAACGGCAAATAGCCATACTTGGCAAATCATATCCTGCCTGGCCTGCACAAACTATTTTTCCGTCCGATTGAAGTGCTATATCAGTTAGCTGATTTAACCATCCGGCTATTTGCCCCTCTCCAAATTTAAATTTGGCTATGCCATTCTCACCAAAATTACTGTCCACAGTACCATCCGGGTAAAAACGTTCCACCATAAATTCCGGATGACCTCCCATCATACTATATGTACCTCCCATTAATATTTTATTATCGGATTGTAGTATTATCGATGATACTTCTATTCGTACTTGAAAATGTTGCTGAATAATTCCGGTTCCGGCAAACGCAGAATCGAGGCTTCCATCTGAATTTACACGGATAACAAATAAATCCCATTTATATATGCTATTACCTGATGTGCCTGTAACAAGTATCTTTCCATCCGGTTGAAGAACAACACTATTGCCATAATCATACGTCATTAAATCAACCCGTACCAGGCCATTGAGGCCAAAACTACTGTCTAAACTGCCATCCTGTTTACAGCGTACAATACCGATATCAAAATCTATCGCATTTTTAAAGATGGATCCAACTAAAATAATTTTCCCGTCCGGTTGCACAGCTATATCTTTACAATGCGCTTCTTTATTTTCCACATTCAATTCTACCCGGCCATTGACACCAAAGGTCAAATCATTACTTCCATCACTATTAAACCGATCCATATAATAATCCGGCCCGGCACCACCACAAACAAGAATTTTACCATCGGGCAATAACGCTAAGCCTTCCGTAATACCTAAACGTTTTTGTACAACAATCCCGTTGTCTCCAAATGTGGGATCTAAATAACCTACCTGGGCTTGAAGCAATGAACAGGATAAGCTGGTAAGTAGCAGCATACATGTTTTAATTAAATTTTTCATCTTTATAATTTTTATGGTTATTCAAAATTTATTATAATTATTTTACAGCGAGTCATTACAATTATCATTGGCATTGCAATTATTGTTATCTGCAGCCGTAGCACAGGAGCCACTGCTATGACGGTAATCCTCGCAGTCCACAAATTTTTGTGTTCCGGCCAATGATCCGGCGGTTCCATTTAAAATGGATTGAAAGAAAAAACAACTCCGGGAAGCTATATATAGATCTGCCTTATTATTTATTAAACTTAGTGGCAAACGACAACTGCGGTTTTTAAAATGGTTGTGTAAGGAATTGTTTACCCCCCCCCGCAAATGCAGTGATAGCGGGCATTTCAGCCGATGACGACCTGGCTTCGGCCGGTTTATTCCTGGCCATAGGTAGAACAAATAGCGCTATAGTCAGCGAAGCAGAGGTGTAAAATATTTTTTGCATAGGCAAGTTTATTTTTTAAAAAGAATACTGAAAGATACGAATCTTTAGAGAAAAACAAAAGCGGCTTTAAAAAAAGAGGAATGCTATTTCATCGTTCATCCATGTACTTTCACCGGCCTCGGAAAAATGATGTGAAGAAATTTGCGGCATGAAGTGTGAAGATGAAAACACCGGGCACCTATTGAAATAGCCCTAAATGACTGTTGAGAAATATTTTATATTTTCTACTTATATTTCCCAACCAGGAAAGTAATACTAAAAAAAGGTTGTCTCCTTTGAATAAGACAACCTTTCTATGATTAACAATTGAATGAGTTATTCCTGTTTTTTCGTTGGGTTGCGATCATACTGGCAACATTTTTCCAATTTGAAATAATCAGCATCTGTCGCTTTCACAGATGGTGTGTCATAACCGGCTGCCGCAATGCTTTTTTGTATTGCCAGGTTGGTCGTTTTTTCCAGGTCATAACTTACCACCAGGATTTTTGTTTCTTTATTCCATTCTGCTTTTGTAGCGCCGGCTTTCGTGGCGGCAGTTTCGATATTGTTTTTACACATACCACAATTCCCCAACACCAGCAGGGTATCTGTTTTCGATTGGGCAGATGCTATGAAAGCAAACCCGCAAAATGCAATGGAGAGCAAAAGATATTTTTTCATACTTAATTTTTTTTTGAATGATGCTAAAGTAGGTAATTAAAGAAGACCCATCAACCGGGAAATGCTAAAATTTTCTTAGTTTACAAAATTCCACCAGATTCCCACGCGGAGCCATAATCCCCGCTGTGCATAATGGGGTGCAGAAAAATTCACTTTGGTAAAACTCAGTGTATTTTCCACATCAATCGCCTGGAGGTTTTCCAGCCGGATAAAGCCTTTAAAACTCTTGATGCGCATTCCGAGGTATAGATTGATGACCGGCCTGTTCGAAATCGTGGCGGTATCCTGCCATACAAAATGGCCATTCAGCGGCGAATATGTATCGGCTTTATAAGGCGTGTTGTAGATGAGTTCCATACCGGTGGATAAATACAGGTTCCTGAAAAAATTCCCTTCAAATGCAAAGCGGTTTCTTGTAAATACCAAGGGGATATGCAATGGGGCATTGGCTGTTGTTTGTTGTACATGCCATTCGGAATACCAAAACCAATGCCGGGCGAGTTGGAATTTTTTACTGGCGGCCACATGCAATACATTCAGCAACGTGGCTGTTTGAGTGGCTTCATAAAACTGGTTGAAATAAATATAATTTCCCAGTATAAAATAATCCCCTTTTACTTCTAATTGCAATTTATTGAAATGGAGGTTAGCAAAAATGCGGGTATTGTTTTGATTCCTGAAATTTGCCGCTATCACCGGGAAATCGCTGATGGTATTATCAAAAACAACTGCGGGAGAACTGTTTACATTTTGCACGCCAGCCTGGAAAAATGCTTTATTGTTGCCCAGCATTTTTTGCAAAGCCAGGTATGCATCATAGTCCCCGGCATAAGGACCGGCTGCATATAATTTTCCCCGAACGATCAAATCCCATAATTGATTTTTTGTCCGGTTCCGGTATTCCACATTCGCTATAAAATTTTGATATTGTACTTCCGGTACATTTTCTCCCCCACCCCGGATCCATTCATGCGTAATGCCTAATTTTAAAAACTGGTTGAAATTATTTTTTTGCGGGTACGTAATGACGCTGAAATCATTGACCAGATTTTTCCAGTTATCCTGGAAATGCAATACCGGTGTACTCACGAGATAATTAAAATACCGGAGATAATTGGAATCAACCGGGTTGATATCATTGAAAATAAATTTTTGTGCCTGGTAACTGATCGTATGCTGCAGGCGGAGACGCGGGTAAAAAAGCCGGTACGTAGTGGAATCAATTACGAGGGAATCCTTTTGCCCGAAATCATAATACTGGCGAAACAGGAAAAGGCTTTCATCGTATGCTGTTCCGGTGGTGATTTTTGTGGAAAAAAAGTCGCGGCTTGATTGTGCATTATTTCCCAGGCGGGTAAACAATTCAAACGGATCATTGAGCGATAAACTATCCAGCCGGCTTTCATCCTGCAGGCCGCCATTATCAGAAGCACGTAATTTATTATTGATAAAAATAAAATAATTGCCATAGCGCCTGTTCCGGCTCTGGTAATTGGCATTGATGCGAATATTATTGTGGCTGCTGTTTTGATTTTTGTATGACCCGGGGGAATTGATAAAACGGTATTGAAATGTGTAATTAAAATTTTGCTTATTATTTTTTGTAAAGAGTACATTAATCATCTGCTCTCCTTTACTACCCAGCATATACCCCAATTCAGCATAAGGCCGGGTGGTATAAAAAAAACGGGTATCCTGTACGGTAAACCGATACAGGTCATAGGCATGAAAACCGGCATCCCAACCGGTATGCATGTTCGGTGAAAAAACCAGTGATTGAGCTGCATTGCCCAGGTTGCCCAGGTCTTTGTACTTATAGGAAAAAGGAAACCAGGTATAAAAGTCAGTAATGGACGAATCCAGGTGTTCGCTTCTCGTGGAATCGAAATACCGAAAACTGATCGTGATGGAATCTTCCAATGGATTGCGGTGTATCAGTGAATCTTTCTGTGTTTGCCGGCGAATGGGGCGGCCCTGGCTGTCAAAGGTTATTTGGGAAGCCGGGTTCTGTGTGGGCACAGCTTCTCTTGTATCCTGCGCCCATAAGAAAACAGGATATAGCAATACCAGGAATAAAAAAATAATCTTTTGTCGTTGAGCATTCATGAACGGCCGCAAGATGGCAAAATAACCACAATGATTGTAAAGAAAAGATAAATCCGGGATTTATCTTTTCCGTGGACCCACCAGAAAAAAAATTCTTTGCCGGTTGCATTATCCACAAAGTAAAAGATGCTTATGGCTGGTCTGCTACCGACTTTGGATAATATCTTTTGAAGACATAATGATACGTTGTATTATCCACGCTATTATTGGTCGCATAGGTTATGGGAAAAGCATTGACCAGGCGACAGCCGTTTTTACCCAAATAATTCAGGGCATCAATAATGGTATTGAATTTTTTCAAATTGCCACTTTCATCTTTCACCCGGTTTGTTTGGAATAATCCCCGGGGATCTCCATAATCCACATCAATGGTTACTTTATTACTCAAAAAACGCTGGGTGGCTACCACTTCACAATATTGCTCAATGAGCAGGGTATCTGTCTGGGCATACAGGCCTGAACAACAAAACAGGCTAAAAACAAAGATTAATTTTTTCATTTTTCAATTCTTTGGTGATGAATGATTTATCAAAAGGAAAGATAATTAAAATTAAAGACATGCTTTGCTTCTGTTCCAACTTTATTCATAAGGAATGCAATCACCTGTTTAATGCCTATTATAGGCTTTCTTAAATTTAACCTAAACAAAGGCCTGGTCTTGCTTATGCCAGGCATTCCGCTTACTTTTGCAAAAATTTTATTTATGCCTGATACCATTGCATCCAAAATTGATTTTAAACTCCCGTATAAAGTAAAAGATATAAGCCTGGCGGAATGGGGCCGCAAAGAAATTATGCTGGCTGAAGCGGAAATGCCGGGCCTGATGGCGATCCGGAAAGAATACCAGGGCAGCCAGCCATTGAAAGGCGCACGGATAGCCGGTTGCCTGCACATGACCATTCAAACCGCTGTATTAATTGAAACCCTGGTGGCATTGGGGGCGGAAGTAAAATGGAGCAGTTGTAATATTTTCTCCACACAGGATCATGCCGCTGCAGCTATTGCTGCTGCCGGTATCGGGGTATTTGCCTGGAAAGGCCAAAGCCAGGCGGAAGCAGACTGGTGCATAGAACAAACCTTGTTTTTTGGCAGCGCCGACCGGCCCCTGAATATGATCCTTGATGATGGTGGCGACCTGACCAATATGGTGTTTGACCAATACCCGGAATTGATAAAAAATATTAAAGGCCTGAGTGAGGAAACCACCACCGGTGTTCATCGCTTATATGAAAGAATGGCCAAGGGCACTTTGCCTATTCCGGCAATTAATGTAAATGATAGTGTTACGAAATCAAAATTTGATAACAAGTATGGTTGCCAGGAAAGCCTGGTAGATGCAATCCGCCGGGCCACGGATGTTATGATGGCCGGGAAAGTAGCTGTAGTGGGTGGTTATGGCGATGTGGGTAAAGGATCCGCCAAAAGCCTGCGTGGCGCCGGCGCCCGGGTACTTATTACGGAGATTGATCCGATATGTGCCTTACAGGCTGCTATGGATGGTTTTGAAGTGAAACCTATGATCGAAGCTGTGAAAGAAGCGGATATTATTGTTACTGCTTCCGGCTGCCGCGACCTGATCACTGAAAAGCATTTCCGTGTAATGAAAGACAAAGCCATTGTATGTAATATCGGCCACTTCGATATTGAAATAGATATGGCCTGGTTGAATAAAAATTATGGCGCCACCAAAAACACCATTAAACCACAAGTGGACCTTTATACCATTGATGGAAAAGATATTATTGTTTTGGCCGAAGGCCGCCTGGTAAATTTAGGCTGCGCGACAGGCCATCCGTCATTTGTAATGAGCAATTCATTTACCAACCAGGTATTGGCACAAATTGAACTTTGGAATAATCATGCAAACTATGAAAACAAAGTTTATGTTTTGCCCAAGCATTTAGATGAAAAAGTTGCCCGCCTGCACCTGGGAAAAATCGGTGTGGTGCTGGATGAACTCACCGATGCGCAGGCTGCCTACCTGGGTATTCCTAAAGAAGGCCCTTACAAAGCGGATATGTACCGTTATTAATTTTCAACTATCATATTTTCATACCCGGCTACCCTGCCGGGTATTTTTTTTGAAAAAGGTAATGCATAAAAAAAGACCGCTTCATTTTTGAAGCAGTCTTTTTTAAAAGGAGTTGCTATTTAATCCATACCACCTTTTCGGTTGGGCGATTTCATTTCAGGCCATACCCCTTGTTTTCCACTAAAGGGACTTACTGGTAAGACAGATTTTTCCCTGTTGAAGAAATTCGGATCCTCGCTGGCCATATACGCCAGGATAGCCGTCAGGATAGCATTTTTCTGCACATCATCAAATACGATCTTATCGTAGGTATCCAAATTTGTGTGCCAGGTATTACTGAAATAACCCCAGCTCAGGCTGCTCAAGGAAAAACCTGGGGCGCCGGCAGCTACAAAAGAAGCGTTGTCGGTGCCACCACTGCTTGGTGTCCCGGGGAAAGTAGTTTTAATATCTTTCTTCAGGTCATAGGGAACCGCATCCAACCAGCGCTGAATATATTCATATGCATGGAGGAAACCCTGGCCGGAAATATTTTCAATTCTACCGGTACCATTATCCTGGTTGAAAGATGCCTGCAGGCCTTTCATAATTTCCGGGTGGTCTTCCGCAAAAGCGCGGGAACCATTCAGGCCCTGTTCCTCACTGCCCCAGTTACCGATTAAGATGGTGCGTTTGGGATTGGGATAAAATTTCTTCAATAAGCGCATGGCTTCCATCATCACTAAAGTACCTGTTCCGTTATCTGTAGCGCCGGTTCCACCATCCCAGGAATCAAAGTGCGCTGATAATAAAATATATTCATTTGGTTTTTCCACCCCTTTGATTTCACCAATAGTATTTAAGGTAGGTTGTACCCCGGTTTCTTTACTATCAGTGAGAATATTCAGTTTCACCGGTGTACCATTCTCCACGAGGCGATACACTAAGCCATAATCTTCCAGAGAAAGATCTACTGTCGGAATTTTTTTGGTATAAGCGCCAAAGATTTTATCGGCCCCGTATTCTTTACTCCAGTAATTGGTGATGATACCGGCTGCACCGGCTTTTTCAAGCACTGCGGGTAAAGTGCGGGAACTATAACCTGTTTTGGAAATTCTTTTATTCCAGGCCTTAGAAAGTGAATCTCTTTCGTGGTTCATTTTCTTCGTGGATTCTTCGGTGCCATATTCTTTCCAATCGGCATCGGGTCGGCCGGTAATTTGTTCTACGCTCAACATAACATATTTTCCTTTTACATTAGGCAACCAGTTCACATAAGCCAGGCTGTCTGCCAGGTCCGGGAGAATGATTACTTCGGCAGTAATTGTTTTTCCATTGGTAGAAGGGCACCAGGCCAATTGTGTTCCGGCCAAGGTTTTTACCCAGGGAGAAACCATATCAATATGCGTGATGCCCCGTTCCCAGCCACGCCATTCTCCCCATTTTTCATTCCTTGCTTCGATACCCCAGGAAGTATATTTTGCAAGCGCCCAATCATTGGCCTGTTTCATTTTTGGAGAACCCACCAGGCGGGGGCCGATCATATCCAATAATTCATGTGCCAATTGTTTGAGTTGTGAATGATTGTTTTCTTCATCAATTATTTTTTGCACAACCGGATCGAGTTTCTTTTCAGGCGGTGGCCCAAAATTAAATTGCGCTTCCCCTATCGTGGCGATCAGCAGGAAGAATGAAATGGAGAGAATAATTTTTTTCATAATTTAATTTTTGATTTTACAAGAGTGCTAATATACGACATAAAGCCGGATAGAATCGTATTTAATGAGGAGTGGTGAAAGAGCGTTTCGAATGAAGAGATGAGGGTTATTTGGAAAAAAAATCTTTGCATAAACAAGGTGAATTTTTATATGCATACCGGGAATGATCTTGCTATGGAAATAGCATTAGACAAACATATTTTTTAAAATAGGACGGATTATTTTTAATTAATTCTTTACATTAGTGCAATGGAAAAAATTGCAATAAAAAAAATCCTTGCCTCACTAATTTGTTTATACCTGTTAGCCCCGGTTTGGGCACAAAAATTCCAGGGCCTGGCCCTTACGCCGCCCATGGGATGGAATAGCTGGAATACATTTGAAACTCATATCAGTGATGCCCTGGTGCGTCAAACGGCCGATATCATGGTTTCTTCCGGTATGCGGGATGCAGGTTATACCTATCTTGTACTGGATGATGGCTGGATGGCCATGGAACGAGACAGTATCACCGGTGACTTGGTTCCGGATCCAAAGAAATTTCCCAATGGCATGAAAGCCCTGGTGGATTATGTACATGCAAAGGGATTAAAATTTGGCCTTTATAATTGTGCCGGTACAAAGACCTGTGCAGGCTATCCCGGAACAAGAGGCTATGAATACCAGGATGCCCGGTTTTATGCTGCTCTTGGTATTGATTATTTAAAATATGACTGGTGCTATGCCGATAGCCTCAATGCGCAGGAAGCTTATACCACCATGAGTAAAGCATTGAAAAAAGCCGGGCGGCCTATTGTTTTCAGCCTATGTGAATGGGGTACCAATAAACCCTGGAAATGGGCGGAGCCGGTTGGCCAGTTATGGCGTACCACTTTTGATATTTCCCCGGTATTTGATGGCTACCTGGATCATGGCACCTGGAAACAAGATGGCGTATTGAAATTACTGGATCAACAGGAAGGATTGCGTCAATATGCCGGCCCGGATCACTGGAATGATCCCGATATGTTAGAAGTGGGAAATGGCCTGACGGATGCAGAAAACCGTGCTCATTTTTCATTGTGGTGTATGTTGGCAGCTCCACTGATGGCGGGCAATGATTTGCGCAACATGACAGCAGAAACCAAAGCTGTGCTGACCAATAAAGATGTAATTGCTGTTGACCAGGATGTACTCGGTATACAGGGTTTCCTGTATTCAAAAAAAGACAGCCTTGAAATCTTCCTTAAACCCCTTTCCGGTGATAACTGGGCTATTTGTTTTTTGAACAGGTCACACAAACCGTTTCCGCTGCAATTTAACTGGGATGAGCATTTGATAACGGATACCATTTTTCATAAAATCCTGGATACAAAAAAAACAACGTATCAAGTCCGGGATCTTTGGTTGAAAAAAAATATAGGAACGACGAAAACGCCCATCACAACCATACTTGCATCGCATGATGTATTGATGCTTACACTACGCCATAATTAAAATTCTCCAGTGAAATGAAACATAAGACTATCCTGTTGGCGATTTGGGGGATTACATTTTTTGCCTGCAACGGAGACGTGTCCAAGGAAACGAATACACCCGTACAAAACAATACAGTGCCGGATGATGCCGCCATTCAGCAAGCCGTACAGGATGCTTATGCCTGTATCAGTTTTAAAAAAGGCGATAGTATCAGTGAAGAAAAAATCCGTGCTGCTTTTATTCCGCATGCCCGTTTATTGAATTACCGCAATGATTCATTAGAAGAATTATCACTGGATCAGTTTATACAACTCTTTCAACAATTGGTCAACAGCCATCAGATCACTTCTTTTTATGAAGAAGAATTATTTGGCAGAACAGATCAATTTGGAAATATTGCACAACGGATCAGCACGTACAAAACTTATCTCAATACCATGGATTCCGTTTCAGAAAGAGGCATCAATAGTTTTCAGCTTATTAAAACATCGGATGGCTGGAAAGTATCTTCTATCATTTGGGATGTGGAGAAAAAAGGCCAGCCCATTCCGGCGTATTATTTACCAGCACCTTAATCTGCTTAAACAAAAAAAATAACCAATGAAACAAACGATTAAATTTAAATACACCATTTTATATGTAACGGATGTATTGCAAAGCATTGCTTTCTACGAAAAAGCATTTGGCTTTCAAAGAAAATTTATTTCTCCCGACAATCAATATGGTGAATTAGCATCCGGGAAAACAACCCTTTCTTTTGCTGAAAAAAAACTCGCTGCCTCTCATTTGAAAAATGGGTTTGAAGAAAGCAGCCTGGCCCGGAAACCTTTTGGAATGGAAATCGCTTTTACGACTGATAATGTAGAAGCTACACTCCTGTCTGTAACTGAAGCCGGTGGTACGGTTATTGAAAATCCAAAAACAACTGCCTGGGGCCAGGTTATCGCTTATGTGCGTGACCCGGATGGCTTTTTGATCGAGGTCTGTACCGAATTGGATCATTAAATGGTAAAATATACCCGCTATCTTCAAAATATGGCAGCTCATTTTTTAAGGCATTTTATAAAGTAAATAGTGCATTCCACCTCTCACAGGAAATTTACCATTTTTTAAATGTATTGCGTCGCTTATTTGAGTAGTTTTGCCGCTTTGAAATACCTGGCACACCATGATGGCAACTTATAGAAAAAATAGATACCGGGGCTACCTGCGCCATGCTTGTCTACTGGCGACTTGCAGCATGTTCCTGTTTTTTTGTATCTCCTGCAATACCAATAGTGCAGCAAATACAGCACATTCCAATACCCTGAATGATTCAGCTAATTTCACCCAGGTCCTTTGGAAAGATAGCCTGGTCAATTTCGGAACGGTAAAGCAGGGTGAAAAAATTCATATTCTTTTTCATTGCAAAAATACCGGCACAAAACCACTTTATATCGTATCTGTTCAGCCTTCCTGTGGTTGTACGGTAGCTTCTTATACCAAAGAAGCCATCGCAGCCGGTGGAGAGGGAACAGTAGATGCTGTATTTGACAGCGGTCATAGCAATACCCCGGATGTGCGTAAAGTAATAACAGTCACCACAAATACCCTGAATCCTTCACCAGCGCTTGTCTTTACCGGTACAGTAATTTTGAAGGATAAGAATGAAACAAAAGATTTATAATTTTTATACATACACATTTCACAAACAATTAAATTAACATCAATCCAATGAACGCAACTTTATTAATGGCAAGCCCGGATGGGCAGGGAGGTTCCAGTTTTTCACTGATCATGATGGGCGCCATCATTCTGGTATTTTGGTTATTCATGATTCGCCCGCAGGCAAAAAAAGCCAAAGAACAAAAGAAATTTATTGAGAATATGCAGAAGGGCGATAAAATCGTTACAATCGCCGGTATTCACGGGACAATTTATAAAGTGAATGATGATGGCACCCTGCAATTGGAAGTAAGCCCCGGCAGTTATTTAAAAATCGAACGCTCTGCCGTGAGCCTTGAATGGAGCAACGCTTCCAATAAAGCTGCTGCAGCGAAATAAAATTTTTTGTCTATATCTTAAGGGGCTCATGTGGCCCCTTTTTTTATGCCGGCATATTGTACATTTGCTGTCAAGCATTGAACAGTATGATCTTAAAAGTCGGCCTGACCGGTGGCATAGGCAGTGGGAAAACTACGGTTGCAAAGATTTTTGAAAACCTGGGAGTCCCTGTATTCAATGCGGATACAGCCGGTAAAACCCTGATGGTACAGGACGAAAAAATTAAACAACAGGTCATAGAACTTTTTGGCCCACAAGCTTATCAGGATAACCGTTTACAGACTGCTTATATAGCTGGAATAGTTTTCCAGGATAAAGAAAAATTAGCTGCTTTAAACCAGCTCATTCATCCGGCAACCATTCGTGCAGCACAGGATTGGATGCAACTACAAACAACACCTTATGCTATCAAAGAAGCTGCCTTAATTTTTGAAGCGGGCGCAGAAAAAGAATTGGATGCCGTCATCGGCGTCACCGCTCCTTTAGCGCTTCGATTGGAAAGAATCATGCATAGAGACCAGATTTCCCAGGCACAGGCAACGGCCCGTATGAAAAACCAACTGGCAGAGGAAGAAAAAATGAAGCGGTGCGATTATGTCATTTATAATGATGAACAAAACTTACTCATTCCCCAGGTACTTTCTGTCCATGCCAGTTTACTGCAACGGGCAAAGACGTAATTTTTTAAAGTACATTATTTCAATTTTTATATATTCAATTCTCTTTACTAAAAAAGGTAATTGAGGACGGTCATTTTATGCAATGGAAATGAAGAAATTTTTATTGGTAAAGCTTCTATGGCAATGTACATCAACTTAGAAACCGGCTCTTTAATTCAGGCGTTGGTAACCAACAGGCTTCTTTTTTCCCAAACCATCGATACCTGTTCCTGGCAATGAAATGATAGATAGCATCCCGTATGAATCGGGGAATTATCAGCAAACCATATAACCAGGACCAGGGAGCAGCTAGGCGGCGTGCACATTTTAAGGCACCTGTTGATGCCAGGTAAATTTTTTGTTGCTCATAGAGGATAAAAGAATCATAATGATCGGAGGATAATTGATGTTCTTTAAGTAACTGTTGCCCGATAGGTGATTGCAGGGAAGCAAAAAGGAATTGCTTTTTTTTATCATGCCGAATTACAAATTGAACGCTGGCATTACACAGATTGCAAACTCCATCAAAAAAAATAACCGGATTGGATATTTCATTTAATTGGATCGTGGGTTTCAAATCCATTTATTGCATATTATGAAACACTTTATTCACGTCCTCATCCTGTTCCAGGCGCTCTATCAATTTGGAAACTTCTTCGGCCTGCTGATCGGTAACCGGAACTGTAGTCTGCGGGATCCATTCAAATTCAGAACTGATGGGTGTGATATTTTTTTCTTCCAATGCTTTTTGCAGGTTACCAAAATCGGTAAAGGAGCAACGCAAAATTAATATGGGTTCATCATGTTCTCCTTCCCCTTCTCCTAATTCTTCCAGGCCATGATCTATTAATTCCAATTCCAGTTCATCGAGGTCCAGGCCTTCCGGCTTCAATTTAAACACCCCCATTTTTTTAAACTGGAAACTTACGCTGCCACTATTTCCAAGGGTGCCGCCCCCTTTATTAAAATGTGATTTCACATTGGCCACCGTGCGAACATGGTTATCCGTAGCCGTTTCTACTAATAAAGCTACTCCATATGGTGCATACCCTTCGTATAAAATTTCCTCATAGTTTTCCGTATCTTTTCCCATGGCCCTTTTAATAGCCGCTTCTACCCTGTCTTTGGGCATGCCTACACTCTTGGCATTTTGATACAATCTGCGTAGAGCCGGGTTGGTAGCCGGATCAGGCCCTCCCTGTTTTACCGCGATCACTATTTCTTTGCCAATGCGTGTAAATTGTTTGGCCATGCGATCCCAACGGGCAAACATGGTCGCTTTTCTAACTTCAAAAATTCTTCCCATGCCTAATAAAATTTTTGCAGTATGACTGCATCTATTATTAAAAAATGCAAAAGTAAAAACTGGAGCCGAGCCTTCCAAGTTTCAATAAAAAACCGCCGGTGATTCGGCGGTTTTTTTATGCTTTTAAGCTTCCTCTGATTTTGGATGAAGCATCATTTTTCGAATATACATAACCAGGTGTATTAAACCGAAAAGAATGGCCACACACAACAAGGTTTTATCTGAATCCCAACCGGCTGCATATTGATGGAGGAAACCAGTAATGATCAATAAAATACTTAGGCCTACACCCACATACCGAGCGGTATGCATGCCAATGCGGTTTTCCGTTCCATTGCCTAAATGACTGTTTTTAGCGCCATATCCCAGGTAAATATCCAGACCAATCAGCATCCATAATACCAACCGGATCCAGGTATCTGCAGGCAGGAATACCATCATAAACAAACAAGTAGCAATACCAAGAATTGGCACTAAAGGCACTAAGGGAGTTTTAAAAGCGCGATGCAGGTCCGGCATTTTGCGACGCATCACCCATATACCGGCACATACGAGGATGAATGCAAATAATGTCCCGATACTCGTCATTTCTCCTACAATCCGCGCCGGGATAAATGCAGCAAAAATGCTCACGAATAACATGAATAATAAATTACTTTTTGCGGGTGTCTGTGTTTTGGGATTAACGGTAGAAAAAATCCGGGGGATCAAACCATCTTTACTCATACTGTAAAATACACGTGTCTGCCCCATCAACATTACCAGGATGACAGAAGAGTAACCACCGAGTATGGCAACAAGAATGGCTCTGTTCAGCCAGGGATAATCCGGGTGAATAACACCAGAAGCATCCGGGGTACCCATATGATCAATTGCAGTAGCAACCGGTGCGATACCATCCTGTCCGGCAAAACTTGTATAATTAGCCACACCCGTCATAACATGCGCAAATAAAATATACAGAATGGTACAAATTGCGAGAGATCCCAAAATACCAATGGGCATATCCCGTTTTGGATTCTTTGCTTCCTGTGCAGCCGTACTCACCGCATCAAAACCGATATAGGCAAAAAATACGATTGCCGCAGCACGTATGATACCACTAAAACCAAAGCTACCAAATGAGCCGGTATTTTCAGGGATATACGGATTATAATTTGATGTGTTGATATATTTCCATCCCAGGAAAATAAATACCAGCACCACAGAAACTTTGATTAATACAATGATTCCATTAACGGTGGCGCTTTCTTTTGTTCCCTTAATAAGTAACAAACTCATTAACACGATAATACCTACCGCCGGTAAATTGATTAGGCCGCCGGGTTCAAAGGGCCCAACCGTTAATGAATGAGGTAATTCAATGCCAAAGCCTTCCAGGAATTTTACCAGGTAACGGCTCCAACTGATTCCAACGGTTGCTGCACCCACTGCATATTCCAATACAAGGTCCCAGCCGATAATCCAGGCAAGAAATTCACCCATAGTGGCATAGGAATAGGTATATGCACTTCCGGCAACCGGGATCATGGAGGCAAATTCGGCATAACATAAACCTGCAAAGAGACAACCAAATGCAGCTACAACAAAAGAGATAGTAATAGCTGGGCCCGCATTGTTTGCGGCAGCAAGACCGGTAATGGAAAATAACCCGGCTCCGATAATTGCCCCTATACCGAGTGCTACCAGGGCAGTAGGCCCAAGGGTTCTTTTTAAGGTATGGCTTCCGGTTTCTGAGGCTTCACTTAATAAAGTATCCAGGGGTTTTCTAACAAATAAACTCATAAGTAGGACTTTTCAATTTTTATGATGGGCAAAATAGGCATTTCTTTTTGGAAAATTTCATTTCTTTTTTAAATGGCAAGATTTTTTTACAAAAATTAAAAAACAGGCGGCCTGGATCTTTCCTCTAAAATTTATTTACACCATTGCGGATAAGTTCTGTACAATCGATTTTTCTAATAGTAATAATCCTATATTGCGTACCAATAAAATAAATGCATGAAGTCATCCAATAAGCTTACCGTCCAGATCATAATTGCTATGATATTGGGCGCTATTGTTGGTTATATTGTTTTTAAAACGACGACCCCCGAATTCAAAACAAGCTTTTCTCCTAAAGTGGAATTACTCACCACTATTTTCCTGCGTCTTGTACAAATGATTATTGCTCCACTTGTGTTTTCCACTTTAGTGGTGGGTATTGCTAAATTAGGTGATCTAAAAACAGTGGGCCGTGTAGGTGGTAAAGCTTTATTATGGTTTGTTTCCGCTTCGCTGCTGAGTTTATTGCTTGGCTTGTTTTTGGTCAACCTGTTCAAACCTGGAATAGGTTTTGATTTGTCGCATGCCAATGCTGAAAGTGTAAAAGATATCGCCGGTCATACTCAATCCTTCAGCCTGGAAAATTTTATCACACACCTTTTCCCAAAGAGTGTATTCATGGCGATGGCAGATAATGAGATTTTACAAATCGTCATTTTTTCTGTTTTCTTTGGTATAGCCACGGCTGCCTTAGGAGAAAAAGGGAAGATCATTGTGAAAGGCCTGGATGCGGTATCACATGTTATTTTAAAAATGGTGGACTATGTAATGAAGTTTGCCCCTATTGGTGTATTTGGTGCCATTGCCGGTGTAATTGCTACTAATGGCCTGGAAATTTTCGTATTTTATGGGAAATACTTCATGTATTTCTCAATTGGTATCCTCTCACTCTGGATACTGATGATGATTGCTGGTTATTTTATTCTCAAAAAAAGATTACCGGATTTATTAAAGGTCCTGGTAGAACCCATGATCATTGCCTTCAGCACAACGAGCAGTGAAGCCGTATTTCCGAAATTAACGGAGGAGCTTGAAAACTTTGGATGTAAAAACAGTATTGTTTCCTTCGTGCTTCCGCTGGGTTATTCATTCAACCTGGATGGCAGTATGATGTACATGACATTTGCCAGTATCGCTATTGCACAGGCCTATGGCATTCATTTGGATTTGGGGACACAACTTACCATGTTATTGGTGCTCATGCTTACCAGCAAAGGTATTGCCGGAGTACCGAGGGCTTCGCTCGTAGTTGTCCTGGCCACATGTGCTATGTTTAATATTCCAGCCGCCGGTGTGGCTTTGATTTTGCCGATCGATCATTTCTGTGATATGCTGCGCAGTATGACCAATGTACTCGGGAATGCACTGGCTACCACAGCGGTAAGCAAATGGGAAAAATCGCTCAATTAATTTAAACAAAATGGATAAAGGACTTGTTCAGCAATTTATAGAATGGATCATACACAATGGCGGATTATATGTTTTATTGTTAGTAATTTTTGCAGAGACCGGTTTATTCCTGGGCTTTTTCCTCCCGGGGGATAGTTTACTTTTTGCCGCCGGCATTTATATCAGTGAATTATCTGCAGAATTTTTTAATGTGCATTATTCTGTCATAATCATTCTTGTCATTATTGCTTCTATCCTGGGCAATATGGCCGGATACTGGTTTGGAAAAAAAGCCGGGCCTTTACTTTATGAACGGAAAGACAGTTTTCTTTTTCGCAAAAAACACCTTATGAAGGCACATGATTTTTATGAACATTATGGTAAATCCACCATCCTGTTAGCAAAATTTTTGCCTATCATCCGCACCTTTGCGCCCATCGTGGCGGGCATTGTAAAAATGGATAAAAAAACATTTACATTTTATAATATTATCGGTAGTATTTTATGGGTCACGTCCATGATGCTGGGGGGCCATTACCTCCAAAGCTGGGTATTGAATAAATTTGGCTACAGCCTGAAAGATCATATAGAAGCCATTGTTATTGTAATCATCTTAATTACCACATTGCCCGTTTTATTTAAATTGTTCTTTAGTAGAAAAAAAGGCAAGGAAAAATCTACCTGATCTTCCCGGGTCCGTAATAACAGCATATGAAATTGCTCATCATACGCTTATCTTCTATCGGTGATATTGTTTTGACAACACCCGTTATCCGGTGTATCAAAAAACAAATTCCCGATGCTGAAATTCATTTCCTGGTGAAAACTACTTACAAAAGTATCCTGCAGGAAAATCCCTATATCAGCCGGGTACATGAATGGCAGGCGGATACAAAAAGTACATTACAAAATTTGCAGGCTGAAAATTTTGATTATGTGATTGACCTGCATCATAACCTGCGAACCCTGCGCATAAAATGGGCCCTCCGAAAAGCAAAGAGCTATTCCTTTCATAAATTAAATATTCAGAAATGGTTTCGCACGGCGCTCAAAATAAATTTATTGCCGGACAAACATATTGTAGATCGTTACCTGGAAACAGTAGCTCCATTGGGTGTAAAAAATGATGGCTTTGGCCTCGATTATTTTATTCCGAAGAAAGATCAATTTCCTATAACGGAATTACCGGCAACACATGTCTCCGGCTACATTGGACTGGTCATTGGCGCTGCCCTGAATACAAAAAAATTGCCGGAAGAAAAACTCATAGCACTATGCCGGAAGTTGCCCTATCCAATCATTTTACTTGGCGGCCCGGAAGATAAAACCACCGGTGAACAAATTGCCAATGAAGACCGTATAAAAATTTATAACGCCTGTGGCAAATTTAATTTACATGAAAGCGCCTGGATTGTCAAAAATGCTTTATTACTGATTACCCACGATACCGGCCTGATGCATATCGCAGCGGCTTTTCACAAAAAAATTATTGCCGTTTGGGGAAATACCATTCCTGCATTTGGCATGTATCCTTATTTTGGAAATAATTCCGTTCCTTGTTTTAATGCGGAGGTAAATAATTTATCCTGCCGGCCATGCAGTAAAATCGGCTATACCAAATGCCCGAGAGGTCATTTTAAATGTATGCAACAGCAGGATTTGGATGCCATCGTAAATACCTGTAACCAATTCCTGAAATAAGTAAGCAGCTATGAGTTTATTCTATCCACCGGTAGCACCATCACGCACTTTGATTTTCTTTTTGCCCTCATTCTTCTTCTCATATTGCAAAATTTCCGGGGGCTTGATCTTGGAAGGATCCGGCTTGGCTGAAGAAGTGGAATCTGCTTTATTCGAAGTTAGTTTTGCTTTTTGTGCCGGGTCAACTAATTGGTCTAACACATATTCTTCTGTTTTTAGTAAAGCGCCCGTCTGTGGATTATAATATTTCCAGGTTCCTTGTTTCACAGTAGAGCTCTCCACTTTAACAACGCGGCGGTAAACCGTGTCTGTATTCAGGTCAGGCACATCTACTGTATCATAAGGATATTTAGGATCCGTTGCTTTCCAGCTTTCTTCCCGTATTATGCCATTGAGATTGTAATAAATGCAGGAGCCATCTTTATACCCAAATCGAAAATGCTCCACTGCAATCGGATCACCAATTAAAGAAAAGGTTTTCCATTCACCTACTTTTTTATTATCCTTATAAGCACCCATTTCCTGGTAGCCTGGCTCTCCCCGTAATGCAGCCACCTTTACATCCCACCAACCTTGTTTCAGGTCATTCATATCCGTGCAATTCAGGGTATCTCCCCGGCCATTCAATTTATACGTCTTGCATTGTGCAGCAGCATACATGCCCGGAAGTAACAAACAGATAAGCAACAACTTTTTCACACAGACTTATTTCTTATATGGAACGAAATGAATTTATGTTTTAGTATCTTCAAACCAGCTTCCTATTCATAATGGCATACACCGCCAAGGCATATCCTTCCAGGCCAAAACCGGTAATGGTACCCTTGCATTGCGCGCTTATATGCGAAATTTTTCTAAATGCTTCCCGCGCAAAAATATTACTGATATGTACCTCGATCACCGGGCAGGGAATGGCAGCCACCGTATCGCCCAAAGCCACGGATGTATGCGTATAGCCGCCGGGATTAAAAATAATTGCTTCCACTACCCCGGAAAATTCCTGTAATTTATTGATCAGGATTCCTTCTACATTGCTTTGAAAAAAAGTAAACTGAATATCCGGAAACCGGTCTTGCAACTGTTGGAAAAATTGCTCCCAGGATACCGATCCATAGATATCTTTTTCCCGGCTTCCTGTGAGGTTCAAATTAGGGCCATTGAGAATAGCTATTTTCATGTGTCAAATATACAAATTACTCATAGCGCAACGCTGTAATCGGGTTCAGCCTGGATGCTTTTAAAGCGGGCCAAATGCCGGCAAGCAGGCCCACTCCGGTGCAAATTATAATTCCCGTAATGACCCAGCCCCAGGGAACAATAAAACCGGTATCTAAAAACATGGCAAAAATATTTCCAACCAGGATACCCATGAGGATACCGAAGACGGCCCCCAATACACTGATGATGGTGGACTCAAATAGAAATTGATGACGGATACTTTTTCTTTTCCCACCCAATGCTTTGACCAGGCCGATTTCACGGGTACGTTCATTTACAGCAACCAGCATAATATTCATGAGGCCAATAGCGGCTGCCAATAAAGTAATCAAACCAATAGCGCCGGCTGCCCCCTGGATACTTCCCAACAAGCTTATAAAGGTTTCAGCCAGTTTATCACTTTTTTCAATCGCAAAATTATCACTTTCCACCGGCAGCAATTTCCGGATGCCGCGCATGAGGGCCGTTGATTCACTGACAGCAGCATTTAATTGTTGTACATCACTTGTGAGTACCCCGATGATATAAGAGTTGGAAACATTTTGCAGACCGCGCAAATTATTATACGTGGTGATAATGATATCATCTGCCCGGAACAGTGCACTGGAGCCCTTTGCTTTTAATACGCCGATGACACGGTATGGCCTTCCCTGTATTTTAATAATCTTATCAATGGCACGTAAACTATTGGTTCCAAAAAGTTTGGTCGCTGTACTTTCGCCCAGGATACAAACATCTCTTCCCGTTTGTACATCAAGGTCATTAAAATTTCTTCCACCTGCTAATGAATAACCATTTACCTCCAGGTAATTTTCATCACCACCGTTTAATCGGATATCCGGGTTAGTCTTTTTATTCATATAGCTGATTTCCTGGCCGCCCGGGCCATTTAAGCCGATACTGACTTTGGCTGGAAAATGAAAAGATTTTTTGTACAATTCCGCATCATGTAATAAGATAGGTTTATCGAGATTGGATTTCTTGACTTTTGTTTTCGTTTCTTTCTCTGTTTCATTATCATTTCCAAAACGGAACCTTTCTTTATAGGTAATGGTAAACCCATTCGCGCCCATCGTAGAGAAACTATCCCGCAGTCCGGCATTCATAGCATCTATCGCGGTGATGATACCGATCAATGCCATGATACCAAATGCAATAATAGCTACTGTTAACCCGGTACGCAGGCGATTGCTTTTCACCGTTTGCCAGGCAAGTAAGAATGAATCTTTTACAGTCATATCACACAATTAATAGCCAGGATAATTTTTCTTTTCCAGGTGGGGTAAAATTACAGGACCCATTCCTTTAAAAATGATAAAATTAGAAGGAAGGAAAAGAAACCGTATAAATGGTTAGAAATAAAACCAATTCAGCAGTAATTGCGGGAATGCGCCGAATAAAACGACCAGTACGGCTAATACAATCAATATATTTTTAAAGAAAGGAGAAACCGAACCATCTACCAGTTCCGGGTCACCGGGTTTGAAATACATAGATTGCAGCAATTTGAAATAATAATACAGCGAGATGGCAGCAAATACCACACCGACAATGACCAACCATGTATAACTGCCTGTTTTAAGTACGGCTGCCAACATATAATATTTTGCAAAAAAGCCGGCAGTCAATGGTATCCCCCCCAGGGAAAGAATAAAAACGGCATTCACTGCTGCCAGGGCAGGTTCTTTTTTTCCCAGGCCATTATAGCCTTCAAAAGTATAATCTTTCATTTTGGACATGGCAGCAAATAAACCAATCGTGGCCAGGCTATATGCCAGGCTATAATACAACAGGCCTTCTTTAGCCACATCATTCAAACTGAAAATAGCATACATCATAAAACCTGCCTGTGCAATACTGGAATATGCCAACATCCGTTTTACGCTTTGCTGAAAGATAGCGGTGATATTGCCTATGAATAAGGTTGCCACAATCATAATGGAAAAAATCATTTTCCAGTTAACAGCAGCCATTGTATCTGTAACCCGTACTTCACAGAGTTTAAAGAATGCAATAAAAGTGGCAACTTTCACGATGGTGGCCATAAATGAAGTAACCGGTGTGGGTGCCCCGTCATAAATATCCGGCGCCCAAAAATGAAATGGGGCCACTGATGATTTAAACGCCATGGCGCAAATCAATAACAACAAACCGGTGATCTCCAAAAAGGAAATTCCATTATAAGTACCTACTACCGAGTGACTGGACGCAGCCAGGTTGAAAGAACCGGTGCCTCCATAAATGAGGGCAATGCCCATCAGCATAACGCCTGTAAAGAAGGCACCCATCAGGAAATATTTCAAAGAAGCTTCATTGCTTTTCAGGTTTTTCTTATCACTCCCGGTAAGGATATACAAAGGGATTGACATGATTTCGATTCCCAGGAAAAGCATTAATAAGTTGTTGAAAGAAGTGATGATGGCAATACCGCAAAGCACAAAAAATAATAGTGTATAAAATTCCGGTTGGTATTTCCCGGTCTTCCGGATCTCGGTGATGGAAGCTAATACAAAAAGTAAGGTAGATCCTATCCCAATGCTGTTAAAAAGCAAGCCAAACCGGTTGACGGAAAGCATGGGATAAACATTGTAATGGGTGATCTGCATGCCGTATGTATCCGCAATATTTCCCAGTAATAACACCAATAACCCAAATGCAGCAATATACCCGATGCTTTTTTGATTCTTGACAAGGACACTGCAAAACATCAGGATGATTCCCCAAGCCGCAGAAAGTATTATCGCATTCATATTCTTCTTTAAGCTTCTTTAAAACAAATTTATTTTTGAAACAATTGCCTGTAAACTGTCATTGGTCAACTGAAAAAGCGGATGCGGATAAAATCCTAAAAACAAAACCAACAAAGACAGGACGATCAATGAAAACCGGGCATACCTGTTTGCTTCCTGTGCATTTTCAGTTGCCGGTAATGTATTACCATAATAAATATTCTGCACCATATTAAATGTATAAATGGCAGATAAAATAATACTGATCAATGCCACAGCGGCTATGATCATATTATATTGAAACAAGCCATTAAACATTAAAAATTCACCAATAAATGCACTGGTCAGCGGCAAAGCAATATTTCCCAGGGCCATCACCATTAATAAGAGGGCCAATACCGGCGCCTTCTGTGCCAGGCCACCCAGTTCACTGATTTTTCTAGTACCGTATTGGGTTTCTATCACTTCAGCCGTGATCCACAAGCCGGCAACAATAATTCCGTGATTAAACATTTGCACCATCAATCCCTGGATACTGGATTCATTTGCCACAAAAATAGAAGCACACATCAGGCCGATATGCGCAATGGATGCATACGCAATCAGCCGCTTCAAATCATTTTGCCGCGATGCTATTATGGAAGCATACAACAAACCGATCACACCCAGAATGATGATTAAATGGCTATAGGTATGTGCTGCATGCGGAAATACGGGCAGTAACCAACGTAATGCTGCAAACAAACCCATTTTCACCATCACACTGCTTAAAATAATGGTTACAGAAGTATCCGATTGTTCATACGCAAAAGGTTGCCAGGTATGAAATGGAAATAAAGGCATTTTAATTGCAAACGCCAGGAAGAACAACCAGAACAAAAAGTTTTCTTCTTTTGCCGTGAGGGTGGTATGAATAAAAGATTGCAGCGAAAAAGAATGATCCGGTGTTTTGCCATGCATAATGATAATACCGATCAACATGAGCAGGGATCCCAGGAAAGTATATACAAAAAACTTAAATGTTGCCTGGATACGTTTTTCATTTCCCCATTGAGAACAAAGAAAATAAGCAGGCACCAGTGCCAGTTCCCAAAAGAAATAAAAAACTAATGCATCGGTAGAAAGAAATACCCCCATCATGCCAGCCTGCATCAATAACATCAGGCCATAATACCGGGCAGGTTGATCAAATGTTCGTTGAAAGGTTGCCACAAAAACAATGGGATAAATCAAAGCATTCAATAGAACAAGCATTTTCACCAGGCCCGTCATTTCCAGCGAGAATTGGCTACCCATAAAAGGAAGCCAGGCTGCATGATAAGATGCATTCGAAGCAGGAGCCAGGTTAGCCAATAAGGCCAGCAAACAAAGCAGGGTTAACAAAGAAGAAAAGATAGACCAGTTGCGTACCATTTTTCTTTCCTTCATGAAAAAGGCTACTACACCTGTAACAACCGGGATCAATATGAGTAATAATGCAATCATAAAAATGTCAAATACATTTTAGCTTAAAATATTTTTTGTAAAAAACCCATGAGCACATCCTGGTTCCAGAAAACCAAAAACAAGACCGTTATGGACAAAACCATAATCAGGATATAATTGCCTACCAGGCCACTTTGTACCAGTCTGACCTGCCGGGATAAATACCGGATAAAACGGCCAATACCGTTGACCAGTCCATCAATGCCGGAATTTTCAATTTTGGATTTCAGGAAGCCGGCAAAATTTGTAAAGGGATTTACAATAAGACCATCATACAATTCATCAATATACCATTTGTGCGCAAGCACATTTTTGAATCCTGAGTATTTTCCTTCAAATGTGGAAACAGCATACCATTTCCGGGTAAGGACAAAAACGATAAGCAAGCCTATAATGGTAGCACCCAGTAAATAATATTCGCGCATGGCAATATCTTCTGTACCATGTGAAAATGCCGGAACTACCGGGGCCAGGAATTCATTGAGGTAATCATGGCCACCAAATACATGGGGCAATTGAATAAAACCGCCCAACGCGGATAATACGGCCAGGATAATCAACGGAATGGTCATGGCGGCCGGGGATTCATGTAAATGTTTTTCCTGATCAGGTGTTCCCCGGAAGCTGCCAAAGAAAACAAGCATCAGTAACCGGAACATATAAAAAGAAGTCAGTACGGCAGCAAAACTGGTTAACCAAAATATGGGTTTGCTATATGAATAAGCAGCAATGATGATTTCATCTTTTGAAATAAAACCGGATGTAAACGGGAAACCGGAAATAGCTAAAACAGCAATTAAAAATGTCCAATAGGTAATAGGTGTTTTCTTGCGCAGCCCACCCATTTTAGTAATATCCTGTTCACCGCCCATGGCATGAATAACTGAGCCGGCGCCAAGAAATAACAACGCTTTAAAAAAGGCATGTGTCATTACATGAAACACACCCGTAGTATAGGCACCCACTCCCAGGGCAATAAACATAAAGCCAAGCTGGCTCACGGTAGAATACGCAAGTACTTTTTTGATATCATTTTGAAAAAGTGCAATGGAAGCAGCCAGCAATGCAGTGGCTAACCCTATGATCGCTACAATGCCCATACTCACCGGGCTGAGTGAATATAAAACATTGCTACGGGCTACCATATAAATACCGGCCGTAACCATGGTAGCGGCATGGATCAATGCTGAAACCGGTGTAGGGCCAGCCATCGCATCCGGCAACCAGGTGTACAATGGAATTTGCGCACTCTTACCTATGGCGCCGACAAATAATAAAATCGTGATACCGGTAATTTCAGCCGTATCGATCGTGGTCGCATTGGAAAAAACCACACTATAATCGGCACTTCCAAATTTTGAAATAATCCAAAAAATGGCGAGCAAAAAACCCACATCCCCGATTCGATTCATCACAAAGGCTTTCCGGGCGGCATAATTGTATTGATTATTTTTAAACCAGTAGCCAATCAACAAATAAGAACAGATCCCTACTCCTTCCCATCCTACAAACATGATGACATAATTGGCTCCCAACACCAGTAATAACATGGAAAAGACAAACAGGTTTAGATAAGAAAAAAACCGCGCATAATGAGCAGGTGTTTCTTCGTGCATATATGCCGTGGAATAAACATGTATCAAAAAACCCACGCCGGTAATAATCAACATAAATAAAGTAGATAACTGATCTACCTGGAAGGCAAAGGAAATGCGCAGCAGTGGGTTGCTGATAAAATCAAAATAGGTTATTGCTTCCGGCGAATAAGCATGATTGAAAAAAACATACAATACCAGTAGGAAAGAAATGAATATGGTGCCGGATGCTATGATCCCACACAATTGCCTGGATAAATAATTTCTGAAAATACCTGTCAGCAGGAAACCCAGGAAGGGCAGTAAAGGGATACAAAAAATAATTGTGTTCATAGAAATCTTTTATGCCGGCCTATAGCACGCTGAAAAAAGAGTTTAGTTTTTTAACCTGTTTAAAAAGTTGACATCAATGCTATGCACATTTCTATACATCATCACGATGATAGCCAGTCCCACACTCACTTCTGCCGCAGCTACCACCATTATAAAGAAAACAAAAATCTGCGCATCCGATCCATTGATCACTACACTACCCGGGGGATGTGCAATATTTTGCATTTTTGAAAAAGCTACCAGTAAGAGGTTCACCGCATTTAACATCAGTTCCACGCACATAAAAATGATAATGGCATTGCGGCGTGTAAGCACCCCTACCACCCCGATACAAAAGAGGGTGGCAGCCAGGATGATATAATAGGAAACAGGCATGTATATGTTTTTTTTCGTTAGTCTTTTTTACCAATTACTACTGCCCCTACCATTGCACTCAGAAACAGGATACTGCTGATTTCAAATGGTACGGCATATTTTGTGAATAAAATTTTCCCCAAATTTTCTATAAGGCCAATATTGCCTTCTTTCAAAACAATACTTTTCAAGTTCATATCTGCGGCCGACTTGGATGTGGATACGAGGACACACAATAATAAACCACCGGAAATCACCCCGATAAATTTCATCCAGATATTTTTATTGGTAGCAGGCAGGTTGTTCAGGTTCATCATCATAAGCACAAAGAGAAACAACACCATGATGGCGCCGGCATATACAATAATATTGACCACCGCAATAAATTGGGCATTGAGCAGGATATAATGGCCGGAAATGGCAAAGAATACAACAATCAGCCAGAGTACACTGAATATGGGATTTTTCCGGGATACCACCATAATGGCACCAAATAGGGTGAGTGCACTAAGTAACCAAAAAACAATTGTTGTTATATCCATTTTATCAAAAAATAGTTTTTCAAAAAATTAAACCTGTTCTCCCTTTGCCTTTGCAAAACCTTCCGGATCTGTTACCGGGTTAGGAATCAGTAAATCCTTTTTATCATAAATGAAATTCTTACGGGCATAATCCGCCGGTGTAAATGTTTCACTTAAATAAATTGCATCTTTCGGACAGGCTTCTTCACACAAGCCACAAAAAATGCAGCGCAACATATTGATTTCATAACGGGCAGCATATTTCTCCTCCCGGTAAAGATTTTCTTCACCCGGTTTGCGTTCAGCCGCTTCCATGGTGATCGCTTCTGCCGGGCAGGCTACTGCACATAAACCACAGGCCGTACAACGTTCGCGGCCTTCTTCATCGCGGTTTAGAATATGCATACCCCGGAATACCCGGCTAAATGGCCGTTGCTTTTCAGGGAAATTAATAGTCGGCTTTTTCCTAAACATGTGCCTGAAGGTAATAGACATACCCCGCAGGATAGCAGGCAGGTAAATTTTCTCCCAAAAATTCATCGGCCGCCGATCCACTGCCTGCACCCTCGATGTCAATGCTTCCATACGTTCTGTTTTTTTATTTGCCTGCCAACTTTCCGTTGCAGGCAAAAATATTTTTCAAAAGTATATTTCCTGTTTTTTACTTTCTTTTTATTTTATGATATACAACATCACAAATGCCGTGATTAACATATTGGCCAATGCCAGTAATATCAAACCCTTCCAGCCAAGATTCATCAACTGGTCATATCGGAACCGAGGTAAGGTCCAGCGGATCCACATAAAAATAAAAATGAAAATAAAAATTTTTATAAATAAAGAAACAATTCCTAATACAGCTGCCAGGTTTGGTGAAAGCAGGGTTTCATTTACAAAAGGAATATCATAGCCGCCGAAATAAAGGGTTACAATGACCGCACTGCTGATAAACATATTGATGTACTCAGCAAACAAATAAAAACCAAGTTTCATGGAAGAGTACTCCTGGTGGTAACCCATGTTTAATTCATTTTCTGCTTCCGGCAAATCAAAAGGAGCCCGGTTGCACTCAGCCATGGCACAAGTGAAAAATATGAGGAAACCCAGTGGTTGATAAAGAATGTTCCAATAATGGCCTGTTTGCATCTGTTGCTCTACGATGGTTTTCAAACTCAGGGAGCCGGTTAACATTAGTAAAGCTATCAACGCGATACCCATAGCCAATTCATAACTGATCACCTGGGAAGCGCCCCGCATAGCAGCCAGCAAAGAAAATTTATTATTAGATGCCCAACCACCTATCATGATACCATAAACACCCATACTTACTACTGCGAAAATGTAAAGAATACCAATGTTTACATCTGCTATTTGCAGGGAAATCGTGCGGCCAAATATTTCCAGTTTACTTCCCCAGGGAATCACTGCACAGGTCATCATAGCAGTCAGCATGGCCATGGCCGGCCCAAGGATAAACAAAAATTTATTGGAGGTTTCGGGAATAATTTCTTCCTTGAAAAATAATTTTACACCATCCGCCAGGGGCTGTAGAATACCAAATGGTCCGGCCCGGTTAGGCCCGATACGATCCTGCATAAAAGCAGCTACCTTACGCTCTGCATAAGTTGAATACATGGCAATGACCAATGCCAGGGAAACAACGATAGCAATGAGTATTAATTTTTCCAAAAAGAATGTCCAGTCAATGGCTAATAAAAACATAACTGCTTATTGATCGGTTTTAGGTTTTTCAAATACATCACTTGTTGCCGGCCCTTCAATCAGGCTCAAATCAATATCGGGCCTGTTTACTTCACTTACCTGGTGAATATCGAGCAGCATACGTGGTTCTTTCCCGATTAATTCCGGTAAGAACTCACCAGGTTTTTTCAAGGTTTCATAATGTCCCTGAGAAATAACAGAATGCCGGTTAATATGTGTTGGCCCATCGATAATCCAATCGGATGCTTTCTTCTTCTCAAAACGGCATTCATTACAAATCCAGGCTGGCTTGCCATCTTCCCCATCTATTACTTCCCCCCATTCATCCCGGCGCACGGTAACACGGAATACTTCATCTCCTCGCATCCATAATCGCACCTTACCGGCACAAGTCGGGCAATCCCTATGAGCATCCAGGGGTTTTGTAAACCACACCCTGTTTTTAAACCGGAATGTTTTATCGGTGAGCGCACCCACCGGGCATACATCTATTACATTCCCGATAAAATCATTGTCCAATGATTTGGAAATATAGGTAGCAATCTCTGCTCTTTCGCCTCTGTCCAATACACCATGATACCGTTTATTGGTCAATTGATCTGCAACTAATACGCAACGATAACAAAGAATACATCGGGTCATGTGCAACTGGATATAAGGACCCAGGTCATGTTTGATAAATGTTCTTTTCACAAATTCATACCGGCTCGCTTCCCAACCATGCTCATAACTCAGATCTTGTAAATCACATTCCCCGGCCTGGTCACAAATGGGACAATCCAGGGGGTGATTGATCAATAAAAATTCAACTACTCCTTTTCGGGCATCCAGGGCGCGCTGGCTGGTAATATTTTTTACTTCCATTCCATCCATAACGGTAGTGCGACAACTGGCCACGAGTTTTGGCATGGGACGTGGATCTTTCTCACTGCCTTTACTTACTTCCACCAGGCAGGTACGGCATTTACCGCCACTATCCTGTAATTTGCTGTAATAGCACATGGTGGGAGGCGCTACTTCACCGCCAATTTTTCGTGCTGCCTGCAAAATAGTGGTACCCGGAGGTACTTCTATGGTAATATTATCAATCGTAACTTTAAATAATTCGTCGGCCATAATCCGGAATTTTTTACTTCTTTAAATACATAAGCCTATACTGCTTCAACAATTGGCTCAGCATAATTGGCCAGGCCATAATTTCTTTTTTGTGCTTCATCGGGATGTAAGACATGCCATTCAAATTCATCCCTGAAATGGCGGATCGCCGCGGCCACAGGCCAGGCAGCTGCATCACCCAAAGGACAAATAGTATTTCCTTCAATATTTCGTTGTACATCCCATAACAAATCAATATCACGCATTTTTCCTTTACCTGTTTCAATATTTTTCAAAATCCTTTCCAACCAACCGGTACCTTCTCTACACGGACTGCATTGGCCACAGCTTTCATGCCTGTAAAACCTGGATAAAGTGTAGGTATGTTGTACCACACATTGGTCTTCATCCAAAACAATAAATCCGCCACTACCTAACATGCTGCCTGTTTCAAAACCACCATCAGACAGGCTTTCATAATTCATATAGCGGGTAGCGCCTTTAGCAGTACGCAACAATAAATTAGCAGGTAAAATAGGAACAGATGAACCTCCCGGTATACAAGCTTTTAACCGCTTGCCATTGGCGATACCACCACAATATTCGTCGCTGTAAATAAATTCTTCCACAGAAATAGTCATGTCTATTTCATACACACCCGGCTTATTGATATTGCCACAGGCACTGATGAGTTTAGTACCGGTTGACCGGCCAATACCAATCTTGGCATATTCTGCACCACCCATCCTGATAATCGGTACTACTGCTGCCAGAGTTTCTACATTATTTACCACCGTGGGGCAATTCCATAATCCCTTTACTGCCGGAAATGGCGGTTTAATACGCGGATTTCCCCGCTTGCCTTCGAGGGATTCCAGTAAAGCTGTTTCTTCTCCACATATATATGCCCCGGCGCCGGGATGTACATAAATTTCACAATCAAACCCGGAGCCTAAAATATTTTTTCCCAGGAAACCATTTTCTTTTGCTTCATAAATAGCCTGTTCCAGGATATCAACAATCCATCTGTATTCTCCACGTATATAAATATAAGAACGATTGGAACCAAGGGCATAAGAGGAAATAATTATTCCTTCAATTAATAAATGCGGAATAAATTCCATCAGATACCTATCCTTAAATGTACCTGGTTCACTTTCATCGGCATTACAAACAAGATAACGGGGGGTATTGGCAGGCTTAGCAAGAAAGCTCCATTTCAATCCGGTTGGGAAACCCGCTCCACCCCTGCCCCGCAAACCACTCTGCTTTACCTGTTCCGTTACTTCATCGGGTTGCATTTTGATGGCTTTCTCCAAAGAGGTGTAACCTCCGTGTTGCCTGTATGCCGGAAAATAACGGATCCCTTCAATATGATCGTTTTCTAAAAGAAGTTTTTTCATTTATCTGCCTATTGCTGTTGAAATGTAAAAGAAATTATTTCCTACTGCATTCCTCCTGTTGTTAATTATTTTTTGCCCGGCACTCCTCAATAATCATGTCCACTTTCTCTTTCGTTAAATGCTCCCGGTAATTTTTTCCCATTTGCATCATGGGTGCATAACCACATGCACCCAGGCATTCCACCGTTTTCAATGTAAACATACCATCAGCGGTAGTTTCCCCGACCCCAATGTTCAATTTTTCCTTTATATAATTAATGATTTCATTACATCCTTTTAACATGCAGGGGCCCGTTTGGCAAACTTCAAAAATATATTTTCCTACCGGCTTTAAATTATACATGCTGTAAAATGTAGCCACTTCATATACTTCAATCGGATCTAATTGTAACAGGGATGCCACGTAATCCATGGCATCGGTATCCAACCAGCCACCGTTTTCCTCTTGTGCCAGGTGCAATAAAGCCAACAGGGCACTTTTCTGTTTTCCTTCGGGATAAAAAGAAATAATGCGGTTAACTTCTTTTAATTTTTCTTCAGAAAATACCATAGACTACTTTTATTTAATTTTTCCAATCATGTTAGGCATCCATTTCGCCCGCAATAAGGTTTAAACTACTAAGTACCACAATCGCATCACTCAGCATACAACCTTTTGTAAGCTCATTAAATGCCTGGTAATAAATAAAGCAAGGCCTCCTGAAATGCAAGCGGTAAGGTGTTCGGCCACCGTCACTGATCAGGTAAAAGCCCAGTTCCCCATTTGCCCCTTCCACACAATTATATACTTCACCCACCGGTATATTCGATTCCCCCATTACAATTTTGAAATGCCAGATCAGCTCTTCCATTTTCGTGTACACATCCTGTTTGGGTGGTAAATAGAATTCCGGTGTATCCGCATGATATACATCTGCTTCCGCTCCTTTGAATTCCTGTACTTTTTTGTATGCTTGTTCTATAATAGAAAGGCTTTGCCACATTTCCTGGTTACGTACCAGGAAGCGGTCATAACAGTCTCCGGTTGTACCCACCGGTATTATAAAATCAAAATCTTCATAACTGCTATAAGGGGTATGTACCCGTACATCATAATCCACTCCGGCTGCCCGCAGATTGGGGCCGGTAAAACCATAGTTTAAGGCACGTTCAGCACTGATGGGGCCCGCCCCAATAGTACGTTCCATAAAGATCCGGTTGCGCTGTAACAAGGCTTCAAATTCTTTTAATACACGGGGATATTCTTTCAGGAATTTTTCCAGTTTTTCAAAAGCAATAGCATTAAAGTTGCGTTCGAAACCTCCGATACGGCCGATATTAGTCGTGAGCCGGGAGCCACATACTTCTTCATAAATTTCATAAATGAGCTCCCGGTATTGCATCACATACAAGAAAACGGATAAGGCGCCGGTATCCACTCCTACAATAGAGTTACAAATCAGGTGATCGGAAATACGTGCCAACTCCATTATAATGACACGCAGGTAATCCACGCGTTTAGGAATCTTTATGCGAAATAACTTTTCGCAGGTCATCAACCAACCCAGGTTATTTATCGGTGCAGAGCAATAATTTAATCGGTCGGTTAAAGTAGTGATTTGATAAAAAGGCCGCCGTTCGGCAATTTTTTCAAAAGCCCGGTGTATATAGCCAACGGTTTGTTCCGAAGAGAGTACCCGCTCACCATCCATTTCCAAAATATTCTGAAAAACGCCATGCGTTGCCGGGTGCGTCGGGCCCAGGTTTAACGTAGTTGTCTGTTTTTCTAAAGAACCTTCAGGCAATTTGATATTTGGAAACATTAAATCAGACATTCCTGGAAAATTTTATTCGTTTTATTTATTATAAATTACAGTTCCGCCCCGGCCAAACATTTCATCATCTTTATCCGTTCTCGTCTGGTCTTCCATGGGGTACTCTTTCCGCATAGGGAAATAATCCATCTCTTCCACATTTTGAATGCGCTTCAGGTTGGGGTGTCCTAAAAAATTCACACCAAAGAAATCATAGGTCTCCCGTTCCATCCAATTGGCACATTCATACAATGCGGTGGCGGTATAAATGTCCGGAGTTTCAATGGCAGTGAAAACTTTATAACGGATACGGATATTATCCACCAGGTTGTGTAAATGATATACAATCGCCAATTCACGTCCCTTCTCATCCGGGTAATGGACGGCGCATATATCCGTTAAAAAGCGAAAACGCAATGTTTCATCATCAAATAAAAACTGCAGGATCTTCAGGTTATATTCTTTGGGTGTTTCAAAATTCAATACGCCAAATGGATCAATAAAAAAACTAATTTGATCGCCAAACTTCTCCAGTAGCTTTTCTTGTATAATATCTAAGGTTAATGCCATGTCGATTGATTCGCGTTTTTTTTTTGATTTAATTATTGAATATTATAGCTGCCTAATAGGGCTTTATAATGCTCACTGTTACGGCGACGCAGGCTTTCATTATGCACCAGGTCCTGTATGCGCAAGATACCATCCAATACCCCTTCCGGCCTTGGTGGGCAACCCGGAATATATACATCCACCGGGATGATCTGGTCTATCCCCTGCAGAACAGAATAAGAATCAAATATACCACCGGAAGAAGCACAGGCCCCCATGGCCAAAACCCACCTGGGTTCTGCCATTTGCAGGTACACCTGCTTTACTATGGGTGCCATTTTTTTAGCGATTGTACCCATCACCATCAACAGATCACATTGGCGTGGTGTAAATCCCAGACGCTCTGAACCAAAACGTGCCAGGTCATAATGCGATCCCATAGTGGCCATAAATTCAATACCGCAACATGAAGTGGCAAAAGGTAAAGGCCAAATGGAATTTTTCCGGGCGAGGCCAATTACTTTTTCAAATTTTGTGGCATAAAACCCTTCCCCTTCAAAACCTTCCGGCATATCTGCAAAGCCAATGGCATCTTTTATGGCTGTCTTTTGTGGATTAATATTAAATCGAACCGGTCTTCCCATTTTCAACTAATTTATATAGAATAGATCATTGTTATAAGCTGTATTTATAAAATATCATTCTTCCCAGTTTAATGCACCCCGCTTAATGATATAATAAAAACCTATGATAAAAAAAGTAGTGAATAAAAGCACTTCAATAAAACCTGTCATACCCAGGGATTTAAAATTCACGGCATAGGGATAAAAGAAAATCACTTCCACATCAAATAATACAAACAAAATTGCAACAAGAAAATATTTGATAGCAATGGGTTGGCGGGCATTTCCGTGGCTCTCAATACCACTGGCAAAATTTTCCAGTTTGTCTGCTGTTTTCCGTTTCGGCCCCAGATAATTTGATACCAACAACATCGTAACAATGAAGCCAATGGCAAAGATTAATTGCAATATAATGGGGAAATAATCTGAGGTAGTACCTGTAACCGGGATATCCATTAAGGAGGGGGTAAAAAACATATCGTTTGTTTGTATGCAAAAATAGTGTAACTCACCCATAAAGAAAAACTCCACTTTCGTGGAGTTTTTTTAAAAAAAATAAAATCTGTTCGATTAATTTTTTCCCTGGCTTTTATTTGCAGGAGACTTAGAGCTGGAAGATTTACTGCCACCGTTATTCTTCTTATCCCTTGCTTTGATCAGGATATCCAGGTACTGCTTGTACTGCGCATTGGTATTATCAAATCGTACCGCTTGTTCAAATTCCATTACGGAACTATCATAATCTTTCTTTTCATTTGCATAATAGCCACCAAGTAAAGCATGGTAATACGCAATGGTCGTACCGTATTTAGTGGTATCGCTCATCATGAAATTGATAAATCCATTCATCGGGGCAACGGCCGCGGCACCGGTAGAATCTTTAGCTTGTGCTACATCCACCAGGCCTTTATAGCCATAAATCTGATCAGGGTATTTTTCTTTGTACTTTTCAAACATAGATTCGGCCAGGGCATAATCTTTTTGTGCCAGCGCTGCATCCCCTAAATCAAAAATATCTCTATTGGAAGGATTAGGATTCATGCTGAATGATTTTTTTAACCATTCTAATCGTTTAGCTGTATTGTTTTCCTTTTTATATATGTAAGCGATCGTATCAATGTACTTCAACTTGTTTTTTAATACCGTATCGACTTCCACTGCTTTGGCCAGGTAATAAACGGCCGTATCTTCATAGCCGGAAACCCCTTTAAATACACGCCCTGCAAATTCATAATCGGCAGGCCGTAACTGGCTGGCCGGCATTGTTGCGATAAATTTTTTCAAATAATCAACCGATTTAACAGAGTCACCCAGGCGGTTATAGTCATACGCATATAATAAAGGTAACCGTGGGTAATCTTTACATTCACCCCGGCTCATTTCATCTGCCTTAGCCAAAGATTCCTGGTATTTCCCCGCACGGAACAAATAGTCGCCCACAAAAAATTCCGTATTACAATCTTTATCGGCATTGGCAACATATTTATCTAAAAACTCTTTTGCAGCATTAATATCCCGCTCCTGGTAATACTCGAAATAATCATGATATACCGGGGCAAAAGTAGCATCCGCCGCGATGGCTTTACCAAACCATTCATTCATGGAAGGCAGGTTGTTTTGTGAGCGATATACACGGCCGATACGCCAGTAAGCAGCGGCATAATTCGGGTCACGGGCAATGGCATCCCGGAAAGCTTCAACCGCTTGTCCTCCCTGGTCACTGCTTTGTTTTAAATAACAAAGACCCAGGTTCATATCAATATCCGGGTTTTTTAAATCGATAGCTTTAGCCCTTGTCAGTACATCAATACCATATTGTGGATCACCTATCTGGCTGCTGCCGTCGGCTTCTGCCCGGCCAATTGCATTCAATATATCCGGATTCTCCGCACCACGCTTACCTTTTGTATTGGTAATTGCTGCTTCAAAGCGTTGCTTAGCTTCATTATTTTTCCCTTCCAATACTTCCACATGCCCCATTCCAATCCATATATATGGATCATTGATCCCAGCATTTAAGGCATTTTGATAGAGGTTCTTTGCTTTAGCCAGGTCAGCCTGGTTGCCGGATAAACCATATTCTGCCAAATAAGCTTGTCCTAACCAATAAATAGCCTGCACATCTTTTGACTTGGAAGCATATACTTTTTCCAGGGTCTCTACAGCGCTTTTGTTTCGCTGGTAATACAAAAATTTAATCCCATCCGCAACGGTCTGCGCTATTGCCGTTGATGAAATGAATGCACCTACGATTAGGGCAAGGATTGTTTTCTTCATAGTTGTCTTCTTTTTTTTCGATTTACAAAATAGGTGATTTTATTTTTCAATGATAACTTTTCGAATACCAAAATAAATTTTTGCCGGCACAAGATAACTTCTTTTAAATATTAATTGCCCTCTTTCTGTTATAAGAAAATCTAAAAACCCACTACCCAGGCCAGCTGCATTTTCTTTGAGGATATAATACAAAGGCCGTACCAAAGGGTATTGCCCATATTGTATTGTTGCCTGGGAGGGTTTCGCAAAAATATCATCTCCACAGGCATCACATTCCAACAAAGCAAAACGGATATTTTGGGTATAGGCTTTTACGACCGGGTCATCTTCATTGATCACCCAACTGGACCCCACAAATCCAATGGCATTTTTATTTTTTGAAATAAAATCAATGACGCCATAGCTATTCCTGGCCGCTTCTACATTTTTACCCAAAGGTTCACCTCGTAATACTGAGTCCATTAAAAACCGCACCGTACTCGTTGCTTTATTCCCATCTACTACTACCTGCCAGCTTGTATCTTTTCCACTTAACATGTCCCGTAAACGCTGAATCGTAAACACGCTGTCTGTTGATGCCGTATTGATAATGGCTGTTACGGCATCATACGCCACAATATCCCATGTTGGTTTATACCCCAATGCGCTGGTTAATTTTGTACTTTGTTCATCCGACAAACCTTTTGCTACAATAATCATACGTGTACTATCCTTCTCTAAATCACGAAAGCAATCAGCTTCCGGTTTGTAGCTGGCTATAATATGCGCTTCCGGGTAACTGGCTTCATATACTTTAATCTGTTCACTGATAACCGGCTGAAAACTCTCATCCACACTGATATGTATAGTGCCCTGTCGCGGTGAATCATATTGTACTACCGGTGCATTTTTATTTTTGCATCCCCCACAGACGTTTACTATACAAACCATCACAACCCCTACCAGAATTTTCCGCATGTAACTGTTCACTTAATATTCCTTTTTTAAACCACGATAAAGCCTGAATGCACCATAAATAAAACATAATGTACCGAAGCTATACCTGATCATGGGATCATATGCCGTAATCTGTGTCAGGTTCCATTTCTCCCCAAAAAACATTACTATCCCGATTCCAATGATGAGTACCCCCATCACGATATTGTAAATTGTTCTTGATAAGCGGTAACGCTTTGCCCGTTTCGTTTCTGTTGATTCATTCATACAACCTATCCTTTTGCAGGGGGCGGCAATATAGTAATTTTTCTTTTGTTGCTACACCATTTGTGATATTTGGAAATATAAATTTATTGACTAAGATGTTTACTGTCTTTGTATTCCATAAACAGAACGAACGTTAGTCAATTTGAGCGTTCGCTTTTTAACTATTTATAAAGTTTCCAGTACCCTGTATATTTGCCGGAAGGATATGAAACTATCATTTGATCCGGGTAAATAAATTTCATGAAACAAGTATCTCAGCCACAAGGCACACGTGATTTCACGGCTGACACCATCTATAAACGTGATTATATTTTTCAAACCATCCGACAGGTTTTTGAGCGGCATGGATTTGAACCTCTGGAGACTCCTGCTATGGAAAACCTGGATACCTTAATGGGAAAATATGGTGAAGAAGGAGATCAGTTAATTTTTAAAATCCTGAATAATGGCCTGGATAATCCTGCCAAACAGGAAAAAGCCCGGCAAGATTTTGAAAAAATTCTAGAAGGAAAAAACAGCAGCACGATTACGGAACGCGCTTTAAAATATGACCTTACCATTCCATTTGCCCGTTTCGTGGCAATGCATCATCATCGACTAACATTCCCATTCAAAAGATACCAGATGCAACCCGTATGGCGGGCGGACAGGCCACAAAAAGGCCGATACCGTGAATTTTATCAATGCGATGCCGATATCGTGGGCAGCTATTCCCTGTTGAATGAAGTAGACCTGGCTTTAATTTATGCAACTGTATTCAAGCAACTGCAACTGAAAGTTTCCATTTGTATCAATCATAGAAAATTATTAAATGCTTTGGCAAATAGTTGCCTGGTACCAAATGAAGTATCTATCATTACCAATGCCATAGATAAACTGGACAAAATCGGGATAGAAAAAGTAAAAGCCCTTTTATCAGAAAAAGGTTTTTCAGAAACAGCAATTCAAACTACTGAAAACTACCTCGCGATTTCCGGAAACAATACAGAAAAAATAGGTCAACTTAAAAAAATGTTTGCCCAAGATCAGGAAGGCTTAACTGGTATTGCTGATTTGGAATTTATATTGTCCCGCCTGCCTGCTGATATCCCCTTAATCGTGGATCCTTCACTGGCTCGTGGCTTAAACTATTATACAGGGACAATTTTCGAAGTGAAAGCCATTGATGTAAAAATGGGCAGTATCGGTGGCGGTGGCCGTTATGACGACCTTACCGGTTTATTTGGTGTACCCGGCATACCGGGCGTGGGAATCAGTTTTGGCGTGGACCGTATTTTCGATGTAATGGAAAGCTTACAACTCTTTAATGAAGATCTGCAATATGGCACCCGCCTTTTATTTTTCCATACGGGCGATGAAGAGACAAAAACAATTTTACCCATTATGCAGCTATTACGGGAAAAAGAAATAGCCTGTGAACTGTATCAAGAACCGGTGAAGTTTGAAAAACAATTTAAGTATGCAGAAAAAAAACGCATACCTTTTATAGCTATAATAGGCAGTCAGGAAATGGCCGGCCAAACTTGTGTTATCAAACACCTGGTATCCGGAAAACAACAAACGATTCCACAAAATGAAATAGCATCTTACCTGGCTAATTTTTGATAAGACTTATTGCATAAAGTTTGATAAAAGGGTATGAAAATGGTGTGTACCTTTTTCATGTTTTACGGAATAGCGGCCTTTATTATAGAACCTGGAACGAACTCCTTCCTGTACTCTTTCCACAATATATTCATCTTCCATTTCTACTGTATCCAGGTTATTACCGGCCCCCTGCCCCAGGCGGGATGCATCAAAAACAAAGGTGAGGAAATCCACTTTACAGGTACTGATACCGGTAGGGTGAACAATATTCAAAGACAAACCCCAGGGATAAAAATTAAACATCATATTAGGAAAGACCCAGAAGTAATAAGCAGCCACACGCCGGCCGGCATCAACTGCATCATTCGGTATATCAAAACAAGCTTCTTCCTTCCGTGCAATACCCAACTGCAGATTTGAATAGAAAAAAATCTCTGTTGAATAAGAACCAAAATCCAATTCCGCATTTAAACCGGCATGCACAAAGGGTATATGAAAACCTTCCAAATAATTTTCACAATACAAAGCCCAGTTTGCTTTTACCTGATATTCCCGGGAGAGATCCGGCCGAAATTGCAAATCCTGTAAAGGCATCCAACTAATCCGCTCCATCATATCATCAAAAAAATCATTGGCTTTAAATTTCGGATGCAGTGACGTAAATAAAAGTTTCTCCCATTGAAATACCGGCAACTGTGCCAGGTTATCTGCTTCTGTTGGAAAATTTTCAACTTCTTTAAACTCCGGCATGGAAACAAATTTTCCATCCAGGGAAAAAATCCTGCCATGGTATTTACAACGTAACCGGCTGGCCATGCATGGTTCAGTAATCAGTAAATTTCCCCGATGTGTACATACATTACTTAAACAACGAATCACATTTTTATCATCCCTTGTCAACAACAGGGGTTCGTTTAAAACACCCGGTAATAAATTAAATGGGAAAGCGGAACCTGCATTGGGTAATTGATCCAAGTTGGCCACATATTGCCAACTGTTTGCAAAAATTTTTTCCTTTGCCTGTTCAAAATAAATCGGTGAGGTATAAAAATCAGTATGAATGGTATGGGCTTTTGTAATATCCGGATCTACAAAAAGTCGGCTCATTAGGGTAAAAATTTGGCTAAAGGTATAAAATGCAAGTGGACAACAAAAAAAACTGGCTTGCAATCTTTTTGAACCTTTAATATTGTCAAAATAGTTTTTGTTGTAATCCCGGTCTTCTGAAGTGTGTAGTATCCAGCTCCCAACGTTCCGCATTCAAGCCATAGAGCTGATTGTATTTTTTAAATTGCTGCCGGATAATTTCAGCCTCCGGTCCTTCCCCCCGCATCCGTATACCCCATCTGCTATCATTAACACGTCCTCCATGACTATGCTCTATAGAATGCCATACTTTGTCAGCACGATCCGGATAATTTTTAAACAACCAATCATGAAATAAATGTTTCAGTGCACCATTTAAGCGGATAAATGTATAAGCTGAAAAAACAGCGCCCGCCTGGGCAGCTGCCTGCATGATTGCCTGCATTTCATGATCGTTTAATCCCGGGATCATCGGGCCGAGCATGACACCCATCCGTACACCGGCTGCGCTTAATTCCCGTATGATACGAAGACGTTGTTGAGCCGTAGTGGTGCGGGGCTCCATTACCTGCCGGAGTGGTTCATTAAAAGAAGTGATCGAAACCAAAATACTGACCAGGTTTTTGGCGGCCATTTTTGTAAATAGATCTTTATCACGAATCATGCAGGCATTCTTTGTAATCAATCCTACCGGTTGATTAAATGCCAGGCAGGTTTCCAGTAATTGCCGGGTGAGTTGGTATTTTCTTTCGGCCGGCTGATAACAATCAGTATTACCGCTTAAGGAGATCGGCGTACCATCCCATTGGGGATTCCGCAAAAATTTTCGCAATAATGCCGGTGCATTTTTCTTTACCATAATTTTACTTTCAAAATCAATACCTGCACTATACCCCCAGTATTCATGAGCATTTCGGGCATAACAATAAATGCAGCCATGCTCACAGCCCTGATAGGGATTCATACTGTAAAACATGCCTACATCCGGGCTGTCTACTTTATTGACAATGGTCTTTGCTTCCTGTTCGATGTATTGTGTATGGATCTGCGCAGGTATCTCGATATCATCAATACCTTCCGTGTGTTCCATGGAAGTTTCTTGTACTAGAAATCGATTTTTCGTATTGTATTGCGCCCCTCTCCCATACCGATATTGCAGGTTTTCGGCTTTTATAGCCGGTTGCGGCCGGGCATTGGGATGGCCTGTTTTTTTGTCCATATATGTATAAAGTTTACTGTTGGCTTTTTCAACTGCCATATAAAATATGCGGGCCCTGTCTTTGCACCGGTTTATTCCTTGCCGTTGCCTGCAATGCCTTCTCCAGGATATGGATGACACAGGTAACCACCCCCCAGGCTTTATATTCACTGTATTCATACAATACAATGTCCGCATAGCGGCTGTTCTCCGCTACCAGGCTCAGGTGATTAGTTGACTGGCGAAAACGCCGCACCACCAATTCACCATTCAAGGCCGCTACAATAATCTTTTCATTACCGGCCTTGATACTGCGGTCCACGATTAGTACATCCCCGCACCGGATGCCGGCACCCTCCATGGCATCACTGTTCATGCGAAAAAAAAAGGTGGCGGGCTTATTGAGAATAAGTTGCTCATTCAGATCAATGCCCCTGTCCATATAATCATCTGCTGCGGCACCAAAACCAGTGGCATTGGCACTGTGTACATCCCATTGTGAAAATTCTTTGGTACCTGTGTAAGCGGCACGATACATGTTTTCCTCTTCCATATTGATTGTTTTAAAAATTGCAAATGCAATGTCGATTTTTATTTGCAAATTACTAATTTATTTAGCAATTTTACACTAAATTTATTAACAATATATTTGCCCGTGAAAAAAGATTTGCTACAGGCGGTCACTGCTGCCGGCCTCGCACTGGCACCCGCCGAATACCTGCTTACCCTGGAATTGCCGCCTGCCCTGCAGGAAGTCATGCAAAACCTGAAGGCCGGCTTTGAAGAAAAATTTGGTACACCCGGTGGGCATAGCCGCACACAAATAACCCTGGTCCGGTTTAGCCAATATGAAATGTTGGAACCCCGCTTCCTCGCACGCATACGCCTGCTTGCAGCCGGCTGCACCCCATTCCTGCTTGAGCTACAGGATTTCGGCAGCCTCCCCACACACACCATCCATGTGCAGGTATTAGGGAAAGTCCTCATTATGAGCACCCTCAAAAACCTACGCAAATCACAAAGCCTCTTCCGGATAAATGAAACGATGCGGCCCTGGTTTATTGCCGAACCTTCTCTCATTCTTGCCCGGAAATTACGCCCGGGCCAATATGAACAAGCCTGGCGTTTTTACAGCCGGCAAACCTTTCACCACCGTTTCCCGGCTTCCGGGATATGCCTGCTGAAAAAACAAGGCACCTCCTGGCAATGCCTGGCTACTTTTCCCTTTAGCAACAAAACCATACCCGATAAACAACAAAAATTATTTTAAGTTAAAACACCTGCCATGTATGCTATAGTAGATTGCAATAGTTTTTACTGCGGCTGCGAGCGGCTCTTCCGGCCGGCACTGGCCAAAAGGCCTGTAGTAGTACTCAGTAATAATGACGGTTGCATTGTTTCCAGAACAGATGAAGCCAAGCAATTGGGCATTGATATGGCCGTACCCTATTTTCAAAGCAAACAAGTGATTGAAAAAAATAAGGTGGCGGTTTTCTCCAGCAACTATAATTTATATGGCGACCTCAGCGCGCGCATTATGCATACCCTGGGTATGGTAGCCGGCCGGGAAAATGTGGAAGTGTATTCCGTAGATGAAGCCTTTATTGACCTGCACCGGGTAGCGAATCATGCCATGTACAGTATGGCCCTGCGCTTAAAAGAAACCGTGGAAATGTGGACTGGCATCATGGTAAGCGTAGGCATCGGGCCCACCAAAGTGCTAAGCAAAGTGGCCAATCATTTTTCCAAGAAAAACAAAGCGGCTACCGGCGGTATTTGTATCCTGGATAAACCGGAAAAAATAGAGGAGGTCTTGCAACAAACAGCCATTGAAAATATTTGGGGCATAGGGCGACGTTATGCAGCGAAGTTGCAAACCGCATTCCACCTGGAAAATGCGGCGCAGTTAAGCAAAATGCCGGCTGAATGGGCGCGTAAAAATCTGGGTGGTGTGGTAGGCGTACGCTTATTAGCCGAGCTAAATGGGCATCCCTGCATTTACCTGAAAGATCCCCTGCTGAAGAAAAAACGTATTGCCACCACACGCATGTTTGGCCGGCCCGTGTCTGCCTTAAAAGAAATACAGGAAGCCGTGGCTACCTATACCACCCGGGCTGCAGAAAAACTGCGCCGGCAGCATTGTGCTGCGAAAACAATAGAAGTCTTTGTTATGACCAATGCTTATGTCAATACCGAATATGAATATAACCCGGCTACCTATTATCGCAACCGGCAATTACCTCAGCCAACTGCTTCCACCCCCGAATTGATTAGGCATGCACAGGAACTCGCCGCCGATCTGCACCAGCCTGCCACCCGCTACCTGAAAGCCGGAGTATTACTCAGTGATATCGTACCGGAGAATTCCATACAGGCCAACTTATTCACCCCGGTGATACCCGCTCAGCGGGAGCTGATGCGCGCCATTGATAATATCAATTTCAGTATGCGCAATGATATGGTACGCTATGCTGCCAGCGGCCTGCACAAAAACTGGAAAATGCGCCAGGAACTGCGCTCGCCCAGGTACACCACCCGGTGGGATGAATTGTGTTTGGTGCGGTAAGCACTTAGGGGATATTTTGAATTTTATCCTGTTGAATGGGTGAATAATCATCCTTTACTACTCCATTAACCAATATCCTGTCGAAGTAACACTTGATCCCGGTTGCTTTATTCATATTTTCCTGGTCTTGTATATGAAAATGCAAATGTGGTTCCGAAGAATTTCCGGTATTGCCACATAAACCCAAGACCTGCCCCTTCCTTAACTCCTGGCCTTCCTGTACTTTAATCGAATTGTGTTTAAAATGACAAAACACCAAAAACTCGTTGTTTGATGTTTGCATAATCACCGTATTGCCACCTACATCATAGATATTCATTTCGCCGGGAATATTATCTTTTACCCCATTCACCACCTGTGCCACTTTCCCGTTACAGGGCGCTATTATTTCTTTTCCAAAGGCATAATAATCTTCATTTGTCTTCCCATCCGTACGGTACGATTTACCGGAAGAATCAACCTGGATAAAATCAAATGCATTTTTTTGTGCACGGTTCTTGACGTGATAATTCAATTCTTTTGTATCACCACCCCAAACCACCATCCATTCTCCTGTAAAAGGTAATGACAACCTAGTCGTGTTGCGTTCTGCGTTTTTCGTCTCCACAAAGGGCCTGATATACAAGCTATTTATCTTGTCGTCATTGTCTACAAAAAGAAGGATCGTAAAAATGCCTTTTTCAAATGTTGTTTGATATAAAGTATTTGCCCCGTTTTCGTATCCGTCAAATTCCTTTGCAGTAATTTTCCCGGCATCTCTTTGCAAGCCATCAAAGAATGAGGTTGTTTTTTCCAATGGCAAAGCCTCCTGCATTTCCGGTGAAAACAAAGAAAAGATACTGTCGTATTTTCCGTCATTATAGAAAGTTACCAGCTCTTGTATGATCTGCTTATAATTATCTTTTTCTACCTGTTGAGCAAATATTTTTATGCTACTCATCAAAAATAAAAATGTGAAGAAGCCGTATCGCTTCCATAAAATTCGTTTCATTTTAAAGGGGAATAATGTTTTACATAAAAAAGATATAGCCAATTATGATGGCAGCAACAACTCCAATAATATCGGCCAGCAAACCTGCCCAAACTGCATAGCGTACTTTTTTGATATTGACACTGCCAAAATATAATGCTATAATATAAAACGTTGTATCAGCAGAACCCTGGAAAGTACAAGCCAGCTTGCCGATAAAGCTATCCGGGCCGTGTGACAACATCGTATCAATCATCAGACCACGGGCACCACTTCCGCTAAAAGGTTTCATGATGGCCACCGGCAAGGCCGCTACAAAATCTGTCGGTGATCCCATGGCATGCAGTAGATACGCAATACCATCCGTCAGGTAAGCCAATGCCCCGCTATCCCGAAAAATACGTATCGCTACCAACATCCCCACCAGGTATGGAATTATTTTTAAAACCACACCCCAACCCTCTTTCGCACCTTCAATAAAAGCATCAAATACAGATACTTTTTTCCAGGCTCCTCCTGCAATGATTACCGCAACAAGGCTTACCAGGATAAGGTTGCCGGAAACATTGCTAAATGTATTTTTCCCTGCATCACTCAAGCCATTTACATAAAATAACAACCCGGTAATTCCTGCAATTATAGCCAGTAACCAGGCAATCAGCACCATGTCCCATTTTATTTTTTGAATAAATCCTACAATAATAATAGAAGCCAGGGTAGCACATACCGTAGCTGCTACACAAGGAATAAAAATAGAAGTAGCTTCTGTGGAACCAGCCGCAATCCGATACGTGATGATTGAAAGGGGGATCAGTGTCAGGCCACTGGTATGTAAGACCAAAAACATGATTTGCGCATTACTGGCTGTTTCTTTTTTAGGGTTCAGGGTCTGCAGGCTTTCCATTGCTTTCAACCCAAAGGGTGTAGCAGCATTATCCAGGCCCAGCATATTTGCACTGAAGTTCATCACCATTTCTCCCATAGCTGGGTGACCCTTGGGTACTTCCGGGAAAAGCCGTTGCATAAATGGATTTAATAAACGTGCCAGCCAACGAATAGCGCCTGCTTTCTCGGCGATATTCATCAGGCCTAAAAAAAATATCATGGTACCGGCCAATGGAAATGCGACATCTATGACCGAAGATTTAGCGGAGTCAAAAATGCCATCTGTCAGTGTTTTGAAAATAGTGGTGTCATGCAGAAAAATGAGTTTATATAAAGCAATGACAAAGGCAATGAGTACAAAGGCAATCCATACAATGTTTAACGCCATAGAATGATTTGATGCGTGAAAATAAATAAAATGATTTATGCTGTTACAAATTTTACATTTGTTGAAGGAAATTCAGGTAAATCAAACCATCTATGCCTAAACACATTTATTCCTATCTCGCACTAGGCGATTCCTATACAATAGGTGAAGCCGTTCCATTGTTTGAAAGTTTCCCCTACCAGACGATTTACCTGCTTCGAAAAATGGGATTCCCTTTTCATGCGCCCGAAATAGTAGCAAAGACGGGGTTTACAAGTTTTGAATTAATTGAACAACTATTACATACTCCATTACCGGAATCCTTTGATTTTGTCACCTTTCTGATTGGCGTTAATAATCAATACAGGGGCCTGGCAATTGATGAATTCAAAGAACAATGCACATTCCTGGCACAAAAAGCGTTGCATTTTACCGGTGGACAGGCCAACCGGATTATCATGCTATCCATCCCGGATTGGGGTGCCACTCCTTTTGCTGAGGACAGAAACAGGAAAGAGATTGCACAAGAAATCCTGGCGTTTAATGCAGTTGTTCATTATATAGCTCTACAGAAGAAAATCCAGTATATCGACATTACCGAAACCACCCGGGCCGTTTCAGGAAAAGAAGATTACCTGGCTGCTGATAACTTGCACTATTCCGGCAAATTATATGCTTTGTGGGCAAAAGCAGTTAGTCAACAAATAGCTGCATGCCTTTTATGAAAATGTTATTCATGCATGGCTTCCCAACGTTGCATTATTTTTTCTTCGACTTCTGTTGAATCCCACAATTCCGCTATACCGGGCATTTTCATAATTTCCTGCATAATGGATTCCTGGAAAATGCTTCTTCTTTTTGCTTCGGAATACCGTATCTGCGGGGAAAATGTAACCAATGAATATGCCGGAATCCATTTATCAGGGTAACGGGTATTCAAATGTGCTTCAATTTTTTTCTGCAATAAAAATTGTGCATCAGCTGTTTTTGCACTCATTTCATTAAAATTTCCAACAGCCAGATCAGATATGGCATCACCATCCGGTTTCCGTAAAACCTGGTAAGTATCGAATATTTTGGACCAGTCATCTCCATATTTATCCATTAATTCTATCAGGACAGTACAATCTTCAAAACCACAATTCATTCCCTGGCCAAAGAAAGGTACCATTGCATGTGCAGCATCTCCAATGAGGGCAAAAGCATCATTACGTACCCAGGGATAACATTTAACCGTTACAAGGGATGAAGTCGGGTTAGTGAAAAAATCATCCACTAAAGTAGGCATATAGGCTACTGCATCCTGAAAATGCAAATCAAAAAAAACCTGTACCTGTTCTTTTGTTTTCAATGCGGCAAATGAATTTTCGCCTTCAAAAGGAAAAAATAAAGTACAGGTAAATGATTTATCAGTATTGGGTAAAGCAATGAGCATATATTCCTGTCGGGGCCAGATGTGTAAGGCATTTACTTGTAAGGCAAAATTATTACCTGCTGTTGGTGGAATGGATAATTCCTTGTATCCGCAATTAATATATGTCTGTTGATATTCAAACCGGTCGGATTGTAATTGATGCTGTAATCGGGAAGCGGAAAAAGCACCATCAGCACCAAATATTATATCTGCTTGTTCTATCCGGCTTTCACCAGTCTGTTCATGGATAAAGGTAATGGCATTTTTTTTCCAATCAATTTTATCACACTTTTCCTGGAAGCATATTTGGACCCCTTCTTTTTCTGCCAGGTCCATCAGACGTTTATTCAATTCACCGCGTGAAACCGAATTAATAAATTGCCCTTCCTTACCATAAGGTTGAAATACTTCAGTACCATCAACATTATGAATTTGACGCCCATGCATGGGAATGGATATCTTTCTTATCTCATCTGCAATGCCTACTTTTTCCAGGGCTAAAAGGCCCCGGTCACTCAATGCCAGGTTGATCGAACGACCGGCTTGAATGGTAGCATTCCGCATATCAGGACGCCGTTCAAACATTCGTACCGAATGTCCCCGTTTGACCAGGTAAATAGATAATAAACTTCCGACAAGACCGGCACCACAGATGATAATATTTTTATGTGACTGTTTGGATTTATTCATTTTTATCGGCTATACATTTCAATAATTTTATAAAAGCGATACACTTCTTCAAATGTGTTATACAAAGGTACCGGCGCTATACGAATTACGTTGGGTTCTCGCCAGTCTGCCACTACCCCGTTTTCTTGCAGCTGCTTAAAAATTTCTTTTCCATTTTTTCGCATGAGCAATGAAACCTGGCAGCCCCGTTGATGTTCTTTTACCGGCGTGATAATTTCCAGTAAAGCATCCCTGTTTGGAAGAGTGGCTAAAAGAAAAAGAAGGAAGCCGGACAGTAATTTTCCTTTTTCAAAAATATTTTTCATGCCAGCTTGCATAAAAATATCCAGCGCAGCCTTATGTGCAGCCATAGATAGAACCGGTGCATTGCTCAACTGCCAGCCTTCTGCTGATGGAATGGGATCAAATTCATCCGGCATGGCAAATCGGGTCTTTTTATTACTGCCCCACCAGCCGGCCATACGGGGAAATTTTTTATTAGTGGCATGCTGTTCATGTATAAATATACCGGCCACTCCACCCGGGCCACTGTTCAAATATTTGTAACTACACCAACATGCAAAATCAACATTCCACCGGTGCAATGCCAATGGAATATTTCCTACGGCATGTGCCAGGTCAAAACCGGCATAGGCACCAATAGCATGTGCGGCTTCCGTAATTTTTTGAATATTAAACACCTGTCCGGAGTAATAATTGACGCCCCCCAACAGGACCAGGCTAATGGAATCTTTATTTTCCCGGATAACCTGATAAATTGTTTCTTCATCAATATTTGCCTCACCAGGAGGTGGCGCAATTTCAAGTAGCGCCTCTTTCGGATCAAAGCCATGTAATTTTACCTGGGATTGCAATGCATATTGATCGGAAGGGAAAGCTTTTGCTTCACATACAATTTTAAATCGCTTCTTGTTTGGCCTATAAAAACTAGCCATCAATAAATGCAGGTTTACTGTAAGCTGATTCATGGCAACTACTTCTTTTTCCCGGGCGCCAACAATAGTAGCCAGTGGACGGGCAAACTGTTCATGATAAGGCATCCAGGGTTTTCGTGCGTGGAAATGGCCTTCCACTCCCAGTTTGGCCCAGTCTTCCAGTTCCTGTAAAATATATTGACGTGTGGTAATGGGTTGTAAGCCTAAAGAATTCCCGGTAAAATAAATAGTTTCTTTTCCCTTGAAGCGAGGAATATAAAATTGTTTCCTGTATTTGCGCAACGGATCTTCCTGATCCAATTTTTTGGCAAAAGCCAGGGAACACTCAAAAGATATCATGTAAAAAAATTAGGACAGCAATGTACAATGAAAAATTGAAAATGATTTGTTTCATAAAAAAGCCTCCTTTAGAAAAAGGAGGCGGTATTTACTAACCCATCTAAGAACATCTGCTCTCTAATGGATACATTGAACTGCTAACAATATTCTTCGAAAGCAGCAATAAGGTTACTGGCAATCATTTGTGCTGATTTGCCTTCAATATGATGACGCTCCAAAAAATGCACCAGCTCACCATCTTTGAATAATGCGACTGAAGGTGAACTTGGCGGATAGGGTGATAAATGCTGACGAATAGCAGTTACGGCTTCAATATCAAATCCGGCAAATGAGGTGGCTAAATGATCTGGCTTCTTTTCAGCATTCATCACAGCCATTACCACACCCGGTCGTGCACTTCCGGCCGCACAACCACAAACTGAATTAATCATTACTAAAGTGGTTCCGCTTTCTTTTAATTGATTCTCTACCGCGTCTTTGTCTAATAATTCTACAAACCCATGTTCCGTTAATTCTGCCTTCATGGGTGTTACTATTTCTGTTGGATACATAATTGATTTTTTAAAGGACAACAAAAATAATCAAATTGTTGATTTATTAAAACAAATGATATGAACAAGCCATTATGTCTGTCAATTTCTAATTATTTGACACAATGGCATATATTTTTAAACTAACCTGCTATTAAGTCAACAAATTGGTTGTCAACATATAGTGGCATTTTGTTTGGAGATAAATGAGAAAATTAATCAACTTTAAAATTTATAATTATGACTACTATTGCTAAACAAAACTTCAGGCCACTTAGTGACTTATTTGAAGAATTATTTACTGGTTTTCCGGTTCGTAACCAGGTCTTCCAAAATGGCGCTATGCCTCCGGTAAATATCCATGAAACAGAGGATGCATACCACATAGAGTTGGTAGCCCCCGGATTGAAAAAAGAAGATTTCAAAGTAAATGTGGAAAAAGGGATGCTAACCATCAGCTACGAAAAGCAGCAGGAAGATGAAAAGAATAATTACAAAACACACCGTAAAGAATTCAGCCTGGTAAGTTTCAAAAGAAGCTTTCACGTTGAAGATAAGATCAATGTGGATGGTATCAAAGCCATGTATGAAAATGGTGTATTGAAATTACTGCTTCCCAAAAGAGAAGAATTGAAAGTAATGCCGAAAGAAATTACCATTCAATAATTTCTTGATCACAAAAAATCCCCGGAGTTTATTCGGGGATTTTTTTTATTATTTATCTACCAGCTACCGCCGCCGCCCCCACCGCCACCGCCGCCGGAGAAACCGCCCCCACCAAAACTTCCGCCACTGCTACCACTGCTGGCCGGTGAACTATTAAACGTACTAGTCATTGCACTCATCGAATTATTGAAGCTATTCATAAAGGTAGCAGTATTAAATCCATAGCCACTATAGTTTCCCTGGTACCAGCTGGGTGGTGGGATGTCCAGGCCTTTTAGTTTATCTTTCCAGGCTGAAGCCATATTAAAAACAATAGCATAAGGCAATACTTTATCAAAATAATTCGGATCCTGTTTTAAAAATTCCTGCAACTTGTCTTGCTCTGCTGTTTTGATAAATTCCTTAAAGCCCAATAACTGATAATACAGGTCATTTCCTTTCGGTGTTTTTTTCACCATAAAAAAGCCGAATAGTAATACAATCAGGCCACTAACTCCCAGGCCTATTCCGATCCACTTATTTTCAAACCATAAAGATGCAGACATAATAAGGCCAACTAGCAATAGGATAAAACCCAGTGCAGGAAAAAGACAACCCCGTGTACGCGAACCTTTTTCATAATAGGCATCCCGAATAATTTCACTGGTTAATTGCGTCCTGGCTCTACTCATTTTGATATATAACTCATTTTTCAGATCATCTAATTTTACCCGGTCACGCAAACCAAATATGCCATTAAAAATAGTCTTTTCAAATTCATGGCTACCGGATGGCAAATCTTTGAGTTTAATAAATTCATATTTTGTTTTTTTGACCAGGCCGGCAAGTGATTTTTCTTCTGTTTCAATGATCTTCAGATTCCCATTAGCTCCCCAGTAAGGTACTAATGCCGTCAGGTCCTTTTGATCTAACACATTATCGATAATATAACCGGCAATAGATGGTACTGTTCCGGCGGGAGGATAAAATTCGGTCTGCACGGTTCTTTTCTCATCTCTCCCTTTTTTATACCAATAAGAAAACATTCCTAAAAAAGCCAGGATGGGCGCTATTAGCCAGCCGATTCCTCGCATCTCATAATTTGGTTGAATTAAAAAATCTTTGGGAAAAGCAATACCGACTGTTAAGCCTTGTCCTGCATATAACTTTTCGGTGGTATAGCCGGTAAAAATTTTACTGCTTTCCCAACCGGATAGTGTATTATTTTCCGTAGAGCCGGTATAACCGGTTGCCACAAAATACCTTGTTGTATCAGGCAGATCTTTTGGCAGCACAACACTAAAATGTACTGCATCAATAACGACCGGCCATCTATCTCCTATCAGGTTAAAATATAATTCAGAATGGTCAGTAAAAAAATTGATAGAGTTAAGCACCCTGTATTTAATAATATAGCGCTGGTCGCCATCCACTAACTGATCGGCTGAACCAATTTTGATCGATTTATAATCGCCGGATGTGGATGTCTCAAAATGCCAGCCTTCCACTTGTATATTTTCCAGGATCGTACGGGTATAACCTCCACCTGTAAGTTGTTTTTCTGCTTTTTCCGTACCCGTAGGTATTTGCTGGACCTGGTACCGAAAAGGAATCATTCGAAAAATCCCATGCCGGGGTTCTGTAAAATGGACCAGGATGTTTTCGGTAATGTCCAACGAGGCGTCCTGGTTGACTTTTACCTCTACGCCATAATCTTTTATGGTGAAATATTCTTGTGCATAAACAGAAGCATTGATCAGCAGAAGAACAAAAACAGAAAGCAAAACTTTTTTGAACATAGTCATTAGAATTTCACTTCAACATTTTTAGCTTCATCCGGGTTCTCAAGTTCATAGAAATCACGGGCTTTGAACCCCAATGAATTGGCAATAAGTACGGCGGGGAATTGCTGTATGGCTGTGTTATAATCGCGTACTGTAGCATTAAAATAACGGCGTGCATTGCCTAAATCGTTTTCTATATTTTGTAAAGCTTCCTGCAGTTCCAGGAAATTCTGGTTAGCTTTTAAATCCGGATAATTTTCAGCAATGGCCAATAAGCCACGTAATGCTCCGCCTAATGCCTGGTTGGCGGCGGCGGCTCCCTTCACATCATCCGGTGGGACAGCAACGGCCGCCGCCCGGGCTTGCGTTACTTTTTCCAGTACTGAACTTTCATGTGCGGCATATCCTTTCACCGTATTTACCAGGTTAGGAATGAGATCAAATCTTTTTTTAAGGAAGACACGTATATCACTCCAGCTATTATCGACTTTTATTTTAAACTGCACCAGTTTGTTATACAGGCCTATCGCCCATAAAATCAGTAGAACAATTACTCCAATGATAATCCAGGTAGTCATGTTGAATGGTTTAATGATGAGAAATAGTCGGTTGATTTGCAATATACTAAAATTGGGACAAGAAAAAAGATTTACCCCAATTTATCTAACTCGGCTACCAATCTTCCGGCCATTCGGGTAATAGCCTCTTTTACCAATATATTTTGATCCATATGTGGCTTTTCCGGGTCAAGTATTTCGCGTAATGGTATAAATGGCAGCGCAAATTCATGTAACATCTTTTTATAAAACACCATTTCCGCTGCCTGGTCCCAATCTAATATAACGATCAATGAACAGTGCCTTTCAATTAACGATAAAGCATATTTCCTGCAAAAAAGTTCAAATATAGTGACCCCGTTTTCATTTGATGAAGTTGAGGACAGAAAATAAAATACTACCCGGGGCCTAATCTTTTTCAAGATACCATCATACTGCTTAATGTCTGATAGTTTGTCTTTTATATTAGATTTTTCTATGACAAACTCCCACTTGTAACCAGCAATGATTTTTAATTGATCCAGTAATTGCTGTTGATTCGACTATGGGAAATGCAGCAATAGTACGGAAGGCTTTTTCTTTTTTTCTCTTACAAAAGAAAATATGGTAATGGCCAGTATAAACAGAATGACAAAAATGAGCTGGCCGTTTTGCATTGCCAATAATACACTTTATTTCATTGTATTTGGCAATCAGGCTATATCCTTTATAGCCGGTGAAGCAGCTGTTCCTATTTTCTCTACAAATTTCCTTTCTTTCAATAAATAGCCGTTTCCCTTGGCACAAAAATGTACTTTCAGGTCTTCAATACTTATCGGGTTACCTTCGGGTATATGGGTGATATTACTATGTTTGATATTGATACCATCAATAATAATTACCAGCCCACTGCCGATGGCTTCCATTTCGTTTCCATGCCGTATGAGCATACCGGTATCTTCACCCAGGCCAACACCGATGCATTCAGGATGTGCAGCCACTGCCTGAGCCAACCGGCCAAATCGGCCACGTTTTTCGAAATGCGAATCAAAGATTACATCCGGCATAAAACCTAAGCCGGTCGTGATTTTCACTTCCCCTTTTAAATGAGCTAAGGTGGCGTTTCCCTCATAAATCATGGTTTGACTCATGGCCATGGCGCCGGCTGAGGTACCAGCTACCACAAACGCTTCTTCCCGGTAACGTTGCAGAATAATATCCAGGAATGGAGTTCCGCCATAAATAGAAGATAAGCGCATTTGGTTTCCCCCGCTAAACATGATGCAATCACAATCCCGCAGGCGCTTCAGGTAGTCACCGTCATTAACGGTATCCCGGCTCCGGATATTCATGACACCTATGTTATTACAACCGATCTTATGAAAAGCAGTGAGGTAATTTTCTCCCACTTCTTTTGGGATGGAGCTGGCTGTTGTTACTACTTCTATTCTGGCATTATATCCGCCGGCTTCTTTTACAATGCGGTTTAAAATGCCCAGCTCAAAAAAATTAAGATTGTTCCTGTGAATTTCGCCTGTTTCGAGGTTAGTGCCCTTATCTTCTGCACCACCAATGGCGACTAATTTTCCTTTAATGTCACTCATGAATTGGATTCGTAATTCCTACAAAAATAAGGGAATTGAAATTTTTGTAAAAACACGTCAGGCATCTTCACCCGTAATCTGATAAACATGTGGATAAAAAGTCGACTATAGTCCTTGGACAAACAGCTGTTTCTATTTCAAACCCGGCCCTTAAAAAAAATTATTTTATTCCTGAAAAAATATTTTCCTATCTTCCTTTTTTTCAAATCAAAAGCAAGCAACCCATTTCATCATTACCTTTAAAATAAATCAATCATCTATGCGAATTGAAGATATCAAAGTTTTGAAAGGCCCGAATTATTGGAGCGTTCGTCGCTTGAAACTGATTCAGATGCGTCTCAACCTGGAAGAACTGGAACAACGGCCGACCAATAAAATCGATGGCTTCCTGGAACGGCTGGAAAAGCTATTTCCCTCTATGTATGAACATCGTTGCAGTGAAGGCGTGCCGGGTGGTTTTTTTATGCGGGTCAGAGAAGGTACCTGGATGGGACATGTGATAGAACATATTGCCCTGGAAATACAAACACTGGCGGGTATGGATTGTGGTTTTGGCCGAACCAGAACTACCGGAACAGAAGGCATTTATTATGTGGTATTCAGTTATATGGAAGAAGATGCCGGTGTGTATGCTGCAAAAGAGGCAGTGAAAATTGCACTTTCCCTGGTTGATAATACCCATTATAACCTGAATGAAACTATTCAGAAATTACGTGAAATCAGGGAAGACACCCGACTGGGCCCATCTACCGGGTGCATCGTGGAAGAAGCCGCCCGCCGCGGTATCCCTTATATCAGGTTGAATAAACAGAGCCTTGTTCAATTAGGCTATGGCATTCATCAAAAAAGAGTAAGAGCAACTATTGCGAGTACAACCAGTAATATTGCCGTGGATATCGCCTGTGATAAAGAAGAAACAAAGGCTTTGCTGGAAACTGCCGAAATACCGGTTCCCCGCGGAACTGTTATTCGGACAGAAGAAGGCCTGAAAGATGCCATAAAAAAATATGGCTATCCGTTGGTGATTAAGCCAATTGACGGTAATCATGGTAAAGGGAATACCACCAATATCACCACATGGGAACATGCGATCAAGGCTTTCCAGGCAGCCAAAGAATACAGCCGAAGCGTAATTGTGGAACGTTTTATAACCGGAGTTGATTTTCGTATCCTGGTTATCAATTATAGATTTATTTGTGCCGCACTTCGTACACCAGCCTCTGTAATTGGTGACGGGAAAAATACTATTCAATATTTATTAGATGAAGTAAACAAAGATCCAAGAAGAGGTTTTGGCCATGAAAAAGTGCTTACGCAAATTAAAGCAGATTCCTATACAGATAAAATGCTGGAAGAAAAAGGCTACACCATGCAAACCGTGCCGGCAAAAGGTGAGCTGGTCTTATTGAAGCCAACCGCTAACCTCTCCACCGGTGGTACATCTACCGATGTGACGGATGAAGTACATCCCGATAATATTTTCATGTGTGAGCGTATAGCCAAAATTGTTGGCCTGGATATTTGTGGTATTGATATTATGGCCAGTGATCTACGCACACCTCTTGCTGAAAATGGGGGCGCTGTCCTGGAAGTAAATGCCGCACCGGGTTTCAGGATGCATATTGAACCCGCGGAAGGTCTCCCCCGTAATGTGGCGGAACCGGTGATAGATATGCTTTTCCCCGACAGGAGCAAGGGTCGTATACCCATCATTGCCATTACCGGTACAAATGGTAAAACAACCACCACCCGCCTGACAGCACATATTTGCAAAACTGCTGGTCGCAAAGTAGGTTACACTACCAGCGATGGTGTGTATATTCAAAACCAATTACTGATGAAAGGCGACTGTACCGGCCCGTTGAGTGCTCAATTTGTGTTACGTGATCCTACCGTAGATTTTGCTGTTTTGGAATGTGCCCGTGGAGGTTTATTAAAAGCAGGCCTGGCTTTTCAAAACTGTGATGTTTCCATTATCACGAATGTAACAGCGGACCATATCGGGCTCGGAGGCATTGATACCCTGGAACAAATGGCAAGGGTTAAGGCAGTAGTAGCAGAAGCAACATTCAAACATGGATATGCCATACTGAATGCCGATGATGAACTGGTATATGCCATGCATAAAGACCTGGATTGTAATGTGGCTTATTTCAGTATGGACGAAAACAATCCATATATCAAAGAACACTGCAAAAACGGTGGTTACGCAGCAGTATATGAAAATGGCTATGTTTCTATCTTAAAAGGAACCTGGAAAATTCGAGTGATGAAAGTGAGCGAAATTCCGATTACCTATGGAGGTAAAGCCTTGCATAATATTATGAATACCCTTCCCTCCATTCTGGCCACCTATTTATTTAAAGATGTAAGTATTGACGATATCAAAACTGCCCTTTCCAGTTTTGTGCCATCACCATCTCAAACACCCGGCAGGTTAAATCTATTTGATTTTAAGAATTTTAAATTCCTGGTAGATTTTGCACATAACCCGGCCGGCCTTGAATTGCTCTGTGATTTCGTCATGAAAATGGATGGCTCCCCCAAAGTCGGTATTATCAGTGGTACGGGTGACCGGCGCGATGATGATATCCGGGAATTAGGTGTGATTTCCGGAAAATGCTTTGATGAGATCATCATTCGCCAGGACAAAAACCTCCGCGGAAGAACAGCAGAGGAAATTGTCAACTTACTGGTAGAGGGTATCAATCAATCGAAACAACGGGAAATTCCTTTAACGATCATCTACAACGAAAAAGAAGCCATCATGCATGCCTATAAAAATGCAACACCCGGGTCTTTGGTAACCATCATGTGTGATGTGGTGGCCGAAGCCCTGGATGTCATTAAAGAATTAAAAGAAAAAGAGGATGCAGAAGAATTAGCATTGAATCCATAACTGACTTTCCCTCATTAAAAAAAACAAATCAAAAAAATTGATTTGTTTTTTTTCTCAATTATTTAGATATTTGTCTAATTATCTAACTAATAAAATAACATTTTTGAACCTCCTTTTCAAAGCATTAAATGACCCAACGCGGCGGGAAATACTGGAAATGCTGAAAAAAAAAGATATGACTGCCGGGGAAATTGCGGAACAGTTCAATATGACCAAACCCAGTATTTCGCATCACCTGGAATTGTTGCGACGGGCTGCCCTGGTGATTGCCCAAAAGGAAGGACAATATATCTTTTACTCGTTAAATACGACCGTAATGGATGAATTGATAAAATGGCTATTGCAACTTCATTCCAAAAAAGGAAAAGCAATGAACTAACTTATTAAACAGGCTAAACATGAAATATCATGACCATTATTCGAAATTCATTACTATAAAATTTTCTTCCCATGAAAAAAATACATCTTACTGACTGGATTGTTTTCGTACTCGTCCTGGTCCCCTTCATTTACCTGGCTGTTATTTATCCGCAATTACCGGATACGGTGCCTACTCATTTTGATATCCATGGAAAGGCAGACCAATTTAGCCAAAAAAATACTGTGTGGATATTGACAAGCATATTAGGTGCTACCAGCTTAGGTATTTATTACCTGTTAAAATTTCTACCACGTATTGACCCTAAAAAAAATGCACGGTACAGCTCACCTGTTTTTAAAAAAATAGGTATGGCTGTTGTCCTGCTTTTGTTTTTCATAACAACCATGTTCATCCGGGCGGCGCAAACGGGAGTCATTGAAATGGCCGGCTATATCCCGGTGCTTATCGGGCTTTTCTTTGCATTTATGGGAAATTTAATGCACAGTATCAAACCCAATTATTCCGCACACCGTGGACGTTGGAAAGTGAAGAAACCTGGCGGGAAACGCACCGGTTGGCAGGCAAATTATGGTTTGCCGGTGGCATATTGATAGCCCTATGTGGGCTAATTTTCCCTTTTAAAGTTTCCATCGTTATCCTCATGGTCATAACCCTGGTTATTGCCTTTTGGCCGATAATCTTTTCGTATAAATATTTTAAGCAATTACAAGAAAAACAAGCCCGGGCTAAGGAGTAGCCGGCATTTTTTCAATACCGGTTACTTCCTGCCCCATGGCGGCCAATTTCATTTTATGAGCTGTTTCAGCACCTACATATTTTACAATGTAATGCTCCACTAAATAGATAACTGGTGTAAGAACAATGGCCATAATAAATTTATAAATATAATTTACGATACCGATGGCTAATATTTGTTGCCAGGTAAAGACACCACTAAATGCAATAAACAAGACTATATAACTATCTACCAACTGGGAAACCAGGGTGGAACCGGTAGCGCGCAACCAAATCTTTTTTTCACCGGTTACTTTTTTAATTTTATGAAATATCGTTACATCTACCAGCTGGCTCACCAGGAATGCCACCAGGCTGCCCACGATAATACGCATGCCCTGGCCGAAAATACCATTGAAGGCATCCTGCATATTAGCTATGCCATTTTGTTCATTACTGGTAACCCAAAAACCTGCCGGCGGAACATGGATGGCCAGGTAAAACATAAGAAAGGCATACGATATTAACACCACAGCCGTATATGAAATCCGGCGAACAGCTTTGGGCCCGTAAAATTCATTTACAATATCCGTCATAATAAATTCCAGGGGCCATAACAATACTCCACATGTAAGACTGAATGCCAAACCGGATTGACCAAAGAGGGTAAAATTGGCAGGCTTAACTCCTAACAGGGCTTCCAGGGAAAAAATCTTGGTTCCGATACATTCTGCTATCAAGGCATTGGCTACAAAAAAAGCGGAAAAGCCCAGGAATAGCTTTGTCGGCCGGTCATGTAAAATCTTTTGAATCATACAAGGAAAAAATGAAAAATTTGAAAAAAGAGCAGAACCACATTTACCAAAAGAATCCAAACCGGGAAATCACCCCGGTCACCACGGACAATGAAAAACATGAACAGAACAAATGCAATAACATTCATGACGGGAGATAATACCCAACCCAACATCAGCATAATGGAAACAACTACCTGGGGTAGCGCATACTCTATATATTGCATCAATAAACAGCCAATAAAAAAAATATTACAGAAAAATGCCACCCGCTGAACAAAAGCAAACAATTTAGGGTTCATAACAAAGTTTCAATATTGGATTTTTCGGAATTTTTTTCAAATCTATTACTTAAAACATAACTTTTGTGATTTTGTGGAGTTCATGTAGGTTTGCTGCAATTTGATAAAGTTATGAATAAGTTGAATTGGCAAAAATTATTTCCGCACCTGGTGGCGATTGCCTTGTTTGTAATCGTAGCAGTTGTTTATTGTAAACCCACCCTGCAGGGAAAAGTCCTGCAACAGGGCGATCTGGCACAATGGGTCGGCATGAGCAAAGACCAGCAAAATTATATGGATTCCTTTGGCCATGCTCCTTTATGGACCAATGGTATGTTTAGCGGCATGCCGGGTTACGTGATTCTCGGTTACAGCAATAACTATGTCGCCCCGTATTTTATCAAAGCCATTTCATTGGGGTTACCCTCCCCCATTGATTTCTTTTTTATAGCCTGTATTTGTTTTTATTTTTTATCCCAGGTTTTCAGGGTCAATCCCTGGGTCGGTATCATTGGTGCCTTAATGTATGCCTATGCCACCTATAACCCAATCATCATTTCGGTCGGCCATATAACAAAGATGTATTCTATTGCTTTCATGCCAGGTATCATTGGATCTATACAATTAATATTTTATAAAAAATACTGGTCGGGAGCTGCACTCACCGCTTTATTCACGGCAGCATTGGTTGCTGAAAATCATTATCAGATTATTTATTATACCCTCATCATCATTGCCTTTATGGGTGTAGCGTTCATTATTCGGGCATTGAAGGAAAAGGAAATGAAACATGTAATCCTTGCCGTAGGCTTTTCACTTTTTGCCGGGTTGGTAGGAGCTGCCACAAGTGCTGTATCATTATTACCCAACTATGAATACTCCAAAGAAACAATTCGGGGAGGCAGCGATTTAATGGCCAATGCCAAAGATTCTACCAAAACCTCCACCGGGCTCAATGAGGATTATGCCTTCAGTTATAGTCTTTATAAAAGTGAACCTTTTGTGATGTTTGTACCGCGTATGTTTGGTGGTAGCAGCAGCCATGCCGAATTGGATATGGACAAATCCAAAGCGATCAGTGCATTGCAACAAATGCCGCAGGAACTGGCCCAGCAAATCGGGTACCCTTCTTATTACTGGGGCGGTATTGATGGTGTGGGTACAGCCGGACCACCATATGTGGGAGCTATAATTTGTTTCCTTGCTATTCTTGGTTTTGTATTCCTCGATAATAAATACCGGTGGTGGATGTTGTCCTGTTGTGCACTCACCATTATTATGAGCTGGGGGGGGTATTTCAAAAGTTTCAATGGCCTGCTATTAGAATATTTGCCCATGTACAACAAATTCAGGGCACCCAGTATGATTATTGTAGTACCTACGCTCTTGCTGGGTTTAACAGCTATCCTCGCCCTGGATAAAATATTATTTAAAGTAAAAGATAAAAAATTGTTCCTGCAGCAATACAAAAAAGGCTTGTATGCCACCGCTGCAATTATGGGCATATTGTTTCTCCTGTATTTCAGCTTTGACTATACCTCCTCACTGGATACACTCATGCTTAAACAGGTAAGTAGCATGGATGCCCAGATAAAAACGCCGGTTGAATCTTTTGTACATGGCTTACAGGCTGATAGAAAAACCCTGTTTATGAATGATCTGCTGCGCACCTTATTTTTTGTCGCTTTAGCCGCAGCGCTCTTATGGTTTTATTTAAAAGAAAAATTAAAGCCTACTATCCTGTTATTTGTCCTGGGTGTTTTTTCATTCATAGATGTAATGGGCATAGATGTAAAATACCTGAATAGCGATAACTATATTAGTAAAGATGATTATGCAAATGTTTTCCAACCTACCAAAGCTGATCAACAAATCCTGCAGGACAAAGGGTTTTACCGGGTGCTGGATTTGCGGCATGGGGGTATCGGTGGCGCATTCAACCAGGGTGCACTCACTGCATATTTTCATCATTCCATAGGTGGTTATCACCCGGCTAAACTCAGCATTTACCAGGACCTGATTGAGAACCAATTAATGAAATTTCCTAATTGTGTTCCCGTTTTAAATATGTTGAATACAAAATATATTATCACGCAAAATGATATTCCTCAATTAAACCAGGGTGCATTGGGAAATGCCTGGTTTGTCCGGCAAGTGCAATATACTACCGGGCCGAAAGCAACCATGGATGCCCTGACCAGTTTTTCGCCCCGGGAAACTGCGATTGTGGAAGACGCTTTTAAAAATACGATGCATTCCCCGGCAGGATTTGATTCTACGGCTACCATCACTATGATCAGTAACCGGAATGATACAGTCACATATCAATCAAATTCAACTTTGGAAATGCCTGCCGTCTTCAGCGAGGTTTATTATAGTGAAGGCTGGAACGCGTATATTGATGGCAAAAAAACCGATTATGCCAAAGTGAATTATGTCTTGCGTGGCATGATGATCCCGGCAGGAAAGCATACGATTGAATTTCGTTTTGAACCGGAGAGTTTTAAACTTGGCTGGCGCATTACGGGTATCAGTTCCATTATCATCGCTTTATTATGTGTGATAGCGGTCTTCTTCAGCCTTAAACATGAAAGAAAAAAATTAAATGCCTGATCCGGTTGATTGGTGCATTGCAACGTAAACGAAAAATGGTAATTGGCAATGGCATGGTGGCAAAAGGCTTTCAGGCCTATGAAAACGACAATGCAACACTTGTCTTTGCCTCCGGCGTATCCAATTCAGGAAATTTAGATGAGGCCGCATTCAGGCGGGAAAAGGATTTATTGCAGGAAATAATTCATGCCCATCCTGAAAAAAAACTCATCTATTTCAGCACTTGCAGTGTATATGATGCTTCCTTGCGTGCATCCGCTTATGTTTTGCATAAACTGGCGATGGAAGCGTTGATAGAGCAACACCATGACCAATACCTTATTTTCCGGGTCAGCAATATTGCCGGTAAGACGACAAATCCCCATACGGTTTTAAATTATTTTTATACGCATATCCGTGATGGGTTGCATTTTTATTTATGGAAAAATGCTGCCCGCAATATCATTGGCATGGATGATATTTTTAAAATATGCCATACTATCATCCGTGAAAATTTATGGTTAAATGACATCATCAATGTTGCCAATCCGGTCAATTATCCGGTAGCTGAAATTGTTGAGGCTTTGGAAAAATTTTTACATAAAAAAGCGAACTATACATTGATTGATAAAGGAGATAGCCCGCAGATAAACTTATCTAAGATCAAATATCTCCTCTCCGGTCCGGATTATGCATTCGATGCTTTTTACCTGCAAAAATTGTTTCAACAATATTATTCCGTTACATGACTTATCGGCAGGCTAAAATAAAATTATCCCTGGAAGCTATCATGGTATTTCCTTTTATGCTTGCCGGAAAAATCTATGGTCATCTTATTCCCTGTAAATATCCAGGTTCCCTTTTTATGTTTTTCCCCAATGCAGATATTGGCGGCGCACCACAGGTGAATGCCGATATTGCTCAATGCCTGGGTGATAAAAAGCCTTTACTAATTTTTTCCAAAAAACCAAAGAATAACCAGTTCATTGAATTATATAAATCATTAGATCTCCCTATGATCGATTTGCATCCACGCATCGATAAAAAAATAGTTCATTTTATTAATTTCTTTTACCGGGGTGTATTAGCCGCCTGGATCAATAAAGCGCCGGACCCGGTTGTCTTTGGCGGAGAAAGCCTTTTCTTCTATAAAGTCATACCACATCTCCGGAAAAATGTTCCTTGTATTGAATTGAGCCATCTGCCTACCTGGCTGCCTTATAATATTGGTTTTATTGACCGGATCAATACACGCGTATTTAGCTCGGCGCATTTAAAGCGACTGGTAGAAAAACAATATGAAGACAATCATCTACCCCGACATTATTTTGAAAGGCTTCAATTTATAGACAATGCCCAGGATATACCTGGTGTGGAAACCCGTGAGAATAGTATTTTACAGGTAGTCTTTATTGGCCGGGGATCGCCTCAAAAGCGGGTGCACCTGGTAGCAGCTACAGCAGTTGCATTACACAAATTACAGGTACCGGTACATTTTACATTTGTTGGAGATGTAGAAAATTGTATTGATACGAAACAATTTTCTTTCTGCACTTTCCTGGGAAATATACATGACAGCAAACGCATGCAGGAAATTTATGCTTCCAGTGATATCTTATTACTTACATCGTCAGTGGAAGGTTTACCTCTCGTGGTAATGAGCATGATGGCATATGGTAAAGTAGTTGTTTCTACTGCTGTCAATGCCATACCGGATTATATTTTTCATGAAGTAAATGGCTTACTCATTACGGAAACGGCAGAACAAAAAATAATAGAACAGGCTACCAGCTATATTCAACTGTTGGCACAAAACAGGGATCTTTTAAAAAAATATGGAACCCGAAGCAGAGAAATAGCTCAAGAAAAATTTAACCGGGTAAAATTCTGTTATGCCTATCGGCAATTATTTGGTGTCAATTAATTATTCAATCGAAGATTTATTTTTTCGATACGAAAGGGACATTGCCGTTTTGGAAAAGAAACCTTTTTGCAGCAAGGCGGTTGAATACCGTGTTTGATCGGCTAATAATGTGCGCAAAATAAGTGGCCATTTTCCCGGAACATATTTTTCCAGGTCTTCTTCGGAACGGATTTTCAGGTTTCGGAAAAGGCGCCACCAGGCATCATAGACCCAAATGTTTTTTAACTTAGATAAACCATTTTGCTCCAGTAAATGCAACCCTTCCGGCAATTCCACCGCAGGATTCAAAAAACAGGTATTGGTGACCTGTGCCGCATTCAGGCCAATATTAATCAGGGGTTCTGCTATATGCGTAAATGATTTTTCTTTTTCCAATACGCGGATATAATACTCCAGGTCAACTAACCATTTGTATGCCGGATCATATCTTTCCCTGATCCGGTGGTGTAGCATAGTTACGCTCGGTGGGCCGATCCTGTTGGAGGCATATAAAACAAATGGTTCACGTAAAATCCTTTTCTTCCAGACCGTGGAAAGCAGGTTTAATTTATTTATTTCTTTCTCTTCATCAACGCTATAATAATTACTGAAAATGAAAGGTGGTTGTGCTTCGGTAAATGAGGCAAATATGTCGAGGCTATTTTCCCGGGCAAACCAGTCATCATCATGCATGAGTTTTATCCATTCCCCGGAGGCCTTGTCAATAGCGGCATTCCAATTTGCCGGCGTACCCAATGCCGGTGAGTTTTTGAAATAAGTACAGGGAAATCTGCCTGCGAATGTCTTGACCAGTTGCTCCACCGAATCATCCGGGCTATCATCTGATACCACTACTTCATAGTCGTTGAAACTTTGTGTAGCAATACTATTTAATAATCGCGCTAAAGCATCAACACGCAAATATGCCGGGATGCAAATGGAAATAAATGGTTTTTTCTGCACACTAAATATTTTTTATACATATCCTGCCAGTATCATCAATCCGTTGCAACAAGGGTTTATAAGATGCCGTAGCAAAATATTCCACCACAGCTTTCTTCGCTCCTTCCCAATGGCCAAAATCATCAATTATCAACACCCCCTTATCCGCCAGTTTGGGATACAACACTTCCAATTCCATTTTGGTGGAAGCATACCAATCGGTATCCAGGCGCAATAATGCAATATGCACCGGCACTGTATGCAGTAGTGTGTCCTCCACTTTTCCCTGTACAAATTGTAACATATCCACCGGGTAACCGGCTTTTGCAATATTGCTTTTTACTTCATCTATGGGTGAATAACACCACACGGAATCGCTTTTTTCTTTTTTCTGCGTGGCAAGCAGTTTTTCTGCCGCATCCCCGGCATACGTAAAATCCTGCTCAGTGGGTGCACTCATGCCTTCGAAGGTATCATACAAATAAATTTTCCTGTTACGGATATTCCGTTCCAGCAATGTCAATGCCATCATCATGGAGCTCCCTCCTTTCCATACACCGCATTCAATAAAATCACCAGGCACCTGATTATCGATAACATAATGCATGGCTTTGTATAAAGCATACATTCGTTCGATGGAAGTCATGGTATATGGCCGGCATTTTTCATACAATTCCAGGAAAGCAGTATCCAATGCGATATCCGGGGGGCAGTGTTTTAAGACATCCTTTTTCCCGGTTATTTTCTTTAGGAATGTAGAGACTTTTTTGTTAGGCATGTATTAATGAACTTATCGTTTTATTTAATATGGATATAAAGGCTTTTGCATTTCCATGTATTTTCATTGCATGAGCAAATGCCTGCTTACCGGCAACCTGTATTTCATCCCGTCGTTGCTCCAGGTATAAAATCTTTTCTGCAAATGTAGGTAAAGAAAAATCCTCGATCAACCAGCCATTTTCCTTTCCAATAAATTCGGTAGCGCCACCGGTATACGCAAAAGCCATTGTAGGGATACCTAAAAATGCAGCATCCAACACAACCAATGGATACGGGTCTTCCCGGGAAGGCAGTAAAAAAATATCTGCCGGTAACAAATTATATTTATCAAAAGGCATATCCTCAATGATCGTGATATGTGTTCCCAACTGATAGGCTGCAATTTTTTCCTGTATAGTTTTTTCCAGGGTCTTGTCGGTAAAACTCCCGATCCATACAAAATGAATCCCGGGATGTGCTACCAGCTTAGCAATTTCAATAAAATAATCAATCCCTTTTCGCAAATTGGCTGTACCCATTGCAAAAACAAGAAATTTATTTCCTGGTAGTTGATATTTTTTTAAAAACTGTAATTGGCTATCGGCTTTATCCGGTATGGTATGCTGATCATAGCCGGGAAAATAATAAGGCAGTATGCTGATCTTATTTTCCGGGATAGCATGCTTTGATACCAGGTTTTCTTTTACCAATGTAGAAGGCGATAGATAATAGTTTGTATATCGAAAAGTCTTTTGTGCTTCTCCATTTTTTGAAAATACCTGTATGACCGATTCCAACTCATGGACATACGTTATTATGGGAATTCTTTTCTGTGCAAAAACATTTAACAGGCTGCCATTGGCAATGGTGTTGTTAAATATAAAATCGTAAGGTGTTTTTTCTAAATGCAACAATACTTTTTTAATAGACATACCGGCACGCATACCCACTTTCTTCAACAGGTTTTTTTCCCGGCTATAGGTTCCGGGTTTTAAAATGGTTACCGGGCCCAATGCAGTAAATGAATTTTCCAATGGCCCACCCCTATGTAACAGGATGTGTATTTTCCAGGATGTATTTTCCCGGATACCCTGGATGGTATGCAGCAACAATAAAGGCGCCCCGGTAAGAGAGGCATCATTGCTGATAAATAAAACGGTATATTGTTTCGCTGCCAGGGGATAATTTATTTTTTTCGGACCAGGACTATATTATTTAAATACAAAGAATCGTCCTTAGGCAAAATGCTGTTTAAAAATAAGCCATATATATTGGGTAAAAACACGAAAAAGCTTTTGAAAAACCAGCGGGACAGTACAAAATTTCCCAACATTCTCCTGGCATGATTGTAATTATACAACACTTTCAATTGCGTGATCGCCAGTCGGTAATTACCTGATTTCTCAAATTGCTCAATTTCAAAACCAGCTTTCGTGAAAAGATCTTTCAAAGCATATTGCGAATAGCGGGCATAATCATGTGGCACTTCATGTTCATTCCACACAAAAGGGCAGGTTACCAGCATGCGGCCATTTTGTTTTAATACCCGGTGCAATTCCTGTAAAATTTCAGGCAGGTTGAAAATATGCTCAAAGACTTCACTGCATAATATTGAATCGAAATGTGCATCGGGGAAAGGGATTTCTTTTCCGTCATAGAATACATCGATATGCTCGTTGTCGTGCGGATGGCCTTCATTATAATAGTCCATACCCGTATAATTCGTTACCTGGAATAAAGATTCATAAGGCCTCGAACCGCATCCAAAATCAAGCAGGTTCCCGGATAAAGCAGGTGCCCACTTCTCCATCTTTTTCTTCAATTCCCGCCTGATAATATAAAAGGGATGAAACGGGTTGGGATCAAAATCCCTGTTTATTTTTTGTTGACTCAATGGCGTTGATTAAAAGCCAAAATTAAATGAACTTTTCCGGGAATTCGCATCCGGCTGAGGGGAAGTTTATTTTAATTCATTTTCTTTGCACTGGCAGTAAATACCGCTATTCAGGCTATGAATGATGCATGTAAAATTTCGCTGGTAATTTGCACGTATAACCGGGCTACTTATTTACCGGAAGCGTTGGAAAGTATCCGGCTTCAAACGGCGCCAAAAGCTGTTTTCGAATTGGTGATAGTGGACAACAACAGCACAGATAACACAGCAGCCATCAGCCAGGCATTTATTGCAAACAACCCGGATCTGCAAATTACCTATGTTTTTGAAACAAATAAAGGCCTCTCCTTTGCCCGCAACCGCGGAATCCGGGAAGCCAGGAGCCCTATCATTTCGTATGTGGACGATGATGCTATTTTATCTGAAGATTATATTCTGGCTTTGCTTGATTTCTTCAAACAACATAAAAATGCCGTAGGTGCCGGGGGCAAAGTCATTCCTAAATATGAAACCGGTGTGGCGCCAAAATGGATGAGCCGGTACTTAAATGGTTTTGTTGGTTACCACGATTTTGGAAATACTATTCAACCCTATACGGATGCTATGAAATATCCCCCCGGCTGCAACATGACGTACACCAAAGAAATTTTACTAAAAGCAGGTGGCTTTAATAATGATTTAAAATTTCGCAGTGATGACAAATATATGTTTCATAAAATAAGTGCACTCTCCCGGGCAATTTTTTATGTGCCCAAAGCCTGGCTCTATCATTATATTGACGGGAAGCGGCTTTTATTTTCCAATTTTAAAAACCTGTTTCTTAAAACCGGTAATGAAGAAAAAATCCGTAGCCGCAGTGAAGGAGGTTCCTGGGCCGTACTTAAAAAAGCGTTTGAATTTTTATTCAAATTTGGTGCTTCACTTTTGATCTATCTGTTTTTTTTATTGAAAGGGCAGGAATTGAAAGGCCGATATGTTGTATATTCCCAATGGTACACATTGCTTGGCTTTTTTAAGAAAGAAGTTTTTGTCCGGTAACGGATCATCATAATTTGCTGTGTTATTCAAAATCCTCATACAACAAATATTTCTTGCGGATACGTTTAAATTGTTCTAATGCCGGCTCCCAGCTTTTCCGAATGTCCAATTCAGGCACTCCCTCTTTTATTTGTTGCATCAGTAAATCATTTCCCGCCAGGTGATCAAAGAAATGTGAGGCGAGGAAAAAACTATCTTTCCCGGGAAATAAACGATAGGCTTCTATCAGCCATTTTAGTTGTACATGATTATCTACTTCCTGCAGTACCTCGTCTACAGTGCCAGATAAGTTCCAGCCATAACAGGTGTCAAAATAATGTTTGGAATGTTGTGCCCCCACCCGTGGCTTGGGGATGAACATAAAAAGAGAAGACGGATATAGAGGATGCCCAAAAACCTGGAAGGGTAAATCTGTCCCTCTCCCTTCGCTTAAAACTGTTCCTTCAAAAAAGCAGGTGGATGGATATAAATACACAGATTGCATGGTGGGTAAATTCGGTGATGGACGCACAGGCAAATTATACAACGTTTTATGTGTGTAATTTTTGCATTTAATAACGAGGAAATGAAACGGTGTATCTGTTGTTGGTTGGGTAGTAATATTATACGCATTTTGCTGATTGGCTTTTTCTGAAAGCCATTGTTCACCTAATAACATCATGGCATATTCACCTATAGTCATCCCATAAACAACTGGAATTGGCTGCCTCCCTACATCACTGATAAACTTCTTTTCCAGTACCGGCCCATCTACATAAAAGCCATTTGGATCAGGTCGATCCAATAAGAGTAATGGCTTATGATTTTCCAATGCTGCTTCCAGGAAATCCTGCATGGAATTGATATAGGTATAAAAGCGGCAACCAACATCCTGCACATCAAATACCAGGACATCCAGCTTATTAAGGGTTTGCGGGTCGGGTTTGTGCTGGAGCCCATATAGGGAAACTACCGGAATGCCAGTTTGCGGGTCTATATAATTTTTTACGGCTGCACCCGCATCTTCCGTACCACGAAAACCATGTTCCGGACTAAAGATGATTTTAATATCCACGCCCAGTTTGAGCAAGGTATCTACTAAATGTGTATTGCCCACGATGGATGTTTGATTAGCAAAAATGCCGACCCGTTTATTTTTCAAATAAGGCAGGTACACATTCATTCTTTCCGCACCAGTTATGATAGCTGGTGTACCAGGAGTAGTTCGAAGAGCCTGCTGTGCCGAACTATTATTTAGCCAACCAACGCATAAGATACACCAGAACCATTTGCGTTTCATATACTGTTTTGTATAAAGCAAATTAACAGAAAAAGTGTAGACGCTTTCTTTTATCCCAATTATTCACAATAAAAAAAAACTGTTTCCCTGGGAAACAGTTTTTAAAAATCATTGCATTCTTTCGGCTATTCCGGAGGAAGTTGTATATATCCACTATCTTTCATTATTTCCATATTGGGGTCACTTGGTTTTTTTAGAATATCATTGAATTTTGTTAACTGATCCAATTGTTGCAGTAAGCGTTGTGCATTTTGTTTTTCATAACTCATGTTTTGTGCCATATTGCCTGTGAGTGAATTATAAAACTTAATTTGTTGCTGTAAATCTTTTTCCACAGAAGTTTTCACTTTCGCAGCGAGTGTAGAATCATCCGCGCGGTAACAGGCTTCCAGGAATGCCAGGGAAATCATATTATGGTCATTGCTCCTGGCAGTGTATCCATAAGGGAAATTTTCAGGTAACATCATTTTATCTGCTTTCTCCAAAACTTTACGTGCATCTTCCTTTCGGTTTTTGAAAATGAGATCAAAAGCCAATTCCACATGTGCCCGGCGAATATCATTCAGGTGGCGGCGGTTTTCTTCATCAAAATAAACACCCGGTATATTGGCATTGCCATAGGCAAATTTGTTCATAATTACATTTAGCATGTAATCGGTATTTATTTGACTGTTCTCTACCGGAACAAAACGATATGCCAGGCCATCTTTACGAATATAGCGGTCAATACCCAGGTTGATGGAATTATTCATTGTAAAATATATCGGCCTTTTCCAATGATTGGCAGCAATGATATTCAAAATAGCCAGGTCATTTTTTTGCAATCCATTACGTGGGATTTCAAAGCGAACTTCAGAAACCACGCTATCAGTCGGGTTTACGGTTCCATTTGAGCGTACCAGGTTAAGATCCACCGGAATTGAAACTTTCTTTACCGGAAACGTATTATAATTTCCTCCATCGGTACTTAATTTTGCAGGATCATCACTCCCCACATAATTTTTCATCATGTCGTATAAATCGTAATAGCGGTTTTCCGGGATACCGGGTTGTGGTTTATATACAACATAATCTCTGGTCCGGCCCTGGATTTGTTCAGGTGTCCATATCACATCTATGGGAGCGCTTTGATTAATTTTATAACGCAGTTGATTGATGTACCAATCTATACCTAACAAAGAAGTATTAATCACGCGCACATCGGGTCGCACACCCTCCACTTCCTGTGCATACCATAAAGGATAGGTATCATTATCGCCGTAAGTAAAGAGGATTGCATTGGGTGCACAACTCTCCAGGTAATCTTTACCCAGGTCGCGTGCCAGTGTTTTATGGCTTCTGTCATGGTCATCCCATTCCTGGCTGGCCATCAAGACCGGAATAGTTAAGGAAATCAGTACCGCAGCAAAAGCAATGGCTTTCGGTTTAGAAAGTAATTTTAAAAGGTAGGGCACACCAGCGACAATGGCTCCGAAGAGAATGGCAAAACCAATTCCCAATAATATGCCGCCACCTGGTAACATCATACCAACAATCACCAGGAATGCAGCAAACAGCCCTCCGGAAACCAGCATTTTTTTCAATAGCAGGGCATCCCATTTTTGCGCCTGCTCAATAAAATAAGGAACGGCAAGGCCTATCCAAACCGCAAAAGCATAAAAGGAACCGGCATAAGCATAATCCCGTTCACGTGGCTGAAAACCGGGTTGATTCAGGTAAATCACGATCGCAAAACCTGTCAGGAAAAAGAGGAGGAAATTCACAATGGCATCGCCTTTTTGTTTTCTATACTGATAAAATAAACCAATGAGGCCAAGAATAAAGGGCAGCATAAACATCTTATTATGTGCCTTATTATTTTTCAGGCTGTCCGGCATTAAATTCTGATCACCATACATGGCATTATCAATAAAAGAAATACCGGTGATCCAGTTGCCATCCCGCACATTCCCGTTAAATATTCCTTCTATATCATCCTGCTTCCCACTGAAATTCCACATGAAATATCGCAGGTACATAAAATAATTCTGGTAACTGATAAAAAATTTCATGTTATCAGAAAAATTCGGTGCCCGTTCATAAGCACCATCCTGTGTTTTTCCTATCCCCATAAACATGGCATAATAATCCGCATGCCCCTGTTCATTACTGCCATCCCACATCCGGGGAAAGACAGACTGGTCATCCGGCATGTACACATATTTCCCATTTTTCCCAACCGGTATATATTTGTCTTTCCCTTTATTATAAATCGTAGAGGTTTCTTTGAAATCTACCGGGCGGGCTGTAAAATTCTGCCCATACAAGATGGGGAAATCGCCATACTGGTCACGTCCTAAATAGCCCACTAAACTCATAGGGTTATCTACGTTATACATGTCAATAGCCGGATCGGCATTACTGCGGATCATCGTAGTAACATATGTACTATAACCAATCAACATAAATGCTATACACCATAAACCCAACCGCAGGTAGGGCCAGCTTTTTTTCGCCGCATAGCGTAGACCAAACCAGATACCAACCGCTACTAAGAGAAAGAATACCGTGAACCCACTAAAGAAGGGCAGACCCAGGCTATTTACAAAAAACACATCGAAAGCACCGGCCGCTTTAATTGAATATTGAATCACACCCACCTGTACCAGTCCCACCAGAATAAAACCGAGTACGAGGAAAATAAATATCCCGCCGTTGTATTCTTTCTTTTCCTTATTCATTTTTTCAACGGCTATTAATAAGCCGATGATAACACCAATGCCCACAATCATCAACCCGGCCACGGTGCCATCCATGGGCAGACCCTGATCAGGTTTGGCAATAGATTGTGCACCCAATAAAGCCATGATACATGCAAGTATCCCCCCAACCACTACGGTCCAGATAAAATATTTACGTATAACCGGGTAATTAAAATGACTATGCTTCCGGAAATAATACATCATAACGATGGCCGGAATACAAAGCAAACAAAGTAAATGCACCCCGATAGAGAGGCCGATCATAAAGAAGATAAAAACAATCCATTTATCGGCACCGGGCTGATCTGCCTGATTTTCCCATTTCAAAATTCCCCAAAACACAATGGCTGTAAAAAATGAGCTCATGGCATACACCTCTCCTTCCACGGCACTGTACCAGAATGAATCGGTAAATGTAAAGGCGAGCGCCCCTATTACACCGGCTCCCATAATACTCCAAACCTGGCTGGAGCTGAGGGCCTTCGCAGTATCATTACCCTGCACAATTTTTCGGGCGAAATGCGTGATTGTCCAAAACAAAAAGAGAATGGTAAACCCACTGGCTAATGCACTCATGACATTCACGGCACGTGCTGCATTCATAGGATTATCCCCGAACAGAATAACAAATATCCGGCCCAGCATCACAAACAGCGGTGCGCCCGGTGGGTGTGGTATCTGCAGTTTATAGGCACTGCTGACAAACTCACCACAGTCCCAGAAACTTCCGGTGGCTTCCCTGGTCATGATATATACCGAACAGGCAATAAGGCCGATAATCCAACCAGTAACTAAGTTGATCTTTTTAAAATTCATAGTTGCGTTAGGGTTTTAAACGACGGGCAAACCTATTGTAAAAATGCTAAAATGGAAAATCAAAGATTTTTTTTAAGAATTGTATAGGATTTTGTGGAAAACATATTTTCACTTACTTCCTTCATCACAGTTACAAGGCCAATCTTTGCCCAGGTCAATAACAGTAACAACTGTCAGTTCTGCTGCACATGGTGCAAAAATTATCCGTACTTTTTGCCGGTCATGGGTGGTGCCTTCTACGGCATATTTTTTATGGCAATCCTCTTCTTTCAAATCACTCTTGGCATAATTAATTTTTCCTGAATGCAGGATTTCCTGAATTTCCGATTGGTCTATATGGCGGCAAGCCATGCGGCATTGGGCATGCCGGGAATAAGTTATATGAGCGGGATTCCGGTTTAGCCCCCTTGTAGCAGTAGTCTTATTGGACGGATCGGGTGCGTCATTATTGCATTGTTTTAATACAAATACAAGTATCAACATCACCAGCAACAGAATAAGAGGAGTGGCTTTTTTGAGGGACATAAATGCGGATTAAACGCTGATTAAATGTGTATTCATAAATTTGTCTGGAAGCAGTTCCATTTGGAATATACACAACAAATGAAATAATAGTCATTGGACCGGGCACTTATGTGTGCGATCTTTTTTTGGCTTCTTCTTCCTGCATGCGCATTTCCTTGGCATCCTGCAAAAAATCGGAGGCGAAGATGAATTTATTTAATAATTCATTTTTATTATAAATGATATCCTTATTGCTGCCTTCCCATTCTTTTTTGCCTTTGTACAGGTAAATAATATTATCCCCGATTTCCATTACACTATTCATATCATGGGTAATTACAACTGTGGTGATATTGTATTCCGTGGTAATTTCTTTAATTAATTTATCGATGAGGAGTGAAGTTTGCGGGTCAAGGCCGGAATTAGGCTCATCACAAAAAAGGTATTTTGGGTTTAGTACAATAGCCCGGGCAATACCTACTCTTTTTTTCATACCGCCACTTATTTCCGCCGGGTATTTATGTTGCGCATCTTTTAAGTTTACCCTTTCCAATACTTCAGCAACCCGTTTCCATTTTTCCCGGTAGGAGATTTTAGCAAACATATCCAGCGGGAACATCACATTTTGCGCTACGGTCATTGAATCAAATAAAGCAGAGCCCTGGAACAACATACCTATTTGTTGCCGTAATTCTTTACGACGTTCATTGCTCATGGTAGTCATATTCTGCTGGTCAAACAGGATCTCCCCTTCATCCGGGGTAAATAAACCCACCATACATTTGGTCAGCACTGTTTTACCACTGCCACTGGAACCGATGATCAGGTTACATTTGCCGGTTTCCATGACTGCGCTGATCCCATCTATAACCACTTTGGTGTCAAACGATTTTTTTACATTTTTAATTTCAATCATGCGCTGAATAGCTTTTTAAAAGCCTGGCAATTTAAGCAAGAAACGTTGGAAAAAAGAAATTTAAGGAGAGATGCACAGGAGGTTTCTATATGACTGAACCCATACAACAAATAAATCCGGAAATTGAGGTGTCTTTTTAATCCTTTTGATCCAGATTAGTTTCCTGTTCCCCGGGAGTTTCTTTTTGTTGCTCCTGTAAATCTCCATCACGGTTCACCATCAAATTAGTTGTATGTGTAGTTGCATCCGGATCATGCATCAGGGTTGGTTGCACAATTTCATCAGCCATGATATCGGTTATTTTAGGTAGGTCGGCCGGGGAATTGATTCCAAAATAATCCATGAAGTTTTTAGAAGTGGCATATACCAAAGGTTTCCCGGGTAATTCTTCGTTGCGGCCACTGATGATGATCAATTCTTTTTCGAGTAATTTTTGCACACTGTAATCGCTATTCACCCCGCGGATATTTTCAATCTCACCTTTTGTTACCGGTTGTTTATAAGCAATGATGGCCAGGGTTTCCAGGGATGCGGTAGATAATTTTTTTAAAAATTTTTCACCGTTCAGTTGGGCAATAGTCGGGTGAAATTCTTTCTTGGTCAGGAATTGCCAGCCGCCGCCACTTTTTACCACTTCAAACGGATAGAAAGCAGATTGATATTTTTCACAAATGCCTTCCACCGCCACGTCCACCTGGTCCTGCGTGATTTGAGCATCCAAAAAACCAAATGCCTGGTTGATCAGTTCCGTAATTTCTGTGTTTTCCAATGGCTTTTCACTGGCAAAAATCAAGGCTTCAATATGCGGGATGATATCAGCAACTTCCATATCTTGTATTTGAAAACCTGTAAAATTAGTTATGGGGCCTACGCAGGTTAACCCTGTAAAGCGGCCGCTCCACTTACAATTTCCGTCAATTCCGTTGTAATAGCTGCCTGCCTTGCCCGGTTGTAAGAAATCCGTAGGGATTTCAATAACTCATTGGCATTATCACTGGCTTTATCCATGGCTGTCATACGTGCCCCATGTTCACTGGCATGCGCATCTAAAACGGATTTGTAAAGTTGGGTATTTAAAATTTTAGGGATCAGTTCGGCAATCAATACTTCCTTTTCCGGCTCAAAAATGAAATCTGCATTTTTCGATCCAGGCTTTTTTTCTATTCTCGGTATGGGCAAAAAGCGTTCAGTTACAAACTGTTGTGTAGCAGCGTTTTTAAATTCACTGTAAACAATTTCCACCACATCAAATAATTTGTTTTCAAAACCTTTCATAGCGGCCTGTGCTGCTTCCTGGACATTTTCAAAACTCAGGTTTAAGAAAATATCTTTATAATCGGCATTGGTAGTATAACCGGCTTTTGAAAAATTTTCCCAGCCTTTTTTCCCAATATTCCAAATGGTGACATTTCCTTTTTGTTTTTGGCTGCTATAGCGTTCTTCAATAACCTGTTTTGCCAGTTTTATGATATTGGAGTTATAGCCGCCACATAATCCCCGGTCACTAGTGATCACGATTAACAATACTTTTTCTATCGGTCTTTCTTCTGCCAGTTTCAGGCTTACATCGCCCTCGGAATTGCTGATGATATTGGATAGCATTTCCTGCAACTTATTTGCATAAGGCCGCATTTGTAATATAGCTTCCTGTGCCCGGCGCAATTTGGCTGCACTAACCATTTTCATGGCTTTGGTAATTTGCTGGGTACTTTGAACGGATTGAATGCGGAGCCTGACTTCTTTTAACTGGCCGGACATAGTTTTATTTATTTAAAATGCTGCAAAAAAAATGTTTAGAAAAATTTGCGGCAAAGGTAATTGAATCCGTTGAAAAAAAAGCAGGTTTTTTTTCAGGAAATACGTGTTTTAAGGTATGGAACTTGTTTGTATAACAGGCTATTTTGCAGGTATGGAAAAAATATTCATTTGGTCAAATTTAAGTGTTTTATTAACCACCTTACTGGATGGGCCGCCGGCTATTTTTATCATTGGGGGTTTTTTCCTGGTAATCGTTTTACCAATCCTTGCATTGATCGCTTTAATTGTGTATTTTATTGTTGTTCATCGAAAAAAGAAAAAGAAACAATTGGAAGAATTAAATAAAAACCGGAATCTATGAGTTTATGGAGCATGTTTGCGATCCTGGGTATTGTATTACTTATTGCCATTTTGTTTTTACTATATCAAATTAAAAAACATTCAAAAGATTGAGATACGTAAAAACATTTATCATATTTACTATCTTCCTGTTAAGAGGACAGGAGACACGGGCTGATTTGCCTGCTAAAAAGATTAAACGGGAGCCTGTCAATGTACAATTTATTCAGGTACAAGCGCTGGGGAAATTTAGGTTGTATATAAAAGATGAAGATTCATTGTATAGGATTTCAGCAGACACCACTTATATAATTTCAGCCAGTCAGGGCGCCCCCCATTGCATCTATTTCTTTGCCCAATCCGGCACCTATACTACAGATACCATTTCCATTTGTGAATATGACCAGCAAAATACACAGATCCGTTTTAATGGTTTACAAGGGCGAAAACTGGATTATACAGAAACTGCCATCCCCATTGCATCAACCTCATACAGTTCCGAAAATGAGTCTAAGACACCAACGACACCGGCCTCTTTTTTTACCCGTAATAAAACGATTTTTTATATTACTATACCGGTATTGGCGCTGGCTGCTATGTTGGGAATTTTCTTTTATTATAAAAAGAGAAAAAATAAAATATCGAAATCATGATGGCCATGTTTCAATATTTCTTTTATACTGTCTTAATGGAGTTACCCATCACCACCATAGCCTATTCAAAAGAATGGCAACGTATGTTACTGATCGGTTTTTTACTGAATTTATTTAGCTGGCCATTATTGACCTTACTTTATTTCCGTACTGATATTCATTTATTATTACTGGAACTGGGTGTAGTATGTGTGGAAGCAATTGGTTTTCGAATATTCTTTACCGGTACATTTTTAAAAGCTTTCCTGGTTTCTTTATTGGCTAATTGTGTAAGCTTAACTGTAGGGGTTTTATTAAATGGCATTTCCATAATTTAACAACTATGCGAAAAGAAATTTCCACCTCATTGTATTGGGGACTTTTACATGGGATGAATGATATGATTGCCGGCTTTTTATTGATGCATTATACCTGGCAAAATGATAGCCAGGCTTCTTTTATCGCCTTGCTCACCTATTCTTTGCTTGCCTTTGGCGGCCAGTTACCACTGGGCATTTGGGTAGATAGACAGCAGAACCTGAAAGCATTTGGCCAGGTAGCTATTTTCTGCCTTATTCTTGGGGCAGCTTGTTGTTTTCAAAATGTATTTCTTGCCATTGTGCTGGCCGGGATTGCATCAGCGGGGATCCATGTGATTGGTGGTGCTATTTGTTTACAACTCAATGATGAAAAAGTTACGCCCCTGGGAATCTTTACCGCACCCGGGATTGCGGGACTCGCCCTAGGTGGTTTTTTAGGCCATTTAGCCATAGGCTGGATCATGCTGCCGGCGGCAAGTGTATTTATTTTATTTTTTCTTTTAGCAAAAAATGGCTGGCCTACTTATGTTGCTAAGAACAAGATGCAGGAAGAGCTATTTGATGCACATGATTGGCTTATGATTTTATTATTGCTGATCATGACATTGCGGTCATTTATTTTTGATATGATCAACCAATTTGCGGTCAACCTGGAATATGGTTTATTGATCCTGGGCCTGAGTGCATTTGTAGGAAAATTAATAGGTGCTTTTTTCACGGATCGGCTTGGTTGGAAAAAATGGTTATATATAAGCTTGTCCCTTGCATTCCTCTTTTTCGAACTTGGCAGAAACAACATCTGGGCATTAGCTTTTGGGACGGCCTGCCTGCAGAGTTCTGTTCCATTGACTTTGCAACTGGCATATAAAGCCTTACCCTCCTATCCGGCTACTGCAACTGCTATGAGCCTGGGAACAGCTATCATTTTTGCCGGCCTGCCGGTCTATGGCCTGCCCGGCATGCATGTTCACTTCTCCACATCTGTCCTATTTTATTCCCTTGCCCTTTTAGTAACTTTTATCGTACTATTTTATTTGCTCTGGAAATATATACGGCAAAGTAAGCCGGCTATTTTGCCGGGGAAATAATTTTTTTCTAAGACAGTCAAATTGCATTCAGTTCAATCCTGCATGTGGAGTTCAACCGGTTTCAGGTAATATAAAATAGTAAACGATCCCCCTTCTTTCATCGGGTTTTTTAATGGCAGGGATTCCCGTTTCTGTATTTTAAATTTTAGTATCCCGGGATCTAGGTCACGAAATGCGGCAGCAGGGATAATGAGTTTATCTCCGGCAAGTTGCATGGTCGTATCCATATCAGCAGAAACAGAAGAAGTATCGGATATTTCAACGAGTAAATGATCATTTCCCTGCGCACCGTTGAATGTCAAAACCAGGCTGTCTTTTTTGGAGAAGGTGGTTGGTATGGTGGCTAATTCAAATGGTTGAAAATTGAAAGACTCTTCGTGCATGACATTTTTAGTGTCGGTAAAAAGTATGGTATTGGTTCCCTGGAATGTGGTACGTAAAAACTTTTTCTGATAATAGGCACCGAGGAAAGTACTGCTATCAACCGGTACATTCTCTCCATTGAAGGTAACATGACTGGGAGCTGACAAAACCAGGGTGGTGCCGGATTCTCCTGCAAATCTATATTGCATCAGACAAGTTATACTGTCGAGCTTTTCATCGGAAATAATCTTATAGTCCATATAGATGGTTTCCGGATTTACATCCATACTATTCCCTATCTCATTGCTGGTACAGGAAAATAGTATGGATGTGCTTATCAGGATAGCCAAAAAGGATATACGCATATTTTTCGGATACGGATTAAAGGAAAGAAGGTGGTTCACTTAACTCATCATATTCAGACCCACCAACGACAATCAAAATTGTATAGCCGTTATGTGCTTCATCTTTTTGCATCACAAGCCAAACCTTCATTATATCATACGCCGAATTATCATTTGCGGATAAAGTAAATGTGCTATACGTTTGGTCTTCACCAGACTGGTGTTTTACAATATCTCCCTCCAGTTTTACTTTAGCCCCGTTGGTGGTAATCCCGGTGATACTTGTATTTAAAATTTTATTGGCAAAATCGGTATAGAGTTTCACAGCGGTTTGTTCATCTTTTCCCACCGCAAGTTTTGTTTGATATAAGTCAATGCCCTCAAAATCTGTCGTATTGACCGGGTCCTGGTCACCAGGGAAATGCAGGTAACCCTTATAGCGATCGGCGTACTCATTGATATCACTTGCTTCAATAAAATCACCTACGATATTATCATAGTAAGAATAATATTCATTGACCAATGTATTCAATGCTTCGGAAAAAGAAGCCGGGTCGGGATTAATAGTTTTGCCTTTTGATGTTAATATACTTGTCAGTTTTGTAGGACTTCCTTTTACAAAAGAACCGGTAAGTACACGGCCTGAATTATAAATAATCCGGCCATTCCCGGTGAATTCGCCTTCTAAATAATCACCATCAAAAATGTTATTATTCTTATTAACAAAAATTGCTTTGCCGGTATATTTTCCATCTATAAAATTACCGATATAGAGGGAAGAATCTTTTAGATCCAGGAAAAGGCCTTTCCCATCCAGGTAATCATTTTCATAGTTACCCTCTGCAAAATAATCGTCTATTTTATATACATAGCAATAACCGGTTGCACCCTTTTCATTGTAAGATCCAATCAGGCGGTTCTTTCCATTAGTCCATTGAAGGCCGGACTGTATATAACCTTCTTTAAATACTCCAAAATAGCGTTTGTCCTTTTCCTTATTATAAAAAAAAGCGGTATCCTTAGCATACTTATTGGCATCCAGGGCGGCAAATAAGATTTGTGTGCTGGATGTATCACTTCCAAATCCGGGGGCCTGCATAAAACTTTTGAAATCACCGGTTGTTGCGTTTTGCCATTTATCATCTTTCCAAACACCTTCAAATAATGAGTTTGATTTGGATTCAAATTGATAACCTGGACCATTTCTTTTTCCGTCCACATATATATTTTGTCCCAATGTCCGCCCATCTCCCCAGCCATAAATACCCATTCCATTGTAGGTATCATTTTTAAATTCACCCAGGTAAAAGCCATTTGATTTCAATACCAGCCAGCCATATCCACTCCTTACCCCGTCTTTCATACCTCCCTGGTAAAATGTCCCCTCACTGTTTACATTGACCCCTTTACCATTCATTTTTCCATTCTTCCAATCACCGGAAAGGAATGCTCCATTTTTAAACGTCATAGTGCCTTTGCCACTCATTACTCCATCCACAAAATCACCCACATACCGGATTGCCGTGGCATTCTTGTCATATACCGCTACGCCAAAGCCATTTGGCTTACCATTATTTATTTCACCTGTATACGTAATACTCGTTCCCCACACATCTTTTAAGCCGGTTAATTTCCCGACGGTTCTTTGTGCATAATTGTTGACGAAAAAGAGACAACATACACCGATGAACATGAATTTTCTCATAAAATGTAGTTTAAAATTTTAAAAAAATGAGCAACATTTATTTTACATCCTTATTAAGAATGTTTTTAAAAATACCCGTAGCATATTTATTTATCTTTGCCAACCGGGATTTTACCTGACATTCTGACCAGCAATTTTGCTTGCATGGTTTTTGTTTTTTGTAAAATTTCATAAAAATAGTAGATAAACCAATACCCAATAATACGGATATGCTGAAATTAATTTCAAAAATTCTGGGAGGCAATAAAAGCGCTAAAGACGTAAAACAACTAATGCCGGCCATTGAAAAGATCAATACCTATTGTAAAGAATATGCTTCTCTCTCCCATGATGAGCTCCGGGGTAAAACGCAAATTTTCAAGTCGCGTATAGCCGAATACCTCCAACCCATCCGGGACCAGATAGCTGCTAAACAGGCAGCAGCAGAGCAATTAGCCTTTGATGCCATCCAGGAAAAAGACCTCCTCTACCAGGAAGTGGATGCCCTGAAAAAAGAAAAAGATAAAAAGATTGAAGAAATCCTGGAAGAAATACTCCCGGAAGCATTTGCCGTAATGAAGGAAACTGCCCGCCGTTTTACAGAAAACGAAACGATAAGTTCTACGGCTACCTCGCTCGACCGGGACCTAAGTGTAAAAAAAGAGTATATCACCATCGCAGATGACCAGGCTCAATATAAAAATTCATGGCTGGCCGGGGGCGGAAAGATAACCTGGAATATGATTCATTATGATGTGCAGTTAATTGGTGGTATCGTACTACACCAGGGGAAAATTGCCGAAATGGCCACCGGTGAAGGAAAGACCCTCGTTTCTACCCTGCCCGCCTACTTAAATGCCCTGGCCGGTGAAGGTGTGCACATAATTACTGTAAATGATTACCTGGCAAAAAGAGACAGTGAATGGAATGGGCCTTTATTTGAATGGCTGGGCCTAACCGTAGATTGCATCGATAAACATCAACCGAATTCCCCGCAACGAAGAGCCGCTTATATGGCCGATATTACGTATGGTACCAATAATGAATTCGGTTTTGATTACCTAAGGGATAACATGGTGCATAACCCGGATGAGATGGTACAACGAAAACACCACTATGCCATGGTGGATGAAGTGGACTCTGTCTTGATTGATGATGCCCGTACGCCTTTGATTATTTCCGGACCAATCGGTCATAGTAATAATACTGACCAGTTTTTTGAATTGAAACCTCGTATCGAAAAATTGGTGGAAACACAGAAAAAAGTAGTCAATCAGTTTTTAATTGAAGCACGTAAAAAAATTGCAGATGGGAATGATGATCCCAAAGATGGTGGACTGGCCCTCTTCAGAGCATACCGAGGACTACCTAAAAACAGTGCTGTTATCAAATATTTAAGCGAGCCGGGTATTAAAGTGCGCTTACAAAAAACAGAAAATTATTATCTCGCTGAGCAATCCAAAGAAATGCCGAAGGCAGATGCGGAATTATATTTTTATATAGATGAAAAAAACAACTCCGTAGAACTGACGGATAAGGGTATCCAATTAATCACGAAAGGTGGGGAAGATCCCAATTTCTTTATCATCCCGGATATTGCCGTTGACCTGGCACAAATTGATAATGATGTTACGTTACCTGCCGAAGAAAAACTGAAAAAGAAAGAAGTTTTCTTAAATGAATATGCTACCAAAGCCGACCGTATCCATACCGTACGCCAGCTTTTAAAAGCCTATACCCTTTTTGATAAAGATGTGGAATATGTAGTGATAGATGGAGCGGTGAAAATTGTGGATGAACAAACCGGCCGTATTCTCGATGGCCGCCGTTATTCCGATGGCTTGCACCAGGCTTTGGAAGCAAAGGAAAATGTAAAGATTGAAGCCACTACGCAAACATATGCCACTATTACTTTACAGAACTATTTCCGGATGTACCACAAACTCTGTGGCATGACCGGTACCGCGGAAACAGAAGCAGCTGAACTCTGGGATATTTATAAATTGGATGTGGTGTCCATTCCAACCAATGTGCCCGTAATTCGTAATGATGAGCACGATGTGATATACAAAACGAAAAGGGAAAAATATCGTTACGTAATCGAAAAAATTGAAACCCTCCGAAAAGCTGGCCGCCCGGTACTGGTTGGTACTACTTCTGTAGAAGTGAGTGAATTACTGAGTAGGATGCTGCGCCAAAAACAAATACCCCATAATGTACTGAATGCCAAACAACATGCACGGGAAGCCGAAGTGGTAGCCCAGGCCGGTTTGGCCGGTGCTGTAACTATTGCCACCAATATGGCTGGCCGCGGTACAGATATTAAACTGGGGCCTGGTGTAAAAGAAGCGGGTGGCCTTGCTATTGTAGGTACGGAACGCCACGAATCACGCCGCGTGGACAGGCAGTTGCGCGGTCGGGCGGGCCGTCAGGGTGACCCCGGATCTTCTGAATTTTTTGTTTCCCTGGAAGATGACCTCATGCGTATGTTTGGTAGTGAACGGATAGCTAAAGTCATGGATTTTGCCGGCTATAAAGAAGGCGATGTTATACAGCATTCCATGATTAATAAAAGTATTGAACGGGCGCAACGAAAAGTAGAAGAAAACAATTTTGGTATCCGGAAAAGATTATTGGAATATGATGATGTCATGAATAAACAACGGACGGTTGTTTATACCAAACGGAATCATGCCCTGTTTGGGGAAAGGCTCGCCCTCGATCTCGACAATGCCCTGTATGATGTGGCGGATGGCCTGGTGAGTACATTTAAAGAATCTAATGATTTTGAGGGTTTCCGGCTGGAAGTGATTGTCAACCTGGGGCTGGATACCGCTATCACACCAGATACTTTTTCTAAAGCCAATGAGCAGGAACTGACAGCTACACTATACCAGGAAGCTTATACCCGTTTCCAAAAGAAAAGGCTGGAACTGGCACAACAGGCTTTACCTGTTTTTAAAAATATACGGCAAACACAAGGAGCGCATATAGAAAATGTGGTGGTCCCATTCTCTGACGGGAAAAAAACTTTGCAAATATTAGTTCCCCTGGATAAAACTATTCAGTCCGAAGGCATGGAGATGGTAAATGCTTTGGAGAAAAATGTAACACTCGCAATTATTGATGAAGCCTGGAAAGAACACCTGCGGGCCATGGATGATTTGAAACAAAGTGTGCAAACTGCCCACTACGAACAAAAAGACCCTTTAGTAATTTATAAAGGGGAAGCCTATGCCTTATTCAGCCAGATGAATGGAACTATCAATAAGGATATTGTCAATTTTCTCGCCCATGCTGAAATTCCTGTTCAGCAAAATGGCCCTGCTGAAATCAAGGAAGGTCGTGAGAAGAAAACGGATATGAGTTCTATGCGTGCGAATAAGGCACAGGTAGATGCTGCCGGATCTGATTATGCTGCGAATGAAAACGATTATTATGATCCCTCCACGGCAGTAAAACAGGAACCTATTAAAGTGGCGCCCAAGATTGGCCGCAATGATCCCTGCCCCTGTGGAAGTGGAAAAAAATACAAACAATGTCATGGTAAAGTAGGCGCCTGATAGATTGGTACACTATTTACTACTGCAAAGTCAATCAATGTTGTGGGGAATTATTTCAGTTTATCCAGTAGGTATAAATACGGCTCGTGATGATGATGAACAAAGACTTTGTGCTCATCATCCGGGTATTTTTGATAATACGCAGCATCTGCCTGTAACACAATGGTATTACCAGTACGCACATAATCACTACTGTTATAAAAGGCAGGAGGTATAAATTCAGGATAAAATTTCTGAACCATTTTCGACGCATAACCTCCTAAATATTTTTCATATTTCTTTTGTGCTCGTATCGGCAATTTGCGCATCCTGTTATACACATGCGATAATACAATATTCTTGGGGAAACCCTGTTTTTTAATCAGCTCCCGGGCATTTACAAATGGGTTAGTGGTATTCAGGTCATTTAATGTTTGAATGGAAAAAATTAATTCCGGTACCCAGTCGGCCGTATTCACTACATTATATGCCCAACCGTCCTGTGTCATTGCTTCATAGTCATATGCGAAATAGAGATTGCCGGGTTTAGGTGCTGCCGTACAATATGTTTTAAAACGTATATCACCAGGTAGCTTTTTCGTTGCCTGCAAGTTGCGCAGGTAAGCAGTTACCAAATAGGAAATAGCGCCTCCCTGGCTATGACCAGTGATATAAAAATCACGTGTCCCGGACTGATAGGCGGAATCTATTTTCGGCATCATATCTTTTATCAAGAAAGCGGTACAGAAAAGCCAGCCAATATGTACAGCAGCTTTCGGATTAGTTGCTAATGTGTAATCAAATGTGTACTCATTTGAAATATGCAAACTACCTTTTGCCGGTACCATAGCCGCATAAAAATTTGCCAGCCAGCTTTCTCCCTTCACTGTTGTACCCCGAATACTTAATACCGCTGACTGATGCGGCCCGGACCATAAACTCCAGCAATTATCCAGGCCTATCGCCGGGGACTGATAGATTTGTTGAAAGCCATCCGGGTAGGGAATATCCCTGGTATAAACGGAATCGCCAAACCGGCAATTAATCTCCAACATGCTTCGCAATTCGTTTTTATCAAACCCCGGTTTCAATGCCTGGGCCGGCAACCAGGTAGAAATAAATAAAATGAAAAAAACGAAACAAAGCTTTTTAGTAAAAGTCATGCAATATGTTTTTATTTCTGAATGCTTGATTTGGAGAAACGAAGCAACACAGTTTCACCCATCAATAAGGAAAGAGTACCATTGGTAATGTTATACTTATTTACTTTCTGTAACGCATTCAGAAATACGGCTTCTCCATTTCCCGGGCAGGCCATCATGGTCATAGCCATTGGCTGCGCCACGCTGAGGGACGTTCCATTAATAAAATACCTGCCACTAAATGAATTGCAACCGGTATTGCCATTAACCATCATTGGATCATCTTTAGAAAATATCAATAATGGGATCTTATTGGGGAATAAATCTTTAAATGCCGTTTTCTGCCCGGCTATATAATTGAGGTCCCAATAACCAGCCAGGTCATTTAAAAAATCGGTGTTTTGTCCTTCTCCCGTTTTTGGATTAAAACGGGCTACCATTGTTTTTTGATTCCATAAAATTAATTGTGCATTCTCAATACTCCAGTTGGTAACAGTACCCAATGCCTGTATAAAAGCCGGTTCAACACTAATACCCGGGCAGGCCATTTTCGTCGCACCTATGGGTGAAAAAGTCATCTTATTACCATCGCCCAAAAGAACGGAACCAAATATATTATTGCAACCGGCATTTCCTGAAAAACGAATGGCATCGCCTTTCTTAAATTCGATGAAAGGTGTTTTTACAAATTCTGATGTAATGTGCTGATCGCCCAAATCGGCCAGCACCCATTGATAACCATACAAAGCATCGGGGGAAAAGCCGGATGTCGCTGCCATTTTAGTTGTATGGCAGCTTAACAGGGAAAATAAAACCAGTGCAGATAATGAAAGTTTTACATGTTGTTGCATATGTTTTCTTTTCAGGATGTCACAAATTTCGGAATTACATAAATAGGATTATTTTTTAGCAGAACAATAATAACTATTATTTACACGAACCCTTTATTTTTTTTTCTCCATAATAAACCAGGGCATTGGCCTCTAATTCTATTTTCCTTTTTGAAAATTTTTTATTTAAGAAGTCAATGGTATCCTGCCTGATCTTTCTTTGCAATACTCCTGAGACTTTTTTTAATACCGCAGCTATTGGTGGCCCCACTTCAACCTGCATTTGCCAATATTCTTCCCCGGAAGAACACACCATCACTGAGGGAGCCGGTATCCGTTCAATTTTTGTAAAGCCGGCATTGGTCAACAAATTTTCCATTACACCCGGGTGGGCACACCTGAAGATCCCGGGTGCATCGGGAGACTGAGGCGCCAGTTCCACTTCTTTACTGATAGCATCCACTATCACCGTCGCCCACGGATTTTTTTCCGGTTTATCCCAAACGGCAACAGCCAGTTTCCCTCCCGGTTTCAATACACGCATCATTTCATGTGCAGCTAATTGCATATCCGGAAAAAACATAAATCCAAAACGACAGCTGATCGCATCGAATGTCGCCTCCGGAAATGGTATAGTGCATGCATCGCCTACTAATGCCCGGAAGTTGGAACAATTTAATTCGGCTGCCCGTGCAGACGCAATAGCGACCATTTCTTCCGCGAGATCCATCATTGTTATATTTCCTTTATCAGTAAATGGTAACATGGATAAGGCGAAACCACCTGTACCACCGGCAATATCCAGCACATGATCTTTCGCATGCAGTTGCAACGCTTGAATAATCAACTGCCCGATTGGTGTTAAAAATTCCAATGATTTGTTTTCCCATTTTTTCCAGCCTCCTGAAAATTTATTCCAGGCTGCTCTTTGCTGCGTTCTTATTCTTTCTAATTCATTATCCATAAAGATGCCCAATCAGTTTCCAAAATTTACCTTCATCGGAGATGATCCCAATGCATAAGCGCATTCCATACCATCGGCGCATCATGCCGGTTTTGATAACGATGCATAGTTTCAAATATAAACGTAATTATCGTGAACCGATCAATTTGGTTTTTGGAAAAACGGGGCCAGTCTGACTTTTAATTAAAAGCCTTCGCGCACGATATATTCAGCCGTAATACCCAGGTCTGATAACTGCTTTTCCACTGCATTCATCATGGGGTCGGGGCCACAGAGGTAATAATACTTGAGTTGATGATCCATGTTTTTCCCAATTAAATCTTTAGAGATATAGCCATGCTCATACCCTTCTATTTTCTCATCGGAAAGAATATTGATAAAATTTTTACCCAGTAATTGATCAAATTTCTCCTGCAGGATAATATCTGATTTTGTTTTATTGGCAAATAAGAGCTTACTATTTCCAATAGCGTTCTTGGTAGCCAGGTGTTTGAATATGGCGATGAATGGTGTGATCCCAGCACCACCGGCAATAAAAATGCCCTCTCCTTTATACTGAATATCCCCGAAAACATCATGTATGATCAGCTCATCTCCAGCATGCAGGGTAAGCAATTGCGCGGTCACTCCTTTATGTGCCGGATAGGTTTTAATGGTAAACTCCAGGTGATCTTCTGAAGGTAATGAGGTAAATGTAAATGGCCTCAACTCTTCGCTCCAACCGGGTTTATTAATGGAAATATCAACTGCCTGGCCAGGCTGATATACAATACCGGCGGGCTTTTCCGTGGTTATCTGCAACACATCATGTGTCACATGTGTAATTGATTTTATTTTCACTACTGCTTCCATAAATGTTTACTTTTTGAAATGAATATACGATAAAAATTCCTGTTTGATATTGGGCATTTCAAATTGACCACTATACTCTGCCGTTACGGTTACACTATTTGTATCTTTAATTCCCCGGGATGCCACACATAAATGGTCCGCTTCAACCACGACCGCCACATCATCATGCTGCAAGATACTTTTCAATGCATCCGCAATTTGTACCGTCAATCTTTCCTGTACCTGCGGGCGTTTTCCATAATATTGAACCAGCCGGTTTAGTTTTGAAAGTCCAATTACCTTATCGTGAGGAATATAGGCTACATGCACTTTTCCAATGATAGGCACAAAATGATGCTCGCAATGAGAATAGAGCGTAATATCTTTTTCAACCAACATCTTTTGATAATGGTATTTATTCTCAAAGAGGCTGATCGATGGTTTGTTTTTGGGATTTAATCCACTGAATATTTCTTCGACATACATTTTGGCTACCCGTTTTGGGGTGCCACGCAGGCTGTCATCCTGCAAGTCGAGCCCGAGTGCCTGCATGATTTTGGTAAAATGATATTCTATCTCTTTGATTTTTTCTTCTTCACTTAAAGAGTGTTGATGATTAATCAGTTTCTTAAATGTAATTCGTTCTTCTGTGTAATTATTCATTTTTTGTAGCATTAAAATTAAAGTTCTTGTATCCGTTTCATAACATTTTCCACGATTTTATCGCAGTAAACCAGGTTAAATTCAAACAACTGTCCGGGAGAATACACTTTTTCAATTTCAGTTCGCAGCATTGCCTTTGCCCGGTTTAAACGGACTTTGACATTTGCTTCAGAAATTTGCAGTAAGGCGGCTGTCTCCGCTATATTGAAACCATTCATTTCCCGCAATGAAAAAACCATCCGGTAATCAAAGGGAATATTTGCGATTGCCTGCTCAATAGTGTGGGCCAGTTCCCGCCTTTGATACATCGAATCGCTTGAGGAAGGTGTATTACTAAACATGGGTATTGCATTTTCATTGATGGCAACAGAAGAGGCCATTTTATATGATTTTTTTTCTTTTTTTCTATAACAATTATTCAGCATTATCCGGGTCAGCCAGGTTTTAAAGGAAGCCTGGCCGGTAAATTGGTGCAGGTTTTTATAGGCGTCAACAAAACTATCCTGCATGAGGTCCTCTGTATCTTCATGCTGGTAATTATAGGAGCGCCCGATTTTATATAAATAAGGATTATACCGGCGGATAATGATTTCAAATAATTCCTTTTCTCCCTGCTGTATCCGCTGAATGAGCTCGGTCTCATTTAAAGCTTCCGTATGAGGCAACATATGTAAATTTTTCTTTGTACACATTATTAGAGTCTTTAGCCTTTCAAAAGGTTACAAGGCCGGACTCTTTTTTTGAGAATTATTTCCTGGAAATATAAATATTTCAACAGGAAATCAATCATGCTCAAAAAAAATCCCGCATTTAGCGGGATGTTTTGACAATTATGTTTGTAGATTATTTCTGCCCGGTTACCGGTGCAACAGGAGGTGCAACTGGTGGTGCAGCAACAGGAGTTGGTTTTACATCCAGGACTTCAATATCAAATACCAGGTTGGAGAAGCCGGGTATCGGGCCGGAAGCCATTTCACCATAACCCAGGAATGCCGGGATCACCACTTTCCCTTTGCCACCTTTTCCAAAATACTGTATTCCTTCTTCCAGGCCCGGGATGACACGCATACCTCCACCGCCTACAGAAATCTCCAGTGGTGCATCCTGGCCGGCCGGCTTACCTATATTGGAATCAAATTCAAACCCATTTGCCTGCAAGGTACCTTTGTAACGTACACTGGCTGTTTTCCCTGAATCTACTTTATTATTCATATCCCCCGGATTTTCTAGGACAACAAAAGCTCCGCTCTTGGTTTTTTGTGCTTTATCCATCCATTTATTCTTCACCAAAAATGCCTGGGCAGATGCAATCTCTCTTTGCCTTTCTATCTCCAGTTCTTTATCATAATCTTTTTTAATTTCTTCTTCATTATTATATGTAGCCATTACTTTCATCTTGCATATTATATTCCTGTCACTCGCAAATACACTGTCATATTTTTCGATGGCTTTTCTTTGAACCAGGGAATCTATACTCAGGACAACAACCACGCTATCGCCTACTTTACATTTCGGTAAAATTTCCATGAATGAATAAACAGCACCTTTTGAAGTATCAATCTGCATAAAGGCAGGTATCTTATTAAAAGTTGTATTCAGGATAGTATCATGATAATCCGGTATACTGAATTCAAGATTTAATTTCACATATTTTCCCGGTTCCAGCTTGGCACCTTCTTTAGAGGGAAAAATTTTATAGGCAAGACCTGATTCGGTTTTGTCATAGTTCAGGTTGCAGGATGCCAGAAATGCCATGGCTATTACTGCAAGCATCATTCTTTTCATTTGATTTTTATTTGTTTTAAATTGGTAAAAAAATTATGAGTTGATTTATGATGACAACTGTTCTGCGTACAATTTCAAATATGCTATAAAGGAACGTACATTGTTTTCAAAGCTTTCTTTATTTCCTCCACCGGCGGCATTTAAATGCCCACCTCCATGAAAATGTTTCCGGGCAAACTGGTTAACATCAAAGTCCCCCTTACTACGGAAGCTCCATTTTCTTTCTTCTTTTCTATCTATCAGTAATGCGCCAAAGCGGATCCCTTCTATGGTCAACAAATAATTTACCAGGCCTTCTGTGTCCCCGGTTTTAATGCCATACTTCATCACATCTGTTCCAGGAATGGCCATGAATGCCGTATTATATTCATAGAACACTTCCATACGGTGTAGTAAGGCATTGCCGATAAATCGCAGGCGACTTTCAGAAAAATTATCAAAAAGGTTTTCAAAAATTTTGGCATGATCAATACCCAGGTCAATCAAGTGGGCCACAATGCGATGTACTTGCGCTGTGGCTGAAGGAAAACGAAAGGAGCCGGTATCCGTTAGCAAACCGGTATAAATACAGGTAGCCATATCCCTGTTTAGGATATTGGCATGTGGTGAAGCCATAATAAAATCATACACCATTTCACAGGTCGAGCTTTTAGACACATTGCTTACGCCGAAATGAAAAGCGGATTCCTGTGGTTGCTGGTGATGATCAATCAATACTTTGATGCAATTTAAATCTGCAAGTGTTTTCTCCATACCTTTTGTCCGGTGCAGAATATTGAAATCGAGGCAAAACAGGAAATCTGTTTCTGCCAGTATTTGTTCTGCTTTTTCCCGGGAGGCCTCATAATCGAGCACGCCTTCATTACCCGGCAGCCAATTCAGAAATTTTGCCCAGTTTGTCGGGGAAATAACTGTTACCGTATGACCCAGCCTTTGTAAAAAATGATACAAACCCAGGGCAGCCCCCATAGCATCCCCATCCGGCTTTTGATGCATGGTAATAACTATTTTTTTAGGACTTTGAAGAGCTGGGTAAACCCCATTTATCGGCTGCATAATTAGAATGTGCGCAAAATTGCTGTTTTCGGGGCAATCGGACAAACTATTTAGCGCTATTTAATAAAAGAATAGTGAATTCAGATATACTTTGCTTTAAAAACTTCCATTAATATTGGTAAATTATTTCCCGGCGGCTTAGTTTTGCGGCAAATTTTTAAAAATGACCAACAGGACTTTTACTATGGTTAAACCTGATGCTACTGCAAAAGGTTATACCGGTGCTATTATTGACAGGATGCTCCAGGCAGGCTTTTCCATTAAAGCCATGAAATGGACCAGGTTGACCAAAGAACAAGCGGGTGCATTTTATGCCGTGCATAAAGAAAGGCCTTTTTATGAAGAACTGATTACGTTCATGAGCAGTGGCCCTATCGTGGCAGCTATCCTGGAAAAAGATAATGCAGTGGCTGCATTCCGGGAATTGATTGGTGCTACCGATCCGGCAAAAGCAGCAGCAGGTACCATTCGTAAGGACTTCGCCAGCTCGATGGGTGAAAATGCCGTTCATGGCAGTGATAGTGATGAAAATGCAGCTATTGAAGGGAATTTCTTTTTCAGTGAGTTGGAACGTTTTTAATGGTACTCATTTCCCGGTGTAGGAAATTTTATAGATCGTACCTTTTACATCATCACTTACATATAAAGAACCATCCGGGCCGAGCGCCAGGCCACAAGGCCTATGCAATGCTTCGCCCGGATATTTTATATCCCGGGCTCCCGCAAAATTATCTGCAAATATTTCCCAGGTACCTGCCGGTTTTCCATTTTTAAATGGTTGAAACGCCACGAGGTAACCTTTTTGCGGCAAAGGCGCCCTGTTCCAGGAACCATGAAATGCTATAAATGCTCCGTCTTTATAATGTGCCGGGAATTGCTCCCCGGTATAAAATAATAAACCATTAGGAGCCATATGTGCCGGATAAGCAGCTACCGGATCCAGGGCATTTTTGCCTCCTTCTTTTTTCCCATCGCCACCATATTCGGGGCTAATAATTTTTTTATGCTGTAAACCATCATAATAAATGTACGGCCAGCCACAATCGGCGCCTGGGTATAAGGCATATAAACATTCGGCAGGTAAATCTGCGCTTTGCTGGGCCGTGTAGATTTTAGGGAAAAGATCATGCAACTGATCACGGCCATGTTGCATCACAAAAAGCTGATTGAGTTGTGTATTCCAATCCAGGCCAACTACATTTCGCAGGCCGGTCGCATACCGGGTTCCCTGTGCATAGGATTGATTCGACACATTATTTTTAAATTGCCAAATACCACCTGCTCTTTCTAAAATCGGGCAAGGCATCATGCCTTTGGAATCTTTGCCCCGATCTACTTCCTGGCAGGCATTGGAATAAGCGCCGATATTGACATACAGGTTTCCTTTATTATCCAATGCAATGGATTTAGAAGTGTGTTGATTGCGGCTTTCCAGTCCGGTGACAATCTTTTCGGGATTATTTTCATCCGTAACTTTAAAATTATTATTCAAGGCATAACGAAAGATTTCCTTATCTGAAGATGCATAGAGATAATTATCTTTTATCGCTATACCCGTGCCACCATAATTACCAAATCCCTGCTGCTGATATTTTTCTCCTGTTCCTGTTTTATGCAACCAGATAATACCTGCACCATTTTTAGGACGGCCAAGTTTGATATACACATCGCCATTCGGGGCAACAGCCAAATGACGTGCATTACCTAAGTTATCTGCAATGATTGTTGCTGTAAAACCTGCAGGTAGTTGCAGCCCCGCTGCCATAACCATACTGTCTTCTTGTACAAATATTGTATCCTGCCGGGATGAAACGACAGGTTCTGCTGATTGGGAACCACAAGATAAAAACGTACTGCTGACTAAAAGAAAGCAAGTTGCGAAGAAGAGAATTGCTTTTTTCATACACACTATTTTTTAGTCAGGTTGCGGAAGCCTTATTTTCCTTTTCTTTCCATGCGGCTAAAGCATGCAGCAATTTACGGTTTTCTTCGGTTGAGCCAATGGAAATACGCAGGCATTGATTAAAAAATTTGTCCTCCCAAAAAGGTTGGACGGCAATGTCATTTTCTTCTAGGAAAAGATAAAGCGCTTTTGTATTCCGGCATTGTATCAATAAAAAATTAGCATCTGAAGGAAATATTGTTTCTATAAAAGGATATTGCTTCAATTGTTCAGCCAGGCTTTTACGCTGGGTGACTATTTCGCGGATAGTAGTATTTACCTGGTCTAATTTTGAGAATGCTTCTAAAAGAATTTGCGTTACCGGAGCATTGATAGGCCTGGAGACAGGTAAAGTATGCAACAGGTATATGATTTCTTCAGAGGCAAAAGCCATTTCCACTTCCAGACCAGCCAGGCCCCAGGCATAATGGAAGTTTTGAACGATGAGAAGGTTGGGATAATCATGTAGCAAAGATATCAGGGAGTGGTGCCTGGAAAAATTAATAAAGGATTCATCCAGAACGAGCTGGCCGGAAAAATTATTGAGGATTGTTTCCAGGTCATCCAGTATCATATTATTCCCGGTAACATAATTTGGAGAGGCTATCCAAATTAATTTGGTCTTGTCCTGCACGGCATGTTCAAAATGCAGCAAGTCCAATTGCCTGTTTTCGGCAAGAGGTACCTCGTGGTAATTGATATTGTTAAAGGTACAAATTGATATCAGTGCACCGGGAGCGGGTGTACATAAAAGCACTTGATCAGTTGCCGGTTCGCAAATTGTACGTACTAACAAATCAAATAAAGAAAAATAACCCATGGATAGAAAGATCTTTTCCGGAGGTACATTTTTTATTTTTCCTATTTCAGCAATCAGGTATGCATTATCGGTATTTGACAGAAAACGATTATACCATTTGAGTGTTGGAGAACCCAGCGGATTTTCATTATTGTATAAACGAATTTTCTTTTCATCCTGGCGGGTAATTTCCTGTTGTTTTTTTTCCAGGAATTTTTTGGTGCTACTATTAAGTAAATGATCCATCTTCATATCGTCGGGCAATTCATGCTGACCTGTTTATAGGCCTGTTGATTTACGTAATTGTTTCTTTTTCTTAGCACGGTAATTATAAAAAATAGCGAGAACGGGGCCAATCAAAAAATAAGTCATACCAGATAAGCCCGGTGATGAAAGAATCGCCAAAATGATGGATAATAGCCCAATGCATATCATAATTATATTTACAAAAAGCTTAGTTTTTGTATCAAATATTTCCGTCCGTGTCAATGCTAATGCTGCCCGCTGAAAATAGGCATGCAGGTACATAAAAAAGAATAGCAAATAAATAAACACAAAACCGATTCCATAAATGATCATCAATTTGCCCACATCGCCTTCACTAATGGCAAATGGGGAGTTGCCGACTCCAAAAATTTGTGCACTGAAAAGCAGGCTGAATAGGAATTTCAGCGGGTAAACATAAAATAAGACCAGGAAAATAAGTGTACAATTTAAAGCAATGGTATTTTTATTATTTAGGCCATAACGCCGGAAGAAAAGATTTTGCTCATACCAAATCAGCATTAACAAAAGGAAACTTACTCCGAAAGCAAAAAATCCCCGGATAGTAATCATCAATTCTTCAAAAGTCCGGGGCACTTCCAGGGAGACAATAAGCAGTGTCACGGCAAATGCAAAAACTGCATCGCTAAATGCCTCAATCCGGAAGATCTCATTTCCGCGTAATCGGAAATCATCTTCCCTTCTGGCCAACTTTTTCCCCAATTCTTTACGAAACATAAAATAGCTTTGAAATGTTTATTCAATTGCTAACAATACCTCAAAGATAAATGTAAGCCACACTAATTAGTTTTTTAAAAAAAAAATTGCCAGGCATTACTGCCTGGCATAATTTGACAACGCCTCTTTACCCCTCAATTAAGATTTGTCGTCAAGAAAGAACCGGGAACACAACATTTTATTTTATTGATTTCGTTAATTGAATATTTACACCTAATGACCGTACCGGCATGCTACCCAGACCAATACCAAATAGCGGGATTTGGTAATAGGGCTCAACTTTCACATTCCACATTTTTCCTAGATCCTGGGCGTAGCCGGCGCTAATGACCAAATTGGAAAATACATTATCAGACCCACGTTTATACGTTTTTGAAAGTTGAGAAAAAGTACCGGTAGTATTCTGGCTAAGATCATAATCATAACTTTCTGTATGAATTACATTGGAAATCAAACCGGTTGATACATAAAAATTCGATTTTGTTTTGCTGTTAAAATTATAAACCAGATTTAAAGGTACCTGCGTAATATCCGCTGCACCATTGACTTTCAGGATGGTAGTACCGGCGGGTAACTTTACCTGGTCTTTTTTAAAATCTGCTCCATCCGCAGTAAAATATTTTTTTACAAATAAGACTCCGGTTTCTACGCTCCAGTTTTTATCTAGTTTATAACCAACCAACATGCCCAGGGAATATCCTGACTTTGATAGGGATTGATTTTTTACCGAAGAAAATGATGGACCGGCAGAAAGACCTAAATAAAAACGTTGCCTGATTTTAAGTTTATTAATACGATTTACGGTCTCTATAGATTCTAAACTTTCCTTTTCTGTATTAATTTCAATTTGCTTATTATCTGCCTGGAGCTGCCGATCTTTATTGTTGTTACGCTCACTATTATTTTCCCATGGCATAAGCTGCGTAGGTTGAGTAACCAGCTTATCCTGCTTTATATTATTAGCCGATAAATCATTTCCACTTATTGAATTCATGTTATTAGGCGCCGTACTGAATCCGTTTTGTAGGTTTTGTAATTTGTATTTCTCACCATTGTTCCCCTGGTTATAAGAAAATATTGGTGTTTTTTCATGCAGGCTTTGATGCTTATTTTCAGGTAATACAGTTGTAGACAATCCATTACCCGGATTAATTCCGGTAGCATTTTGTTTATTTTCCGTCTTAGGCAAAGGAGAAACAGCGGATTCTTTTTGAATATTTTCCTGTTTGTTATTTCCCCGGTCTAAAGCACGGTTTAACCAAAAACCGGCTGGGATTAATAATAACAAAAGGAACCAGGCATAGCGTGTATACCCTTTTGCAGGTTTATCGCTCATGGCCGGTGGCGGAACCGGTTTATGCAACCTGTTAAAAACAGCATCCCAATTGGCATTATCTGTTTTCAGCGGGTAATTTTCCCCGGCTTTCCTGAAAAAATCATCATTATATATATCTTCCTGGCTCATGCTGTTTATACCGGTTCTTTAAAATCCTTTTTTAAATATTTCTGCAATATTTGCCTTGCTTTAGATAAACTTGATTTTGAAGTCCCCACTGAGATTCCAAGCAATCGGGCAATTTCCTGATGCGAAAACCCATCAATCACATATAGATTGAATACTGAACGATAGGATGGGGGCAACACTTTTATATACCTGATCAATTCTTTATACAATATTGTCATATCTGACGTATCAACTGATTCCTGTACCTGCCACACATAATCTGGAATATCATTCATTTCAAATTTATTTTTCCTTCTCCTCAACTCATCAATGGCTGTATTGACCATTATTTTCCGGATCCAACCCATTAACATCTGCCCAGCCTGATCAGGTTTATCGCATTTGAAACTGGCAATATTTTTAAAAAACTTTACAAATCCATCATTTGTTACATCTGTGGCCAACTCATAATCAAAAACATACCGAAATGAAACTTTTAAGGCATAACCATAATATTTTTCATAAAGTAGTTTTTGACTATTATGATCAAATTCTTTACATTTTTCAATTATTTCAAGCAGTTGATCCAAACCTTTTAAATGAAGGATGTTAAAAAAATACGTAGAATTACTTTCGAGGTTGCCTCTTTACAAATTTACCTGATTCTCAAAATAAAATCATTTTTCATTTTAAAGAGGTAGCACATTAAACGATAATAAAATTGGTATTATTTTAGTAAATATTAAAATAAATTAAATCTATGCTGAAAATTTCTTTACTGAATGGCATTTTTTGGCTTCTTGCCAGTCAGCTCCATGCCCAAAAAATAGATAGCATTTACTTTCATCTTTATACAGATAGCCTGAAAAAAGGAGTCCATAATTATATAAATGTTGACGGCAAAATGGCAAACGGCCGGTTTCTTCCATTAGACAACCGGCAAATAATTTTTTGGAGTGATGCAGGTAGATGGGAAGGGAATGATCTTATACTGGATAGTAATTTCCAGGGAGAATCCGTAAAAATCAGGGCAACATTGCGGGAAAATCCTATGCTGACCCGGGAGATTTTAATCTATATTAAGAAAAAACCCGATCCGGAATATTTACCCCCACCACTTTCCTTATAAAAGAAATTGTTTTTTACAAAACAACATATCCTTAATACTTGCTATGTTTACATTTGCAACAAATGAAGCGAATAAAATTTAACCCAAAAGCAACCTTTACTATAGTCTTTTGCTGGATACTGGCAGCCTGCCATACTAATACAAATAATGGAAATGAACCTGCTGTGAATGACGCCAATCCACCACCCCCATTAATTGGTTACCAGGTGATGAAAATATATCCCCATGATACGGCCTCTTATACACAAGGCCTGTTATGGCAAAATAATCAACTCTATGAAGGTACCGGAAATTTAGGCAAAAGTAAATTGAGGCTTATCCAGTTAGAAAATGGCCAACCACTTAAAGAAATAAACCTGCCCGCCACTGAATTTGGAGAAGGTATTACCATCTTTAAGGATAAAATTTACCAGCTAACCTGGCAAAATAACCGGGTACATGAATATGATGCGCGTACATTTCAGAAAATTCGGGATTTTGACTGGCCATTCCAGGGATGGGGCATTACCCATAACGATAGTGACCTGATCGTTAGCACCGGCAGCAATAACTTATATTATACTGACCCGGTAAGCTTCCGTGTAAAAAAGACGGTTGGTGTTACCGATAATTATGGCCCGGTTGGCAATCTCAATGAATTGGAATATATCAATGGCTTTGTGTATGCCAATGTTTATGAAACCAACTATATCGTAAAAATAGATCCACAAACAGGCAAAGTCGTGGGCAAACTGGATCTAACTGGTATCATGGATAAAAACGGCGTACGTTATGATAGCCGTTACCTGCAGGAACAGGGAGGAGTCTTAAATGGTATTGCTTATAACAAAGAAAAGAATGTGTTGTATGTCACGGGGAAGTATTGGCCGGCTTTATTCGAAATTAAGCTCAATTAGCATTTCTTTTCTTGATAATATAAATAACCGAACTACTGTTTTGAATATTCTTTAAAGTTTGCAGATTCGATAAGAGTCCCTGGTAAAGACCGGATAAATACTGCGGTTTACCGGTTTTATATTTTTCACTTAGAAAACTGATATAGAAACTATCAAACCACATCGGCTTTACAGCTATTACTTCAAATCCATTCAGGAACATAAGTTTCTGCATGCTCTTGGGTGAAAAATGATATAAATGCCGGGGAACATCATAAGCCGCCCAATTGGCACCATAATATTGAGCATCATTACTTGTATAATTAGGTACTGCTATGATTAAGAACCCTTCATTTTTTAATGTACGATGGAATACCCGGATGTAATCCTGCAACCGATGAATATGCTCCAGCACATGCCAAAGGGTTATCACATCAAACCGCTCATCTTCCAATTCAAATAAAAAAGTCGGATGTTGTAAAATAATTTTCGATTTTTCATAAGCCACTTTCCGGGCATCGGGATCTGGTTCCATACCCAGGACCTGCCAGCCTGTATTCCGCATTTCCTGTACAAATGAACCAGTGCCCGCACCAATATCCAGCAGCATGCCTGAGGTCTTCTTTGTGAGAGAGGTTACTAAATTCCTTTTTGACTTAATGGTATGCTTCCGCACAAGATGATAGGCCTGGTTTACAAAACCTTTATGTGTATCTGAATGGGAGATATAATTTTCCGAATCGTAGTAAGGCCCCATTGCTTCTGCTATCGGAATAGATTGCGTAAACCGTAACGTACATATTTTACACTCATAAATCTCAAACTCTTCACCGGTAACATGATGGTCTTTGAGTTTAAGAAAAGGCTTTATATCGGTACTTTGGCATACCGGGCATTTACTATAGGTTATTACATTCTCCACAACTACAAAGTAAATGAAGTTTTATATATTAAAAAATTCTTATGCTTATTTAATTTTCAACGTACAATTCCGGTCTTTCATTTATCTTTCCGGTATGGCAATATCATTCATGCAACGAAAAACCAGGCCATTTCTTTTTTATATACCTTTTACTGTATATTTTTCCATTTATATAATAGCCCTGTTTTTATTATGGCTTTTAGTAAATAAACAGGCCCATCTGCCGGAAAGTTCTTTTACTGCCATCATTACCCTGTTACTTAAAGTTACTTTTGCCACAGCTGCCTTTTTTTTACTCTTCTCATTTATTACTACACTGATTCCTTTTGTATATATATGGCTGGTAAAAAAAAGAGGAAAACTGGTATGCAATTTTGGACTAACAGAAAATAACCAATCCGCAAATGGAATACCTCAAATGGCCTTATCCATTGCACCAGTTGTAAAACCTTTATTTGGTTTCCTGAAATTTCGCTTGCGTTATAATCATGAAAATTTTTCGCCTAAGTTTCAACCCATCAGTCAATCCGGCTTTTCCATCTTTCAAAAAAAATATTCCGCCGTATTTTCCTGGCAACTTCCGGAAATAAGAGAATATGCTGTACAAGAAGGATGGATTTATTTTGAAGACCTTTTTCAATTTTTTTCTTTTGCGCTTTCACTACCTCTACAAGAGCAATTTAATTATCCACCCGGGCAGAAAAATATTCCACCGGTTTCGATACCGGCAAATAAAACGGATGAAGATAACCACCGGGTAGATGAACTGAAAAAAGTTGAAGGGGAATACCTGAATTTTAAACATTTTGAAGGCCAGGATGATATTCGCCGTATAGCCTGGCCGGTATATGCCCGAAGCAGGGAACTGGTAGTACGGATTCCTGAAACACTGGACACATATGCTTCGCAGGTATATGTGTACACTTCCTGCTATTCCGGGTTTCCCGGGGAAAATAACAGCCCGGTGGGAAAGCATTTCCTGAACTGGTATAAAACAATAATTTGGAACTTAATCAAAGATATCCAGGAAAAAGGTTTCCGGCTTACCATGATAACTGATCAACATCCGCACCCGGATGACCCCCAGGAATTGACGGAATTACAATCGCTGATAATTACCCAGGAATGGCAACTGGCATTAAGCCTTACGGATTTTGTTCATGTACAAAATGCATCAGCTATTATTATTTCGTCCTTATGCCCGGTGGAACAGGTACAGGACCTGATGTATCGCCGAAAGGAAACCACACTTTTCATCCTGGTCAAATTAAGTACAGTAATCCGGCGCAATCATTTATTACATCTCCTGAGCTGGTTATTTATTCAACAGGAAAAAAATGAAATAGAAAAAGCACGTACAGCCTGGACCCTATCCTTAAACAGGCTGGCCATTCTTGATAATGAAAAAAAATTGCAAACCCTGTTTCAACAAAATTCAAAAACCCTCATTTTATAACGCTTGCAGGTATCACGTATCCATAGTAAAACGAAAGTCTTTGCCCAATTGCTCTGCCTGGGGTTGCCTACTCTATTGCTGGCCGGGTATTTCCTGCGTTTTGCCAATAATTTTTATACGATCCTGGAAAATGATTTTATCAAACAGACCATTTATTTTGGCGTAGGGTTAGTAGCGGCATTTATTTTTTACGCATACCGGTTCCGGTTTGTAACTACTACATTGGTTTTATTTTTAGTTTTCAGTACTATTCATTTCATCCTGCAACGGCTTGCATTTGGTGAGTTTAATGCGTTCTTTGCTTCGGTACATTTTCTTATTTTTTCTATTTTATTTTTATTCGGATGGATAACCGGCTATGGTTTATCCCGTTCAATCTTTTACACAATTGCCTGGCCGGTATTTCTATGTGGCATACAAATATTTTTTGTAGGAAAAACCACGGATATTACGGCCACTAAATTGATTATTGCATTTGCACCGGTACTTTTTTATACCCTGTTCATTATTTATACCGCTATGCTTATCCGGAATGTTGATGAAGATAAGCAAAAACTGAAATGGTTTATATCAGGAAGAGTGCTGGGTTTTCTACTACTTGTATGTCTTGCATTAGCAGGAATCCTGTATTATTTTCAACCACAGTTCAAAGCCATTGAAAAAGAATGGACCGCCCGGGCAAAAGCAAAAGAGGGTAAAGGTGGAGGCCAATCACAGACAAGTATGACGACAACAAATAAGGATGGCAGTGTGAGTAACGCCAATAGCACCTCCCTGACCAGTTCTTTATCTAAGAATCAAAAACTCATCTTTGTCGCCAGGCTGGATAATTATTTCCCCGATAGTATTACGCCCAATCCATTGTACTTTACTTCATCCTACTACACAAAATTTGATACGGCTATCCAGGCGTTTGAAATAGATCCGAAAATGCCGGATAATGATTTGTTTAAACCTGATCCATCTACCATACCTCTTTATTTTGCCCGGACAGATTCGACAGTCATAAAAAATTCACATGCCACGAAAGACAGGAAAATTGTACAGGCAGAAGTGTATGCCGTGCTTTTATCCCCCAACGAATTCATAGCGCCGGCAACCGCTTTTTATTGCCAGCCCATTCCGGTGCCACCGGCTTTTAAAGATGTATATAAAAGCGCTTATCGCGCAAAAATGTGGGTTAGTGATTTGAACAGTGCGTATTTTATTTATAACCCGGCAAACAACCCGGCATTAGAAGATTTTCAGCAGGAACGTTTTGAAAGGCTTCGATCGGTTACAAGCTACGCCGGTGTACCCAAATCATTCCTGGATTATTATACGGATATGCCATCCGATCCTGATTATGACAGTATCCGCACACTGGCCACTACCCTCACACAACATGCTCATACACCCATTGATAAAGTGCTCGCCATCCGGGATTATTTCCTGAGTAAAGATGAGTTTGGCCAACCTTTATTTGCCTATTCTGATAATCCCGGTATCCCCGGGTTGCCCAGTGCTTCTAAACTGAATTATTTTTTATTTCAAAACAGGAAAGGCTATTGCGCCTATTATGCCGGTGCCACCTTATTCATGTTGCGTGCCTTGCATATACCATCACGCGTAGCGGCCGGTTATTTGACAGTTGACCGGAGCAGTAAAAACCCCGGCTGGTATTGGTTTTACCAGAATCAATCCCATGCCTGGGTGCAGGTATTTTTCCCGGGTTATGGCTGGATTGATTTTGACACTACAATACCGGATGTGAATACCCAGCAGTCCCCGCAACCCGATGGTACACCACCCCTCAATATGCAACAACCTTTCCTGGTAGCAGATGGCAATATTCAATCTATCGATACTACGAAAAAGCTACTTACCTTATCCGTCAATAAATTATTATTCCACGACAAAGATTATGCAAGCCCGGTCAGTGTTCCTATACTGCTGGATATTTCCCTGGCAACCATTAGCCGGGATACCGGCGTGGTCAATATCCAGGCATTGCAGCGGAATATGCATATCACTGCGGCTTCTTATGCTGAAGCTTTAAAAAATAGTATGGCAGCACCCAACGACAGCATAGCGGGCATATTCTCTAAATTAAATAAGCCGGTACCCATCGATGAAATAAAAATTGTTGTAGCTGCTGCTAAAAATGATAAAACGGCCGGCGAAACAGTGGAGAAAAAATCAGGCAAACTCAACTTGCTCAAAATTGCCATCATCTTCCTGCTGGCCTGCCTGCTAGTTTTATTGCTTAGCCCTTCCCTGATATGGCAATATTATCATACGAAAGTAAGAACATCAACCACGCATCCGGAACAACCATTTTTTGTGCACCGGGCACTCAGCTTTTACCTGCATCAACTGGGCTATCAAAGAAAAGCTATAAGCCCGCATTCATTTGCAACAAAACTGGACGAGGCATTGGACACCAACATCACTTCATTCAGTGACCTGTACCAAAAATGGAAATACAGTAATACGCGTTTAAGCGATGCTGAATTTAATTCCATAAAACCATTTTATGAACAGAGTATTCAACAAATCAAAAGAAAAATTCCGTTGAAAAAAAGAATACTGGCTTTTATACATATAAACAGAACATTTCATTATTTTAAAAACCCGAAAATATCATCTTATGAATCAGAATGAGTCGTTAGGACAAGCATTTGAACGTATTTATGCGTTACTAAAAAATATAGGTACCGTTATAAAAGGAAAAGATGAGCAGGCAAAATTTGTAATCACCGCACTCCTGGCACGTGGCCATATTTTAATGGAAGATAACCCGGGAACCGGTAAGACCGTTATGGCCAGAACCCTTGCCAACAGTATCTCCGGGGACAGTGACCAGCAACCGGTTATTTTTAAACGCATACAATTTACCCCCGATCTGTTGCCTATGGATTTATTGGGTACCAATATTTTTGATGATGATAAAAAAACATTCATTTTTAAAAAAGGGCCTTTATTCTGCAATATTTTATTAGCGGATGAAATTAACCGGGCCTCGCCAAAAGTGCAATCGGCATTACTAGAATGCATGGCGGAAAATCAAATTACTGTGGGTGAGCAAACCTATAAACTGGAAAACATGTTTTTTACCATAGCTACGCAAAACCCCATCGAAATGGAAGGAACTTATCCATTGCCGGCTGCCCAGCTTGATCGCTTTTTTCTAAAAATTCATTTTGGTTATGCAGATGATGATACTGAATTGAGAATCTATAAACATTACCTGGATATCCAACAAAACCTCGAAAATGTAAAACAGGTATTACACATGGATGATATTCTTTTTTTACAAAACCTGGTGGATACAGTATTCATTCATGATGAAATTGTCACAGCTGTACGAAATGTAATTGTCGCAACAAGAAACAATAATGATATTTTATTACCCGCTTCCACACGGAGTGGCATCACCTATATAAAATGCCTCAAAGCGTATGCCCTGGTGAATAGCCGGAACTTTGTTACGGAAAATGACTTGGAAATTTTAGCACAGCCTGTTCTCCAACATCGGTTGCTTTTCCGGACAAAAGAAGCACGGGATAATATCATTAAGCAAATTCTGGATGTGGAATTAAACAGGTTGGGAAGATTATCACTAAAGACAAGCCAGGAGTAAAATGAACAACCTTTTCATAAATCAATTTAGTAAAACACGGATTGTTGCCATAATTCTTATGAGCTTTTTGGCATTGACACATTCAGCTTTTGCCCAAACGCAATCAGCAGCCCGTTACGAGATCGATGCGAAAAGGATTGGTGTGTTACCTACAGACAAAGATGCATTGCCCCGGAGCCGTGAATTTCTCCGGCTGGATAGTACTTATTATGTTGGTTGGATGTATGAAGGCATTTACAAATATGATCATAGCGCCGATTACCTGGGTTATAAAAATGCTTTAGTGCCATTACGTAAAGCATTTTACCTGATAGATAAGGATTTTAAAATGGCTTTTTATTCGCTTTATTATTCAGGAGAAATTTATAACAAAAATGTTTCGCGTTACCAGGATTTGTATGATATCTATACTGCGTTGATTCAATGTTATGACAACCTGGAGATGCCTGATTCCGTTATGGTAGTCATTAACAAAGTAGCCGGGTATCATTTTAAAAAAGATTTTGGCTTTGGCTTGTATACCCGCCGGGCATGGACCTATCATCGCAACCGTTTTTATACATCCTCAAAATTTGCTTTCCTGAAAAATTCAGTTCAGGAAAATGAAAAGATGGCCTTCCAGTGGTGTTATGCGGGCCTGGCAGATATTGCGGCCAATAAAGCTTATGATGATGCCCTTTTTGGAGAAGGGCAAAGTATCAATGAAGAACTTTCCGTGTATCATTATCTCGCTTTATTGCATTGCTACAATAAAAATTATGACAGCAGTGAATATTATTATCAGCGTTTGATTGATGGTGGCGCTGTTTCGTGGAATAATTATGGCGGCATGCAATCCGAGATCGGGCATTTTGCCAATGCACTGGACTATTTTAATAAAGATGCCGACAAGAGTTTTATCAATGGCATGTTGCGGGAAGCCTATTTTTATATGCCGGAATTATATGTGTATGCAGGCCGTACCAAAGAAGCTATTCAAATGGGTAGAACCATTATTTCGGAAAATGCCTCCCTGCCCGGTTTTGGCTGGTACTCAATTGCCATGGCACGCAGTTTTCTATACGACGGGCAATTAGACAGTGCGGAACTGTATTTGCAAAAAGCGGCTAATTTTAAAGAGCTGCATATCGGTACAACACTGACGCAAAGCCAATATGATTTTACCATTCATTTATTGCAAGTGGAATGGTATGATAAAAAAATTGCACAGGAAAAATTCCTGCATAAAAACTGGTGGTATTCCCCCACTTCGCTTCTTCAGGTTACCTCTTTAAAATTGCAGAAATTCCTGGCAGAATATGCCGTAGTAAATGAACTGATTTATAACCCGGACAGAGAACGCCTGGTATATGACCTGTTCTGTGCTGAATCAACTACCACCTTTGATGAAGCCTGGTTTGTGCTCAAAGATTTCAGCACACCTTACTTTATCAACAAATACAATAAATATATAAAGAATGATAAGCGAAAAAGTATTCGTCGTTATTTCGAACTCTTTGCGGCCAAATTTTCTTTAGAAAACGGGGATACCAAAAAAGCATATAAAGCCTTTAAAAATATGGAAGCTACCGTGCTACTCGACACGGCCAATGAAAAACTTTTTATTGGTAGATTATATGAAGGCTTAGCTATTGCTTCCGCAAAACGGGATGATAAAGAAACCATGCAAATTGCCCGGCAACAATTGATGGCGGACTACCCACAGTTGATCCCCTTTTCCGGTATCCGGCCAAGCATATATCTTTCCACTTCAGGCATCAAGGATGATCAAACGAAAAAGATAATAAATGAATTAACTTCCTGCCAGGTCGATTTTGTCAAAAACAGTTCCAATGCTGATGCACAGGCAGAAATCCAGTTTGAGAAAAAAGGCAATGCCTACCTGGCAACTATTTGGGTCCGGGCAGCTACCGGAAAAGTCATTGTACAAAATGAACAGCTTGTAATTAAATCTACTGATCAGGCCGGAAAAGAACTGGCCATGCGGCTTTTCGGTACCGGTGGTTCCGCTGTCTTCTAAACAAAAATGAAAAGGCGATAGTAACTTACAAGCACTCTATTCAAAACTATTTTACGTTTCGCAAGAAAATTGGATGCAATTTGAAAAAAGGTTAGAATAATTCCTGCACAGTAGCATCCGGTTTATTCTTCACCCATTCCATTTGAATATTTTTACTGAAATCCATCAGCTTTACCCCAATAGCTTTCCAACCCATCACATCCACCACTTTTGCAATTTTTAATTTACCTTTTTGAATAGCATTGCCCTTTCCTACCTGTACGGCAAGAACCGGTTCGGGCATGGTGGACGCGGCAATTGTTTTGTTGCCGGCTCCTTCCTTCATAAAGCTAAAAGCATTATTCAAGGTAGATGTTTCTATGCGGAAGCGCTTTACCATGAATTGTTTTTTCTCTGCATCGAGATAAATTGCTGAGACAATACATTCCGGGTCAAATTTTTCAATCAAGACAATTTCATTGACATCAAACCGATGTGTCAATTCTGTGTCGGTGATCTCATAAGTCCCGTTTTTGTACACCACCAGTAATTGTTCATTTTCAAAACTACCGAGGTAAACTCCATTTTCTTCCGAATTTAATTTCCCGAATTTTGTATCCAACCACAAACGGCGCCCCTCCAATGTAGAACGCCCTTTCTCTTTCAGCTTTATAGAACGAACCGGGTATTTGGTCACCTGGTTGCCAATACTCCCCCGGCCTTTGATTTCAATTGTCTCAAAGTAAAAATCAAATTCCTTTGTCCTGGCTTTACAACCCTGTGTCAATAAGACTTTCACGGTCTCAGCTTCCCCATTGGGATTCACCGAAAAATACAATACCCGTGATCTTTCATGCCCCTTAGTCAAATCATATTCTTTATCGCGGGTGATGCCGGTCACATGAAAGCGTTTGGCATAACTGATCCCTTTTTCCCCATCTGCATAAATCATATTGTAAGTAGTGCGGTCATCCGTTTTATTAAATACAGCCGCGTGCAGTATATCTTTCCCGATAAAGACTTTATCCTGCACTTTTACAATTTTCATTATACCACGCTTGGTGAAAACAATGATATCATCCAGGTCAGAGCATTCTGTCAGGAATTCATCTTTCTTCAGTGATGTGCCGATAAAACCTTCTTCCCGATTGATATACAATTTTGTGTTTGCTATAGCTACCTGCTTAGCCTGGATCGTGTCAAATGCTTTTATCAACGTCTTTCGTTCCCGTCCTTTGCCATATTTCTGTAACAGGTTTTCATAATGTGCAATGGTAAATTCAGTCAGATGCTCCAGGTTATATTCAACCTGGGTAATATCCGCATTGATTTGCTTGATTTGCTTATTTAACTCTTCAATATCCAGCTTATAAATACGACGTACAGGTTTTTCTGTCAGTTTTAAAATATCTTCCCGGGAAATTGCCCGTTTCAATTTTTTGAGAAAGGGTTTAAATGCGGTTGCAATAGCCTCCAGGACAGTTTCCCAATCCTGGTGCTTTTGTTCCAGTTCTTTATATATTTTTTCTTCAAAAAATATTTTTTCCAGGGAGGTATAGTGCCATTTATCCTGCAATTCCCGTAGCCGTATCTCTAATTCTTTTTGCAGCAGGTTTTTTGTCAATTGTACTGCCGTTTTCAGCAATTCCTTTACACCCGGGAACTGAGGCTTTTGATCGGCTATCACACAGGCATTTGGTGAAATGCTTACTTCACAATCGGTAAACGCATACAAGGCATCCATCGTTATATCGGCTGAAATACCCGGCGCCAGGTCAATTTGTAATTCCACTTCTTTAGCAGTGATATCCGTTACTTTCTTAATCTTTATTTTACCCTGGTCATTTGCTTTTGTTATACTTTCAGCAAGGGAAGAAGTGGTTACACCATAAGGTACACTTTTTATCAGCAGGGTTTTTTTATCCAATTCTTCTATAACTGCCCGCAGGCGCACTTTCCCACCCCGTTTCCCATCCTGGTAATTTTCGGCATCAATGTAACCACCGGTCTGAAAATCGGGGATCAATTCAAAGGAACGGCCTTTTAAATATTTTACAGCAGCTTCACAAATTTCACAGAAATTATGGGGTAAAATTTTTGTCGAAAGCCCTACGGCGATGCCTTCTGCACCCTGTGCCAATAATAAGGGAAACTTTAATGGTAAGTTCACCGGTTCCTGTTTACGGCCATCATAACTCAATTGCCATTCCGTGGTTTTAGCATTGAATGCAATGTCATGTGCCAGTTTGGATAACCGGGCTTCAATATACCTGGGAGCAGCCGCTTCATCACCGGTACGAATATCTCCCCAATTGCCCTGTGTTTCTATCAACAAATCCTTTTGGCCCATGTTTACCAGGGCATCTCCAATAGAAGCATCACCATGTGGATGGTATTGCATACTTTGCCCGATGATATTGGCTACTTTATTGTAACGCCCGTCATCCATCTCTTTCATGGCATGCAAAATGCGGCGCTGCACGGGTTTCAAGCCATCTTCCACAGCAGGAACGGCCCGTTCCAGGATAACATAAGAAGCATAATCCAGGAACCAGGTTTTATATAGACCCTGTACGCCGGATTCATTGATGGTATCTACTTGTTTATTTTCTTTATCCATTCGTATTAATCTGTTTGCGCCACCTGTGTTTCTATAGGCTGGCCACCCGGTAGGCGAAGCAGGAGCTCTTTCCAGCCATCTTCCCAATTTCCTTTTATATCTACCAGGCCTTCCTGCTGCAATTCTCTTATTCGCCAGGCAAGAAATGCATCCCCTGTTTTTATATTCATTTTTGAAACCAGGTGTTGCAAAAATTTGGGAAACTTTTGTTCATCCTGTGTTAAGGCAGATAAGATTTTTTTATCAAAATAAGTGACCGATTTTCCCATAATATCTTTATCGTTTTCTATGATACGCACCCGGTCTTCTGTATCACATAATTTTTTCCATTCTTCTTTTAGCATCTCAAAAGCACCGGGTGTAATTTGTTTCCGCAGCTGCCGTGCTTTCAGGAATTCACTGGGCCGGATTTCATATAACTCTGTAGGATAAAAAATACTTCCTTTCTCATTGATAAAAGGGAGGTTACTCAAATTCACCACACGAACCTGTGCCAATATATCTGCCAGCTGGCAAATAAGCCAGAAATACCCGCATTGATCATGAACATTGGGAGCCTGCCATATCCAAATTTCATTTTCCTCCACAGCAGCAGCAAATTGCCGGATTGCATGCACTGTTTCCTGATCATTAACTGAATTTATTGCTAAACTATAAGGTGAATACTGTATCACTTCGGCCCACCAGTTCTTGCGTTCAAGCATTCCCTCCGTTTCATATATATGATTTAATGGGCCCACCGCAAAGTCATCTTTGATTTGCAAAACCTCTCCCGTAAAAGTTTCATCCAGGCGCAAAGCCGCCTGCAAAACAGCCACATCGGCTTCCTGGAAAACTATATGTAGAGTCATGTGTACATTAATTTTGAATTAAACCTGTGCTGTTTCTTTTTCCGCCATATCAATTTCCACACGCAGATTTTCTATAATAAAATCCTGGCGTTGCGGGGTATTCTTACCCATATAATAGGAAAGTAAATTTTGAATATGCTCCCCTTTCTCCAGGATTACCGGCTGCAAACGCATGTCATGGCTGATGAAACGTTCAAACTCTTCCGGTGAAATTTCACCCAGGCCTTTGAACCGGGTAATTTCAGGTTTATTTCCGAGCTTTTCTACGGCGGCTTCTTTCTCTGCTTCATCATAACAATAAATGGTCTCCTGCTTAGCCTGCTTTCCATTCAAATGCCGTACCCGGAACAATGGTGTTTCTAAAATATACACATGATTTTGTTTAACCAGATCCGGAAAAAATTGAAGGAAAAAAGTCATCAGCAACAAGCGGATATGCATACCATCTACATCCGCATCGGTGGCAATAATAATATTATTGTACCGCAAGCCTTCCAGGCCATCTTCAATATTGAGCGCATGTTGTAATAAATTAAATTCTTCATTTTCATACACCACTTTTTTACTCATGCCAAAACAGTTCAGGGGTTTTCCCCGTAGGCTGAAGACGGCCTGTGTTTCCACATTGCGGGCTTTTGTAATAGAGCCACTGGCGCTATCACCTTCTGTAATAAATATCGAACTTTCTTTTTGTTTCTCTTCCAGTGCCGCTTTATCTTTCCCGGTAGCTTCGTCATTGTAATGATAGCGGCAATCACGTAATTTTTTATTATGCAGGTTCGCTTTCTTAGCCCGTTCATTGGCCAGTTTCCGAATGCCACTCAATTCCTTTCTTTCTTTTTCACTCCGTTCAATTCGTTTTTTTAATGCATCCGCAATGGAAGCGTTCCGGTGCAAAAAATTATCCAATTCCGTAGAAAGGAAATCACCAATAAATGATTTCATGCTCGGGCCTTTTTCAAACATATATTGGGAGCCGAGCTTCGTCTTTGTTTGTGATTCAAATATCGGTTCCTGCACCCGCACGGAAATAGCTGCCACAATACTCTGGCGGATATCAGCTGCCTCATAATCTTTTTTGAAAAAGTCGCGAACCGTCTTTACATAAGCTTCCCGGAATGCCTGCTGGTGCGTGCCGCCCTGTGTCGTATATTGACCATTGACAAATGAAAATATATCTTCCCCATAATCATTGTTGTGGGAAATAGCCACCTCGATATCATCCCCCTTCAGGTGTATAACCGGGTAGCATAATTCATCTTCATTTGTTTTGCGCAGGAGCAAATCCAGCAGGCCATTTTTACTGACATATTTTTTGTTGTTGAAAATGATTTGCAAGCCGGCATTCAGGTAACAGTAATTCCATATCTGATTATCCAGGTATTCATGCATGAAATGAAAATTGCGGAATACCGTATCATCGGCTACAAATTGGATCAAGGTACCATCCGGTTCAGTGGTCTTGGTTTCTTTTTGTTCTTTCAATAAAATGCCTCTTTCAAATTCAGCTGTCTTTACTTTCCCTTCCCGAAAGCTCTCCACTTTAAAATAAGCAGATAACGCATTCACGGCTTTTACGCCCACGCCATTCAGGCCAACACTTTTCTGAAATGCTTTACTGTCATACTTTGCCCCGGTATTGATTTTACTCACCACATCCACAACTTTTCCCAATGGGATACCCCGTCCATAATCCCGGATACTTACTTTTTTTTGTTCAATATTTATCTCTATTTGTTTGCCATACCCCATGGTATGCTCGTCAATACAGTTGTCAATGACCTCTTTAATCAATACATAAATGCCATCATCCGGTGCTGTGCCATCACCTAGCTTGCCGATATACATGCCCGGCCGAAGCCGGATATGCTCCCGCCAGTCAAGGCTCTTAATACTTTCTTCCGTATAATTGTTCATTATTTTTTGATTCGCCATCCTAACTAGTTTAGATTGCTATATGCAACGCCGGAATTTCCTAAATTTTAGTTAATGCCATTTTACAAAATTAATCGTGGCCGGCGCGGCAATTTCATAAGTTTTCGACAAATCTTCAAAGAATGTGGATAAACCATAGAGATATTTTATTTTGCAATTTCTAAAAAGGAAAGACAATCTTGCACCTGGAATCGTTTTAAGAATATGCCGGCACAACACAATAAATATCATATCACCAGTAAAATTGTAGCTGAAATTGCGGGGATTTTAATCATCATTCCCCTGGCGCCATTTATTTGCAAATACATTCCCCCGGTGATTATTGGTGGTTTTAATATCGATCTTATTTTATCCATACTCATTGCCCTGCTTTTTGTTCGCATCATGATTGCCCTGCTCAAGCCACTGGTCTTGCCGGTTTTAATTTTCCTTTTCGGCTTATTGGTCTATAATGAATATAACGGGGACTATGGATTTAAAAATGTCCTGAATGATTATAAGACGCTCACCTATACCAATTGGAAAGTGCGCGAAGAAAAACAAACGGATATTTTTCCCGAGCATACCAAATTATTCGAAAATGAAGCAGATAAAGTAACCCGGCTTGTGAAAAGCAAGATTCAACCCCAGGATTCTGTAACCCGAAATTTTTCAGTGCAACATTCCCTGGATTATTTCAAAGAATATGCATCCAAGTATTCTATGACCACCCGCTATCTTTCTTTGTTTAAATACATCAATAAGCATTTTAATTATGTACCCGATGCACAACGGGATGAATATTATGCCACATCACGCGAAACGATTCTCAATGGCATGGGCGGTGATTGTGATGACCACAGCATTTTAATGGCCAGTTGCCTGATGAGCATTGGCGCGAAATGCCGCCTTGTAATTGTAGAAAACCATATGTACCCGGAAATGTATGTGGGCAAAAAGAATGATTTTGATATCTTGCAACAGGCGATTGTCCAATTGTTCCCGGATCAGAAAATTGATCGAATTTATTACCATGAGCAGAATGGCGATTATTGGATCAACCTGGATTATACAGCACCTTATCCAGGTGGGCCTTATATGAATGATCATGTAAAACTCGTTATAGAACCATAAAACCTCATTTCATGAAATTAAAACCAAGCTTTCTCTTCTTCTTATTGCTTGTAGGCACATTATCACTCCAGGCGCAAAAGAAATTTTCGTTAGCATTTTTATCTTCTGGAAATCCTGTTTCATTTCGGGGACTCAGTGTCGTTAATGATCAGATTTTTTGGGCCAGTGGTAGCAATGGTACCGTAGCTCGTTCCACAAATGGCGGAAAAAAAATTGAATGGCTTACCGTGAAAGGATACGAGAAATCAGATTTTCGTGATATTGAAGCATTTGATTCTTTACATGCCATTATTATGGCGATAGAAAGCCCTGGCATTTTACTCGAAACAAAAGATGGCGGGAAAAATTGGTCCAGAATTTTTACCGATACAGCCAAAGGCGTTTTTCTCGATGCCCTTTCCTTTAATAAAGCAGGTGCGGCCGTCGTTGTTGGGGACCCGGTGCAAAATAAAATGGCGTATATACTGTATAAAAAGGCCGGCAATAATGATTTCAAAAGATTATCGAAAGGCCCGGCCTTACAAACCGGCGAAGCATTTTTTGCTGCAAGTGGGACGAATGTACAGTTTATTCCAGGTACCAATGATTATGTGTATGTAAGTGGCGGCAATGCCTCCCGTTTTTTTCGGAATGACCAGGCAACTATTTTACCATTGCGACAAGGCAAAGAAACAACCGGCGCTAATTCAATAGCCGTTTGGGATAAAAAGAAAATGTATGTAGTAGGAGGCGATTTTCAACATGATAAAGATACCACTGGAAATGCCTGTTATACAAATGATGGCGGCAATACCTGGCTGTACCCGGAAACACCACCACACGGCTACAGGAGTTGTGTGCAATACATTACGGAAGATATTTTGATTGCCAGCGGCACAAGTGGCGTGGATATTTCAACTGATGGCGGTAAAAACTGGACAAACCTTTCTCCCTTTAGCTTGCATGTATGTCAAAAAGCTAAAAATGGGCAAACAGTTTACCTGGCCGGGCAGTATGGTCGAATCGCCAAATTAAATATACAATAAGCCATTAGCCAGAGATACAATTAAAAATTATTTATGTAATTACCAATTGGCTGCATCATTATAACAAAGAATTTTAATTTACACTGGTTACTTTTGTAAAGCAAATTGAAACTTTATGGCACAAGCTTCGTTTGAACAACTCGAATTTGAAAAACAAAAAAACAGGAAGGCCCTGTTGATTACCGGTATTATCCTGGGTGCGCTGTTCCTGGTTTTGTTTTTTGTAAGCTGGACTATTCCGCAAATACCTCCACCATTGGCCAATGAAGGCATTGAAGTAAACTTAGGAAACAGTGAAACAGGTTTCGGGGATATTGCACCTCAAATACCCGGCGCTCCTTCCCTCGAAAACCAAACCAACAATAATCCACCCCCATCTCAACAGGCAATGGCTGAAACGCAACGGGAAGTTGCCGATAATAATGATCCATCTTCTCCATCCATCAACACATCGCCGAATCCTGAAGTGAAAAAAAATATTCAAACAGTCAATACCAATACCAATAAAAAATCAACAGCCAATCCGGTCAATACAAAGCCATCTCCCCCAAAACCTAAAGCAGTATATAGTGGTGGCACCAATACCGGGAATGGGGGCAATAATGCAGATAGTTATAACAATACGCGTAACCAGGGTATAGCAGGTGGTACAGGCGACCAGGGAAAACCTAATGGCAATCCTAACTCAACCAATTATTCCGGGAATGGTGGCCGGGGCAATGCCGGTATCCTGATCAACAGTGGCTTATCCGGCCGAAAACTAAGCAGCAGTACGCGTTTTGAAGATACCTATAAATACGGTGGTAAAGTTATTGTAAATGTATGGGTAGATGTAAATGGAAATGTAACCAATGCTACTATCAACCAGGGAAGCCCTTTTTCAGATATCAATGCGATTGCATTAAAAAAAGCCCGATTATTAAAATTCACAAAGGGTACGGAAGCACAGAGCGGAACCGTTGTGATCAAATTTGAAAATCCCAAAGGTTAGCAACCGCTACCATGAACTATACAGAAACCCTGGATTTCATGTTTTCTAAATTGCCCATGTTTAGTCGCATTGGGCAAACTGCCTTTAAAAAGGACCTGACCAATACTTTTGCCTTATGCAAGATCCTGGATAACCCACAAGAAAAAATTCGTTGTATCCATATTGCCGGAACAAATGGGAAAGGCTCAGTAAGCCATATGCTGGCATCAACAATGCAACATGCCGGGTACAAAACCGGCTTATACACTTCTCCTCATTTGAAAGATTTTCGGGAACGTATAAAAGTAAATGGCACCATGTGCCCGGAACAATTTGTAATTGATTTTATTGAAAAAATACAACCGCATATTACAACTATTCAACCCTCCTTTTTCGAAATGACCGTAGCCATGGCATTTGATTACTTTGCTCAACAGCAGGTGGACATTGCCATCATAGAAACCGGGCTGGGTGGCCGACTGGATAGCACCAATGTGATTACACCGGTATTATCCATTATCACACAAATTGGATTTGACCATATAAATATCCTGGGCCCTACCCTGCAAGAGATAGCTGCTGAAAAAGCAGGTATCATCAAAGAAAATATCCCGGTCATCATTGGCGACATGAGCCCGGAAGTGATCCCGGTATTTGAAAAAGCAGCATACCAGAAAAATGCTCCCTTCTTCCAGGCAGCCAAATTAAATTTTGTACAAGATTGGTCTTATCAACATCACTTCCTGCATATTACCGTTGTAACAACAAATACAAATGCCCATGAAGAATATCTCCTGGACCTTCCCGGAATATACCAGCTTAAAAATATTTTACCGGTAGTGGAAGCCGTGCATCAACTGAAACAAGCCGGATGGAAAATTAGTATGGCTGCTTTTAAACAAGCTTTGTCATCTGTAATAAAAACGACAGGCTTACATGGCCGTTGGGAACGAATCCATACATCACCCGATGTGATCCTCGATGTGGCACATAATGAAGATGGAATCAATGCGATCAAAGAGCAACTCACTTATACAACTTATCGCAACCTGCATATCATTTTTGGAATGGTACATGATAAAGACACCACGCATATCCTGCAGGCATTACCCCGACAGGCTCATTATTATTTCACCAAAGCGCCTATTCCCCGTGCCATGCCGGAAGAAGAACTGGCCGGAAAAGCTGCAGCTGCCGCCGGTATTTATGGAAAGACTTTCCCGGATGTGCATCAGGCATTGCAGGAAGCAATGGCGCATGCTCATAAAGAGGATCTTATACTTATTTGTGGCAGTGTATTTCTGATTGCCGAAGTCACACGATAAATTTTCCTACTGAACAAACCGGATTTTCTCGAGGTAACGCAATGCATAAAAAATAGTACTCAGGTGCATAGATTGCAGGAATCTTTTTTCTTCCACTAATTTCTCCAACTCAGCAAAATCAATTTCCAATACTTCAATTTCTTCATTGCTATCCATTTCCTGCCCCTGGATTTTTTTCCCACCTGTGGCTATGAACATGTGCATGAGATTATTATTGGTTGATGGATTCGATGATATTTTCCCTAGCAGATGAACTGTTTCAAAAGCATAGCCGGTTTCTTCCAGCATTTCCCGCCGCACTGCATCTTCAAGCGATGCATCTGTTTTATCCACACAGCCACCGGGTAATTCCAGGCAAACTTCTCCAAGGGCATGCCGATATTGCCGGACAAGGATAATTTTTCCATCTTCCGTAATAGGCAAAGCAGTTACCCAATCCGGAAATTCATACACATAATAAGGTTCTATGATTTTCCCATCTTGTCTTTCACAGGTATCCTGTCGTACAGTAAACCAATTTTCTTTAAATACTATTTTGGAGGCAAGTGTTTTCCAAACCAGTGGATCATTCATCTTTTTTTAAAAACAAATTTAATAAAATATCAACCGGTGCCGGGTAATCGGATGAAAATTTATCACATCCCTCTTATGCCAATTGCAATGCCTGTAAAAATGGAGTTATTTCCTGTGTAGCAGGTGGTGGAGCATTTTTATGTGTGCAGTAATAATAACAACCTGTGAATTGCATAGCAAAATAGTTGGCTGTTAAATGAAAGGGTACCTCAAAACCCGGTGGTAATGCAGCATCTGTGCCGGTTGCCATTACCACCATTTCTTTGCCGGCCATTTTCCTGCCTAATGGTTTTTGTACCCGTACAATATCAGTAAGCCGGTCAAAAAATATTTTCAATAATCCACTCATACTATACCAATAAACGGGCGTGGTAATGAGCAGGGTATTTTTTTCCAATATTTGTTCTATGATTTGAAGAAATGTATCTCCTGCCGGGTAGTTATTATCATAATTGTAGGGTGCAATGGGATGATGCAACAAATCAATGCAGGGAAAATTATTGGCGGGCAGGATGGAATACAGCATTTTTTTTGTATCACTTTCTTCCCGGGTACTTGAAGTAAGGATAATGATGGAAGGCGTCATCGAAAAAAATTTAATGGGCAAAATCCGATTCAAAGTTTCCTTTGATACGTTCTAAAGATGGATTGAAATACCCAAATTTCAATGCAGGAAATTCCTCCCGGATCAATTGCATTAATCTTTTAATGCCCAGCGCGTCCCCGGTTTCCAGTAAATGCATTTTACCCATATACCAGTCGGGATCGATATTGAAATTTCTCCATTGTATCATGCTCAACCCGGTAGTGCGTATGAGATCACGCAATGCTTCATATTCTTCTTCACTATCCGTTATTCCGGGGAAAACAAAATAATTGATACTGCTCCATCCCTGGTGGGCATGAACCACCTTAAGACTTTCTACGATATCATGAAATGAATAATTATTCGGCCGGTAATATGGCAAATAAATTTTTTCACGTACACTGTTTGTGCTCACCCGGATACTGTTCAAACCAGCTTCACACAAGGCTTTCACCGCATCGGGCTTTGAGCCGTTTGTATTTATATTGATACTTCCTCTTTTTGTATGCTTGCGGATTTCCATTATAGCATCCCGGATCGTTTCCCACATCAATAAAGGTTCTCCTTCACAGCCCTGGCCAAAACTGATCAACGGAAAAGGCGCTTCCATTAAATGAGGTACGGTAAATTCAACAATCTCTTCCACAGTGGGTTTAAAGGTCAGCCTGTCCTGGTTAGATACAATGGATTCATCTTCGGGCTGAAATGAAATACATCCAATGCAATTGGCATTGCAAGCCGGTGAAGAAGGAATAGGGCATTCCCAACGGCCCAACGCTAAATTGCGTGCAGCCGGGCAATGATATACCGCACAACAGGTATGCATTAAATGATTGACAAGCCGGTTATGTGGATATGCCTGCAATAAAGATTGCATCCCGGAAGCAATATTATTTTCGTCATAGCCTTTTGCATCCTGGCGGATATCATTTTCTATTCGTATTGCCGGCACATACATTTTGTCCTGTTGCCAACCGGCAGCAGTATAACAAAACAACGGCAACGTGGGTGCATTATTTTCAGTTTCATAAGCAGCCAGGTAAAGGCCTGTATATGCCGGTGGAATAAATGCTGCTACCGCCCAACCTTTTGTACATAAGCGCATCTCCCCTGTATGTACATCTATTCCGATACCCCGCCTGCCCGGAAGCTCATACAAATTACCGCCTTCCGGTAATTCTATCCAGTCCGCTGCCGGTACCGGTAAAGCATCCCATCCACTCCTGCCTGTAGCAAAAAGTGTAGTGTCTTCATAAATATTGCCTTCCCCATCTGCATACAATAAATAAGGTGATTGCTTGAGCATACGATCTTTCTGTAGCAGGCAAAATTACGTTATTCCATTGGAATCACTGGTTGCAGGCAACTTAGATTTACCGGCTGTTAAAAGTTTTTATCGTCTGCGGAAGGACCATAAATAGAGGGTACCGGAATGTTTTGCAAACGCATATATACTGTCAACTGGCCACGATGATGCACAAGATGATTAATGGTAGAACGGATAATAAATTTCAATGATGTATCCATTAAAATCATATCACCGTTTTTCAATTTAAATTTTCCTTCGAGCGCCTCATCGGAAACAGATAACAGGGCGGTTAATGCAGCATCTTTATTTTTGTCAAAATGCCGGAGTAGTTCTTCTGTGTCTTTTGTATCAAATCGATCATAAGTTTGAAAATCTACCATGCCATCACGTATTGCCAGTGCAATCCATCGGACCATATCGGCCACCAATACAGCCAATTGGCCCATAGTCATGGAGCGCTCATGGGGCTTCCAGTCATAGAGATCACTGCGCATACGGCTTAAACATTTTTGGGTAGCCGCTACTTCTTCTTCTAATTCACGGGCATATTCTTTGCCCATATGATTCTTTTGCATAATCTTATTCATTTTTATTTTTAAAAAAAATTGCCTTTATATTATCGGTTAAATTTATAAAACTGTATTGTATTTTTGAAAAATCATACATCCTTTTTATGGCCTATGATACACAACTCGCCGATCGGGTAAGAGCCCTCTTACAGGAATATCCGGGTTGGCCAATTGAAGAAAAAAAAATGTTTGGCGGGCTTGGATTCCTTGTCCATCAGAAAATGTGCGTGAATATTAGTGGGAAAAATTTAATGTGCCGTTTCGATCCGGCTTTACAAAAAATGTTAGCTGAAAAGCCCGGGTATCTACCCATGGTTATGCGTGGAAAAACTTTAGCCGGGTATTGTTTGGTAAGCCCCGAAGGAAGTAAGACAAAAAAGCAAATTCAGTTTTGGATTCAACATTGCCTTGATTTCAATAAACAGGCCCGGTCTTCAAAAAAGAAAAATTAATTGATTTAAAAGCAGAATGGGGATTCGTGGATTAGTGTTCCATAATCATACCATCTTTCATGTGTAATGTGCGATCACTCAATGCAGCCAGTTCTTCATTATGGGTAACAATCAAAAAAGTTTGATTCAAAGTCGTGCGCAACTCAACAAATAGTTGATGCAATTCTTTTGCATGGAGACTGTCCAGGTTACCGGTAGGTTCATCAGCGAAAACAATTGAAGGTTTGTTGATCAGTGCACGTGCAACGGCTACACGTTGTTGCTCCCCGCCACTTAACATATTGGGTTTATGGTCGAGCCGGTCAGCAAGGCCAAGGGTTTCGAGTAATTGAGCCGCCTCCTGCATAACGGTCTTTTTCCGGCGGCCGGCAATCCAGCCCGGGATGCATACATTTTCCAATGCCGTAAATTCAGGCAGTAAGTGGTGAAACTGAAAAACAAATCCAATATGTGTATTCCTGAAAGCAGAAAGTTTTTTTCCTTTCAACAGGTGAACCTGCAAATCATTTAACACGATTGTACCTTCATTGGCATTATCTAATGTACCCAGGATGTGCAACAAAGTTGTTTTCCCTGCACCGGAAGAACCGACAATGGAAACAATCTCTCCTTTACGAATTTCCAGATCCACGCCTTTAAGTACTTCCAGGTTGCCATAAAATTTATGTATGTTTTTTGCTTGTAACATAAATGCCTTCTGGTATAAATTTGAAATTTCTTTTTGAAAATCCGTGCTATAAGCCTGCAAGATAGGTATTCAAAAAGCAAATTTTTAACATGGGGAAATCTCATTTGGTAATTTCCAAACAAAACTTACATTTGCGCAAATTATTGATATGTTCTGGACTTTAGAACTGGCCAGCTACCTGGAAGAAGCCCCCTGGCCTGCTACAAAAGATGAATTAATAGACTATGCCATTCGTTCCGGGGCTCCCCTGGAAGTGGTGGAAAATCTGCAAGACCTGGAGGATGAAGGAGAAATCTATGAAAGCATCGAAGATATCTGGCCTGATTATCCCAGCCAGGAAGACTTTATGTTTAATGAAGATGAATATTAAACATAAAGCCTGCCATTACTGCATTACTTTATTTTGCTTTCCAGGAATTGTTTGACCTGTCTGCATCCATAAAAATTCCGCCATCAATTTTTATTGAAACAATTTCCTTCTTCGTTTGAAGGTTGATAATGGCATTATTACCATCCTGTTCCCAAATGACCGGGGTTTGATGCAAGGAATCTGTACTGCCATTTTTATATGCTATTAATACATCAAAGGGGGCCGGGCTTCCACCGATATTCTGAATAGTAATAGCATATTTATCCCCCGTATGCTTAACAGAAGAAATAGCCATATCAATATAATTATTGCTGAAATACCAGCTCTTCCAAAACCAGTTTAAATTTTTGCCGGATACATTATTATAAGTATAGAAAAAATCCCAGGGAATCGGGTGCTTGCCATGCCATCTGTCCATATAGGCATGCAGGCATTTTTTAAATAAAACATCCCCCAGCATATCTTTCATGGCAAGATAGCCTAAAGCAGCTTTACCATATTGATTATTGCCCAGTGCCGGGCCGCTTAATATGTTCCCGGGTGTGATGATGGGCACATCTGCTTCCTGGTTATCATCATTGATCCAGCCACGAACACGAAACTGCTTAAAAAAATTATCTGCTGTTTCTTTACCCAAATCATTTATTCCAATGAGTAATTCAAATGTTGTCGCCCAACCTTCATCCATAAAACCATATCTTGTTTCATTGATGCCCATATAAAAAGGCATATAACTATGCGCAATTTCATGTTCTACAACAAAGCGTGAAAAGATGGGATTATCCGTAGTGGCATCATTGACCATCATGGGATATTCCATATCGGCATAGCCCTGCACAACCGTTGATTTTGGAAAAGGATAAGGCACCCCCGGCCAGTTATTGGAAAGCCAATTCAATGCATGCATTCCAAAGTCCACCATCTGGTGATAATCCTGAGCCGTATCATTATAAGCCGCCTGCACACTGGCACGGCGCCCGGTGGTCTTATCCACAACAACACTGGCTGCATCCCAAACAAAATGATCACTCAGTGCAACAGCCACGTCTGAAATATCCTTTGCTTTCCATATCCAACTGTTCATTTCATGCTGCTGTGTTATTTGTTTTGAAGCCAGGTCTTCTGGTGTTACGATCCGCATCGTCTTATCCGCCAGTAAGGAGGCCCGGAATTTGGCAGCATAAGCAGGTTGCAATACATCATCCAGGTTTTGCAAATCGCCAGTAGCCCATACCAGGAAATTTTTAGGCACTCGTACCGTAAGGGTATAATCATTAAAATCATTGTAAAACTCCTGCGCATCTGTAAATGTCATTTGATCCCATCCTAAATAATCATCATACACGGCTACACGTGGATAGAAATATGCTAAGTAATATGTAGTCGAATCAATCATGCCTTCCCGGCCACTTTCAGCAGAAATGGTATAATGCCAATCTACCGCAATATGAATGGAGTCATGTGGTTTTAATGGTTCCTTCAATCGAACACCCTGCCAGGTCGCATGGCCATAAGATGTTGGCCAGTTTGTTTTCACACCATTTAATGAAAAATTATCTATTTGGACACCATCGGTTAAATAAGCCGGGGAAGCATCCCGTTGGCGTGCTGCACCGTTTTTATGAATATTGAGTATTAATTTAAAAACTAATTGATGCAGGGTATCCGGACTGTTATTGATATAGGTGATTTGTTCTGTTCCTTTTATATTTCGATCTGGTGGCATCGCCGTCACCGTAATATCATAACGGCCATAGTTTTGCCAGTAGTTCTTCCCAGGCTTGCCATCAGGTGATCTTGTTTCATTTTTATATGCCTGCTTTACATCGCGGGGCACATATAAAGTTTGTGCAGTGGCCATAGAACAACAGGCCAATAAAATAACCAATGAGGTGAAATAACGTGTAAACATAATTTCTATTTTGAATGAAAGGTAAAGTAAAAGGAAGGTTCTTTCCAAGATTGTTTGATGAATGGTATTCATAATCTGTTGAAAAATGAAACCGAAAAAATTATTTTTTAATAAATAATCCGCAAACTTTTCAATTCAGGTAATAGTGTTTTTCCCGAACTTTACGCTATGCAATATGTTTCTTATATACCGGAGAAAATAGTTTCCTTGGAAAATGCATCCCGGCGCATAAATGCTGCACGGGTTTTAGGAAAAACCATTGCTTTTACCAATGGTTGCTTTGATATTTTACATGAAGGTCATATCTATTCACTCTCCCAGGCGGCCAAAGAAGCAGACTTGCTCATTGTAGGATTGAATACCGATGCGTCAGTCACTGCACTCAAAGGTTCCGGGAGACCGGTCAATAAAGTTGCATCAAGAGCCCTGGTATTGGCTTCTTTACTCTTGGTTGACCTGGTCATTATTTTTGAAGAACCCACTCCTATCCGGCTTATCACTACCTTGCTACCGGATGTATTGATTAAGGGAGGCGATTACACGGTAGATAAGATTGCCGGCGCCCGCGAAGTAATAGCCAATGGAGGACGTGTGGTAATCAATCCCTTATTACAGGGTTTTTCTACAACAGATATCATACAAAAAATAAAAGAAGAGAAAAATAAATAATGACCAAAATGAAATGCTGATGTGCGAGGAAGCTGCCTGCACATAAAATTGTTCATTCAAATTTTTTCATGAAAGCATTTATTGCACGGGATATAAGTTGGCTCAGCTTCAATGCACGGGTTTTACAGGAAGCCCAGGATAAACGCGTCCCTTTAAAAGAGCGGATCCGGTTCCTCGGTATTCATTCAAATAATATGGATGAATTTTTTCGTATCCGGGTGGCCACATTAAAAAGAATGGTGGAGCTCGGTGGCAAGAAGGCGCCCATGCATCTCGAAGAAAAACCGCAAATTATTTTAGACAAAATCCAGGAAATTGTTTCGGCACAACAGGTACAGTTTAATACAATCTGGCAGGGCATTTTACAGGAAATGAAAAAGAAAAATATTTTCCTGGTGAATGAAAAAAAACTCAATCAGCAACAGCAGGCTTTTGTCAAAAATTATTTTGAAGAAGAAGTCCGGAGTATTATCAATCCCCTAATGATTAAAAGTATTCCCCAATTACCTTACCTGCGGGAAAAAAGTATTTACCTGGGTATCGCCATGCATCATACAAATGCACCTGCCAAAAAAAATTATGCGGTCATTGAAATTCCGAGTAACCGCATTGGCCGTTTCATACAAATCCCTTCCCGTCCCGGTCAGCATACGATTATTTTACTGGAAGACCTGATCCGTTTTAACCTGCCGTTTATTTTTTCATTCTTTGGATACAATACGTTTCGGGCGCATGTTTTTAAAGTGACAAAAGATGCCGAGTTTGATATAGATAATGATGTACTGACAACTTTTGTACAAAAAGTAGAAAAAGGTGTTAAAGGAAGGCGCCGTGCCAAAACAATTCGCTTTAGCTATGACCGGGAAATGGATCCGGCGCTACTGGCTTATCTTTTACAAAAGTTGAATGTAACTGCCAATGAAAATATTATCCCCGGTGGCCGTATCCACAATTTCAGGCACTTCATGGATTTCCCGGATATTTTCCCCTCCAATCCCCGGGAGAATAAACCCTTTCCGCACCCGGATTTGAAAATTGCCCGACGGGTAACTGATGTGATTGAGAAAAAAAATATTTTATTGCATTTTCCCTATCATTCATTTGATCACCTTACAGATTTATTGCGGGAAGCAGCCATGGATCCGGATGTTACTTCCATAAAAATCGCGTTGTACCGCCTGGCGCCCCAATCAAAAATTATCAATGCCCTGATCAATGCTGCAAGAAATGGAAAACATGTAACGGTCATGCTTGAACTCCGTGCCCGCTTCGATGAAGAAGCAAACCTCGAATGGAAAAAAATTTTAGAAGAAGAAGGTATCCATATTTTATTGGGCGTACCTAATCAAAAAGTACATGCCAAAGTCTGTGTCATCAAAAGAAAAAAAGGGAGAAAAATTTTTCAGTATGGTTTTGTGAGTACCGGGAACCTGAATGAAAAGACTGCCCGTACCTATGCCGACCACTGCCTGCTGACAAGTAACCGGCAGGTGATGGCTGATATCAACCGGATATTTAAATACCTGGAAAACCCTTCGGCCAACAGTTCACATCTGAAAGCCTGTAAGACCCTGCTCATTTGCCCATTGAATACAAGAACCCAGTTACTCAAGCTGATACAAAATGAAATCCGGCAGGCTAAAGCAGGTAAGCCGGCTTATATACTGGTAAAAGTAAATTCCCTGAGTGATGCCACACTCATTCATAAATTATATGAAGCTGCAGAAAAAGGTGTCAACATTGACCTGATTGTACGGGGTATATTTTGCATGCGTGCCGAATTAAAAAAATTAAAACAACATATACGGGCAATCAGTATCGTGGATACTTACCTGGAACATGCGCGTGTCTTTGTTTTTCACAATAAAGGCAAAGAAAATATTTTTATATCCAGCGCCGACTGGATGGTGCGTAACCTGGACCACCGGGTGGAAGCCACTGTTCCAATAACGCGGGAAAGCAATAAAAAAGAGTTGAAAGATATATTGGCCATTCAACTTTCCGATAATGTCAAAGCACGGTGCCTCGATAATACTTTATCCAATCTATATGTGCCCGCTAACAGGCAAAAACGCGTACGCTCCCAACAGGCCATCTATGCATTTCTCCAGCAAAAAGACAGCAACAAAAAAAACAATCCCGCCAATAGTTAGTATTTTGCCGGCATCTCTTAAAATAAATCAGTAAATTAATCCCTTGAAATTAGCCGCAATTGATATTGGCAGTAATGCAGCCAGGTTGCTTATTACAAATGTGGACGCTTCCGGTAAAAGAGCACCTCGTTTTACCAAATTGTCACTCGTCCGTATCCCCTTACGACTGGGTTTCGATGTATTTGAATATGGAGAAATACGAAAAGAAAAATCGCGCCGCTTAAGAACAACTATGCAAGCCTTTCACCTACTCATGGAAGCATACGAAGTGCAGGCATATAAAGCCTGCGCTACCAGCGCCATGCGGGATGCCGGGAACCGGAAAGATATCCTGCGAAAAATAAAAATGGAAACCGGTATCGACATAAAGGTTCTGAGTGGTGATGAAGAAGCATCCTATATTTTTGACAACCATATTGCCGAACACCTTGAAAGCGGGCATGCCTATTTGTATATTGATGTGGGTGGCGGCAGTACAGAGCTAACTTTTTTTGCTGAGGGGAAATTAAAATATAAAGCCTCTATAAATATTGGTACGATACGCATTTTAAAACAACAGGTGGATGCGACATTGTGGGAAGACATGCAAAATAAAATTCAACAAAACATACAAAGTGCATTACCCATTTACGCGATCGGCTCCGGAGGGAATATCAATAAGGTTTTTTCCATGAGCAAAAAGAAAGCCGGGAAATCCTTATCAATTGAGCTCATCCATGATTATTACCATGAACTGTCCAGTACCGGCTTGCCAGAAAGAATGCAATTATACAATATGCGGGAAGATCGTGCGGATGTAATCGTGCCGGCACTGCTTATTTATTATAATGTCATGAAGTGGGCTGGTATTGAAGATATTTTTGTACCCCAAATCGGCCTGGCCGATGGCATCATTCAATCCCTTTTTCAGGAGCTACAACAAAAACAAAAAAATTAAGTATTTCAAAATAAACACTTCAACATTTCCATATTTTTGCTGTATAATTCATATCGAATGTCTGTAAATAAAGAAATTAAGAAAATTACCACCCTCACTTTATTGAAAATGAAAAAAGCTGGAATTAAAATTTCCATGCTTACAGCTTATGATTTTTCATTTGCAGGCATTTTTGATGATGCCGGCATTGATATCATTTTAGTAGGCGATAGTGCCAGCAATGTTATGGCCGGCAATGAAACTACCTTACCTATTACACTTGATCACATGATATATCATGCTTCATCCGTTATACGTGGCGTGAAAAGATGCCTGGTAGTAGTGGATTTACCCTTTGGTTCTTATCAGTCCAATTCGCAGATAGCCCTGGCATCCGCCATCCGCATCATGAAAGAAACCGGTGCACATGCGGTAAAACTGGAAGGTGGATTAGAAGTTATTGATAGTGTCAAAAAGATTGTTTCTGCCGGTATTCCGGTAATGGGGCACCTGGGTCTAACACCACAAAGTATCTATAAATTCGGTACGTACAACGTACGTGCAAAATCAGATGAGGAAGCCAATAAACTACGCCAGGATGCAAAATTACTGGAAGAAGCCGGTTGCTTTTCATTGGTCCTGGAAAAAATACCAGCCTTACTTGCTAAAGAAGTTTCCGAAAGTCTTACCATACCTACAATTGGTATTGGCGCCGGCCGGGATTGCGATGGCCAGGTATTGGTTATGCATGATATGCTGGGGATCAATGTTGAATTCAAGCCCCGTTTCCTGCGGCAATATTTGAATATACATGAACAAGCCACCAAAGCGGTAAAACAATACATAGAGGATGTCCGCAATAAGGATTTCCCCAATGAAACGGAGCAGTATTAAGTTTGCAGTAACCCGGGAAATTATTTTTCATCTTCACAAAGCCTTATAAAATGATGATTGCAAAAAATACGATATTTGCAACTCAAAATTTTATACTATGGACTTTTTAGTGAAATTAAATATTCAAGCTGAAAATAAAGGTGTTTCTACCGGCTCAGAATGGCTGCGAGGCAATGGCAAATCCCTGGACTCTTATTCTCCAGTAGATGGGGAAAAAATAGCATCCATAACAACGGGTGACGAAAAGGATTATGCACAAATGATGGAAAAAGCTACTGCTGCTTTCAAAGAATGGCGCAACTGGCCTGCCCCCCGTCGTGGTGAAATTGTTCGCCAGGTGGGTGAAGCCCTACGGGAGAAAAAAGACATTCTTGGAAAATTGGTGAGTTATGAAATGGGCAAAAGCCTGCAGGAAGGCATGGGTGAAGTACAGGAAATGATCGATATCTGTGATTTTGCGGTGGGACAAAGCCGGCAACTCTACGGATTAACCATGCACAGTGAAAGACCTAAACACCGGATGTATGAACAATGGCATCCATTGGGTGTGGTTGGGATTATTTCTGCTTTTAATTTTCCCGTAGCGGTATGGAGCTGGAATGCAGCATTGGCCTGGGTTTGCGGGGATGTATGCGTATGGAAGCCTTCTTCCAAAACGCCGCTCTGTGCAGTAGCCTGTCAGCAAATTATTGCGGAAGTCTTCCGGAAAAATAATGTACCCGAAGGAGTTAGCTGCCTGATAATTGGAAATGCCGCAGGTGACCTCATTACTAATGACCCGCGTATTCCGCTCGTTTCTTTTACCGGCTCCACACGTATTGGCAGAAAAGTTTCTGCAACCGTAGCACAACGTTTTGGCCGGTCTATTTTAGAATTAGGGGGAAATAACGCGATTATCGTTTCACAACATGCCGACTTGAACATGGTACTGGTTGGCGCCGTATTTGGCGCGGTGGGAACCGCCGGCCAGCGATGCACCTCCACCCGTCGCTTGATAGTACATGAATCCGTGTATGATAAAACAAAAGAAGTTTTAAAAAATGCTTATCGCCAATTGACCATTGGAGATCCATTGATCGCCACGAATCATGTGGGACCATTAATTGATTCAGGTGCTGTTAAAGAGTTTACAGATGCCATTGAAAAGGCAAAATCACAAGGCGCACAGGTTTTAGTGGAAGGAAAAGTATTAACCGGTGCCGGTTTTGAAAGTAATTGTTATGTTAGTCCATGTATATTAGAAGTTACCAATGATATGGAAATCGTGCAGCAGGAAACATTTGCCCCCATCCTCTATATCATGAAATATAGTAAGATCGAAGAAGCCATTGCCATGCAAAATGATGTACCGCAAGGATTATCTTCTTCTATTTTCACTACCAATATGATAGAAATGGAAAAATTCCTTTCACAAAATGGCAGTGATTGTGGTATAGCTAATGTAAATATCGGAACCAGTGGTGCTGAAATCGGCGGTGCTTTTGGTGGAGAAAAAGAAACTGGTGGCGGCAGGGAAAGCGGTTCTGATGCCTGGAAAACCTATATGCGCCGACAAACCAATACCATAAACTGGGGCTCTGAATTGCCCCTGGCACAAGGTATCAGCTTCGGACTTTAATACTTATTATAAAACAACCTGAAACCCAAATGATTTCCATGAAACAAAAAAGGATTCTTTTCCTAATGACATTTGTCTGCTTTGCTTTGTTTGCAAATGCACAAAAAGAAGCTAAATTAAAAATGTGGTACCAGGCCGACCCTATCACCGATTCCTTAAACGGCATCAGTCTGAATCAGGCTTATCATTTCCTAAATGGTAAACGACCCGAACCGATAATTGTAGCGGTGATCGATTCAGGCATCGATACCACACAGGAAGATTTAAAGAATATGCTTTGGACTAATCCAAAAGAAATTCCCGGCAACGGTATTGATGATGATAAAAACGGCTACATAGATGATGTACATGGCTGGAATTTTCTTGGTAATAAAAATGGAACTAACCTGGCCAAAGGCGGTAGTGAAAAGGCTAGAGTGTATTATGAATTTAAAAATGATTTTGATGGAAAGAATTTGGATACATCTACGCTTTCAGCAATTGACAAATGGCATTATAAACAATGGTTATTTGCCGCCAATCAAATGGCAGTAGATCCACAGGAACAAATGGAAATCACCATGCTGGAAAATGTAATAAGGATTATTGGTAAAAATGATTCCATTTTAAAAACTGATCTGCAAAAAACAGAATATACCACAGAAGACCTGGAAAATTATACACCTACTACAGATGAAGCGAAGAAAGCGAAAAATATTTATTTAAATTTCTTCCAGCAAATGGGTTTTGACAAGAGCAGCACCAATAAAGCCATAATCGATGACCTTACCGATTATACCAATGGGAAAAAGGATGGATTAGAAGAAAAATTAAACGCACCTCCCGATTACCGGGCCTTATACATAAAAGATAATTACCAGGATTTCAATGACCGTTTTTATGGCAACCCTGATATCATGGGACCCGATCCGAAACATGGTACCCATTGTAGTGGTATCATTGGTGCGCAAAGAGATAATGGGATTGGTATTGATGGGATCGCCAACAATGTCAAAATAATGATGATACGGGCTGTGCCGGATGGAGATGAATATGATAAGGATGTGGCGCTTGCCATTATCTATGCAGTGAATAATGGGGCAAAAGTCATCAATATGAGTTTTGGCAAAAAAATTTCACCGGAGAAATATTGGGTGGACAGTGCTGTGCGCTATGCCCAATCCAAAGATGTGTTACTGGTACATGCCGCCGGAAATGATAACGAAGACGTTGATTCTATCCCAAATTTTCCAAGCCCGGATTTACTCTTCAGCAACCAGAAAGTCTCAAATTATCTTACCATTGGCGCTAATGGCGACCCTGCCGTTGGTTCGGGTAATACAATTGCTGAATTCAGTAACTATGGAGCCAAATCCGTGGATTTATTTGCACCAGGCGTGAATATCTATTCCACGCTCCCGGGTGGAAACAAGTATGGTAATTTAAGTGGCACCAGTATGGCGGCGCCGGTAGTAAGTGGTATAGCGGCCCTAATCCGTTCCTACTATCCGCACCTGTCAGCCCGGCAAGTGATCTATGCATTGGAAAAATCTGTTATACCGGGCATAGTCATGGATGGAAAAATTACGGTTCCCGGAACGGATAAAGAAGTGAATATGTTGGATCTTTGTGTAACCGGTGGAGAAGTGAATGCATTGAATGCACTGAAAATTGCAGCTAAATTAAAACCGGAAAACCTGAATAATCCAAAGGATACCGGTCAGCGAAAATCCGGCAAAAATTAAAATTATTTTTTATGTCCAGACCAATTACCGGCGAAGCGCCCGTCTATTTTTTCAAGTATATCCAATTAACACAAGGGGATTCTATTGATGCTTTGATAAAGACACATGCAGCTGCATTGGCTAAATTTTATCAATCCCTGCCAAATGAAAAAGCTGATTATGCTTATGAGGCAGAAAAGTGGACAGTAAAACAGGTACTGCAGCATGTGCTGGACACAGAACGCGTCTTTGTGTACCGGATGCTTTGTTTTGCACGTGGACAGGAAAGTCCGTTACCTTCCATGGATGAAAATGAATTCGCAAAAAATGCACCTATGGCCCATCGTAACCTGGATGACCTGAAAGAAGAATTTATCCAGTTACGCCAATCCACTGATTCGTTTTTACTTTCTTTGACCGAAGACGCATTGAAGTGTTCAGGTATTGCCAGTGGAAACCATTTAACAGTGAATGCACTGGCATATATTATTTATGGGCATTTACTGCATCACCAACAAATTTTAACCGAACGGTATCTAACTTAATTCCTTCCAATATTATTGAAATGAAAAAAAATGGAGGTCATTGAATGGCCTCCATTTTAATTTAGCAAATCGTAGGATTATTGTATCACCTGGATTGTTTCTGAATATGGTTTGCCGTTAACGATAGCGACCACTTTGTAAATACCATTGGGCACTTTAGTGCCGGTATTTGAAACGCCAGTCCAATTGGCAACATGAGCGCCAGCACTTTGGTTTTCATTTACCAAAACTTTTACCGGTTGATTCATCATATTGTAAATCGTAATATTAACGGATGAAGTTTTAGGTATTTTATAAGAAATGTTGGTATTGTTTCGAACCGGATTAGGGGCAACATTCATTTTGAAACCAGCGCCAGTCGTCATAGCCGGATTTTTATCACTTGGTTTCGTTCCGTTCTGGACCAAGCCGGGTGCTCCACATGGGCCGGATGCATACCAGGTACCCGTACCAAAAACAGAACCGGAACAAAAGCTGGTCCATCCGCCACCACCGGAATAGGTACGCACACCACCACTGTAATTGATCGTCATATTCCCCGTATAAATGAATGAATCGGTATAACCGCCAGTACAACCATCCATGAGAGGATTTACTGCATGTACTTCAACGGTTCCGGTTTTACCACCGGCACTGAAATCTACCCATAGTTCTGCTGTCCAAGTCCCATTGCCCACGCCAATTACACTACCTGTTGCATATAAAGTTTTAGTCCCGGTAGTTGTAATATTGGTAAAAAGGTAATCATAATAGCCATCATTAAAACAGATACGCTGTGGATCGGTAGGATACATGGATCCACTTTGGGCTTGTGCAGTTTGCGTAGTGGCCAGAAAAATCGTAGCCAGAAGAAGTGTAAGTAATTTTTTCATAACAAAAATTTTTTGGTGAAAAAGAAAATTAACACCCTAATTTAAAACAAATTAAAATTTTTCACAGGGTGAAAAATCACCTTGTTTTTTTAAAAAGCTTTTCTTATATTATTTGCTTTTTCGAATTAATGGCCAAAAAAGGAGGCTATCCCGGATAGCCTCCTTTTTTGTTCAAACACCCAATTTGTCTATTGTAACACCTGGATGGTTTCTGCATATTGTTTTCCATTGACAATAGCTACCACTTTGTAAATTCCATTTGGCACTTTGCTTCCGGTATTGGAAACACCTGTCCAATTGGCAATATGGTTCCCTGAACTTTGATTTTCATTCACCAACACTTTTACCGGTTGATTCATCA
>JBDHYG010000005.1:0-124117 GCA_039811225.1 Parafilimonas sp.
TTTTATTTTTGCACTCCTTAATCAAAAACTATTCCGATTAAGGGGAAGATTCGGTAGCTCAGTTGGTAGAGCAATACACTTTTAATGTATGGGTCCTGGGTTCGAGTCCCAGCCGGATCACTTAAGCAGCAGGGAAAATTGCCTGCTGCTTTTTTTTACTACCTGGTCAACAAACAAATAGCGACATTCTATTTTAAAAAAAAGGATTCCAACAAAAATTTAGTACTGCGCTTTAACTTGCATTTGTGAATGTTCAAAACATCCAGATCATACAATTCCGGAATTATGCTGCTTTTTCAGTTGCATTCCAGGAGAAAATTATTTGCATTTGCGGGCCAAATGGTTGCGGCAAAACCAACCTGATGGATGCCATTCATTATCTCTGCTTTACAAAAAGCTATTTCCCCAAACCGGAAAATACCAATGCCCGTGAAGGCTTTGCCGGTTTTCGGATTGAAGGAGTTATCCATCAAGCAAATGCCCACCACAAAATCGTTTGCATTTACCGGGAAAACGGCCGGAAAGAATTAATCCTGGATGAGGTCACACAAAAAAAATTCTCGGATTTCATTGGAAAATTTCCCTGCATATTTATTGCCCCCGATGATATGCACCTGCTTACCGGCATTGCGGAGAACAGGCGGAATTTTTTTGATGCCATCATTGCTCAAACAGATAACCAGTATCTTAAAAAAATAATTGAATACCGGCAGGTACTTGACCAGCGGAACAGTTTCCTGAAAATGGCCGAAGGGAAACCCTTTCCCGATCAATATCTGATGGATGTTTTCCACGACCAGTTAGTGGCATTGAATAATTTCATTTTTGAAAAAAGAAAAAAATTCTTTGCCTCATTCCTGCCGCTGGTATCCCGGGAATATAGTGGCATTGCTGGGAAAACAGATGAACTGTCCCTGCAATATGCCAGTCAATTGCTGACTGAAAATATTGATACCCTGCTGCGCCGGAATATCGATCGGGACCTTTACCTGCAACGTACCGGCCATGGTATTCATAAGGATGACCTGGCTATTTTTTTACAAGGCCAGCCATTTAAAGTTATGGCATCGCAGGGCCAGCGAAAAAGCCTGGTGTTTGCCTTGAAATTAGCCGCTTTTGAAATTATCAAAACGCATACCGGCACTACTCCTATCCTATTATTGGATGATATTTTTGAAAAATTAGATGCCGGCCGGATGCGACATTTACTGCAGAAAGTTTGTAGCGAAAACCAGGGCCAGGTATTTATTACGGATACACATGAAAACCGCCTGCAGCAGGCCATGGAAGAATTGGACCTGCCTTATCAATTAATTCAATTGGCAGAAAAATAAATTTATTTGGTGGCCGGCAAATCAGTGGTTCTCAACTCCAGCATGTTCGTAGAGGTGGGATAAAAACCAGTTATGCCCGGTTGCACCAGGTGCACCACTTCATCATACCAGATCGGAACTACCGGGGCATCCTCCATGACCAGTTGATCCATCTCGCGATAGGCAGCATAGCGCAGGGAATCATTTGTTTCACTCAATGCATATTCATACAAGCGGTCAAAGGCAGGATTACTGTATCTCGTATAATTCGGTGGAGCAGGATTTTTACTGTAATACTGCGCCATATAATTTTCTGCATCCGGGTAATCAGCTATCCAACTCGCCCGGAAAAACAATGCCTGCTGCTGAGCAGTTTGCTGGAGTAATAAACTTTTTTGTATTACTTCTACCTGCACTTTCAGGCCAATTTCTTCCATATCTTTTGCAGCGAAACTTGCAATGTCAGCATACGTGGCAATGGTTAGTAATTTGATGACGGGTGCCTGTTGCACATCTATGCCGGCTGCTTTCAACAAAGCCCGGGCTTTTGCCGGGTCATAACTATAACCATGCACCATTTCTGCATTGCGTGAAGGCAAACCATATGGCACCATACCACTCTCTGCCGGGAAACCAATGGAATTGCGCATATACATAATTAATTGTCGGCGATTGATGGCATAATTAATCGCCTGGCGTACCGCTTTTATTTTCAATGGTGAATTTTTCACGATTGATTGGGTGGTATCCATTAAAATGCCAAAATATTCTGTATTGAGATACGGATGTTTTTGCAATAGGATCTTGTCTTTCCAGGTTGTTTTTAAGGTGCCCATTTTTGTCAGCACTTCATCTTTAAAAGAGGGATCAATATCATTGATAAAACTTAACCGGCCCTGCCGGAATTCAAGGAACTCGGTAGCTTTATTATCAAAGAAAGTAATTTTTACGGCATCGAGATAAGGCAATGCATAGCCTGCCGCATCTTTTTCCCAGTATGTTTTATTTTTTTCCAAAACCATGGCCTGGCCCTCTGCCCAGTATTGCAAGCGAAAAGGCCCGGTACCACAGGGATGCCGGCGAAAATCAGTGCCATATTTTTTGACGGCTTCCGGCGCTACGATACTACAATAGGGCATGCTTAAAATTCCCAGGATCGGTTGGAAGGGTTTAATCAATTGCAATTGAAATGTAGAATCATTCAATACCGTAAAACCATTGACTGCAATTCGTTCATTAAATATCCAGGCGCCACTACTCGCTGTTTGTGGATCAATGAGCCTGTTAAAACTATATGCCACATCACCGGCTGTCAACCTGCGTCCTTTACCGGAAGGAAAGGCCGGATCATCCTGGAAAAAAACATCTGTCCGCAAATGAAAGGTAAATACCCGGTGATCAGCGCTGATAGCCCAGCTCTTTGCCAGGGACGGCCTTATCTTCATTGTACTATCCACTTCTACCAACGTGTTGTACAACTGGTGCACAGCCCACATAATCGACAGGTTTTTGGCAAATGCCGGGTCGAGGCTGCTGATGCCGCTGGCTTCATTGTAGTAAAATATTTTTTTACCGGCAGGTATATCCGGTTTACAGGAAAAAATGAAACAATAGAAAAAAAGCAGGCTGTAGCGAAAAAATAATGGATTTCCGTTTATATATTTTTTATGCAGCATTCAGCCCCGAATATCCTAATTTTATTGCATGAAAAAAATTAATACCCTGCTTCTCCTCATCCTTCTATGGCCGTGTTTTTTGCAGGCGCAAAGGAAACAGGCATTTACCCATGCCGATACATTACGTGGTTCTGTAACACCCGAACGTGCCTGGTGGGATGTATTGAAATATGATATTTCCGTGCAGCCGGATTATACCTCTAAAACCATCCGGGCTTCCGTGGAGATCACTTACAATGTTTTAAAAAACGGGGACAGGCCGATGCAAATTGACCTGCAGGATCCTATGATCATAGACAGTGTGCGCATGGGTAAATCATTGCTGGCTTTTCACAAAATTACGGATGACAAAAATGCCTGGTACATAGAAACCGGCAAACACACGATGGGTAAAAATGCACTCACCATTTTTTATCATGGCAAACCGCGTGAAGCAAAACGAGCCCCCTGGGATGGCGGTTGGATTTGGGCGAAAGATTCATTAGGCCGTCCCTGGATGACAGTTGCCTGCCAGGGGCTGGGGGCAAGTGTCTGGTATCCCTGCAAAGATTACCAGGGTGATGAGCCGGATAATGGTGCCATCCTGCGCATAACAGTGCCGGATACCCTGGTGGGTGTGGGAAACGGGCGATTGAAAAAAACATTTCATCACGATGACCTGGCTACGTACGTATGGGAAGTGGTGAATCCCATTAATAATTATAATATCATTCCTTATATCGGTAAATATGTGCATTGGGAAGATACGTTAAATGGCTTAAAAGGCAAGCTGGACCTGCAATACTGGGCACTGGATTATGATTTGGCAAGGGCACAAAAACAATTCCTGCAAAGCAAATCCATGTTGCATTGTTTTGAATATTGGTTTGGCCCCTATCCTTTTTATGAAGACAGTTATAAGCTGGTAGAAGCACCTCACCTTGGTATGGAACATCAAAGTGCGGTAGCCTACGGGAATCACTTTGAAAATGGCTACCTGGGCCGTGATCTTTCCGGAACGGGTTGGGGCCTGAAATGGGATTTTATTATTATACATGAAAGCGGCCATGAATGGTTTGCCAATAATATCACGACAAAAGATATTGCCGATATGTGGGTACATGAAGGATTTACCAATTACAGTGAAAGCCTTTATACGGAATGTTTGTTTGGTAAAGAAGCCGGTAATGAATATGTCTATGGTACACGAAAAAATATCCAGAATGATATCCCTATCATCGGAAAATATGGAGTAAACAATGAAGGTAGTGGTGATATGTATTACAAATCCGGTAACATGATCCAGGCTATCCGCCACATTATAAATGATGATGCATTGTTTCGCCAGATTTTAATTGGATTGAACAAAACTTTTTATCACCAAACCGTTACAACAGCACAGGTGGAAAATTATATCAATCAACAGGCACATATTAATTTCAGTAAAGTCTTTGACCAATATTTACGGACCACACAAATTCCCCGTTTGCATTTTTATATTGATTCAGATTCCACCCAACTGCATTATCGTTGGGAAAATTGTGTGCCGGGGTTTGATATGCAACTGGTCTTTGCCGGAAAGGCACAGGTATTCAGGCTATATCCAACGGAGCAATGGCAAACCATGCCTGTACAAAAAAATCAATTACACTTTTTTACCAGCGATTATATTGACAGGAATTATTATGTCGGTGTCAATGATCAACCGGCAAACAATTAATTTCGCACCTTAATATTTTCCATGTCCGGCATACGCAAACAAGCCATTATATCATCCATTCTTGTGTATATCGGTGTTTTATTTGGCCTGGTCAATAATTATTTTTTTGTAAAAGACGGATCTTTCCTGCCGGAGCAATATGGCCTCACCCGTTTATTCAGCGATGTGGGGCAAAACTTTTTCATCTTTGCCAGTTTAGGAGCCATCCCGGTTTTATATAAATTTTTCCCTTACTACCAGGACAATCTCCGGGAAAATGAAAATGACCTGTTTGGCCGTACCCTGTTGATTACGTTTCTTGGTTTTATCATTGTAGCCATTGCCGGCTATTTCATGGAACCCCTGTTTATTCTGAAATTTTCCAATCGCTCCCCCTTGTTTGTGCAATATTATTTCTGGGTATTTCCCTTTGCATTTGGCTTATTGTTTTTTTCCTTACTAGAAGGCTATGCCTGGGCTTTACAAAAAACGGTTCTTTCTAATTTTTTAAGAGAAACTGTTTTACGCATACTGACGACAGTGATCATTCTATTGTATTATTTTAAATGGATAGATTTTCCGGTTTTCATGATGTGCTTTTCCTGCCTGTACATCATTATTGCAGGTGTATTGTTATTGTACCTGGTGCAAACCGGGCATTTGCAATTTCATTTTAAAAAGAGCCGGGTTACCAGGAAATTTTATAAGAAAATGCTGACCATGCAGAGCCTAATCTTTGGCGGTATTATTATTACGACGATTGGAAGTACTATTGATGGTCTCATCATTGCGAGTCTCCTGGGGCTGGAACCAACCGGCATTTACACCCTGGCTTTGTATGCTGCGAACCTGATCCAGATTCCACAACGCAGTATTCAATCCATTGCCACCGGTGTATTGGTTCGGTTATGGAAGGATAAAAATTATGCAGAAATTTTTCGCATTTACCAGCGGTCCAGTATTAATATGCTGCTGATTGCATTTTTTATTTTTGGCAATATATGGCTCAATGTCCGGGATGGTTTACAATTGGCAAATATCCAGGACACCTATGCAGCCGGCCTGGGGCTGTTGTTTATTTTTGGCATTATCCGCATTATTGATTGTGGTACCGGTGTGAATGCACAGGTGATCGGCGCTTCTAATTTCTGGCGCTTTGAATTCCTGAGTGGTGTGATCATGCTGGCAATCCGGATACCCTTAAGTTATGTCTTTGTAAAAAATTATGGCATTATTGGCACGGCTTATAGTGATCTTTTCTCCCTGACAGTTTATAATTTTATACGCTTTGAATTTTTACGGAGAAAATTCAATATGCAACCGTTCAACAGGAAAACGATCCTGGCTATTATATGCAGCCTCTTTGCCTTTTTTATTGCTTATTTCCTTTTTTCATCCTGGCACAATTGGACAGCCGTATTCCTACGGAGTTTTATTTTCTCGGCATTGTTGATTACATCCGTTTTTCTTTTCAACCTGTCTCCCGATGCCATGCAAATGGTTCATGTGGTAAAAGCCCGCATTCAATCCAAAAAGAAGATATAATTCAGCATTTGCGAAAAACAGGAAAATATTTTCTCCCCATTCCATGTATGTTGCCATTCATGAAAATTTTTTGCAGCCTTGATTTTTTATGAACCCTTTTATATAAAAACAAAAAAGGAAACGGAAAAAAAATGCAGGTATTATGAAAAAACAGGCTTACTGTTGTGTATAATATTAAAAGTACCTGTTGATATCTGTCCGTTTGATTTATAAAAGAGGCAGCATTCTGCATTGATTTGTTTAAAGACGGCTTATCAATATTCCATTTTCCGTAAAGTTGGCGCTTTAAACCAGGTAATAATGACAACTACCAATGTCAGGCAGCCACCAAATACCACGGAAGGCACCACCCCCAGCAACCGTGCTGCCACTCCACTTTCAAACTGCCCCAGCTCATTACTGGAATTGATAAACATACTGTTTACACTCAAAACCCTTCCCCGCATATCCTTTGGTGTTTTTAACTGCATAATGGTACCTCTTACCACAACACTGATGCCATCCAACATCCCCCCGATAAGCAATGCCCCAAATGATAACCAGAAGGATCGGGATAAAGCAAATACAATTACACAAATACCAAACCCGGCTACCGCAAAAAATAATTTCTTCCCTTGCCGGGCATTCATAGGCGCAATCGTGAGCAAAATCACACTGCAAATGGAACCCAGGTCAGTGGCTGCATTCAACCAGCCAAAGCCTTCAGCACCTACCTTTAAAATGTCTTTGGCATAGACCGGGATCATGGCAACAGCCCCACCAAAAAAAACAGCAAACATATCGAGGGTAATAGCGCCCAATAACTCTTTCGTTTTAAAAACAAAACGTAATCCTTCTTTTACACTCTCCCAGGTCTTCTTTTCTACTGCCGACAGATTTGGGTATTTCCGATTGATCCGGCTTAGAAAAATAAATGAAATGGTCATCAGTCCTAATATACACAAGAGGGTACCACTGATATTCAGCCAGGCAATTAAAAAACCCCCGAGTGCATGACCACTTACAGAAGCACCCAACCAGGCGCCCTGGCTCCAGGTTGTAGCATTTTGTAAATAATTATTCGGAACAATATAAGCCAGGAGTACATTGAATACCGGCCCTACAAATGCCCGAATGATGCCGGTACAAAAGATGACGATATAAATGAGTACAGCGATCCCATGATTGGAAAAATAGGTGGCAGTTAATTTTGTTGAAAATAAAAAGAGTAAAAGCGCACAAACAAAATAAAGGATTACACCCCGCAAAAGCAATTTCTTTTTTTCATGCCTGTCAATAAAATGGCCGGCATATAAAGCCAGGGAAATCGCCGGAATTACTTCGGAAAGCCCCAGCAGGCCGATTGCAAAAGGGTCCCGGGTTAATAAATAAACCCACCAGCCAAGGACTGTACTCATCATTCGCAGGCTCATGACAAATGTAAACCGCCCCAGCATTAGAAATTTAAATTCCGGGATACGGACCGATGCCAGAGGATCATCTTTTATTTGTGCCTCTGTCATTTTCGTTTTTAATTGTCGTTAACCTTTTCACACATAAAATATTTCTCTGAAAATCTTTCTTACGGGAGCGCAAAAAACTGCCGCATTTCACCGGATGGATTTTTTAAGGCATCAAGCACCACGGTAAGATGGGCTTCATTCCGCAGGAAATCTGCATTGCTCACATCAATATAAATAGTCTTGATATGATGTTGCCTTATATAATCCGCATACGTGTCCTGTATCTGCTGCAGGTATTCGGGTAAAATGTTTTTCTCAAAGGCCCGGTTCCGACGGGCAATATTTTTTTGCAATATCGTCACGGGTGCATGTAAATAAAGCAACACATCCGGCACCTGTACCTGTGGTTGCAGCATATCATAAAACTTTTGAAACAACCGAAACTCGTCCGCCGGCAGGTTGATTTTTGCAAACAATAACGATTTTCCAAAATAATAATCCGCAATGGTTATTTGCTGAAAAAGATCATGGGAAGATAGCCGGTCTTTTAACTGCTTATACCGTTGTGTCATAAGAAATAATTCCAATGGCAACGCATCGTGCCGGTGATCTTCATAAAATTTCGGCAGGAACGGGTTATCAGCTGCTTCTTCCAGGATGAGCCGGGCATTGAGTTGCTTGGCCAGGAGCCGGGCAAGGGTTGTTTTCCCGGCGCCTATATTCCCATCGATATTAATAAAACGATATTTCATATTTCCGGTGCAACAAAAATAAGCGTGTCGTTTTTATTCTGTAGAAATTTTATACACATCCAATGGATCTTCACAGGTTGCCAGGAGTGTCGCCATACTTTTCTTTAAGACAGGATGTAGTACCTGGCCGGCAATTTCCACCAACGGCTCCAATGCAAAACGACGCTGTGGCAACAACGGATGCGGAATGACCAGGCCTGGTTCTTCTATCACCCATGCATCATACAATAAAATATCAATATCAATGATACGTGGCCCCATCTTTATTTTCCGCTCCCGCCCCATCTCAATTTCTATGGCCAGGATACACTTCAATAAGGCACGGGGAGATAATGGCGTGCTCAGGCAGATTGCCTGGTTGATGAAATCAGCCTGGTCGGTAATGCCCCAGGCAGCAGTTTGATACAGGCCGGAAACCGAACGGATAGTTCCTGCTTTCTTTTGAAGCAGGTTAAAGGCATGTGCTACCTGTCTTTGTGGTTCTTCCAGGTTACTACCGGTAAGTAAATAAGCAACATGCATCGTTATGCGAAACTTTGTTTCAAAGGTGCAGTTTATTCTTCAAATAGTTCAGCATACATGAAATTCAATCACAATAATTAGATTTTATTTTTCAAAGGAAGATTTATCAAATAGCTTTGCCTTCCAAATTTCTTTGTATGGCCGCAAAATATAATCAGTGGAAAGCCATGCTGGCAATAGCCAAAGCCAGCCTGATCGCCACACTGCGCAGTCCGTCTGCCGTTGCGTTCAGTATCGGTTTCCCGCTGGTGTTTATCCTGGTATTTGGTTTTATCAGCAATACAAATGGTTTTTCCGCTGATATTACGTTTGATAAAAATGCTGATACCACAAATGCGATATACCATGCATTGCTCGCCAATCCGGCTTTTCATGTATTGCACCAGGCCGACAGCATTTCACTCGATGACCTGAAAAAAGGAAACCTTACGGCCATCATACAAATTCAAAAAAAACCGGCGCCGGATTCCGGCTACCTGGTGAGCCTGAAAAGTTCGGAAGCCGTAAGCGCACAAAACCTGAATATCGTTGGTTCGGTGATCAAAGAAATTATCGGCAACATGAATGCCCGGGCCTTTCCTCATACACCTACAATTGCAACACTCAATCCCACTATTGAAAAGATCCCCGGCCGCGAATACCGGGAAATAGATTTTATATTACCGGGTCAGCTTGGATTTTCTTTATTAAGCGCCGGCGTATTTGGCGTGGCTTTTTTATTTTTTAATTTACGCCAACAATTAGTGCTGAAACGTTTTTTTGCCACACCGGTCAGGCGTTCTTATATGTTATTGGGTGAAGCCCTGAGCCGGGTGATTTTTCAAATGATTACGGCAGTCATTATCATCGGCATCGGTGCGGTAGCTTTTGATTTCACACTTGTTCATGGGATCACCACCTTCCTGGAAATCATGGTACTAAGTTTCATCTCATTGATCGTATTTATGGGCTGTGGTTTTATCGTTAGTGGCGTTGCTAAAAATGAAAGTACCATTCCACCCTTTGCCAATATTTTTACATTGCCTCAATTCTTACTGGCCGGCACTTTTTTCCCAATCAGTGTATTCCCGCAATGGCTGCAACATATTTGCAACCTCTTGCCCCTTACCCATTTTAACAATGCCATGCGTGCAATTTCTTTTGAAGGTGCCAGCCTGCTTGATTGCTGGAAAGAAATCGGGATACTGTTGATCTGGGGTGTCATCGTTTATGCTATCGCCATTAAAGTTTTTAAATGGGAGTAAATTCCGTTGTCTAAAAATCTCTTATGCGTTTATTCAAACTGGCCATTATTTCTTTTTGTATTTTGTTCCTGGTAGTAACAGGTATCGGTTTACTTTTTCCCAAAGCAACCCGGGTGTCACGTGCAACTGATATTCATGCACCGGTGGATAGCGTGTATCAATATCTCATGGATATTAAATATTGGAAATTCTGGATGAGTGGCGCCGATACCGGGATGATCACTTTTTTATCTCAAAAAACAAGTGGTGCCGGAACGGTTGTCCGTTTTGGTAATTATGAAGTGCGGGAAATCAGTGCGGATAAAGATTCTATCGTTACGGAATGGAAGAGCGAAAAAGGTAATGCGCAGGTCGCTGTATTTAATATAATCCCACATGATTCAACTACCGTAACCATTAACTGGTATTTCACTTCGATAGCGAATTGGTATCCCTGGGAAAGATTCCGATCCATGCTGAATGATAAAATCCTGGGGCCACCTATGGAAAACAGCCTGGGTGCGTTGAAAAAAAGACTGGAAGAAAATCGCTCAGGACAATAGCTGAAAAATAAACGCTTCTACTTTTTCCCATTCATTTTTTTGAAAGCAATAAGGCGGCATCAGGTAAACCGTATTGCCCAAAGGCCGCAGGTAGATCCCGGTCTGTAACGCTTTTTGTGTAATCTGCGATCCGGCTGCATGCAGGTAATTATTTGCTCCTTCGGTTATTTCAAATGCCAGGATGGTGCCGGTGTACCGAATGTTTTTTACAGGTATTGAAAAATTACTTTGCGATTCCTGTAACCTGATTGCCAGGTCTTGCACAGCCATACATAACTGCTCAATCCTGTGGAGGCAGGCAGGATCCCGCAACAATTCCATGCTCGCCAATGCAGCCGTGCAGGCAAGCGGGTTGGCGGTGAATGAATGGCCATGGAAAAAAGTATGCAACGGGTCATCACTAATATACGCATCATGTATTTTGGCAACACAGGCCGTTGCGCCCAATGCCATCGTACCTCCGGTAAGGCCTTTACTCATGCACAGGATATCCGGGCTTTCCTGCAGGTGCATACAGGCAAAAAATTTACCAGTACGAAAAAAACCGGTCATCACTTCATCGGCAATGGTAATGATATCATATTGCCGTACTTTACGAATAATTGCATCCAGGTGTTTGGCAGCATACATATTCATGCCTCCTGCACCCTGTACCAATGGTTCAAAAATGAATGCCGCTATCGAGTGGCCATGTTCCTCAATGGTCGCAAATATGGCTTCGATATTTTCTTCCGTAGGTGTATCAATAAACAGGACTTCAAAAAAAAGATCCTGGAATGCGCGTGTAAACACACTGCGTGCGCTCATGCTCATAGCGCCGAAGGTGTCGCCGTGGTAGGCATTTTTAAAGGCAAAAATTTTTTTCCGGTTGGGTAATTCTTTTTTATTCCACCAATATTGCAATGCCATTTTCAGCGCTACTTCCGTTGCGGTGGAGCCATTGTCACTGTAAAATATTTTTGAAAAGCCTTCGGGTAATACCTGCAATAATTTTTCTGCCAGTTCAACGGCCGGGCGGTGCGTAAAGCCTGCAAAAATTACCTGCTCCAATTGCAGGGCCTGTTCATATATTCTTTGTGCAATAAAAGGATGTGCATGACCATGCAGGTTAACCCACCAACTGCTGATGGCATCGATATAGGATTTCCCGTCTTCATCATATAATAAACTACCCTTTGCATGCACGATGGGAATAGGTGGCAGGTAATTTTTCTGTGGGGTAAATGGATGCCAGACAAAAGCCTGGTCGCGTTGAACTAAATTCATTCGACAAAAGTAATAGTACGCGCTATGGCTTCAAAAATAATTCGTAAAGTCAGGTTGTCAAAACACAGACCGTAATTGATAAATACTGTAAACAACAATACGCATATAGGTAATACCCAAGAATAAAAAAATCAGAAAAGTTTCTCACCTACCTATTCTTTACCATAATTTTCAGGCATTTGGCTTTATCTTTATTTTTTTTAAAACCAATGCGAATTTTAAAAAAGGCATTCACAATACTTTTCCGGGTTATTTTGTTTTTGCTGGGACTGATTTTTCTTTTGTACCTGCTTATTCAAACAAGCCCGGTACAGAATTTTCTCGCCGGTAAAGCAACGGCCTATTTATCCAAAGAATTAAAAACGGAAGTCTCTTTAAAAAAAATTGGTTTTTCTCTGCTGGATAAAGTAGATCTGAATGGTTTACTGATCCGTGATCAGCAAAAAGATACTTTGTTATATGCCGGCTCACTCAAAATCAGGATTACCGATTGGTTTATTTTCAAAAAAAATATTGAGCTGAAATATATTGGCCTGGAAGATGCTGTTATCCGGCAACAACGAACAGACTCCATTTGGAATTACCAGTTCCTGGTTGACTATTTTTCAAAACCCACTACCACAAAAAAAGAACCGGCAAAAATTACACTGGACCTCAAAAAAGTTGATCTTAAAAATGTGCTGTTTGTAAAAGAGGATAATTGGGTGGGCCAGAAATTAGTTGCCCAGGTTGGCAGCCTGTTATTAGATGCCGATAAAATTGACCTGGATAAACCTTCTTTTGAAATTAATACCATTGACCTGGATAAGCCCAAAATAATCTTAGAGAATTTTACGGGAAATCGGCCGTATAGCCTTGCTCCGCCTGCATCTACAGATAGTATTTCTCACCTTAACCCGGGAGACCTCGTGGCGAAAGTAAAAACAATCAACATCACCAATGGTTATTTCGGCAACCTGAAACGTGGTAGTATTTCTGAAAAAGGAAGGTTTGACGGTACTAATATCCAGGCTTCCCAGATTACGGGAGAAATTCATGAATTCCTGTTGAACAAGGATACCATAACCGCAAAAGTCAACATAAAGGCAAAGGAAAGAAGCGGTTTTAATTTGAAAAAATTGAAAGCCGATGTAAGGATTAATCCACAGATCATGGAATTTAATCACCTGGATATCCGTACAGATGCTTCCCGGATCGGGGATTACTATGCCATGCATTACCAACATTTTAATGAAGACATGGCCGATTTCATTGACCGTATAAAAATCTCTGCCAATTTCCGGAATGCCCAGGTAAGCAGTGATGATATTGCTTTTTTTGCACCGGCATTAAAAACCTGGAAGAAAGATTTTGCACTTAGTGGCAAATTCCGCGGAACTGTACATGATTTTCAGGCCAATGATTTTTTTGTACGTACCGATGCCAATACATATGCCAGTGGCAACTTCAGCATGAAAGGCCTGCCTGATATAGACCGCACGATCATCCGGCTGGATAAAGGGGTTGTTCAATCCAATTACCGGGGTATTCAATTTTTATATCCTGGCCTGGCAAAATTGAAAAGCCCGGATTTCGATGCGTTGCAAAATGTACGGATGCAGGGAAATTTTGCCGGCACTATTCACGATTTTACGGTTAATGGAAATTTCAGTACGGCATTGGGCGGTTTTTATACGAACCTGAAATTAAAATTCCCCAAATACGGTGAGCCGGAATATAAAGGCTCATTACAGACACAACAGTTTAACCTGGGACGTTTTATTCATTCCGATTCACTGGGCGAAATTAGTTTTGAAGGAAAAGTAGATGGTCGCAGTTTTGTTCTCGATAAAATAAAATCCACTGTAGATGGGGTTTTTTCAAAACTTCAATTCAATGGTTATACCTATCAGCATCTTCGCTTCAATGGTACGATGCAAAAACAAAAGTTTGATGGTGAATTCCTGGCCAATGATCCTAATTTTAATTTTACCAGTAATATAGAAATTGACCTATCCGGTGAAGCGCCCAGTTTTAATGTACTGGGTGACCTGGGTGAAGCTAATTTTAAAGAGCTTCATTTAACTAAAAAAGATTTTCGGCTTACCGGTTTATTCGACTTGAATTTTACCGGCCATAATATCGACGATTTCCTGGGATCCGCCAAAATACTGAATGCGGTTTTGATGAGTGATAGTACGCTACTCGATTTTGATTCCTTAACGGTATCCGCATATATGGACAGTATCGAAGGAAAAGTATTATCGGTCAACAGCAACCAGTTTGATGCTTCCGTAATTGGCACTTTTTCCATCCTGGATTTGCAAAACAGCTTTCAAAGTTTTTTAAATATTTATTTCCCGGCGCTGGTAAAGAAACCGGAAAAAACGCCGCTAAACCAGAATTTCACAGTTGTAATACATACTTATGATTTTGACAAATATGCTTCCCTGTTAGATGACCGGCTATCGGGATTTGACAGTGTGTACATTAGTGGATCTGTAAATACCGATAATAAAGATTCGGGCTTTCATTTTTCAGCCATTTTCCCCAATGGCCAATTCGGGAAATATAAATTACAGGATGCACTGATAGCCGGTTCCGGTGAATTGGATACGCTGCATGTCATTGGTGATATCAAAAGGATATATGTAGGGGATAGTTTATATTTTCCCAATTCCGCTTTTGAAATAACCTCGTTTAATAATCATTCTATTGTGCATTTAGCTACCAGTGCCAGTGAGCAATTGAATGAAGCCGACCTGAATGCAGATGTATATAACCTGGAGGATGGGATCCGCATCAATTTCCGGCCATCTTCTTTTGTCCTTAATTCCAAAAAATGGGACCTGGAAAAAGAAGGTGAATTAATCATTCGAAAGAAAAGTGCAAGAGCTACTAATGTAAAATTCAAACAGGGCTTCCAGGAAATTTCCGTGGAGACCGATCAACAGGATAGTACCAATAGTAATAACCTGGTAGTGAAATTAAAAGATGTGAACATTGGCGACTTTACATCACTCTTTATCAAAAGCCCGACAATTGAGGGGATCGCCAACGGGAAAGTTTACCTGCGTGATTTTTATGGCCAATTTAATGCAGCTGCTGCTATAGATGCCACCCATTTCCGGCTGGACAATGATTCAGTAGGTCATGTGCAGATAGCTTCCGATTTCAATGCCGGCACCGGAAAGATAAGTTGGAAAGTTATTTCTGATAATGAGCAATTCGGAATTGATGCAAGCGGTTTTTACAACTTGAAAGACAGCACAGAAAAACCATTATATACCAGCCTGCAATTAAAACATACCCGTATAGGTTTTCTAAATCGTTTTCTCAGCACAGTATTTTCTGACCTGGATGGCTTTGCTACCGGAAACTTAGTAATAGCCGGCTCGCCTAAATCTCCTATTATTACCGGTGATGCCGCATTAACCAATGGAGCACTAACCGTGAATTATACAAAAGTGCGCTACCAGGTAGATTCGGCATTGATACAATTCAAAGAGAACCGTATTGATTTCGGTACGCTGGTAATTCGAGACAGGTACAACAATACCGGTCGCGTGAAAGGCATCTTATATGAGACCGGCTTTAAAAATATGCGATATGATTTTGATATGACCACCAATAAATTATTATTACTGGATACAAAAGCCAATGACAATAAACAATTTTATGGTAAAGCGATCGGCAGGGCCAGCCTGAGTTTGAAAGGGCCACAGGAAGACATGCATATGTCCATCACCGGCGCTGTCAATGATACCACTCATATTTTTATCCCTACTTCGAATGAACAGGAAAGCACGGTTGCAGATTTCATTGTCTTCAAGCAGTACGGGGAAAAGGTAGAAGCACCGGTTATTGCATCTGATACTAAACTCACTATTGACCTGGACCTTACCGCCAATAACCAGGCCCAGATAGATGTGATCCTTGACCCGTTGGCAGGTGATGTTATCCAGGCTACCGGGAATGGCCGTTTGAAAATAAAAGTACCAGCCGTCGGAAATATGACAATGAATGGCCGTTATAATATAGAACAGGGAAGATATAGTTTTAATTTTCAATCCCTGGTACGTCGGCCATTTGATTTTGTGGATGGCACCAATAATTATATCGAATGGAATGGCGATCCTTATAAAGCCAACCTGCATGTAGATGCACAATACACAGCAAAAAATGTAAGCCTGAGTTCATTGATCAATAATACAGGCCTCAATCTCGGCGGTACGGTGCAAGGCTATCGCGGCGATGTATATGTAGTGGCTGAATTACGCGGTCTGCTAACCAAACCGGATATTAATTTTCGGTTTGATTTTCCCCAGGGCAGTCCCATTACAAATGATAACAACCTGCGTCTCTTCCTGAACAAAGTACAGCAGGATGACAATGAAATGCTCAAGCAGGTAACCTGGCTGATTATTTTTGGCTCTTTTGCACCGTATGGTGAAATCGGAACCGGCAATAACCTGGCAACCACAACCGGGATCAATACCATCTCCCAAAAGGTGAGTAACGAAGTAAATAAACTCGTATCCAATCTCCTCTCCAAACTCACGGGGGACAAGAGTTTGCAATTTGATGTGAGTGCTTCTACCTACAGCAGCGCCGATCTCTTTGGCAATGGGGCATCTGATAACCGGCTCGACAGGCAGCAGGTAAATTTAAAAGTCAATCAAAGTTTATTAAATGGTAAAGTGATCATCACGTTTGGTACCGGCCTGGATTTCAATATAAGTAATTCTGCGGTGCAGCAGGGCAATTTTCAATGGTTGCCGGATATTTCTGTTCAAATTATCTTGTCGCGTGACAGGAAATTAAAAGCGATCATTTTTAATAAAAGCAGCCTGGATGTATCGAGTGGAAATATCGGGCGCACTACCCGCCAGGGCGTGAGCATTACTTATTCTATTGATTTTCCCAAAACACAAAATGATGTGCGTATTCCTAAAAAAAACCAAAAGCCCGCCCCGAAAAAAAATACCGGGCAGGAATTGGAAGAGAAAGAAGAAATACCTGATTAATTTTATTCCATGAAACCCGTCTTCTTTAAAAATCCCATGGCCTTTCATAAGTGGTTATTGAAGAACCATGCAACTGCTTCGGAATTATGGGTGGGTTATTACAAAATCGGTAGCGGGAAAAAAAATATGACCTGGCCTGAATCGGTTGATGAAGCCTTATGTTTCGGCTGGATTGATGGGATACGAAAATCAATAGATGAGCATAGTTATATGAATCGCTTTACACCCCGCAAAGCAACGAGTGTATGGAGTGCCATCAACATTCAAAAAGTGGAAACATTAAAAGCACAAGGTCGCATGCATCCTGCTGGCCTGGCCATTTATGAGCAACGAAAAGAAAATAAATCCAAAATCTACGCTTATGAAAATGAAGCGATCGGCTTCTCTCCGGCATATGAAAAATTATTTAAGGCGAATAAAAAGGCCTGGGCGTATTTTCAGCAATTAGCCCCGTCTTATAAAAAAGTATCCATTCGCTGGATCATGCAGGCCAGACAGGAAGCCACGCAACAAAAGCGATTGGCTGCACTGATCAAGGATAGTGCAGCAGGCACCAATCCCTGGAAGGACAATAAATATGCAAAGAAAAATTAACGTCCTTAAGCCACTTACGATATGTCCCGAAAAACCAAAATCGTCCTTTGCATTTATTGTGTACTCAAGTTGAGTTTACATCTTATTGCCGATATGCATTCCGGTTTCCAGGGAGATGAATTTTTGCATATAGCCACCGGCCGGCATCTCGCTTTTGGTTATATGGAATTTCCGCCATTGATCGCTGTCATTGCTTTTATTCAAAATTTATTTCAGTCGGATTCCATATTTATTCATCATCTCTTTCCACATATAGCTTCCCTGCTTATACTTATTTATGTCGCCCGGATAACTGTAGCATTAGGCGGGAAAACGACGGCTGTATTTTTTGCCCTATTCGCCATTTTGATCGGGCCGGGTTTTGAACGTTCACAACAGTTATTCCAGCCGGTTGTGTTTAGCCAGCTCTTTTGGGTAATTTCTTTTTACCAGCTTATCAACTACCTGAAAGCACCTGGTGAAAAAAGATTATGGCTACTCACCATTTTTTGCCTGCTGGGTTTCCTTATGAAATATGATATTCTTTTCTTCATCACCGGGCTACTTGTTTTACTATTTTCAAAAAAACAACGTATGACATTATGGAAACAAAAACCATGGAAACAGTTACTGGTTTTCTTTCTTTGCATCAGCCCTAATCTCGCCTGGCAGTACATGCATCATTTCCCCGCGGTACAAATGTTTAGCCGGCTTTATCAAACCCAATTAGATGAAATCAGCCGCTTAGAAAATTTGGGTAAATTATTCCTCAGCATCAACCCGGTTGTGAGTGTTCTTATGGTTTTACCCGGTATATTTTATTTATTGAAAACAAATGATCCTGTCAAAAAAACAGTTGGCGCTTCCATTGCTTTGTCGGCCCTGGCATTGATAATTGCAAATGGAAAGTTCTATTATTTTTACCCGTTCATTCTCACGCTCATCCCATTTGGCGCTGTTTTATGGGAGCAGGTAATTACCCTAAAACGAAAATGGATTTTTTATCCCATCACTATTTTATTGCTTCTTGGTATAATGCTTATACCATTTGGTATGCCAGTGTATTCCTTCCAGCGATACCTGGCCAAAGTTTATCCTTATGAAGCGACAAAAATAAAAGGAGGTACAGCAGCCATTCATTTTGAAGAATATTATGCTAAAGAAAAATGGGCAGCAACCATGCAGGCATTAAAGCAGGTGTATGATAGTTTGCCGGCAACTGAAAAAGCGCATTGTCTTATTTGGGGAAAACACTATGGCCAGGCCGGCGCCGTGAATTTATGGGCCGGGCAATATGGCCTGCCACAAGCATTTTCGTATCATGGCAGTTTTTACAGTTGGGCCCCGGATGGCGCCATGCCTCCCGTTATCATTGCATTGAGCTACCAGGTGGGTAATTATTTTCAACCGTTTTTTGAACAGGTGACACTGGTCAAAACACTTTATAATCCTTATGCCTATGATGAAGAGCAACTATATCAAAAGATTTATATTTGCAAGAACCCCAGGCAGGATTTTGCAAAAATGAAATCCTTGTTCCAGAAACGAATTTTTGAATAATAAATCAGCCTCTTAACAGCAGCGTATAAATTTACTTTTCATAATCCGCAATCTTTTTTATGATACAAACGCATTATACAAAACATAGAAATTTTATTTGGTTGAAACCAGTGCACATGCTTCAAAACCGGGTAACCCTTTTGTTCCTTTTGTTTTGCATGGCTGCTACCACGTTTTCCAGGGATGTAATACCACAAATGCACTATACCGTTTCTTTTCCTGAACCGGCAAGCCACCGGTATGATGTGCTGTTGCAATGCAGTGAGTGGCAGGGCGACTCTATTCACCTGAAAATGCCTGCCTGGATGCCAGGTTATTATCAACTGATGAACTATGCCGGATCTGTTGAAAAGATGACTGCATCTGGTTTTGAAGGAAAAAGCCTCACTATAAAAAAACTCGATGCCACCACATGGGGAATTTATGGTATCCGTCAACAACCATTTGAAGTACGTTACACCATTCTGACAGACAAGAAATTTGTAGCAAATAGTTATGTTGACAGCCTGCATGCTTATCTCATCCCGGAAAATAGTTTTCTCTACATCGCCGGGAAAATAGATTTGCCTGTATCCGTTTCCATTGATCTACCTCCCACCTGGAAAAATATTGCTACCGGGCTGGAACCTGTATCCGGCCAGCCAACTCATTTTACCGCAACCGACTTTGATATTTTGTATGACTGCCCTATCCTGATCGGCAATCTTACTTCCCTGCCCTCTTTTTGGGTGGACGGAAAAGAGCATCGTTTTATGGGATATGAAATCGGAAAATTTGACCAGGTACGTTTCATGAATGAACTGAAAAAAATTGTCATTGCTGCCTCCAATATAATCGGGGACATTCCTTATCAGCAATACACCTTTATTGGAATCGGGCCTGGCCGAGGAGGTATTGAGCATTTGAATAATACCACGATCAGTTTTGATGGCAGTGGCCTGGACCAGCCTGCAGAAAATTTACGGCTGTTGCATTTCATAGCACATGAATATTTTCATCATTACAATGTCAAGCGAATCCGGCCTTTTGAACTGGGCCCGTTTGATTATGATCATGGAAGCCGTACCAACCTGCTATGGATCAGTGAAGGGCTAACAGTATACTATGAATATTTAGTGGTAAAAAGAGCCGGCCTATCTGATGAAAAAACCTTGTTGGCCAGCCTGGAAACCAATCTCAATGCTACAGAAAATAATCCGGGCCGGTTGTATCAATCTTTGCAACAGGCCAGCTATGATACCTGGAGTGACGGGCCTTTTGGTACCAATGGCCCGGAAAAAGGAAAAACAATTTCTTATTATGACAAGGGCCCATTGATTGGAATGCTGCTTGATTTTGAAATCCGGAATGCCACGCAAAATAAAAAATCATTAGACGATGTTATGCGGTTATTGTATAATAAATATTATTTGCAGGCTCAACGTGGTTTTACGGCAGCAGAATTTCAACACTGTTGTGAACAAATCGCCGGAAAACCATTACCGGAAATTTTTGAATATATCTATACAACCAAAGAACCGGATTACAATAAATACCTGGCGTATGCTGGTTTACAAATTAGTACATCCAAAAAAGAAATGGGAAATAACAATGCCGGTTTACAATACAGTATCCAAAAAACAGCACACCCCACTGCATTGCAACAGGAAATTTATACATCCTGGCTCGGGGAATAATTGCCGGTAGTTGTTATACCAATAATTTTCTTACTTCCTGCAAAATTTCTGTTCTTGTCATGGGGATTCCCATGATTTTATTATAACCAATGGCATCCACGAAAAATGTATCACGGATTATTTTGATCAACTGGCCATTATTGATTTCCGGGATGAATACTGTATCAAAATTTTTCAGCATATCCCCTAAGTTTGCCGGGAACGGCCGCAGATAACGGAGATGTGCATGACTCACGGCATGGCCCTCACCCTGTAATTCCAGGACGGCGCTCTTAATGGCACCATAGGTACTACCCCAACCCAATACCAACACTTTTCCTTTTTCCGGCCCGCTATCCAGTTGTTGCAAGGGAATATATTTTGCAATTGCATCCACTTTAGCCTGGCGGGTCTTTACCATGTGTTGATGGTTCTCGGGATCGTAACTTACATTACCGGTTATATCTTCTTTTTCCAGGCCACCGATTCGGTGTTCCATTTCCGGAGTACCGGGCACCACCCAGGGACGTACTAATTTCTCATCCCGCATATAAGGTTGAAATTTTTCCTCCCCTTCCTGTTTTGTTTTTTGAAAAGCTACTTTTATATCCGGCAGGTCTTTGGTTTGCGGAAAGCGCCAGGGTTCTGCTCCATTGGCTATATAACCATCGCTCAATAAGACAACCGGTGTCATGTGTTGCACCGCAATGCGTGCTGCTTCATATACTGCCATAAAACAATCACTGGGTGTGGAAGAAGCGAGAACAGGTAGCGGGCATTCTCCATTGCGGCCGTAATAGGCCTGCAATAAATCACTTTGTTCTGTTTTGGTAGGCAAGCCTGTTGAAGGGCCTCCTCTTTGTACATCAATCACCAGGAGTGGAACTTCCAGCATAACGGCGAGGCCCAGTGCTTCGGATTTCAAAGCAAGCCCTGGCCCGGAGGTGGAAGTCACACCCAGGCTACCTCCATACGACGCGCCAATAGCCGCCGCAACCCCGGCGATTTCATCTTCTGCCTGGAATGTACGAATGCCGAAAGCTTTATTCTTACTCAATTCATGCAAGATATCCGATGCCGGTGTGATGGGGTAAGTACCTAGAAAAAGAGGCAAGCCGCTTTTTTGTGATGCAGCGATCAGGCCATATACCAATGCCTGGTTCCCCATAATACTTCGATAAGTGCCGGGTGGCAACTTTGCTTTCTCCACTTTGTACCGGGAAGAAAAAGTTTCGGTTGTATCACCATAATGATAACCGGCTTTCAGCACTTTTAAATTACTTTCCAGGATATCCGGGCTGTTTTTAAATTTCTGTTGGATATAACGAATGGTGTTTTCTAAATTCCGGTTGTACATCCAATACAGGAAACCAAGAACAAACATGTTTTTAGCCCGGTCTTTTTCTTTGGTACCCAGGGTGGTAAAATCTTTTAATGCTTCCCGTGTCATCTTCGTCACATCCATTTGTATCAGTTCATAGCCATCCAGGCTGCCGTCTTCCAATGGATTAACGCCATCCGGGTATTTAGCCAGGCGAAGATTTTTTGTATCAAAGCCATCTTTATTGGCAATAATTTTTGCCCCATATTTCAGGCCCCGCAGGTTCACTTTCAACGCAGCCGCATTCATGGCGACCAATACATCGCATTGGTCACCGGGGGTATAAACGGGATTTGATGAAAAATGTAACTGGAAGCCACTCACGCCGGGCAAGGTCCCTAAGGGTGCCCTGATTTCTGCCGGGAAATCCGGGAAAGTGGCCAGGTCAATACCCATCAGGGCTGTATTCTCCGTAAATTGACTGCCGGTAAATTGCATGCCATCACCACTATCTCCGGCAAATTTTATTACTACATCTTTTAAGATGGTTTCATTTGTATTCATGGAATAATTATCTACTTGAAGATAGATACAAAGTTATAGGATAATTGAAAACAGCAACCGGTGAATCTTTTCTATGCACTTTCCCGTTTTATTCTGTTGATAACATAAAATACCAAGCTCGTTTTTACGGTTATCTTTTTACGGCAATTGTCCTAGTAAGGGTAAATTTTTTTCCCAAAAAAATAAAATTCCCGTTAAGCGTTAAAAATGATGTAATAAGGTGAAGTATTTTTCGGTACAACAAAGACAATACTATCTTTGGCCATCAATTTTTAAAAATATTTATTGTACAAAAAAATGAATCGTCAACCCAAATTGTTATTACTGCTGGCCTGCCTGGTTACGGCCGGATTTATTGCCTGCAATAGCGGGAGTGAAAAAGAAAAAGCGTTACAGGATTCCCTTGCGGCACAGAAAAAAGCAGATTCCCTGAAAGCCGCTGCCAATGGAGGTTTTGTCAGTGCCCCATTTAAATATGACAGCTCTAAAAGATATATTTATCTCACCTGGGATGATGGCCCGCAACCACCCGGAACCAGTATTTGTAAAAAAGTTTTCCAGGAACAAGGTGTTAAAGCCACCTTTTTTATGGTGGGCATGCATGGCTTTGATGCATACCGGATGTCGCTCGTAGATAGTATCCGGAACAGCTATCCTGAATTTTTGTTAGCCAATCACAGTTATTCACATGCGTTTCGGGATCATTATGCCACGTTTTATAAAAATCCCGACAGTGCCATTGCAGATTTTATGAAAGCGCAGGAAATGTTTAAGATTCCCGTAAAGATCATACGGCTGCCGGGAAATAGCGCCTGGGTAAATGCAAACCAGGTGAAAGGCCCGAAGTCCACATTGGCGGTTTGTAAAGCATTGGATTCTTTGGGATACAATGTATTTGGCTGGGATATAGAATGGCGTTTTAGAAACCAGGGTGGTTCTGTGCCGGTACAAAGTGTGGACCAGATGCTGAAAGAAGTGGAGGATGCTTTCGATCACCGGATTGCCGTCAATACGCCGAACAATGTTGTTATCCTGGCACATGACCGGATGTTTGCCAAACCCAATTATACCGATTCACTCATTAAGTTTGTAAGCACATTAAAGAAAGATCCACGTTATGTTTTTGAAACATTGGATCATTACCCGGGTTTGAAAAAATAAGTTTACGAAAAAATCAGTATTTTTAATATTTAAAAACGAATTCAAATGGCTTTATTTAAATCTTCGAATCCCACTTTAGCAGAAAAAGTGTGGCATCAGCAGCCGACACAGGCTATCGGTACCGAAACCATGACCGTACGAGGTACCATGAACAAGTTTGGCTTATTACTTTTATTAGTCATAGGCGCTGCGGCCTATACCTGGAACCTGCACAACCAGTTTGCAGATAAGACCATGAATACCCTGATGATGGTGGGCATTTTTGGTGGCCTGGTTACAGCATTGGTAATTTCTTTTAAGCCAACCTGGGCTCCGTTCCTGTCACCTTTGTATGCTATTCTCGAGGGATTTTTCCTGGGCGGCATATCAGTTATGATGAATGAACTTTTTGCCGAGAAATATCCCGGCCTGGTGATGCAGGCAGTTGGCCTCACCTTTGGCGTGGCTATTGCCATGTTTTTCCTGTATAATTTCAGGATCATTAAAGTGACCGATAAGCTACGGTCGATTATCATTTCTGCCACTGTAGGCATCCTTATCTTTTATTTAATCACTATGGTTTTAGGCTTATTCCATGTAAATATTGGCTTTGCCTATGATGCCAGCCCATTGGGTATTGGTATCTCTTTATTTATCGTAGCTATTGCCGCATTAAATCTCTTACTCGATTTTGATATGATTGATCGAGGCGCTGAAGGCGGTGCCCCTAAATTTATGGAATGGTATGGCGCTTTTGGTTTACTGGTAACGATCGTGTGGTTGTATATAGAAATTTTAAAACTCCTGAGCCGGTTTGCCAGCAGGAAATAATTAAATTCTTTCAAGAAATGAAAAGGCCGGGCTAAATACCCGGTCTTTTTTATATGAAAAATTATCCTCTTTTGGAAAGGCCCACTTTATTCTTTTCAATTAATTTTTCATTTTACCCGTAATTCTTTCCAGGGAAGCCATTAATTTTTCAATGGCTCCTTTCAGGGCGAGTTCATAATTATCACCCAATGCACGTGCGGCTAATGGAGGCTTGCCATTCAGGCGGGCTTCTATAGCACATTGCTTATCCATCACGCCTGCTTTGCGGCCATTGATATCAGAAAAATGAACATCTAAGCGGGTCAGGTTTTCATCAAAACGCTGTAATTTTTCTGAAATAAATGTTTTCAGTTTTTTAGCAAAAGTATCCCGCACATTTAGATTTTTATCCGCATTAATTTGAATATACATAGTTCTTTTTTTAAATGAATAAATAAAACCATCCAAGCCTCAATGTACGAAAATCCGGGGGGATAAAAAAATGGATATCTCGTTTTTTGTACTGCTTACGATTCTTCGAAAATTCCAAAAAATTCAGATAAAAAAAGATGCCCTTAAGGGGCATCCTGTATTGATTTAAAATCAAATTGATTACAAAAAATTATTCCAGTAAGGAAACGACCATAGCACTGGCACCACCACCACCATTGCATATCCCGGCCGCACCTTTCTTGCCGTTATGTTGCTTCAGTACATGAATCAATGTAACGATAATTCGTGCGCCACTACAACCCAGCGGATGCCCGATGGAAACGGCGCCTCCATGCACATTTACCTGTTCTGCTTTTAACCCCATTTTCTGAATATTGGCCAGGCCTACCACAGAAAAGGCTTCATTCAATTCAAAGAAATCAATCTCGCTCATTTCGAAGCCGGCTTTTTTAACGGCTTTAGGTACTGCCAGAGAAGGTGTAGTGGTAAACCATTCGGGTGCCTGTTCTGCATCTGCATAACTATTTATAATTGCCAGCGGTTTCAAGCCCAGGGCATCTGCTTTATCACTACTCATCAATACCAGTGCGGCAGCACCATCATTCATGGTACTGGCATTGGCAGCTGTAACCGTTCCGTCTTTGGTAAAGGCTGGTTTTAATGAAGCAATTTTATCAAATTTCACATTGAAAGGTTCTTCATCTTTTTTAAACTGAACCGGCTCCCCTTTGCGTTGTGGAATTTCTACGGGAATTACTTCTGCATCAAATTTTCCTTCCTCCCAGGCTTTCTGGCTGCGTTTATAACTTTCAATAGCAAATGCATCCTGGTCTTCTCGGCTGAAATGGCATTCCTGCGCACATAATTCTGCTGCATTACCCATGGCATAATTGTGGTACACATCGGTCAGCCCGTCTTTTGCCAGGCCATCTATCATCGTGCTATTGCCATATTTATTTCCCCAACGCATATTGGTTACATAAAACGGTACATTGCTCATGCTTTCCATACCACCGGCAATCACTATATCTGCATCGCCCAATAAAATACTTTGTGCACCCTGGGCAATGGCTTTCATACCACTGGCACAAACTTTATTTACCGTTGTACATATAACACTATCAGGGAGGCCGGCAAATTTAGCCGCCTGGCGTGCAGGTGATTGACCGAGGTTGGCCTGTAATACACAGCCCATTAATACTTCATCCACCTGGCCCGGTTCGATTCCGGCCTTGGCAATAGCTGCTTTAATGGCTGTAGCGCCTAACTGGGTTGCTGAAAACTCTTTCAGGCTTCCGCCAAAACTCCCCAAAGGCGTACGTACGGCCGAAATCACATATACTTGCTTCTTTTGCATAATTGTCTGGTTAATGATAAAATGGTTGCAAAGATACATAAAGCTATCCTCTCTCTCACCATGCCCCTTATTTCCTTTTTTGGGTATGGCTACTTTACCCACAATTCGTGGAACGAGGCGAATCGATTTTCACTGCCCCTTTTATTTTCGCAAACTGCTTAAGTAATTCCTAAATCTGTTTGTTATAGGTAATTGCATAGTTATCATGCCGGTTTATTGAACAGGATTGACTAACTTTGCATTTTCTTTTCTCCAAAGGCTCAAATCCTTGTAAAAAATTTTAGTATGAATACAGGTTATTTTTCGTATCCCCTCCCTCACAATGAACCCGTTCTGTCTTATGCACCCGGCACAGCAGAAAGGGCCGGCTTAAAAGCCGCTATTAAAAAATTAAAGTCAAAGCAACTGGACATACCCATGTATATTGGTGGTCGCGCTGTGAAAACAGGTAAAAAAGTAGCATTACATCCGCCCCATGAAATTGCATTTACCCTGGGACATTTCCATGCCGGTGAACAAAAGCATGTACATATGGCTATTGATGCTGCCTTAAAAGCAAGAGAAAACTGGGCGCGTATGCCCTGGGAAGACCGCGCACATATTTTCCTGAAAGCTGCAGATCTTATGGCAACCAAATACCGGTATGAACTTAATGGTTGCACTATGCTCGGCCAAAGTAAGAATGCTTTCCAGGCAGAAATTGACAGCGCTTGCGAATTGATAGACTTCCTGCGTTTCAATGTTCATTTCCTCAGTGAGATATATAAACAACAACCTATCTCGGCTGCGGGCATGCATAACCGTACCGAATGGCGGCCCTTAGAAGGTTTTGTCCTGGCCATTACACCTTTTAATTTTACCGCGATAGCCGGTAATTTACCAACCAGTGCGGCCATGTGTGGCAATGTGGTGGTATGGAAACCTGCCAATTCACAGGTATATGCGGCGCAAATGATTATGCGGATCTTAAAAGAAGCCGGTCTGCCAGATGGCGTGATTAACCTGATATATGTAGATGGGCCGACCATAGGAAAAGTTTGTTTTGAACACCGTGATTTTGCAGGTGTGCATTTTACCGGTAGCACCGGTGTGTTTAACAGCATGTGGAAGAGTATTGGTGAAAATGTAGGCTTGTACAAATCTTATCCGCGTATTGTAGGAGAAACCGGAGGAAAAGATTTCGTATTAATTCATAAAAGTGCAGATGCAGATGTTTCAGCAACCGCGTTAGCAAGAGGCGCTTTTGAATTCCAGGGGCAAAAATGCTCCGCAGCGTCGAGGGCTTACCTGCCATCTAATTTAGCAGACAATATTAAGAAAAAATTACTGGCCCAGATTCAAACTATGAAAATGGGTAGCGTAGAAGACTTTAGTAATTTCATTAATGCCGTAATTGACGAGAAAGCCTTTAACAGCATCACGAAATATATTGACCACGCCAAAAAAGATAAGAAAGTTTCAATCATAGCTGGTGGAAATTATTCTAAAAAAGAAGGGTATTTCATTGAGCCGACTGTTATCGAAGTGAAAGACCCGAAATACAAAACCATGTGTGAAGAAATCTTCGGGCCGGTACTTACTATTTATGTGTATGATGCCGATAAATTTGAAGAAACCATGACCTTGTTAAACAATACATCCCCTTATGCACTCACCGGCGCTATCATTGCACAGGACAGGGAAGCCATTACCCGTGCAACTGAGAAACTGGAAAATGCTGCCGGGAATTTTTATATCAATGATAAACCAACCGGCGCTGTAGTAGGCCAGCAACCATTTGGCGGCGCCCGAAAAAGCGGCACCAATGATAAAGCCGGCAGTATGATTAATTTGTATCGTTGGTTGAGCGCCCGCACCGTGAAAGAAACATTTAATCCACCTACCGATTATGGTTATCCTTTTATGCAGGAGGCCTGATATGGTATGAATAATTGAATATTTGCAAAAAAATTACCCTTCTTTGAAGGGTAATTTTTTTGCAACCAGTTGCACAACTATCAACAAACCAATACTGCGTGAAATTTATTTTATTCTTTTTTAATTCATCACTTCATAATCCCCTTTGGAATTGACGGCGATGCAAGGCAATTGCTTTGTTTTTTCAAATGCCTCATACACGGCTTTCAATTCATTGGAGAAAGTTTTCAGGTAAGGATAATTTTTTGTGGCAGTCGTAAAATACTCAACACTGCGTGGGTTATTATATTGAATCGGGAAAATGTGTACCGGGATAAAATCCTGGCCATTATTTTTCGCCATCGTGGCAAGAATGTAAATCTCTTCCATGGGAGCATCCAGTACCGGGATACAACCCACCGTTACACAACTGCCATGAATATAAATCCCGCCACCAGGCCGAACCGGATCGCTCAACATTTTATCAGATTCATTGGGATAATTAATACCCAGGGCTAAATGATACTCGCTATTGGGATTGAATTTATTGATATAATAAAACCCTTCCGGAACCTGGAAGTCCCCCTCCATTCTTTTAGGGCCAATACTACCAGCCAGGGCACATATCTTATACGTTTTAAATAATGAAAAGGTATCTGATTTTGCGCTTTTTACCCACAGTTCTAATTGCCCGTCATATTTAAAGGAACGAATATAAATTTGTGTAGCCGGCCATTGCAGGCCTTTTTGGGCAAATTGTTTCCGTAAGGTATCTTCTTTTAACTGCATGGCATAAGCCACCCGCGGAAAGGATTGTTGGTACTGGACAAATGAATTCTGCGCTTTTGCTGCTACAGTTGCACTCCCCATCAATAATATCATTAAAACTTTTTTCATATCGGCAAAATTAATTCAATATTTTATGTTTGCTTGTTGGCTATTTGGTTAAATTATTATCCTATTCAGGACAACGTTGTTTTCACAGAGATATTGAACCGGCAAAATAAAATTCTTTGTCAAACTTTTTATCTAAAAGAATTCAACGTATGTGCATACCGTGACGGCTACAGCCTTGTTTTGAAAACCGGTAAAACGATATTCTTCCAGGCCTGGAAGCTATCCTCTAAAAGATGGTTTCGCACCTGCTGCATCAGCCATTGATAAAAAACCAGGTTTTGTGTACTGGCAATTTGCAAGGCCAATAATTCTTTTGCCTTGAAAAGATGATGCAGGTAAGCTTTTGTATAAAAATGACTAAAGCCTTCCGGGAGGCCGGTATCCAATGGCGTAAAATCTTTCCCCCATTTTTTATTATGGATATTGATAACACCCTGTGTGGTAAACAGCATACCATTCCGGCCATTTCGTGTCGGCATCACACAATCAAACATATCAATCCCGAGGCTGATGCACTCGAGCAGGTTCCAGGGCGTACCTACACCCATGAGGTAACGCGGTTTTTCAACCGGCAAATTTTCACAACACAAAGCCGTTAATTCATACATCATTTCTTCCGGCTCTCCCACACTCAATCCCCCGATCGCATTACCAGCCGCCTGTTTGTCGGTGATATAGGCACAGGAAATTTTACGCAGGTCAGCAAACATCCCGCCCTGGACTATGGGAAATAATTGCTGGGTGTATCCATATTTATTTTCTGTTTCACCAAATCGTGTAATACACCTGTCCAGCCAGCGATGGGTCAGTTCCATACTTTTCAGGGTGTCTTTGTATGTACTGGGATATGGTGTACATTCATCAAAAGCCATGATGATATCGGCGCCGATACTCCGTTGAATATCCATAACGGATTCCGGAGTAAACAAATGCCGGCTTCCATCGATATGCGATTGAAACCAAACTCCTTCTTCTTTTATCTTTCTGTTGGTTGCCAGGGAAAAAACCTGGTAGCCGCCACTATCGGTCAGTATGGGCCGTTGCCAGTTCATAAAAGCATGGAGGCCACCTGCGGCTTCCAATATATCCATCCCGGGTCGAAGAAAAAGATGATAGGTATTGCCCAGGATAATGGGAGCTGCAATTTCCTGAACCAATTGCTGCTGTGGAATTGCTTTTACCGAACCCACCGTACCCACCGGCATAAACACAGGTGTTGGAATTTCGCCATGGCCGGTGTTCAGTTTACCCAACCTGGCTTTTGAAGCCGGGCAATTTTTTTGTAGTTCAAAAGAAAATGCTGTCATAATTTTCCCGCATGGCCCGCAAAGATAGGCTTTGAACGATCGTATTCATACTTTACCAGCTTGCTTTCTTGCATGAAAAGCAGAAGCTGAAAAAGAATACACAATGTGGATAAACTCCTTGTATTGTTCATTCAATACCAACAGGTTGATTATTTTTGCGCATGCTTATTCCGCCAGTAGCCTGGGAAATTTTATTTTATCTCTTTGTGGCCATTATCCTGGTGCAGGTTTTTTATTATCTCTATTTTTTCAGCCGGCTCGCATTTTATACACCGGCAAAAAGAACGGCAACCCAGGAATACCCGGTTTCCATCATTATTTGTGGTCGTGATGAAGCAGGTAACCTGGCGCAAAACCTGCCGGGGGTATTGGTCCAGGAATATGCTACTACCCATGAAGTTATTGTTGTAAATGATAATTCAACAGATGATACCAAATACATTCTGAAGGAATTTCAAAAATCTTTCAAAAACCTGGTTCATATCCCCATTGTGCAGGAGGCCAAAATGATTCCCGGGAAAAAATTTCCTTTATCCATTGGTATCAAGTCCTCTAAATATGAAATTGTATTATTGACCGATGCTGATTGCATGCCGGCCAGTGAATTCTGGTTAAAGAAAATGCAGGGGGCTTTTGAACCGGGTAAAGAAATAGTGTTGGGCTATGGCGCATATCAAAAGCATAAAGGTTTGTTGAATAAACTGATTCGTTTTGAAACCTTTCACAGCGCATTGCAATATTTATCATTTGCATTGGCCGGTATGCCATATATGGGAGTAGGCAGGAATTTGAGTTACCGTAAAGAAATTTTCTACCGTATCAAAGGTTTTTCTTCACTCAATCATTTGCCCAGCGGGGATGATGACCTCTTCATCAATAAAACGGCCAATAAATTCAATACTGCCATCATGATTGATAAAGAGGCGCATACCATCAGTGTGCCCCAGAAAACCTGGCGTGGCTGGAAGAAACAAAAGTTCCGGCATTATACCACTTCAAAATATTATACCGGGAAACATAAATTCTGGTTGGGCTTATTTGCCTTATCACAATTTATGTTGTATCCGTTGCTGGCGCTTTGTATCCTTTTTTATTCCTGGTGGTTATCACTGGCTGTATATAGCCTCCGTTTATTGGTGCAGGGAATAATTTATTATAACGCCATGCGAAAATTAAATGAAAAAGATCTCTGGCCTTATTTTCTTTTCCTGGATATCGGGCAGTTTTTTTATTACCTTATTTTTCTCCCGGCTCTTTGGCGAAAACCTGAAAAAACCTGGCATTGATGGAAAAAATACTGGCTTATTTTTCCGACTTCACGGAAAAACAATTATGGCAGTTTCAACAACTGGAACCCTTATACACGGATTGGAACAGTAAAATTAATGTCATCTCCCGGAAAGATATTGGCAGCCTTTATGAGAAGCATGTTTTGCATTCATTGGCGATTGCGGCCGCATTGGATTTTCAACCACACACCAAAATTGTTGATATCGGTACTGGAGGTGGTTTTCCGGGCATACCCCTGGCTATCTTTTTTCCTGAAGTACAATTTACCCTGGTGGATAGTATTGCCAAGAAATTGAAAATTGTTTCTGCTGTTGCCCAGGCAATCGAATTAAACAATGTGCAGGTGGTTCATGCCCGTGCCGAAACATTGCCACGCCAGGCTTTTGATTTTGCCGTTTCGCGGGCGGTTGCGCCGTTAGGCGATTTATGGAAATGGGCAAAACCTTTATTAAAAAAGAAAAATAATAACGCTATTCCCAATACCCTGATCTGTCTCAAAGGCGGTGACCTCGCACAGGAAATTTTTGCCAGCGGCCTCCGGCCAAAAGTCGAAGAAATTCATGCTTACTTTCCGCTTCCTTATTTTGAAGAGAAATATATTTTACTGGTATAAAATCGTTTTCGTTTTTTGCACAGCCCGTTGAACAGAAGATAGTAGATTTGCAACTTTCAGTCCATGATACCACAAGCCATCATCCGGGAAATTGATCAACTATACACGTCCTATAGCGGGCATGCGATGGAGCACCTGGAACCACTGGCTCCCGGCGGCGGAGATAGAACCTATTTCAGAATTTGGGATAAAGGAAAATCCTGTATTGCCACGTATAATGAAAACATACGCGAGAATGAAACATTCATACAATTCTCCCAACATTTTTCATCAAAGCAAATTCCCGTTCCGGCGATCCTGGCTGTCAATGCAGCCAAAACCATTTACCTGCAGGAAGACCTGGGGCATCGTTCCCTGTTGCATATATTAGAAGAGGAAGGATACAGCCCACATGTTTTCTCTTTATATAAAAAAGCAGTGGAAGCGCTTGCTGATATGCAAATCCGCGGCCATGCAGGAATGGATTACAGCGCCTGCCTCACTGCCCATACATTTGGCAAAGAAGCCATCATGAGTGATTTATTGTATTGCAAATATTATTTCATCGATACATTAAAAATGCCTTATGATAAACAGGCCTTGTTGATCGATTTTGAAAAATTTGCCACCTCAGTTACCCAACAAAGTGATATGTATTTTTTGTTCCGTGATTTTCAAAGCCGCAATATCATGGTCCGGGATGATGCTATTTATTTCATCGATTTCCAGGGAGGCATGCAAGGCCCTTTGCCTTATGATTTGGCCAGTCTTTTATGGCAGGCCAAGGCTGCGTTGCCCGATGAATGGAAAACCAAATTGCTGAATGCTTACCTGGATACCGTAGATACCCTGCTTCCGCAAAAAACAGATCGGGCTGATTTTATTGAAAAATACCAGGGTTATGTACTAATCCGTTTGATCCAGGTGTTAGGCGCTTATGGATTCCGGGGATTATTTGAGCGTAAAGCACATTTTCTTTCCAGTATCCCCTTTGCTTTAAAAAATTTACAGCATTTCCTGCAACAATATAAACAGGTAGAAGCTTTCCCCATGCTGGTTAAAATTTTACAGGCCATCACCTCGCCGGATTATATTGCCCGTTTTGAAACACCTGTTGCCGGCCCGGAAGCCCCGTTGCTTGTGGAGATCAACAGTTTTTCTTATAAAAAAGGGATTCCTGCAGATAGTTCCGGTAATGGCGGTGGTTATGTTTTTGATTGCCGTGGCATCCTGAATCCCGGGAGGATAGACCGTTATAAATACCTAAGTGGAAAAGATAAACCCGTAATGGATTACCTCGAACAGGAAACCAGTATGCCTGATTTTTTAAATAGTGTTTTCGACATAGTAGATATGCATGTGGAAAATTATTTACAAAGAGAATTTTCGCATCTCTCCATCAATTTTGGCTGCACGGGAGGCCAGCACCGAAGTGTATATGCCGCGGAACAAATGAACCGGCACCTGAAAAATAAATATAAGGTGAAAACAATGCTGCAACATTGTAATGAAGCAAGTTGGGTGCGGGAGCAAGCCGGCATTGGTTAAATTGGTTGAACATGAAAGCAATGATACTCGCGGCGGGCTTTGGTACCCGGCTGAAACCCTGGACGGATAAGCATCCCAAAGCATTGGCACTGGTCAATGGCAAAAGTTTATTGCAACGCAATGTTCTTTACCTGCAGCAATTTGGAATTTATGAAGTAGTGGTAAATGTGCATCATTTTGCTGATCAACTCTACCAGGAAATTCAGCAGCAGGAAGGCTGGGGCAGCCTGATCGAAATCAGTGATGAAACGGATGCTATCCTGGAAACCGGCGGCGGCCTGAAACGGGCAGAAAAATTTTTTTATAACGAGCCTTGTTTTGTATTGATGAATGCGGACGTGCTGACCGACCTTCCATTGGATAAGATGCTGGCAAATCACCTGGCTGCCAAACCCCTGGCTACACTGGCTACTACGAAACGGGAAACAAAGAGAGCATTGTTATTTGATGATACCAACCAGTTGTGTGGCTGGGAAAATAAAGTTACCGGGGAGAAAAAGATGGCACGCAATAAAGAGCCCCTCCAGGAGAAAGCCTTTAGTGGTGTACATATCATCAGTAATGAAATCTTCAGGCAGATTCGTTTCAATGGAAAATTTTCAATCATAGACGTTTACCTGGACCTGGCCAAGTCCTGCCCTATCCAGGCATTTGACCATTCCAACGGAAAATTTAAAGATGTGGGCACACCCGCCAGTTTACTGGAAGCAGAAAAAATATTTCCCTGAAAACTTTTTTCTCCCTTCTTGAATTTTTTTCATTCAATTTTTCAAGCCAAATGAAAAAGCAGCCAGGTAATTGTAATACCAGATAAATCGATTCTTTTCGAAATAATGAAATTATTTATGGCCAGAAAGCTTTGTAATTGTCATTATCTTTACCTTACAACCATTGAAACTTTTGCAATCACAAATGGTACATACACAACGCAACCAGCTGAAAATAATTTATTTTTTATATTGCCTGATATTTCTATTCATCATCCGGGTACCGGCATATTCGCAAAACCCGGAAATTGACAGTCTCAGCCGGCTCCTGGCTACACCGAAAAATGATACGGTAACGGCCAACCGGTATATTTCATTATCTATTCTATACAGCAGTGTTGATGTGGACAGCGCTATGCTATTAGCTACAAAAGGAATGGAACTGAGTGATGCATTGGATTATGAGCCGGGGGAAGCCAAGAGTATGTATTGCATGGGGATGGCAGTAAGCTATACCGGAAATGATGCGTATGCGCTGGAATTATATTTAAGTGCCTTAAAAATGCTGGAAGAGCAAAAGGATAAAATCTGGATAGCAAAATGTCAAATCGAAATTAGTGGTTTATACAGCGATCTGAATGATTATCGTAATGCCCTGGAATACGCCCAACGGGCTTATCAGCTATCCAAGCTTATACCTGCCTTGAAACAACAATTTGAAGCCGCCTATAATATCGCGTATTCCTATATTAAATTAAAAAAACCAGATAGCGCTTTATATTATTTCCAGGAAAGTTACCAACTGGCCAATGATAAAAGAATAAGCAACAAAAGCATGCTGGGACAGGCTTTTGGCGGATTAGGGTTGGTGCAGTCATCGCTGGGCAATACAGATTTGGCAAGGCCCTATTTATATAAAGGCATACAATATGCTTCCGAGTCTTTTGATTTATATAACCTGCTTTTTAATTACGATTTCCTGGCCAATGTTTTTCTGAAAGAACAAAAGAATGATTCCGCTATTTATTATTTTGATAAAGCATTGACCATTGCCGATAAGCTGCGATATGAAAAAGAAAAATTAGATATCTACCGGCCCCTGGCCATGTTGTATGAAAAAACGAATCCGGCAAAATCCATTGAATACTATAAACTCGAAGCCATGTTGCGGGATAGCCTGGCAGATGAGAATATGCATTGGGATATTCAAAACCTTACGTTCCGGGAGACCCAACGGCAACGTGCCCTGCAGGAGCAGAAAATTGAAGAAGCTAAGCAACGGGATATTTATATGCAATATGCCGGTATAGTCATTGCCCTGATCCTGCTGATAATTTGTGTCCTTTTATTAAGCCGGAGTATTATCGTGCATGAAAAAGTGATTGAATTCCTGGGTGTATTTGCCCTACTTATTTTCTTTGAATTTTTTAACCTGCTCCTGCATCCATTCCTGGAAAATGTAACCCATCATTCCCCGCTTTTAATGTTACTGGGCCTGATCATTGTAGCGGCGGTTATTATTCCTATACACCATAAATTGGATCACCTGATTCGTTCCAAACTGGTGGAAAAAAATAAAAACATTCGGCTCATGGCAGCGAAAAAAACCATTGAACGCCTTGAGAAAAAACCGGAACAGGAAAAACCGGCGGCTGACTAATGGCCTGTTCCCAAGCCATAATAAGCAGGCTGATCAGATAAAATACACTTGTAATCAACAAGTTATAAGCTAATTGATCCTTTCAAAAGCTACTTAAAAAAACTTCCGGTAAATTGGCAAAAACAAACGGTTTCCCTTACCTTTGCAGCCCAAATTATTTTTAAAAACTAAAAACAGGGTATGAACAATTATGAATTGATGGTGATTTTTACCCCGGTATTATCTGATGATGAGTTTAAAAGCATCCAGAAGAAATACATCGATTTCACCGAGGAGCATGGAGGTACAATTGTACATTCCAATCCATGGGGATTAAAATCACTGGCGTATCCGGTACAGAAAAAGACCACAGGTATTTACTGGGTACTGGAATATACTGCGCCATCCGACTTCAATGAGAAGTTTAAGATCCAACTTCTCCGTGACGATAAAGTGATGCGTCACATGTTTAATGTACTTGATAAATATGCCGTTGAGTACAATTATAAAAAGAGAAATGGCATTCCAACCGGTAACCTAAAACAGCAGGAGGCATAAGCGATGGCAAAGACAAATGAAATAAAATACCTGACCGCCATTAAGCAGGAGAAACCCAAGAAAAAATTCTGCCGTTTCAAAAAATATGGCATCCGTTACATAGATTACAAAGACGTGGATTTCCTGAAGAAATTCCTGAATGAACAGGGTAAAATTCTTCCCCGTCGTCTTACCGGTAATTCATTAAAGTATCAACGCAAAGTAGGTGAGGCTATTAAAAAGGCCCGCCAAATGGCGCTGTTGCCTTATGTAACCGATTTAATGAAATAAATTTATCACACCGGTACTCATTTGACATATTTGACAAATTCAACCGGAAAGAAAAAGAACATTATGCAAATCATTTTATTAGAAGACGTTGATAACCTCGGCCAGCGTAATGAACTGGTACAGGTAAAGAGCGGCTATGCCCGGAATTACCTGATCCCGCGCAAAATGGCCATTGAAGGTAGCCCATCCAACCTGAAGCAGTTGAAAGAGAAAATGAAAGTGAAGGAAAAGAAAGAAGCGGCTATGTTGGAAGAAGTGAATAAAGTTATTGAAACACTGAAAATATCCCCGATTAAAGTAAGTGCCAAGACCGGCACCAGCGGAAAGATCTTTGGTAGTGTTACCGCTTTACAAATTGCCCGTGCCATCCGCGATCAAAAAGGATATGAGATCGACCGGAAACGTATCACCATTGTAGATGATGTGAAAGAACTCGGCACCTACAAAGCAAATATCGACCTGGGCAAAAGCCATGTTGTTGAAATTGAATTTGAAGTAATCGGAGAGGCCGATTTATAAAAAACGTCGAACTTCATTCAAAAAGACTATTCCCGGGAATAGTCTTTTTTTATTTTTCAAATCAACGAAACTTAATGGAACAGGCACTTTAATCGTACAAGAGCCGGGGTTATTGCAGCATCAACTGTCAGCAGCCTTATTGATTTTTTACCAAAACCACTTTTGACCGGTCTGCTTTATAAACTTTATCATAGAACTGGCGGAGCGCCTCGTAATCTGCTGCCGGAAAGGTCCCGGTAAAACATTCAAAATGCCTTATGTAAGAAATTGTATTTCCCTCCAGCTTTACCCTAGCCTGGTAGTTTCCGAATTTGGTATGTAAATCTACTTCTGCAGGTATTGCTTCCATTGTATAGCCATCCGGAATGGTTATGCTACTCGTATCTATATCGGTATAGGCCATACCTAACTCAATGTCATATTTTCTCTCTTTCATTTCATTCAATACCCGCTGTGACCGTGAAATAATATTAGGTAATATAAACAGCCGTTTACCACTGCTGATCGCATAATTACTTGCATCCAGTTCTAACTGTTCCTGAACTACCGGTAGTTCACTTTTAATTTCAACATAATTAAAATGCCTGATATCATAAGTAGGTAAATCAATATCTTCTTTTAAAAATTCCATCAATTTATCTTTGGAAAGGCCATTGATGAGTTGATGAATCCTATCCTGTTGTTCGGCCTGATAATCCGTTGTTATGGTGGCATCCAGTGTCCCCTCCTGATTTATGGAAGCCTTGATTTTTCTTACCTGCAGGTTTTCCTTATAATCATATTTCGGTGTATGCACCAGTTTCCCGCCCGCCTCATCTACTGCCAATGCAAGACGGTCTGCCGTAAAATTACTGAGATAACCCGCCGCAAGGGTTTGACTGGTACATTCCAGCCAAACGGTATCTTTTCCATTGGGTACCATTAAAATCACATGATTAAACTGGGGGCCTGGTAATTCCTTAATCAAATAATCTTTATCTTCTCCCGCACGAATGACTGTGTATAAAGAGCTGATACCGGCTTCCTTTAATAAGGCATACATAAAATTGGTAAGCGCTTTACAGTCGCCATACTTTTTTTCCACCACAAATTTTGCATCAAAGGGCCGCCAGCCGCCTACACCTAATTGGATACTGATATAACGTGTATGTTGTTGCAGGTACTTATAAAGTACAGTGATTTTTTCCATATTGGTTTTTAAACCTGCTGTTAAATCATGTACTTTTTGTTTGACATCCGCCGGTAAGGCATCCCTGTTGGCTTTCAGGTCATACACAAATTTTCCAAAATCTCGCCAACTGGCATTACTGCCCTGGTAATTTTCCAATGTAAATCTTTCTGTTGTTAAAAAAACGCTGGGTGTAAGCTTGTACCAGGCGGGTGAAGCAAACTCTGATTCTTTGGTTTGTAGATCTTTTACTTCCCATTGATAAATTTTATTTCCTTTATCGGCTGTAATTACCGGTGGCGGATTATACATAAATGTTTTGTAATGCAATGGATTGGAAGCCGGGCATACTACCTGAAGCAGGCTGTGCTGTACACTCATATTATAAATTTCCTGTGGTGTCCAGCTGGGGAGAAACATCGTTCCTTTGTAATTCATGACCATTTCATATTCCACTGTGTAAGGATATCCTTTGTAAAAAAAGTCATGCCATTTTACCCGGTTGTCATCTGCAAGGCTGACATCGTCCATACCACTCTCGTCTTTGATATCGCTTTTCTTCAGGCTTTTCAGTTTCTTTCCAGATGCATCATATAATGTGCCCGTAAAAGTAGAAACCGTTCGCAGTTTATCATAACCTACCTGAAAAAGCGCCCAACGATCCCCTTGTTCATTTAATATAGTATAAGCTACTTTGTAAGTAAGAGACGCCTCGTTGGTCAGGGAAATTTCAAAACGTACGAGTTCCATGCGCTTCACTACGCTGGCATCTTTTAATAAGGCAGCAGGAATAGTGGCCACACTGTATATATCATCACCAGCAAAAGCCTGGCAGGAAAACGCCATCCAGAAAATAAGTAAGCTCAGTTTTTGCATGATTTATTTTTTCTTTTTAAACACCATTTGTTCACCTTCTTTCTTTACCACCTGGGTAAAGAATTCACGTAATAATTGATATTCTTCAGCAGCAAAATTTGCTCTTTTCAGTTGGATCCGGCATTGCAGTGAAATATTTTCACCGGCTTGTGATACCCGGTAGTCAAAAATTCCATCGCCGTCTTCATTTAATTTTAATACCATGGATTTAGGGAGTTCATCTACCACATATCCGCGGGGGACTTCCAGTTGTACGGAGATAATTTCATCCATGCAATAGGGCATTTCCACCGGGTACCTCCTTTCCGCTGCTTTAAAGGGATTTTCTTTATAAGCTTCGCCAAACAGCGGGCTCAGGTAAATAATATCTTCTCCATTATTTTCCATATCAAATTCATAATGCATATCGATCGGTGCATTATAATTGTTCAATGAATCTATCCCAAAATTGTAGATAGACATATCGCTACCCATCGCCTGCTTAATATCCTTCTGAAAGGATTCCATCCCTTTTGATTTGATCTTCTCCCGAATATCCATGGAGCCATACACCCCGGAGGTTTGTTGCAAGCTACCCGTATATTTTCCACTCTCATCATTGATAATGAACACCAGGGTGTTTTTGGTTTCTGTTATTCTATCTGCATATAAGTTAATAAGATCTGCACCGGTATTCATTGCACGGGCATACCCATTATAACAACGAAGCGGTAATTGGCCATAACCCATCAAAGGTTCTGTTGCATCCAATAACACATCATTTCCATTTACAACAGCCCTACAAATGACATAATTATACTGACTCATGATGGGGAAATTGCTATAAGCAAAGCCATTGTCCCGGGTACTGAGAATAACCGGATCCGCGGTTATGTCCACATAACGCAGCATGGCCGTCAGTAAAAGATTAATCTCTGCATCAGTTCCGTTTCTTGATTTTACCAGGTTTTTTAAATTCTGATCCATCAAGAGCCGGTGCTTGTCGGTACAGGTAAAATTATCCCGTACCCAGGCATATATTTTTTTAGCTTTAACTTCCTGATCGTCTCCAGCTGAAATAAGTGGTTGAATGATTTCCTTCAGCCAGCCATTATCCCGCTGAACCATACTACCAAATTTATCATAATCCATCATCTGTTGTGCCACCTTCGGCCATGAATCAATATAGGTATAATTCGTCAAAGGGCTTTTTCTTTCTACTAATTCAAAAGCAATTTTTTGAATGTGATTGTCAATGGATGTAGTAAAGCTTTCTTCTTTTAAAGCCGGTACATCTTTTATCGCCCAACGAAAGACATTCACATAAGCTATAAAACTAGCATGTTTAGAGGCACTTGCAGTACTGAGATCAGAAACAGTAAAAACATCCTGGACCACATTAGTTTCCTTCACCGTATAAGCGAGATAGCCCTGGGTAAGAAAAGTATAATTAAAAAATTCCGGTGCATTAAAGGTAAATTCACTCCATAACCGAGGATAGCTTCCCTGGAATGCCCATGTATCAGGGCTATTGATAAAATCAGATATAGTCGAATATTCATATTCAATGATGCTACCCTCCTTGATATTGGGAAATGTAAATTTCTTCACTGTTCTTTTTTTATCAATCTTGTCTTCAAATACAGAAGATTTGGTATCCAGTTTTGTTTCAACCACTTTTCCATTTACCAGATTATAGGTTACGGCTTTTAGCTTTTCCAATCTTTCTTCATCCGCCCCGTTCGAATATAGGTTGATAGATACATTGGCCAGGTCGTATCCATTTTTATTTAAGATATGGATACGCCTGTAATGCTTATTGACTGCTGAAAACCAGCCTTTCAAATTACCTTCAATGGTACAAGACCCAACATCGGCAATTATAACGGCACTGGCATTACTATCCAGGCTATAAACTTTTGTTTCGAAATCTTTTGCGGATACAACCCCAAATTTTACCGGGGTCTTATTTTGTGCTACTGCAAATTGATATGAATAAACACAAATGATTAATAACAAGAATCGGGATAGTTTCATTTCGTTACAATTATAGTGGTGATTTATTTATTTTTGATTAGCATTCTCTTTGACAACATAGTAATCCTGCTATTTAAAATAGGCATAATCAGGGAATAAAAAAAATTCAGGCAAATATCTCCATCCCGTATTTCTTTTCAAAAATTAAACGATGGTCCATCATCTTAAGGCTATGAACAAAATGAAAAGGCCGTATCAAAAGTAGTTTTGATTTGGCCTTAAAATGGTTGTAAGAAAATTCCTGTTTTTTTTTCGGATTTAATTCCCTATTCATTCCGATATGTCATCCGGATACTAAAAATTCTGATTCGGCTCCAATACACAATTCACGGTATCAATCGCATAGACCATTGGGCTATATGCGTTATTGATAATACGGTTATTGGTAAAGCGGATATTGCGGCCCCCGGAAATACGTCCGCCCCAGGTACCATTATCATGCAAATAATTGTTATGAACCTGCACATTGGTCACGACGGTATGTTTACCTTTATTTTCATAAGTCATGATACCGGCGCCTTTATTAAAAGCACATTCTGTATTATTGATAAAGATATGGTGCGCCGAATCATAATTAGGCTCAATATCAATACCCGCCTGCGGAGCTGTACCATTGGTATAAATGAATTTTGAATTTGACACGTTTATGGCATAGGCTTTTATGATAGACAGACCTTGCCGCCGGTTGTTCCGGCTAATCACTTTTTTTATAGTAATAAATGAACTGGCTTTTGTTTTTGATGGATTATCATTAATATAAATGCCATCTCCCCAGCAATCTGAAATATTTACTTGTGTAATGGAAACATTCGTACTCCCGTAAATACCAATACCCATTCCCCATTCGCCTGTAGTGCCTAAGTGCTGGTAACGGTCGCCCTGAATTTTCCCACCCATTATCCGCACATCGGATGCATCCGTTACGCGCAATATGGTATAAATAGCTGTGTCATTGGGAATAGCCTGCAAAACAGAAGTGGTATCGGGCATATACATATCAACATTGCTTTTCATTTGCAAACCTATTTTTGCATTGATGGCATATACACCCGGCGGCACTTTCACAGTACCTCCTCCTAAAGAAGCCAACGAATCAATAGCTTTTTGTATCGCTTTTGTATCATCGGTAACACCATCTCCTACCGCGCCTGTCTTTCTCACATTCAATACCGGTTGCCGGAGAAATGATGCGGCCCTCAGCAACTCATTATCTGTTTGCTGCATACTTTCCGGGTTCGTATCGATCGGTTCGAGGCTATTTTTCGTACAAGCCATGAACAACAAAAACATACCTGCCAGGAAGGCCAGGTAATAGTGGGTAGTGGTTTTTTTCATACTGTGTGTTTTAGGTTTTTACAATTGAGTTGACTATAAAACAATTCTTTCCATTAATCTAATGTATGGAAAATTTTTTTGTGCTTGTTTTATGCAATACATATTTAAAAGTAGAATAAATTTTCTAAAAATAAAAAAATGTACAGGCTATTGCTATGTACTATATTCATGTGTTGATCCCACATGAATAGTAGATAATATTTATCCTAAAACGTATATTCATTTCTTTCCCGCCTATTTTATTCAGGCCGGGCATTTTGTATAAATACTTTATTGACCTGTTTGGGATCATTTATGGTTTCATAAAATTCATCCAGGAAGCCTGTGATATCAACTTTACTTTCCGATGTGAGCAAACTGAAATTATTGATCATCGCATAAATACTATCCTTTTGCTTTTTAAAAATATCCAATACCTCATTGATTTCTTCGAGACTGCGTGTGAAGCCGCGATAAAGCCTTTGCCGCACATTGGTAATCGGCAACTTTTCATCAGGCACGGCATAGTCAGTATTTACAAAGCCGGAAAAATCGAAATCATAGGGCACCACGTAAGGTAGGTGCAGGGAATCTGTTTTAGAAAGGATCAGTTTGGAATTGTGATTCACCGAAATACCCCAATCCGTATTCCCGATCATATATTCAAATACTGAAAAGATGGTCATTTGCCGGCGGTCTATATTGCGGGGATCCATCTTTCCTTCTTTCCAGTCTTTACAGCCATTACGTTTTGCCAGGTTTTTTATGTCTTCAACAAGAAAGGCATGCTCTTCAATTGTTTTCTTCCTGCCGCTACTATCCACAAGTTGTAGATGCAGTAAGCGGACACGAAAACTCATATCCGTTATCAGGTTATAAATCTTATAGGCCAGATATTCCTTAAACAAATATTGTTCGTTCTTTTCTGACGCTGCACACTGGCTCACTAATTTCAGGTCGCCTAAAGGCTTCATCACTGAATTCTTATTGTACTTAAACACTACTTTCAATGGGGGCAACTTGCAATTACCTCTCCTGTAATGCCCGCGTACCAAAAGTAATACCGGATCACTGACAGGTATATTACCTGGAAGTATGGTAGAAAAATTAGCCGGAAATTCAATATCCGGTTTTTCTTTTTGCTTAAAAAGCTGAACCATATCGGTGGTAATTGTTGCCTGGATAATCGCCGTATCTTCAAAAAATTTTACTTTATCAATCGCAACAGCCTGGCTTAAGGTTGATCGATAAAGGAACAGGAAAAATAAAGTATAGGCAACTTTTTTCATATCGTGTTTTGGTTTGAAAGTAGCATTATAGCCTACTCATTTTTGATGTTTATGATGCTTATGATGTTGGCCCGAATTTTTATCATACAAAGCCAATTTTTCAATCCCCACTTCACGGATATTCTCCAGGTCATCTAACAGGCCATGGTCGGAGAGATCCAGTGGATGTGAATTCTTCCAATCATAATGGGCAATCTTTTTCAGTCGTTCAATAACACCTGTATCATGCACTTCAATGGCCAGTTCCCGTCGATGATCAAAACTACCCGGCGTTAAATTAATGGAGCCAATGATAGCACGGCAGCCATCGGCCAAAATCATTTTGCCATGCAGGCGAAGGAGTTTTAATTTATGAATTTTTATGCCCACATCATCCATGATACGTAAGCCCCCTACGCCTTCCACCAGCTTATCCACTTTCAGGATATGCGGTGGCCTTACCATCACATGCACTTTTACACCACGTTTTGCCGCATGCACCAACCGCTCAATAATAACCAGGTCCTGGAAACGTTCATTCTGGATAAACAGCGAATGTTTTGCCTCATCTATAAATTTAGCAATTCTTGATCTGCCATTATTACTACACCAAATCAGTTTCAATTCTTCACCCGGATCAAAACTGCTCCTGTTCCAATCTGCCTCGAAGCATAAAATAATTTCCTTCACTTCATGCGGATGATTGGTGATGACTGCATAATCCCTTGTTTGAATAAAATTCCGGGGCTCCCAGTTTAATGATTTAATAAATGCAATTTTATCATCAATAACCATAGACTTTTCATGTGTGATGGAAAAATCCGGGTTGCTATCCCTGACTTCAATACCCGCTTCTTCCAGTGCTTTGCGTGTTTCTACATTTTCCAATTTGCCACTGTTGCGAACCGGGTTGAGCATTACTTTGACAAGAACACCTCTGTGTTTGGCTGCTATAACTGCATTGATCAGGGTAGCATCAGAAAACAAAAACATTTTTATCAGGATCTTTTCCTGTGCCTGGTCAATAGCATCCATAATTTCTTTGGCCGTATCATTGGGTAAAACAATTAACGATCTGTGCGGCATGGGTACAAATTTTCTCTTAATAAATATAGGTTATGTTTAGCATTTCAAAAGGTATTGCCCGCATCCGGTTTTATAACTGTGCTTCATACATCTCCGCATATACTTTTCCATTCCTGATCAGTTCTTCATGTGTTCCTGCTTCGACAATAGCTCCATCAGAGAGTACTATAATCTTATCTGCCTGGCGAATGGTAGCCAACCGATGAGCAATGATAATCACCGTACGCCCCGCCATTAAATTTTCCAGTCCCTCCATTACCAATTTTTCAGCATCCACATCAAGGGATGAGGTAGGTTCATCTAAAATCAGGATAGGTGCATTACGAATCACGGCTCTTGCAATCCCTATCCGCTGTCGCTGGCCACCAGATAGTGTTACACCCCGCTCCCCGATTATGGTATCAAAGCCACCCGGTAGTTTGTCAATAAATTCAATAGCATTAGCCATTCTCGCTGCTTCCCGGATTTCTTTTTCTGATGCTGTGGGTTTACCATAAGCAATATTTTCCCGGATCGTTCCATAAAACAAAATGGTATCCTGCAACACAAAACCAATTTGTTCCCGCAGCCCGTCGATTGTAAAATCTGTTATATCCGTTCCGTCAATCAATATCCGGCCGGAAACAGGATCGTAAAAGCGGGCGATCAGGCTTACAATGGTTGACTTACCACAACCGGTGGGCCCACAAATACCAATACGTTGCCCATGATGAATTTCCAGGTTAAAGTTTTTAATAACAGGTGTTCCCGGTTTATATGAAAAATGTACATTTTCAAAATGGATATCTCCTTGCAGGTGTCCCGGATGCAAGGCCGTTGATTTCTGTGGTATAACTGTATCTGTTTTTAATATGGTTTCCACATTTTCCAGGGCAACGGTAACCTGTGCAATGGTACTCGTCATCTTTGCCAGGTCTTTTACCGGGCTAAAAAACCGGGCTATATACGAAATGAAAATAGTAAGCGCCCCGATGGTCATCACACCGTTTAATACTAAGCTGGCACCTCGCCAAAGTACAAATGCCGTGCAAATAGAAATGATGATTGCTACTACCGGTGATATGGAGGATTTCACTCGCCGGGCTTTCATGGCAGCATGGAGTGTTTTGATGCTCACCTGCCTAAGCTTGTCTTCTTCAAAATCTTCACGGCCATAGGCATTGACTGCCCGGATAGATTCCAATCCCTTTTGCATCACGATCAGCATATTCGTTTGATCCTTCCTTACTTCACGGGTTGCTTTTTTCATGGCCTTTTTAAAATGAGAAATAAAAAAAATTAAAAAAGGCGTAACTGCCAAGGCTACTAAAGTGAATTCCGGATCGAGATAAAACATAATGCCAATCATACCAATGATAGTCAGGCAATCAACGAGGATATTCAATAAGGTGGTAGAAGCAAAATCCTGTATCGTAGCCACATCCCCGGTAAGTGAACTCAACAAATTTCCTGTTTGATGGGAGTCATAATATGAAAGTGATAAATGTTGCAGGTGATGATACATTTTCCGGCGCAGGTCATTTGCTATATACTGCGCCACTTTTTCATTGTAATAATTATCGAGAAAACTTCCCAGTGCGCCCATAACCGTTATGGCAATATAACAGATTGCAGCTATGGCGGCTAACTGGTACATATCATGGTTTGGAAAAATGACATTCACCCATTGTAGCTTATCGGGTAATGGTTTATGATCCACCACATTATCCAATATAACTTTTAAAGGCCATGGAATGGCCAGTCCCATCAGGGTTTCCAAAAGCATTCCGATGAGAATGATGGCAACATATTTTTTATAAGGACGGGCCAGGCTGATAGCCCAGGAAACAAGGCCGGTAAATGATTTTTTCTGCGATTTCGTTTCAGGCAAATAGCTTATGCTTTTTCTAATGGCATCTTGTGTTTTCTCTTCACGGATAATAGCCGGATTATTCATAAGAAAAAGTAATAATTGAGTTTGCTATTCAGTTAGTCATAAAATCCTTTCAAAATTTTGGCAATTTTATTAAAGCAATTAGTGCCAGGAGAGGTAATAACAACCTTCCAGGCCCGGATTCCCTTGCTAAAGGTAGAAGGAAAAATTTAAACGGACAATGAAATTCTCCCCTTGAATTTATCACAACTTTCCTAAAAAGAAGATTCTAAGGTCTTCATAACAAACCGGAAACAGGTGTTTTTCTTTTGTAAATGATAATTTTGCTGTTAACCTGTTTGGATGAATAGGAAAATACTTTAAAATCAATTTGCATGAAGCTATACATAAAGCATATGGTCTGCAATCGCTGCATCATGGTGGTGCAACAAACGTTATCTAAACTGGGACTGAAGACAAAAAACATTATCCTCGGTGAAGTGGAATTGGAAAAAGAACCATCTGCTAAAGAAAAAAAACAACTGGAAGATGCATTGGTGCCTTTGGGTTTTGAATTGATTGATGATAAGAAAAGCAGGATTATTGAAAAAATAAAAAATATTATTATTAATCAGATTCACCACCGGGAAGATGAAATAAAAACAAACCTTTCAGTAGTACTAAGTAAGGAATTGCACCACGATTATAATTATCTATCCAATTTGTTCTCCGAGGTGGAAGGCACCACTATTGAAAAATATTTCATTGCACAAAAAATTGAAAAGGTAAAAGAGTTGTTGGTGTATGATGAACTTTCCCTGAGTGAAATTGCCTTCAGATTGAATTATTCCAGTGTTGCCTATTTAAGCAACCAGTTTAAAAAAGTAACCGGTCTTACACCGAGTCATTTCAAAAAAATTGGAATGGAGAAAAGAAAACCATTGGATGAGGTGTGAAATGGCACATAGTTTTGCTATGGGAACTAACCTGGTGTTTTGTTCACTCGGCTTAATGACATTGGAATATTTTTATTCGCTTTTGTTGGCCTCCATCAGCGTTTTCATGTTCAAATTAAAGGCGGAAAGTTTTTTGCCTATGCCTGCGAAAAATTCAATATCGGCATTTTCTACTTTAGTGAGCGCCGTTTGTAATACTTTTTTTCCGGTTGCCGTCAGCATTACAATTTTTGCCCTGGTGTCGGTTCCGTGCTCCTGCCGGGTGATTAATTTTTTTGCCTGCAGGGTGCGCAATACTTTAGACACCATCATCCGGTCGAAGTTGTTCAGGTTGGCAATTTCAACCTGCGTTACCTCCGCGCTTTTATTAGTGAGCCAGGCAATGGTAGCCAGCAAAATAAATTGCGTGTGGGTTAAACCCAACGGATCTAATGTTTTTTTTAGTTTGCGTTGCCATAGCAAAGTGAGCTGTCCCAACAAATACCCCGGGCTACTTTCGGGATTTTCAAAAATGAAATTAATTTTATCAGGCATATTCTTCTTCCAGCATTTTTGACGAAATTAATTTAAAATCATGTTCCTTGATTTCAAAGAAACCGAACCGGAAAGGATAACCCCAACTTTTCTTGTTGCGTATGAAATCCAAATCATTAATCAATGGAATAATTGAAATGTCTTGACTTTCATAAAACTCAATGTTTCGCCTGAAAGGGCAAAAGCCGGCAGTCATTTGAAACGGATACACTTCATCATCTTTTACTGTTCCAATGGCAGTAAATTCCTGGCATTTTTCGGGTTTGCCAAAACTTTGCTTACCTGAATAGTAAATTACAAAATCTCCTTTACACATCCTTTTCAATGGCGATGCTTTTCCGTGACAGGCCTGTGCAATGCCTTCGGCAATACCTGTTTTAACGTGGTCTTTAGATGCCACGATAATCCAATATTTTATTTCTTTGGTTTTCATAGTGTGGTTATTTATTGGGTTGTATAAAAGTAAATACATAACCATCGGGGTCTTTTACCAACAGCGTTTTGCCGAAAGGCGTTTGATTGATGGCTCCTAAAACGGGAACGGATTTTTGTTCAAATTCATCTTTCAGTTTTTCAATACTGCCGTCAATGGCAAACCAAATAGAAGTACCGACGCCTAATTCTTTGTTGTCTATATTGCCAATTGGCTTTCTGATAGCAAAACTTGCTTCGCCTTTATCGTACTTAAAAGCAACCGCATCGGGATTTCTTATTTCTATGGCTTCAAAGCCAGGTTTCGTAGTGTAGAATTTTTTGGATGCTTCTAAATTTCTTACCTGGAGAGATGCAAATTCTAATCGTCTCATGGTGTAAATTTTTATTGTTGTTGTAAAGATAATATACACGACAACAATAAACAAATATTTTTTTTCGTTCTTCCAAAATTTCTTTCTTTTGAATAAGGATAACTATTGATTATCAAAAAATGAGAATACCAAAATGAAAAAAATTATTTGCACATCAATTTCCTGCCTGTTAACCACATTTATTACATGCCAGCTCTATGCACAAAGTGGTAAAGTCCTTGTATTAAATGGCACAAGCCAGTATATGACAGTTAGCAACCATGCTGATTTGAATATTTCATCCAGTAAAACCATTACCTGTTGGATAAAAACGACCTCCACGCAAGCCAATTCCCGCGTATTTGCAAAACGCTCCAACCAGACCGGCACGAATACCTCCATTCCAGGTACCACAGGTACCGGTTATGAACTTTTTTTGAAGGGTGGTACTGCACCTGGTAGTTTTGTTGGGGGGAATGCAAGGAGCACAACAGGTGCAAATTTAGCCACACCATATACTACAATCGGGATCAATGATGGTTTATGGCATCACCTGGCATTTGTATTTGACAATAGCAGTGCCGTTAAAAAAACGTATGTATATATTGATGGCGGAAATAAGGCACAAACCATAACCGGCACTTCCACCTCAAATGATTTTTCGAATGCTGTTAACCTGGTCATAGGTGCAGCATCTGATGCCAGCAATAAATTTAATGGAAGCATGGATAATGTCAGGATATGGAATGTTGGCCTGACACAGAATCTGATACAGGTAGATATGACAACCCAAATCAATGGCCCGGTCCCTCACCTGTTGGCAGCCTGGGATTTTGAAAATTGTAATGGGGCCAATGTACCGGATATTTCCGGCAATAATCATCCAGGTACCCTGGTAGGGAATCCATCGATAAAAAACGCGTTTAATATGGCAGCCAGCTTTGATGGCATTGATGATTACATGTCAGTCCCCGATCATGCAGACCTGAATATTGATGCTGGTGAAAATTTTACAATTACAGCAAAGCTTAAAACAGGAGACTATGGAAAAAATATTTTAAATAAAAAAGGGAAAAAAGCAACTGCTAAGTCAGGTTATATATTCCTGAATAAGGATGTCCCGGGAGGGCAATTCAAAGCAACATTACGCAGTACAACCGGGGTGAATGCCGGCCCCCCTTTTGGTAATACCAACATCACCGATAACAAATGGCATCACTTGGCAATGGTTGTTAATGTATCCAATCATACATGCCAAATATATGTAGATGGGATCCTGGAAAAAACCAAAACAAATAATGCTATTGGCAATGAAAGCTTTGCAAATACAGCCCAACTACTCATTGGTACAAATTTTAATAAAACGAAATTTTTAAATGGACAGGTGGACGATATCCATTTCTGGTCAAAAGCATTGTCGGAAGCAGAAGTACAAAATGATATGTCATCTACTCTTTCAGGCAATGAACCGGATTTACTGGCAGCATGGGATTTTGAGAATGTAACCGACACCTTGGTACCTGATATAAGCGGGCATAATCATACTGGAACTTTATCGAATGGAGCAAACCTGGTTGCCCGTAATAATGATATGATTTTACTGGGAACCAATTTGACTCAAACGGAATTGCCAACCGGGAAAGGCCAAACAAATCAACGCATCCTATCACTCAACATTCGGACCAATGGTACTGCCTATCCATTAAATTTGAACAACCTGCAATTATCATTAAATGGTACAACGAATATCAACGATGTGACTGCCATAAAAATTTATTATACCGGAGCAGCAGATAGATTTAATACTAATACACTTTTTGCAACCACCCAACCGGGTTCCGGTATCCTGACAGCATCAGGGAACCAGCCATTGAATATGGGTAATAACTATTTTTGGATTGCCTATGATATTAATAGCAATGCACCAGAAGGGAACTTAGTAGATGCAACCTGTGAATCGATTAAATTAAGTGGCCAGGATATTCTTATTTCTCCATCGGTAGTTGCCGGATCCAGAACTATTCTCTTAACGAATACATTATTATTCTCTCCGGGGGATTATGGTTCATCCAACTATAGAATCCCGGCAATCATAACTGCTGCGGATGGTTCTTTGGTTACTGTAACGGATAAACGTTGGAATGGCCCCGGCGATTTATCAGCAAAGATTGACCCGGTAGTACGTCGTAGTACTGATGGTGGCATTACCTGGTCAGCACCTGTAACCATTGCTAATTTTGGCAATTCATCCGGTGCCGGGGATGCTTCCTTGGTGCTTGATAAAAATACAGGAGATCTCATTTGTCTTTTATCTGCTGATATAGGTTTTTTTGCATCCACACATGCAAACCCAAGTAAAGTCTTATTGGTTCGTAGTTCTGATAATGGAATAACCTGGCAAAACCCGGTAGATATTACCAGCCAGATTTATGCCAATCACCCCGGTTGGAAAGGTTTATTCGTAGCTTCAGGAAGAACACACCAATTGAGAGATGGCACCTTAATAGGGGCTATTGCAGTACGGGAAAATGTAGCCGGAAATGAACATATTGATGACTACATGATATTAAGCTCCGATGGAGGTATTACCTGGACTACTGCACCGGGAAGAGCAGAATTAGATGGTGATGAAGCGAAAGTGGTTGAATTGAATAATGGGAATATTATGATGAGTATTCGTAATACAGGCACACGTCGTTTTAATGTTACCACAGATAGAGGTGCTACCTGGGGCACTGCGTATAATCAGCCTGCTATACTTGACCCAAATTGCAATGGCGATTTTATACGATATACATCTACACTGGATGGTTATGATAAGAATAGATTATTGCATTCCATTCCCTATAATTCCAGTCAAAGGCAAAATGTATCTGTATTAATGAGTACCGATGAAGGAGTAACCTGGCCAATTCAAAAAACTATTTTTCCGGGCGCTTCTGCATACTCCAGCCTAACCATTCTCCCGGATGGCACCATTGGCTTATATTATGAAAATGGTGAATACGGAGATATTTATGATATGTATTTTGTACGATTTAGTTTAGATTGGTTATCCAATGGAACCGATATCTATTCACCACCTAATAATTTGAATAAATCAATTTTAAATAAAACAAATAATCAATCTAAAAATGGGCAAGGCCTGTCTTCCGGTGCTTCAACTATATCGGATAGTTTATTATCCATTAACGCACAACAAGCATTATTGCATGATCAGGGTTTATCCGGATTTTCCATCCAGGTAAGGCCCAATCCAAGTGCATCTACATTTATGCTTTCAATTTTAGGTAATTCGAAACCCGCACAAGTAAGGATTTTTGATATGCAGGGAAAACTTATACAACAATTTAAAAATGTGAACAGCTCAATTTCGTTTGGCGAAGGATGGAAAGCAGGGAATTACCTGGTTGAAGTCATGTTGGGTAACAATAAGAAAACAATTATGCTTGAAAAATTATAAATCCCGGAAAGATTTAATTTCAACAGGGGAAGCCACCAGGTGATTAATTCAATTTAAGTACGACCCGGTGGCATTTGCACAAATTCCTGGAGATAGAGCATCAGCGAATTTTCATGCAGGAAAAATCTTTGTCCAATATAAAACTTCTTTAAACTATGGCTTAAATTTTGATATTGTTTGAAATACTTCAACAATGATAAAGTCATGATGCGTCGGTTGGTGTTTTTATTGTCACCCTTGTTGTGTTGTATCACGTTAAATTGTTCATCGCAGGCTAAATTGAACGGTGTATATGCTGGTAGTGATTTCTTATATTCTCCGTATGGTATGCAACGATATGACTATTCATTTTATTTCCGCCCCGATGGTAGCTTCTGCGATGAATTGGAAAAGCCCGATTGGCAAACAAAAGTGAACGGTACATATACAATAAATGGAAATGAATTGACTTTAAAATATAGCAACACAGGTAAAATAAATAAGATGACCATCCAACCGGATGGCTACTTGTTTGATGGCAGCTATTCACTTTTTAAATTCGATATAGTAAATTCTATACCTGCGATCAGTTTTAATTTTATTACTGCTTCAGGTGGTGGAGGCATTGGCACAGGTTTACCTTATGCCGGAGGTACAGGCCGCAACTATCTTACTTTCGATGGCAAAGGGCATTTCAGCCATTCGTCCTTTGGCTCCGCATCTGTAGTGAGCGATATATATACACATGGTAGCACCACTTCATTCAAAGGAGATGGTGAATACAGTATAAGACAAAGTGTGCTGGCCCTGCATTATAAGGATGGAAAGTCAATAACCAGGAGTTTTTTCTTCAGCCCGGGCAAAACGGGAATGGCCCTGATCAACGGCAGCATTTATTATGAAGTAAAAACAGATAATGAGCAGGAAACAACAAATCAAAATAGCGATAACTCCATAAACAATAAGGAAGAAAATACTGAAAGTGAAACAACTGCTATTTCCATCTTGCAAAATGCGCACGAAATGCATGGTGGTAAAGCATTAGATAATATGAAAACAGCCCGTTTACAAGGGACTGCCGGCACTACCGGGTTTATCATGCTGCTTGACCTGGTAAATCAAAAAATACGCGTTGAATTTTATACAAATGGACAACGCAATGCCATAGACCAATTAGAAGGAAATACTGGCTGGCATTGGGCAAACGGTAAAACCGCTCCTCTTCCGGGATCGCGTATTAATGAACTAAAATCCATCCTGAAAACAGGTATTTTAGGCTTGCGCACAGATTTGTTGAAAAATATTACCATTCTAAAATTAAAAGATGAAAATGATGGTATGCATTCCGTACTGGTCCGAATCAACGGGCAGGAATACGCATGGATATTTGATGCAAAAAACCGGTTGTCAGGAGAAGTGTCCAAACAAAATGGTATCGTCCAGAGTAGTAATTTTACAGATTTCCGTTCTGTTAACGGTATTTTATTACCGTTTTCAACCAAAGAAAAACGAGGTAAAGAATCATATACAATTACCTATTCTTCCATCACTATCAATCCTGTATTGACGGAAGCTGACTGGAAAAAATAAACTGAGTTTTAGAACCCTTCAAAACGACTGATCTTTTATAACTTAAAATATTGGTAGCTGCCTATCACTATTACGACACGGAAAAGCAAATCCCAGCTAACGTGTAAATCTTACAAATCAATTCCATAAAACCGTAACAATCCCCTTCCCTATTGTAGTGAACTTTGTAGTCTTAAATTTTACTACAATGGCATCTAACAAAAATGAAACAATTTTTCTTCCACTTGAAAATGTAGAAAGCGAACATTGCTCCCTGATTGTAGACAAAGGTTTGTCGCAGGTGAAAGGTATAGAAAGTCATAAAGTGGAACTCAACAACCGCAGGGCTGTCATCACTGTTGATGATGATGCTTCTGTTGCATCAGCCGTGAAAGCCATCAAAGATTTAGGTTATGGCGTTTCTACTATAAAAAAAACCTTCCCTGTTTTGAACATGACTTGTGCTTCCTGCGCTGTGAGTGTGGAAAGCATGGTAAAAAATACAAAAGGAGTTGTATCAGCTTCCGTCAATTTTGCAACAGCCACTCTTATGGTTGAATACTTACCCAACATGACCAATCCCGAAGCATTGCAAAAAGCAGTACAGTCTATCGGTTATGACTTATTGCTGGAAGATGAAAATACCCAAAATGAAACCCTGGAAGCCATTCATGAAAAAAAATTTAAAGCGCTGAAAAGAAAAACAACCTGGTCTGTACTATTATCCATTCCGGTTGTTTTGATTGGAATGTTTTTTATGCATATCCCTTATGCCAATGAAATCATGTGGGTATTTGCCACACCGGTTGTTCTTTGGTTAGGCAAAGATTTTTTTATCAATGCATGGAAGCAGGCAAAACACCGCTCTGCCAATATGGATACATTGGTGGCATTGAGCACAGGTATTGCTTATTTTTTCAGTGTGTTCAATATGCTGTTGCCGCAGTTCTGGCAATCACGGGGATTAGAAGCACATGTATATTTTGAAGCAGCATCTGTTGTAATTGCATTTATTCTTTTGGGAAAACTATTGGAAGAAAAAGCAAAAGGAAATACTTCAACAGCCATTAAAAAATTAATTGGCCTGCAACCCAAAACTGTTTTAATTATTCAGCCGGATGGAACAGAAAAACAAACAGCCATTGAAGATGTAAACCCGGGTGATGTCATTCTCGTGAAGCCCGGTGAAAAAATTGCAGTGGATGGAATTGTTATCTCCGGAAATTCTTATGTGGATGAAAGCATGTTAAGTGGCGAGCCGGTTCCTGTGTTGAAACAGGAAGATGAAAAAGTTTTTGCAGGTACCATTAATCAAAAAGGGAGTTTCCGTTTTAAAGCAGTGAAGGTGGGCAAAGAAACCATGCTGGCACATATCATAAAAATGGTGCAGGATGCACAGGGAAGTAAAGCGCCTGTACAAAAACTGGTGGATAAAATTGCAGGCATTTTTGTACCTGTTGTAATCGGTATAGCTGTACTCACATTTATTACATGGTTTATACTGGGTGGAGATAATGGAATTGTGCAGGGCTTACTCGCAGCAGTTACCGTTTTAGTTATTGCCTGTCCTTGTGCATTGGGTTTGGCAACACCAACAGCTATCATGGTTGGCGTGGGTAAAGGTGCTGAAAAAGGTATATTGATAAAAGATGCAGAAAGTTTAGAACTGGCAAAAAAAGTAAATGCCATCGTGTTGGACAAGACCGGAACTATCACCGAGGGTAAACCACAGGTCACCGGTATCCAATGGTTGAACAATGATGAAACAACGAAGCAGATTTTATACAGTTTAGAGAAACAATCAGAGCATCCATTGGCTGAAGCGATAGTAAAATATTTTGAAGATGAACAAACGGTTGTGCTGACAAACTTTGTAAGCATCACAGGAAAAGGTGTAAGCGCCTCCTACAATCAGGAAATATATTATGCAGGTAATAAAAATTTATTAGAAGAAAATAAAATCATCATATCAGTTGATTTGTTGCAATATGCAAGTAAATGGAGCAAGGAATCAAAAACGGTGATATGGTTTGCTGATAGTAAAAAAGCTTTATCTGTCTTAGCTGTTTCAGATAAGATAAAAGCAACTTCTGCAAAAGCAATCCGTGCATTGCAGGATATGGATATTGAATTGTACATGCTCACAGGAGATAATGAAGCCACTGCAAAAGCAATTGCAAAGGAGGTGGGCATTCGTCATTACCAGGCAGAAGTATTACCACAGCATAAGGCTGAATTTATTAAGCAATTACAACTACAGGGTAAAATAGTAGCGATGGTTGGTGATGGTATCAATGACAGCACTGCATTGGCAACAGCCGATGTGAGTATTGCGATGGGTAAAGGGAGCGACATTGCAATGGATGTTGCCAAGATGACCATCATCTCTTCCGACCTGGATAAAATACCACAGGCAATCCGTTTATCCAAACAAACAGTTGCTACCATCAAACAAAATTTGTTCTGGGCATTTATTTATAACCTCATAGGCATTCCGGTCGCAGCAGGAATACTATTTCCTATAAACGGTTTCATGCTCAACCCGATGATTGCCGGAGCAGCTATGGCATTGAGCAGTGTAAGTGTGGTAAGCAATAGCCTGAGACTGAAATGGGAAAAATAAATTTGGGATAATTCAACAATAAATTTTACAAATCAAAACAGGAATTGTGTAACAAATCTGCAGCGAAGTTTCATCAACTTTGTATGATAAAAATCAATGTTATGGAAAATAAAAATCAGGATTTAAAATTCAAAACAAATATAAATTGCAGCGGTTGTGTTGCGATTGTAAAACCCCACCTCGATAATGTTGAAGGCATTACCGGGTGGAACGTTGATACAAGCAACAAAGACAAAATACTGACCGTACATTCAAATGGAATAAATGAAGAACAGGTGGTAAAAATTATCAAAAATGCAGGTTATAAAATCGAGCCGATATATTAACATTGTAAATTATAAATACATCAACATGAAAAAATCAATTTTTGCGGTAGCCATCATGCTGTTTGGACATGCAGCATTTGCCCAAAATACAGGAAACTTATTAAACAAATACATCAGCGTTAAAAACGCCTTAGTACAAAGCGACAATACAGCAGCTACAGATGCCATCCATACTTTTTACAAAGCCGTAAAAAGTGAATCAGAGTTTGCTCAGAAAGCAAATCTGCTGAAAGCTACCGAAATACTGAATGCAGCAAACGACCTGAAAAGCCAGCGGGCCGCTTTCAATGATGTTTCTACAGCCATGTGGACTGTCGTTAAAAGTGCTGAAACCGTTAGCCAACCTGTTTATTACCAGTATTGCCCCATGAAAAAAGGCTATTGGCTGAGTACAGAAAAAGATATTAAAAACCCTTATTACGGATCAGCGATGCTTGCCTGCGGGAAAGTGGTTGAAACGAAAGAATAAAATTAAAACTGATATTGCCGGACCTTCTATTTATACTACGAATGAGAAACCAAATTAAAGGAAATCATATTTTATTCATAAGAAAAGTGCCGCTACTGCTTGCGGCACTTTTTACATTTCAAATTTGTATTGCCCAAAAACTGGTCCATTATGATTTGTATGTAAAAGATACTATCGTCAATTATGCCGGTAAAGTAAAACGGGCCATAGCCGTAAACGGGCAAATTCCCATGCCTGCACTTGAATTTACAGAAGGTGATACGGCGGAAATTGTAGTGCATAATTTATTACATGAAAACACGTCACTGCATTGGCATGGCGTATTTGTCCCCAACAAAGAAGATGGTGTGCCTTATCTCACACAACAACCCATTCATCCTGGTGAAACTTATACCTATCGTTTTCCCATCATTCAAAACGGTACGCATTGGTACCACTCACATTCCGGTTTGCAGGAACAGATAGGCATGTATGGAAATTTTGTAATTCACAAACGACAGGATGATACAACATTCAGAAAAGGGATTGATGATTTACCAACAGTACCACTCATCATCAGTGAATGGACAAATCTTAACCCTGATAATGTACACCGCATGTTGCATAATGCAAGTGATTGGTTTGCGATAAAAAAAGGCGCTACGCAAAGTTATGCCGAAGCCATCCGCAGCGGCAATTTCAAAACCAAACTCACCAACGAATGGAAACGGATGCTGGCAATGGATGTGAGTGATGTGTATTATGATAAAGTTTTGCTGAACGGAAAAAATAGTACGCAGTTAGATAGCATCAATGGTAAACCACTCAAAGCAGGTGATAAAATCCGTTTAAGAATTTCAAATGGGGGTGCATCCTCCTATTTCTGGCTTAGGTATGCAGGTGGGAAAATTACGGTTGTAGCAAATGATGGCAATGATATGGTGCCTGTAGATGTGGACAGGCTCATCATTGCAGTTTCTGAAACGTATGATATTGTTGTAACGATACCAGGCAACAATAAGTCTTACGAATTGATGGCAACTACGGAAGACCGTACCCAATCGGCGAGTTATTTTCTTGGTAACGGGGTAAAACAACAGGTTGGTGATATGCCCCACCTGAAATATTTCGAAGGCATGAAGATGATGAATGATATGATGAAGATGAATGGTGACATGGATGATATGGGCATGCGTATGAGCCTGCAACAAATGGATATGAATACGGTGATGTATCCTGAAATTACCGGTGAAGAGATGCATGGTAAGCATAGCGAAGAAAATAATCTCCACCAGGCAATGCCTGGAGAAATCGTTACACTGCATTATGCAATGATTCAATCACCGCAAAAAACTACGCTGCCGGAAGATGCGCCGGTAAAAGAATTAAAATTTACACTGACAGGAAATATGAACCGGTATGTGTGGAGCATGGATAATAAAGTGCTTGCTGAAACGGATAAAATCCCGGTGAAGCAGGGTGAAATTTTACGCATCATTTTATACAACAACTCAATGATGCGGCACCCTATGCACCTGCATGGTTTTGATTTCAGGGTATTGAACGGGCATGGAGATTATTCACCGCTCAAGAGTGTGCTCGACATCATGCCGATGGAAACTGATACGATTGAATTTCTCGCCAACAAAGAAGGAGATTGGTTTTTTCATTGCCATATTTTATACCACATGATGGCAGGGATGAACCGGGTATTTGCAGTAGGCGATTATCAGAACCCGTATTTGCCCAACAAAGCAAAGGATTATAAAATGTTGCAGCGAGAAAGTAATATGATGCATTTCATGATACAAAATGATTTTGCCACTAATGGCAATGATGGTGAAATGATGCTGCAAAATACAAGATGGAGTATCGGTATGGAATGGCGGTTAGGATATAATTCCATGCATGGCTATGAAACGGAAACCCATATAGGCCGCTATGTTGACCGGATGCAATGGTTCATGCCATTCATCGGCTTTGACTGGCGCTATCGCAAGATGGGCATGGATGAACATGAAAAAAACCTTTTCGGCCAAACGAATGAAAAAGATAACCGGGCTGCTTTGAGCCTTGGCTTTAATTATCTCCTGCCCATGCTGGTCAATTTCCAGGCTGAAGTGTATCATGATGGCATTGTGCGGCTACAGTTAATGCGGGAAGATATTCCTGTTTCAAAAAGATTGCGCGCAGGTTTTATGGTCAATACCGATTTGGAATATATGGCCGACCTGAAATATATCGTTACAAGAAACCTGAGTATCCGCACACATTATGACAGCGATATGGGATTTGGTGCCGGTGTCGTATTAAATTATTGAGTTATAAAAAACAGGCATTGTAAAATCCTTTTAATTCTTACCACCGCTTCTTCCGTTTATTTAATATTTTCTTTACCTTACTGTTTAAATTGTTGATGTGGGAAGAACAATAGCGATTGGAGATATTCATGGCTGTAATAAACCATTTCGAAAATTACTCTTTGAAGAATTAGCCATCACGCGGGAAGATGCCATTTATGTGTTAGGTGATTATATTGACCGTGGGCCTGATAGCAAAGGTGTAATCGATACCCTGCTTGCATTGCGGGCCGATGGCTACCAGCTTCATACATTACGGGGCAACCACGAAGAAATGTTGATGGCATCGGTATTTGGCAAAGAGAATTATGCAATGTGGTTGAATAACGGTGGCCGTGCAACACTGCAAAGTTTTAACATAAAATCCTTTTTAGAATTACCGCCTGCTTACCTCGACTTTTTCCGGGACACAAAATACTTCATTCAGCAGGAGGCCTTTATTTTTGTTCATGCCGGCCTGAATTTTACGACACCGGATATTTTCCAGGATAAAGCGGCAATGCTTTGGATCCGTGATTTTCATCCGCAACAAAACCGTTTAGGAAAAATGACCTTAGTGCATGGCCATACACCTAAACCGTTACACTATATTTTAGCACAACAGGGAAACTGTATCAATATCGATGCAGGCTGCGTGTATAGTGATATCCCGGGGATGGGTCATCTCGTGGCCCTGCTGCTGCCCGAAAGGAAATTTATAACAGTGCCCAACAAATAAAACGCTTTGTATGTTCAGGAGAATTTCTATCAACGAATTTCCCCGAAGTCCTTATTTTCGTGAAAATGGTTATTGCCTAAATTATGGAAGTACATCATCATACGGAATCGGTGCATGAAGCCAAAACCTTCAAAGATTATTTCCTGGAATTCCTCATGATTTTTTTAGCCGTGTCATTAGGTTTCCTCGCAGAGAGTTTACGGGAATCCATTTACGATCATCAATCGGAAAAAGAATATATCATTGAATTGAAGAAAAATTTAGTTTCAGATACGGTTAATCTGAATACCTGGATCCCGGCCCTCTATGCGCGGATGGATGATTTCGATACGCTCATGCATTTATTGCAAACCCCCGGCCCCACTACCCGCGGTGGTGATATGTATTACCTGGCCCGCATCGCCACACGTGTCGGCAGCTTTGAACCCAATGACAATACCATCCTGGAACTGAAGAATTCCGGGAATTTCCGGCTGATACGCAAACAAAATGTCATTGACGGTTTGATGAATTATGAAAAACTAAAAGAACAATATGTAGATCTCTACAATTTACAATTAAGAGAAAATGACCGTGCCTATCCCCTGATCGGGAGTTTATTTGATGCACGGGTTTTTGATAAAATGTTGGTAACACAGGACACGACTCCATTTAATGAAAAAGCATATGCCATGGGTTCTAAAAATTATTTAAAGAAAGTCCCGGGCAATCCTCAACTACGCAATCATGACCCGGAAAAAATAAACCTGCTGATCTATTATTTGCACCAGCGTAAAGCCAGTTTCTTTGGGGAGATCCGTTTTATGAAAGCGCAAAAAATTCAGGTGGCAAATTTGATTACCCTTTTAAATAAAGAATACCATCTCAGTGATTAATGGTTTATAGTATTGTAAGCTTACTTCTTGAACAGCCGGATAGGCCAGGGTAAACAGTTGTACAACCAATGGCCATAGGGTTCATTCACTGCACCGAAATTTTCATAAAAATTTTTAATACCGGGTATATCAGAGCCCTCAAAATCAAGCAGCAGGCTGCTTCCCGAGAACTCCTGTATCACGGCATCTACCAGGAAATGATTGGCTGCTATTTTCCGGCCTTCAGCCGGTGTACTATTCATCATATTATACAACCGGTTTGCATCCTGCAATAATAAAATGATGGCCTGTGTTTCCCCGGAAGCTGTGCATACTTCCCGGCAAATAATCTTTTGAGATTCCTGTAAAAAATCACATAAGGTTTTGAAACGATAAAAACTGGTGGATGACACATGCGGGGTACGTGCCCGGTATAAATCAAAAAATAAATCAATCGCTTTTTCTTTACTCGTCGGCTGGTAGGTCAGTGCATGATTAGCTGCTTTCCGCAGGTTTTGCAACAGGTCGGTTTTATAGTTTTTTTTAATATCCGGGTAAGGAGTAGAAAGATCCAGTACAAAATTATTTTGCCATTGACAATCCCTTCCAGGTAAGCCATTCGATGAATGAAATGCATAATCCCCATAACGGCAAAAAGACTGTAATGAATGGACAAACATTTGCAACAATGCCTCATCCCATTCACCAAACAAGCCCAGTTGCTGCACAAACGGGACCTGGTATGCATACCGGATGCCCCATTTTTTCCGCCAGGGAACCGGCATGACTGCAGTATAATCACTGAAGATGATACCATGCCACTGATCGGCCAAATGATGGAGATAAAATGATTTGGCATAAATACAATCAGCGGAACTCTGCGCTATGCACTCATCCCAGCGGGCATTGTCAATTTGGGCAGCAGGTATGATTTGCAGTTCGGGTGACATACATTTTCAGGTTGAAGGAAAGTTGCCTCCTGTTCTATTTTTTCTACTACATTTTCAGGTGTGCCTGGCTGATTTTTTGTAAAATCAAATGGGCCACTTCCATCGCCAGTAAGCCATCTATTTCCGTTACGGCAGTGGGTTTATTCATTTCTATTGCTTCCACAAATGCGTGCAACTCTTCAAAGATGGCATTCACCGGGTGCGTTGCCGGATTGGCAATGACTATGGTCTTTTTCCCATGCGGTGTTTCCAGGTCAAAAGAAAAATCATTCTCTGTATCTCCTTCTTCTTTGAGCCGGATGATCTCGGTTTTTTTCTCCAGGAAATCAATACCGATATATGCATCTTTTTGAAACAAACGCATCTTCCGCATTTTTTTCATACTTATGCGGCTGCTGGTCAAATTAGCTACACAACCATTATTAAATTCAATCCGCACATTCGCAATATCCGGTGTATCGGTCATCACAGCCACTCCACTGGCATATACATTTTTCACATCACTTTTCACCAGGCTCAACACGATATCAATATCATGGATCATCAGGTCGAGGATCACGCTCACTTCGGTACCGCGGGGATTGAATTGTGCCAGGCGATGCACTTCTATAAACATCGGGTTCAGTGAAGTCTCTTTCAATGCCAGGTAAGCCGGGTTAAATCTTTCTACATGGCCCACCTGTATTTTTATACCCGCCTCTTTGGCCATCTTTACGATCTGCCTGGCTTCCTCCATGGTATTGGCCAATGGCTTCTCCACGAACACATGCCGGCCTTTTCGAATGGCCATTTCTACCAATTCAAAATGCTTATCCGTCGGGGCCACAATATCTGCAGCATCCACCTGGTCCATTAATTCTTCTGCAGATAAAAAACGGCGCAACCCGTATTGTGCTTCTATTTGCTCCGCTGTATCCGCATGAGGATCATAGAAACCAACTAACTCGGCTGTTGCAATTTCTTTCCAATTATTAAGATGAAATTTTCCTAAATGGCCTACTCCAAAAACACCAATTCGGATCATGTTAATTTATTAATGTCCGCAAAGGTAATTATTGTTACGGGATAAGTAGAAAGCGGTGGATAAACTGTGCCGGGCAGGTGTCGTAGAAATAAATCAGGTGGAAATACTATATTTACGACAAGAACCTGCAGTTCCTTTTAAAAACGGAAAAACATTTTTTATAAAAGCTGCCAGGCAATTTTTTACCTGTGATAAATTTGACGAACCAACTTATGCTACGTAAAAACCAAAACCTGCGGCAGAGGTATCTCATTCCCGGCTGCCTGCTTTGTCTCTTGCTATGTCATTTTCCTGCCAGGGCGCAAATTGTGGATATGGAAGTGGAACGTTTTCACCGGGATAGTACGGTATGGAGTGGTAGCCTTACCGGAAATATATCCTTGTCCAATTATGGCACGGAAGTGTTTTATATAAATGCCGGGGCACATGTGCAATATCAAAATACCAAAGACCTGTATTTGTTATTAGGTAATTACGGTTTTTTAAAAGGCAATGGCCAATCGTTTATTGATAATGGTTTCCTGCATTTCAGGTATAATCATAAGCTCGGTAAAGTAGTGCGATGGGAAGCGTTCAGCCAATTGCAGCAAAATACCATTATTAATATTCAATCCCGTTTCCTCTTGGGCACCGGCCCGCGTTTTAAGATCCTGGGGAAAAAGAATTGGCGCCTCTATGCGGCTGCCCTGCTTATGTATGAACGGGATAAGGAGACAAACAATCCGCATGTACTGAATGAATTCCGCAACAGCAGTTATGTATCGTTTACATTTATACCTGCAGAAAAAACGGAGATTACCTCCACCACCTATTATCAACCGTTGCTGAATAATTTCCGGGATTATCATCTCTATAATGTGCTGAATGTAAATATTGCCACCGGCAAAAAATTATCCGTGAATATTAAATGGACCTATCAATACGATGCCGTTCCGGCCGGCAATGCGCCAAAATATAATTACGATTTCAGCACGGGATTAGAATTAAAATTGTAAAGCGATAATCCCCTATTTACCGGCTTTACTACGTTCATTTCGGTTGGCTATAGTGTCGCCATTTTTCTATCAATGCCTGCATATCTTCCGGCAGGGGCGCTTCAAAAAACATAGCCTCCCCGGTACGTGGATGAATAAAACCCAGTGTCCGGGCATGCAGCGCACAACGTGGGCAAAGGGCAAAACAATTTTCAACAAATTGTTTATAGCGTGCATGCACCGTGCCTTTCAGGATTTTGTCCCCTCCATATTCCGCATCATTAAACAATGTGTGGCCAATATGTTTCATGTGAACGCGTATCTGGTGGGTGCGGCCGGTCTCCAGGGTACATTGCACCAGGCTTACATAGTTGAATTGCTCCAGTACCTGGTAATGGGTTATGGCCAGCTTACCCGTATCTTCATCCGGGGGAAAAGCATCAAACATTTTTCGGAAACGCGGGTGTCGTGCAATTTTGGTGGTAATGGTCCCGGAAGTTTCTTTAAAATCCCCCCAGGTAACTGCAAGGTAATGACGTTGAATAGTGTGATTAAAAAATTGCCTGGCAAGATGTGCAGCCGCATCTCCTTTTTTTGCCACCACCAACAGGCCGGTAGTATTTTTATCAATGCGATGCACCAGGCCATAACGCGGCAGTACATCTTCATTCAGGTCGGGGTTTTGTTCTAAAAAATAACCGGCAATGCCATTTAATAACGTGCCGGTAAAATTGCCCACTCCTGGGTGCACTACCATTCCGGCGGGTTTATTCAGCACCAACACATCGGCATCCTCATACACAATCCGCAGGGGAATATTTTCCGGTTCGATTATTTCAGACCCTCCCGGTGTATAGCTTAATAAAAGAATCGTATCCCCGGGTTTTATTTTATAATTCGACTTTACTTTTTCCCCGTTAACGGTAAGGAAACCATCTTCAATAGCATGCTGGATTTTATTGCGACTTATTTTCTGAAGTTGCAGTTGCATCCATTTATCAATGCGCATAGCTTCCTGGCCGGCCGGTACGGTTACCGATTTCCGCTCATACAAGGCTTCATTATTATCTGCCACTGATGGCTGCTCCTTTTCTACCGACATGTACCGCAAAAATAACTGCAAAATATTTCTTAGCGGGTATTATAACATATTGAATAAAAAATATCGTTTTGATGCCCCAAAACTGATTTAACTAATACTTCAAAATCTTGTACCACGATCAATGATATTTCACTTTACAAATTTTAATTTTGTCTTGAAATCTGGTTTATAAAAAATTTGTTGTTATTACATTCACGTAAACCTGGATGGTAAAAACAGTCATTTAAAATTATTGAAGGAGTGAGCGGTGAAAAAATGGAATAATGGGAAACCGGTACATGGTTCAAAGAACCTGTTGCTATTTCCAGTTAAAGATGAATGATTTATTAGGGAGTTTAAAAGGTACGGATAAGTTTGTCGAATGTGAAAATTACAGGCATAACTGTGATACACTTGCTAATAACAGCAATTGCACCCAAAATCAATCCTGCGGACCATTATAAAAATAATTTTCTTCAATATATCTAAAGCAAAAAAAAATGAAACAATTAATTTACCGGATAGTTTTCATAGTAGGGAGTATAAGTTTACTGTTTCCACAAAATGGCTATACACAACCCGGATACCTTGATCTCACTTTCAACGGTACCGGAATGATATCTTCCGTGAACCCAGCCGGATGCAACACAACAACAGTACAACAGGATAAAAAAGTAATTACTGCCGGCCTTTTCGGCAATCCTCTAATGGAAAGATATAATGAAGATGGATCATTAGATGAATCTTTTGGTGTAATGGGTCATTTGGTACTTCAATATGGACAGGTACTTGGCGATCCCAAAGCAATAGCGGAAACAACCAATCATCGGATTCTTTTTGCAAGCTGGTATTTACCGGTATCTCCTGAAAATTTTGATATCATACTGATGGCTCTTAAACCAGATGGCAGCCTTGATAGTACTTTTGGTAACGGCATTACAAAAAATGGAGTAGCCACGCTGGATATTAAAAGTAATGATCGTACCAATGCCATGGTAATACAACCGGATGGGAAAATCCTGGTATCTGGTGAAACCAGTAATAACGATGCTGTTTCCTATTGGCCATTTGTGGCACGTTTTAATCCTGATGGAACACTGGATAGCAGTTTTGGGGAAAACGGGGTAGCGCTTTATACTTTCGACAAAGCAATACTTGCGCCGGCTCTTGCTATTAATAATGATGGTAAAATATTTGTAGGTGGTACATACGGTTTATTTAATGCAACACCGTTATACTACGTTTTATGTTTTCAACCAGATGGGCAGATTGACAATAACTTTGGGGAAAACGGGCTTGCTACTTATCGATTTGGCCCCGATAAAGGAGAAGTTGATTGGGCCAATGAATTAAAGGCAATAGCCGTGCAACCGGATGGTAAAATTATCGGCGGTGGGCAGCAGGGTGATTACAATGATTTTATTTATGATATGGGGTTAGTCCGGTTCAATACCGATGGCAGCCTGGATGAAACCTATGGTGACAGTGGAGCAGTAACCATGTCCTATCCCGGGCATTTCTCCGTGATCAATACCCTGCTCATGCAACCGGATGGTAAACTCATTGCAGGTGCAACAGCCCAGGATAATGTGGTGGGTACAGATCCTATGCTGCTACTACGTTTCCTTGACGATGGTACGCTGGACCCCTCATTTGCCGTCAATGGTATGCAGGTAACTACCAACGGGAATTATTCCATTGCCTGTAAAGCCGGCTTCCTGGAGGAGGATGGGAAAATTATCATAGGCGGATATTCTAATCAACGATTATTAACCGCCCGCTTCAATGGCGATAATGTACTCGCAACAAATTTCAAAGACCTGAAAGCCGTGCAGGAGCAAAATACCATCACCCTTTCCTGGCAAACACTACATGAAAACAATACGGCCTCTTTCACCGTGCAGCGTAGTGGCAATGCAGCCAGCTTTACAGACCTGGCTACTGTACCCGCACAGGGTGGTACCGGCGCTCATGTGTACAGCTATATCGATAACCACCCGCTCAGTGGTACCAATTACTACCGTATCCGCGAGAATGCCGGCAATGGCAGCCATAGCTTTAGCGCTATTGTAAAAATAGAAATGGAAACAGCCGGCAGCATTGGCCTCTATCCCAATCCTGCCCGCAAACTCGTTACCATTACCGGCCTGCGCAAAGACAACCCGGTACAAGTTCGTGTACGGGATATGCAGGGCCGGCTTGTCCTGCAAAAAGATTTTGCAGCAGGTAGTACCATTCAACTCGATCTGCAAACATTGGCACCAGGTGCTTATTACATCCACGTAAACCAGGATGGCAAAAACAGTCATTTAAAATTATTGAAAGAGTGAGCGGGGAAAAAGATGAAATAAAAAATCGTTGCCGTTGTGTAATCCAATATCTCATTACCCTATTTATACAGGATAAATAAAACGGCAATTAATTTATCTTTGCGAGCCATGAAAAAAACAATCTGTTTTGCAGATCTTGGTTTGAAACCTTACCAGGAAGTATGGGATTTGCAGGAGACATTATTGCAACAGGTCATCCGTAACAAAACGGAAAATAAAGAAGAAGCCGGTTATTTACTCTTTACCGAGCATCCGCCGGTTTATACATTGGGCCGCAATGGCAATGCCCTGCATGTGTTAATCGGTGATGATGTACGCACGAAAATGGGCATTGACTATGTGCATACCAACCGCGGCGGCGATATCACTTTTCATGGCCCCGGCCAGTTAGTGGCCTATCCTATTTTGGACCTTGCACAATTCAAAACCGATATAAGCTGGTACCTGAACAGCCTGGAAGAAGTCGTGATTCGTTTATTACGTGATTATGGCTTGTCTGGTGATCGCAGTAAAGGCGAAACCGGTGTTTGGCTGGAGCCGGCAGTTCTTACAAAAGCCCGGAAGATTTGTGCGATGGGTATTCGCAGCAGCCGCTGGGTAACGATGCATGGACTTGCCCTGAATGTAATCAACAGTTTGCATTACTTTGATTTTATTATTCCCTGTGGTATCCAACATAAAAAAGTAACCTCGCTCCAAAAAGAATTAAACAGGGACGTATCCATAGAAGAGGTAAAAGAAAAAATGCAGTTTTATTTTGAACAGGTTTTCAATGTCCGTTTAGAAAGAGAAGACAGGATACCGGCAATCGGGTAGAACGGCCAGGCATACGACTATCTGCTTAAAAATCTTTTTGCAATAATACTTTATTCCGTTCCTTCAGGTTGCCATTTTCATATAGCTGGAAATTAAACCAGCCGGCATGAATGAAATTTGCTTTATCCAATAATAAACGGGTGTCTTTTACATGATTTATGGTAAATAATTTTTTCCCGTCTGCATCAAAGAAGACGATCTTAAATGTTTTGTACCCGGCTTCCGGCAGATCCACTTCCACATATCCATTAAGATTGGTAAAAACATATTTGGAAGGTACCCAGGTGCTACCCGGATCAAATAATTTCAATAAAACTTCATCCTGGTTAATGGTAAATAAACTATCACGCGTCTGTGTAATTATGGAATCCCGGAAATGTTTATAATCGGGATAGTTCAGTTTTGCCAGTACTGTATCCTCAAATAATACAGTGATGATTTGTTTTTCATCCTGCATATCCACGACAGGATCAGTGGCATAACCGGCCCCGGCAATCTTCACCGGGGTAAAATAATAGGTACTGTTTCCCAATACATAAAAGATGCGATAATACAGGGTACTGCTCCCGGTACGTGTATCTATAAAACCATTTTGCGGTAATTCAGGTGACGGAGTGGAAAAGACAGTAGTAAAAAATTTATTGTCGTACGAGCGTTGCACATTCAGTTGGATACAATTATTGCCATATGGATTTTGCCAACTAATGCGGATATGGTTATTCCCCAGGTCCTCCACCGCATAATCCGGCAGGTAATGCTGTGCGTAGGAAAAATTACATAACAAACCAAGCAGGAAAATCAACAGGGGTATCCGGTAACACATGAGAGGAAAATAAATTTTGCGCAAATATACTATCCCGGTTGTTATTAAAATTGTAAGGTATGTGGCGGCAAAGAACGGTTGCCCTGCAAGCCCCCGCTATGAATAAACAACAGGCGGCTGTTCGTTGGAAAATAATTTTTTTCAACCAATTGTTCCAGGGCATAAAACGCTTTACCGGTATAAACAATATCCAATGGCAGGCCATATTTTTCCCATACCTTGTTCATATAAGCAAGCAGCGCCGGCGGATGTTTGGCATAGCCCCCGAAGTGAAAACTATGTTTCAAATTTATTTTTCGGTGTTGTAAAACCGGTGCCAATAGTTGCCGGATATTATTTTCCAGCGAGAAATTATTTTTCATCACGGATATTCCGATGACTTCCTGGGTTGGTGCAGCTGCATTTAATAAACCGGCCATCATGGTGCCCGTACCCACGGCACAAATGATATGCGTATAGTGCGCTGCATCCGGCACGCAGGCAAGCATGCCGGCAGCGCCTGCTGCTCCAGGCTGGCCATAGCCTCCTTCATCAATCCAGAAAATTGCAGGGAATTGTTGCCTGATTTTTTCTTTATCCCGGTAGGTACTTCGCGAAACAAAAACCATTTTCATGCCATACGAAACAGCATCCTGCAAGGCCGGACTTAAGGAAGCCGGCTCTTCTCCCCGAATAATCCCGGTGAATGGAATTTGCAAATGATGGCAGGCATTTGCCGTTGCTACCAGGTGATTGGAATAAGCGCCGCCAAACGTGCCGATATGGGTGGCTTGCTGCCGAACAGCCTGCTCTAACCAGGGCACTAATTTAAAATATTTATTGCCACTGATCACCGGATGCATAACATCCAGCCGCAATACATCTATCGTAAGGCCATGCTGTTCCTTTTCTTTTTTTGTAAACAGGGATTGAATAAAAATTTTATCAATATCAACCGGCAAAACAGGTTTCATGTTGCGAATTTAATTCGGATGATTTGAATGAAATCTTTAGCTTCGCAGGAAACAGCAATGATTGTATGCAGCAACCGACTTTGATAATTTTGGCAGCAGGGATGGCCAGCCGTTATGGCAGTATGAAACAAACACAGGGATTCGGCCCTTCCGGGGAAACCATTATGGATTATTCAATTTATGATGCCATCCACGCAGGATTCAAAAAAGTAATTTTTATTATCCGGGAAGAATTTGCAGAAAAATTTAAAGCCATATTCGAATCGAAATTAAACGGTAAAATAGAAACCGGTTATGTGTACCAGGAATTACATTCTTTCACCGGGGATTATGTGTACCGGCCGGATCGGGAAAAGCCCTGGGGCACAGCCCATGCGGTTTTATGCGCCCGCGATGCAGTAAGCGGGCCTTTCGCTGTTATTAATGCAGATGATTTTTATGGCAGGGATGCCTTCGCAAAAGCCTATACTTTCCTCAGCCAACATTGTGATGCAAAGCACATGGCCGTTATTGGTTATCAGTTAGAGAATACCCTGAGCGACCATGGCAGTGTCAGTCGCGGGATAATTAGTGTTAATGAAAAAAATCAATTGACCGGAATAGTGGAACGATTGAAAATTTTTCGGAAAGAAAATGAAATTGTTTTTGAAGAACAGGATGGAGAACACCCGCTTCCGGCATCGACCATTGTCAGTATGAACTTCTTTTGTTTTGATCCAGCCTATATTCAATTGTGTGCGGAAGAATTTGGTAAATTCCTGCAGGCACAGGGCCAGGAACTGAAATCAGAATTCCTGATTCCTAAAATGGCGGATACCTATATTCAATCCGGTCGTGGTGTGATAGAAGTGATTCCCACATCGGCGAAATGGTTTGGAGTTACTTATAAAGAAGATGCGCCTATTGTAAAACGTAGCCTTGATACATTGATCGGGTCCGGTGCATATCCTACGAATTTATGGGCATCCTGAAAATTTCTTACCAGGGATCATAACAAAAAAATTAAACGGATATAGGTCCTTACTTTGCATTTTCCACATGGCCTTTCTATCATTTCTCCTTAATTTTTGTATGTTTGATACCAATAAAAAGTACAGATGAATGCCGTAGGTATGCTTCGTAACGCCTGGAATGTTTTTTCGGAAATCCGTCAACAGAAAAAATTCAACCAGGCTTTCCTGGTACCTTACCTGGCCGAGCTGGAAGAAAAATATAATGGCCGCTTTTCTGAAGAGCAACGTCACAAAATCCTGCAATATTATGGACTCTTCATTACCGCTTTTCTATGCAGCAGTTATAAAAAATTACGGGGAGAAAAATTAACGGATGCCGAGCGGAAACGAGCTACGCTTTTTGGCATACTTACCCCGGTTGGTGATGACCTGTTTGATATAGATAAATTGGATGAAGCTGCTATTCGCCAGATCACGTTTTCCCCGCAAACCTATACGGCCAGTACCTTCCTGTCTCATGTGGCCAAAGAAATACAAAGTTATTTATTGGATCATGTACCACACCGGGAAGCCTATGTGGAGGCCTCTAAAAATGTACTGGAAATACAGGCGGAGACCATCAAACAAACGGACCGTGCCACCCCGGAAGAAGTCACCCGGCGCATTACGTTTACCAAGGGCGCTGTTTCTGTTATCATTTACCATCAATGCCTCGATGAAGCAGCCGATGCACAAATGCTGGATACTCTTTTTTATATTGGCAGCCTGTACCAGTTGGGAAATGATATTTTTGATTTGTATAAAGATGTCCGCGACAATATTTATACCCTTATCAATACCTGCGCGGATTTTAAAAAATTCAGGGAAGATTTTATGGCACGCGTTGCCCTGCAAAATAAAAAAATAATGGCCCTCCCATTTGCGGAAAAAGACAAGCAGGATTTTTGTGTAAAAATAAATACCATCAATGCACGCAGCATGGTAGCCCTGGATCAGTTTGTTCGCTACCAGGAAGAAAAGGGCGGCCCCATTGACTGGTGGCAGGAAGAGCGGAAACGCCTGATTACCGATATGGAAAAACCACGAAATTTTTTGAAATGGCTGCACTATTGTTATACCTTACCAAAATGGACAGCTAAAGATTAAGTGTATGAAAAGCTGGATCATCCTGATTGTCATTTTATGTAAGTCCGGATCACTTTGTGCCCAGGCAAGTGATTCCATCCTGATGCATGACCTAATCCGGGATATAGCGGCCATGCAGGTTACCACGGATGGAGAATTTTACAAAGGCATGTTTCCTACCTTCCGGGAATGTGGCGGTGGCCCGCATAATTATCAACCGGATAACAATGTATTCTTTACCGCGATTGCTGCCTTCGCATTTAAAAATATGCTGCCCTCCCTGGATGGGGAAAACAAAGCAACTGTTTCCCAAATGTTGCAGCAAATTCAAACCGTGTATCCGTATTATAAGAATAAGAATAATGAACCCTTTTATAATTTCTGGCCCACCTTCTCCCCCATTATGCCGCATACTTATATTTTCAAATACCTGAAAAATGTGTTTGGCCAGGGTGAAGATGTGGATGACAGCGTAATGATCCTTATGACAGATGACAGTGATGACAGCACAGCAGCCCGCCTGAAAAAAAGAATGATTGAAACCAGTAACCTGTATAAACCATCAAGGAAAATCATTTCCACGTATAAGCGCTACCGGGATATCCCGGCATACAGTACCTACCTGGGTTTGCGTATGACACCCGATTTTGATTTTGCCGTGCATTGCAATGTATTATACTTTGTGTACAGTAAAAATTTACCACGCACCCAACAAGATAGCGCCACTTTACAATTAATAACTTCCATGGTGAAAAACAGGGAGTATATGAAAGCGCCGGTTTTTCTTTCTCCCTATTATGTAAAATCATCCATCCTCATTTATCACCTCGCCCGGTTGATGGGGGCATTTAATATCCCGCAACTAGAAGTATATAAAAAACAAATCGTTCAGGATATATACACCCTATTGCCGGAATGTACCAATGTGATGGATCAGGTCATCCTGCGCACTTCCCTGTTACGGCTCGGCGAAACCGCGCCCCCACTGGCTATTCATGATATTCCCTCTTTTGAAAAAAGCAACCAGCAGTTTTATGTTTTCTTCCAGGCAAGGGCTGCCTTTTCATACCCGGTTGTGCTAAAACAAATTTTCCTGCACTGGAGTTATATTTATTATTATTTCTATTGCCCGGCCTACAATAAAGTTCTCTGGCTGGAATACCTCGTGGAGAAAAATAAACATGCGAATCCTCAAAAACAATTTTGATTCTCAAATAAAAAATGTTGCTTTTATTCGAACAATAAACAGGCAATTTTATGATTGCCTGTATGGGGTACCCTATTACATTTTTTCACTCAGCTCCAGCCAACGCATTTCTTTTTCTTCTAAAGAAATATTGAGACCTTCCAATGCTGTCGTGAGCGCAATTAATTTTTCATAATTGTCCCCGGCACCGGCCATTTCTGCTTCAAGTAATTTCTTTTTGTTTTCCAGGTTTTGGATTTCCTTTTCCAGGCGGTTGAATTCTTTCCGTTCCTCAAAGCGTAAACCGGTTTTTTGGGGATCAGGTATTTGTTTGGTTGCTGCTTTTATATTATTTGTTTTCAACAACGCTTCTTCTTTTTGCTGCTCTTCTGCCCAAATCCTGTATCGGGCATAGTTCCCCGGGAAATCACGAATGATCCCATCGCCTTCAAAAACAAAAAGATGATCAACGAGGCGGTCCATAAAATATCGGTCGTGTGAAACAATGATCAGGCAACCCTGGAATTCCAATAAAAAATTTTCAAGCACACGCAGGGTCGGCAGGTCCAAATCATTGGTAGGCTCATCCAGGATGAGAAAATTCGGATTATGAAAAAGAATCGTCAGTAATTGCAGCCGTTTTTTTTCACCTCCACTGAGCGAGTCGAGATAAGTATATTGTTTTTCAGGCGGGAATAAAAAGAGTTCGAGAAATTGGGCGGCACTCAGGCTGCCCCCTTTTGCCAGGGGAAAACTTTCTGCAATGGATTTGACATATTCAATGACGCGCATGTTTTCTTTGAATGCCAGTCCCTGTTGGGAAAAATAGCCGAACACAATAGTCTCCCCGATATTGATTTTACCGCTGTCTGCTTGTTGTTTTTGTTGCAGGATATCGAGGAAGGTGGATTTGCCTGCTCCATTTTTCCCGATGATGCCCAGCTTCTCCCCTCGCTTGAATGTATAATCAAAGCCCTTCAGGATTACCGTTTCACCAAAACGTTTATACACTTTTTTCAGCTCAATAATTTTTCCGCCAAGGCGGTTCATCTTTGCATCCAATTGCAATTGGGCATCGCCGGTTTTTTGGTTTGCTACAGCTTCGATCTTATAAAAATTTTCTTCGCGGCTCCGGCTTTTTGTAGTACGGGCACGGGGTTGGCGCCGCATCCAGTCCAGTTCTTTGCGATAGGTATTTTTTGCCTTGGCTATTCCGGCTTCTTCATTTTCGAGTCGTGCTGCTTTTAATTGCAGGTAATTTTCATAATCCCCTTCGTAAGTAAAAATTTTTTCCCTGTCCAGTTCCCAAATTTCCGTACATACATTATCCAGGAAATAACGATCATGCGTAATGAGCAACAACGTGATCTTTTCTTTGGCCAGGAAATTTTCCAACCACTCAATCATTTCCACATCGAGGTGATTGGTCGGTTCATCCATAAGCAATAATGGATGGCCGGGTTCAAAGCCAATTGCAATCAATGTCCTGGCCAATGCTACCCGCTTACGCTGGCCCCCACTCAATGCCTGCAGGGGTTCATCTACTTTTTCCACTTTCAGCTTAGCCAGGATTTGCTGCACTTTGGATTCAAAATCCCAGGCATGCAAGGCATCCATTTGCAGGATGGTATCGGTCATAGCCTGGCCATCATTTTTTTCCCGGGCCGATTCATACGCCATAATCACCCGGATGACCGGATGAATGAGTTGCGTGCCGGATGTGGTAAAAATATTTTCCAACACCGTTTTATTTTCTTCAAATACCGGTTCCTGGGGAAGATAAATGACCTGCACTTCTTTATGGATGCGGCAACTGCCACTATCCGGGGTTTCCGTGTTATTTAAAATTTTAAGCAATGTGCTTTTACCCATTCCATTGCGGGCAATGAGCGCAATTTTATCCCCTTCATTGATGTGAAAAGTAATGTTGGTGAAAAGTGGGGTGATACCATAACTTTTGGAAAGCCCTTCTGCCGAAACATAATGCATGCAGCAAAGATACGCAGCATAATTACCGGCCTGGAATTACCTGCGAAAAAAAAATGCCCGTTGGCATTTGGATGGATTCCGGAAGCAATGTAATATTGCAGCCTGTTTGACTTTGCCCGGATGGCGGAATTGGTAGACGCGTCAGACTCAAAATCTGGTATCAGCAATGATGTGCAGGTTCGATTCCTGTTCCGGGCACAAAAAATCCCTGTATGCTGCAGGGATTTTTTTATATAAAAATGATCTGCTCTATTAAACGGCTGCATACATTACATCCCGTAAATCATGTACCCGGCTATCTTCAAGGTATTCATCAAAATTCATAAGCCGGTCTATGATACCTGCCGGTGTCAGTTCGATGACCCGGTTAGTTACTGTTTGCATAAATGTATGGTCATGCGAGGTAAGTAATATGACACCGGGAAAACTGATACAACCATCATTAAAACTTTGGATACTTTCCAGGTCGAGGTGATTCGTTGGCTGGTCCAGCATAATGAGGTTGGGATTTTGCAACATCATCCGGCTGATCATGCAACGAACTTTTTCGCCACCACTCAATACATTTGTTTTCTTCATAATTTCATCCCCGCTGAAAAGCATCTTTCCCAGGAAGCCCCGCAGGAAAGGTTCATCAGCATCTACAACAGTAGGTGGCACATATTGTCGCAACCATTCCAATAATGTAAGCCCCTTGGTGAAAAAGCTATTATGTTCCACCGGTAAATAGGCCGTGGTAATGGTCGTGCCCCATTCGAATTTACCCGCACTGGGTTGCAAATGGCCATTGATAATTTCAAAGAAACGTGTAACCGCCAACGGGTCTTTACTAATGATCGCAATTTTATCGTCTTTATTTACCGTAAAACTTACCTTATCAAATAGCAGGCGGCCATCGGTTTTACTTTGCAGATTTTCCACATTGAGAATTTGATTGCCCACTTCCCGCAATGGTTGAAAAATAATGCCGGGATACTTCCGGTTGCTGGGTTCTATTTCTTCTATATTTAATTTCTCCAGGGCTTTTTTCCGGGAGGTAGCTTGTTTACTCTTTGATGCATTGGCGCTAAAGCGAGCGATGAAGTCGAGTAAAGCCTGGCGCTTTTCTTCTGTTTTCTTATTCTTATCGGCAATCTGGCGCGACATCAATTGAGAGGATTCATACCAGAATGTATAGTTGCCGGTATAAATTTTTATTTTATGCCGGTCCACATCCGCCACATGCGTGCAAACCGCATCGAGGAAGTGCCGGTCATGGCTCACCACCAACACGATATTTTCATACCCACCTAAAAAATTTTCCAGCCAGCCAATGGTTTCAATATCCAATCCATTGGTAGGTTCATCTAACAATAAAATATCCGGATTGCCAAATAATGCCTGTGCCAATAAAACCCGCAATTTTAAATTGGATGGAATATCTTTCATCAGGCTCTGGTGATATTTTTCTTCTACCCCCAGGTCATTCAACAGGCTGCCGGCATTGCTTTCTGCTTCATAGCCGCCCATTTCACCGAATTCACTTTCCAATTCACCCGCCCGGATACCATCCTCTTCGGAAAAATCTTCTTTCGCATACACCAACTCACGTTCCTGCATCACTTTCCACATTTTAGCATGGCCCATCAGTACGGTATTCAATACCAGCACATCATCAAAGGCAAATTGGTTTTGGTTTAATACCGCCATCCGCTCGCCGGGTGTGATTTCCACGGTTCCTTTATTGGGTTCTATTTCTCCGCTCAGTATTTTTAAGAAGGTGGATTTCCCCGCGCCATTCGCACCGATTACGCCATAACAATTGCCATGGGTAAATGTCAGGTTCACTTCATCAAACAAAACCCTTTTGCCATAAGCCAGTGTAATATTATTTGCACGTAACATACCGTCTTCCTTTTTTGAGGGCGCAAAGGTACACAATAACAATGGAAATGGAAAGCAGGCACAGGAATTGAAGAAAGGAATCTGTATTTTTATAACAAAAATTTTTTTAAAAATCATACTATGCTCCACTATCAACGGATGCCCATTGAAATAGAATCCCCGGAAGAAGCCGGCTATGAAACTGTCCGGTACAACCTGGCGGAAAGCAGTGTTTCGGATATGCTTTTTCAACAATTGAATATTTCTTTGGAAAAGATCCACCTGGAATACGGAGCACATCGGGGGAAAAAAGCCCTGCGTGAATTAATCGCTGCAAACCAACCAGGCTTGTGTGCTGACGATGTGTTGATCACACAAGGCGCTTGCGAAGCGTTATTTATTATTTACACCACTTTATTACAAACCAATGCACATTTACTGGTGTTGCATCCCAATTATGCCACGCATATCGAAGTGCCCCGGGTTATGGGTTGTGCAATAAGCCCTTTGTCGTTGCAATATGAAAACAACTGGCATATAGATATGGATCAGTTTATGCAACAATTGCAACCACAAACGGCTTTGATCAGCATAACTAACCCGCATAATCCCACCGGTATGGTTTTTCGGGAAGAAGAATTAGAAGCCATCATCCGGGTGGCAACCGATCGAAAAATTTATTTACTGGTAGATGAAACATATATCGATACCGTACCTGAAAATAAAAAATCAATTCTATCAAATACCTCTCCGTATATCATCCGGGTAGGTTCTCTCTCTAAGGCGTATGGCTTGCCGGGATTGCGTATCGGCTGGTTGTTCAATACGGATAAAGCATTGATGGAAAAATTTCTTGCGGCCAAAGAAATGATCCATATCAGCAATTCGGTTATCGATGAAGAAATTGCTTACCAGTTTTTAATAAAGAAAGATAAATTCCTGCCAACGATTTTTGCACATACACAGAAAAATCTTTCTGCTCTTATGGCATGGGCTGATAAAGAAAAACGAATAGAAATGATCCAGCCGGAAGCCGGCGTGGTATGTTTTGCCCGGATAAAAGAATCATGTAATGTATCCACCGATATTTTTTACGCAACCTTATGGCAAAAATACCAGACGATGGTAGGCCCCGGGCATTGGTTTGATATGCCCGACAACTATATGCGTATCGGTTTTGGCTGGCCTGATGCTGAAAGTTTTAAAACCGGCCTGGCGCATATTTCACTTGCATTGGATGCTGCAATATAGTTTCATTTCAATTTTATTGCTGTCTACATGTTATGGATATGATGAATGCCGGAGTTTCATTTCTCCGCTGAAATCCTTAAATTTGCTGACAATTTTTAAGTTATGGATAAGAATAATATTTATGAATTTGTGTGTTTTGAAACCCTGCTCGATTTAAAAGATTTTCAGCAACAATGGAGTGAATTTGCAAAAGTTTTTTTGGATAAAGGTGTTGAACGCATCGTCCTGAATAAAAAAGACAGTGAAAAAATCAAGTACCGGTATATTTCAAAAAAACAATGGCCCATGGAATCCTTCCAGGATGTTTTTTCTGCAGCGAAATTACCGGGTAGCTTTGCTGCCAACCAGGTAAAAGTAGTGCCTAAAGGAGGTTATGCATCTGTTGAAATGGGACATGCTAAAAAAGCCGACAAATCGGAAGTACAGGTAATCGCTTTTGTACATGATGATGTCATTGATAAAGAAAAGCTGCATGCACTTAACCTGAGTAAATCCATGAATATTTATGAAGCGTTTTATCAAAACAGCAAGTATAATTATATCATAGAATTTTATACAGATAAGACCAATTCAGCCAAACTCATTGAAGCCATTAAACAGGAATTTATGAAAGCAGAGGTCGGGGTATATGCCGAAGCGGCTGTTCTTTCCTGATATTTTTTTATTGCCAGGTAGCCCGTGCGGAAGGGCTTTCTGTTAAAGGTACAAATTCATTAGCCAGGTATTTATAATAAGCTGTCAGTGCAATCATACCGGCATTGTCGGTGCAATATTGAAAATCGGGAATATATACCTGCCAGTTTTTTTGCTTCCCTGTTTTTTGTATCGCCTCTCGTAACCCACTATTGGCGCTTACGCCACCGGCTATGCAGATTTCCCTGATCCCGGTTTGTGCAGCTGCTTTCACTAATTTCTTTACAAGAATGGTAATGATGGTATGTTGAATAGAGGCACAGAGATCAGCTAAATTTTTTTCAATAAAATGCGGATCTTCTTTGACCGCATCCTGCAGAAAATACAACACAGATGTTTTTAAACCGCTGAAAGAAAAATTTATTCCTTCCGGCAATGGTTTGGCAAAACGAAACTTCATTGGATCACCCTGTTTTGCCCATTTATCCATCCAGGGACCGCCGGGATAAGGAAGGCCAAGTAATTTGGCTGCTTTATCAAATGCTTCACCGGCAGCATCATCAATAGTTTCTCCCAACACTTCTAAGTTCAACGGGGAATTGGCTTTTACCAGTTGTGTATGGCCACCGCTTACTGTCAAACAAAGAAAGGGAAAGGATGGTTTTCGATCACTGATCAGGTTGGCCAGTACATGAGCCTGCATATGATGCACTGCGATCAATGGTTTTCCTAAAACCAGTGCCAGGGATTTGGCAAATTGTGCACCCACCAATAAACTGCCCATTAAGCCGGGCGATTGGGTAAATGCAATGGCATCCAGGTCCTGTAAGGTCACACTGGCTTTAACCAGCGCCGCATCAACTACCGGAACAATATGCCGCATATGTGCACGGCTGGCCAGTTCGGGTACCACACCGCCATATTTTGCATGTACTTCCTGGTTAGCTACCACATTGGACAGGATTTCACCATCGCAGCAAACCGCTGCCGATGTATCATCGCAGGAAGATTCAATAGCCAGTAAACAAGCCATGTGCAAAAATAAAAAAGAAAAGCGGTAATGATTATTTGCTGCGAATTGCATCTACGGGATTCATCCGTGCAGCAATTGATGCCGGGATAATCCCGGAAACGATGCCCAGCACAATACAAATCGTAAATGCCGTCAGGATGATGCCTGGTGCAATATGCATGGTAAACGGTAAGACACTGTTGAGAATTAAAGTAAGTAACCAGACAAACAAGATACCCATGATGCCTCCTATCACACAAAGGAAGGCACTTTCCAATAAAAATTCTGTGAGGATGGTTCGTTTCTTAGCGCCCAATGCTTTTTTCAGGCCTATCTGGCTGGTTCTTTCCCGAACAGTAACAAACATGATATTCGCCACACCAAATGCACCTACAATAAGGCTTAAGCCGGCAATAGCCCAACCACCGGTATTGACTGTTCCAAAAAAGCCACTGATCGTACTACTACCAATAGCGCCTACATCATTCAATGCAAAATTATCTTCCTGCAAAGGTTTCAGCCTCCGCAACTGGCGCATTACTCCTTTCAATTCATCAATCAGGGCAGTTGTGGGTACATTCTCTTTTCCATTGACCATGATAAAGGGTTGTGTGTTCTGTCCATTCACATCATACATCGAAGCAAATGTTTTATACGTGAGGATAACACAATCATCATAATCAAAACCCTGTAATAAGGTCTTTCCCTGTTTTTCTATAACACCGGCAATATTAATTTTCTTCCCTTCAAACATGACTGATTTATCCACGGCCCTTTCCGCCTTACCAAAAAGTTGTGTAGCCAATTCATAACCAATCACGCCTACGGCATTCCCCCGCTGGAATTCGTTTGCATTTAAATAACGGCCATATGCAATATTGATCGTTTGAATACCATTAAAATCTTCACTCACTCCATAGATAGCGGCATTATTGATTTGCTGGTCTTCAAATTTTACATTGGTATTGGAGGAATTAAAATAACTGACATATTTTGCCAGTGTACTTTTTTCTTTAATAAAACTCACCTCATCATATTTGGGAGTAGGGCGATTTATATATTTCCACCAGGGGTAATCGGCATTATTATTATAATCCCATTTATCTATATAAACGGTGTTGGTGCCAAATTGCTTTACATCATCTTCCACTTTAGTCTGCAAACTATTTACCAATGCAAGTACACTGATTATACAAAAAATTCCAAATGCTACACCGGTTAAAGACAATGCACTGCGCAACTTATTATTATTAAGCTCCTGCAGCGACATTTTAAAACTGTTCCAAACAATGTTTAGTAATTTAAACATGAAACAAATGTACAAGCCTGGCTGTTTTAAAATCGCTAAATTTATATAAACGGAAAAAATAACGGATCATGAATTATTTATTTTTATTTCCTAACTTGGCTCCCTGAAGCAAACGGATGAATTTTTTTTAGCTAAGAACAAAACTTAAAGGAGTGAATTACCTTTGTCTGGAACTTTAATCACATTTCAATCTATTCTATGACCTGGAAACAAGCATTTACCTCATCTATTGGCCGGAAACTGGTTATGTCCTTAACCGGAATTTTCTTGATTTTATTTTTAGTGGTCCATGCCGGGATCAATGCCTGTATATGGAATGCCGTGGGCGAAAATTCTGATCATGGCAAAATGTTTAATACGGCTGCACATTTCATGGGCAGTACCGTAGTGATCCGCATCCTGGAAATCGGCCTCTTTGTTTTTATTTTCATCCATATTATCCAGGGTTTTGTCATCACTATTACCAATAAGCAAAAAAGGAAAATTGGATACGCAGTAGCCTATGGCAACCGGGGTAGTAAATGGTACAGCCGGAGTATGGGTCTATTGGGTACATTGATTTTATTATTCCTGGTTTTACACTGGATTGATTTCTGGATTCCTTCCCGTTTTACAGGTATCAATGGAGCCGATGGGCAGCCATTAGAATTTACTTTGCCGGATGGACAAAAGATCCATGACCTGTTTGCCCTTATGCAACTTACCTTCCAGCAATTATGGGTGGTAATCGTTTATGTCCTGGGATGTATTTCCCTGGCATACCACCTGGCACATGGATTTCAAAGTGCCTTTCGCACGATCGGGGTACATAATCAAAAATATATGAAGCTCCTGGTATCCATCGGTTATGCTTTTTCTATCATCGTTCCTTTTGTATTTGCCATGATGCCGATTAGTTTTTACCTGGGTTGGGTAAAATAAAAACACTGAATCACCATTTATTAAAATCATTTTATTCCTGAAATATGTTAGACGCAAAAATTCCTTCCGGTCCCTTAGCTGAAAAATGGACAAATTATAAAGGCCATTGCAAACTGGTAAACCCGGCCAATAAAAGATCTCTTGAAATTATTGTTATCGGTACCGGCCTGGCTGGTGCATCCGCTGCTGCGTCCTTAGGCGAACTGGGCTATAAAGTAAAAACTTTTTGCTTCCAGGATTCACCCAGGCGCGCTCACTCCATCGCTGCACAAGGTGGTATTAATGCTGCTAAAAATTATCAGAATGATGGCGATAGTGTATATCGGTTGTTTTATGATACTATAAAAGGAGGTGACTACCGTTCCCGGGAAAGCAATGTATATCGCCTTGCCGAAGTGAGCGCCAATATTATTGATCAATGCGTGGCACAAGGTGTTCCTTTTGCACGTGAATATGGCGGCATGTTGAGTAACCGGTCTTTTGGTGGTGTACAGGTACAAAGAACTTTTTATGCTGCCGGCCAAACCGGGCAACAATTACTCATCGGTGCTTACCAGGCATTGGAACGGCAGGTGGCCCTGGGGAATGTGCAAATGTATGCCCGGCACGAAATGCTGGAAGTGGTTATCATTGACGGCAAAGCACGTGGTATCATTGCCCGGGATTTAGTGACCGGGAAACTGGAACGGCATTTTGGTCATGCCGTTGTACTATGTTCCGGTGGCTATGGAAATGTTTTTTATTTATCTACCAATGCCATGCATAGCAATGTAACAGCTGCATGGAAAGCGCATAAAGCCGGCGCTTATTTTGCCAACCCCTGTTTTACACAAATCCATCCAACCTGTATCCCCGTTTCCGGTGATCATCAGTCAAAACTTACGTTGATGAGTGAAAGTCTTCGGAATGATGGCCGCATTTGGGTGCCGAAAAATAAAGGAGAAACCCGGAAAGGAAATGAAATCCCTGAAGAAGAGCGGGACTATTACCTGGAAAGAAGATACCCGGCATTTGGTAACCTCGTTCCGCGTGATGTGGCCAGCCGGGCAGCAAAGGAAAGATGTGATGCAGGCTATGGTGTGGGTACTTCCCGGCAAGCGGTGTATCTCGACTTTGCCGATGCCATTAAACGGTATGGAAAAAAAGAAGCCGGCAAACATAAAATGACAGATGCCGATGAAGCCACTATTATCCGGCTGGGTAAAGAAGTAGTGAAGGAAAAATACGGGAACCTTTTTGATATGTATGAAAAAATCACCGGAGAAAATCCTTATGTCGTTCCAATGCGCATTTATCCGGCTGTGCATTATACCATGGGCGGTTTATGGGTAGATTATGAACTTATGACGACTGTTCCCGGTATGTATGCATTAGGTGAAGCAAATTTCAGTGACCATGGCGCCAACCGGCTTGGGGCAAGTGCCTTGATGCAGGGCCTGGCCGATGGTTATTTTGTGATCCCTTATACAATTGGTAATTACCTGGCTGGTGAAATTCGTACAGCTGCCATACCTACTTCACATCCGGCATTTGAAGCTGCAGAGAAAAAAGTAGCAGAACGGATAGATGCCTTATTACAAATAAAAGGAAATACATCTGTGGAGCAATTCCATAAAAGACTGGGTAAAATCATGTGGGATAAATGTGGTATGGCCCGCAATGCACAAGGCCTTCAGGAAGCCATTGGAGAAATCCAGGCATTACGTACAGCGTTTTGGCGTGACCTGAAACTCACCGGTGGCTCTATGGAATTTAATCCCGAATTAGACAAAGCCGGACGTGTAGCAGACTTTCTTGAATTGGGAGAACTTATGTGTAAAGATGCCCTGATGCGTGGTGAAAGTTGCGGGGGGCATTTCCGGGAAGAGTCACAAACTTCTGAAGGAGAAGCCTTACGGGATGATGATAAATACACGTTTGTGGCTGCCTGGGAATCAAAAGGCAATAATGAATGGGATTTACACAAAGAGGACCTGGTGTACGAGGAAGTGAAACTGACACAACGATCATATAAATAATTCAATTAAAAAATTCAATAAATAGTATTTATGGAACATTATACAATGAATCTTAAGTTAAAAGTTTGGCGCCAGAAAGACCGGAATTCACCAGGAGGTTTTAAGAATTATGAGGTATCGGATATTTCCAGTGAGATGTCATTTCTTGAAATGATAGATGTACTCAATGAAAAGCTGATAGAAAAAAATGAAGAACCCATCGCCTTTGACCATGACTGCCGGGAAGGTATTTGTGGCATGTGCTCCATGTACATTAATGGACGGCCACATGGCCCCTGGCATGGAACCACAACCTGTCAATTGCACATGCGTGCTTTCCAGGATGGGGATACAATAGTCATCGAACCCTGGCGGGCTAATGCATTTCCTGTTATCAAAGATCTTGTTGTGGACCGCTCAGCTTTTGACCGCATCATCCAGGCAGGTGGATACATTTCCGTAAATACCGGTAATGCAGTGGATGGTAATGCCATGCCGATTGCCAAAGATGTAGCGGATGCTTCTTTTGCGGCAGCAGCCTGTATCGGTTGTGGTGCTTGTGTAGCAGCCTGTAAAAACAGTTCGGCTATGTTATTCCTTTCTGCAAAAGTGACGCATCTTGCCTTATTGCCGCAAGGGGTACCGGAACACGAATCCCGGGTGAAAGATATGGTTGCCCAAATGGATAAAGAAGGTTTTGGTTCCTGCTCTAATACAACAGCCTGTGAATCAGTTTGCCCCAAGGAAATTAAAATGTCCAATATCGCCTATCTCAATAAAGAATATTTCCTGGCTACGTTGAAGAATAAATAAAAAGAGCCGCCCGATAGTACAATTTTTTAATGCAGGTAGTATTGCCCCTTAAGCGGCTTGAATAATACATTTCGCTGGTATTGCTGAAAGGTCTGGGCTTCCTCTTTATTGGAAGCCATCCAGGTGGTATATTGATCATCCTCGCCAAATAACCATTGATTATAGGCATTGTAATAGCCTTCCTGCAAGAGTGTCCGTTGCCATTCAAATAGTTTAAACGGGAATTTTTTTCCATCCCCTGTATTGAACCAGTTTAAAATAAAACGGGTACGTATAGCGGTCAGTGTTTCGGGCGTAATGCCATAATCAGTAATCTTTGCCATTTGCTGGTAATTGTCCAATACAGCTTTTTCAAATGTGCCCGCCGCTTTCAAAGCTTTTTCAAAATAATCCCCGGCATACATTTTCTTATAATCTTCCAATAACGTCTGTTTTATTTCTTTTGTTCGTTGTGATAGGCTTTCAATATTGACAAACAACTCACCATAAATTACAGACCATATATAATTTCCAGTAGTTGCATAATAAGAAGCGGCATAATAATAATTACTGCTTTGATTGGGATCCACTTCAATTCCTTTTTCCCAGAGTTTTATTGCATTGGCTCCATTCTTTTCACCACTCAACAAATCACCATATTCGCTGTACAGTATCCCGCTTTCCGGAAATTTTTGTAAAGCTTCCTTATACATCTTTTCCCCGTTTTTGTTATCGGCAATAGCTTTATATGCCAGGCCCAGTATCTGGAAGCTTTGAACATCTGCATTGGGTGATGAAGTTATTTTCTTACCCAGGTCAATAGCGCCGGCATAATCTCTTTTTAAATAAGAAACAAATGCTTTGTCTTTTAACAGGTCGATATCTTCCGGTGCGATAGACAGGGCTTTATTCAATACAAATAAGGCATTATCATAATCACCCTGTTTCATAAAATCACGTGCTGTCTCCTGCATCTTTCGAACATCCTGGTCAGGCTGTGCCAGGGCTGCGTATAACAACAGGCTAAAAAAGGATAAGAAAATTATTTTTTTCATGACGTACTTTTTTCAAATCAAAAAATCAACAGCATGCTTTGCCTTCCATAATAAGTATTATTCATAAATAAGATGCGTCAGCAAACCATCCCGCAATTTTGGCTCAAACCAGGTACTCTTTGGCGGCATCACATCATTATGATCGGCAATGGAAAATAACTGGTCGAGGCTCACCGGAAATAAACTAAAGGCGAGGGCAAATTCCCCGCTGTTCACCTTGTTTTCAAGTTCTTTCAAACCGCGGATACCACCAATGAATTCAATATTTTCATTGGTACGCGGGTCATCTATATGCAATAACGGCTGCAGGATATTTTCCTGCAAAATACTCACATCTAATACACTTCTCGGATCGGTGGCAAAGCTGCCCGGCTTAGCTTCCAGCCGATACCATTGACCAGACAGGTACATACCGAATTGATGCAGGCCGGTGGGTTTCACAGCTTCGGCAGATTTTTGAACAACAAATTTTTCTTCGAGCTTTTCCAGGAATTCAGGGATGGTCCAGCCCTGCAGCGATTTTACAGCCCGGTTATAATCCATTATTTCCAGCTGATCGGAAGGGAATAAAGTGGTAAGAAAAAAACCGGCTTCCGGTTGCATAGCGGTTTTGCTTTGTGTAAAAACTTTTGCAGCTGATGCAGCCCGGTGATGCCCATCGGCTATATAGGTTGCCGGAATCTGCTCGGCAAAAATCCGTGTAATTTTTTCAATATTTTCCGAATCATTTACAATCCATAAAGTATGTTGGATACCATCATCTGCCGTGAAATCATATACTGGTGATTTTGTTTCCGTCATATTCTTTACCAGTTGATCCATGGCATCCACCTGTCGGTAAGCGAGGAAAACATTACCGGTTTGTGCACCGGTGGTGCGAATATGTTGAATACGGTCATTCTCTTTTTCCGGCCGGGTAAATTCATGTTTTTTAATAACACCGTTTGCATAATCTTCCAGGCTACTGATACATACCAGGCCTGTCTGGCTGCGGCCATTCATTTGCAAGCGATACAGGTAATAGCAATCTTTATTTTCGCGGAAGAGTACTTCCCGTTTGATAAAGGCATCCAGGTTTTCTTTGGCCCGGTCATATACTTCCTGGCTATGGATATCGGTTGATTCGGGCAGGTCTATTTCACTTTTGGTGATATGTAAAAAGGAATGTGGGTTTCCCTGTGCTTCTATCTTTGCTTCGGCGCTGCTCAATACATCATATGGCCGGCTGGCCACTTGTTTGGCAAATTGTGCCTGTGGCCGGAGCGCTTTAAACGGTTTGATTATGCTCATGTAACTTTTGTCTTTCTGTGGTATAAATTATTGGGCGTATTTTAATGAAAATTGTTCCATAAACTTTACGAGGTCTTCGAGATGATCCATCGGCAGAGCATTGTACATGCTCACCCGCAGGCCGCCTTTACTCCGATGACCTTTGATTCCTACCATGCCATTTTCTTTACAGGCCTCCAGGAACATTTTTTCTATCTTTTTATCTTCAATAGTAAAAACAGCATTCATCATACTCCTGTCTTCTTTTTCCACGAGGGGCGTATATAAAGGCAAGCGATCCAGGGCATCATAAAAAAATGTGGCTTTGGCCCGGTTCCTTTTTTCCATTTCTCCGAGGCCACCTTCTTTTTTGATCCAACGCAGGGTAAGCAAACTCACATAAATGGCAAAAACCGGCGGCGTATTTAATATTGAACCAGTATTGATATGATTTTGATAATCCATGATAGCCGGGATATCTTCATTTTTATGTTGTAGAAAATCCTTTCGGATGACTACCAGTGTCGTTCCGGCCATTCCAATATTTTTTTGTGCACCGGCATAAATTAAACTGCATTTTTTAAAATCCATTGTCCGGCTGAGGATATCACTGCTCATATCTGCCACAAGAGGGGCATCCGTTTCCGGCCATGCCTGCCATTGTGTTCCTTCCACGGTATTGTTGGAAGTGAAATGGAGATAAGAAGTTTTACCGGCGATATGAATTTGCTTGGGAATATAAGTATCATTTTTATCTGCAGAAGAAGATGCTTCCGTTGCCGGGCCAAAAAGCATGGCTTCCCGGATAGCTTTTTTTCCCCAGATGCCATTTACACAATAAGCCGCTCCAATTGTTTTTTGTAAAAAATTCATAGGGACCTGCATAAATTGGGTGGTAGCGCCGCCATGCAAAAACAACACATCAAAGTCATCATCCAGCCCCATTAATTCTTTCACAAGGGCCTGTGCCTCTGCCATGGTTTCGAGAAACCATTCTGTCCGGTGGCCTATTTCAAGGATAGATAAGCCGATATTATTAAAATTATAAATCGCTTCTGCAGCATCCTGCAACACCTCTTTCGGGAGGATGGAAGGGCCGGAATTGAAGTTGTACATTTTCATGGAACTGTATTCAACGATGCAAAATAAAGCATTTGTTCAGAAAGAGTTTGTTAAGAAGCCGGTTCTTCCGTTTCAGTGTGTTCAGATATATCTGCCACACCCCCTGAAACAGCAAATTTCATAGCATTGGCCGAACTGATATTGGTGAGTATTTTAATTTTTTCCCTGGGAACAATATACGTGATGCCCGTTAAGGCATAAGATAAGGGGATATACACCACGGCATAATTATTTAATTCAAAGAGCGTAGCATCTTCCTGGGTGATAAAACCTATACGCCAGATATCCGGGGCATCCACACTCACCAAAACCGGCCGGTCAAATTTCCTTTTATTCCCGGTAAATGCTTCCAGGAAATCCTTTATGGATGTGTAAATAAATTTTATACCTGGTGTTTTTTCCAGCAAGGTATCCAACAAATCTACCAGGCGGCTTACCAGGAAAGAAGAGGATATCCGGCCTACCAAAATCACGAGTAGTAACACTACAATGAAACCCAGCCCTGGAATTTTCCGCAGATTCCCACTTTCATCTACTTTAATAATACCCGGGAAGAAACTATGAATAATATTGGGCAAAATATTATCCACGGTATTAAATAACCACAGTACAATATACAAGGTGATGCCCACCGGCGCAATAATGATCAGGCCCTGAAGAAAATAATAAAATATTTTCTTCCAGGCGGCTGAACCTTCGGCTACATTTTTAGGTTTCTCCATGCGGCAATTTTAAGGAAACTAAATCAGATAACCCAAATCTCCCTGCTTTCTTACCGTTTATCGAAAAGACAAAAAAAAGGGCCGGAAACTTTGATTACGTAAAAAGTTTACATAGTTTTGTGCTCTTTTGCGAGAAAGAATTAAAAGCATGAAAATCAGGATAGAACAAAAAGCCCGAGAGTTATTTATGCGGTATGGATTTCGGGCCATAACGATGGATGAGATCGCTGGTAACCTGGGTATCAGCAAGAAAACCATTTATCATTATTTCACGGATAAAAAGGATCTGGTTGGTATCATTGTGAATAAAGATTTGAAATTGCTGAAAGAGGATTGCCGCTTTCAGCGTGAACAGGCCATAGATGCCGTGGATGAAGTAATACGCAACCTGGAAAGTGTAGAGGGCTTATTGATTGCGATGAATCCACAGTTTTTATTTGAACTGGAGCGTGGCTATCCGGATGCCTATTCAGCATTTTTGGAGTACAAGAATGTGTTTCTCTTAAAAGCTATCCAGGATAACCTGGTATGGGGTATCGAAACCGAATTGTATAGAAAGGATATTAGTATTGATGTCATGAGCCATTTCCGGCTCGAAAGTATTTTTATGGCATTTGACCAAAACATTTTTCCGGCATCCAAATTCCATTTATATAAAGTGATCCGGGAAACGGCCTTTAATTTTTTATACGGAATCGTAACAATCAAAGGGAAAAAACTAATTGAACATCACCTATCAAAACATGAAAAACATCATTTAGTATGAGGAACCGTATCAGGTTTTTATTAACAGTTTTAATTACCGGAATGCTACTGACTGCAAAGGCACAGGTGGATTCATTACCGGGCTATCATGCATTCTCCATCGAGCAATGTATTCAATATGCTGAAACCAATAATGTACAAGTGCAAAACGCATTATTGGATTATCAAAAACAAGAACAGGTTAACCGGAATGTGCGTGCTGCTGCTTTTCCCCAAATTAACGGAAACCTGGGATCAACCTATAACCCAAACGTGGCCGTACAGAATTTTCCCAATTTCATTGCCGCCGCCACTTATGGCGTCCTCATCGCTGAAGGAGTGAAAGACGGCAATGGCAACCCCATACAGGCACCATCCGATTATGGCTATATCCAGGCAGCATTTGGTACAAAATGGAATGCCAATATCGGCGTTACCCTTTCCCAGATTTTATTTGACGGGCAACTTTTCGTGGCCATCCAGGCACAAAGAGCCACGCTCGATTTTCAAAAGAAAAGTCTCGACGTAACAAAAGAAAATATCCGTGTGAATATTTATAAATTGTATTATCAACTGGTCGCCAGTAAAACCCAGATTACCCAACTGGATGCCAATATTGCCCGCATGGAAAAACTACAGCATGATATTCAGGTCATGTATGAAAATGGCTTCCAGGAAAAACTGGATGTGGACAAAGCCACCGTACAACTTAATAACCTGCTCACAGAAAAAAGCAATGTGCAAAACACCATCCACAATGGCTATTATGGTTTAAAACTTTTAATCGGTATGCCCATTCATGATTCCCTGGTATTAACCGATTCCGTAACAGATGACATGCTGAAAGATGCCCTGCTGCAGGAAGGAAATTTCGTGTACAGTGACCGGCCGGATTTCCGCTATTTACAGGCTTCCAAAACACTGGGAGAATACAATATCAAGCGGTACAAACTGTCCCGGATACCTTCCGTAAATCTTTCAGCCACGTACATGAAATCTGCTCAGCGCAACAGTTTCGATTTTTTTGGCAAAGGAGAATGGTTTACCAGCTCTTTTATAAGCCTGAACATCAATGTGCCGATCTTTGATGGTTTCGCCCGTGCCGCTAATATCAGTAAAACGCAACTGGAATTACGACAATTGGAAAACCAGGAAGAAGCCTTAAAAAAATCTATTGACAATGATATCGCCCAGGCAAAAAATAATTATGTCAATGCTATTGCAGCTATGGACCTGCAAAAAGAAAATATGCAGTTAGCCGAAAAAGTATATGAACAGGCCAAGAAAAAATATGAGATAGGCACCGGCTCTACGACTGAGATTACCAATACACAAACAGATTTGAAAGTGGCGCAAAGCAATTATATCAATGCACTATACAATGCAATCATTGCCAAAATAGATTTTGAAAAAGCAACCGGAAAATTATAAACCAACACCAAAAAATTTTTTATGATACCTACCAACAAACATATCCTGCGACTTCTTACCTGTACTACCCTTTTCTTCCTGGCATCCTGCGGAGCAACGTCCGAAAAAGGGAATACGGAACTGGCTGCCAAGAAAGCAAAGCTGGAGACGTTGAAAAAACAACAACAGGAACTCAATACACAGATAGCCAGCCTGCAGGAAGAAATCAATAAACTGGATCCGTCTGCACAAAATGTAATTACCAAGCTGGTTATCCTGGATACATTGGCGCCGGTTACTTTCCAACATTATTTAGATCTGCAGGGCAATATCGTTTCTCAAAATATTTCTTATGTGGCCCCACGAAACGGAGTAGGTGGATTGGTCAAAGCTATTTATGTAAAAAAAGGAGACTATGTTAAGAAAGGCCAGTTACTCCTTCGACTTGATGATGGCATTTATGAAAAAAATTTGCAACAACTGCAAACGCAATTAGCCTTTGCCAAAGATCTATATAACCGACAGAAAAATTTATGGGATCAGCAAATTGGAACTGAAATGCAATTAAAGCAGGCTAAACTAAGCGTGGATCAAATAGAAGATCAAATAGCCACTTTAAAAGAACAGCGTAGTCAAACGTATATCTATTCAGATGTTTCCGGTGTGGCCGACCAGGTCAATATCCGTGTGGGGGAATTGTTTACTGGTGTGGCAGGCCAAATGCCTCAAATAGAAATTGTCAATAATTCTGATTTGAAAGTTACCGCGAATGTCCCGGAAAACTACCTTGAGAAAGTGCATGAAGGCAATGAAATTATTGTAAAGCTGCCGGACCTGGATAAAACATTTCGAACCCGAATATCCTTGGAAGGAAAAACAATTGAACCCAATACACGGGCATTCTACATAGAGGCCCGGTTACCAGCTGATCAAAGCCTGCGTCCCAACCAGGTAGCTATGGTGAGTATAAAAGATTATGAAGCATCGAATGCCATTGCAGTTCCCTTGAATACAGTACAGACAGACCAGGAAGGTAAATTTGTCCTGGTAGCAGCAAATGATAATGGGAAAATGGTGGTGCAAAAAAAGCATGTCCAAATTGGCTTAATGTATAATGGCCTTATTGAAATTAAATCAGGCTTACAAGCCGGAGATCAGATTATTGCGGAAGGTTACCAGGGCTTATATGAAGGCCAGGCTATTTCTACCCGTTAATAAAAACAGCAAAAAATATTGGTGCTTAGAAAATAAAAGTTGCATTCGATAATGGATAAATTAACTACGAGCCATAAACAATTCAAACCAACTACCTGGAGTATTAAAAACCGGACTTCCATTTACCTGATGATCCTGTTCCTTAGTATCGGGGGTATATTTCAATTTATTACACTGCCCAAAGAACAGTTCCCGGATATCGTTATTCCTACTATCCTGGTGCAAACGGTATATGTCGGCAATTCTCCCAAAGACATCGAAAACCTGGTGACCAAACCAATCGAGAAACAGATAAAGGGAATCACCGGTGCAAAAATCAATAAAGAAACCAGTACTTCCCAGCAGGACTTTTCTGTTATCGTGGTAGAATTCAATACCGATGTCAGTACCGATGTAGCGCTGCAAAAAATAAAAGATGCCGTAGATAAAGCGAAGACAGATTTGCCTACTGACCTAACCCAGGAACCTAATGTGCAGGAAATAAGTTTCTCCGATCAACCCATCATGTATGTGAATGTGAGTGGTGATTATGACCTGATGCAATTAAAAAAATATGCGGATAAACTCAAAGATAAACTGGAAGAATTGCCTCAACTCAGCCGCGTAGACCTGGTGGGCGCCCCGGAAAGGGAATTTCAAATTAATATTGATAATTACCGGATGCAGGGGGCAGGAATTACATTCAACGATATTGCGACAGCCGTAAAAAATGAAAACCTCGATATCTCCGGCGGCCTGATTGATATCGGCAATATGCAACGCAACCTGCAGCTAAAAGGCCAGTTTAAAACAGCTTATGATATTGAGCAAATTGTTGTACGGAATTTCCAGGGCCAACCCATTTATCTCAAAGATATTGCTACCATAAAAGACACCATTAAAACACGGGAAAGTTATGCCCGTCTTGATGGCCAGAATGTAATTACACTCAACATTATAAAACGAGGTGGCGAAAACCTAATTGAAACATCAGATAAAGTAAAAGAAGTAGTGGCGGACATGAAGGCCAATAGTTTTCCCGGAAATCTAAAGATGGTAGTTACCGGTGATCAAAGTATTGCCACGCATACCTCTTTTAATGACCTGGTCAATTCCATTGTAATTGGTTTTATCCTGGTATTAATCATCCTCATGTTTTTCATGGGTGTGGTGAATGCCTTCTTTGTAGCATTATCTGTACCGCTGAGTATGTTTGTGGCATTTGTGTTCCTGCCCGGAGCAGACATTATTGTTGGTTCGCATGTCACCCTCAATTTCATTGTTTTATTTGCTTTACTCTTTGGTCTCGGAATTATTGTGGATGATGCCATTGTGGTAATTGAAAATACGCACCGGATATTTGTACAGGCTAAAGGAAAACTCAGTTCCATGAAATCCGCAGAAATGGCTGCGGGTGAGATTTTTATTCCTGTTTTAGCCGGTACACTCACCACATTGGCGCCTTTCTTCCCGTTACTTTTCTGGCCGGGTATTATCGGAAAATTTATGGTGTACCTGCCCACCATGCTCATTTTTACACTAACTGCTTCCTTAGTTGTGGCATTTCTTATGAACCCTGTTTTCGCGGTAGATTTCATGAACCATCCGGAAGAAGATGGGAAAAAACAAAACCGGATTTTTAAAAACCCCGTGTTTTGGATCGCTATTGCGCTTGGAATTTTATTAGATTTTGCAGGAGCTAGTTTTGCCGGTAACCTGTTACTGTTTATTATCCTGTTAATTCTTTTCAACCGCTTTTTATTAAACAAATGGATCCATGGATTTCAAAACAGGATCTTGCCCTGGATTATGGATCACTATGAACGGTTATTACGTTGGGCATTGAAAGGAAAACGGCCTGTATGGTTATTAATAGGCACATTTGTTTTATTAATCGTTTCAATCATTACCATAATTGTTTCTGTCAGCCTGGGCAGAACAGGAATCCAGTTTTTCCCTAAAGGTGATCCCAACCAGATTTATGTGTATTTAAAATTACCGGTAGGTACCAATGTGGAATATACCGACAGCATTACACGTGTCTTGGAAAAACGTGTGTATCATGTATTGAATATGGAAAATGGTAAGACCAACCCGGTGGTGGAGAGTGTAATTGCTAATGTGGCCATTGGCGCCGGGGACCCGATGCAAAATGACCAAAGTGTCCATTCCGAACTGGGAAGAATACAAGTATCTTTTGTAGAATTTGCCAAACGAAATGGTGTTTCCACCGCCCCCTATCTGGACTCTATCCGGGCGCAAATGAAAGGGATACCCGGCGCCGAAATTACAGTGGACCAGGAACAGAATGGCCCGCCCACAGATCCGCCGGTTAACATTGAAGTGGCCGGAGATAATTTTGATGATCTTACCCATACCGCCGTTGCCTTAAAAAATTACCTGGATTCTATTCACGTAGATGGAGTGGAAGAATTGAAAATGGATGTTGATTTAAACAACCCGGAAATCACCTTGAAGGTGAACCGCGAAAAAGCAATGATACAGGGCGTTTCCACCGGGCAGATCGGGATGGAAATACGAACGGCTTTATTCGGGAATGAAGTATCCAAAATCAAAGAAGGAGAAGATGAATACAAGATTCAGTTGCGCAATAATGAAGTCCAACGTAAGAGCCTCGATGAAATCCTGAATATGAATGTCGTCTTCCGCGATTTTGCCAGTGGCGGCGCCATTAAAAGTGTTCCCATCAGTTCCGTGGTAGATGTCGATTATACGAGTACTTTAGGTAGCGTAAAACGCAAAGACCAGAAACGGGTAATCACCCTGAAAAGTAATGTCTTGTCCGGCTTCACACCTACTGCCGTGAATATGGTGATTGCCGGCTATATCAATTCTTTCAAAGACAAACCGGAAGGTATTACCATTACCCAAACCGGTGAAGGAGAACAACAGGCGGAAACTGCAGCCTTCCTGGGTAAAGCCCTTGTCATTGCCCTGATGCTGATCCTGATCATCCTGGTGATCCAGTTTAATTCTATCAGTAAACCGGTAATTATCTTGACAGAAATTGTATTTAGTATAATCGGTGTCTTATTAGGTTTTGCCATCACGGGTATGGATATTTCTGTCGTCATGACCGGTATGGGGATTGTAGGTCTTGCGGGAATTGTGGTAAAAAATGCCATCCTGGTGATTGAGTTTACAGATGAGTTACGGGCACGCGGTATGAAAACCCGGGAAGCCGCTATCCAGGCGGGAAAAATCCGTATCATCCCTGTTTTGTTGACAGCCTTAGCCGCTATCCTGGCCCTGATACCTTTGGGAATTGGCTTTAATATCAATTTCATTACCTTGTTCTCCGAATTGAATCCACATATCTTTTTCGGAGGTGATAATGCTGTCTTCTGGAAACCTTTATCCTGGACTATTATCTTCGGCCTGGCTTTCGCCTTTTTTATGACCTTGGTAATTGTACCGAGTATGTACCTGATTGCAGAGCGATTGAGAAGACCGATGCGCCGCCTCTTTGGTGGAAAATGGATCAGTATGCTAGGCATACCGCCTTTAACCATCCTGTTTATTCCACTGATTATTATTACCAGCATACTTCATGCCCGTGATAAAGCCCGCCGGCGCCGGAAACTTTCCGGAGAAAAAGTAAATGAAGCCTTTATAGGGAGCTGGTCTTAACCGGTTGTCTTTTCATATTATTAAAAAGAGGTTGCCCGTTGGCAACCTCTTTTTTTTCCATTAAATAAATAGAATATACCTTTTAATAAATCAACCACTCCCGCTATGAAATGGCCCATTATTTTTACATCATAATGATTTAATCATCAAGGCTTGGGGGATTTACAATTCAACAACCCTGGTTTTCACCAGGGTTTTTTTATGCTTAGAGCGTTTTCAGTACATCGTTCATGGCACGTACAGCTGCAGCGCTTTTTTCAAAAGCTTCTTTTTCGCGGGCATCCAGTTCACACTCAATGATTTTTTCCCACCCATTTTTCCCGATGACCACCGGTACACCTATACAAATATCTTTTTGTCCATATTCACCTTCCAGCATAACGGAACAGGTAAACAATTTCTTTTCATCGCGTACAATGCTTTTCACCAGGGCAGCGCCGGCGGCTCCGGGTGCATACCAGGCAGAAGTACCAATGAGCTTGGTCAGGGTAGCGCCACCCACCATAGTATCGGCAACGATTTTTTGTTGTGTGGCCTCGTCTAAGAAATGCGTAACAGGAACACTATTCCAGGTAGCCATACGAATCATAGGGATCATGGTGGTATCGCCATGTCCGCCCATAACAATCGCATTCAGGTCGGCCGGGCTGCATTGCAAATGCTGGCTCAGCTGGTAACGGAAACGTGCACTGTCCAATGTGCCACCCATACCGATGATACGGTTTTTAGGTAAGCCACTTGATGTCAATGCCAGGTAAGTCATGGTATCCATCGGGTTGGAGATAACGATAAAAATCGCATCGGGAGAATGTTTCAGGATATTGGAGACCACATCTTTTACGATACCGGCATTGGTGCCGATCAATTCTTCACGGGTCATACCGGGTTTACGGGGAATACCGGAAGTGATCACTACCACGGAAGAGCCGGCGGTTTTAGCATAATCTTTCGTGCTTCCGGTAATACGGGTATCAAAACCCAGCAATGCCGCACTTTGCATCATATCCTGGGCTTTCCCTTCAGATAAGCCTTCTTTGATGTCGAGTAAAACTAAATCCGTACAAAGAGAAGCCCGTGCAATATTATCGGCACAGGTAGCGCCCACTGCTCCGGCGCCCACAACAGTAATTTTCATGTGTTTAATTTTTGTTTGTTAAAAGATCGTCATGGAATTTGCCCCGTTTAAGCGGCGCTCATTTCATAAAAGGTAATGCCTTTCTACGGCCTGGTGGCCGGTGCGGCAAAGGTACACACTTGGCGGACATGTGTAAAAAGGAAAATGAAAAAAATTGCCTATTGTTTGAGCAGGTCAATAATGGTTTGTGGGTCAGTGCCCAATTCAAAGGTCTTGATAAGCCGGCCATTCGTGCCATAAACCGCCATGAAAGGTGTGTATTTTACCCGGAAAAAAGCAGGTACTAAATAATTGGGATCACGGCCAATACGAATATTATTATGATGGAGCAGGTCAAAGTTTTGGGCGAAGATTTTTATCTCCTCCATAGGGCTGTAGCTCACCCAGATAAAAAAGAAGTCCTTTAATTTCCTGTATTCCTGTTTAAAATCATTGGCAGTTAACTGGCAATGTCCGCAGGTAGGGCTGAAATAGGTTATGATTACCGGTTTGTTTGCCGGGATTTCATTTTTCAGGAACCAGGTACTATCTGTTTGCAGCAGCATAAAATCGGGTAGCGTGGAATCTTTCTGATAAGGAGGGATAGTATCAAAGCCATCCTGGGCAAAAGAGAAAATGCCAATAGCCAGGCCGAAGCAAAAAAGCAACAGGAATTTTTTCACATTTTTAAATTTATATCAGGCTGCAAATTACAATTGAATGGGTTTAGAAAAAGTTAAGGATGGAGGGAGAGAAATACAGATAGTTTATAATCATTGCTTTTTCTATTTATTTTTTATGTGTAACTTCATCCTTGTATTTTCAATCGAATATACTGCTATCAATTAACAAATCAATTTAATAGAGAATTGCTGATATATTTTAGGCACGATAAAAATAAAATGGATTTATCCTTCAATGAAATTCTATATAGGAACAACAGATTACAATTGGTTTAACTATTTAAGTTCTATTCAACCTGAGGATGTAAATTTTTGGCAACCTGGCGGAAAAACAAATTTTAAAATATTAGCTCCAGGTGCACCATTTTTATTTAAATTAAAAAAGCCTTATAATACAATTGCTGGCCTAGGTTTTTTTTCAAGTCATACTTTTTTACCGTTATCCATTGCTTGGGAAACTTTTCAAAATAGGAATGGTTGTGAATCATTTGAAGAACTTAGAAAAATGATTTCTGCTTATCGATCAGAATGGTGGGATATTAATCCAACAATTGGGTGCATTGTACTAACAAATCCCGTTTTCTTTGATCGAAGAGATTGGCTGCCGGCTCCTGAAAATTGGGCCAAAAGTATTGTTCAGGGTAAATCCTATTCAACAAATGATAATATCGGTCAACACATCTGGAAGAAAATTGAAGAATTGTTACTTAAATATCTTACAAAAAGTCCTGCTGAAGAAGAAAAGACTCAACTCTTGATTGAAAACAATAAGCAGACAGCTTATAAAAATTTGATATTAACCAAAGTACGCTTAGGTCAAGGTGCTTTTCGTATTTTAGTTACAGATGCTTATGCAAGAAGATGTTCCGTTTCAGGTGAGAAGACCTTGCCCGTCCTTGAAGCTGCACATATCAAACCTTATGCTAAATCCGGACCTCAAGTTACAGCTAATGGTATTTTATTACGATCAGATATTCATAAACTTTTTGATTTAGGTTACCTCACCATAACAAAGGGATATCAAATTGAAATTAGCAGCAGAATAAAAGAGGAATACCAAAATGGAAAAGAATACTACCAATTTCATGGTAAGAAATTATTAAATATTCCATCAAGAAATTTAGATAAACCAAATTCAATCTATATCGATTGGCATAATACAAATGTGTTCAAAGGATAGAATGGAAAATAAGGTATAAATAACAACAATAACGCACAGATAGAAAAACGTTTTTGTTTTCATTATTTCCTGGAATGATAGCAAAAATTACCATTCAATATATTACTAGAATTCATTTTAGTATAATAATGCCATCAGGCGAATACGGCTCTCCCCCCACTCATTTTCCGATACAAAATTTACTAAAGATATAATCAAGTTTGTCTTCAGTGGTGACTATGCCTGTGATCTCACCTAAATAATGCAGGCAACGACGGATATCTAAGGCCAGTAAATCACCGGAGAGCCGGGATTCGAGACCGGCAAGAATATCTTCCAGTGAAACCTGTATTTCCTGTAACGCGGCTACATGCCGGGCATTGGTAACTATAGCACCTTCCGGTTGTATTTTTCCGGCTACTGCCTGTGCATATAATACTGAACTTAAACGGGATAATCCCTCTCCAGTTTTTGCTGTAATGAATACAGCTTCCGGGAATGCTGTTTGTATATTTTGCCTTTCCTCTTCCGACAACAAATCTGTTTTATTCACAACCAACAGAGCTTTGCTCTTACTTTGTAAAATAGTTGCTACTTCAGCAAGGGAGCCCGCTATATTTTGCGGCGGTGTTTGTTTTTTATCCCTACCCTGCTCCTTCTTCTTTTCGGGAGTCATATTTTTTTCAGGGGCTGCCATTGCCAGGATGATATCAGCAGCCTCCATAGCTTTTCGGCTTCGATCGATACCGATTTGTTCGATCACATCTGTTGTGTGCTCCCGAATGCCTGCCGTATCTATAAAGCGAAAAATGACCCCTTTTATATTTAGTGTTTCTTCAATGGTATCTCTTGTGGTGCCTGCAATTTCACTCACGATAGCACGCTCTTCCTGCATCAGGGCATTGAGCAACGTGCTCTTGCCTACATTGGGCCGGCCCACAATGGCGACTTTTATTCCATTCTTAATGACATTCCCCAATTGAAAGGAATCAATCAACCGCTGTACTTTTTTTCCTGCTTCTGTCACCAATGCCTGCAGGACGGTACGATCGGCAAATTCCACATCTTCCTGGCTAAAGTCCAGTTCCAGTTCTATAAGGGCGCTGAATTGAATCAATTCTTCACGGATATTTTGTAATTCGCGGCTAAAACCTCCGCGCAATTGATAGATCGCCGCATGATGAGCTGCACCGCTTTGGCTGGCAATCAGGTCAGCTACGGCTTCTGCTTGTGCCAGGTCCATTTTACCATGCATAAAAGCACGCAGGGTAAACTCACCGGGTTTTGCGGGCCGGGCTCCATTGGCCAGGATGGCTTCCAGAATTTTTTGTTGTAAGTAGGCCGAACCATGACAGGAAATTTCTACCAGGTCTTCTCCTGTATAGGATTTAGGTGATTTAAATAAACTGAGCACCACTTCATCTATAGTTTCTCCTTGGTGTTGAAGAATACCTACATGTAAAGTATGTGACCGTTGTACAGAAATTTTTTTGGAAACAAATAGTTTGTCAGCAATAGCAAGCGATTGTGGCCCGCTTATGCGGATGAGGGCAATAGCCCCGGTGCCCGGCGGTGAAGCCAGTGCTACAATGGTATCTTCCCATCCGGGTAAATTGTTGTGCATAGTAAAAAGCAAAGATATTCTTTCCTTTTTTTGACAATGGCCTTAAAATTTTTTGTGATCATAAAAAGTGCATTTAGCCATTTCTTTTTTTAGAATTGGTAAAAAAAATCCCGGAAAAATTCCGGGATCATTTTTTATTTTTTTTTACTCTTAATCTGTTACCTGGAAGGTAATGGGTTGTTTCTGGCGATAGATCACATTACGGCCATTTTGTACAGCGGGTGTCCAGTTAGGCCCTTTCTGGATTACGCGCACAGCTTCCTGTGCAATTCCATAACCCGGGTCATTCAGCGCTTTCACTTCAGAAATGGAGCCATCCTTACTTACCAGGAAGGAAACAACTACGGTATAGTTTCCGGGAGGTGCTCCGTTTTCCTGTGGAATGTCTGCACGGAGATTCCGTTGCAGGTATTTAAACCATTCTCCTTTACCACCCGGGAATTTAGCCTCAATTTGTACGGTTTTAAATTCCTTATCATAGTCTTCCTGTTGTACTTTCGGCGCTTCCACCACGCCGGTTCCTTTTTCCACTGGTGGTGCGATTACATCTGTTTTTACACCTTCCTGGTTAATAACACCGATCTTTGTCTCTTCCAGTTCTTCCTGCTTGGGTGGCGGTTCGGTTACCTGTTCTTTCACAATTTTGGGTGGTGTGAATTGTTTGATCTCGATTTTTTCAATCGGTTTCGGAGGTGGCGGAGGAGGTGGTTCTACCGGCTTTTCTTTCTCCTTCACATTGGTCAAACTAACATCTTCCACCAACATTTTTACCGGTTCCACTTTCTTTTCCGGCTTATAGAAGGAAAGCAATGAAGCTAATATGGCCACGCCTAACATAACCAGTAAAGCTGCTGTTATACGCTTGTTGTATGTTTTACGCAGGTCATAGGCCCCGTACTGCTTATTTCTGCCTTCGAAAATGATATCCAGTATATCGGCAGATAAAATTTTATTGGTTTCCATAAATGCTTTTTTTAGTTAGATGCATTTTTTGATAAAATACATATTATTTTGTTCCCGTTGCTGTAGCCGGGTCCTCTCCCTGTGTTACCCGAATAAGCTGGTCTTCCGGAAGTGAAATATCTACCAATGCATAGCGGTCCACCATGTTAATAGACATTTCATCCAGTATATCCACTACATTTTTATAAGTGGACTGTTCATTGGGTTTAATAATCACCATAAACGTACTGTCTGTACTATTTTTTTTGTCCAGGATAACCTGCCGGATATCTTTAAAATTAGAGGATTTAAAATTTTTCCCACTGGGGTCCAACTGGCCTGCATAATAAAACACGTTATTATCTTTCCCCAATAGAATTGTCAATGCTGAATTTTCATTCAGCTTGTTTTGCTGATTGGGATTGGTAACGTTAGCAGGCAGGTTCAGTTTAAAGGCTGTCGGCTGGCTCATCGACGTGGTAAAAATGAAAAACGTGATGAGCAGGAAACCCAGGTCCACCATGGGGGTCAGATCAACTCTGGTGGAAAGTTTTTTCTGTTTTTTGACGCCAGGTCCTTTTTTATGTCCCCCGCCTGACGAGGTATCTAATTCTGCCATGATCCTTTTTTTATGTCAATAATTTATTTACTCTTTGGCTGTGGGTTTTCCTTTCATATTGTCTTTCCACAATTCGGAACCTTCCGGAACATTTTCCGGGTTGGTCACCATTTGGAATTTCAACAGATCGTTGTCCTTCAGTGCCGTAATGATATTTTTAAAAGTGGGATATTTCGCCACATTATCGCCTTTCAGCAAAAGATTGGGTTTTTGTCCCTGGTACACATCATGCACCGCCCGCATCCATTTGATCATTTCATTATGTGCGGTATCCTGGATAGGAATCCCGGGCAATGTTTTCGCACTCATTTGCTCTTTGGGGATTTTTGCCTGCTGGCTCAATTGAGACATCGGCACACCAATGAATGGTGCGGCAACCAGGGCTTTAATATCCGCATCCGTAAGCCCCAGGTTATTTTGCTCATTCATAGTATTGAGTATCTCGGCTTTATTGGCTTTATCGGCCGCACCATCTCCGGTGGACAGATAGGCTTTCCCGTCTTTATCCATGGAGATCATCACAATATCATTTTCCGGCGCCACTTTGGAAGCAACTGATTTAGGTGTATCAATCGGCACCGCCTCAGATGGTTTGAATTTTGTAGCCAGGATAAAAAAGGTCAGCAGGAGGAAGGCCACATCACACATGGCGGTCATATCCACTGTTGTACTTTTCCTGGCTATTTTGGGTCTTGCCATTTTTTAAATTTTAATTCGTCTGGTAATTAGATGCATCCTTTAAAAATTTCCACAAAGCTTATTTGTAGTTTGCTGCAAAACTTTGGGTAAGTGTAAATCCGGATTCATCAATACCATATGTGATTCCATCAATGCGGGTAGTGAAAATATTATAGAAGATAATCGCTACGGCAGAGGTACCAATACCCAGTGCGGTATTATACAACGCTTCCGAAATACCTTGTGATAAGTGTTGAGCTGCATCACCACCACCTGCTTCACCCAAAGAAGCGAAGGCACGAATCATTCCCATTACCGTACCTAACAGACCTAACAGGGTAGCGATGGAAGCAATCGTGGAAAGATATACCAGGTTCTTTTCCAACATGGGTAATTCCAGCGAAGTGGCTTCTTCTATTTCTTTTTGAATATTTAGAACTTTTTGTTCCGTTGCCAACTCTGTATTGGTAATCATTTCACGGTATTTGCGTAAGCCGGCTTTCATTACATTACCTACAGAACCTTTTTGCTTATCGCATTCTGCCAAAGCTTTGTCTATATCCTTATTGGCAAGATGGAATTGTACCCGGCGGATAAATTCTGCATTATTGCCGGTACCGGTTGCTTTCATTACAGTCAGTAAACGCTCTACCACGAAAACGAGTGTAGTCAATAAGGTACCAATCAGAATAGGTACAATGATACCTCCGAGATACATACGCGGTAAATTGCCTTTGGGGCCTTGCTGATCCGGCCAGAAACCACCCGCTAAATCGGGTCTTTCAAAGTTACTGTTTGCTCCAATCACAAAGCGCCAGATGATATAACCGATAATAAGACACAGAAACGGTGCGATCCATGAAATGGCATTGCTTTTTCTTTTTGGTTGTACTGACGTTGTACTCTTGTTGGATGCTGTTGAGGTTGGTTTTAATTCAGCCATAACAATTTTGTTTTTTTGTTTTTAAAACGGGTGATTAAGATAGTAAAAAAAATTTATGAAAAGAAATATTGCTTTCTTATTCATATAAAATTTTTGATCGAGGGCACAAATTAAAATTTTTATTTAAAGTAGCAAATTTCAATGTTTTATTTTTTTAAGTTTTTTTTTAAACTAACGTTCATTCTCCATTCATCATAAACTACAGGAAGTCAATAAATTTACTTGTACATTCGCCATTTAATTTTTTTAACCCTAAAAATAGTTTACATGAAAAAATGGAACCTGCTCCTGGTATGTTTACTCATGAGCGCCCTGGTTTTTTCACAAAAGAAAAAAGGGGCTACAGATACCGTGCCGGCAAATGGAGTGAAAAAGCCGGTACCCGCAGCTACAATGAAATCGGGCCCCAAAAAGTATGAAGATGTCATCACTGATAAAGCCATTACAAAGAAGGGTTTGTTTACGGTGCACCAGGTTGATGATAAGTGGTATTTTGAAATCCCGGATTCAATGCTTAACCGGGAAATCCTGACAGTTACCCGCTATAGCAAAGTGGCCGGTGGCGGCAGTATCTACGGGGGAGAATTGGTAAATCAGCAAACTATTACCTGGGAGAAAGGCTTATCAGATAATATCCTGTTACGCGCTGTTACATTAATCAGTATGGCAGATTCTACCAATAAAATATATAAAGCGGTTAAGAATTCCAATGTGGATCCCATAGCCCATACATTTGATATCAAAGCCTATGGAAAAGATTCGAATAGCGTTGTAATTGATGTTACCGATTTCTTTAAAGGAGATAACCCTGTTTTCAGCCTGAGTCCATTTGTAAAAAAGCGTTTCAACCTGATGAGTTTATCCCCGGACAGGAGTTTTATAGAGACCATTCATACCTTCCCTATCAATACGGAAGTAAAGACCACAAAAACCTATATCTCTGTTCCACCAACTACAAGTTTACCTCAAACTGTTTCGTTGCCTGCATCTTATGCCGCCGGAGCTGTTACATTTGAATTAAATACATCCTTTATCATGCTACCGGCTAAGCCCATGCAAAAACGGTTATTTGATCCACGTGTCGGATATTTTGCCGATAGCTATACCGTATATGGCGACAACCAGCAGAAAGTAAAAGACGATATATTTATTGTGCGATGGAAACTGGAGCCGAAACCCGAAGACATGGAAAAATGGAAAAGAGGTGAATTGGTAGAACCTCAAAAACCAATTGTATATTATATAGATCCTGCCACGCCTAAACAATGGCGGCCCTATTTGATCCAGGGAGTAAATGACTGGCAGAAAGCTTTTGAAAAAGCCGGGTTTAAAAATGCGATCATGGCAAAAGAATGGCCGGAAAATGACTCCACTATGAGCCTGGAAGATGCCCGCTTTTCTGTTATCCGTTATTTTGCTTCGGATATAGAAAATGCCTATGGCCCCAATATTCATGACCCACGCAGCGGGGAGATCCTGGAAAGCCATATCGGCTGGTACCACAATGTGATGCAATTATTGCATGACTGGTATTTCATCCAAACGGCTGCTGTGGATCCCAAAGCGCGTACCATGCATTTCGATGATTCGCTGATGGGGCAATTGATTCGTTTTGTGTCATCGCATGAAATTGGCCATACCCTTGGCCTGCGCCATAATATGGGCAGCAGCAGTAAAACACCTGTTGAACTGCTTCGCAATAAAGCCTGGGTGGAAGAACACGGTCATACGGCATCCATCATGGACTATGCACGCTTTAATTATGTAGCACAGCCGGAAGACAATATCAGTGAGCTCGGACTTTTCCCCCGTATTGGTGATTATGATAAATGGGCCATTCAATGGGGCTATACACCTACCAATGCGCGCAATGAAAAAGACGATGAAAAGATTACCAATAAATGGATATTGGATAGCCTGGGTTCAAACCCTCGTTTATGGTTTGGTACTGAATCCAATCCTTTTGATCCCCGCTCTCAAACGGAAGACCTGGGTGATAATGCCATGCAGGCCAGCACCTATGGCATAATGAACCTGAAACGGATTTTAAGCAATCTCCCTGTTTGGACAAAAGAAGAGGCCGATAAATACGATAACCTGGAAGAAATGTATACGCAATTGGTCACTCAATATGCGCGTTATATGGGTCATGTGCTGAAAAACGTAGGTGGTATCTATGAAACACCTAAAAGTGTAGAACAAGCCGGTGATGTATATGCCCCTACGCCGGTAAATCTTCAAAAAGATGCCATTGCCTTTTTACAAAAACAATTATATGAAACCCCCACCTGGTTATTGGATAAGAATATTCTGAATAAGTTCAGTAACCCGGTAACGAATGACCTGGTTGCCAATGTACAGGTAGGTAATTTAAACAGCATGTTGAGTGCAGCCCGTTTAAATCGGTTGGTATTAAGTGCCAATCGTTTTGGCACAGCCAATACCTATGCGGTGGAAGATATGCTGACAGATTTGAAGAAAGGCATTTGGAGTGAGTTGGCCAGTAAAAAGCCCATCGATAATATGCGTCGCAATTTGCAGAAAGCGTATGTAGAAGATTTGATCAAATTGATTTTACCACCAACAGGAACAGCAACAACCAGTTCTTCCTCTTCATTGATGTCTGCTTTTAGTCCAAATGTACAATTAACAGATGTGACTTCAATAGTTCGGGCACATTTGACCAGCTTACGGAATGAGATTGTAGCTGCTATTCCCGGGACTAGTGACAAGTTGAGTAAATATCATTTACAGGATGTAGCGCAACGGATTAAGCAAGCACTGGAGCCCAAGTAATCAAACTGAATTTAATACAAATTGAAGTCCCCTGCCAGGTATGGCAGGGGATTTTTTTTGCAATCAAAGCAAGCAAATTATTTCTAAGCATGGTCAGTTGGGAAAAAAGAAAAGAGGGAGGTAAAGTTTTTATGACTATGATGAAAAACTGGACCAGGTATATGGTTATATGGGAATTGTTGTAAAATGAAAGGGTTTGGGACAAAAAAAAACGCCCGGTAATAGTGCCAGGCGTTATTTAAAGAATACGGCAGCTACCTACTCTCCCACATTGTATTGCAGTACCATCGGCCATGAGGGGCTTAACTTCTCTGTTCGGAATGGGAAGAGGTGAATACCCTCGGAAAAACCACCATAAAAAGGTGCTCAGGAAAAATGCATAAGCAAATTGCTGAGAAAATAAATTGAACATATTGGGATCAGACAAGCAAAGAGAAGAAAAAAAATTAAAGCTTACGGGCAATTAGTACTACTCGACTTTGTTGTTACCAACTTTACATCTGTAGCCTATCAACGTCATCGTCTCTGACGACCCTTAAAAGTAAACTCATCTTGTGGAAGGTTTCACGCTTAGATGCTTTCAGCGTTTATCCTTGCTGTACGTAGCTACTCTGCATTACACCTGGCGGCATAACAGATACACCAGCGGTACATACGACCCGGTCCTCTCGTACTAAGGTCATGTCCACTCAATTTACTAGCGCCCACCACAGATAGGGACCGAACTGTCTTGCGACGTTCTGAACCCAGTTCACGTGCCACTTTAATCGGCGAACAGCCGAACCCTTGGGACCTTCTCCAGCCCCAGGATGTGACGAACCGACATCGAGGTGCCAAACCTTACCGTCGATATGAGCTCTTGGGTAAGATCAGCCTGTTATCCCCGGAGTACCTTTTATCCTTTGAGCGATGGCCCTTCCATGCAGAACCACCGGATCACTTTAGCCAGCTTTCGCTCCTGCTCGGCCTGTATGCCTCACAGTCAAGCACCCTTATACTAATATGCTCTATGTACGATTACCAACCGTACTGAGGGTACCTTTGCAAGCCTCCGTTACATTTTAGGAGGCGACCACCCCAGTCAAACTACCCACCATGCAATGTCTCTCTACGGAGTAGAGATTAGGTTCTAAGCAACAAAAGGTTGGTATTTCAACGATGACTCCACCTCTACTGGCGTAGAAGCTTCAAAGTCTCCCAACTATGCTACACATTTGTTGCTCAAAATCAATGCAAAGTTGTAGTGAAGGTTCACGGGGTCTTTCCGTCCCGTGGCGGGTAACCGGCATCTTCACCGATACTACAATTTCACCGGGCTCGTGGAGGAGACAGTGTTCAACTCATTAGACCATTCGTGCAGGTCGGAACTTACCCGACAAGGAATTTCGCTACCTTAGGACCGTTATAGTTACGGCCGCCGTTTACTGGGGCTTCAGTCAGGAGCTTTGTATTGCTACGAACACCCTTCCTTAACCTTCCAGCACCGGGCAGGTTTCAGGCTCTATACGTCATCTTTCGATTTTGCAGGGCCCTGTGTTTTTGTTAAACAGTTGGTTGAACCATTTTACTGTGACCGCATCGCTGCGGTACGCTTTATCCCGAAGTTACAGCGTCAATTTGCCTAGTTCCTTCTCCACGGCTCACCCGAGCGCCTTAGAATATTCATCCCGTCTACCTGTGTCGGTTTGCGGTACTGGCTGCTATGCTCGCTTTTCTTGGAAGAAATTTTATGACTTTGCCTCCCCCGAAGGTTCCGCTCAACGCACTATTCCGTCAGTACGTAGCCACCACGTTTCTCCGTCACTTTTAATACATAGCAGGTGCTGGAATATTAACCAGCTTTCCATCAGATACCCCTTTCGGGTTTTCCTAAGGACCAGACTAACCCTGATCCGATTAACGTTGATCAGGAACCCTTAGACTTTCGGCGTTAAAGTTTTTCACTTTAATTATCGTTACTTATGCCTACATTTTCTTTTGAAAACGCTCCAGCATACCTCGCGGTACACCTTCGATGCAGTTTTCAATGCTCCCCTACCAATCTCTACTTAAGTAGAGAGTTTAGAACTTCGGTTCATAGTTTGATGCCCGATTATTTTCCGTGCAGGATCTCTCGACCAGTGAGCTGTTACGCACTCTTTAAATGAATTGCTGCTTCCGAGCAAACATCCTGGCTGTTATAGAAATCCCACCGCGTTAGATCAACTTAACTATGTATTAGGGACCTTAGTTGCTAATCTGGGTTATTTCCCTCTCGGCCACGGACCTTAGCGCCCGCAGCCTCACTCCCGTAGATATGTGTTAGCATTCGGAGTTTGTCAGGGTTTGGTAGGCGATGAAGCCCCCTAGCCCAATCAGTAGCTCTACCTCTAACACACTTCAATATACGAGGCTGTTCCTAAAAACATTTCGGGGAGAACGAGCTATCTCTCAGTTTGATTGGCCTTTCACCCCTATCCACAGGTCATCCCAAGACTTTTCAACGTCAACGGGTTCGGTCCTCCATTCCGTGTTACCGGAACTTCAACCTGCCCATGGATAGATCACAAAGTTTCGCGTCTGCCCCCACTGACTAATCGCCCTATTTGGACTCGCTTTCGCTTCGGCTCCGTTAAATATGAACTTAACCTTGCCAGTGAGGAGCAACTCGTAGGCTCATTATGCAAAAGGCACGCCGTCATCCCTACAAATGTAGAGACTCCGACCGCTTGTAAGCGCACGGTTTCAGGTACTATTTCACTCCCCTGTTCGGGGTGCTTTTCACCTTTCCCTTACGGTACTGGTTCACTATCGGTGTCTGAGGAGTATTTAGCCTTACCAGATGGTGCTGGCAGATTCACGCAAGATTCCTCCGGTCCCGCGCTACTCAGGATACTGCTCGTCCCACTCAAGGTACACTTACAGGGCTATCACCTGCTATGGCCCCACTTTCCAGAGGGTTCGGCTTGATGAGTGTTTCTAAATGCAGTCCTACAACCTCCTTTCTACACGTAAAAAGGATTTGGGCTCTTCCCTGTTCGCTCGCCACTACTTAGGGAATCATTATTTATTTTCTTTTCCTCCGGGTACTTAGATGTTTCAGTTCTCCGGGTTGGCTTCTCTACTTGCGTAGAGAGGATACTTCTTCAAAGTATCAGGTTGTCCCATTCGGAAATCTAAGGATATAACGCTTGTGTGCAGCTCCCCTTAGCTTATCGCAGCTTACCACGTCCTTCATCGCCTCTCAGACCCTAGGCATCCACCATGCGCTCTTATTCGCTTTAAAAAAGTTTAAATTTAGAAATTGTAGTGATGTTACCACCACTATATTTGATATCTCTTTTGAGATTGCTTTTCCCAATATGTCAAAGATCTTCAATCAAATAGTATTGTTAGGTACTAATTGAACTGGAAGTGTTAAAGGATTTGAACCTGATTTTCGCCTTTACGAAACACTTATTTTAAAGAACCATTTTGATAAGGGCTTCTTATCACCATTTTTCCCCTCTTACCTCAACTTGTGGAGGATATCGGAGTCGAACCGATGACCCTCTGCGTGCAAGGCAGATGCTCTAGCCAACTGAGCTAACCCCCCAAATGTATAAGTAGACCCGACCAGAGTTGAACTGGTGACCTCTACATTATCAGTGTAGCGCTCTAACCAACTGAGCTACGGGTCTAAACGGGTCAATCCTTACAGGAAATAAAGATCTAAAAATGAAAGGAAAAGAAATAACAGTTAAAAATGGGAGAGCAGACTCTAAAAAGGAGGTATTCCAGCCGCACCTTCCGGTACGGCTACCTTGTTACGACTTAGCCCCAGTCACCAGTTTTACCCTAGGCAGCTCCTTACGGTTACCGACTTTAGGTACACCCGGCTTCCATGGCTTGACGGGCGGTGTGTGCAAGGTCCGGGAACGTATTCACCGTATCATTGCTGATATACGATTACTAGCGATTCCAGCTTCATGGGGTCGAGTTGCAGACCCCAATCTGAACTGAGAGCGCTTTTTTGGGATTAGCTCCTTGTTACCAAGTGGCTGCCCTTTGTAGCGCCCATTGTAGCACGTGTGTAGCCCTGGGCATAAAGGCCATGATGACTTGACATCATCCCCTCCTTCCTCGCGTCTTACGACGGCAGTTTCAGTAGAGTTCCCAGCATTACCTGATGGCAACTACTAATAGGGGTTGCGCTCGTTGCGGGACTTAACCCAACACCTCACGGCACGAGCTGACGACAGCCATGCAGCACCTTACAATCTGTGTATTGCTACAAAACCAGCTTTCACCGGCGGTCAGACTGCATTCTAGCCCAGGTAAGGTTCCTCGCGTATCATCGAATTAAACCACATGCTCCACCGCTTGTGCGGACCCCCGCCAATTCCTTTGAGTTTCAATCTTGCGATCGTACTTCCCAGGTGGATTACTTAATGCTTTCGCTCAGACACACACAGTGTATCGCGTATGTCGAGTAATCATCGTTTAGGGCGTGGACTACCAGGGTATCTAATCCTGTTTGATCCCCACGCTTTCGTGCCTCAGTGTCAATATATGTGTAGTGAGCTGCCTTCGCAATCGGTGTTCTATGTCATATCTAAGCATTTCACCGCTACATGACATATTCCGCTCACCTCCACAATATTCAAGACAAATAGTATCAAAGGCAGTTTTCCCGTTAAGCGGGAAGATTTCACCCCTGACTTACCTGTCCACCTACGCACCCTTTAAACCCAGTGAATCCGGATAACGCTTGCACCCTCCGTATTACCGCGGCTGCTGGCACGGAGTTAGCCGGTGCTTATTCATCTGGTACCGTCAAGTGACTAAGAATAATCTTTTTTCGTCCCAGATAAAAGAAGTTTACAATCCAGAGGACCTTCATCCTCCACGCGGCATGGCTGGTTCAGACTTTCGTCCATTGACCAATATTCCTTACTGCTGCCTCCCGTAGGAGTCGGGCCCGTGTCTCAGTGCCCGTGTGGCTGATCATGCTCTCACATCAGCTACTGATCGTAGGCTTGGTGGGCCATTACCCCGCCAACTACCTAATCAGCCGCACGCCCATCTTCAAGTGCCGAAGCTTTAATAATAAGATGATGCCATCTCAAAATTTTATGGGGTATTAATCCAAATTTCTCTGGGCTATTCCCCGCTCGAAGGAAAGTTGCGTACGTGTTACGCACCCGTTTGCCGGTCGCCGCCATTATATTGCTACAACGCGCTGCCCCACGACTTGCATGTATTAAGCCTGCCGCTAGCGTTCATCCTGAGCCAGGATCAAACTCTCCATTGTAAATGTTGTTTGATCTGACTTAATCTCAAAATCTCGAAATTAACGTCGGATTTAATATTTATATCGCTCTTCCTTACCGTAAACTATAAAAATTTACGTACTGTTATTTCTAATCTTTCAAAGAACTTTTGGCTTTTTATGCCACCCTCATTTTCATTTGGGGCTGCAAAGGTAGCCACCTTTTTTATACTACCAAATAAATTTAATTCTTTTTTTTCGCTCCCCGGATCCGTCTGCCTCTTTCAACGTTTTTTTGGGTATCTCTTTTTCACTAAATTCATTCCTCACAAACACCATTTTCAAAATGGGAGTGCAAAGATACAGATCAATTGTTTTATAGAAAAATAAATAGACTTGTTTTAAGATTTTATTTTTAAAACATACACGAAAAAAATTCAATGAACTATCCGCTTTTCAAAACGGGCTGCAAAGATACGCGTCAAACTTTTCAGACCAAATATTTTCGAAAGGAATTTTTATTTGTGTATAACTTTCTTTTATATCAGCCTTGCACACCTATTCAGACAACCTTCTAAAAACACCCGGTGGATAATGCACTTCTTGTAAATACAAGCCATGTGGTGGTACGGCAAAATCTGCGCGTGTTGCATCTTTCGCTGCTACAATATCCTCAAATTGTTGCAAGCTTAATCGTTCCCGGCCTACCGCCAACATTGTTGCGGTAAGCCCTCGTACCATACCGCGTAAAAACCGGTTGGCCCGTACCTGATAATAAATCCGGTTGTTCTGAAATGACCATTCCGAAGCTTGTATTAGACATTGATTACTTTTTTGATCACTACCCCGTTTGGCAAAAGAAGTAAAGTCCGTTGTTTGCAAAATAATCCCTGCCGCTTCCTGCATTTTCTCCTGTTGCAAGGTATAGGGATAAAAATAGGAAAGCTCTTGTAGAAAAGGATTTTTGGTAAGATGAATAGCATATTGATATTGCCTTGCATCAGCCTGAAAACGCACATGAAAATCAGGATCCACCTGAAACAGTCCATTAATAACGATATCCTCCGGCAGGATTGCATTTAGATGATATATATCCTTCGAGCGAATCGCTAAAGCTGTATCAAAGTGAAAAAAGTTTTGTAAAGCATGCACGCCGGTATCGGTCCTGGAAGCACCTGTTAATGCAATAGGTGCACGATAAAATATGTGTAGTGCTTTTTCTACTTCAGCCTGTATGGTATGCGCGTTTTTTTGCGACTGAAAGCCATGGTAACGCGTACCCCGATAGGCCAACTCCAGGCAATAACGCTGATACATAAAATTAGTTACTGGCTTATAAGCGCTTCAAACCGCTTTTTGTAATAGGCATCAAATAACATCCCTTCAAGGGATTTGTAATTGGCATAATCTATCACATTGGGATATAAAGCAGATAATAAATTAAACCGGCTGGCATCATTTAGAAAAAGACCGGATAAAGTTTTGACCTGATCCGTGGTAACACACCGGTCGCCGATAAATTTAATGGCTGCTGCAATCATTTTATCATCCGTTGACTGGGATACCATTTTTTTCCGTAACCTGTCCATATCATCTTCCGGGAACTGGTTGTTGCAAGTATTTCGTTGAGGGCCGAGATTTGTATTTTCCGAAACGTTGCTGTCGCCTGTCGGTGGTTGCATTTCTTCCTGTTTATTCTCCTCCTCTTTTTTATTGTAAAAAGGATTCCCGTTTCCCTGTTCATTTTTCTTGAGATCATCCTGAACCGGGCTATTCGCCTGGTCAACCGGGATGTTTACAATTTCAGTTTTACTTGTATTTTCTACTGGTTCCTGCTGCTTCTGATCTATCGGGATAGTGGCATAAATTGTATCCGTCTTCTGGCCATCGAAATCCAGGAAAATATAATGCAATCCGGTTTGATCATTTGTTTCTGCCATCTTGGAAATAGTATTGGCACCATTAGATACAGATGCAATTACTGACAGGGGATTTTGCATAACAGGCTGTTCGGCTATAGGAGTAGTTTCTACTTGTTTGGCTGAATCTTCTATAATTTTTGCTGTAGGTGTATCCACCACTGGTATAGCGAGCGTACTGTCATGTACAACATCTGATAACATATCAGTGAAAGCAGATTTGTTATTATCCACAGCCATAGTAGTCCCTGCCGTAATGATATTGCCGGTTTGCAGGTTGAGCAAGGCCCATCCTTTCTCACCTCTGTTTTTCAACAGAAAACCCTGGTCATTGTTCTCTACTTTACAGGAAAAGGAAATATTACCCGGTGTACCCGGCATATGTACCTGCAGGATATAATCATTATTGGTTAATTTAGGGATAATCAGGTAACCAATATCCGTTGCCTGGTAAGTCTTTCCATTAATATCAACTGTAAAAGCAGCTTTTGTATCGGATTGGATATATAAAAAATGATTTTGCTGGGCAAAAGAATAAATAGCTGATTGTATAAAAAATATTGCCAGAATGAGTTGCTTCATGAAAGTCATTTTGCGCAAAATTAAGCCATTTGCAACCGAAATAAAGCGAGTTTAACGATTTACATATGGAATAGGCAAAAAAGTAGAAATGAATAAATTGAAATAAAATGGCTACCTTTTTATAATCCAGCTATCTACTCGTTTTTTCACTTCCGATTTAAATATTCGTCCAATAGGGAGATTACGATCAGCGAGGAGTACTTCATTATCCTCAATGGCATAAATGGCCTGTATGGCTACATAAAAGGATTTATGCGTTCGTATAAATAAATGTTTGGGTAATTTCTCTATGAGGCCTTTCAAAGTGATATAGGAAATAAATTTCTTTTGTTTAGTATGTACGATCACATAATTGGCCATGCCTTCAATATAGAGGATGTCTGCAATTTCTATTTTTTCGAGTTTCTGATTTGTTCTCAGGAAGAAGAATTTTTTCCCCGGTGAGGTATTCTCTGTTTTTACATAATTCAAATAATTCAATGCCTTCATAGCCGATTTGTAAAACCGGGAAAAGCTGATCGGTTTTAGCAGGTAATCCAGTACAGACAGTTCAAAACCTTCCAATGCATAATCCGGGAAGGCTGTAGTAAAAATGACAAGTGGGGGGTTCTTCATTTCCCGAACAAATTCTATTCCGTTGAGTTTAGGCATTTGTATATCCAGGTAGATCAGGTCTACTGTTCCCCCTTGCAACCATTTATCCGCTTCCATGGCGCTCTTGCAGGTAGCCAGCGGATGCATAAAATCAATTTGGTTCATATGTTCCAATATACCATTGCGGGCTATCGGCTCATCATCTACGATCAGGCAATTAATCTGCATATTGAATTATTAATTTAGTATAATAAATATCGGCATTTTTTTCCACTGTCAATTCATGTTTTTCCGGATAAAGCAGGTTTAAGCGGCGGGTCAGGTTTTGGATTCCCAATCCCCCGCCATTATAGACTCCTTGTTTTGACACTTCTGTCTCAAATGTATTTTCTACTTGTATGACCACTAACCTGTTCGACTCATTCTTTATCCTGATAGTTATTTTATTCTTCTTAGGATCCGGTTTGTTAGAAATATGCTTGAAAGCATTTTCCACCAGGGGAAGTATCAGTAATGGGGCAATTTTAAAATCCCGCACATTTTCGTCTATCTGCATGTAAATATTCGTATCTTTTTCCAGTCGTAATCGTTGTATAGCTACATAATTTTGCAGGTAATTGATTTCCTTTTCAATTTCAATCTTATCTGTTGTGCATTCATATAACTGATAGCGCAACATTTCTGATAATTTTTCTACGGAAGCACGTGCCTCTGCATTTTTTTTATCTATTTGAAAATAGATTAAGTTAATAACATTGAAAAGAAAATGTGGGTTAATCTGAGAACGCAAAAAACTCAGTTCAGTAATGATTTTTTCATTCTCCACTTCACGCAGGCGATTCTTAATTCGAAAACTATCACTCATAATTTTTAATCCACCGCCTCCAAATGCAGCAATCATAGCCGACCAGGTGAATAAATTCAGGGTGAAGCGAAGTTTGGCTTTGTCCGCGGGAATTATTACAACAGTCGGATCAAAAAGTTTATCGACAGATCGTACGGCAAACATCATGATAAAACCAAATGCTGCTACCAGGCAAATGAGTATGATGGAAAATTTCCAGTATCGTTTTTCATAAAGATAGCGGGGTACCAATACATACGCTGTTATATAAAATGGAAATGTAGCAATCAGGTTGACCATTAATGCATTGGCCGCTTGAGGAAATATGGGCTGTGTCTTATTATGGTAAACAAAAAATGTAGTCATGCTCACCAGCGTCCATAGAATGACATGTAGTAACTTATATTTAAATAAAATTTTACGTAGCATGTGGAGGAGCCCTTAGTTGAATGGCAAATTAGCTTGAATATCTTGAAATCCGTCTCCTTTTGTTAAGAAAACAGGTGCATTTGTCAGGTAATTAAACCACTTCAACAGGCCGTCTTACAGTTTTAGGATTCTTATCGGATGGTTACTTTAAAAAATGGTTATCTCTTCATTCAGGATCTTCAAACCATTTATTGGTATGAGCCAGTTTCAATATTTGTGATTTTGACTGGACATGCAGTTTTTCATAAATATTGGAAATATGTTTACGTACCGTAAAAACGCTGATGGATAACATTTCCCCAATTTGCTTGGCATCGAGGCCATTTACAGTTTGCTGTAGAATTTCTTTTTCCCTGTCGCTTAGAATTTCCGGCAGGGTTTCATTTCCTTTTTTGGTGGACGGGGTGGATGATTTACTGAGTAATTGCAATGCTTTACGGGCAATACCCGGACTTAAAGGTGCCCCATTCAATTCCAACACATTAATGACGGCATCCCGCAGGGAGGCGGCACTTTCATGCTTCAACAAATAACCGGAAGCCCCGGCTTTAATTGCTTCAAAAATTTTATCATCATCATCAAAAGCACTTAATACGATGAAAAAGATTTGCGGGTAAAGAATTTTCGCTGCTGCAATCGTTTGAATACCATTCAGGCCGGGCATTTCTATATCCATAAAAATAACCTGTGGTTGCACGGTGGCCGGCATACCTTTTAGTTCGCTCAAACAAGTATTGCCATTGGGTGCTATAAAAACAATTTTCCAATCAGGTTGTTCTTTTGCTTTTTGTAAAAATGTATTTCGATTCACGGCATTATCTTCAACCAGTGCAATCCGGATATGTTGATCTCCTTCCATGTTGTAAAAATGCAGTAGAAAAAAAAATTGTACAATACTTAAAATGAAGTAAACGGATTTGCAGTGCCTTCAATCGTCTGGCCAATCCGGAAAACTGTTCCTCCATTGGGGTTTTCTTCCCAAACAGCTGACCAACCAGCTTCGGTGCTGCGCATTCGTATATTCTGCAATCCATTTCCGGTTGGTGTTTCCTGGTCATGCCCGGGCATACCTACCCCATCATCCTGGACTATAGCTTCCCAACGCTCTTGCCCGGTTATACTAATCTGTATTGTTGTGCACCTGCTATGTTTCAGGGCATTGTTTACGGCCTCCTGTAAAATGCGGAAAAGATGCAACGCATTGGCCGGAGAAAAAGAAACATCTGTTTCAATGCTTTCCCGGAAAGTGAATTGTACCTGCGGGTAATTCACCTGGATTTTATGCAGAAATACCTTCAAGCGGTCACTAATCGCTGTTAAAGAAATAGCTTCTTTGTTCAAAGCCCAAATCGTATCGTTTAATTGACTGATGATGGCCTGGGAATTTTCATTTAAATGTTGTAAGATATTCTTCCTTTCTGGTTGAACTGTATTTTGTAAAGAGGTCAGGTTGGATGCAATAGCTGCTGCATAGGCACCAAGATTGTCATGCAAATCCCGGCTTATTCTTTTTCTTTCCTGTTGTATCGTTTGTTCCAATTCAAAAGCATGAATTTTTTTCTGGTAACGGCGATACAGGATTTGGCGCATAATAAATATTGTGATGCCCAAAACCACCAGGGCCAGCAGGCTCCAAAACCACCAGGTCTTCCACCAGGGAGGGGCAATAATAATTTGAAATGATTTCGCAATGCTGAGTTGAGGTGAGAATATCGGGCTGCAGGTGATTTCAAAAGTATATTCACCCGGGGCAAGATAATACTTGATCTCCATCGGGTGATTGGTAGTTTGCCAGGTTGCATCCATTCCTTTCAATCGATATTTATATACATATTCATTGGTATTAAACACCCCAAATGCAGCATAATCAAACTGAAGGTGATTTTGGAAGTACCGTAATTTTAACACCGTGTTGAGTCCTATAATTGCCGGATTATAACTGGAATCATTGATCATCAGTTTCGTCATATTGAGTATAGGCTTATCCTGGAGATTCGATAAGTGGGAAGGATAAAAGGCATTTATTCCATTTACGCCTCCAAAGAAGAACCGCCCATCACGTGTTTGAATGGCAGCTCCCGTATTAAATTCATTTTCCTGCAATCCGGATTCCCGTGTATAATTAATAATTGTTCCATTGAGCGGAATATAAGACAATCCTAAATTGCTCCCCGCAATCACAGTAGATGAACGACCTATTGGCACCAGGGAATAAATACAATCATTGAGAAGTCCATTTTGCACGGTGATTTGTTTCAACAAATTTCCCTGCCTTTCATATACATACAAACCTCTCTCCGTGCCTATCCAGATATGGGCAGCAGAATCCTCCGTTATACAACGGATATTGTAATTCCCGGGGATATGGAACTGGTGTACTTGCTGGTACTTGTCTTTCCGGTAAATTATCCCATCTATGCCGGCAATCCAAAGATCCTGGCTGGAAGTAAGTAAAAAACAAATGATGCTTGATTCCGGTAAAAAACCCCTAATTAAGGATGTTGCTTCAATTAAGTTTTCATCTTGAAAAGTACAACGAAGGACATCATTTGCAGTAGCGATGAGCAATGTACGCTTGTCGATTCGTTGTATATTACAGGGAAAATTCAGGTTAAATTCTGTTATTGTCTTCTTCGCAGAAAGAGACATTTGTAACTTCTCCAATTTTTTTTGTTGAAGGTTTAAGTCATACCAGCCATTCCACAAGGTAAAGATCAAATAATGATTAGCAGCTAATTTCTCTATATTAATAATATCCGTAATTACATCAGATTGCAATGCCCGGGACCATACCGGTTTGCCGGCGACATCGTAGAGTTGAATACCACCATTAAAACATCCTGCCAATAAATTATTTGTTTCCTCATCATAATAGAGGCAACGGATAAAATTATTATCATCTTCTTCATAAATAAAATGTCCAAATGGCAGGTCGATATCCTGGATCCGCTTGATATCATCATTTGTCAATAACCAAATCCTGTTCAAGTTATCGCCATAAATTCTATATATATATCCTAAGGCTGCCAGGGATTTATTTTTCAGGTTAATTGTTTTTTTAACCTCACGCAAGGCGGTATCTAATTCATACACTTCATTATTGACACCTACAAAAAGTCGGGAGTTATGAATTAAAGAAAGGGTTATAGAATTAATACTTGCACCAGTTAATTTTTTCAGATCAATTTGGTATTCTATCTTTTTCCTGTCAATGGCAAATGCATAAATAGCCGTAATTGAAATCCCAAAAAGCTGATGATCATTACAGTCAATAAAAGCAACCGATGGAAATGAGTAGAGGTTTCCCTGAAATGTTTCAAGGTTGATTTCCAGGACCTGTTGTTTATTGTTTAATAAATATACAGCCTGGTGGTTGGCGGTAAATGATCTCTGCGAGCCACTTTTTTCTACCTGAAAAGTATAATCGATAATAGGGTCATTGGGATAAGCAACTTTTTGCAAGGTCCCTTTCAAAGAATATAAGAGCAGGCCTTTTTGATTTTGCAGGCAGTATACACCCTGGTTCGTTTCAGCTACAGGGATAATGGAATAATTGAACGCCACATTACTATCACATTGAATAATTTTTTGGAATTCATTTTTAAAAGGGTCATAAGATAAAATCCCACCCCGATAGCTTATCCATAGATTCCCATTATGCAACGTATAAAAATAAACAGGTGACTGTATATGAATCGACTTGCCATTGATCAGGGGATTAATAGTTTCCATGATATATCCATTGTACCGTTGCAACCCTGTTTGTGTGGAGACCCAGGTGTAGCCTAATGTGTCCGTAATAATAGAGGTTGAGGTATTGTTAAGTAAACCCTGTTCTGCATTGATTGTTTTGACCGGGTATCTTTTTGAAGAGATTGCTATCTCTTTTTGTGCCATTGCACCTATTCCGAGGATAAGAAAAATAGTTAGGAAGCAGGAAGCTTTTTGCATAATCAAAACTACTTCTTTAAATCGAATGACAAGGCCTACTTAAAATTAAGTATTTTTTCTAATTGACACTTTTCACACATTTACAGTTGCTTAGCTACATGCCAGGCTGCTATTTATACAAATCTTATGAGGAATCAATGAATCTATTTTTCAAAAAAACATTTTTCACTAAAAAAAGTTCTAACTATGAAACAGAAATTTCTACTAGGGGTAATCAGTCTGCTGTTCTTCACCTGGTTTACCGCCAGGGCCCAGGAATCGGAACCCAATGACCTCTACACACAAGCCAATACCCTTGCCTTAAACGGAAATAATACCGGCACCATAAATGTATCAGGCGATGTGGATTGGTGGGCCGTCACTACAAATGCCGATGGAAAACTCAATATCACCATCACTATTTCCAATGGCTTATATATGTGGTGCCAGATAATTGACAATGATGGTACCACCCTTATTAGCCAGGCTTATACAAATTCCACTACTACATTTTCCGCTGATGGCTTAGCTGCCGGTACGTATTACCTAAAATGCTATGCTTATTATTCCGGTGAATTGCCAGCCTATACAATCAGCAATACATTAGATTTACCGGCATTTTCCAATGATAGCGAACCCAACGATACAAAAGCCAATGCGCTGGTACTTGGATTAAATGACTCCACCACGGGGCATATCGGTTACTATTACAACAATCATCGGGATACCTTTGACTGGTATAAAGTAACCACTAATGAAGATGGCCGGTTGGCTTTGAAATTAGAATCTGAAAATGGATTATATATATGGGCCTATCTTTTTGACCAGGATGGCACAACCCAGTTAGCTAACGGTTATACCAATGATAGCGCCTGGGTTATAAATCAAGATGGCCTGGCTGCCGGCACTTATTATATCCGGATTAATGCCTATTATTATAATTCTGAATTTGTCCCATATAAACTATCCGACAGCCTTTACACCCCCAATCAGGCCAATGATCCAGAGCCTAATGATACAAAGAATGATGCTATAGTTTCTCCTGTAAATACGACTATCACCGGGCATGTGGGCTATTATTACAATAACAAACGAGACACGGCCGACTGGTACCAGGTAACCTTACCGGATGATGGTAACCTGAATCTTGATTTTTCATCATATAATGGAAAATATTTTTGGATTTACTTTTATGATCATGATGGCATCACATTATTAAAAAATGGTTATACGAATGGAAATACCAATTACCATGTGGATGGCTTGCAGAAAGGGACATATTATATGAAAGTAAATTCTTATTATGACAATGATTTTGAACCATATTCCATAACCAATACATTTACCTTTTATGGAAATGCTACAGACACAGTCATGAATGACTACCCATACCTGGCACCAACCATGAAGGCCAATGAAGCAACCACCGGACATATAGGCTTCTATTACAATAATCAGCGAGATACTTTGGATTGGTATAAAATTTATTATACCGGCGCCGGTGACCTGAAACTGAAAATGACACAGGATCCACATATCAGTGATGCCAGTTTGCAATATTTCTGGGTATATGTGTATAGTGATACAGCCTCAAGTCCTATTGCATCTCAATATAGCAGTAGTGCCGCCTGGGAAATGAACCTCAGCAGCCTCTCACAGGGATACTATTATATAAAAGTAAATGCCTTTTATAATACAGATTTTGTTTCTTATAATATTGTGGATTCCTTTGAGCAGGTAGGGCATGTTCGGATCCGTTCTGTGAAACAAAGGAACAATAACATATGTAATACCGGCAGGCTTTCATACCGCTGCCTGAATATGCCAGGACCGTATGATATTAAACTATACCGGTTTGGACAGGAATACTTAAATCCTACTTTGAACATCACCTTGAGTGACAGCTCTAAATTCATTTTCTCTAACCTGCCTCCGGGTGTATATTATGCAAAAGGTTATGGTGATGGCGCAACTGGTAATGCTTTTGGTAAAAGCAAGAATGACACTATTATGCCTATACCTAACCATTTAGCTGCCCAGAATATTCAATTAGCTACCGCCCGACTCAGGTGGAAAGCACTGGAATGTATATCTTACTACAAAATAAGATATAGAGAGTCCAACAATCCAACCTGGACAGAGGTTTACACCCCGGATAATTCAGGCGTTTATCTCCTGGAAGGCCTATCTGCAGGAACTACTTACCTGTGGCAGGTTGCGGCCGTCCTCCATCATGGCTCACATACCATCATTGGAGAGTACAGTGATCTTGGTGAATTCAATACACTATTGCCTTTAATTAACAATTTCAGTAATAGCAATAATAAATCCATGCAGGATGAATCCATCGAAGGCCTGAAAACCTATCCGAACCCGGCACAAAACCAGTTCAAGATTCAATTCAGCAACAAGGTCTCCGGCACAGCGAATATCTTCCTGAAAACAGCCACCGGTACCGTTGTTTGGAACAAAATACATGCAGATGCCAGCAGTATCCACAACACAATCGTGGATGTAAGCAATATACCAAACGGCATGTACCTGTTACAGATTATCCTCGAGGATGGTACCGTGTATAATTCAAAAGTTGTGATATCCAGGTAATGGTTTCTAACTATTACAAAAAACCCTCACATTCCTGTGGGGGCTTTTTTTTGAATATCTTCTTGACTTCGTCTTAAAACTGGTTGTTACAAAATCAAGGTCACCGATATGAATAAAGGACAATTTAGAGTTGCCAGCCGGACGCAAAAAAGATTACACGTCAGCCTTTAAATTACAAGTAGCGGAAGAAGTAGAAAGAGGGGATCTTTATCAGCATGCTGCTTGTAGTAAATATGGCATCCTTTTACACTTTTGAAAGAACATGATTTATTACTAAAGCCCATACGATGATATACTGTCTTGTTCTGCACTGATTATTGTGACCGGGTATCTTTTTGAAGAGATTGCTATCTCTTTTTGTGCCATTGCACCTATTCCGAGGATAAGAAAAATAGTTAGGAAGCAGGAAGCTTTTTGCATAATCAAAACTACTTCTTTAAA
>JBDHYG010000006.1:0-118914 GCA_039811225.1 Parafilimonas sp.
TGCCACAGATGCACAGATGAATAAAAGAAATGCCACAGATGCACAGATGAATAAAAGAAATGCCACAGATGCACAGATGAATAAAAGAAATGCCACAGATGCACAGATGAATAAAAGAATTGCCACAGATGCACAGATGAATAAAAGAAATGCCACAGATGCACAGATGAATAAAAGAATTACCACAAATGCACAGATAAATTAATATCAACAATCACATTATTAAAGTTCACCTGTGCATCTGTGGCAAATAAAAAGTACCTGTGCATCTGTGGCAACACAAAAGTATCTGTGCATCTGTGTCAACACAAAAAGTATCTGTGCATCTGTGGCAAATAAAAAGTACCTGTGCATCTGTGACAACAAAAAAAATATTTGTGCATCTGTGGCTATAAAAAGTTAACAATGAAAACAAAAGTATTTATCGTTGATGATCATTATATGGTGATTGAAGGTATCCGCTCACTGCTCCAAAATGAAAAAGAGATCGAATGGATGGGTCATGCTACCAATGCAGCTTCCTGTCTGGGGTTCTTAAAAAATCAACAACCTGATATCATATTGATGGATATAAACCTTCCGGATAAAAGTGGTATAGATTTATGTAAAGAAGTCCGCCAGGCTTATCCGGCAGTATTTGTCCTCGGGCTAAGTACATTTAATCAACAAGCCTTTATAAAAAATATGTTATCAAATGGTGCATCCGGTTATGTGTTGAAAAATGCTACCCGTGAAGAACTTCTGGACGCCATTGCAACCGTACAAAAAGGAAAAACTTTCCTGAGTCATGAAGCTAACCTCTCCCTGCGGGATAAAGAAGGATCCATGCCTCCCATCTCCCGGCGGGAAAAAGAAGTGTTGCAGTTAATTGCGGAAGGCCTGACAAATATTGAAATTGCTGAAAAATTATTTATCAGCATCCCTACTGTAAATACCCACCGGAAAAGCCTATTGGAAAAATTTGAAGCAAAGAATACGGCTATCTTAATCAGTAAGGCAACCAAACAGGGACTGGTTTAAAATCTCTTTATACGGAGCCCCGAGTATATATTTTCTATTTTCAGAAAGCAGCAAAATGATCTATCTTATAAATTAAGCTATTCCCGGTTTAAATTTTCCCAATAGAAAATTTCTGCTTATTTTTAACTGGTAATGTTTTATTATCAAATATACTCTTCATGCCTCCATATAGTTGCGCGGGTTAACTATTTCTTACTCCTCATTTTCCCATTCTTTGTATCGGCACAAGAAAAGATTTCCATGCAACAACCCAATATTGTTTTTATCATGAGTGATGATCATGGATACCAGGCTATCAGTGCCTATGGTTATCATCTCAATCAAACTCCTTTCCTCGATACGCTGGCTAAGGAAGGCATATTGTTTGACCGGGCATTTGTAAATAACTCATTATGCTCCCCCAGTCGTGCCGCTATTCTTACCGGGAAATATAGCCATATGAATGGGATCAAAGGAAATGATGGAGAAGTATTTGATGGAGCACAGGAAACTTTTCCCAAACTCTTACAGCAGGCAGGCTATCAAACAGCCCTGGTTGGTAAATGGCACCTGGTTTCAAATCCTACCGGTTTTGATTACTGGAATATACTACCCGGCCAGGGGGATTATTATAACCCGGTTTTTAAAGATGCCTCCGGAGAAAAACAGGTTATGGGCTATGTTACCAATATCATTACAGATAAGGCTATTGACTGGCTGCAACAACGCGATACGACAAAACCATTCTGTTTGCTGGTTTGGAATAAAGCCCCGCATCGTGACTGGATGCCCGCCCTCAATTATTTGCATGAATTTGACAACACCCAATTTCCTCCACCGCCAACATTTTTTGATGATTATAGCACCCGCACCCGGGCAGCCAAAGAACAAAAAATGGAAATAGCAAAATGGCTTGCACCCAATTATGACTTAAAAGAAAATTTTGACCTTACTGAACATAATGACCGCCTCGATGAGGACTGGGTCCGGATTTTCGGGCGTTTAACACCTGCTGAACAAGCTGCCTTTAAAGAAGCATATACACCTGCAAACAATGCTTTTAAAAAGGATAGCCTGGCAGGAAAAAAGCGGGCGCTTTGGAAATATGAGCGATATATCAAAGATTACCTGCGTACTATACAATCAGTAGATGATAATGTAGGACGTATCATGACTTATCTACATCAACATAACCTGGAAAAAAATACAATCGTTATTTATTCCTCAGACCAGGGTTTTTATTTGGGTGAACACGGCTGGTTTGATAAGCGCTTTATGTATGAAGAATCATTTCGAACTCCATTGATTGTCCGTTGGCCGGCAGTGATCGCACCTGGTAGCATCAGTCATGATATGGTCATGAACCTGGATATAGGAGCCACTTTGTTAGAGGCCGCTCATACTCACATACCTTCGGATATGCAGGGCAAAAGTATGTTACCTATTTGGAGTGGCCAGGAAGGAGACAGTGCCTGGCGGGATTATGTATATTATCATTATTATGAATCCGGTGGCGAACATAATGTGGCCAAACATATTGGGATTCGTACGGAACGATATAAACTGATTTTCTTTTATGAAAATAACGATTGGGAATTGTATGATCTACAGAAAGATCCCAATGAATTAAATAACGTGTATGATGCCCCCGGTTATTGGGCCACCCGGCAACAATTAATAGAAAAATTGCAAGACGCTATTATTAAATACAAGGATAAAGAAATGGAAGATCGCCTCTTGCAGTAATTCATTTTCAAAACAAATCTATTATGATGTATAAAAAAATGATTCAGGTTCTTTTCTTTTGTTGTGCATTAACCGGTGCCATGGCACAACGGGATACAATTATTTTGGATACTGACTGGCAATTTGCTACTGATCAAAATGAAAAAGGTTTTACAGAGAAATGGTATGAACATTCTTTGCCACAGGCACAGCAGGTAAAATTACCCCATACCTGGAATATAGCAGCAGGTACAGAAATGTATTACGGCCAGGCCTGGTATCAACGAAAAATTTTTATCCCAGCCAGCTGGAAACATAAAAACCTGGTTTTGCAATTTGGTGCCGTAAACCATACTTCATTTATCTACATTAATGATCAATTGGCCGGAGAAAATATCGGGGATGGTTTTGATAAATTTTTTGTCAATATAACCAGTCGTGTTCAATTTGGTAAAGAAAATGTGATTACGGTAGCAGTGAATAATGCCTATGGCCGAAATAAAGTTCCTTTTGGTAGTTCATTCGACTGGCCGAATGATGGGGGCATTATCCGGCCGGTAGCGCTTATTGTCTCCGGCAACCCCTCAGCGAATTATATCCACGCAGATGCTGTATTGCACCCGGCTGATAGCTCAGGAAACTTGACTATCAGATTGGGCTATGATAACGTTATTCCTGCTCAAACATTTTTTTCCGTTCAGGTGCAGGAAGAAAATCAATCTACGCATAACATTATTTATTCTTCCACAGTACAACCGGTATGGAATGAAAAACGGGAAGCTGTTCTTTCCTTGGATTTACCCAATGTGCATCCCTGGCATTTTGATTTCCCAAACCTGTATCGAATTACAGTGCAGGTAATACAACACAAACAAACTATAGATCAAATCAGTACCCATGTGGGTTTCCGGGAAATCAAATGGAAAGAAGGCAGGTTTTATTTAAATGGTGAGCCAGTAAAATTGATGGGAGTGGAATGGACTGCCGGCTCCAATCCGGATATGGGATTTGCAGAACCGGATACTGCTATCATTCGCATGGGAAAATTAATGAAAGCCGTGAATTGTATTTTCACCCGGGAGCATTTTCAGCAAAGTGATGTATTCTACGATTTTTGTGATCGAAATGGCATTCTTGTTCAGCAGGAACTACCCTTATGGGGCCCTGAAACACCCGCCAATGATACCATTCAGCGCATTGCAACACAGCAATTAACCGCAATGATTCGTAACCTGTATAATCACCCTTCCATTTTTTCCTGGGGGGTGGGCAATGAATTGCGTGGCCGTGATGCTGATATGAAAAAAATGATTGCATACCTGATCCGGCAGGCAAGGGTTTTAGATCCTTCCCGCCAGGTGGCTTATGTGAGCAATACATTGACAAATAGTTTTTATAACGACCCCCAATTTGTTCCGGATGCAGCCAGCGAAGGTGATTATCTGATGATGAATGAATATGGAGGAAGCTGGTGGGACCTGCCGGTAGGAGAAATTGGAAATTATCTTGATAGTGTGCATCTTTCTTATCCTTCACATCCTTTTATTATTTCGGAATTTGGATTGTGTGAACCGAATTTCAGGGGAGGCGATGAACGGCGCACACAAGACCTGATCTATCATATGAGCTTGTATGAAAGTAAACCATATATTTCCGGTGCCATTTATTTTGATCTGACGGATTACCGTACACATTACCCGGGTACAAATGAAAATAATAAATACCGCCGGCGTATTCATGGCATCTATGACATGTATGGAAATCCAAAACCTTCCATGAAAGTCCTTCGCGAATTAAGCGCACCCGTTGAAGTGCAGCAAATGCGCCAATGGGAAAAAGGAAAAGTAAATTTATTGATTATAGGCAGTATGGGATTACCTCAATTTATTATGCGGGGATATAAATTATATGTTTCGGATAGAACGGATAATTATACTAATTACCCTGCTTATAGTTTACCGGTACTGCATCCCGGTGAGCGTATAAATGTTGATGTAAAAGATCTGTTCCAGGGGGAAGGAATTGTTACCGTTGTAAATCCATTAGGCTATATCGTCAGTCAAAAATCATTTTATAAAACTCTGGATTAAATTTATAAAAAGATGGTGATACCATGATGAAAAAACAAAAATTGACTGCTGGCTTTTTGCTTGTTTTCTTGTTTTTTTCCTGTATGGGTAAAACAAATAAAGAAACATGGGCAGTAATCCCAACTGCTAATGTCATATCCTGCCTGGCTATACCATTCAGCATTGCTTTGCATCAGCAGGATGTTTCTGTTAGGTATCGGGGTGAAACATCAATGAAAGGAATGGTATTAATTAAAGGAGGCAAATTTGAAATGGGTGGGGATAATGAACAGGCTGGTACAGATGAATATCCTAAACATACTGTGCAGGTACACAGTTTTTGGATAGATGCAACAGAAGTAACCAATGCCCAGTTTCAGGCCTTTGTAGAAGCAACGCATTATATTACTACGGCAGAACAAATACCGGATTGGGATGAAATGAAAAAGACACTTCCTCCGGGTACACCACGGCCGCCGGATAGTGTATTGGTCGCTGCATCATTAGTTTTCCACCAGTCTCCCGGACCGGTAGATTTGCATGATTATATGCAGTGGTGGAACTGGGTAAAAGGAGCTGATTGGCGCCACCCGGAAGGGCCGGGTAGTAATATCATTGGGAAAGAGAATTATCCGGTAGTGCAGATTAGTTGGTATGATGCGCAGGCATATTGCAAATGGGCCGGTAAAAGATTACCTACGGAAGCAGAATGGGAATATGCAGCAAGGGGTGGCCTGGTCAATGCTATTTATCCCTGGGGCAATGAACCTATCAACCAGGGTAAAGCAAAAGCAAATACCTGGGGAGGAAAATTTCCCTATTACAACAATGGCCTGGATGGTTATGTAAAGACAGCACCGGTTAAATCCTTTGCACCAAATGGATATGGCTTATATGATATGGCTGGCAATGTATGGGAATGGTGCAGTGATTGGTATGATGCCAATTATTATAAGGAATTAAAGAATAAAATAGCCATCGATCCACAAGGCCCGGATAAAAGTTTTGATCCCATGGAACCGTTCATGCCTAAGAAATCTATACGTGGGGGGAGCTTTTTATGTAATGATAGTTATTGCAGTGGTTTTCGTGTAGCAAGAAGAATGAAAAGCAGTCCTGATACTGGTATGGAGCATACCGGATTTAGATGTGTGAAAGATGTTCCATAAAAAATGCCGCATTGAAAATTTCAGATGCGGCATTTTTATTTTCATTTATTTTTTTACTGCATAATAGCCGCATACGCATTTAATTTTCCGTAACCATAATTTTTATTTTTGGTAGGATAGGAGCTGGCAGTTGTAGTAAGCCTGTTTAAAATTTGTTCTCTTGTTTCGCTGGGATGTGCCGCCCAAACTAATGCAGCTATCCCGGCCGAAGTAGAAGTAGCTACAGATGAGCCTCCCACAGTTGAAGGTACATCTCCACTCACAGCATTGCAAATCGGGTGGCCATTATCACTGGTCTTTTCCATTACAATAACAAAATCTATCTGGCGCCCTTTATGACAATCGTTGCAGGCATCTAAGTTGCTGCCATTGCGTACACCGGTAATGGCTTGTACATTGGACATGGTAGCCGGGAAAATAACACCCCACCAGGAAGTAAACCATGTAGAAGTACCCCCCGCACAGAACATTAGCTTACCTTTGCCATAAGCATAATTGATCGCATCTTTTATTTGTGACGAACTGGTAATACGGCCAACACTCATACTGGTAATTTTTATGGTAGGATCATCAGCAGCATAGGTATAAGCATCAGAAACCCCTTTTACTTCTTTACTTCCATTAATGATGACATCCGTTACGGCTTTGCATACAACTATATTACTGTTGTAAGCTACACCACAGGAATTGCCATCTATCCCACGAGGTGCAGTAGCCGTACTACTCATGGCAGTACCGTGCCCGCAATTGTCATTAGCATTCGGTGCCCCGGGTAATGTAACGATTTTTTGTATGCTCCTGCCGGAAGAATAACCCTGGTTAAATTCACTGTTCATATTATCCTGGTCAGGACTCACACCGGTATCGATTACCATAATTTTCATACCGGCACCAGTACTTACGGTCCAGGCCTGCGGAATATTATGATAGGTGTAATTCCAACTTTGTTTGGTGCCCGGTAAAATAGTGGTATAATCATCTCCTTCTACCAGATTGGGATTGCCTACATAGCCGCCACATCCACTGCCGTTACTGCCACTGGATAACCCATCTTCCAATTGTTTGCGCAGGGCAGGATCAAAATCTTCCGGTTCATATCCCATCGGCTCAACATAACGTATAAATTGGCTTTTCCGCAATAGTTGGATGGTTTTAAAGTTATCAACACGCACATCTATTACCGGTATTTTATTTTCTTTCCATACTTCCACATTCTCTGATTGGAGATCTTTGTGGATCAATTTTTCCTGTTGTAAAACCATTTGTATCACCTGTGCTTTTGCATTGGTCCATTTGGCATCATGGATATTGATACGGCTTATCCGGCTGTCAATATTTTCTTCATCCACAGGTTTATATCCAATGGATACCATATGATCACTACTGTGCATGATGGCACTGTAGATGGTCAGGTCTGAAGCATCGTTCCAGTCAAATTCACCTGTCCTGTTCAGGTGATCATGAATGATAGCATTGATTTCCTGTGGGGTTTGTAGTTGCACTAAACCGGTATCCGTCATAACTTCCAGGGTGGTATCTTTTTCATTGACAGATTTTGTACAGGCACCAAAGATGATGGTTCCGGCAAGTAAACTCAAGAATACTTTTTTCATAACAGTATGTTTTAAATTGTAGAAAGGAGCAGTTAAAGAATGAGAAAGTTAGGTGTATTTTATTAGAATAAAAAATCTTTACATAGATTGTGGCCGGACAAAGAGATGAATTTATTCTTAGATACAGGTAACCACATGCAGCAAAAAACTTCTTTGTTACACAAATTACATTATTTACCCAGGCTCTCCATAGCCATACTCAATTTGCTTTTCTTATTCCTGGCTTCATTCCTTTTCTTCGGCAGAATGAACCCTTCCTTCAGATTGCCTTTTTTAGTTCATTTATTTCCTGAATATTATACCCATATTTCGAATTTCTCCATTTCTTTTATCCTATTATCCAATGTAGGCCTGGTATGGCTTTTACTGGGCATCCCATACAGGTACCTGCTGTTGTTTGGGCTGATACTGGTAGTAGCTAATTTGGTATACGAGCAATGGGTCACTTTCATCAATACAAAAGATACCATGGACATGTATTATGGCTTTGCCGGTATTATCCTGGCGCTTGTTTTTTTATTTATCACAAAAACATGGGGCCTGCGACCCAATCATTTGAAAGAACAACAAGAGAAAAATATGCTTGGATAAAAAAGGGGACAAAAAATTTATTTTGTCCCCCTTATCTATAAATAATCAATTAAAATTCTGCTATCAGAGATAGCCATCTTGCAGCCGGAGCGCCCCATAATTCTTTATAGGTTGCTGTATTAAATTGAGGCCAATAGGGTGTATCTTCATTGAAGCGCGATTCCATGCCTACGGGAATACCGCCTACTGTTTCTCCGGGTAAGGCAGTGTACAACTGTGGATAATTGCTACCTTCTCCCCAGATCAAGGACTGGCCAAAAGGATTTTTTCCTACAATCCACATCAATTGTTGTTCGGCTATGTTCATCAATTCTTGATCGTGTAAAAATTTTCCGCATAAGGCAGCCGCTTTTCCGGTGGAGAGTTGTACTGCCGCATTTCCTTTAAAAGAAAACCATACCGGGAAAACACGCAAATAATGCTGATCATCTAATTGCACACCATTCCGTAATTGTTCCTGGTAATCTGCTTCCGCTCCACTAAAAATGCCTACCTGTACTTTATAAAAATTGACAGAATCTTTTACTTCATCCACATTATATACACCACTTGGAACGAGGCCATACGGCGCTACATATTGCATAATAGTTTTCAAATACTGACCATATAATTTAATGGCAGCAGCCCATTTTGGATAATCCGGATTATCGGGTTGAGTTGCACAGAGGGCCGTTAATGCCTGCATATAAACCTGGTCTCTGGACTGATGTGTGTAATGAACGATTGATTTTTTACTCAGGTCACGATAAAAAAAGCCACTTAATTTATCCTTGTCCTGCAAAGGTGTTGTACGCTGGCATTGCAGGGTATATTGAATTGCCTGCGCTGCTTCCTTTGCATAATATGCATCACCGGTTAACTGATACAAAGAACTTGCTGCAAATGAAATATTGGCTGCATACTGGCTATTGGAGGCCATGGCAGCATGATCCCCCCCACCGCCGATACTACTCAGATCTTTAAAACCCAGGCTGTCAAATCGGTGTTTGGCAAAAGCATAATCTTCCCGGGCTACTTTTGCTAAATATTCTTTTAGTACCGGATCATTTTCTATTTGCATGGCAGCATAGGCTTCTATACCTGCAAATACAAAATTTTCAAATGCCCGGTTGTGTACATGTACCTGGCGCCGCATGGAAGAGTCATCTTTGGTGCCGATAAATCCATCCGTCCATAAATTGGTACCCCAGGTCTGTGCCCGGAAACCGTTGCCCAGCCTGGCTTTCAGAATACAATCAATGCCCCATTCGGCTTCTTCCTGCAAACGCAAAAACAATGGAGCATTGCCATTTGCTTTTGCCCGGGCTGCCATTTCCATTAAGGAATACACAATTTCACCGGATTGTAATACCTGCTGCGACATATCCGCGGCATCATGCCAACCACCATTGAATGGAAATGCTTTGCCCTGGTAGAGGGCATGCAAATCACTGTGACACACACCATGTTTACCGGGAATGGCATAACCACAGCGTTCACAAAAAATAAAATTCAATACGCGCCAGGCAGAATTTTCCCAAATATTTTTATTGATATAAAATGGGCTGGTACGTACATCGCCCACACGTAAATAATAATTGCCTTCCCGGGTAAAATCGCTGAAATCAATCGTTTCAAAATTTCCAATGGCTGTTTTTTGTGCCAGTATTTTTCCTTCATACACTACGCCATTGCTGCTATTATCTATCAGTTGAAATTTTCCATCATTATTTTTTACCCGAACAATTGCCGTTTTCTGACTCGCTACACCATATCCGGTTGTGGAAAAAATAATACGGTTCTCCGCCGGCACCCAGCCACTCACCACTTCCGGATTTTCGATGGTTTGCAGGGAAACCGCATCAATATCAAATTTCAAAGAATCACCCATGGTCCGTTCTTTTCCAAAAATTTCCATGGCGAAAGATAATTTGGTTACTTTATCACGTGGCAATTCCGGCATTTCAATAAAACATTCATTCCATTGGTTATTGATCAGGTTGATCTCATGAATACCTTCCCGGTAATATTTATCGGGTACTTTAATTTTCCCATCATTTTCAAGTAGCAGGTTTAAATAAATACTACGGGCACCTTCGCAATGCGGATAAATGTAAAAATGAATCCGGTTATATTTTTCCCAATTGGCACCGCCCACATCATAGGTTGCCATAGAGGTGCCAAGGCCGATACCCCAATCAAGGAAAGTAGGATTGGTGGTCTGGCCAACCAGCCGCAGGCTGTTTTTACCGGAAATACTTCTTTCAGTTGTCAGGCGCATACCACCAAACCCTTTATGTGTCCACTTATCCAGTGTTTCCATATCGCAAAGCAGGGTGGATGCCAACACTTTTTTAGTGAGGCCATAGGACTCAAATGATTTGCTGTAATCCAATGGCAGCGGGGTATGTATATAGCCGGTATTCCGGATATCGGCAGCTAATTGATCATCTATCTGTGCTAATAGAATAGTGTTTGCCAGGAAAAGGCAACATAAAACAGACAACGTTTTTTTCATAATAGTAGAATATTGGTTTTAGGTGGTTAAGATTTTATAGGAGTGAAAATAAATAGCAGATAATAAAATCTTAAAAAAATGTGATGAACGGAAAGCCCTTTTTTTAATGAAGATCTTTTCTGACTTATTTTAGCGAAAATTCAAAAACATGAAAAACCGTAAATTATTTTTCACCCTTGTGATCACTTCTTTGTATCTGCTGGCCGGTATATCGCCTGGGTTTGCTCAAAAGCCTGTTATTATTGGTTATGTGGGGGGCTATGATGGAAATATTATTGATGCATCAAAAATTGATGCGGCTAAGTTATCGCATATCAATTATGCCTTTGTTGATGTTAAAGCAAATAGAGCCTGGTTGCATAATGAACAAACAGATACAATAAATTTCAGGCACCTGAATGAGCTAAAAAAAATTAACCCGGACCTGAAGATTATCATTTCTATTGGTGGCTGGACCTGGAGCAAAAACTTTTCTGATGCAGTACTGACAGATACTTCCACCCTGCATTTTGCACAAAGCGCCGTAGATATTGTTGAAAGATATGACCTGGATGGCGTGGATATCGATTGGGAATACCCCGGTATGATTGGTGATAATAATAAATTCCGGCCGCAGGACCGTACAGGCTATACCAATCTCTTTAAAAATCTGCGGGAACAATTGGATGCCCTGGCTACCAGGACACACAAAAAATATTTTGTTACAACAGCCATTGGTGGATCCCGGGAATTTCTGCAACATACACAAATGGAAAAAGCCCAGCAATACCTGGATTACATTAATTTAATGACCTATGATTTTGATAATACCTATGATAATATGTCTTCGCATCATTCCAATTTATATGCACCCGGCAATATGCCCTATATTTATTCAGCCGATCTGGTAGTTAAAAACCTGGAACGGGTGGGTGTAAAGCCTTCCAAAATGGTTTTAGGTATTGGGTTTTATGGAAAAGGACAAATAGTGGCCAGTGCTGAAAACCATGGCCTTTATCAAATCCCCGTAAGGCCGATGTTTGGTGGGGGATATACGTATCTGAAAGACAGCCTCGTCAATCAAAAAGGTTTTGTGCGGTATTGGGATGCGCAATCCAATGCACCCTTCCTGTTTAATGCCGAGAAAAAAATATTTATCACCTATGATGATGAACAGTCTGTACAGGATAAATGTGATTATGTGCGGAAAAATAAACTGGCCGGCATGATGTTCTGGGAATATTTCAGTGATGAGAAATTATACTTATTAAAATTAATGGCAACACAGTTTGGCTATCAGTAACCTCTTGAAAAAAGTTATTGGTTGAGCTGAACTTCTCTTTAATTTAATTTGTGTTTTATGGAATTTACGTTACGTCCCTGGGAAAATAGTGATTTATCATCACTGGTAAAGTATGCCAACAATCCACGGATTGCCCGCAACCTGACGAATCAGTTTCCCCATCCTTATACGGAAGAGGCCGGTAAAGCTTTTATTTCCTATGCGCGGTCGGATGACCCCATCCATATATTTGCTATTGCCATTCAAGGGGAAGCGGTGGGTGGTATTGGGTTGCATCCCCAAACAGATATATTTATTAAGAATATGGAATTGGGTTATTGGCTGGCCGAACCCTTTTGGGGAAAAGGAATCATTACCCGTGCTATTGCACAAATGCTCCGGTTTGGTTTTACTCAGTATGCTATTGACCGGATTTTTGCCAGGCCGTTTGGAACGAATATCGCTTCGCAAAAAGCACTGGAGAAAAATAAATTTATCCTGGAAGCAACCTTTCATAACACCATCTATAAACACGGAGAATATTTAGATGAACTTGTTTATGCTATTCGACGCCATGATTGGGAAAAATAAAATTTTGCAAGCAATTATTTGGCAGGTTCTTAAAAATATAAAATAGGCTATTGCGTGAAATTTGTTTTATTTTAGTAACAAAATAATGCGGCTTATTCTAAGTGTTGCCGGATTTAATTTTCATGCATACCATCGAACCATATTACAACTGGCGCGACCAGTATATCTCCGAAGAAGACCAGTTGTCGCCTTTTTATCAACGTACCTATAACGATTTTGCATTTACCCAAACGATCTACAATTATTTTATCCACCCGTACTGGGATGATTTTGGCAGCCGTACATTGTATATCAAAATTCTGTTTGCGGATTATGACCAGCATTTTGCCATATTGGAATTAATTGGTGAATGGAATGATGCCATTGAGAATGATATCATGACTTTGAAAGAAGAAGTCATTGATTGGTTATTGCTTAAAGGCATATCTAAATTTATTTTTATTATGGAAAATGTCTTGAACTTCCATAGCGCGGATAAAGATTATTATGAAGAATGGTTTGAAGAAGTAACGGAAGAAAACGGGTGGATCGTTTTTGTAAATATGTCCACAGCCGCCCAGCAGGATTTTAGGAAGCGGAAATTAAATTACCTGGTTGAATTGATGGAAATCCCGGAATGGCGTACGTTTAAGCCGGAATTTTTATATGCCCTTATCAATGATGAAATCATGAAACGCCTGCCCGAATAGATTTTATTCAGCCGGCCGGAATCATTACTTTTGCGCCCTGTTATGAAATTTGAAAAAGAAATCAACCGGCGTAAAACTTTTGCTATCATCTCGCACCCGGATGCAGGGAAAACCACTTTGACAGAAAAGTTTCTCCTTTTTGGCGGTGCTATTCAAACAGCCGGTGCGGTAAAAAGTAATAAGATTAAAAAATTTGCTACCAGTGATTTCATGGAAATTGAAAGGCAGCGGGGCATTTCAGTGGCTACGAGTGTGATGACCTTTGAATACAAAGATTACCTGATCAACTTACTGGATACGCCCGGCCACAAAGATTTTGCGGAAGATACCTTTCGTACCCTCACGGCAGTGGATAGTGTGGTACTTGTAGTGGACAGTGTGAATGGGGTAGAAGCACAAACCCGCCGGCTGATGGAAGTATGCCGTATGCGCAATACACCGGTGATCGTTTTCATAAATAAAATGGACCGGGATGGGAAAAACAGGTTTGACCTGCTTGAAGAACTGGAAAGTGAATTAAAACTTTCCCTGCACCCGATGACCTGGCCGATCAATAGCGGTAAAGATTTTAAAGGGGTGTATAATTTACATGCCAAAAACCTGCTGCTATTTTCGCCCAATACCAAAGCTACAGAAGAAGACAGCATAGAAGTGAAGGATCTGAATGATCCAATTCTTGCCGATAAAATTGGCATAGCAGATGCCGCTACATTACGGGAAGATGTGGAATTAATTGAAGGCGTGTACGGCACTTTGCAAACGAACGATTACCTGGAAGCAAAAGTTGCACCGGTATTCTTTGGCAGCGCTATCAATAATTTTGGTGTAAAAGAATTGCTGGATACATTTATTACTATTGCTCCTGCCCCGCAAAGCCGGGAATCGTCCACAAGAATTATCCAACCGGGAGAAGACAGGTTCAGTGGTTTTGTTTTTAAAATTCATGCTAACCTGGATCCAAGGCACCGCGACCGGATTGCTTTTGTACGGGTTTGTAGCGGGAGATTTTTGCGCAGCAAATATTATCACCATGTACGCCTGGAGAAAGAACTCCGGTTTAATAATCCCTATTCATTCCTGGCACGCAGCAAGGATATTATTGATGACGCATACCCGGGAGATGTGATTGGTTTGTTTGATACAGGAAATTTCAAAATCGGTGACACGCTGACGGAAGGAGAAGATTATTATTTCCTGGGCATACCATCTTTTTCGCCGGAGATATTTAAAGAACTGGTAAACAAAGATCCTTTAAAAACCAAGCAAATGGAAAAAGGGATCACCCAACTTACCGATGAAGGGGTAGCGCAACTATTTACACAATTCAATGGCAATAAAAAAATTATCGGGTGCGTAGGTGAATTGCAATTTGAAGTGATTCAATATCGCTTATTAGAAGAATATGGCGCTGCCTGTGAATTTCGGCCGTTACCATTTTATAAAGCCTGCTGGCTGACAAGTACAGACAATAAAAAATTGGAAGATTTCCTGCGTTTCAAACAGCAAAATACCGGGGAAGATAAAGATGGCAACCCTGTTTATTTAGCACAGAGTGAATGGTTTTTAAAAACAGAAATGGAAAACAATCCTGCAATTACTTTTCATTTTACAAGCGAGATCCACACCTGATTAATTGAGCCAGGTGATAATGTATCTTATTCCACTGTTACACTTTTCGCCAGGTTCCTCGGTTTATCTACATCATGGCCATTTTCAATACCGATATAATAAGCCAGTAATTGTAAAGGGATAACATTTAAAATAGGTGCAATAAGTGCATCTATCCAGGGAATGGCAATGAAATCATCTGCTATTTCTTTGGACATTTCATCACCTTCTGTAAGGAGGGCAATCACTTTTCCTTTCCGGGCTTTGATCTCCTGCATGTTGCTCAGGATTTTGTTCTGGTAAAAATCATTGGTGGCAATAAAGACAACCGGCAGTTGCTCATCCACCAGCGCAATCGGCCCATGCTTCATTTCAGCAGCCGGGTAACCTTCTGCATGGATATAAGAAATTTCTTTCAGCTTAAGGGCGCCTTCCAATGCGATAGGGAAATTGTAACCCCGGCCGAGGTATAAAAAATCCCTGGCATTTTTATATTTCCGGGCAAGCATTTTTATTTTATTTTCCTGCAATAAAATTTCAGCTACTTTATCCGGCACTTTGGCCATTTCTTTTAATAACAACAAATATTTTTCTTCATCGATTGTTTTTTTAGCATGTGCAATTTTTAGCGCAATCAACATTAAGATGGCTAACTGGCCGGTGAACGCTTTGGTACTGGCCACACCAATTTCCGGGCCGGAATGGGTATATGCACCGGCATGGGCAATCCGGGAAATAGTGGATCCCACCACATTGACAATTCCTAAAATAATCGCACCCTGCTCTTTGGCATTTTCTATTGCCACAATTGTATCTGCCGTTTCGCCACTTTGAGAAATGGCCATGATTACATCACCCGGAAGAATAATAGGGTTTCGATACCTGAATTCAGAAGCATATTCCACTTCCACCGGGATGCGGCAAAGTTCTTCGATAATATATTCAGCTACCAGGCCCGCATGCCAGCTGGTGCCACAGGCAATGATAATGATCCGGGGCGCTTGCAGGATTTCCTGCATATACGCTTGTATGCCTGAAAGCGTGATATAGCCAGCATCTGCATCCAGCCGGCCCCGAAGGCAATCATGAATGGTCTGTGGCTGATCAAAAATTTCCTTGAGCATAAAATGCGCATAACCGCTTTTTTCAATAGCTGCCAAAGCCATATCCAATTGGGTGATAAAAGGAGTTTGCTTTTCATTGCCCAGGTTTTTTAAAATCAATTCATCCTTTTTCACTATCGCTATTTCATAGTCATTAACATACACCACTTCCTTGGTATATTCAATAATTGGAGAGGCATCACTCGCCAGGAAATGTTCCTCTTTACCAATACCAATAACCAGGGGACTTCCTTTACGGGCGGCAATAATCGTGTCCGGGTTTTCCTGGTCAATCAACAGGATACAATAAGCCCCAACAATCCGGCGTAATGCTATGCGCAATGCCTCTTCCAGCGGGCATTGATTGTAATTTTTAATATCTTCAATAAAATTGAGCAGGACTTCGGTATCGGTTTCACTATGAAACTGATAGCCTTTGGCAATCAGTTCTTTTTTAATGGGTAAATAATTTTCGATGATGCCATTATGGATCATCGCAATTTTCCCGGATGCTGATGTATGTGGATGTGCATTGACATCATTGGGCTCCCCATGTGTGGCCCATCGGGTATGTCCAATGGCAATATGGCTATGCATATTCTTACCAACCAGGCTCTCTTCGAGTTCTGCTACTTTTCCTTTCTTTTTATACACCTTTAATTCATTATCCTGCAACAAGGCAATACCCGAACTGTCATAGCCCCGGTATTCCAGTCTTTTTAGCCCTTTCAACACTACCGGATATGCTTCCCTGGTCCCGATATAACCAACTATTCCACACATAACTATTCATTTTTATTTTATGCAATATCCTTCATTTATTTTTTGCAATAAAATTTTCTGTATTAATTGCAATGAATTGTTTACCTCTCATGCAAATTTTTAACACGAATGCGGACTATACCCTCGAAGATGCACGGGTTATTTTGCGTCCTCTCTGCCGGGAAGATTTTTCCCATTTACTTTCCTTTGCCCTGGAAGAGCCGGCTATTTGGACGTATTCATTAGTGTCAGCAGCAGGAAAGCAAGGGATGAATTCGTATATTGAAAAAGCGTTGTCAGACAGGGATGCAGGTATCGCGTATCCTTTTATTGTATTTGATAAAGCACAGCAGGCTTATGCAGGCAGCACGCGATATTATGATATTCAGTTACTACAAAAAAATTTGCAATTAGGTTATACCTGGTATGGTAGTGCTTTCCAGGGAACGGGTATCAATGTGCATTGCAAATATTTAATGCTCTCCTTTGCTTTTGATACAATAGGTATGGAACGGGTAGAGTTTCGGGCCGATGCACGGAATGCCCGTAGTGTTGCGGCAATGAAAAAAATCGGTTGTGTGGAGGAGGGAACCTTGCGCCAGCATTATTTCCTGGAAGATGGCAGCCGGCGGGATTCTATCATTCTGAGTATTTTAAAAAAAGAATGGCATGATACGGTAAAAAATAATCTGGCCCGACTAATTGAATAACCATTGATTAATGTATGCGGGTATCATCCACCTGGAGTTGTTGCACGATTCCTGCTTCATAAACTAACCATTCCTTCCATCTTTTTTGCGTGGTAGCTTTTCCGCAATAATGGTTGCCCAGTTCGAGGAAAAGGGTATAGTGCCCCGCTTCACTTTCCATAAAACGCCGGTAGAATTTTTTTAAGTGTGCATCTTTTATGCGTTCGCTTAAAATTTTAAAACGGTCACAACTGCGTGCTTCTATCATAGCCATAAAAAGTAATTGGTCTAAAAACCGTCCTTCCATGCTACCTCCCTTTTGCCGGAATTCCTGCAGGCGATTGACATACCGGTCTTTTCGCTGTTTTCCCAGGGACATTTTTCTTTTATTCAATTCCTGCACAACCAGCCGGAAATGTCCCCATTCTTCGGCTGCTACAGGCATGAGTTGTTCAACTAAATTTTCTTTTTCAGGATTTGCCTGTATGATGGAAATACAGGATACAGCTGCTTTCATTTCACAATAGGCATGGTCTGTCAGTAATTCCTGTAAATCGATCTGGTCATTCGACCAGAGGGCCGGATCTGAAGGAAATAATAAGCCAAGGATTCGTTGTTTGCTGGACATGATATTACTTGATATACAAAAATATATTTTGCTTAGGAAAAGATTAGGCAAAAAAAAACTGCACTAAGTGCAGTTTTTATAAAGTCTATTTTTTTTCTTCTCTTTTCCCAAGTGGTCTCTTCCTGCCGAAATCAATGAGGATAGGGGCCGCTACAAAAATAGAAGAATATGTACCGGTGATCACACCAATCAACATCGCAAAGGCAAAGCCTTTGGTCACTTCTCCACCGAATAAAAACAGGATCAATAGGGTGAGGAAAACGGTTACGGACGTCATAATGGTCCGGCTCAATGTTTGGTTGATGGCTGTATTGATAATCGTTGCTTTATCTGTATTCTTTAGCAAATGAGAATCTTCCCGGATACGGTCATAAACGATGATGGTATCATTCATGGAGAAACCGATTACCGTTAGAACGGCTGCAATAAAATATTGGTCAATCTCCAATGGGAAATTAACAAAACTGCGGGCAAAGCTAAACACGATTAGTGTTACAAATACGTCGTGCAATAAGGAGACAATCGTACCGAAAGAATAGCGCCAATCGCGGAAACGGATAAAGATATACAAGCAAATAATAATGATGGAAAAGATAGTGGCTTTGGTAGCACCGCTTTTCAAGTCAGCCGAAATAGTCGGTAAGACTTTCTGGGAACTTTGTTTGAATTTTTTATCAAAGTCCGTTGCCGTAACACCTTCCGGTAAATATTTCTTCAGTCCGTTAAAGAGTTTTGCCTGTACAACGGAATCCAGGTTGGGGGCATTTTCTGTGATCATATAAGCCGTTGTGATATTCAGCTGATCATCAGAGCCTACTGTTTTAATGGTAGGGAATTCACCAAAAACTTCTTTGAGGTCATTTCGGACATTTTCAATATTGGGTGGTGTCGGAAATTTAATGGTATAGCTTCGGCCACCATTGAATTCAACTCCTTTATCGAATCCATGGAAATAAGACGCAATACCCATTATTAAAACCACTACTGAAATAGCATACGCCACTTTCCGGTATTCAATAAATTTGAAATTGGCATGTTTGAAAATCCGTGTGGATATCTTCGTGAAGTAATTGAAGTGTCTTTTCTTATTGGTATAGAAATCAGTAATTAAGCGGGAAATCAAGATGCCGCAAAACAGGGATAAAGTAATACCCAACATTTGCGTGGTAGCAAAACCCAGTACCGGGCCGAGGCCAAAATAAAACAGGATAGCCGCAGTAAGGAAGGTGGTCACGTGGGCATCTAAAACAGGTGCATAAGAACGTTTATAACCATCCGATACTGCCGTCAGGTAACCTTTACCCCGGGTAAGTTCTTCTTTGATCCGTTCAAAAATAATTACGTTGGTATCCACCGCCATACCGATTGTGAGTACAAGACCGGCAATACCGGGTGCTGTTAAAGTAAAGCCCAGGGCAGCCAAAATGCCGATTGTAAACAAGAGGTTCAGGATAAGAGCCACATTGGCCACCCAACCACCGGTATTATAATATACCAGCATGAGAATAAAGATTACTACAAAGGAAATAGCGAATGACATCATACCTCCCTTAACGGCTTCTTCACCCAGGGTAGGTCCAACCACCTGTTCTGCAACAATTTTTGCGGGTGCGGGTAATTTACCGGATTGTAAAATGTCGGCCAGGTCCTGTGCTTCAGTAACAGAATAGCTTCCTGAAATTTCGGAAGAACCATTGGGGATTTCACTGTTTACAAAAGGAGCGCTATAAACGAGGTTATCCAAAACAATAGCAATTGGTTTACCAATATTTTTCTTGGTCAGATTAGCCCATATCCTGGTTCCGGTAGCATCCATATTCATTTTGATGGCTACTTTTCCTTTTTCATCATAATCCTGGCGGGCATCAGTCACATGTTCACCTTCCAATGGGGCAGCACCATTATCTAATGTTTTAATGGCATATAGAGGTAATACATCCTGCATTTTTGGATCCTCACTACCTACTTTGCCATATACAAATGATAAGTTGGCCGGGAATTTACTTTTTACCACTTCCATGTTCAGATAGTCATTAAGGGTAGCTGTATCCCGGATTAAAACATAACCGATATACGCTGGGTACTGTACTCCTCCATTGGGTGTTTGTTGGGCCTGTGCAAAAGCTACAAAGAGACTACGAATGGGTGCATCGGCTTTTATGTTTTTGGATGTATCTGTTGTATTTTTTTGAGAGCCATTTGAATCGATACTGGACAGCTTTACAGTTTTGCTGGTATCCACCTGTTTCGTATTGTTTGTAGCAACGCTCGTATCAGCAGTTTTGGAAGTAGCCAGGCTATCTTTATTTTTCCCTGTTTTCAGTAAACCGGCAACTGCTTTATCAGCCGCAAGTAAGCCTTCTCCAATTTCGCTCAGGTTATACATTTCAAAAAACTGGAGATTCGCAGTGGATTGCAGGTAATGGCGCACACGTTCTTCATCATTCACACCGGCCAGTTCAATATTAATGATTCCTTTTACCGGATCCGGGTTGATATTGGGGGATGAAACACCGAAACGGTCAATCCGGGTATTTAATATGCGATATGTATTATTGAAAGCGGTAGTAGCCTGCTCATGCAGGTAGTTTAATACTGCATCGTTGGAAGAATTATATTTTATTTTTTCATTACTCTTGATCACAAAGAAAGGAGCAAGCGGTGCATTGTTGGTACGTTTAACATACTCATCCACAAAAAGCTTAATCAGGTCTCCATTGCTGTTGGATTTTAAAGTAAGTGCTGCTTGCAGGGCTTTATTAAATGCAGTATCCTTTGTATTGTTGGCCAGGGAATGGATCAGTCCATCCATACCCACTTCCATGGTAACACTCATACCACCTTGCAAATCGAGACCCAGTAACAATTCTTTTTCTTTCGCATTTTGGTATGTGGTGAAACCAAAAGGCCCGATATTGGTATTTTTTGTACTATCCAATAAACGCTTGAGGTGTTCCGATTCGACATCCTTTAAGGTATCAGCATATAACGCCTGTTGATAGGTGTCACCGGGGTATTTCTGTTGTGGTGTTTGTGGATAATTGGCTTTCATCCAGGCGGTTGTTTGCGCACGCATTTTATTTTCATGGCTATGAACGAACCAGGTAAAGGAGAGTTGGTATAAACAAATGAGAATAAGCGCTATGGCAAAAAAACGCACTAAACCTTTGAGTTGCATAATTGAAGATGGGTTTACTAATTTTTTGAGAGCCGCAAAGATAGGGGATTTGATATATAATCCCCTGCAAAAAAATTAGGCCTGAAATTTCACCAAAACCATGGAAAATGCCTGTTTAAACCACATCTATAAGTGTGATATCAAAAAATAAAACAGAATTGGGTGGAACGGTTCCCAGGTAGCCACCACAGCCATAAGCCAGGGAGGAAGGGATTACCAGTAGAATGTGACCGCCTTTTTTAATGAGCGGGAGCCCCAATTGCCATCCGGCAATATATTGGTTCAAAGTACCGGTTATGGGAGTTGTTGTCTGATCGAGAATTGTTCCATCCAGGAATTTGGCAGTATATGTAACGGTGATCGTAGATGTCAGGGTAGGGGCAGGCCCGGTTCCCGGATCCAGGATCTGGTAGTATAGACCACTGGAATCCTTTGTATAAACAATACCATTGGCATTACAAAAAGAGATCATCTGGGGTTCTTCGGATTCCACCGTATTGTTGGTACAGGGTTCTGTCCCCTTGATGCAGCCGGTTAGCACTAAAGGAATCAAAAACAGGTAAACAAATCGTCTCATTCTTTTATTTTTTTAATACACTCTTTAGACCATAACGGTTAATCAGTCGCTGCATTGCCTTTCTTCATTTTTTCTTTTTTCAACAATAGTTCTTTATAGAGTTGTTCATTTTGCTCCCACTTATTTTTTTTATAAAAAATTGCGGTAAAACAACAAATAGCCAGGATTGCAAATAGGAAGACAAAGGGGTTCATCTCCGAATTTGCCACCATATCGGCGCGGGTGTACCATCCGGATATCAACGAGAAAACAATAGCAGAGCCAATAAGCAGCCCGACCGGCAGGCCCACGATTAATTGACGGAGCCATTTTTTTTCTTTCTCCCGGTTTGCTTCCCAATAAGCTATAAAATTTTCCTCCTCTTTAGAAAGCATTCGCAAAAATAAACGGCAGGAAGCAAAATTTAAATTTTCAAACTATTACTTTTGTTAAATTAGTCAAGTAAAAAAATATTCGTGAACAAATACGCAGATTTCTTTCTCCAATACCTGGATCAACACAAAGAATTGACACTTCAAAAGATTGGAACTTTATTTCGAAAGGGGAGTGCTTATTATGATGAAGCCACGCATGAAATACAAGAGGGCGAAGTGGCATTCAGTATGGATAAAAAAGCAATGACATCACCCGGCTTCATAGATTTTATAGCAGAACATACAGGAAAGAATAAAACATTGGTCACCTCTGACCTCGAATCGTACCTCGAACAAGGCCGGCAGTTTATCAATATCGGCGATACATTTTTCCTCCCGGGTATTGGTTCTATTACAAAAAATAATACCGGGACCTATGTTTTTACCGCAGAAGCGCCGGTAGCACAAAAAGTAAGACAAAAGGAAAAACTAAACCAGGAAAGGGAAACGGGTGGATATTATGCGGAGCAAAGTAAAAAGAATACCAATAAAGGCCTGGTCATGTTTTTTGCATTTATGATCATTGTTCTTTTGATTGGGGGTATGGGTTGGGGTGTATATAAATTATATTTTGAAAAAAAACCAGCCAACTTTTCACAGAATGAACCGCAACCGACAGATACCATTGCCACACAATCCCAGCAGGTCATAAAAGATACGATAAAGAATGTACCGCCTTTAACAGATACTTCCCTGTATAAATTTATTTTTGAAAAAACGACCTCCCGGGAACGTGCAGTAACCAGGACGGCTAAACTTCACGAATACGGTAATGATGCAAAATATGATAGTATCCAGGAGCAAGGCCTGAAAACATACCGTTTGTATCTTTTATATAAGACAAAAAATTTTGCGGATACAATTCGAGTCAAAGATTCCCTATTTCGTTATTTTCAAAAACCCATTTCCATAGAACCGGTACAGTAATTTTTCTCTATTTATAAATTGAAAAACATGAAACCAGCCCAGCTCACTTTTTATTTTCTTTTCTTATTTGTGTTGATAGCGGATATCATGCTCATAATGACTCATGCCGAACAGTTTCGTATTTATACGAAACCCCTGCTGATTCCTATGTTATTCCTGTCCATGATCCTGGCAACAAATAAGAAAACGCATGTGCATTCGAAAATTTATCTTACACTGGCTTTGTTTTTCTGTTTACTGGGTGATGTTTTATTGTTATTTGAAAAAGAGGATATTCTATTTTTTCAATATGGGTTAGCCGCTTTTCTATTGGGGCATATATTTTATATCATCTTTTTTGTCCGTATAAAACCATTTGCAAAAAATAATGCATTGTTGACGTTTTTCTGTGGAATAGGTATTTTGGCTTATGTAATTTTTATACTGGTATTATTATGGCGCAACCTGGCAAAAGAAGGTTTGGAATTACCTGTTGCCTTATATGCTTTTACCATTGGTTTTTTACTCTTATCTACTATCAATCTTTTGACCAATCGGCGTTTACGCAGAATAGCCTGGAGTTATTTTATTCCGGGCGCTCTTTTCTTTGTCTTATCAGATACTATTCTTGCTTTGAATAAATTTTATTCAGAAATCTCGCATGCCAATGTATTAATAATGTTCACCTATGCCTTGGCTCAATTTTTATTGGTAGCAGGTGCCACCCGTTTCCTGAAGAAATAAAAACCATTTAAAAGATTATTGTGATTCGCTCAGTTGTTTTTTGAGTTTCATGCTTACAAAAAAATGTATGAAACCCATTAATGCGATATTAAAATTAAACAGAAATACAAACACATCCCAAGCCCCATCAGGGTGCTAATTTGGTGGAATCAAAAAGTTATTAAATCCAAAGCTCCATCGGAGTGTCATTTTGGTAGTAGTAGAATCAAAATGTAATTAAATCCAAAGCCCCATCGGGGTGTCATTTTGGTAGCCAATGCAATAAAAAAACCCGATAAAAATACCGGGTTTATTTTATTTTTTATTGACGCCATTCGATTAATAATCCATGCCCATTCCGCCACCTGGCATAGGAGGCATAGGAGCCGCTTTCGGTTCAGGTTTATCAGCTATTACACACTCAGTGGTTAATAACATACCAGCGATGGAAGCAGCATTCTCCAATGCAATCCGGGTAACTTTTGTTGGATCAATTACACCGGCTTTAAACAGGTTTTCATATACTTCTGTTCGGGCATTAAATCCAAAATCCGCTTTACCTTCTTTCACTTTTTGTACAACAATAGAACCTTCTATACCACTATTTACCACGATCTGGCGGAGGGGTTCTTCAATGGCCCTGCGTACAATTGAAATTCCGGTAGCTTCGTCTTCATTGGCACCTTTTAATTTATCCAATGCTTCTGTAGAACGAATATAGGCTACACCACCACCGGGTACAATACCTTCCTCCACAGCGGCACGAGTGGCATGTAAGGCATCATCCACCCGGTCTTTCTTTTCTTTCATTTCTACCTCCGTTGCTGCACCCACATATAATACCGCAACACCACCACTCAGTTTAGCCAGGCGCTCCTGCAATTTCTCTTTATCATAGTCAGAAGTAGTCACTTCTATCTGTGCTTTGATTTGATTTACGCGGGCTGTGATGTCTTCTTTCTTTCCTTTACCACCTACTATGATCGTATTGTCTTTGTCTATGGTAACTGCTGAAGCTTGTCCCAGGTAATTGAGATCTGCATTTTCCAATTTATAACCCTGCTCTTCACTTACTACCAGGCCTTTGGTGAGCACGGCAATATCCTGCAACATTTCTTTACGACGGTCACCAAAACCCGGGGCTTTGACAGCACATACTTTTAATGTTCCGCGTAATTTATTTACTACCAATGTTGCTAAAGCTTCTCCTTCCAGGTCTTCAGCAATGATAAGTAAAGGACGGCCACCCTGTGCAATTTTTTCAAGGATAGGCAGGATATCTTTCATGGCAGAAATTTTCTTATCATAAATAAGAATGTATGGGTTCTGCAATTCTGCCTCCATTTTTTCACTGTTAGTAACAAAATAGGGAGAAATATATCCACGGTCAAATTGCATACCTTCCACCACATCAACAGTGGTATCAGTACCCTTGGCTTCTTCCACGGTGATTACTCCTTCTTTACCTACTTTACCAAAAGCCTGGGCTATCAGTTTGCCAATTTCGTTATCGTTATTGGCGGAAATTGTGGCTACCTGTTCGATTTTTTTGCTGTCATTTCCAACAGTCTGTGTTTGTTTTTTCAGGTGACTAACTACAGCGCCTACTGCTTTATCAATCCCTCTTTTTAAATCCATAGGATTGGCTCCGGCTGCTACGTTTTTCAGGCCTTCACCGATAATTGCCTGGGCAAGGACTGTGGCAGTAGTTGTACCATCACCGGCGATGTCAGCGGTTTTGGAGGCTACTTCTTTCACCATTTGAGCGCCCATATTTTCGATAGCATCTTCGAGTTCAATTTCTTTGGCAACCGTTACACCGTCTTTGGTAATATTGGGAGCGCCGAATTTTTTCTCCAGTACGACATTACGGCCTTTTGGTCCCAATGTAACGCGAACGGCATTTGATAATGTATCTACGCCTTTTTTCATTTTATTCCGGGCGTCAATATCAAAGAAAATTTGTTTAGACATAATTGTAAGTTGTTTTAATTTTTGGGGCCGGTCTCATTTTCAGGATGCCGGCCGGTTATATGATAGAATTAAACAATGGCAAGGATATCGCTTTCGCGCATGATCAGGTATTCATTTCCTTCTACCTGGATTTCCGTACCGGCATATTTCCCGTATAAAACAGTATCACCGGGTTTTACGGACATAGGTTCATCTTTTTTGCCCGGCCCGGCAGCTACCACTTTACCACGTTGTGGTTTTTCTTTTGCCGTATCCGGAATGATAATACCACCTGAAGTCTTTTCTTCGGCACGGGCAGGTTCTATGATTACCCTGTCATGCAATGGTTTTACATTTAATTTTTTAGCCATAATGAATTTGTTTTGAGTTTGTTGTTAACAATTATGCCGGTTAGTTATCTATTTTTATGCCATCGGGTTATAAATTGACAAAATTTCATTTTTGAGGTTTTTCACGATTTTGAATAGGAATTACTGTCAGAAATGAGATATGGATCCCTTGCGGATAGTGGTTTATCTGACAAAATTGATAGCAGTCAAATCCTGTTTTGAAAGGGTTTGCTTTAACAGGTTGTTCATTTATACACCTGATATGTGTAGATTTTTTTAGGATACAAACAAGTCAGGTACCATTTTTATAAAATACCCGGAGCTTATTTTTTCTTTTTCTTCGTGGATTTTTTAGGGGGATGAGCTTTCAGGTATTCGATAATTTCTTTGGCTTCTTCTACGGTCAGCTTATCTGCATTTTCCTGTTGTTCCTTGGTAAGTTTATAATTGCGTAAGCCTTGTTTGATATATGGGCCATAAGGGCCTCGTAGAATTTGAATTTTTTCTTTTTCAAAAACCCGGATGGTACGTTCTTCTTTGGCTTTCCGTTTTTCAATAATAAGTGGGGTAATTTCTGCCAGTGTTACGGTATAGGGATCCATATCTTTTTGCAGGGAATAAAACTTTTTGTCATGAGCTGCATATGGACCAAACCGGCCAATATTGATAATGACTTCCTCCTTTTCAAACTGGCCGATGGATCGAGGTAGTTTGAAAAGTTCCATTGCCTGATCGAGTGAAATGGTTTCTATACTCTGGCCTTGTTTCAATTTGGCGAACCTGGGTTTTGTTTCGGTATTGGCTTCGCCGATCTGAACCATGGGGCCATATCGCCCCATACGGGCAATGACTCTTTCTCCATTGGGGCTGAGCCCTAATTCCCGTTCACCCTTTACACGTTCGGCATTTTCCAGGGTGTTTTCAACATCTGCTTTAAATGGAGTATAAAAATTACCCACCATTTTATTCCATACCAATTTGCCATCAGCAATCTCATCAAATTCTTCCTCAATTTTTGCCGTAAATCCATAGTCCATAATATCATCAAAATGTTGTACTAAAAAATCAGTAACTACCAGGCCGAGGTCATTGGGAAATAATTTGTTTTTATCCACTCCAGTACGCTCTGATGCTAAATGGGAAGTGACATTATTATTTTTTAAAGTGATCACTTTAAAGTTGCGCAGTGTACCTTCATTGCTTCTTTTCTCGATATAATTTCTTTTTTGAATAGTAGAGATAGTGGGGGCATAGGTTGAAGGACGACCTATACCCAATTCTTCCAGTTTTTTTACCAGGGAAGCTTCTGTGTATCTCGGTGCCGGGCGGCTGAATCTTTCCGTAGCCAGCATTTCCACAAAGTTTAGTTCCTGCTTTACATGTAGTGGAGGCAGCATACCACTGTCCTGGTCTTCTACATCTTCTTCATCGGTATCTTCCCGGTAAACTTTCAGGAAACCATCAAATTTTATTACTTCACCTTGTGCTGTGAGTTCTTCTTTATTGGTAGAGATTTCAATTTTTGCAATTGTTTTTTCCAGTTCGGCATCGGCCATTTGAGAGGCCATTGTACGTTTCCAGATCATATCATATAAACGTTTCGTATCCTGGTCTTCAATTTCTGTTGTGTGAATATAAGTCGGCCGGATAGCTTCATGTGCTTCCTGTGCAGATTGGTTTTTGTTTTGATAAACCCGCTTGAAAAAGTAGTTCTTCCCATATAGGGAAGTTACCTGTGATTGTATTTCCTGGATGGCCGTATCACTCAGGCTGACACTATCGGTACGCATATAGGTGATATATCCACTTTCATAAAGTTTTTGTGCGAGTAACATGGTTTTGCTTACACCATAACCAAGTTTCCTGCTGGCTTCCTGTTGCAGGGTAGAAGTAGTAAAAGGAGCAGCCGGTGATTTTTTACCCGGCTTTACCTGGATATCTTTTACTGTGTAATGCGCCTGGATACATGCCCGGAGAAAAGCTTCAGCGCTTTCACCGGAATTTTGTTTTTGACCTTCTACTTTAAAAGTGACCATTTTTCCATGCACATCTTTTTCACGAAAGAATGCTTCAATTTTAAAATGTGCTTTTGGCTGGAATGCATTTATTTCTCGTTCTCTTTCTACAATGAGCCGAACCGCTACACTCTGCACACGGCCGGCAGAAAGGGAATTGCCCATACTCATTTTGCGCCAAAGAACAGGACTGAGTTCAAAACCTACAATACGGTCAATTACCCGCCTGGCTTGTTGTGCATTTACCAGATGCATATCCAGTGTGCGTGGATTTGAAACCGCTTTTTGAATGGCCGGTTTAGTGATTTCATGAAAGACAATCCTTTTTGTTTTTTTAGGGTCGAGACCCAGGACTTCACATAAATGCCAGCTAATTGCTTCTCCTTCCCGGTCTTCATCCGTTGCTAACCAAACTTCATCCGTTTTCCTGGCAATTTTTTTTAATTCCGTTACCACTTTTTGCTTATCAGATGGTACAATATACCGGGGTTGAAATTTATTTTCCACATCAATTCCCATATCCCCTTTTTCCAGGTCACGGATATGCCCAAAGCAACTTTTTACTTCGAAATCGCTCCCTAAAATTTTTTCAATCGTCTTTGCTTTTGCCGGTGACTCTACTATTAAAAGGTTTTTTGCCATGCTGTATTTTCGTTTAATTTGAAAGTTGACTATGCTGAAAATGCCAGTAAAATCAATACTTTCAGGATGTATCTTTTGGTTGCAAAGTTACTTCGTTATGCTTCCCGTAAAAATTTCAATAAAAACTTAACAGACCCCGATTAAACTTTTTCACCAGCTGCAATATTAAGTTAATCACTGAAAATGCAAAAAACGTTAAATGAATTTTGACAAATGACAACTCCTATTTTCTGGCACGCTATTGGAAATTAATAGGATGAACTAAATTTTATAACTATGAAAAAAATGCTACTCCCTCTCTTCCTCTTCATACTTGTAACAGGTATGAGCATGGATGCCGGTGCACAGGTAAAAGTGTACAAAGTGTACCCGGTTCAAAAGAAACAGGCCTTCTATTATTTCCCTAAGGCAAATGTGTATTATGACCTTTCTGCCCGGGTGTATTATTACCCATATAAAAATCGTTGGGCGGTATCTAAATTCATCCCTGCCGGCTACGGTGTAAGGACTTCACCTCGTTTTACCGTTTATCATTTCGGTGCGGATGTATGGCAGGATAACAGGATTCACCAAATGACCTTTAAGAAATATGTGGCTTATCCTGTTGTTGTATACCAGCAACCAGTACGTGTGATAATCAGATAACTGAAATAGAGTTGATTCAACAGAAAATTTCAGGAAGCAATGCAGTTACGAAAGTAACTGCATTCTTTTATGCAGTTGCTTTTTGCATTTTAGCAGACAGCCATTTATTCCGGCCATAGCCGGGTATAACATGGTTTTCGCTATGATAAGAAGAACGTACCAGTGGGCCACTTTCCGCATAATCGAAACCCATTTGATAAGCCGCTTCTTTATATTCGGCAAATTCATCTGGATGCACAAATCGTTGAACATGTAAATGCTTTTTTGTAGGCTGCAAATATTGGCCTATGGTTACCACATCCACATCAGCATGGCGGAGGTCTTCGAGGGTTTGTAAAACTTCTTCTTTGCTTTCACCCAGGCCTAACATGATGCCGGATTTTGTGCGAACTCCATTCTCTTTTAAAAATTTCAGCACCTGCAGGCTGCGCCGGTATTTTGCCTGGATACGTACCTGCCGGGTCAGTCGTTCTACTGTTTCAATATTATGGCTGATAATTTCCGGTGCAGCTGCTACCACGCGTAAAATATTTTCCTGGTCACCTTTAAAATCAGGAATCAGTGTTTCCAGGGTAGTATCCGGGTTCAATGCTTTCACCGCTTTGATAGTATTGAACCAAATAGTAGAACCACCATCTTTCAATTCATCACGGTCCACACTGGTGATAACAGCATGTTTTACTTTCATTAGGAAAATGGTTTCGGCAATTTTTTGTGGTTCGTCCCAGTCCACCGAGTCGGGCCGGCCGGTAGCGACGGCACAAAAGCCACAACTACGTGTACAAATATTTCCCAGGATCATAAAGGTGGCTGTGCCCTGGCCCCAGCATTCGCCCATATTCGGGCAATTCCCACTCTCACAAATGGTATGCAGTTTATTGGTATCAACCAATTGCCGGATATGTTTATAATTTTCACCTATTGGTAATTTCACCCGCAGCCAGGCGGGTTTTTTTAGTGCATTATTGGATGACTGATCAGCAGGAACACAAGACATGCAGGTGCAAATATTTAATTGATGAAATGAAACAAACCATTCAATGGAATGCGTTGTCAATAAAGGCAAAGATATTAATTTCTTCCGCCAAATTCGATCGCTACAAATGCATTAAAGAAAAAGGATTTGTCGGTGGTATTTAAAACTATAGGCATTTTTTTAGAATAGAATTCTGCATTCACGCCCACTTCAATTGCCGATACTACTTTATTATAACGGCCATAATCAAAGCGCAGCCCCAGTTTGGCATGGCCACCGGGTACGAATTCACCCTCGGAAAAACCTTTGGTAAAACCGGCGGCGCCCAGAATAGCGGAAGGGTCTGTAAAAATGGATGCAGTGGAAGCTTCATATTTTATGTCAGACGTATTGCCTACGGAATCTACAACGGTCAGGTAATAAGGTTTTAAATAACCGGCTGTAAAGCCTGCACCATAATTAAGTGAAACGGCCACGCCATTTTTATTGCCTTTTCCACCAATTAAGCGTTGCTGACCGATTCCTATTTTCAGCAAATAAAAATTATTGATTTTACCATAAATAAATGGATTGCCCACTTGCAGGCCATTGCTCAAATAAACAGTTTTCCGTTCTTCTTTGGGGCTCTTGCGTTCACCTAATTCAATCCACCAAAGATTGGTGGTGGTGAGGGTTTTATATTTTCCATGCTCAAATAAAGCCGACCAGCCATCGGTACTCAATTTGGCACCGAAAATATTTTGTTTTGTAAAAATCAGGGCGCCTTCCTCTTCTTTTTTCATCAAAGAATCAATGCGGTCCTGGCGTGCCTGCTTTTTCATTTCACGGGCACTCATATCTTTTTGCGCAAATAAAAAACAGGAAAATAGCAGGCAAATAATCGTTAAAGGGAGTTTCTTCACAAAGATGTTATTTATAGGTCGTAAATTTATACAAATTTCATACAATGACTTCACAAATTATTTATAAAGGGCAGTTGCGTACCGAAGCGCTGCACTTGGGCAGTAAAACAATAATTGAAACTGATGCCCCACTGGACAACCAGGGGAAAGGAGAAAAATTTTCACCCACCGATTTACTGGCTACTTCTTTGGGTGCCTGTATGATGACCTTGATGGGCATCAAAGCCCGGGAACAGGGAGTAGATCTAAATGGAACCCGTATTGAAGTGACCAAAATCATGAAATCCAGCCCCAGGCGGGTGGGTGGGATCCAGGTTAACATACATTTCCCTGGAAACTTATTGGTAACCGATGTACAGAAAAAAGCATTGGAACATACTGCCATTCATTGCCCGGTTGCAAAAAGCATTCATCCGGATATTGAGCTGGAAACAACATTTAACTGGCCGGCTGCCTAAGCACCTGGTAGCCTATGGCACATTGCAGGCAGCGTTTTTCATGGCAATAATTATTCTTTAATTCCACCAGCCCCTGTGAGGCTAAAGCATGTTGGCAGGGAACATGGAATTTTTTCCAACAGGTAATGATACTATTTTTCTCAGCCGGGATTTGAGTGAGCCATTCAATTGCCCGTTCTTTATAAACTTCTGTTTTTTTATGTAAGCCATAGGCAAAAAGTAGAGGGATAATCGTATTGATAAGAATATTATCAATCATCTGGCTGCCTAAGGTTTTTGGTTTGTACGATGTAGGCTGATCAAACCGGTAATGATAATGCCAATAATCATTGGCAGTCACATGGAGTAAATTTTTGATTACCGGCAGATGGGTAGTTTCCAGTATTGTTGAAAACAAATGAGATGATACACTTACCAGCTTTGCCAATTGGGCTAATCGTACAGTGGGGAAATTGGCCGGCCGCATACGTAAAAAAGCAGGTTTACGTGGAATGGGTCGCAGGGAATATTTCCGGGCGAGAAATAGATACTCCTTTTGTAACATCCGGGGATAGGCTTCAGAAAAGTTATCCTGTAAAAGGCCCGATTGTCCCAGTAATAACGCTTCCAGTTGAAGCAGTTGATTTTTCTGTTTGGCCAGGATCTGCACGGGGATGGATTTTGCCAGCATTTCAAATGCAGGTGCATTTACCCGGATACCGAAATTTCTTGCCAGCATCCACCAGAATGTTTCTTCCCAATGATCATTGTTCTTTGCTAAAAGTTGAGAGACTTCCGTGGTTTTTCTTTCCAGTCTTTCAATTGCAAGTCGTTGTAGCCAGGCGTTCCACTGTAAATCATTGAGTGCGGGAAGGTGAGGAGAGCAGGGAATGGAATTTTTTGTTTGCATCAATTCCTCAAATCGACGGAGTAAATGTTTGCTTACCCTTGAATTCAATTCTAAAGTAGGAATTGGCAAACCATTGCAATTGCGAATCTCTTCATCATATTTCCAAACGACATGCAATATAACATTGGCGTAATGCTGATCCAGGTGATGTTTATGTTTTTTCCATTGATTTGATTCGATGTGTATCTCGATATGACCAACCCAGGTATTGCCATTGAGTTTGATTTGGGCATCTAAGAAATCAGGGCCCTGGTGCGTATTGAAAGTGCCGGGACGGGTTATGGACAGGGATTCTCCTTCTACGGTTGTTAAGGAACCGGAATTGAAATATTGGTACTGCCAGATAAATTGCAAAAGTTTTTCTGTCATATCTTCCCAGTCCCTATAAAATAAGCCAGAAAAAGCAATTAACCTAACAATCGGGGAGAATGTTTTCAGGTGGAAATGAGTAATCGAGATGTTGCAGCAATAAGTTGACAGGCAGGCCTACCACATTATAATAATCGCCATCAATTTTGCGAATTCCCACAAGTCCGATCCATTCCTGGATAGCATAAGCACCAGCCTTGTCGAACGGCCTGTAATTTTCTATATACCAGTTTATTTGTTCTACTGTTAATTTATTAAATGTTACGCGGGTAACAGCAGATAATTGAATTGTTTCAGCTTGTTTTAGTATGGTAATACCGGTAATGACCTGGTGTTCCTGGCCTGATAAGGCAGTTAGCATTTGAACAGCCTCAGCAGTATCTGTTGGTTTTCCAAGAACTTTATTGTGTAATACGACAACCGTATCAGCAGCCACAATGGGTATCTGTTGCCACTGCTTTGATACCAATTGCGGATTTTGGCGAACGGCTTTAGCCTTTTGCCCGGATAAAAAAACAGGCACTTGTTCCGGTGGAAGATTTTCGGGATATGTTTCTTCAATGTCCGGTAAAATTATTTCAAAAGGTACCTGTGCCATTTCCAGGAGCTGTTGCCGCCGGGGGGATTGAGATGCTAATATAATTTTTTGATACAAGAAGGACGAAGTTTACTGGTATAATTTGAAAAATAATAAACTCAAAATACCGGCCAGCATAATCAACTTGATAAGCGAACTCAATCGATGATACGCAGCCGGTGTATTGGCCTGGTACAATAACTTGAGACTATACCCAAGAGGCGCAAGTACACAGAGACAAAAATATGAAATCGCCAGCCACCATTGCAGGAAAATCATATAGACCTGTACAATTAAAATAACCACGATTAATAAAATACCCCAGGTGGCTGCAAAGATGCGGGCGGCAGCAGTACCCCAGACAATCGGCAGGGTAGTGCAGCCCCATTTCCGGTCGCCTTCCACATCTTCCATGTCTTTTACCACTTCACGAATGAGGGAAATAATAAAAGCAAAACCGGCATATAAAAAAGAGATGCGTAAAATTTTATCTGTTTGCAAATTGTTTTGTGAGCCAAATAAATGTTTATTCTCACACCAGGGAATGACTAAAATAACCCAGGCCGTTAATAAGGAAATTAAAATATTCCCTGCAAGGAATTTTCTTTTTAAAGAAATGGAATAAAAAAATAACATACCGGCACAGATCAGGTTGGAGATACCAACAAACCAGATCCTTGTTGTGAAATCAAGATAAAAGCCGATAGCAATACCGGCAATGCTTAACAACAAATGCAGGATGATGGTCCATCGCCGGGAAATAATGCGGTCCACAATGAGCTTATCCGGTTTATTGATGAGGTCAATATGCAGGTCGAAATAATCATTTATAATATAGCCGGCAGCAGCTATCAATACGGAAGACAGGCATAACAGGATAAAATTTTTCCCGGTTAAAAAAGGATGCAGGCCTGCTTCCCGGTAAAGTGGAAAAATAACACAATACATAAACAATGATTGTGTAATCAAAATAAACAGGAGATTGGGCCAACGCACTAAACGGAAAAAAGCAGACAGGTATTTCAACGGGTTATAGAATTTAAACTTTTCAGATAAGGCATTTATTGTGCTTTGATTTTTGTGTGTAATGGCCAGTTACCATTTAATTGCAATACTTTTTCGATCACATCCCGCACACAACCAGCGCCACCATTGATCTTTGATATATAGTGTGCTATACTTTTTATTTCTTTTGCGGCGTCGGCCGGGCAGCAGGCTATTCCGGCATCCAACATCACTTCATAATCAGGAATATCATCTCCCATATACAGTAATGCATCTTTTTGGATGCCATATTTTTCCATGCAGGCAGTCAATATCTTTTTTTTGTCCTCTACCTGCATAAAAATTTCTGTAACCCCCAATCGTTGCAACCTGGCGACCGCTTCCGGGGAATCGCTTCCGGATATAATGAAGATTTTATACTTCATTTTGATGGCCAGTTGCAGTGCGTAGCCATCCTTTATATTCATTCTTCTGACCATAGCGCCATCCGGCATTAAGTATAATGTGCCATCGGTCAGTACACCGTCAATATCAAAAGCAAAAGCTGTTACTTTTTTGAAAAACTCCAATACATTCATAAAAAAAACCCTTGATGGAAAGGCGAAGCTAAACATTTTATAAAATGTACCCTTTGTAAAATTACCCAACCGGTTTTCTATTGGAAAGATACCAAAGGGATGCAACATTTATTGGTTACAAGCTGTCTTTTATAAAAAACTAATGAAACCAATTTCAATAAATTATTTCCGTTTATTTTTTCTGTTCATTTTAAGTACTGCCGTAACAGTTGTGCATAGTCAGGATAAGGCGATACCCGATGGTACTATTTACAAGAGTTTTCAGGAGAATAAGAAAGATTCCAGCCAATTACCGGTTGTGCAACTAAACCCGGAAAACAAGTTGTTATTCCGGAATGAAAGGGGTAATGTATATGCAATGGCACCCGACAATATGTATTGTTTGGTACCATTGAATTTTTCTAAAATGCCGGTTTTACAAAACAAATCCGGTTTGCCCTATATGCCGAATGCCATCCCCCGCAAAAAACCGTTGACAGCGCCCTTACCTTCTAAGTAATGTAGAATTGAGTTGTAAATAAGTGTGTTGTTTCCGGGCAAACCGCTTTGCTATTCCACTTATCCTTTATTTTTGTAGAGATGTTTGCCATTGTTGATATAGAAACAACCGGCAGTTTTGCTGCTGAAAATGGGATTACAGAAATTGCTATTGTTTTATTCAACGGGAAAGAAGTAGAAAAGCGATTTACTACCCTCATCCAGCCTCGATATCCCATTCCTAAATTTGTAAGCCAACTTACCGGTATTACCAATGCCATGGTGGCGCATGCACCTTTATTTGCTGATGTGGCAGCCGATGTTTTCCGGATGTTGCAAAACCGGATTTTTGTTGCCCATAATGTCAACTTTGATTATTCATTTATTAAATATCATTTGAAGGCATGTGGCTATGAATGGAATGCCCGGAAATTATGTACATTGAAGCTGGCCAGGGAAGCGTTCCCGGGTTTTCCGAAATATGGCCTGGGATCTATCTGCCGGCAATTAGATATTTCTATTGAAAACAGGCACCGTGCCGGTGGGGATGCGGATGCTACCTGTATTTTATTTGACCGCATTTTACAAAAAGGCGGTACAGCAATTTTGAAAACATTTTTCAAAAAAGAAAATCGTGCCCAGATTTTGCCCCCCAATCTGCCAATGGAAGCCATACAACGATTACCTAATACACCGGGTGTGTATCATTTTCATAATAAGAAAGATAAAATTATTTATACCGGTAAGGCAAAATCACTGAAGACGAGAGTGGCCGGGCATTTTACTGGTTTTACAACGAGCAGCCGGCGCCAGGAATTCCTGCGGAATATTTTTTCAATCAGTTTTATACATTGCCCTACGGAATTACAGGCGGCCATTCTTGAAAGTATCGAGATCAGAAAAAGATGGCCGCAATATAATATTAGCCAGAAACACCGGGAGCAGGCCTTTGGGATTTTTTCGTTTGAAGATGCAAAGGGCTACTGGCGCCTGGCAATTGATAAAATAAATAAACAGGCAAAAGCGATTGCCACTTACCCGTTATTTTCAGAAGCACATAATGCTTTGTGGAAATTGGTACGGGCACATGACCTTGATGCCCGGATGTGTTTCCTCGACCGAACACCAATGGATGCTGACAAACTACCACCTGTAGCAGAATACAATGACCGGGTGAAATTGGCCATTCAGGCTGTGACAACGGGTTTTACTGATTTTTTAGTGGTGGAAAAAACGAATCAGAAAAACAAATTATCCTGCATACTTATTGAACATAATAAATTTTATGGCATGGGCATCGTTCCGTCAAGAACTGACCTGACGAATAAAATAGCCGTAAAAAAATTTCTAGAACAGTACCCACATAATACAACCATCCTGTCTCTGATACGGGCGCATGTGTTGAAGCACCCGGAGCAATTTTTTAGAATGGAAAACACCGGGGTTATGGTGGAATAGTGTAATTTTATACATAAAAAATTATGGCAAGAATTGAATTAGCCAGGATTCATCCCGATTTTGATTTTGAGGCTACCGGGCCCAATGGGCATAAAGTACAAATGCAAAATGGGCAGCATGATTTTGGGACTAGTCCTATGCAATTATTATTAATGGCGGTGGGTGGATGCAGCGCCATTGATATGGTAAGCATTCTAAAAAAACAACGCCAGGCTGTACAAGACATTAAAATCATAGTGACAGGTGAAAAAGATGCACAGGCGGTACCCTCCTTGTGGCAGCAAATTCATTTAGAATTTCATATCTATGGCCCGGTGGATAAAGAAAAAGCGGAACGGGCGGCTGCTTTGTCTATGGATACCTACTGTTCCGTAGGGATCACTTTAAAGAAAGCCGGCGCTACTATAGACTGGTCACTGGTGATGCATCCCTGATGTTCAGGGTATATTTTCTGAAAGCAGTTGTATAAATTTTTTCCGGGGTATAAAACTCGCTCCCAGGCTTTCCAGGTAAGTAGTATAAACCTGGCAATCTATTAAAGCCACATTTTCCTTCCTGAGCTGTTCTATATACCTGATAAAAGCAAATTTGCTCGCATTGCTTATACGGCTGAACATACTTTCCCCGAAGAAAATATTTCCCATTCGAATACCATACAGGCCACCAACCAACTGCCCGTTCTGCCAGGTTTCCGCGCTATGTGCAATACCCAACTTATGAAGTTGTGTAAAGGAACGGACCAGGGCATTATTTATCCAGGTACCCTCATTTTCTTTTCGGGGAATGATTTTACATTGTTGCATGACTTCCGGAAAAGCCTGGTTGATAGTAAATTGAAAATCCGTTACAGCCAGGATCTTTTTCATGCTTTTATGCACTTTCAAATTTTCCGGAAACAAAACAAACCGGGGATCCGGTGACCACCACAGCGGAATGTCTCCGGTATACCAGGGAAAAATTCCGGATTTATATGCAAGGATAAGCCGATCGGTATGCAGATCGCCCCCCATAGCCAATAAACCTTCTTCATCCGCCTCTTCCACGGGTGGGAACCAGTTACGGTTATGAAGTAAAATAAATGGCTGCTTAGGCACTTGATAGGAGGAATTAATTTTCCACAAGGCTTTCGATGGTGGCGCCGATACCCCGGCCGGTGATGGCATTGCACATGGGTTTCAGGAAATCATATTCCCCATTTTTTACCGCGCATTTTCCTTTAAAGTGAATGATCAATGCACTTTGCTCCGCCTGCTCAGGAGTATGCTTGCATACCTGGATCAGGGTTTCGATAACCCAATCAAATGTATTGACATCATCATTCCATACGATTAAGCGATACGGTGTTTCTACTTCTGTAAGCAATTCCACCTCTTCGCTTTCAAATGGTTTCAGGGCGCTATGGATAACATCAGCTGTCATTACCGCAAAAATAAAAAAAATATTTGTTTCAAAGAAGATAGATTACCAGGCAATTCCTGTTAATTTTCAACCTGGCTTTTAAAATTTCCGAAAAGTCTGTATAATTTTATACTGGCTATTTATCCCCCGGTTAAATTTAATGGTATTACTTCTTTATGCTATAATGCATGATAGAGGTTTTTTTGTAAATAAAGTAAAACAAATGCTTATGAAAAAGATCAGGATTCTTTCATTGGATGGCGGTGGTATCCGTGGCATTATTCCGGGTGTTATTTTAAGTTACCTCGAAAAACAATTGCAGATAAAAGATAAAAGTAATTTGAAGATTGGGGATTATTTTGACTTCATTGCCGGCACCAGTACCGGAGGTATTTTAGCATGTGCTTACCTGGTCCGGGGAAATAATAATACGGCAAGATATGGCGCTGATGATGCAGTGAATTTATATTTAAATGAAGGGGGAGATATTTTTCATCGAACTATTTTCAAAAAAATATTTTCTGCTTTTGGTTTATTGGATGAAAAATATAATGTAGCAGAATTGGAAGAAAACCTTTCCAATTTATTTGGGGAAAACACACTGGACTCCTTTATCAAACCCTGCCTGATCACTTCCTATGAAATTACCGCACGCAATGCATATTTCTTTACCAGTGCCCAGGCAAAAGAACCCTTGTATAATTTTAAAATTAAAGATGTAGCCCGGGCTACTTCAGCAGCGCCAACCTATTTTGAACCAGCCCTGATACGGTCCCTGGCAGGCCAGAGTTTCTCTTTAGTGGATGGTGGGGTATTTGCCAATAACCCTGCCTTATGTGCTTATGCAGAAGTCAGGAAATTGCCTTTCTCTGTTTTATTGAATGATCCCTTAAAGCCGGATTTTCCTTCGGCAAAAAATATGATGATTGTATCCATTGGAACTGGTACCGTGAAAAAGCCATATCATTTTGATGATTTTAAAAATGCCGGCCAGCTGGAATGGCTGGAACCTATTTTAGATATCCTGATGTCGGGGAATGCAGAGACTGTGGATTATCAACTGAGACAGATGTATAAAACACTGGATGAAGCAGATAAAAAAGATTATTACCGGCTGGAGCCCTCATTGCGGGAAGCTGCTTCAGAAATGGATATGGCCAAAGTGGAAAACCTGGAGAACCTGAAACAAGCGGGTCTATGGTTCGTGGATAAAAACAAAACGGTATTAGATGAAATTGTTGATAAAGTACTTGCTAATAAATAAAACGTATCAATAAAAAAAGCCTCGTGAAGAGGCTTTGGTGGGAGTTGACGGGATCGAACCGCCGACCCTCTGCTTGTAAGGCAGATGCTCTAAACCAGCTGAGCTAAACTCCCTTTTGGTTATCTGCTTTTTTCAAAGAGTGCAAATATAAGGGGGAAGATATTTATGACAAATAAATTTTTACTTTCCTCTTTATAAGTACAAAATAAATTATGGCCGTATTTCCACGATTTGATTTTTTTCAGTGGATAAATACGGGGTGATTATATAAAGTGTTCCGCCTTTTGCAACCGGATCAAAATAGTAGCCGGATGTTTGCGCCTTTTCAAAGGCAGCCTTATTCGGGAAAGCATTCATCCTAACCTGGTTAAGAAAAACACTGCTGGGTTTTTTCGTATGAATTTCCATAGAATATACCCGTTGCTGATACATACCAGCATATTGTCCGGCTGCGGGGTGGACATCAATCTTGATTCCATTGGTTGCATCCACTGCTATATTGGTATTGGCGAAAGCGCCAGACTGGTATGCACGTGTAATGCCGTCATCTTCATATAAATCAAAAGAAGATTTTTTATACGGATAAATATCCAATGTCAATGTATCTGCTTTTTTCTCTCCATCGTAATTCATGTAGGGATACATGGGCAGGATGGCGCCATTGCGCACAAATACAGGTAATTTTTCCAATGGGGCATTAAAATTATTCAACCATTTGCCACCGGTATATTTTTCACCTGTCCAGTAATCAAACCAATCGCCGGCAGGCAAATAGATACTATCCCTTTTGCCTTCACTTTTATAAACCGGTGCAATGAGCAACCACTCACCATTCATAAACTGATATTGTGTTTGTGTGCCCCAGGTAACCGGGTCATTGGGGAATTCCAGCACCATGGCCCTGGAAGCCGGTACACCAGTTTCATGCGCTTTCGCACAATATGTGTACATATATGGCGTAAAACGCATTTTTAAATCCAGGTATTTTCGATTGATGCTTCTAAACGGTTCATCGGCAATATAGGGTTGCTTATCTTTTTTAGCCCAGCCACTCATTACCATTAAAACAGGTGTAAAACATTTCCATTGCAAATCACGTGTATAGGTAGAATCACTGCCACCAAAAATACCATCTACATCTCCTGTAGCAGCATTAAAGGCAGATAAACCGGAACCTATAACGGTGGGTATATGAAATCGTATATATTCCCAATTACCACTTTGGTCACCGCTCCATACTGTTGAGTAGCGCTGTGTTCCTGACCATCCCATAACACTCCAGACAAAGCCACGTGCATTACTGTTATTTTCAATGCCCTGGTAAGCAGCACGACAGGCATCCAAGGCAAATTTGTATCCCGGGCCCACCCATGCCACATCTAATTTACATAGCCTTGTTCCGTACACACCAACTTCTGTGGCAATTTTATCCAAACCGTTTTCTGTCCAGAGCCCAGTTTTGAAACCACGCTTAGCCAATTCTTTCACCACCGAATCTAATTTGGTATAACCACACCCGTAGCCATCATTTGGCAGGATCCAGCCTCGTGGAAAATTGTATTCAATATATTTGTCGGCCACGGTAGAAATTACGGCGGGTGTGGTTTGTGGTTGTTTTTGGCGATTTGTTTTATTGTAGCAATTCGCATCTCCCAGGCTTAAAGCCCAGTGGGGCATAAGAAATGGCCGGCCAGTCAGGTAAGTATATTCATTGAGAATTTCTTTCAGAGAAGGACCATAAAAATAAAAGGCATCAAACCGGTTTTCGTTATGACTGAATTGTAATGTATCGGTAAATGAATAGGCGCCCGCATCAAAAGTATTCCGGAAAACACCATAGCCATTTGTACTCATATAAAAAGGGGCCGGATTTGCTCTGCCACCATCATCCCAGCCACCTCCTTTTTCAATCAGTATTTTTTTCCCACGATGAGAAAAATAACCATTCTGCATTCCACATCCATAAAAATTTTCCAGGCTGTCACGCAACATTTGCTGAACGGTTTTATCTCCAAATCGTAGCGGGGTTATTTCTTCCCAAATTCTTTTATTGCCCGAAGCATCATATAAAGCGAAGCGTACAGGATTTTTATAAATGCGCAACATACATTTATTACTTTGCATTGTATAATAGTCGCCATTTTCAGTAACGGTAATAAGAGGCTTGTCAATAGGATGAGCTACTACTATTTCATCTCCGGCAGGGTCTTCAAATTTGCCATTGGGAGCCAGCCAAATCCGGAAAATAGCATTTGTATAAAAAATTATTTTCAACTTTGATACGCCTGCTGTAATGTCTGCTTCATTTTCATGTGTGGCAAAGGCAGTCAAATTTCCTAACCAGCCTTCCGCCGCATTTACCTGCATTTGTAAACGATTATTGGACAGGTCTTCATCACCGGGTACATCCAGGGTGAAATTAATTTGATGAGCCGGTAAGGTATTTAAAGGAATAGGATAGAAAGCAACTTTGCGCTCTTCGCCTGGCTTGAGTGGAGATTGTGCTGCATTGATTGTTTGAGAAAAATGCAAATTCTCATCGAGGTTAAGATTTGCCGTGATGGTAGCATCAATGGGATGCGTGCCCATATTTTTAATATTGAACACAAGCGAATCATGAGCAGAAAAGGTATTGCCATTTTCTGATTGTGATAATAAGGCAGTAACGGCTACATCTTTTGTATATGCTTCCGAAAGGCTGATATCATCTACCATCCAATACCAGGCCATCAGGCCCTTCCAGTAAAAACGAATATATACTGTTGGTTGTCCGGCAGCCCAGGTAGAAATATTGAGGGCTTCATGTAAAGGAGTGAACATGTCTGTAGAAGGAGGCAAGCCATGACGCACATCTATATTTACCCAGTTAATTTTATCTTTACTAATGCCAACAAATAACCCGGCACTATCACTTTGTGCAAAATCCCACCAGCGAAATGTTTGTTGAAATTTTAAAATTACCGAGCTTTTTCCGGTACAATTTATTGCCGGGGAAATAATATAACCATCGGGGTAATTTTTCTTTTTCACCCAATTATTTACATCTTCATCAGTAAAGTAACCTGCCTGGAATTGCAAATGATAACCGCGGCTGTCAGATGAGATGGGTGGCGCCTGTTGCTGATATTTATATGAACCCGGATAGGGTTGGTTGGTTACAATCCATTGTGGGTCCCAATTGCCCACAACGGGGGCTGTCCAGCCGGCCGGGATGCCGGCTTTGTCAAATGATTCTTTCCAAAAAACTTTGCCGGCATTATCCTGTGCCAAATTTGTTTTATGCACAGAGAAAAAAATAAGTAATAACCAAATGATGCGACGTACAGGAATGTTTTTCACTTTTTTTTGAGTGAAATTACTTTAAATTTCAGGAACCATGCGACTTTACTTTTTCAGAATTTGAATAGTAGCCTCTTGCTCATTTTGCCGGATGGTTACATAATATATACCAAAAGGTAAATCGGCAATGTTCCAGGTGAATTGTGATGAAGTTACTGTCAATCGTTTGAATAGTACACCTGTCGAATTTTTAATTTGCAGGTAAGCCGGGGAAGTTGCATCGAGACCTTGAATATGAATAAGGTTATCTGCCGGGTTGGGGAAAACCTGGAATTGATTTGCAGGTATTCTTTTTATTGAAGGCATTACAGTACCCGGATCATTTAAGTAACGGGTAACGACAGCCTTATTTTTAAAACCATACGGTTTGCCTGCATAGCCAACGGCAATAATTTTTCCATCCGACTGAAGGGCTACTGCATTGGCAGCTGCGTAAGGATCATCTGGAAACTGCGTTATTACTTTCCCCTTATTACCAAAACTTTTATCTATACTTCCATTCGTCTTATATCGGGCTAAAACAATTTTGGCCACATTTGATGTAATAGGATTTTCACTTATACCGGCTGCTATAATTTTTCCATCAGCCTGCAGGGTAAGTGCATTTGCCACATCTTCATATCCAAAATCTGTATAACAAAGCCCATTGATGCCAAAGGCAGAATCAATTGTACCATTCGCATTGAACTGAATCAATGTAAAATCATCGTACGATAAATTATTATAAGAACCACCTGCGACAATTATTTTTCCGTTTTGTTGCCTGGCCATGGCTTGTACCCTGAATGGAAAATGTTCTGCCAGTTCAGTAACTGTTTTTCCTTTTTTGCCAAATGCCGGGTCCAGGGACCCATCTGGCTGGAGTTGCACAAGCAAATATTGGGCATTACTGTTTTGCTCGGGTAAGGTTAAGCCACAAATGATGAGTTGATTATTGTCTGTCAGCGCAAGCGAGGCGGCTTTTGAAAAATAGCCATTGGAAATAATTTTCAGGCCTTTGTTATTAAATGAAGAATCCGGTTGGCCATTGGATAGTAACCGAGCCGCTACTAACGCATAAGTAGAATTGGATAAACCATAAGATCGCAAAGAGCCGCAAAGGACAATTTTACCATCTGCCTGTAATGATAGGGCATTTGTGGTGAGATCATAATGTTGCATAGTAATGAGAGCAATACCGTTATCACCAAAGCTGGCATCTTTTCTTCCATTTGGTTTATAGCGTGCAACGAGAATTTTGCTATATACATATGGGGAGTCATCATACCGGTGATTCCCGGTATATCCGGCTGCGATGATATACCCATCGTTTTGTACCGCCAATGAATAGAAACCTGTATATCGCTTATTTATTTCTAACGTTACAATCCCATTTTTCCCAAAAGACGAATCGATGGAACCATCCGCATTAAACCGGGTCAACAAACTTTTTATTCGAAAAGGATAGTCATTAATATAAATTTCACCGGCCGCCAGGATCTTGCCATCAGGCTGTAGGGCAGTTGTATAAAAAAAAGATTCTTGTGATACGTTGGTAAAAGCTATTCCATTTACTCCAAAATCGGTATCTGGTTCACCGGCCTGGGCCAATATCCCGGTATGAATCAAACTAAGCAGCAGGCACTGAGCTAATATTCGTTTCATAACAGTTGTATTTAAGGCTAAGATAAATATTAATATAAATAACCTGATCACTATACCTCTGGTGAAAGAAGATGTTACTAAACCCGTTTAATCTTCATCACCCTCATAATAGGCATCCTCGCTATAGTATATTTCTTTCCATTTCCTGGCCGCCTGATCATCTAATAATTCTATGATATCAAAAATGGGATCATCTTTTTTCTGCCATTTCAATGTTATTTCTCTACCATAATGAACCACATACATGCAATGATCACTAACCAGTTTTACCTGGATAAGGCTAATCTTTTTGTTTTTCTTTTCACGGATCAGGTAATAACATTCCGGTTCCAATAATGCATACGAATACATAGTCAATATTTTTAAAACAATAAATTAGAAAGGATTAGTAAATGAATCCGACTACCCGGGTCATGCAAGTTGCCTGTAAGTAGTATTTAAGAAAGCAATAAACAAAAGTAAAAAAGAAGATTGAAAATGAATTCACAAAAAATATAAAAAATATAATTTATTGATTATTATAATTTTACAGTATAATATTAAAATTTATATCGAAAGAAATTAGAGTATTGTTACATCAGTTTCCAATTCATGATCGTGTTTGCCCATTCGCTTTTGTAGGGAGCTGATACCCGAATATAATTATCGGTATAACCATGCATGAGCCCGTCTTTTTCATACGCTTCAAAAAGGACCGGCCGTATAGTGCCGGAAAACCGGCTACTAAATTCCTGCATTTTCTGATAACTAAGTTGGCGCAGGATTTTATTTCGTTCATGTCTTTCTGACAAGGGAACAATAGGCCGAATATCTAAAGCCCGTGTATTTTTTCTTTCGGAATAGGTAAAAACGTGTAAATAAGAAACAGGCAATTGGGTTAGAAAATCGTTGGTTTCGGTAAACTCCTTTTCGGATTCTGCGGGAAAGCCAACAATAACATCAACACCGATAGCACAATCCGGTATAGCGGTTTTGATCATAGCTACTTTTTCAGCATAGAGTGCTTTCCGGTAGCGGCGACGCATTAATCCCAGGATTTTATCACTTCCACTTTGCAACGGCATATGGAAATGGGGCATACATTTTTTACTGGCTGCAACAAATTCAATAATCTCTGTACTTAGTAAATTTGGTTCAATTGAAGATAAACGCAACCGTTCAATACCTTGCACAGTTTCCAGTTCAGCGAGCAGGTCAATGAGTTTTTCCGAATTATTTTTCTCTGTATTTTTTCCAAAATCACCCAGGTTGATACCTGTTAAAACAATTTCCTTCACGCCTTTGGCAGCAAGCATTTCAGCTGTTTTCCGTACCTGTGCTATGGTCCCGCTACGGCTTTTACCCCGGGCTAATGGTATGGTACAAAAAGAGCAATTATAATCACAGCCATCCTGCACTTTTAAAAAACTACGGGTACGGTCATCCACTGAAAAAGCGGTATGAAAATCTTCCACTTCATGGATTTCACAGCTCGATAATTTATTGGCACCCGGATTGCCCAGGTAAGATAAATGCTGGACCAGGTTAAACTTTTCTGCAGCGCCTAAAACAAGATCTACACCTGGAATTTCGGAAATCTCTTTTGCTTTTAGCTGGGCATAACACCCGGTAACCACGATCATTCCCTGCGGTGCCCTTTTCTGGATACGACGAATTAATTGCCGGCATTCTTTATCGGCGTTTTCTGTTACCGAACAGGTATTGAGCACATAAATATCTGCCGTATCTTCAAATGGTTTCTGTACATAACCGTCTGCTTCTGCCATCCTGGAGAGGGTAGAGGTTTCGGAGAAATTTAATTTACAACCGAGTGTATGAAATGCAATGGATTGTTTATCCTTCATGCCGGCAAAGGTAATTGAAAAAAAGGTGCCTGTTTCCCGGGTATAAAAAAACTACCGGCGGATAGGCCGGTAGCTGCTTTAAAAGGGTTGAGCAGAAATTTTAAAAGGGTGGTTTATTTCTGTTTTGATTTCTATTTTCCTGTTGTTTTTTTTGAGCTTCCCGCTGTAAAAACTGATTGCGATTTTGATTTCGTTGCATCTCTGCAAATTTTTCTTTTTGTTGTTGTTGCATACGTTGCTGATACATTTTTTGCGCTTCTAATTTTTTATTTATTTCCTGTCTTTTTTGCTTTTCCGCAAATTGCTTTTGTTGTTGCATGCGTTGCTGATACATTTTTTGTGCTTCCAATTTCTTATTCAGCTCTTGCCTTTTTTGCATCTCTGCATACTGTTTTTGCTTTTCTTGCTGCATACGTTGCTGGTAAGCTTCGCGGGCTTTTTCTTTTTTTTGCCATTCCGGCTGTTTGTTCTTTAATTGTTCCTGTGCCAGAGTAGCATTCAGCGAAGGTTGCATAGAATTCCTTGCATTATTTACCGGGGGAAGATTTTTCTGTCCTTCTGAACGCCGCTTAGGTTGCCTCGTTGGGGTATTACTGTCATTTGCCGGTGGCTTATTGCCAGGTTGTTGCATGGTGTTACCCTTCTGGTTATACCTTTTTGAATCCTGGGGATAATTTTGTTTTTTGGCAGAATTATTACTGTTTTTAACGGTTTCTTTACTGCCCGTTCCGGGACGATACATTTCAACGGTATTTTTTGATACCCTGGTATTACCTGCATTTTTAGCATTCACAATCCTGACTGTCTGTACTTTTCTGCCGGTTGATCTTTGAACATCATTGACAGATGGCCCTGTTACCACACGACGATTATTATAAATGTTTGTATTATTGATTATAGTGGTGTTCCGGATAATAGTGACATTCCTTGTATTCTGTACATAATAATGATTGATACGTGGGCTCATTATATACCGGGAAGGCACAAAACACCACCTGCTTGCCGGGTAATTATATCCAAAATTGAAACCAATACTAATATTGATACCTGGTCCTAACGGTGTCCAGCCATAATAACCGCCACCACTACGCCAGCCTACCCAGGCAGGACCCCATTGGTAACCGGGGATCCACATCCAGCCATAACCAACTTCATAAGCCCATCTGCCATAGTGGAAAGGCGCCCAGCCCCAACGATAATCTGATACCCATGTCCAGCCATAATAAGTATATACCCAATGCCCCCTGGTGTGATAAGGAATAAAACCTCTTTCATTGGCAATCCAGACGCGACCATATGCCGGATAGTTAATCCATCTTCCATACGGGCTTAGCGTGTTTACAAAAACATTAATATTTACATCACCCCGGTCTTCATCATTATAATAATCGTCATCATCATTATAATCATCCTCATCTTCATTATACTGATAATTATCATCTCCATTATTATAATAACCATTATCCGGAGGTGGAGGTTCCTGGTATTGCGCCAGGGCATTTCTGGATGAACTGCAGGAAATAAACAGTAGTACGGATACTGCAGCTGTGATCAAATTATTCATGTGCTTTTTCATGTGATTATATTTTGCTTGTTTAAAATGGTGATTTTACAATTCTTTATTTATAGACCGTTTGCCCTGCTTTAGTTAAATCAGGAACGTACAAACGTTTGTTAAATCAAAGAACTTAATTTTCACAACCGGCTATATGACTGATAGGAATGAAAAAGGTTAAATGGTGATAAAAAGAATTTTGAAAGCCCGGATTTTGAAAAAAACAATTTTTTTCTCCGGTTTATTCAGCAAATTGAAGTGTATCTGCAATGCCGGTAAATATATTGGCAATTTCTTTCCCCCTGTAAATATTCCTGTTGTATTTATTGCCCAGGATGATGATTGTGGCTGTATCCTGGTATATACGGGTAAATACAGTATTGGAGCCATGCCATTTACCATTATGATAAATAATATTTTCATCTTTATTGGCAAATAAGCGCCAGGCGAGACCATAATTATGCATGGATTTAGTCTCATGACTTTGTGGTGTAAAAGCCAGGTCCAACATATCTTTTCGCAGGTATGTATGTTGATATAAACTCTTGTCCCACAATAACAGATCCTGTACTGTGCTATAAATATTTTTATCTCCGTACGTGCAATCGAGATGATCCATGGGGTAGGGCCGGTTGCCCAAATACGTCGGGGTATAAGTTGCTGTATCTTTTATAGAAAATACATACGTGTGCTTCATACCCAGAGGTAAAAAAACACTATCACGCATATAGTCCGGGAAGGGTTGGTGTGTCATCTTTTCAAGAATCAAAGCCAACAGGACAAAATTGGTATTGCAATAGTGAAACACACGATCAGGATTTGCAAGCATAGCAGGTTTATGCTCGATCATAAATTGCAGGACATCTTCATTAGTAGCTTTTCGTTTTTTATCCCAGGCAGAATCTAAAAAGTTCAAATAGTTGGGCAAGCCACTCCTGTGGTCTAACAGCATGTGAATGGTTATACCTTTATAGGGGAGTGCCGGGAAAAATTTTTGCAAAGTATCATCCAGGGAAAGCCGCCCTTCCTCTACCAGTTTTAAAATGGCCATGCCGGTAAAAGTCTTGGAAATAGATGCTAAATGGAAGGGGGTTGTATCAGTGATTGGGGCCATCGTTTGAAAATTGATATAACCCTGGTATTTTTCAAAAACAACTTGCCCGTTTTTGGCCACCAGTATACTGCCATTAAATCTCGGTCCCAGGTTTTTATTATAAAAATCGGCCACCCGGCTATTCCAATAAACAGTTTCATTTGCAGTGAGCTTACGAAAAGTAAAATCAGGTTTATATAAAGCCGCGCCCTCTTTGTTGTCTTTATTTTGTTTGCTGGCACCTGAGGTGCAAGCCTGCAACATTATCAGGATGACAAAACATACCGTCATGACGGTAAAAAGGGGGAAATGCTTCATGAAGCGCAAAGTAAATAGATCGGCGCCGGATATAAATAAAGAACATGTTGTTTCTAACAATATCTTTACAATTTCCTCTATATGGCACTTGTACTTTTTGAACATACGGATGCGTATCTACTATATCCATTTGCTACTGTGCGGCCGGTAGCCGATTTGCGGGTGGGAATTTTATCTTTTAAGGAGCGTTGGGAAATACTATCCGGCCAACCGGCTTTTCTGCAATCAAGAGTGTATTTACAGGAATTGAATGTACCGGTTCCGGAAGGCAGCCATCTTTGGCTGGATGCTGCTCTTTTACCAAATGTAGATTTACTCTCCGCGATTTCTGCATTGCAGGAAGGGGATGCCCTGGCATATAATGACCGGCTTATTGCCGGCAAACCAACTATACCAATTAGTAAAATTGAGCCCAGTAATTTTGAAAAATATTTCAACCATATTTCCGCTATTTCCGGAATTCAATTGGTTAGTTACCCAGCAGATATCTTGCGGGAAAATACCCGTATGGTGCAATTTGATTTTGACCTCCTGGCCGGTACCAGGAAAAGGATTTCTATTGATCATTTTCCTTCCAGCCAATTTATTTGCCCGGAAAATATTTTCATTGAAGATGGCGCCTCCGTCGAATACAGTTATATCAATGCTATCCGGGGGCCTGTATTTATAGCAAAAAATGCAAAAGTTCTGGCAGGTAGTTTTATCCAGGGGCCTTTTGTCTTAGGGGAAGGAAGTATAGTAAAGATGGGAAGCCATGTATATGGTACTACGAGCGTGGGCCCTTATTGTACAATCGGTGGTGAAATAAAGAATTCCGTTTTCCTGGGTTTCTCCAATAAAGCACACGATGGCTATTTAGGTGATTCCATAATTGGCCATTGGTGCAATATGGGTGCCGGCACTACGGTGAGTAATGTAAAAAATACCGGGAGCGCCATTCAGCTCGCTGGTAAAGACTTGGGTAAAAAAGCCGGTGTTTGGTTGGGCGATTATTCCAGGACCGCTATTCACACATCCATTAATTCCGGGACAATGATTGGTATTTGTTGTAATGTATTTGGTACGGGGTTGACACCCAAAATAATTCCTGATTTTAGTTGGGGCTTCCCGGAATTTCAAACGTATCAACCGGAAAAGGCCATAGAACATATCACGAATTGGAAAAGTTTTAAAAATCAACCCTTTACTGAAAAGGAAAAAAGTATTTTGCGGTTTATATTTGCGCATTCAAAAAACATACAATCATGAGAAAAAAAATTGCTGCTGCCAACTGGAAAATGAATCTTACCCTGTCAGAAGGTGAAAATTTACTGGATGGAATTTTACAGGAAAATATTGTTTTACAAGCAACACAGGCGGCAATTTTTGCAGTACCCTTTCCTTACCTGCAAATGGCTGCTCAACGGATAAAAGGAAAAGCAAATTATTTTGTGGCGGCACAGGATTGTTCCGATAAAAAAGCGGGCGCCTATACCGGTGAAGTTGCTGTTTCCATGCTGGCTTCTCTTGGAATTACACATGTGATCATTGGCCATTCAGAACGGCGTATGTATTTCAAGGAATCGCATGAAATGCTGGCTACCAAGCTCAATTTGATTCTTGAAGCGAATCTTACTCCCATCTTTTGTTGCGGGGAGCCACTGGAAATCCGTGAAGCTGGAAAGCAGAATGAATTTGTGGCAAAGCAAATCCGGGAATCAGTTTTTCATCTTTCCCCGGAAGCATTAGAGAAAGTCATTATAGCATATGAACCCATTTGGGCAATCGGTACAGGAAAAACAGCCAGTACTGCAGAAGCACAGGATATGCATATGCATTTACGCATGACCATTGCCCGGCATTATGGCGATATCATTGCCGACAAGATCAGCATTCTTTATGGGGGAAGTGTGAAAGGTAATAATGCCCGGGAATTATTTTCCCAACATGATGTGGATGGAGGATTAGTAGGCGGGGCTTCTCTAAATGCTGCAGAATTTTCCACGATTATAAAATCACTGCCATAATGTGGCGTTTATTACCTGTTAAACCCTGTTCATGAATTTCAAAATTTCATTGCAACAGGGCCTGATCTGGCGCAGCCTGTATTTTATTTCCTTGTTGCTGGTAAATGTTTTTTTCTCACGCTACCTGCAGGCTTCCATGACGGGCTGGGTATTTTATCTGACAAATATTTTTTCTTTTGTATTGTTACTGGCCAGCCTGAGCCTGGAATCCGGTATTACTTTTTTTGCTGCTTCCGGAAAAGTCAATGCCAATCATTTGTTCTGGCTTTCCGGTTTATGGAGCCTGGCTATTGGTGTTGTATCCAGCCTTTTATTGTATGCCTACCTGCATTATTTTGGCGACCTGGATCCGGTACATGGCTTGCAATACCTCTATTTTTCCTTTTGCTATATTACCGGATTATTGTTTACCAATTATACGACCGTTTTATTTTATGCCAAAGGAAATTTCCGTTTGCCCAATGTAGTCATGGTGCTCATCAATCTCTCCTTATTGATCCTGATCCTCTTTTTTTATTTTGCGGCTCCCTCTACCCATGCCATCGATATGGTATTGAGGATTTATTTTTTCTATTTCCTGTTCCAGGGAATATTTCTGTATATCACTTACCTGGCCCGCTATAAGAGCTGGCAGGAATTTGGCTGGCTTACCGGCGGTGAAATAAAAAATCTGCTTCGGTTTTCAGTGATCGCATTGATGGCGAATATAATTTTTTTCCTGGTGTACCGGATCGATTACTGGTTTGTGCATAAAAGCCCGGTATGTACCGATGCAGACCTGGGGAATTATATCCAGGTTTCTAAAATAGGCCAGATGCTGCTTGTTGTTCCCCAAATCATTGCCAGTGTGGTGTACCCGGGCACTGCCAGTGGTACGGCAAGGGAAATGGTTCATACGGGAATAATGGTTATAGCCCGCTTATTATCCCGTTTATTTCTCCTGGCATTACTCTTTACCGTCTTTTTTGGCAACACATTTTTTATCGCTGTATTTGGCAATACTTTTGACCGTATGTGGCTGCCGTTTATTATTCTTATACCCGGTATTTTTTCTTTATCGGTACTCACCATGCTGTCATCTTATTTTGCCGGGAAAGGAAACTTACGGGTAAATGTGATCGGCGCTGCATTGGCGCTCATCATTGTAATATTGGGTGATGCTATTTTTGTGCCGGTATATGGAATTGTAGCGGCTGCCTGTGTGAGTACAATTGCCTATACCGTGAACCTGGCTTTTTCCCTTCGTCAATTTAAAAGAGATTACAATATCAATGTGATTGATTTCTTTCATTGGCAAAAAGCGGATTATGTGTGGTTAAAAAAAATTAGCAGCAAAGAAAAACCGGTTTGATTGGTTGATTAAATCTGTGCTATGATTAAAGCGCTCTGGCTTACAAGTTGGTACCCTAACAGACTGGATGCCATGAATGGTGATTTTATTCAACGCCATGCCCGTGCCGTTGCCGCTTTTGCACAAGTTTATGTCATCCACGCAGAACCGGATAACCAAAACATAATGCTACAACATTCCGGAGAAATCAGGAAAGAAGGAAACCTGACAGAGCAAATCTTTTATTATCTGCCGGCTCAATCGGAATCGCTGAGTGCTCGTATTTTTTCCGGGATACGGTATAAAAAAATTATGCGGGAAGCGGTAGAAAAATATATCCAGGAGCATGGCCGCCCGGATATCGTGCATGTACATGTTCCCATGAAAGCAGGTATCATTGCATTATGGTTGAAAAAGAAATATGGAATTCCTTTTGTCGTCACGGAACATTGGACTATTTATAATGAAGCAGCAAAAGACGGTTATGCACAAAGAGATTTTATTTTTAAATCTTTTACAAAGAAAATTTTTCGGGAAGCAGCATTGTTCCTACCGGTTTCTAAACAATTAGGGGAAGCCATTTGTAAGCAGGTTTGTCCCGTAACTTTTCAACCCATACCCAATGTAGCTGATACGCATTTTTTTCATTATGAAAAAAAAGAAAAAGATGCTACTGCTCCTTTCACATTTATCCATGTCTCTACCCTGAAACCACAAAAAAACCCGGCAGGTATTCTGCGGGCATTTACCAAATTTGTGCAAGAAATTCCAGCTGCAAAATTGATGATGGTAGGTGAGAATCCTGATCCATTCATTGACATGGCCGTAGCATTAGGACTCACTCCCGCACAAATAGTATTTACCGGATTGATCTCTTACCAGGAAGTGGCGGAAAAAATGAAATCTGCTGATGCATTTGTATTATTCTCCCGCTATGAAAACCTGCCCTGTGTTATCATCGAGGCGCTATGTTGCGGCTTACCGGTAGTTAGTTCCCAGGTGGGTGGTATTAGCGAACTGGTCAATGCCTCCAATGGCTTACTATTGGATGCAGACCGGGAAGATCAGTTGTATGATAAAATGGTAATGCTGTATAAAAATTTTTCAAATTATAATCAACAAAAAATAGCAGCCGATGCTGCTGCTACATATAGCTATCCGGTCATTGGCAAAGCCATTCATACTGCGTATGTACAGGTCTTGGCCAGGCAAAAGAATTAAGGATGTGCTTTTGATATACATGAACTTTGAGAGATACAATGGCCTGGTTTTTACAACACCTTTGCATTGCCAATTCTAAATTTTCAGTAATTCACGACTATTGTTTTGTAAATTTGTTTTTAGCAAATTTTATGGCAAGACAACAAGTAGCAGCAAATGATACACAGGAATACCTCGAAGTTTTTGGCGCACGTGAACATAACCTGAAGAATATTGATATTGCTATACCTAAAAATAAATTAGTGGTTTTTACTGGCGTAAGTGGCAGTGGTAAATCTTCCCTGGCATTTGATACGATTTATCATGAAGGGCAACGGCGTTATATGGAAAGTTTTAGTGCCTATGCCCGGCAGTTCCTGGGCGATATGGAACGCCCGGATGTAGATGAAATCACCGGTTTGAGCCCGGTCATTTCTATCGAACAAAAGACTACGAATAAAAATCCGCGTTCTACGGTTGGGACAGTTACCGAAATATATGACTTCTTGCGCCTGCTATATGCGCGTATTGGTGAAGCATACAGTTATAATACCGGTAAAAAAATGGTGCAATTCAATGAACAGGAAATCATTGATGAAATTTTTGAAAAATATGCCGGTGCAAAAATCAGTTTATTAGCACCCTTAGTCCGGGGACGAAAAGGCCATTACAGGGAACTGTTCGATGATATACGTAAGAAAGGTTTTTTGAAAGTTCGAATTGACGGTGAAGTAACCGACCTGAAAAAAGATATGCAGGTGGACCGCTATAAAGTGCATGATATAGAAGTGATCATTGACCGTCTCCCCGTAGAAAAAGAAATGCGTTCCCGTTTACAGCAAAGTGTGGAGAAAAGCCTGCAAATGGGGAAGGGCTTGTTATTTATCCTGTTGCATGCATCCGGTGAAAAGCAGAATTCCGGTGCAGATACTTTACTGCAATATTCAAAGCAACTGATGTGTGCAGATACAGGGATCAGTTATGAAACACCTTCGCCCAATTCCTTTTCTTTTAATTCACCTTATGGCGCCTGCCCGGATTGTAAAGGCATGGGCGCTATTTATTCGATCAATATGGAAGCTGTTATTCCGGATCCGGCACTCAGCATAAGCAAGGGTGGCATTGTACCATTGGGTGTGGAAAGAGAAGCTTATATGTACCGGATAGCAACAGACTTTGCAAGAAAAAATAAAATTGATTTACATAAACCCATCCGGGACTTGCCACGCAATTTGTTGAATAAATTATTATATGGCAATGAACAGGGGGAAGATACATTCCGGGAAACGGAGGATGGAAAGGCCCCAGGAGAATCAGAAAAATATGAAGGCCTGATCCCCCGGTTGAAACGCTGGTTTTATGCTACAGACAGTACCGAAAATATGCGGCAATGGCTGGAAAAATTTATGAACCTGGCAACTTGCCCCACTTGTGAAGGTACCCGGTTAAAAAAGGAGAGCAGGTGGTTCCTGATAAAGAAAAAAAATATTGCCGACCTGAGTGAAATGAACCTGGATAAATTACTGCATTGGTTTACTGATCTGGAATCGGTTCTTTCCCAAAAACAAAACCTGATTGCGAAAGATATGCTCAAAGAGATACGGGAAAGATTGGTTTTCCTGCATGATGTCGGCCTTTCATATCTGACATTGAACCGGGCAACCGGCACCCTCAGTGGAGGGGAGTCCCAGCGTATCCGGCTGGCAACACAAATCGGTTCGCAATTACAAGGTATTACCTATATCCTGGATGAACCTTCTATTGGCCTGCATCAACGCGATAATCACCGGCTCATAAAATCATTACAACATTTACGCGATATTGGAAATAGTGTCCTGGTAGTGGAACACGATAAAGATATCATGTTAGCTTCCGATTATATCATTGATATTGGACCACAGGCGGGCATTCATGGTGGTGAAATCATGGCAATGGGATCACCTAAAGAGATCGCACAAAAAAGTTCGGAGACCGCCTTATATATTGCCGGGAAAAAAAATATTGCCATTCCAACTGAAAGAAGAAAAGGCAATGGCGGATTTCTTGAACTGAAAGGCGCAAAGGGAAACAATTTAAAAAATGTGCACGTGAAATTTCCCCTGGGAAAATTTATTGTAGTGAGTGGTGTAAGTGGCAGTGGAAAATCTACCCTGATCAATGAAACCCTGTATCCCATCCTGGCGCGTCATGCTTATCATGCAAAAGCAGCTCCGCTGGGGTACAATTCTGTGAAAGGCCTGGAGCAAATAGATAAAGTCATTGAAATAGACCAGTCTCCCATTGGCCGCACACCACGCAGCAATCCGGCAACATATTGTGGTTTTTTTACGGATATCCGTTTACTCTTTGCGTCTGTACCGGAAGCTAAAATCAGGGGGTATAAACCCGGCCGGTTTTCTTTTAATGTCAAGAGCGGCCGCTGCGATATGTGTGAAGGGGGCGGTATGCGGGTCATTGAAATGAATTTTCTGCCAGATGTGTATGTACATTGCGAAAAATGCAATGGCAAGAGATATAACCGGGAAACCCTGGAGATCCGGTATAAAGGAAAATCCATTAGTGATGTGCTGGATATGACGGTTGATGAAGCTACTGTATTTTTCCAACCGGTTCCATTTTTATACCGGAAAATTAAAGTGTTGCAGGATGTCGGCCTGGGCTATATTACCCTGGGACAATCCTCAGTAACGCTTAGTGGTGGTGAAGCACAGCGGGTAAAGCTCGCCACCGAACTGGCTAAAAAAGATACCGGGAAAACATTTTACATTTTGGATGAGCCAACTACCGGTTTGCATTTCAGGGATATCCAGCAATTATTACTGGTGCTGAATAAGCTGGTTGACCGGGGCAATACGGTATTAGTGATCGAGCATAACCTGGATGTTATTAAAGTAGCTGATCATATTATAGACCTGGGCCCGGAAGGGGGCGATGCGGGCGGTTATATTCTTTTTGAAGGAACACCGGAACAACTCATCCGGGAAGAAAAAAATGCAACAGCTTTATTTCTTAAAGAAGAATTTTCAGTAAAAAACCCAAAAGATTAAATCAATAAACCCCCACTTTGAAAAGAGTGTTACTGCCTATGCGCATACTAAAAGTGAGAAAGATATCCATATAACCATCGTTATCTTTTATATGCGCTTTTTCAATATTGGGTTTTACTTTCCAGGGTTGCAGGCTGCGTGAATATAATTGCTTGGCAAGGATGGCCTGGTCCGGGGGCAGGTATTTATCAAAAAGGGCGGGATCAATATAAGTAGTACTGATATCATCGATATAATCGGTAAATGTTTGCCGGATACGAATGCCCGCCGATAAGGCATATTTATTATTGAAAAAATATTTTACACCAATCGCAATCGGGATATAAAATTGTACCAGCGAATAAGGTTTACGGTCAGTGTATTCCGGGAAACCCTGGCCTTCGAGATGTAAGGGCGCAAGCTCTACCGTCTGGCCATTTAATTCTGTTTTAGGATTAAAATGAAAAACGCCAATCCCGGCACTTACAAAAGGAGATACCTGATAGATGCCTGTTGTTCTGTCAAATAAAGTCATAGGGTAGAGGTCGAATGTGGCATAGCCTTCATATACAAAAGAATGAAAACTCAGGTTCCGGTTAAAGCGCCATCTTTCCATGCCCCCTTCATTATGAATCAGGCTATCTGCCCCATCTACATTACTAAAGCTAAGCCCCCCGGAAAAACTTATCCATGGATTCAGGTTATATGTAGTAGAAACGCCCACAAGCGGCTTAACTGTTTTAAACATATAATCTTTCAGAAATGGTTGGCCTATACCCAGGTTACCGCCAAGGTCACCCAGGAAATTATTAGCACCAATGGTAGCGCTTATTTCCCAATGTCCACTGATCTCCTCTAAAGTGCCATCTTTTTGTTTTATCTGGCCAATAATTAAACTGCCTGGTAAGCTGATTAGTAGGATGGTATATATGAATCGGAAGAATTTCATAAACCAGGCTCAGGGGGATTTAAAGCAATATTAAGATTTAATTTAAATAATCTAAGAAAAAGAATAATCCATTTTAATGTGTTCAATTCCATCTTCCAGGTATATATCACTGCATTGCTGAAAGCCCAATGAAGTATAAAATTCTTTTAGGTACAATTGGGCGCCAATGGTAATAGTATGCTGGCCAAATAATTCAACACAATAGGCAATGGCTTCCTGCATTAACAGTTTTCCCAGGTTTTTCCCCCGGTAAATCTGTTTACAAACAACACGGCCAATTGAGGCATTCTCATATATCTGCCCGGGTGGTATAATGCGGGCATACGCGATCAATGCATCTTGCCCCCAGCCCAGTAGATGATATGATACCTGGTCATGATTGTCGGCATCCTGGAAAATGCATTGTTGCTCTACGACAAATACCTCATTACGCAATTGGAGTACAGCATATAATTGTGCTGCTGATAAATTTTGAAAATATATTTTTTGCCACTGAATCTCCAAGCTCGTAAATTTTGGTATCCAAATATAAGGGATTCCTTTTTTAAGGACAATGAAAGAACACAAAAAAAAACCGGCTTTGGCCGGTTTCTGTTTCTTTTTAATAAAAAATTATTCCTGAACAATCAGGATGGGCATCGTAGCCTGGTAAGATAAATGCTTGGTTATATTTGTCTTGAATAACCGTTGGCGCAGCGTGGCAATTTTTTGTATGAGAATGATTAAATCGATATTCTTCTCATCTGCAAATAATTGCAGGGCTTCCTCTACATCAAATAAACGCAGGAAATAAAATTGCGGGGAATATTCTTTAAACATCTCCGCTAATGCCTGGCGCTCTTTTTCATACTCCTCGGAAATTGCCACATAGTGATTTTCATTTACATTCACGATATGAAAATTGGGTCGGAAGGTATCCAGAAAATTCTTGATGGGGGCAGAGGGAGTGGCGCTTTGAACGTTTTTAAAATCGGATGCCAACATTACATTTTTCAACTCGGTAAAAGCAGCTTTTTCCGGGATAACCATTACCGGGCAAGCTTTGGTTTCTACCATTTTCAATGTATTGCTTCCAATAAAAACCTGGCCGATCGCCGAACGGCCGGTTATACCCATTACCACCAGGTCAGCGAGCCGGTGCCGTACAAATTTTTCTAATTCTTCCACAAAATCTTTGGCATATTCTGCAAATGTGGAAATTTTTACCGGGCAATCTTTCATCAGCTCATCTTTCAATGCCTGTAACTCTTCATTGCATTGTTCGGCATCAGATTCCTTATCATAACAATGATATAAAATCATTTCTACCCCATAATGGCCTACCAGCAATTTAGAGGCATAACGAGCCGCATTTAACGAGGTTTCCGAAAAGTCAACCGGTACAATAACAGTATTCATGTATAAAAATTTTGTGCGTGAAGATAAGGGAAATTCAGGTGTGGAAAAAAGCAGGCAGAATTTTCACCTTTTTTTTAATTCTTAGTTCTTAATAGCCATACTTTTCTTTCCATAAATTTTTCAAAAAATTACGGATTTCTTCCTCCCGTTTATTTTTTTGTGGGGTATAAAATACAGTACCGGTAAGCTTCTCTGGCAAAAATTCCTGCAACACAAAATTTTGATCAAATGCATGCGCATAGAGATAATTTTTGCTATACCCAATATTTTTCATCAAAGTGGTGGGGGCATTCCGTAAATGTAAGGGTACCGGGAGGTCGCCTTGTTTTTTAACGGCTGCGATCGCCATATCAATAGCCATGATCGCGGCATTACTTTTGGGTGAGGAAGCTAAATAAATAGCGCATTGCGATAAAATAATCCTTGCTTCCGGCTGCCCGATTTTATGTACGGCATCAAAGCAGCTGTTGGCCAGTAATAGTGCATTGGGATTGGCATTGCCAATATCTTCACTGGCAAAGATGACCATACGGCGGGCAATGAACTTTATATTTTCACCACCTTCCAGCATACGGGCCAGCCAATACACAGCAGCATTGGGGTCACTGCCCCGCATACTTTTTATAAAAGCGGATATGATATCATAATGTTGTTCTCCCTGTTTATCATATAAAGCAATTTTTTGTTGCGCTATTCGCATTACTTTTTCATCCGTGATTTCCCGGTCATCCGTTTCCGGATTTTCTGAAACAATACTGGTGGCGACTAATTCAAGCAGGTTTAAAAGCTTGCGTGCATCGCCACCTGAAATATTGATTAGTGCAGCCGTTTCTTTTAATTTGAGTGAATACTTTTTCAATATGGTATCAGCGGACAATGCATGTTGCGCTAATTGTTGCAGGTTTTCATCGCTAAGCGCTTTCAGGATATAGACCTGGCAACGGCTGAGCAGGGCAGCATTTACTTCAAAGGAAGGGTTTTCCGTTGTCGCACCAATCAGGGTAATTATTCCTTTTTCCACCGCACCTAATAAAGCATCCTGCTGGCCTTTATGGAAGCGATGGATCTCATCAATAAACAAAATCGCCTGTTGCTGTTTTTTGGCTATGTCAATTATTTCCCGAACCTCTTTAACACCACTGCTGATTGCACTTAACTGGTAAAATGGTTGTTCCAGCATGGAAGCAATAATTTGTGCAATGGTGGTTTTACCTACACCCGGCGGCCCCCATAAAATCAATGAGGGGATTTTTTTTTGTTCGATAGCAGTTCGCAAAACACCACCCTTACCGGTCAGGTGCTCCTGGCCAATTAATTCCGACAATGTTTTTGGCCGTAAGCGTTCCGCCAGCGGAATACCTTCCATATTTTTCCTATCGGTGGTTTGCTCAGCCATAATGGGGAATAAAATTAGCAGATAAATTTTACTTCCTAAAAAGGTAAATGATAGGGCAGATTTGAAAACTATTGATCTACGAAAGCGTTTGCATTATTTTTTACAAGTATCCTGGTCCAAATAATGTGGATGGCCAGGCAAATACAGAATATGACCAATGCCCACAATTCTGCATATACTACTTGATGTACTGTAGCCGTATCCATCGTGGCAATACCGGAGCCTGATTCTTTTAAAAAAGTTTCCAGGTTCTTGAAAAATGGTTCCGGGTTGATTAATAAAGTGATCCCCGGCAAGATGATGAGCAGACAAAAAATAAACGAAACAATGGCGTTAACCAGTAACCAATCTTTCATTGTTCTTTTGACTGTTTCTTTTTGTATGATAACTTTTTTTAAAAATGTGTAAGAAAACCACGCATATAAAACCACGCAAACCAGTACAAAATAAAACAAGAGAAAGAAGGGTTGGGAAAAAACAAATGGCAGTGAAACAATCAGGTTAAGTGCAATTAGGAAACTAATCAGGTTGACAATAAAACCAAGGATACGGTAAATGATAAAATATTTCATAAAAAATGCATTATGACGGAGTTGATTCAAATTGTATTTGTATCGGCATTAAATTTCGATAGTACAAGAAATCCGTTCAGCCAGGTCGAATGAGCTATACAATAATTTATTTTTTTGAAGCATGCGCTAAATGTAATTCCGATAATTGAGTGGCATCAATAGGAGCGGGTGCATCGAGCATGACATCCCGGCCACTATTGTTTTTGGGGAAAGCAATGAAATCGCGGATACTTTCACTACCGCCAATAATAGAGCAAAGCCGGTCCAGGCCGAAAGCAATACCGCCATGCGGGGGGGCGCCATATTCAAATGCTTTCAACAGGAAACCAAATTTTTCCGTTGCTTCTTCTTTTGACATACCTAGTGCGGCAAACATTTTTTCCTGTAAATCTTTTTGAAAAATCCGGATTGAGCCACCACCGATTTCATTCCCGTTTATGACTAGGTCATATGCATTGGCCTTGATCCCGGCAAATGGATGTTGCAGGTAATTGGCTGCATCGGCAATGTGCGGGTCATTTTTCAACATGATGTCAATTTCTTCCTGCTTGGGAGCCGTAAAAGGATGGTGCCGGGCTACCCAGCGATTGCCTTCAGCATCATATTCAAACAAAGGGAAATCAATAATCCAAACCAGTTTGAAAGAATCTTTATGCCGCAGGTTTAGTCTTTTGGCTATTTCCAGGCGCAATTCACCAGCAGCTTTCCGGGTTTTTTCTTCTTTACCTGCCAATATCAAAATCAAATCACCTTCACGTGCCCCGCAGGTAGTTGAAATATTTTCCAGCCGGGCCTGGTCATAAAATTTATCTACACTGCTTTTATAAGTACCATCGGCATTACATTTAATATACACTAATCCCTGCATGCCAATTTGAGGGCGTTTTACCCATTCAGTCAATTCATCCGTTTGTTTTCTTGTATAAAAAGCACAACCCGGCATGACCACTGCGATAACCGTTTCAGCCTGTTCAAATACCGGGAAACCGGCACCCTGGATGCTGGATGAAAGATCAGCCACATTCTTTTTTTGAAATACTGTTTTCAGGTTAGTCAGTTCCAGGTCAAATCGAATATCCGGTTTATCAATACCATAGCGCCACATGGCTTCTTCCCAACTCATTCTTTCCACCGGTTCATGATAATCGATACCCTTTACATCTTTGAAAATACGTTTCACCATATTTTCAAATGTGCGTAAAATATCTTCCTGATCTATGAATGACATTTCACAATCGATCTGCGTAAACTCAGGCTGCCTGTCGGCCCGCAGGTCTTCATCCCGGAAGCATTTCACGATTTGAAAATAACGGTCAATGCCACTCACCATCAGCAGTTGCTTAAATGTTTGTGGTGATTGGGGCAATGCATAAAACTGGCCTTCATGCATGCGGGAAGGTACTACAAAATCCCGGGCGCCTTCCGGCGTAGATTTAATGAGGAAAGGCGTTTCCACTTCCATGAAAGATTGTTCGTGTAAGTAATCGCGGACAGATCGGGTAATGGCATATCGTAATTCCAGGTTCTTCTTTACTATATTTCTGCGCAGGTCGAGGTACCTGTATTTCATACGCAGGTCATCGCCGCCATCGGTATCATCCTGTATGGTAAAAGGAGGGATGGCAGCGATATTCAAAATTTTATATTCGCTCACCAGGACTTCGATTTCCCCGGTCGGGATTTGCAGGTTTTTATTTTCTCTTTCCTGCACAAAGCCTTTAGCCTGGATGACATATTCCCGGCCCAGGGAACGCTTATCTAATTCTTCCTGCAACTCTTCCCCGAACAGTAATTGTGTAATACCATAACGATCCCTCAGGTCCACAAAAGTGATGGCGCCAAATTTTCGAATGGTTTGTACCCAACCACAAAGGGAAACAGTACGGTTGATATCTTTCAGGTCTAATTGCCCACAATGATGTGTCCTGTACATAGTTGTTATGTTCATATTTTGTAAATGAAAGCCGATTTTTTTCTTTTAAAATTCAGGGTTGCAAATATAACCAAACTGCTAAATGGAAACGTGTGAAATTGCTTTCAGATAATAAATTGGAAAGGTTTTATAATTTGATACCCTGCCTTAACTGATTTACCTTACTTTTGCACAACAAATTTATTTCCTTATGTCAGTTTTAGTCAATAAGCATTCAAAAATCATTGTACAGGGTTTTACCGGAACGGAAGGTAGTTTTCATGCCGGCCAGATGATCGAATACGGAACCAATGTAGTAGGCGGTGTAACCCCGGGAAAGGGGGGAACCACGCATTTGGAAAAGCCGGTTTTTAATACGGTAGCTGAAGCCGTGGCAAAAACGGGCGCCAATGTGAGTATCATATTTGTACCACCGGCATTTGCAGCAGATGCCATTATGGAAGCGGCTGATGCAGGCATTGCATTGATCGTATGTATCACCGAAGGTATCCCGGTACAAGATATGGTAAAAGTGAAAAGCTTTTTGGCAGAAACCAATTCCCGGCTGATTGGCCCTAATTGCCCGGGCATTATTACAGCAGGTGAAGCGAAAGTGGGTATTATGCCTGGTTTCATTTTCAAACCCGGTCGTATCGGCATTGTTTCAAAATCCGGTACGCTCACTTATGAAGCGGCTGACCAGGTAGTTAAAGCCGGTATGGGTATCAGTACTGCTATTGGAATCGGGGGCGACCCGATCATTGGTACAACCACCCGCGAAGCCGTGGAGTTACTCATGCATGACCCGGAAACTGATGGTATAGTAATGATAGGTGAAATCGGCGGAAATATGGAAGCCGATGCGGCAAATTGGATCAAAGACAATATGAAAAAACCGGTCGTGGGTTTTATAGCCGGACAGACAGCGCCTCCCGGAAGAAGAATGGGCCATGCCGGTGCCATTATCGGCGGGAAAGATGATACTGCAGCCGCCAAGATGAAAATCCTGCGGGCATGTGGTGTACATGTTTCTGACAGCCCGGCTGATATAGGAAAGACCATGTTGGAAGCCTTGAAAAAATAATTTCCATTTTAGAAATAAAAAGACCCTGTTTGATGCAGGGTTTTTTTATGTGTATGTAAAATGCGTATTCGCTTCATCTTATTGCCAAATAATGTATTTTGTAATTTTTAAAATTAAAGGATGAAGAAACACAGCCTACTAACCTGGATATGCATTTGCCTGCTTACATCCACTTTTGCACAAACCATGGATACAACATTTCAAAAAAAATGGGAAGCGATAGATTCGTTGATTCTGAAAAAAGATTTGCCCGGAACAGCGCTTTCGGCGGTACAGGCTATTTACCAGGAAGCGAAAAAAAATAACCTATCTGCACAAAGTATCAAAGCCTTGCTATATAAAATTTATTTGCAGGACCAGGTAGAAGAAACGGATCCCAATACAGCCATTCATGCTATTCAAAATGAACTGGCCCAGGAAAAAAGTATTCCCGGAAAAGCCATCCTGTATAGCATCCTGGCACATCAATACCTGGCTGCTTACCAGGCGGATAGCTGGCGAATTCGAGAACGCAGTGCTACTATAGATTTTAAAAAAGAGGATATTCAAACCTGGAGCCAACAGGATTTTATAACAGCCATCCGGGAAAACTATCTGGCTTCCCTTCAACATGAGCCAGTATTAAAAGCAACATCACTCAAGGGATTAGAAGCATTGATCGTTAGCGGGAAGATGCAGGCTTTACGACCAACCTTATATGATCTCCTGGCACATGAAGCAATTGATTATTTTAAAAATGCTATTGAACCGGTTACGATTCCGGTTGATGCATTTGCAATCAATGACCCGGTAGTATTTGCACCGGCGGAACTATTTATCAAACACGCATTTCTTACGCAAGACACCGTATCTGCCGACTGGCAGGTTATACAACTTTTTCAACAATTACTTTCCTTTCATCAAAAGGATAAAGACCCTTCGGCATTTATAGATGTGGACCTGGAAAGAATGAACTGGATGCAGCAACAGGCCAATTTGCCCACGAAAGATAGTCTGTACAAAACAGTTTTAGAACAATTGGTCCAAAAATATCCGAATGAAATAGTGGCTGAAGAAGCCTGGTACCTGTTGGCACAAGGCCTGGCAGATAATGCAACAAAATGGAAGGAAGATCCGGCATATAAAAACAATTTGGTCAAGGCTAAAGCATTGATTGAACAAAGACTAAAAGCCCAGCCTGCACCGGGGAAAGGTAATAGTGAAATGCAAACATTGTTAAACCGGATATTGGCAACAGAAGTACAGGCTAAATTAGAAAGTGTAAATGTTCCCGGCCAACCTTTTCGTTTGTTGCTTTCTTATAAAAATATGGATAAGGTATTTTTCCGGGTACTTTCAAAAGAGCTGGTTGACAAAAGAAAAACCAAATGGAACCCTGATTCATTATGGACGAAAATTGCCGGCCTGCCATTCCTGAAAAATTTTGATCAGGCATTACCTAATGAAAAGGATTATTTAAGGCATAGCGTGGAATTAAAAATAGATGCGTTGCCGGTAGGAGAATATGTACTCCTGGGATCATCCGGGAAAGACTTTGCACCAGGTGATAAACTTTTCCTGGTTGATTTTACTGTATCGAATATGGCCTGTATAGTGAATGATGGAAATTATTTTGTGGTAGATCGTGATTCCGGGGAACCATTGAAAAATGTGCAGGCTTTATTTACGTGGAATGATTGGGAAGCGTCCTCTACAAACAAGCAAAAAACTTATTCCACCATATCTGATAAGAATGGATTTTTTACCGGGCCTGTTAACCGGAAGAAATGGAATTATCAAAATGTAACTATTGTTCTTACACAGGGACAGGATGTCTTACGGATACAAGATTATTATCGAAACATCAATTATTCGGTTAGTAATACAGATAAGCAATGGCAAAACCAGGCTGCTTGTGATAAACAAGAAGCTAAATTGTATTTTTTTACCGACAGGAGCATTTATCGTCCGGGACAGGTAGTGTATTTCAAAGGTATTGGGATTTCTAAAGATTATCTTACAAAGAAAACAACCATACTCACGACTAAGGATCCGGTAATGGTTACCTTACTCGATGTCAATGGGAGTGTAGTAGATTCTATATCCTGTACTGTAAATGAATTTGGATCACTCACGGGGAAATTTATTTTACCCGAGCAGGTGTTACCGGGAAATTTTTCTATGGCGGCAAAAAGTTTTGATCAGGATAACCGTATTTATTTTCGTGTGGAGGAATATAAAAGGCCGCGATTTTTTATTCGGTTAGATACTTTACAAACAACCTTCCAGTTACATGATACCGTAACTGTAACCGGCCAGGCAACAGCTTTTGCGGGAAATGCAATTGATGGCGCCCGGGTGAAATATACCGTTACCAGGATGACCCGATTTATATATCCCTGGTTTTTCTGGCGTAGGCCACAACCGCAAAGCCCAGCCGTGCAAATAGCACAAGGCGAATTACAAACAGATGCACAAGGCCTTTTTGCTATTCCATTTACCGCACTGCCGGATAGGGCTGTTGATAAAAACACTTATCCTGTTTTTGATTTTGAAATAACCGTTACTATAACGGATATCAATGGAGAAACACATACCCTTTCTTCTACGGTTTCTGTCGGGTACCAATCGCTGTTGGTGCAGATAGAACAGCCTGCACAAACCGATATACAAACCTTACATAACCTGCCAATAAATGTTACAAATTTTGCAGGTCAAAAGCAGGATGCCCTGGTTCACCTGCGAATTGCACCTATCCAGGCACCGGCAACCATAAAGCGGAACAGGTACTGGGAAAAACCGGATTTATTTGTATATACCAAAAAAGAATTTGAAACTTATTTTCCATATGATGAATATGCTGACGAAAATGATATCCATACCTGGCAGGTGCTTTCACCCATCGTACAGGGTACTTTGAATACAAAAGAAACGAATAGTTTTTCACTTGATGGTTTTAATTTCACGCAAGGCTGGTACCTGGTGGAAGCGTACACGATGGATAAAAACGGGGATACTATCCGGGATAAAAAATACATAGAGCTTACAGATAAAAATAAACAACAGATCCCGGCACCGCAATTGAATTGGAATAATTTGGTAAAGACCACCGTACAACCTCGGGAAAAAGCAATCATAGAATTTGGCAGTTCAGAAAAAAATATCTTCCTCCTGCAAGCTATAACCCACCAGGCAGATAGCCTGCCGGTTACCACTTTTACCATACTAAAATCCAATGGCGATAAAACAACCTTAACGTATACCCCTACGGAGAAAGATAGAAAAGGTGCTGGCTTGTATTATGCATTTGTCCGGCATAACCGGTTCTATACTGGCGGGTCGAATATTTATATGCCTTATATCGACAAGGAATTACAAATCACGTATCAAAGTTTCAGGGATAAAATGGAACCGGGAAGCCGGGAAACATGGACAGTACGTGTATCCGGGCGCAATGCATCGGCTCTACAGGCTGAACTTTGCACGGCCATGTACGATGCTTCATTGGATCAGTTTATTCCGCATGAATGGCAGGTACCGGGTATTTGGCAAAACGGTTATGCGAGTAATAATTGGTCTGGCCGGGGAAATTTTGAAGTGGAAAATGAAATACAAAATTATTTGCCTGTGCCTGACCTGTATATTGAAAAAACGTACGATCATTTAATTACACAGGCTTCCATGTATTGGAAAGAATATATGAGGGATAAAACAGGAGGCAGGCAGATGGTTTTTATGGCAGCACCTAAAATGTCCGTTGGTGATAAAGACAGAGCTATAAATGAAGAATCAAAAGAAGCAATGGCAAATGAAATTTCGGATTCTTTGCAAACAGCTTCGGAAAATACGGCTCCGACTTCTGTGGCCATTCGGAAAAATTTTAATGAAACGGCTTTCTTTTTTCCTCAATTGCATGCCGACAGTTCGGGTAATTTTAGTTTTAGTTTCACTATGCCGGAAGCGCTTACACAATGGAAATGGCTGACCCTGGCACATACAAAAGAGGTTGCTTTTGGTTACCAGTCGTATGCGGATATTGTTACACAAAAGAAATTAATGGTACAGCCCAATCTGCCACGTTTCTTACGCGAAGGGGACCGCATGGAATTGTCCGCGAAAATCAGTAATATGAGTGACAGCGCACTGAAAGGTGTATTGCATTTGGAATTGTATGACCCGGAAACGAATGAAGCCATTGATGGTTTATTTAATAATGTTTTCCCGGATCAATATTTTTCTGCTGATGCCGGAAAAAGTATGGCGCTATCATTTCCCATCCAGGTTCCTTTTTCCTATACCAAACCATTGGCCATCCGCTTTGTTGCAAATGCTAATCAATATACGGATGGTGAAGAAAATATTTTGCCGGTATTAAGTAACCGTATCTTGGTGACTGAAACATTCCCGCTTTTCCAGAAAGGCGATACAACCAGGAAATTTGTGTTTGAAAAATTGGAACATAACCAAAGCGCTACTTTGCAAACACAATCACTAACGGTAGAATATACAGCAAACCCGGTTTGGTATGCTATCCAGGCGTTGCCCTATCTCACTGAATTTCCGTATGAATGTGCCGAGCAACTTTTCAATCGCTATTATGCCAATGCAATGGCCGGCAGCATCCTGGCACAGCATCCACGCATTAAAGCAATTATTGAAAAATGGCAGGCAGATACAGCAAGCCAACATGCTTTTTTGAGCAACCTACAAAAGAATCAAAACCTGAAACAAATTATCCTGGAAGAAACACCCTGGATAATGGATGCCCGCAATGAAGCGGAACAAAAGAAAAATATTGCATTGTTGTTTGACCTGCATGCCATGCAAAGCAAGCAGGAAACAGCACTTCATAAATTGCAACAAATGCAATTGGCAAATGGGGCATTTAGCTGGTTTAAGGGCGGCTATCCGGACAGGTATATTACGCAGTATATCCTAACCGGTATTGGGCGTTTGCGAAAATCAGGTGCCATTTCACCGGGAGCCACAAAAGCAATTAATGCAATATCAAAACAGGCATTGCATTATTTAGATGACTTGGTTTTGAAGGAATATAACGATCAAATTAAAAACAAAAATGTAGATGGAATCAACCGGTTCCAAATTCAATACATGTACATGCGCAGTTATTTCATGGATATTCCCATACAAAATAAATCGGCGTATAATTTTTATTTTCAACAGTGCATGCGTCATTGGAATACGCAGTCAAATTATATGAAAGCCATGATCGGTATGATGCTTTTTCAAGCCGGGCAGGAGAAGTATGTAGCGGATAATATTCTTGCTTCCATCCTGGAAAATGGTATTGTTACCAAAGACAGGGGTATGTATTGGAAAGAGAATAATTATGGTTATTACTGGTATGAAGCGCCAATCGAAGTCCAATCTTTGTTTATTGAATTGACAAAAACGGTTGCTTCTCATAAACAGGATACCAAGTATGCATATTATATAAATGAAATGAATACCTGGTTAATTCTTCAAAAACAAACGAATCATTGGGCTACTACGAAAGCCACGGCAGATGCCTGTTTTGCCTTGCTTTGGCAGTCGGGTGCAGCCAGCATGCAAAGAACTGCCACTATTCAATTAGGAACAGTCCATTTCCCATCAGAAAATAATAAACCGGAGACTGGCACCGGTTACTGGCAGGAAACCGTAGAGGGAAAATATGTAACTCCGGATATGAGTAATATTACGGTGACCACCACATCCGGAGAAGGCTCGGATCGACAAAAAGGTATTTCCTTTGGAGCCGTTTACTGGCAATATTTTGAGAACGTGGAAAATGTTACATCTGCTACATCATCCATTTCTATTGCGAAAAATTTATTTATTGAAAAAAATACCGGAGCCGGAAACCTGCTCTCTCCGGTTGCTGAAAATGCAATCCTGCATGTAGGCGATAAAGTTATTTTGCGTATGGTAGTAACAACCGACCGGGACCTGGAATATGTGCATTTAAAAGATGGCCGGGCTGCTGCTATGGAACCCCTGCACGTGTTGAGCGGATATCAATGGCAGGATGGCCTGAGCTATTATGAAGCCACTAAAGATGCCGCTACTGATTTTTTTATTGACCGGTTGAAAAAAGGCACCTATGTTTTTGAATACCCGGTGTACATTACGCAAAAAGGAAATTTTGCCGTAGGAATTGCTACACTGCAATGTATGTATGCCCCGGAATTCTCCACGCATAGCAATGGATTGAAAATAGTAGTGGAATAATTCGATGTGAAAATGTATTTGCTGGTAATGGCTTTTCAGAAATTTTTTTCTGTGAAGTTTTATTATTGTATAATTTCAATTTATGCAACTCCTCTCCGTCAAACAAATGCAGCAATGGGATGCCTGGACCATCGAACAGGAACCGATTGCATCCATTGACCTGATGGAGCGGGCAGCCAGGCAATGCATAGCTTTCCTGGAAGAGAATAATTTACTCACCGGGCCAATAAAAATATTTTGCGGCAAAGGAAACAATGGGGGTGATGGCCTGGCAATTGCCCGGCTATTAATAGACAAAGGTTTTGACCCGGTTGTATATATTATGGAATTTGGCAGCCTGGGTAGTCCAGATTTCCAGGAAAACCTGCACCGCTTACATCGCATTTCTTCTTCCATACATTTTATACAGGCTAAAGATTTCTTCCCCGAGATTGAAGCAAATGATATTGTTATAGATGCCTTATTAGGCCTCGGCATGGATCGCCCCCTGCAGGGATTATATGAAGAAATTGTCCGGCATATCAACCAGTCCACCGCATTCATTATTTCCATTGATATTCCCACTGGTATGTTCAGTGATAAAAGTTCTCAAGAGTGTACCGTACTCAAAGCGCACCATACACTGACTTTCCAGGCATTGAAGCGTTGTTTCTTATTGGCAGAAAATGCAGCCAGTTTCGGGTATGTACATATAATTGATATTGGCCTGGATCCGGCCTTTTTATCTACAATAACACCATGGGCGAATTTAGTTTCAGAAGAAGCCGCCAAGAAGATTTACCGGCCGCGATCAGCATTTGCCCATAAAGGTAATTGTGGTCATACTTTATTATTAGCTGGTAGTGCGGGAAAAATGGGCGCTGCCCTTCTTTGTGCCAGGGCCTGTTTGCGTGCCGGTGCCGGGCTTGTTACTTTGAAAGTGCCGGAAGCTGAAAGAGCTATTGTACAGACTGCTGTCCCCGAAGCTATGTGTTTGGTTGAGGAGAGCATTCAATTTGAAAAATACCAGGCAATCGGCCTGGGGCCAGGCTTAGGAACTTCGAGAGAAGCCAATGCGTTAATGCAGGATTTACTTGCAGCAGGTTGTTCCAAATTGGTTATTGATGCAGATGGTCTTAATCTTCTTGCAGCAAACAAAGATTTGCTTGACCACATTCCCGCAGAATCAGTTTTGACTCCACACCCAAAAGAATTTGACCGGCTTTTTGGAAGCAGGCAAAATGAAGTAGAACGCATTGAAACGGCGATAGCACTTTCTCAACAATATCCATTTACCATAGTATTGAAAGGCCATTATACACTTATTGCCCAAAAAGGGGAGGCATTTTTCAATATCTCCGGGAATAGTGGAATGGCAACCGGCGGAATGGGTGATGCCCTCACTGGCATCATCACTGCATTATTGGCACAAGGTTATGATGCCCTGGATGCAGCGAGGCTGGGCGTTTACATTCATGGCCTGGCAGCAGATCTTTGTTTGCAGGCACAATCTGTGGAAAGTTTATTACCATCCGATTTAATAGAAATGCTGGGTGCTGCTTTCCAGCAATTACAATTTCCACATTTATGATCTTTTCTGTGTAAAACCAATTTTGAACGAATATAATCGCTTCATTTTAGTGCAATTCCCCTAATTTTGCCGCCTAATTTAATAACCCTTATTGTTTATGTCGTTAAGTACTATTCTCCTGACCGTACCGGCTATGGCCCTGATCGGTTTATTGTACACCCTCATCAAGTTTAATTGGGTAGCCCGGCAAGAACCCGGAAATGATAAAATGAAAGAAATCAGTAAATATATCGCAGAAGGCGCTATGGCATTTCTGAAAGCGGAATGGAAGATCCTGGCCTATTTTGTGATTATTGTAGCCTGCCTATTAGGTTATATGGCCAGTAAGAATCCCAGTTCCCATTGGGCTATTGCCATTTCATTTGTGATAGGTGGTGTTTGTAGTGCTATTGCTGGTTATATCGGTATGCGTATTGCCACCAAAGCTAATACTCGTACAGCCCATGCGGCACGTACCAGTTTATCTAAGGCTTTATCTGTTTCCTTCACAGGAGGTTCAGTAATGGGGCTCGGTGTAGCCGGTTTGGCTGTTTTAGGATTAGGTGGTTTATTTATTATATTAAAAGAAATTTTTGCCCCGGGTGCCGGCGCCAATTCTGAAGAAATGGTGCGTACGATTGAGATCCTCACCGGCTTTTCATTAGGAGCAGAATCCATTGCACTTTTTGCACGGGTAGGCGGTGGTATTTATACCAAAGCTGCCGATGTGGGCGCTGACCTGGTTGGTAAAGTGGAAGCCGGTATCCCGGAAGATGATCCTCGTAATCCGGCGACCATTGCTGATAATGTGGGAGACAATGTAGGCGATGTGGCTGGTATGGGCGCAGACCTTTTCGGCTCTTATGTGGCAACGGTGTTAGCTACTATGGTTTTGGGGCAGGAAACTATTTCCAATGATAATTTTGGTGGTTTTGCACCTATCTTGTTACCTATGATCATTGCCGGTGTGGGCATTTTATTTTCCATCATCGGTACTTTCTTTGTGCGTATCAGCGATAAAGCAGGGATCAATACATCCACAGTACAAAAAGCATTGAACTTAGGCAACTGGGGCGCTATCATCCTGACTGCGATCGTTTGTATTTTCCTGGTGAATTATTTATTGCCTGAAAATATGATTTTAAGAAATCATGAGTTTACCAAATGGGGCGTATTAGGCGCAATAGGTGTGGGCCTGGGTGTAGGTGCTTTAATGAGTATTATAACGGAATATTATACGGCTATGGGGAAACGCCCGGTATTAAGTATCATTCGCCAGTCAGCCACCGGCCATGCTACCAATGTTATTTCCGGGCTGGCTATCGGAATGGAATCTACTTTATTGCCGATTCTTGTTTTAGCAGGTGGTATTTGGGGTTCTTATTATTGTGCCGGTTTATATGGAGTGGCCATTGCCGCTGCCGGTATGATGGCGACTACCGCTATGCAATTGGCAATTGATGCTTTTGGCCCGATTGCAGATAATGCCGGTGGTATTGCTGAAATGAGTGAATTGCCCAAAGAAGTGCGCGAAAAAACTGACGTATTAGATGCCGTTGGTAATACTACTGCAGCCACCGGTAAAGGTTTTGCCATTGCTTCTGCTGCCTTAACGGCATTAGCCTTATTTGCTGCCTATGTAGGCGTTATTCAGCATAATGGATATGCCATGACCGGTATTGATATTTATAAAGCCGAAGTGCTCGCGAGTTTATTTGTGGGTGCGATGATTCCTTTTATTTTTTCTTCCCTTGCTATTCGTGCAGTGGGTGAAGCTGCCATGGCCATGGTGGAAGAAGTACGCCGCCAGTTTAAATCCATTCCGGGTATTATGGAAGGCAAAGGCAAACCGGAATATGAAAAATGTGTGGCCATTTCTACCGAAGCCTCTATCAAGAAAATGATGATGCCGGGTGCAATTGCTATTATTTCACCCATCATTATTGGTTTCTTATTGGGACCGGAAGCGCTGGGTGGTTTCCTGGCCGGCGCTACTGTGAGTGGTGTATTAATGGGCATGTTCCAGAACAATGCCGGTGGCGCTTGGGATAATGCAAAAAAATCTTTTGAAAAAGGCGTGGAAATAAATGGCCAAATGCATTATAAAAAATCGGAGCCGCATAAATCATCTGTTACAGGTGATACCGTTGGTGATCCGTTTAAAGATACTTCCGGCCCATCTATGAATATTCTGATCAAACTGATGTCAATTGTTTCACTGGTATTAGCGCCTACATTAGCACAGGTTTTTGCTGATAAACAACCTGCCGGTAATGTACCTCCTGTAACCAGCATCACTGTTCCGCAGGAAAAAACAATAAACCATTCACCAGCTGCAGTGAACTATGTGGAAAATAATAAACAGGTAAGTAATAAGACAAAGGATTAAAATAAACCTTTGTTTGTATAAGCTAAAAGACAGTTTACGAATTGCTACTTTTATTTTATTAAACCAGGTTGATCCCGGTGTGTAATTTTTCCAAAAGATTATTCCCGGGATTTTTACTGGAAGGCTTTAAAATACTTTACAGCAGGCACTATCGGAAAGAACCTTTAATTATCTTTGTTCCCTATGGATAACATCCGGAATTTTGGCATCATTGCTCATATAGATCATGGCAAAAGCACGCTGGCAGACCGCCTGCTGGAATTCACGCATACCATCGGGGAGCGTGATATGATGAACCAGGTTTTGGATGATATGGACCTGGAACGTGAAAAAGGCATCACTATAAAAAGCCATGCCATTCAAATGCAATATGCATTTGAAAACAAAACCTATGTTCTCAATCTCATTGATACACCCGGCCATGTGGATTTTAGTTATGAAGTAAGCCGTGCCCTTGCTGCCTGTGAAGGCGTGTTGTTATTGGTAGATGCCACACAGGGCATCCAGGCCCAAACCATCAGCAATCTTTACCTCGCGATAGAAAATGATTTGGAAATTATTCCCGTCATCAATAAAATCGATATGGATGGCGCCATGGTGGAAGAAGTGAAAGACCAGATCATTGAATTGATTGGTTGCAAAGAAGAAGAAATTTTGTTAGCCAGTGGTAAAGCAGGAATTGGTATTGAAGAAATTTTGGCTGCCGTGATTCACAGGATCCCGGCACCGAAAGGGGATAGTGCAGCGCCCTTGCAGGCACTGATCTTTGATAGCGTCTTCAATAGCTTTCGGGGTATCATTGCCTATTTCCGCGTATTTAATGGCACTTTGAAGAAAGGAGATAAAATAGAATTTGTAGCTACCGGCCAGGAATATTTTGCCGATGAGGTGGGGGTATTAAAAATGGGTTTGGTACCTACAACTGGTATCAGCGCCGGTAATGTGGGTTATATTATTACCGGTATTAAAAATGCCAAAGAAGTGAAAGTGGGTGATACCATTACACTCGCTGCCAATCCCGCGCCCATGATCCAGGGGTTTGAAGAAGTGAAGCCAATGGTATTTGCCGGTATTTTCCCGGTTGTAACGGAAGACTTTGAAGAACTGCGGGAGTGTATGGATAAATTGCAACTCAATGATGCCTCCCTGACTTTTGAATTAGAAACATCGCAGGCGCTGGGTTTTGGTTTTCGTTGCGGCTTCCTGGGTCTCCTGCACATGGAGATCATCCAGGAAAGATTGGAACGCGAATTCAATCAAACTGTTATCACCACGGTACCTAATGTAAGTTTTCATACCTATACCACCCGGCAGGAAAAAATCATTGTCAATAACCCGGCGCAAATGCCCGATACCACAAAAATTGACCATATTGATGAGCCTTATATCAAAGCACAGATTATTACCCTGCCCGAGTATATTGGTAATATCATGACCTTGTGTTTAGGCAAGCGGGGAATTCTTATTAATCAAAGTTATTTAACGGCGACACGGGTGGAATTAATTTTTGAAATGCCCCTGACAGAAATTGTTTTTGATTTTTATGATAAATTAAAAAGCTCTACCCGCGGCTATGCATCCTTTGATTATCATCCTATCGGCTACCGGCCTGCTGATATTGTGAAAATGGATATCCTATTAAATGGCGATAAAGTGGATGCCTTAAGTGCATTGATACATCGCAGTAGGGCACAGGATTTTGGAAGAAAATTGTGTGAAAAATTAAAAGAATTGTTACCCCGCCAGCAATTCCAGATAGCCATACAGGCAGCCATAGGCGCCAAGATAATTGCCCGGGAAAATATCAGCGCCATGCGCAAAGATGTTACCGCTAAATGTTATGGCGGTGATATCAGCCGTAAACGGAAATTACTGGAGAAACAAAAAGAAGGTAAAAAAAGGATGCGGCAAATAGGCAATGTGGAAATCCCGCAGGAAGCTTTTCTTGCTGTATTAAAACTGGATTAATGAAACGGCAGTACACATCCATTTAATTTCAATAATCTGCCTGTCGTTTTCATCTTTACGCTTCATGCCGCTAATTTCTTCACACCATTTTTCTGAGGCAGGTGGAGGTATATGGATGGAAGAAAAAAAATCATTCTTTCTTTTCTAAAACCTCTTTTGTTTTTCTTTAAAGATCATTATCTTTAAATCACGCTTTCATTCAAACGATACATGTTTAGAGCAACAAAAACTGTTTATTAAGGCTTCGTTTCATCAACGATTGGAAATGCAATTCGATAGAAATAATTTTTAAAAAAATTAAACTAAATAAAAATGAAAAAGCTAAGAATAAAAATACTGTACATAATACTTTCTTTCTTTTCTATTCACCAGTTACAAGCCCAGGCGGGTTATCTCGATGAAAGCTATGGCATAAATGGCGTGGTGCGTCATGACTCTATGTATTTAGGTCTTGGAAATTCCATACTGTTACCCGATGGAAAAACCATGCATGTCGGGTTTGATTATTTTCTTTCAGTAGCGATGCACCGGTTTAATGTGAATGGCAGCCTAGATACTACTTTTGGCACACATGGCGCCATACATTTTAATGAAGATAGTCATATAAAGGGGGATTATGTAGATCGTATTGCCTTGCAAAGTGATGGTAAATTTGTGATAAGTGCAGCCTACATTAATCCAAATAATTTGTTTTATGTAGCTGTATTGCGTTTTTTCCCGGATGGAGGTATAGACAGTAGTTTTGGCACAAATGGCATGGATACATTTATTGTAGGAAATTATATAACAAATAATTATGCCATAGCCATACAACCGGATGGAAAGATTATTTTGGGGGGTGATTTTATACCTACTTCCGGTGATGATTGTACCTATTTAGTAAGGCTTATGCCCGATGGAGGTTTCGACTCCACCTTTGGTACGAATGGCATTGTACAAAAGAAATATGGTTTATTTTATGATGGTAATTGTGCAGACCTGCTTTTACAACCGGATGGAAAAATAATTAAAGGAATCACTTATGATTATTATAGTGGTAAAGGACAATTCCAATTAGAACGCTATAACACAGATGGCAGTATAGATAAGAGTTATGGGGTGAATGGAGTGGCTTCCTATACTTTTGGTTTAGGTCAGAGTGGACTATGGAGTACCAAAATGCAGGATATTGCATTTCAGCCGGATGGAAAGATTGTATGTACGGGATATTCAGGGAAAGATGAAAGCAACAATGATAAATTGGGGATGGCAGTTTGTCGTTTTATGCCAGATGGTACGGTAGATGCCGGTTTTGGAACAGATGGAGGAATCATCTATTATTTTAATATCCAGGTACTGGGGCATAGTGTGGCAGTGCAACCGGATGGGAAGATACTGGTGGGAGGTACAAGTTATTCCAGCGTATCAGAATATATAATACGCCTCTTGGAAAACGGGCAGTTAGATCCCGGTTTCGGAGAGAATGGCCTGGCTGAACAATACCTGGCCCTTGGAAATGGAGAAGATTCGCAAATCGATTTGTTTGTGTTGGATAATGGAAAAATATTAGCCATGCTGGGCAATATGTTGGCGCGTTTCAACAACGATTTAATTCTCGCCACACATTTTAAAAATGTAAAAGCGGTACAGGATAAAACTGGTGTAACGATAAGTTGGGAAACCCTCAACGAGAGCGGTACGAAGAGTTATAGTATAGAGCGCAGCAGCAATGCCACAGAATTTGTAAGCATAGCCACCGTTCCGGCCAAGGGTGGCACGGAAAATAAGTACAGCTATACCGATCAGCATCCATTGCAAGGCATTGCATATTACCGCATCAAAGAAAATGCCCTGAACGGCACCGCTACTTACAGCAATACACTCAAAGTAATTTTTGAAAGCAATACCCTGGCGCTCTATCCCAACCCGGCAAAGAGTACCCTTACCATTACCGGCTTAAGCAAACTATATACCGCCACCATCCGCATCACGGATATACATGGCAGGGAAATACTGCAACAAAAAACAAGCAACAGCAGTGAACTTACATTGACTATTCGTTCCCTTGCACAAGGCAGTTATTTTGTGTTGATAGAGCAAAATGGCAAAGTAGATAAACTACGGTTTATTAAAGAGTAGAAGGCATAAAATAAATTTTAGCAATGCAGGTATTTGAAAGGATGCCTGCATTTTTCATGTAGAAACCTATTAAAGTAAATACTGCTTTTTATCAGAATTCCCTAAGCTTATCCATTGGATTGGGGGGTGTTCTTTTTTTAGGAGTAGGGGCCTGTTCCTGGTTTTTTTGAGATTGTGAAGATAATTTCTCTTCATTAATATTTCCGGATGCATCATAAAGCGGCTCCGGCCTGGGCATTTCACCCGGATTCAATTTATCATGGAAAGGAGTATCGATATGCTGCCATTTTCCATCAACCCATTTGAATGCTTCAAAATCTCCATCAGGGATCAACGTAAATTTTTTCTGAGGTTCATTGGTCTCACTGATCAAATGATCAAAGAGAATCAGCTTTGTTTCTGGGTCATAATTCAACCGGGTGCCGGCATCTTTTTTAAACTCCAGTAAAAAGCGGTATGCCGGTTGCGGGCTTTTGAGTTCATCTTCAGCATAATCGAAAAAACGGCCACCGAAAACCGGGTTATGTTGTGCATCAAAATGCAACACTTCCAGCCATTTTCGGGTAGTTAAAAAATCATGATCATCAAATCCAAACAGAGTATAAAACTTTTGTCCCTTGTATGTAGTCATAACCAGGTTATAATAAATTGCGCCAATCCAGTTGAGGTTGGAACGAACCGAATCCACCGGGTTTTCTGCAATATCGCTTTTGTCAATGAGGGGAAATAACTTTAATGAACCATCTGGTGTGCGCATTTGAATCGCGCCTTTCTGACGGAAATAACTTTCATCTTTTTTCAATTCCCAGGTGAAGATACGAAAGGAACTATCCGGCGCCATCAGTTTAGAAACGGTAATAATTGAATCAAAAGGATAATAAAATGAATAAGGAACTTTTAATGCTTGTACCAATTCCCTGGTGAAAGCGCTGTCGGCCACAAAACGCATACTGGCATCTTCCGCAAAAACCATATTGTATGCATTGGGTGACATTTCTTTTTCCATTGTTTTCAACCGGCTAAGGTCGGCCGGTGCAATTCGTTGTGCATGGATAAGTGTATAAGAAAAGGAGAGGAGCAATACAAGAATTTGTTTCATAGGCAAATCTAAAAATTAACTCACTGCCAGTACGTGTACCTGATTGAATTATTATGGTGTAAAGAGAATTTAAGATTTCATTAGGGCAAGCGCAAGCACAAAGGCCGGTAAACTTTCAAAATGCAGGTCAATAGCAGGATGCGGAAATTTCATTTGCGGTTGAGTAGTAGTCAGGAATACAGTACACATACCCACATTACGGCCAAATTGCATATCACTCAGGGTATTGCCCACCATAACACTCTTCTGAAAATCTATATCCGGAAAATCCTGTTTAGCCTGTAAAGCCATACCGGGATTGGGTTTCCGGTTTATGGCATCATCTTCCAACTCTGGAGCAAAATAAATATGATCTATTTTCCCACCTTTTTGTTCGATACCGGCCAACATTATGTTATGTATGGAATGCAAATCATCTTGCTGCATCAGGCCCCGGCCTATACCGCGTTGATTGGTAACAATAATAATCCGCTGAAAATATTTCCTGAGCCGGGCAATAGCTTCCACAACTCCGGGATAAAAATGAAATTCCTGCGGATGCAAAATATAGCCATCCGGTTTTTCTTCATTAATGACACCATCACGGTCAAGAAATAAAGTCCAGGTTGTATTGATTTGTTTCAGGTCAGGCATGTTTCTATCATTTCAATTCGTGGGAAGCTCTTGCAAAATCATCCGGGATGCCAATGTCAATAAAATAAGCATCCTGCACATTGCCAAAAATTTTTCCGGTAATGACCTGTGCTTCCAGGTAATCCGTTTCGAAAGAAAATTTTTCCGGCCAGGGCAATGGTAAAAATGAGGGGAGATGTAACATATATACACCACCGTTTATCAACCCGTCTTTTCTTTTTTTCTTTTCATGAAATTGCCGGATATGCTGATCAGGCGCCAATTCCACTGATCCATACCGGTCAAAATCCTGCATGGGTTTTAAAGCCAGTGTACAGGCTGCTTGTTTTTCTTTATGCAGGGAAAACAATTGTTTCAAATCAACCTGGTAAAAGGTATCCCCATTCACAATAGACACATTTTCCTGTTCAGCTTTTTTTGCAGCGAGCCGGATAGCGCCTCCGGTACCAAGCAGGGCAGGTTCTACACTAAAAACAGCATCCATACCCGGGTAAGTTGACTGGATGTATTGCTCAATCATTTCATGCCGGTACCCTAATGCAAAAATAAACCGCTTGATTTGTTGTCCTTTTAAGTAGGTAAGCAGGTAATCCAGGAAAGGCCGGCCATTTATCGGTGCCAGGCATTTCGGTAAATCCGGAACAGCAGTTTGTAACCGGGTTCCCAAGCCGCCAGCGAGAATAATCACTTCTTCCGGAACGGACGGGCTAAGCATGAGGGAATAATTTTTCTTCTACCAATTCGCAAATGATATGCCCCAATAACATGTGGCATTCCTGGATACGCGGGGTGCAGGTGGAAGGTATCAAAAAAAGAAAACGGCATGTATCTTTCATTTTTCCACCATCTTTACCGCTAAAACCAATGGTTATCATTTTATTTTTTTCAGCTGCGTGTAATGCTGACACAATATTGGCAGAATTCCCGGATGTGCTGAATGCAAGCAGTACATCTCCCGGTTGCCCGGTTCCTTCCACTATGCGGGCATATACGGCATCATAACTATAATCATTGGCTACTGCAGTGAGGTAGGATGTATTGCAATGCAAGGCCTCTGCAGGTAAGGCTTTCCGGTCTTTATAGAAACGGCCTGAAAATTCCGCTGCCAGGTGTTGTGCATCCGCTGCACTGCCACCATTCCCACAAAATAAAACTTTATGACCGCTTTCAAAAGCAGCCGCTATAGTTTGCACCACTTCCTGAAGTTGCTGATGCAACTTTTCATCAGCCAACAATTGTTGTTTCAGTACTATGGATTCAGAAATATTTTGGGTAATTTTTTCTTTCATCGTACAAACTTATTTTGATGTCCAGGTATTCAGGCCTTGTTTGGCGAAATGGAATTGCCGGATCTCACCACCAAAAGTAGTTAATGCCCGGATGACCTGATACCGTGTATTGCCCGGGCAATAAAAAGTCATAAAACCTCCACCGCCTGCTCCACTTATTTTTCCTCCGGTGGCTCCGGCAGATTTGGCGGCAACATAAATTTCTTCGATCAATGAATTGGAAATATTAGCCGCCATTTTTCTTTTCTGTTCAAAACCATAATCGAGTATTTCCCCTATTTCATGCAAGCGGCCCTGCAAGAGCGCTTCTTTCATTCGAAAAGCCTGCTCTTTTAAGTGATGCATGGCATCAATAGATGCCTGTTTTTTTTCCAATACATTTTGTTGCTGCTCCCGGATGATCTGCGCCGATTCACGACTGGTGGATGTATAATACAATACCAGGTTATTTTCCAATTCGTTTAAATATTCCTGTTTAATGCGAAGTGGATTCACAATGACTTTATCCGCTTCATAAAATTCCATAAAATTGATACCTCCAAATGTGGCTGCATATTGATCCTGTTTTCCGCCGGCAAAATTTAAATCATTCCGTTCGATGTCATACGCATAGCGTGCAATATCATATTCACCAAGGGGCAATTTCAACATTTCAGCAAAAGCGCCAATGATGGCAACCATCAACGTGGAAGAAGTGCCTAAGCCACTACCGGCAGGTGCATCTACATAAGTACTCAACCGAAGCGCCGTGCCTGGTAAGCCATAATCTTTTTTAATCCTGTTAAAAGCGCCCTTGAGTAGATCTAATTCACCCTGTATGGGCATATCAGAGCCAACCGGGTATTGCTGTGTTTCTCCGCGGTCCAATGCTGTTACAAAATGATGATCACCGTCAATCGCCTCCAAACTGGCATAAGCGTACAATGATATACTGGCATTCAGGATGGCACCACCAAATTCATCACTGTAGGGGCTTACATCGGTACCGCCACCAGCCAGGCCAATTCGTAATGGCGCTCTGCTTCTGTATATCATGAATAAAATTTTTTAAACGTATAAGGCAACACTTGTTGAATTATTGAGCCAGGTCATGAATGGCCTGTACCAGGTTGCCCCAACTATATTTCTTTTTTTCTTCACGAAGGTGCGGCAAAAAAAAGTTTTCGCCTAATGAAAAAAGCGCTTCAATTTTTTGTGCGATGGAAACAGGATCAGGTGCGGCAATTAACCCACACTTATTATCAGGAACCAATGCCGGTAAGCCACCTACCCGGGTAACCAACATCGGTTTTTCAAAATGATAAGCGAGGGGTGTAACACCACTTTGCGTGGCATGCCGGTAGGGTTGAATGACAAAATCACCGGCACATAAATAATATTTCACTTCACTATCAGCTATAAACTGCGTTTTTAAAATGAGTTGCGAACGGATACCCAATTCATCAATGAGTTGTTGATAAAATTTTTCATCATCATAAAATTCTCCGGCAATTAATAGCTTGATGTCCCGGGTGGCTGGTTGTTGCTGCAGAATTTTCATTGCCTGCAGTAACAGATCAAGACCTTTATACTTCCGGATAAAACCAAAAAATAAAATGATGCGTGCCTGTGCAGGCAGGTGTAAATGATCCCGTGCAATCTGTTTGGGTATTATTTCTCCGAAATTATCGTAAAGTGGGTGTACCACGAGGCGTGCAGGTTTTTGTGTGAATAACCGAAGGTCCTGTAATACTTTTTCACTCATGGTAATGCAGGCATGTACCGGTTTTAAAAAATATGCAGTGAAAGCTTTATCGCCCGGCCTTTTTTCATGTGGAATAACATTATCCGTAATGGCAATTATTCGTGTATGTTTATTGCGGGCTATCCTGCGCAGGATGGTGCCCAAAGCCGGCCCCATAAATGGCAGCCAATAACGGACAACCACTATATCCGGTTTTAATTTTTTTATTTCATTGCCTACCCGAAACCAATTAAGCGGATTCACTGAATTGATTGCCACATGGATTTGTATATCCGTTGGTGCCGGTTCATCGGAAAATTGTGTTGTTCCGGGAAACAGGAAGCCTGGGTATTGCAGGGAAAAAGTATAAATAGCTACCTCATCACCCCGTTGCGTAAATGCCCGGGCAAGCCGTTCATCAAAAGAGGCAAGGCCGCCACGTAAAGGATGAGCCGGACCAATTATGATGACTTTTTTCATGTGCTCAAATACTATTTACACTACCGGCCAGCATCAGGAAAGACCAATTTTATCATCGATTAAATAGGTGTTTCTGTCGGCTGAATTTCTTGAAATCAATTCTGCTATGAAGCCGGCGAGAAATAACTGTAAACCCAGGATCATAGCGGTCATGGCAATATAAAAGGCAGGCCTGTTGGTCAGTGGAAAATTAGGATAAGAAAATTTACCGATAACAAGATAGATGATGCTGATCAGGCCAATCAAAAAACAGATCATTCCATAGAGGCCAAAAAAATGCATCGGCCTTTTCCCAAATTTGCTGACAAAAGTAATAGTTGCGAGATCCAGGAAACCATTGATAAATCGTTCCCAACCAAATTTTGTAACACCATATTTCCGGGCACGATGTTCAACAACTTTTTCACCAATATGGCGAAAGCCGGCCCATTTGGCCAAGACCGGAATATACCGGTGCATTTCACCATACACTTCAATACTCTTGACTACTTTCTTTTTATAGGCTTTTAAACCACAATTAAAATCGTGCAGGCGAATTCCGGAACTGCGCCGGGCAGCTGCATTAAATAATTTCGAAGGGAGGTTCTTGGTCAATTTATTATCATACCGTTTCTTTTTCCAGCCACTGACGAGATCAAAATTTTCTTCGCGGATCATTTTATATAGGCCGGGAATTTCATCCGGGGAATCCTGCATATCGGCATCCATTGTAATGACGATATCACCCTGTGCTGCTTTAAAACCTTCATTGAGGGCAGCGGATTTCCCGTAATTGCGTTGGAAACGGATCGCTTTCACCCGGGAACATTTATCTGATAAATCCTGGATGATATGCCAGCTATCATCGGTACTTCCATCATCGACAAAGATTATTTCATAGGAGAAATTGTTTGCCTGCATGACACGAATGATCCAGTCATACAGCTCCGGCAGCGATTCATCTTCATTGTATAAGGGAATAATGACCGAAATATCCATCCGAAAAAAAATTACATGTTTGTAGGTGTGGCAAATGGATCTTTGGGTTCTTTCTTAGCAACGGCTGCACCGATCAGGGAAGATATAACCCCGAGAATGGCAAACATGATCAGGATGCCTCCAATGGCAAAGGGTATAAGAAATTTCCTGGTCATATCCATTGCACTTTGAATTTGTTCTGAAGTAAGCTTTCCCTGTTTTATTAATTCAGTGCGGGTTGAATTCATGATTGTATCTGCCATATCCGGGAAAAGCACTTTGAATGCCAGCACGGTATAAACAATAAGTAAAACAGCTGCAACCATCGAGGTTTTAAAGCCATGTGCGAATACATTCCCAAAAGTTACCTGGGCATTCATTTGCTTGGAATAACTGATACAGCTCCAGATAATGCCGACCAATAAAATCACATATTGTATATAGCCCATACTTTTATTGGCTACCTGGCCGGTAAAATAAATGATCAGCCCGAAGACGATCAGAAATAAGGTTATTACTAAACCTTTGACGATAGGTGAGGTAACTTTTTTTTCCATAGTTGTTTGTTTAAAAAATAGTCAATTTGTTTTTTGCAAAAATTCCTTTTACACAACCGGTTAATGGCCGGTTGAAAAATGGAGAATTTGCCGAACGGCTGAAATTGTTGTTCTCTGAAAAAGTGCATGCTGCCTCTTTTTGATACAAGGTCAATTCAGCCATATTGCCTTCTTCCAGGATAACCGAAGGTAGGTTAAATATTTTCCTTGCATTCAAAGAAAACAAATTGGCTACCTGCTCTTCCGGCATCTCCGGTAAAACGGAGTGAACCGCTGCAAAACAGGTTTGTAAGCCAATCATTCCGTATTTGGCATATTCAAATTCTTTTGTTTTTTCATCCCAGTTACGTGGCTGATGATGCGAAGCAATGCAATCCACATCGCCTTTTAAGACTGCTTTGCGCAATTCCAGCATATCATTGCGGGAGCGCAGGGGAGGAGATGTTTTCAAATTGGTATCATAGGATTGCAGGTCTTCATCACAGAAAAACAAATGATAGGGGGTCACGGAACAGGTAACCTGACGGCCTGCTTTCTTTGCCTTCTTAATGAGGTCAATGGATTCCGGCAGGGATACGCCGGTGAAATGCAATTTTGAATTTGTATAAGCAACTAATTCCAGGTCCCGTTCAACCATAATTTTTTCTGCTAAGGCCGGAATCCCGGGCAATCCCAGCTTAGTGGATATAATACCTTCATGCATCAGGCCTGACCGGGCAATGGATGTATCTACCGGCAACTGGATCAATGTGGTATCAATGGCTTTTACATATTGGAGTGCTTTGATCAGTAATGCCGGGGATTGCAAAGATTGACGACCATCCGAGAATGCTACTGCACCACTGCCAAACATGTCATACATCTCAGCCAGGTCCCTGCCTTCTGTATTTTTTGATATTGCACCGATCGGATGAATATGTATCGGCAGTTTTCTCGCTTTTTCAATAATATATTCCACACCGGTTTTCCTGTCAATTACCGGTTGGGTATTTGGCAATATACAGGCCCGGGTATAGCCACCATGTATGGCAGAATGGGTGCCGGTTTCCAGCGTTTCATTTTGTTCAAAGCCGGGATCACAGAAATCAGCAAAGCTATCCACCCAGCCGGGAGATACCATGCAAGGGGAGAGGTCCACTACCCTGCATTTTTCACCGGGGTTGGTAATGGTCTTACTTATTTTTTGAATAAGGCCATTATCAATGAGAATATCTTTAACAGCTAAATGGTGAGTGGATGCCGGGTCGTTTATTTTTACTTTCTTCAGTAAAATCTTCATGAAAGGGGCGCAAAATTTGGTGCAAGATAGGATGAAATTTCTGAAAAGCCTGTACATTTGCAGCGGCTCAGATAAAAAGTTGATTTTATTTTTTACGGGTAGTGGCGCAGCCCGGTAGCGCACACGTCTGGGGGGCGTGGGGTCGCAAGTTCGAATCTTGTCTACCCGACTTTTTATTTTTAAGATGATAAAATTTAAGACCGGGTTTTTCCCGGTTTTTTATTTCTCAATTTTCTGACTTTCTAAAATTTCTCCTGTAAAGGAATGCACATACATGGGAATGAAGTCAAATCAACTTCTTACATTTAATTTACATTGATTATTCTCTTTATTAAATGCCTATAATTAATATTATGTTAAGTTGTATTTTGAAATTCATACCTATTCACATCCCTCTTTTATAGGTACAAAAAAAAGCAACCAGGAAAAACTGGTTGCTTTTACAGAAAAATTTATTTAGAACTTATTCTTTGTATTTATCGTGCTCTGCGTCGTATTGTTTGTACTTGGCATCATATTTATCATAATCGGCCGGGTTTACACCTTTACTTTTATCCCGTTTCCAGATATATAAATTGGCCAGGTAATCCACCATGCGGTTTAAACTGTTCGATTCAACTTTGGTTCGATCTGTTTTTGCTTTAAACAAAGTGTAAGCCTGTTCCAGGTAAGCAATGGTTTTATCAGCATATTGCATTTGCTGGGCTTGTACTTCTTCACGTTGTTTTTTCAAAGTGGGTGATTCACCACGCAGATCAAAATAGCGTTGGTCAAGCGTGCCGAAAATATTATAATTCAAAACACCTGCATTAAACAGGTACAAGGGATTGTTTTCCATTTTAAATGCCTTATCATACGCATCAGCAGCAGTTATAGAGAGATCCACACGTGTTGTACTATCCAGGTCATTCAGCTTCTCTTTATCTGGCTGTGCAAACATTTCCGCATACGCTACATAATCTTTTGCCTGCAAAGTTCCGGCTGCATCGGCAGCTTTATATTTAGCCAGCATATCTTTAAGGTCAGCTGTTGCGCTTAAATAATTTATATCAAACTGGCTCCATAAGCCCCCGTCATTTGGATACAATTCTTTGGCTATAGCCAGGTATTTATGAAATTCACCATCATTCTTTTGTTCTATTTCATAATTTAAAATGTACTTATAAATATCTTCTAAATCTGCTCCACCCACTTTTTCATCTGCAAGCATTTTATAGCGTTTAACTGCCTCCTCCATTTTCCCCGCATTTTGTGCAGCATAACCGGTATATAAAATAGTAGTTGTATCAATTTTTATTTTATTCTCACTAAAGCCGTTTTCATTGGCAAAAGCACTTGCTTCTTCCGCAATTTTGAAATTTTCAAATGACTCATTCCATTTACTGTTCATGAAATTTTCGCGGCCTACATTAAAACCAGTACTATATAAAATTCCAATCGGCCGAACCCCTTCTTCTTTCAGGTCTTTCAAAGAAGGATCTTTGGCAACATAGGTATGTAATGCATCCAGCGCCGTATCGCCGGCATGAGGAAATTGCATACGCCAGGTAGAATCAGCATACAATTCACTATACAGTTGCAGTTTGTATAAATAGGTTTCCGCCTTAGCTTTTGCTTTATCTTCCGTCATCAATTTATCCATTTCCACTTTGGCTTTATCAAATTTTTGCTGCAGGAGATACAGTTTTATAGCATTATAATTCTGGGAAAAAGCGCAGGCAAAGAAGGATATAAATAAAGAGGTAAGAATAAGTTTCTTCATTTTTTTGCTTTTAGGATTAATAAAAATTTTAAAATAAATTGTTTTAACTGTTTATAATCAAATTGTTGCTTTATTCTTTTTCATTTCCCGGTTCATTTATTTCCCCGTTTTCTTCTTCGGTTAAATGACCGTTTTCTTCTGGTTCATTTACCTTAGAAATTGCTGCGATATCATCTCCTTCATCGAGCCGGATTAAGCGAACACCTTGTGTAGCTCTTCCTGATTCATTGATAGCTGAAACAGCTGTTCGAAGCGTGATCCCTGATTTGCAGGTGATAATCAAATCTTCATTTTCGAGCACATCCAGGATACCCACTAACTGACCGGTTTTTTCTGTTATATTAATCGTTTTCACTCCTTTGCCTCCCCGGTTGGTAACGCGGTATTCATCTACCGAAGTTCTTTTGCCAAACCCTTTTTCACTCACGACTAAAACCGTTTTCTCTTTATCTTCTTCATTGACACATATCATGCCAATCACCACATCTTCTTTTCCGGCTACAGTTATTCCATTTACTCCGGTAGCTCCTCTCCCGGTTGGCCGAACTTTTTCTTCCGGGAATCGAATGGCACGGCCACTTTTCAGTGCCATCATTATTTGACTGGAACCATTTGTCAGGCAGGCTTCCAGCAATTCATCATCTTCTAAAATATTGATCGCATTGATCCCATTTTGCCGAGGCCTGCTGAAATCTTTGAGCCTGGTTTTTTTAATGATCCCTTTACGTGTACACAAAATGATGAAATTATTTTCAATAAAGGAAGCATCTTCCAAAGATTTTATTGAAATGATGGCTTTGACATTATCCCCTGCCGGTATTTGTATGAGGTTTTGGATGGCGCGCCCCCTACTTTGTTTATCGCCATTCGGAATTTCATATACTTTCAACCAAAAACATTTTCCCTGTTGGGTGAAAAATAAAAGCGTATGATGCGTGGAAGCAACGATTAAATGTTCTACATAATCTTCTTCTCTGGTTTTACTTCCGATAGCTCCCCTACCACCTCTTCGTTGTTGCCGGTACTCGGTAGCCGATGTCCTTTTAATATATCCTAAATGCGAAATGGTGATAACCACATCTTCTTCTTCAATCAGGTCTTCCATACGCATTTCATTTGCCAGGTATTGGATTTCTGATTTCCGGTCATCACCAAATTTTTCTTTGATCTCCAGCAATTCTTTTTTAATTAACGCATAGCGTAAATTTTCATCGGCCAGTAATTGCTCCAGTTGATGAATCAATTGCATAAGCTGCTCATACTCTTCTTTGATCTTCTCCCGTTCCATGCCGGTAAGGCGCTGCAAACGGAGTTCCAGAATGGCTTTTGCCTGTATTTCATCAATGCCCCAGCCGGCCTGGATTAGGTTTGCTTTGGCAACTTCCGGTGTGGCTGAATTACGGATCAGTTGAATCACTTCGTCCAGGTGGTCAAGCGCCAATAAGTAACCTTGTAAAATATGGGCTCTTTCTTTAGCTTTTTTTAATTCAAATCTTGCCCGCCTGATCACCACTTCCATTCGGAACTCTATAAATTCTACGAGCAGATCTTTGAGGTTGAGTATCCTGGGGCGGCCTTTACTGAGTGCTACATTGTTGATACCATAACTGGTTTGCAGCTCTGTATATTTATACAATTTATTAATAACCACATTGGCTACCGCATCTCTTTTCAAATCAATTACGATGCGGGTTCCTTCCCGGTTATTGCTTTCATTATTAATATGTGCAATACCATCCAGCACTTTTTCATTTACCAGTTGGCCGATCTTATCTGTCAGTGTATCCCGGTTTACCTGGTAAGGTACTTCGGTGATTATAATTTGTTCCCGGCCACTGGGTTTGGTATCAATATTACAACGACCTCGCAGGACCACTCTCCCACGTCCGGTTAATAATCCATCCCGCACCCCATCCATACCATAAATAATTCCACCGGTTGGGAAATCAGGCGCCTTCACATATTTCATCAATTCCTCAACCGTCATGTTGCGGTTGTCAATATAAGCAACACATCCATCAATCACTTCCGATAAATTATGCGGCATCATATTGGTCGCCATACCCACGGCAATACCACTGCTGCCATTGATTAGCAATTGTGGAATCCGGGTAGGTAATACAGTAGGCTCTTCCAGTGAATCATCAAAATTCAGCTGCATATCTACGGTGTCCTTATCTATGTCTTCCAACATGGCTTCTGCCAGTTTTTGCAGCCGCACTTCGGTGTATCGCATAGCTGCCGGCATATCACCATCCTGGTTGCCGAAATTTCCCTGGCCATCCACGAGCGTATATCGTACCGTCCAATCCTGAGCCATACGCACCAGGGTATCATAGATGGATGAATCACCATGCGGGTGATATTTACCCATCACTTCTCCCACTATCCGGGCAGATTTTTTATAGGGACGATTACTAAAGTTGGCTAATTCCCGCATGCCAAATAATACGCGACGATGTACGGGCTTGAAGCCATCACGTACATCTGGTAAGGCACGTCCGACGATCACCGACATAGAATAATCTATATAGGCCGTCTTCATTTGTTCTTCAATATTGATCTGTATGGTTCTGTCGGTATCGTTCGTTTCCGCAGGGAGGTGTTGGTCTTCCATTCTTGATTTTTAGAAATAATATGCTGCCTTTAAAAGGCTGGCAAATTTAATAATTCCAGGCTATATTTCCATGAATCCGGCATAGAATTATTCATTCATTTTCCACATAATTTCCCATCCTATTGCTACTATGGTAAATGCCTGTCAACCAACAGGATCAGGATATTTTTTAGATTTGGTACATTTATTGTTTTTATTCCAGGAAAATAACCATTTCTTTACAATAAACTGCCTTAAAAAACATTAAAGTATATACAAAACGGGAAAAATAGATATCATTCAACTCAACCTACTAGTATGACACAATATCAATTATTGCGTAATAATAAAGAATCGGGCCCCTTTACCGCTACTGATTTAATTAAAATGGGCATGAAACCGTATGACCTGGTATGGACCATTGGAAAAAGTGCTGCTTGGCGGTATCCCAGTGAAGTGGATGAATTAAAAGCCTATGCACCCATTGTGGAAGAACAGCCCTTTGATCGGTTTTATAAAAAACCGCAGATAAAAAAAGTGGCTGAACCTGTTTTGGAACAAGAAACCGTTATAGTAAAACCTGCAATCAATGAACTTATTACTGCTGTGCCGGTACAGCCAGAAGCAAAACAACCAATCGAAAAACCCCGTATAAGAATTAAGGCAGATTGGAAAAGAATTGACAATACAACTACCGATACCAATTCACAGGAAACTGTTGAAATCAAGTCAACAAATAATATATCCGTTGAATCCCCTGAAAAGCAAAAAGCACCAGGTTGGCAGGCCGCTTATACATCCTGGGAAAATACGCGTTTGACAACTACTGCAGGGAAGCAACAACCAATCATGAATTTAGAACCTGATGAAGCACCCCGCACTTCTTTTTATGTATCAAATGAAACAACATCCACTGATAGCCTGGGCACAAAACCAATTAGCTTCTTACAACAAAATAAAGCGGCTATTGGCATTGCTGCCAGTTTTATACTTTTATTGACCGGTGGTTATTTGGTTTCCAGCTACCTGCAACATAAAAATGAGGTGGCAAAAACAAAACCACAGGCCGAAATACAACAGCAGGCTACCCTTAGTAATCCGGCAATGATGCAGGAAAATGAAATCCAACCTGCAGATGAAACAAAAACAGTATCACCTGTACAGGCAGTTATGAATGAACCGAAAGTGCAAGTGGTACCTGTTCGTAATACGACACAACAAAAAAGTCAACCGGTTGTATTGAATAAAAAATCCAACAATACGATTCCTTTTAATCAACCAGGCACAAAAACCCTTAATAAGAATTCCGTTATTCCGGATACAAAAAATACGGCGCCCGTAAAAATTACGAATGTACCCAACACAAGTACTGCCAGCAATAATATCAATACAGCTAAAGCCACACTTCCGAAAAAAGCAACGACCGATAATGCTGTCATTCAAAAATATATTGATGTACAGCCCTACATTGGGAATTCCGGTGATGCTTCAGATCGTAATTATGAAATCAGCAATATCAGCCAGACAAAATTAGACCTGGTGATGATTGATTTGCAATACTTCGATGCTACCGGCCGGTATCAAAAAGGACAAACAGTTTATGTAAAAAACCTTTCTCCTAATCAGAAGGTGACTATTGCGCCACCGGATGCAAAGCAGGCGGCAAAAATTACCTGTAAAGTTTCCCTGGTGAGTGCCCCGCAAAATAATCTTTATCTCATCGGAGATTAAACTTCTGGCAAACAGGTATTACCTTCGCCACTTTATAAAATTTATAAAGTGGAGATAAAAAACTCAGAATACAAGCTTGTATTATTTGGAGCCGGCAAATCAACCGGTGTCCTGATTAATTACTTAAAAAAGATTGCCACCCGGCACCAATGGCATATGCTGGTAGCCGATCATGACTTAGCAACGGCTGAACAAAAAGTTGGTGATCACCCGTATATCAAAGCCTGCCAGGTTAATATTACGGATAACAACGCCCGGCAAGCATTAGTAGCTTCTGCTGAAGTTATTATTTCCATGTTGCCACATGCAATGCATTACCTGGTAGCACAAGACTGTATTACTTTTTCCAAACATTTACTGACTGCTTCTTATATTGATGAAAAGATCCGTGCACTACAGGAAGCGATTCAAAAAAAAGATCTTTTGTTTTTATGTGAAATGGGGTTAGATCCTGGGATCGACCATATGAGTGCCATGAAAATCCTGGATGAAATTAATAAAGAGAAAGGATTGGTGACTTCGTTTAAATCACATTGCGGCGGCCTGGTAGCACCGGAAAGTGATGATAACCCCTGGCATTATAAAATAAGCTGGAATCCACGTAATATCGTATTGGCGGGTATTGCCGGCGCTGAATACCTGGAAAAGGGGGAAAAAGTTACCTGTGATTATGCCCATATATTCGCCGGTAGAAACCTGGTGAACATTACCACCAATATGCAATTGGCCTATTATCCAAACAGGGACTCTTTAAGTTATCGCAGCTTGTACCAGTTAGGCCAGGCATCTACATTTGTCCGCACTACATTACGACATCCTGATTTTATGAAAGGTTGGAACTATATCGTTATGTTGAAATTAACTGATGAGCAAATTTTCCACGAGACGAATTCAATGACAGTGGCGCAATTTTTTGAAATGCATTTGCGGGAATATGGTTACACCATTCCGGGCTTTCCGTTTACATCGGAATCTTTTGAAAAAGATGCTGCTTCAACATCCTTGTTCAAAAAACAATTAGTATTCCTGGGATTGCATGAACAGCAACTGATTGGAAAAGGGCGCTGCAGTGCAGCAGATATTTTCCAGGCCATCTTAGAAGAAAAACTGGCATTGCAACCTACTGATAAAGACATGATCGTCATGTTGCATGAAGTGGAGTATGAAGTGAATGGCTGTAAAGAAAAAAATCATAGCAGCCTGATTGTAAAAGGGGAAAACAGCCAGTTGACAGCAATGGCTAAAACTGTTGGCCTGCCATTGGGCATTGCCGCACATTTATTATTGAAAGGTGAATTAGCAGTTCGGGGATTACATATCCCGGTTATCCCGGAAATTTATGAACCGGTATTAGCAGAATTAAAGGAAGAAGGTATTTGTTTTACAGAAACCATCATCACATCTTAATTACAGGCCGGTACTTAATCAATATATTTTTTCAGCATAAGATCCAGTTCTGTTATACCAATTGTTGCCGGTTTTTCTATAGTAACTAAATCCCGGATGAATGAGATAGGCGGAATTTTTTTATCGAGCAGGAACTTGGGTATTTCGGATTGGGTATAAAAAAGTAAGTCAGCGGCCGGGTACACCACCAGCGAGGTGCCTATAACAACAAAAATTTCAGCTTTCCTGGTGATGCCGGCAGCATTTTCCATTTCTACCACCGGTTCATGAAACCAAACCACGTGCGGCCTGAATTGTCCGCCATCCGGGGCTTTATCACCAATCCGGATATCGGATGAATAAGGAAATAATTTTTCATCATTTTTTTCACTGCGCATTTTCAATATTTCACCATGCAAATGCAACACCTGCCGGCTGCCTGCCCGTTCATGTAAATCATCAATATTTTGTGTAATTACCCAAACATCAAAATTATCCTGCCAGCCAGCAATGACCTGGTGTGCCTTGTTTGGTTGAGCAGCTAATACATCCCGGCGTCGCATATTATAAAATTCCAACACACTGGCCGGATTTTTTTTCCATGCACCGGGAGTAGCCACCTCTTCCACCCTATGTCCCTGCCATAAACCATCGCTGTCACGAAAAGTTTTTAAACCACTTTCGGCGCTGATACCTGCTCCCGTGAAAACCACTAATTTCTTTTTATACTGCATGCACAAAATAAAATTTACTACAAGAACTCTTATTGCTTTTTCTTACTCATCGAAAGCACTGTTTGCCATTCCGCTTCGGATACTTTTTGTACAGATAACCTGCCTAAACGTACAAGGTCCATACCGGCTAATTTTTTTTCCAATTTAATAGCCGCAAGGGATACCGGATTCGCCAGTTTCTTAAAAGGCTTAACTGCTACACTTACCCAGCGTTCATCGGCAGTAGTAGGATCCTGGAAAGCTGTCTTTGAAATTTTGACAATACCTACTATTTCCATTCCTTCATTGCTATGATAAAAAAAAGCCTGGTCACCTTTTTTCATCGCCAATAAATTTAATCTCGCCGCATAATTACGTACACCATCCCAAATGGTTTCTTTATCTTTTTCCAGTTGATCCCAGCTATACACCGCGGGTTCGGATTTTATTAACCAATAAGCCATACAATTTTTTTTTCAAATTTAAATCAGTTGCCTTGCTTTTATTTCCAAATATTTATTGATCACCTGTACGGTTAGTTTTTCAGGTGGCGTTAATATCGACAGTATCCCAGCCTGCTTTAGTTCCTTTACAATCTGCCGTTTACCCGCCATCAGGCTCTCGGCCAGTGCCTTTACATATACGTCTTCCAGGCTGTTTTTGTTTTCCTGTGTCAGTTTTTCCAATTCGGTATTTTCAAAAAAGACAACTACCAGCAAATGGTGTTCCGCTATCTTCCGGAGGAAAGGCAATTGCCGGTGCATACTATTGACTGACTCAAAATTGGTATATAAAATAACCAGGCTTCTTTGTGTTACCTGTCGGCGTAACAGAATATATAATTTTTCAAAATCACTTTCCAGGTACCTGGTTTTTTGCTTGTACAAAGTTTCCAGTATCCGGTGCATTTGAATCCCTTTTTTATCTGCCGGCAAAAACGTGGATATATTTTCTGCAAAAGTCAACAAGCCGGCTTTGTCTTCTTTTAATAATGCAATATTGCTGATGACCAGGGATGCATTGATGGCATAATCCAAAAGGCTCAATCCTTCAAAAGGCATTTTCATTACACGGCTTTTGTCAATGACATTATATACCTGCTGGCTTTTTTCTTCCGTATAACTATTCGTCATAAACTGCCCTCTCCGGGCCGTAGCCTTCCAGTTCATGGTGCGATAATCATCCCCGGGAACATATTCTTTGATTTGTTCAAATTCCATACTATGCCCCAGGCGGCGAATAATTTTTAAGCCGGCATCCACCAATTGATTGCTGATGGCAAACAACTGAAATTTGTGCAACTGCAAATAAGATGGATAAACAGGAACATTATATTCCGAGCCATAAGAAATACGCCTGCTAAAAAATCCAATACGTCCCGTTGCAAATACCTGTGTTTTGCCAAAATTATATTCTCCCCTTTTTACCGGGCGAAGCAGATACGTAAGATATTTTACTTCTCCGGGCAATAACGATAATGGATATTGAATATCCCTACGCTGGAATTGAAAAGGTACTTCATCAATAATTTCCAATGAAACAGGAAATGGATATTTGTTTTCAATTACCAGTTTAATTTCATTTTCATCCCCATTGCTCAGGCGTTGTGCATGATGGCGGCGGGCAAAAACAGTCCCTTTTCCAATAAATAAAAGCAGGTAATCCCACAGTGCCAATAATCCAAATATGGCTAAGAAAATAAAGGGCAAAATGCCCAGCCAGTCGAGGAAAAAGCGCAAGACAAAAAAGCAGATACATACTACCAGGCAGAAATAAAATCGCCTGTTAATATATAATGCTCCAAGATATGTTGCGTAAATTCGTTTCACTGTAATAATTTAAAAAACAGTTAACGGGGTACTTCTATTTTCCGGACAATTTCCTTCAACACATCTGCCGTATTTGCTCCTTCCATTTCTTTTTCCGGGGTTAGCATCATGCGGTGTGCCAACACAGCAGGAAGAATATCTACAATATCATCCGGTGTAACATAATTCCGGCCTCGTATGGCTGCAGAAGCTTTTGTACAATTCAGGAGCGCAATGGCAGCACGCGGACTGGCGCCAAGATATAAGCCACTATTGTTTCTTGTTTCTTGTATGATTGCAGCAATATACCGCAGCACATTATCTTCTACATGTATCCCCTGCACGAAATCCCTGAATTGCAGTACCTGCGTTCCATTCAGGATAGAATGCATTTGTTGCCAGGCATTCCGGAGCTGGCCGTTTTGCGCACGTTTCAGAATTTCTATTTCTTCTTCAGCACCAGGATAAGGCACGGAAATTTTCAGGAGAAAGCGATCAAGTTGTGCTTCCGGTAAGCGGTAGGTGCCTTCATGTTCTATCGGGTTCTGTGTGGCACACACGATAAAAGGAGGTGTCATTTTATAGGTCATCCCATCGTAACTGATTTGACGTTCTTCCATCACTTCAAATAATGCGGCCTGCGTTTTTGCCGGTGCCCGGTTGATTTCATCAATCAATACCATTTGCCCGAAGATGGGGCCTTTCTTAAAAGTAAAACTCGCTGTTTGCGGATTGAATACAGCCGTACCGATCACATCACTCGGCATGAGATCGGGTGTAAACTGGATACGGCTGAAAGGAATTTCCAGGCATTGTGCCAGCAGCCGGGCAGTTAATGTTTTAGCTACACCCGGTACCCCTTCAATTAAAACATGGCCATCTGCCAGTAAGGCGACCATCAATAAATGCAGCATATTTTCCTGGCCGACGATGACCCGGGCAATTTCATGTTGCACCTGTTGAACCCCGTTTATTAAAGCTTGTTGGGCATTATTCGTTTCCATTTTTTTTGATTTTTGAGGATGCGTAAAATTTATCTATATTATTGGATAATTGTAGTAATTCCGGTTCCTGTATTTTTTCAGCCATTGCTTTACTGCCTATATTGCAAATGGCTGTGATCAGGGAAGTTTCTATCCCACTCTTTTTTGATAATTGATCAATAAATGCAGTATCCATGGTATGGGTTGCCAAAAAATATTTCCGCCGGATAAATTCCTGCCAATACTGAAATTTTTTCCGGCCTATTGCTGTGTGATCATTCCGGCTCAAATAAACCGATGCTACAGTATGCACAAAATCTACGGTGGTATTCCGAAGTGGTTCAACTACGGGAATAATGCGTTGCCTGCGTTTCATTTCGATAAAGGCATAAATCAGTAAAGCCACAATGGAAAGCCATAATGCCCATTTCAAAAAAGTATTGCCCAGGAAAAAGCGCAATGGAGTTGTAGCGCCTTCCCTGCCCAGTTTATAGTATTCATCCCAATAAACAGTATGGGCAGATGACGGCAAATACGATAAAGCTTTCGATGTATAGTCCGCATTATTTTTTTTCAGTAAAAAATAATTGGTGAAGCATACCGGTGCCAGGTGAAAAAATATTTTTCCATTACCCAGGTTCAATTGAATAAAATTTGGTTTGTTGAGTGCATTCAGTCCCAGGATACGCGCCGAATCTTTGCCCGGAATTTTATCGAAGCACCTGAAGAAAGAATAATGATCAAAGGCATACCCATTTTTTATAGCCAATTGAGGATTCACGAAATTGATCACCGGGGTATCTGTCTGTACCAATTGCACATCTTCGGTTTGCATAATATGGAGTGAATCAGCAAATGCATTACTCAAAGACGCTGTGGCGATAAAGGCTGTATTGCCGGCGCGGATGAAAGAAAGAAAGGCGCTAATATCAGGTTCACGAAGTGGTAAAGATGGTTCCAGTAAAAGATATACAGCCGCCGTATCCGAATGTGCCTGCAATGTATTGTAAAGGGGAATTTGAGAATACTGAATTGATTTTTCAGGAAAAAAAGTATGTAGTTCCTGTTGCAAAATATACGCACCATACGGCTCCCGGCTATTTTTTTGCAAAGTCAAGGTCCAGTCAAATTCCCGGGGTTTATTGAGTTGTGCTATTACATAGAGCATCAGTAACAGGAAAAAACAAACGATATAGATTTTAAAACCTTTCACCGGGTCAGATTTGTGTTAGGAGTTGATTGAATTTTTCCTGCATTTCATCCACTTCATTTTTATTAACCTGCATATTTCCATAATACACGTTTTCAAATTTCCTGGTCAACGCTGCAAACGGTTTTCGCAATTCGTTCCCAGGCAATTCAAGCAAATAAGTGGTATTGGTTTTATTGATATTAAATTCGATCAATTGCTTATCGGATAAAACTTTCAGGCTTTTTAAATATAGTAAACGGATGCATAAATTATAATCCCCGTTTTTCAGTGCATCCCGGATGGCTTCATCATAATGAATTTGGTGTAGATCTTCCGTTTCAATCAAAAAGTGGTTGTTCTCTTCCCTGCTTTTTTGAAATATAGTACTCGTATTACCTCGTAAAATATGATAAATGATAAAGAAGAGCACACCGGCACCAATCAGGATGAAGATAATGTTGCGGGTAAGCGGGCCATACTTAGTATGCATGAGTTCATCATAGCGATACCATACCCATTCCCAAAACCGGTCCCAAAGCGATTCTTCCTTTGGAATCTGTCGGTCGTAATCAAAATCAGTATCTTTTTGGTAAGACTGGATTGTTTTCTCCGGGATTTGTCTTACCTGCACCTGTGATGAATCATAAGCTGATCCTTGTTTTGCATACAACGAGGATATACAAAAAATACTCACCAGCAAAATTAGTATGGCCCTCATTAATATTCTTCTTCCAGGTTTTTATGTAAATCTTCTTTTTCTCCCAAATGGCTCAAACGTTCTGTAAATCCACTGGCATCATTACTTTCAGCGATACTGGTATAATTCAGGAAAGCAGCCACCAGGAAAACCAGGTAAAATGCATACCCAATAAAATTTAAAATACTGATAGATACACTAAAAGTTGTACTCATTTCTTTCGTTGTCAGGTAGGAAACAACACCTGCCAGGATACTCACTACCAGGCCAATGATTCCTGAGGCGAAAGAATAAATGATATAGGCTATCAAATAAATGCCCAGCGAAATCCAGAAATTATTTTTGATAATGGCATAACAGCGTTTAAACGTCTCATTGAAATTGGTTCCTTCAAAGACCAGGATAAACTGAAAGGGGGTTAATACAACCAGCAAATAAATACCGGGCAGCAGGCAAAAAATCAAACCAATTATAATCAATAAAAATTCCGGGATACTGTATAAAAGTACTTTTGGGAAAAAACGGATAAAGCATTTCCACACCTCTTCTATCGCCGGGGAGGAAGTGGATGCATGATACAATTTCATATAACTTGCCAGGGCAACCCGCATGGCCAGCAGGCTGAGATAAGAAAAGCCAATCACTAAAAAATAAGTGGGTGTAAAAAAAGAATCAATAAATCGGGGATTATCATACACGCCACCCTTATCCAAAGCTTCGAGAAAACCAAAAGTATCTTTTTGAAATAAGCCGGTTAAAATAGAATTAGCTATCAAGAAAACACCGCTGATGATCAGAAAAGATTTGACCAGGGGTTTAAATTCCTGCCGGATAAACTGGAAGGAATCACTCAGGTTATCACTGAGATCACGTATTTTTTTTAATTGGATTTTTTGAGGAACCATCGGTTAAAGTTTGATGTTGGTTTTTCTTGTATTGAATCTATTTGAATAGTGTTTATTTTTTTTGCCAGCTTGTCGGGATAAAAAATGAAATACCATAGTAAAAAAAACAAGGAGCCGCCAAGAATAATAAAATTAATCACCAGGGGCATTTCGGTATGCCGGGTAACGAAACCTTCAAAAAATGCGGCAATAAGGAAAAGAGGCATTAGGCCCAATACTATTTTCAAACCATCTTTGGCGCCGCGTAAAATAGAGACACTGCGTTTAAAAGTGCCGGGAAAAAGCATACTATTTCCCAGGATCAGGCCGGCTGCCCCTGCTACGATGATGCTCCACAATTCAATCGTACCATGAATAAAAACAACCGTAATAAAGCGAAAACCTAATCCTTTCGAAATAAAAAAATACTGGAAGGATCCCATCATGATACCATTGCGTAACAGCATCCAGATACTTCCCACTGAAAAAAAGATTCCCAGTACGTATCCGAGAAAGGATACCAGGATATTGTTGAAAGCAATATAAAAAAACATATTCAGGGAATCGGCATTTTTATAAACGCCAAAGGGGTCACCTTTTTCAATATTCTTACTCGTCATATTGATATAATCATCCCCTAAAATAAGCCGGACAAAATTTTCATCATACTTCGCCGAAAGCGCACCCATCAAAGCAAACACCAGGAAAAACAAAAAAGAAATGAAAAACTGTTTGCGGTATTTTTTGAATAAAAGAGGCAGTTCAAACTGCCAGAACCAAATAATACGGCCTCGGTCTTCTTTTTTATTGCGATAAATCTGTTGATGAAATTGGGCTGCCAGGCCATTGAGGTATTTTACCGTATTGCCGGTTGGATAAAACGTACGGGCATAAGCCAGATCATCCGTCAGCTCCACGAAACCCATAGCAATGGCATCGGTATCGTCACCGGAAGACAATAGTGCTTCATATTGCTTCCATTTATCTGCATTTTGTTTTAAAAACTGTGCTTCGCGCATATCATTTTATAGCGTCGTATCAAAGAAACAATTTTTTTTCCATCTTTGACAAATGGGGACCATAACTGTTGAAACAACTCAAAATATTGAACTGGAATATGAACTGGCCGGAATTACAGACCGGGTTTTTGCTCGGCTCCTGGATTTGGTTTGCATTGCCGGGTATATCATTCTCGTCATTGCTATAATTGGTTTTAATACGTTTTCCAATTTTATAGACAATAATGGATGGATACTTTTATTCTTATATCTTCCGGTGCTTTTCTATCACTTAATTTGTGAATCCCTTTTTAATGGCCAAAGTATCGGTAAAATGGTACTGCGAATCCGGGTGATCAGCCTGAATGGAAATCAACCGGCCCTCTCGCAATACCTGTTACGCTGGCTCTTTCGCCTGGTTGATTTTACACTTACCAGTAGTTTATTGGCATTCATCATGGTAGTAGTTAGTGAAAAACATCAGCGCCTGGGTGACCTGGTGGCTGGCACCGCTGTCATTAAAACTAAACGAAAGACTTCCTTATCCCAAACAATTTATACTCCGGTAGTGGATCCACATTATCAACCTCTATACCCTGAAGTGATCCATCTCTCGGATAAGGATATGCAGCTGATAAAAGAAGTGATTATAAGTGCCAACCGTTATTCCAATAAAACGATCATAGATGATACTGCCAGGAAAATCGAAGATGTGTTGCAGATCAAAAACAAACAAGAAAACGCTATCCAGTTTTTATATACCGTTTTACGTGATTATAATTACCTGACGTCAAACCTTTGACTCAGGGTAAGGGCGCTAATGCAGTAAATGGGGCATGAGGAATATTGCGCAGGATGGTAAACAGCATGACTGTAATAAACACTGTCCATACAAACCACCTGGTATAAAATACAGGTTGTGCTAATTTGGATTTGCGAAACGTATTCAACACAAAAACAATGGCGGCATACCCCAATAACGGCAGGCTGCTAATGGCTAACAAATTATCATGCAGGCTTTCCAGGAAATTGCCATGCAATAACGCGGAGAGCGCACGTTGTGCACCACAACCCGGGCAATACAAACCAGTGAGCAGGTGAAAAGGACATTGCGGAAAAAAGGAGGCCGGGCTTCTTGCATCAAAATAAGTGTATAGCAATATGATCATACATACTGCTATACACTTCAGGACAAAAGGGATATAATTTTTCCTGTATGCAATCATCCTGTCCCTTGATTAGTAATCATTAAAATTAAACCCCCGGGTAGTCCAAAAAGCAGTGAGGCCAAAGGCAAATACAGCAAGAATATAAAGTACGATTACTGCCAGGCCTACAAAGAACCCGATTTTTGTCCATTTACCGGCATCTTTAGAAGCCTGTAAGGCGCCGGCATAATCACCCATTTGAAATTTGGTATTTACCTGGGTGGCAAAAATGATACCTGCAATACCAAAGGGCAGGCAACAAAATAAAGTAACTAAAATAGCTTCTACCAGCCAGTTTTTTGGAGGGGGCATCCCCGGTTGTGGGGGCATGGCACCCGGCATTGTTTGGTCCATATTTTTAGTTTATGTGAAGAATGAAGTGAAAACTACTCAATCTCCCTGAAACTAAAAAATTTTAAATGGCTAATTTTCCCGGGTATTAACTAAATGGTCACCTGGTTTAATAAGCGCGGGCAAATAAAACCCGTTGTGTGGATGGCTTCCCGGTGAGGATACATTTCCCCTCTTCCATTTTATTGTTCAATGGGATACACCGGATGGTTGCCTTGGTGAGTTCTTTAATTTTTTCTTCTGTTTCGGAACTGCCATCCCAGTGGGCTGCAATAAAACCGCCCGTGGTATCTAATGCCTGGGTGAATGCTTCAAAATTATCCACCTCAATAATATTTGCATCCCTGAATTTTTCTGCTTTCCGGAAAATATTATCCTGGATTTCAGCAAGCAAATCCTGAATATAAGTATCAATACCTGCTAAAGAAATGGTGCTTTTTTCCCGGGTATCCCTTCGGGCAATTTCCACAGTATTATTTTCCAGGTCACGGGCGCCAATGGCAATGCGCAATGGAACACCTTTCATTTCATATTCAGAAAATTTCCAACCCGGTCGCGCATTATCGCTATCATCGTATTTCACGGAAATATTCAGAGCTTTCAGGGCTGCCATCATTTCCCTGGCTTTTTGGGTAATACGTTCTTTTTGTTCTGCTGTTTTGGCAATGGGTATAATCACCACCTGGATGGGTGCCAGGCTGGGTGGCAGTACCAGGCCTTCATCATCACTATGGGTCATGATCAAGGCACCGATTAATCGTGTGGTGACCCCCCAACTGGTTGCCCATACATAATCCAGTTTGTTTTCTTTATCACTGAATTTTACATCAAATGCTTTGGCAAAATTTTGTCCCAGGAAATGGGATGTACCCGCTTGTAATGCTTTGCCATCCTGCATCAATGCTTCAATGCAATATGTATCTACCGCTCCGGCAAATCGTTCATTCGCTGTTTTCACTCCCCGAATAACCGGCATCGCCATATATTTTTCAGCAAAATCGGCATATACCCGGAGCATTTGTTTTGCTTCGGCTTCGGCTTCTTCGCGTGAGGCATGTGCTGTATGGCCTTCCTGCCAGAGGAATTCAGTGGTACGCAAAAAAAGCCTGGTACGCATTTCCCAGCGCACTACATTGGCCCATTGATTAATCAGTAAGGGTAGATCCCGATAAGATTGAATCCAGGTTTTATATGTGCTCCAGATAATAGTTTCCGAAGTAGGCCGCACAATCAGTTCTTCTTCTAATTTTGCTTCGGGATCCACTATAATTCCATTGCCGTTCTCCTCGTTTTTCAACCGGTAATGAGTGACCACCGCACATTCTTTTGCGAAGCCTTCCACATGAGCGGCTTCTTTACTTAAAAAACTTTTTGGAATGAATAACGGGAAATAGGCATTCACATGACCGGTATCTTTAAACATCCGGTCGAGTTGCTGTTGCATTTTTTCCCAAATGGCATAGCCATACGGTTTAATAACCATACATCCGCGAACAGCGCTATAATCAGCCAGGCCGGCTTTTAAAACAATATCATTGTACCATTGCGAATAATCCACTTCCCGTGCAGTAATTTCTTTTGACATGCAATTTTTTTAAACAATAAAAGAATACCCGGCAACGTATCTTTTTAATGAAGGCTTAACAGGAACAAAACAGCGGTTTCCTGTAAATTTTGTAACTTTATGCCGTAATTTATTTGCCATAAAAGCGCAAATGTAATTACTTCAACATTTATACACAATAAACTACTTATAATGTACAAAAATCTTTTTCTATTGTTGATCGCAGCCCTGCTTTTTACCGGTTGCTCCACTTACCGATCCGGGCAAACACCGGATGATGTGTATTATTCACCGGATCAACCAGATAATAATTCCGTGCAATATGTAAACACAGATGAAGATAATTACCTGCGCATGAAAGTGCAGAATTATACCCGCTGGGGTATGCTGGATGATTTTGATTACTGGTACGACAGCCGGTATTATGGCTATCATTTTTATGCTTTCAATAACCCCTACTCTTACTGGGGATTTTATCCATATTCTTTCGGTTATTCTTCTTACTGGTTCAATTTTGGTTTCTATCCCTGGGGATATAGTCCATGGGGATATTCTCCCTGGGGTTTTTATTCTCCCTATGCCACGATTGTGTATTACAAAAACCGCAATACCTATTATGGGAATATCCTGAATGGGAATATGTGGAGTTATCAAAATTCGTTGTACAATAATACCAATTACACACAGCCACAAAATACCGGTAAGAAAAGTTTTGGTTCTTTATTTAAAAGTAATTTCTCCGCGCGTGAGCAAAACACCAACCCGTATATAACTTCTGATAAAAGAAATACACCCGTTCGTGTTTTTCAACCGGCAAGACCTGTACAGCCCGTGATAAATGGCGCCCGCAGTGGTGGATTCAAAAGCACTGGCAGTAATATGGGCAGCCGGCCACCCAAAAATAATTAACCGCTTTGTTTCTATTATTTCAATTGAATTACAGGAAGATTTTCTGCAATATGAAGATTGTATTTATTCTTTGTTCCACCTGCTTCATGTATTCCCTGGCAATGGCCCAGGTACCGGAAGATGCGTTGCGCAATAGCTGGTATATTCCCATGGGCAGCGCCCGATCCATGGCGATTGGTGGCGCAATGGGCGCATTAGGAGGCGATATCAGTGCGAATAACAACAATCCCGCCGGGCTGGGTTTATATAAAACAAAAGAAGCAGTACTTTCTCCCGCTTTGCAGTTGAATAATAATTCAATTCATTTCAGGGGTACCGGTAGCCGCTCCCAAGGGAATGCTTTTTCTTATGGTTCATCCGGGCTTGTGTTAGGCGCTACCAATTCAAGCCGGCACCAGGGAAACACCATCAGTAACAGTTTTTCCATTTCCATTACACAATTAACGAGCTTTCACAATAACACCTATTACCAGGGTTTGAATAATGTAAGTTCCTTTTCTGAACAATACCTGGAAGAGTTAATTGCTGCCGGTGCCAGTCCACAGGCAGCAGAGCAGAATTATATCTTTGGTTCTTCACTTGCTTATCGCACGTACCTGATTGATACATTTACGATAAATGGCCAATTCGCCGGTTATAAAAGCCTGGTACCTGTAGCTACGGGCATCAACCAGGAACGGCAGGAAGAAACACGTGGCGGCATACATGAACTATCCTTTGCCTTTGCGCGCAATACCGCAGACCGGCTTTACCTGGGAGCTTCTATTAATATACCCATAGTCGGTTATCAGAGTGACCTTACTTACACCGAAACAGATATCTCCGGAGACCCGGATAATAATTTTGATCACTTTACCTTTTCCCGGCATTATACATCTTCAGGTTTTGGCATCAATGCTAAATTGGGACTTATTTATAAAACCAAATCACCCTTTCGCTGGGGGATTGCTTTGCATACGCCCTCTTTTATTTCATTTCGTGATCAATTACGAGCCGCAATGACCACGAATACAGAAGGCTATGCCGGAACCGTTTCTGAAAGCAGTGATCACTTAAACAATGGCAACCCGGGTATAGTGGAATATGTTTTACAAACTCCCTGGAAAGCCATTTTGAGCGGGTCCGTTGTTTTAAGTGAAAACAGCGATACAAAATTGCAAAGAGGCTTTATCAGTGCCGACCTGGAATATATCAACTATAGAAGTTCCCGGTTTTACACTTCCGGTTCCGGGGATGAAAGCCAGGCCGCTTATTATCAGCAAGTCAATTCTACCATAAAAGATTATTATAAAGGCGCCCTGAATTTTCGTCTTGGTGGTGAATTAAAATTTGACCCCTGGATGGTCCGACTTGGTGGTGCTTTTTATGGTAGCCCCTATGCGGATAAGGCATTAAAAGCCAATCGCATCCTGGCTTCCGGTGGGATCGGGTACCGGCATCATGGTTTTTTCATTGATCTTACCTACGTAGCAATCTTTCATAAAGACGTTAATTTCCCCTACCGGTTAACGGACAAACCCAATACGTTTGCCGAATTGCAAACCAATACATCTACCCTCCTGCTCACTGTTGGCATTAAGCTGTGAGGAATGCAACGGGGAACTTCTTTCCTGTAAAATAAGTACTTACCTTTGCTGCCATTTTTGATACTATGGAAATGACAAAAAATTTTATCCCGGCAGATGTTGAAAGCAAATGGTACAAACATTGGATGGAGAAAGGCTATTTCCATAGCGAACCGGATTCCCGTACACCATTTACCATAACAATGCCCCCGCCCAATGTTACCGGCATTTTGCACATGGGCCATACCCTGAATTGCAGCATCCAGGACATACTCATTCGATATGCACGTATGTCGGGAAAAAATGCCTGTTGGGTGCCCGGTATGGATCATGCTTCAATAGCCACAGAAGCAAAAGTAGTAGCACTGTTGCGGGAAAAAGGAATAAAAAAATCAGACCTGACCCGCGAAGAATTCCTGGCACATGCCTGGGAATGGAAAGAAAAATATGGAGGCATTATTTTACAACAATTAAAGAAACTGGGCTGTAGCCCGGATTGGGATAAAACCACATTTACACTGGATGCTGATTATTCCAAAGCCGTGTATAAAACTTTTGTGGACTTGTATAAAAAAGGCCTGATCTATCGAGGGGTACGTATGATTCACTGGGATGTAAAAGCCCGAACAGCACTGAGCGATGAAGAGGTAATTTATAAAGAAGTACAATCTAAACTTTTTTATATAAAATATAAAGTAGATGCACCGGGAGAAGAATACCTGCAAATAGCCACCGTTCGCCCGGAAACGATTTTAGGCGATACCGCCATTTGCGTTCATCCCGATGATGAAAGATATAAACACCTGCATGGCCAGTTTGTATTTGTACCCCTGATCAATCGCCGCATTCCGGTGATTACAGATATGTATGTGGACAAGGAATTTGGTACCGGTGCTTTAAAAATCACACCGGCACATGATATCAATGACTACCAGATCGGCCTGAAACATCAATTGGAAGTGATTGATGTGCTCAATGAAGATGGCACTATGAGTGTGGCTGCAGCCATGTATGAGGGTATGGATCGTTTTGAAGCAAGGGAAAAAATTTGTACTGCATTGGAAGCCGGTAACCACCTGGCAAAAGTAACAGCCTATACAAATCAAATTGGTTTTTCAGAACGAACCAATGTCGTAGTAGAACCCCGGTTGAGCAAGCAATGGTGGGTAAGCATGAAAAGCCTGGCTACTCCTGCCCTGGCACCGGTAATGGATGACGTTATTCGTTTTTTCCCGGTGAAATATAAAAACCTCTACCGGCATTGGATGGAAAATATTAAAGATTGGTGTATCAGCCGGCAACTCTGGTGGGGCCACCGTATTCCCGCCTGGTATGATGCGGAGGGGAATATTTATGTTGCCGAAAATGAAGAACAACTTTTCATAGATTATCCTGAATTAAAAGGCCGGGTATTGCAGCAGGATGAAGATGTTTTGGATACCTGGTTTTCTTCCTGGCTTTGGCCGATAGAAGTGTTTAAAGGCATCTCGCATCCCGATAATAAAGACATAAATTATTATTATCCTACCAGTACGCTGGTGACTGCGCCGGAAATTATCTTTTTTTGGGTAGCCCGCATGATCATGGCTGGATATGCGTACAGGGAGGAGAAACCTTTCCAGGATGTATATTTCACCGGTATTGTACGCGATAAAGAAGGGAAAAAAATGAGTAAAAGCCTCGGTAATTCCCCGGACCTGCTGGCATTGATTGATACCTATGGAGCGGATGCCGTGCGCTTTGGTGTAATTGTCAGCTCCCCTGCCGGTAATGACTTATTATTTGATGTAGCCAGCCTGGACCAGGGGCGCAATTTCAATAACAAACTCTGGAATGTTGCCAAGTTATTGCAAATCTGGAAATCAAATACAACACCGGATAACCAACATTCCGACTCCGGCTTTGCTATCTCCTGGTTTCAACAACGCTTATTGGAATGCCGGCAACAGGTAGCCCAGCAAATGCAACATTATCAAATCAGTGAAGCACTGAAAACAATTTACTCCCTCATTTGGGATGACTTTTGCAGTTGGTATATCGAATGGGTGAAACCCGCACCCGGTGCACCTTGCAGCGAACAGGTACTTACCCGATCCATACAATTTATGGATGCTTTGTTGCAACTTTTGCATCCCTTCATGCCTTTCATCACGGAAGAAATATATCACCAGTTGGAGGAGCGGGAAGATGATTTGTGTGTAAAGCAGTTTACCGAAATAACAACAGCAACAGATACTGCCATTCTCGCCAATGGCGCTTTGTTGAAAAAAATCATAACTGCATTCCGGGATACAAGAAATAAACAAAAACTGAAACCAAAAGAAAGTATCCGTGTTTCCCTTCTTGCTGCAAACCAGGAAAAGTATCAGGGTCTCCTGCCGCTTTTGGAAAAACAATTATATGCATCTGCGATTTCATTCGTTACTACTCCACCGGTTAATACCATTGTGCTGGCCATTGAAGATGACCGTTTTTATATTGAAACAGCACAGGCCATTGCGCCCGGAACATTGAAAGAAGACCTGGAAAAAGATTTACTCTATCAACAAAACTTTTTAGCATCGGTAGAAAAAAAATTGGCCAATGAAAAATTTATGCAACATGCCAAAGCAGAGATCATCGCATTAGAACAAAAGAAGCGCGATGATGCATTGGCACGTATTAAAGCCATAGAAGAAAGTTTAAAACTCTTATAATTAGCCACCATGAAGCGATTCCTTCTGCCCCTGCTATGCCTGCTATTAACCTATTCCCCGTACGAGGCAATGGCACAAAATGCAGATATTAATATTTTGAAAAGCATTAATCCCGAAACACCAAAAGCCGGTATATGGACTGCAACTTCCGGTTCAGCATACCCGGTGAGTGGGGCTTTGCCTGTAGGTTTGCTGGTAACCGGTTTTATCAATAAAGATAAATCCCTGCAGGAAAAAGGCTGGCAGGCTGCCGGGGCATTGGCTATAAATTTTGTTATCACGCAAGGGTTGAAATATACCGTTGACCGGGAACGGCCTTATGAAAAATATAGTTTTATTCATCCATATGATGCATCTTCTTCAGGCAAATCATTTCCTTCAGGGCATGTATCCATGGCATTTGCCACGGCAACTACATTAGCTATCGAATGCAAGAAATGGTATATCACCGTACCAGCTTATTTATGGGCAACTGGTGTGGGCTATTCCCGGTTATATATGGGTGAGCATTACCCGACAGATGTGTTGGCCGGGGCTGCTATTGGCGCCGGTAGCGCTGTACTCAGCAATTGGCTTTCTCATAAAATTTTTGACCGTGATAAGAAAACAGCCCAAGTAAGTTTCGTTCAATAAGCCTTTAGTACATAGTTCTCTCTCTGTTATTTAATTTTTAAAGTTCTTTGCACGTTGATGTGTATTGAATTAAATTATTAATATAACTAAATCAACGAACTTCTTACAACACTTTACTTTTGAATTAACTTTCTCAGTAGACAATACGCCATTACATTTTAATATTCGATTCAAATTCTTTGAGAGATTGGCCGTCCTTCTTTTTCCATTCTGTCAAGCCATTTGCATTTCGACCCATGACGATGACAGCAGCCGTGGATGGGCTACTAAAAATAAAATCATCAGAAAATTCGTAATAATCTCCCTTGTCAACCAGAACGCCATCATCTATAAGTTTCTGTCGGAATGTAATAAAGCCCGGTGATAACGAATTTACAATAGAAGCAGCCGCTTTAGAATTTTTGAAAACAACAAAACCTTCAGTTGTTGGCTCGCCTTGCCCATCAGCACCCCGTGCCCCTTTAATAAAAAATACTTCCTGCTTTTGTGTTGGCTTGTATTCTCTTTTCTCTTCGAAAACTTTATGACCTAATGTATTTACAAGCATTTTAATGTTTTCAATAAATTCTTCCATTTCAGCTTTATCTGACTCTGATATCGAAGATTGTGTAGGGATTATAGAATTATTGACTAAATACCGATTAGCTGATTTAGCTAATTCGTGAAGCCGGTTTTCTAGGTATTTGATATGCGCCTTATTTAAGTTTTCATCTTTACTGATAAAGACAATGGCTTCATTCCAGAAATATTTTTGTATCAATTGCTGATTTAAACGTTTTAATATTGATTCAGCCTCACCAATATATACCTGATCTTTTCCTGTATCATCTTTGCCAAATAATAAATATACACCTGTGCTTAGCAGATCTGTGCGATCAGTGCAATCCTTAATTTTTATTCTCGGAATTTTATATGCTTTTCCGGACCAATTGGACAATTCACAACTCATTCGCCCGTTAGGTTCTCCATCAATGAGAAAAATTTTAATCGTCTTACCGAAATTCATTTCCAATTACAAAAGCTTTTTAAAACAGTAAAAATACTTTCTCATTCGCTTCTTTGATTTGTCTGGTGCACCATGTATAAGAAAATTATCGAGAATTTTTTCCTGATTATTTGGATTAATTATTCACTAAAAATTCCATTCGTATGGTAAGGGAGCCGGTTTTCTGGCGGCTGCTGGTATTAAATGTACCGCCATAGGTATAGTCTTCATTACTGTTTTTCCCGGTAATTTGAAAAACACCCATGGTAGCTTTTTTCATATCACCCAATTTACTGCCGGCATTTTTGGCAATGGTTTCGGCGCGTGCTTTGGCATCTGCACTGGCCTTGGCCAGGAGGTTCATTTTTATATCTGTCAGGTGGGTATTGTAATAAGCCGGTGGAGCTGAATTCAGTTCAATTCCATTTTGAATTAGCTCGGTAATTTCCCGGGAAATTTTTTCAATTTTATCCACCTCAGCAGATTCCACTTTTACATTTTGCGTAAGAGTGTACCCGGTAAAGACAGCGCCCAGTGACCGGCCATTCGCGTCTTGCTGGTAATCAAAATCCTTGGTAATTTCTATAGATGAGAAAATAATATTGCTATCGTTCAGGCCCTTTGCATGCAGGTAATTGCGAATGCTGGTTTCATCGGCTTTCAGGGCCGGGTAGGCTGTTTTCAAATCCAGGGATTTTCGGGAGAAGGAGGCATTCCAGACAATCAGGTCACTGGAAAAATCCTGCTCGGCAAGGCCGGTCACCACGATGGTGTCCATGGTAGTGGATCGGAATTTATAGGCACTGGCCGCAATGGCAATAGCCACAATAAAAGACAGGCCGAGTATAATAGCGATTAGGGTGGAGCGCATTTTTTTTCATTAAAAGTAACAAATCATCTGTATTAAATGCTCAAAAAATCATTCCCGGCAGCAGTCCTGCCTGTTATTCGTTCCCTCAATTTTGTAACACATTCACCGGGGCATTATTTGCAGATGCAAAAATCATCAAAGATTTTACGGCGGTGCTGATATACCGGTCTGTCTGCATCATTTTCAACCAATCCTGGTAACGCAGTGCTTTATTTTTATCGGGATTATCATAGTATTTGTTTTTATCCACTTCCATAAAATGCATGTTCATGGGCGTAGATAATTTGGCCATACTATCATCGGCTTTCACCATTGCTTTAATTCTTGCCTGCAATGCTTTATATTCTTTCAGCCCGAGATTAACAGCTGAATCGGATATTTCGTTCAGGATGCGTGTATTCTTTTTAATAACATTGAATGCGCTGTCTTTTTCCACCAGGGCATTGGCCTCTTTTGCCAATTGGGCAAAAGTATCGGGGTTCATCAGGATGGTATAATCAGCCGGTGCAATTTCATCCCATTTCAACGCATTGGGGTTATCTTTTTCCCGTAACTTCAGGTATTCATAAGTATCCGGTATCACCACATCTGAAGAGACGCCTTTCAATTGAGTAGAGCCACCATTTACCCGGTAGAATTTTTCAAATGTCAGTTTCAACGCACCATATTCTGTATCGGGATTTGCAAAATCCACAGGCCTACCCAACGGCAGGGATTTTTGTACTGTTCCCTTTCCGAAAGTGGACGTGCTACCAATTATTAAGCCTCGCTTATAATCCTGGATGGCTGCGGCAAAAATTTCTGAGGCCGATGCACTCAGCTCATTCACCATTACAGCGAGAGGCCCATTATACAACACTTCCGGCTCATCATCATCCAGGCTCTGTGCCACGCCATCCCTGTCTTTCACCTGTACTACCGGGCCATTGGGAATAAATAAACCCACCATCCGAACCACTTCATATAAAGAACCGCCTCCGTTATTGCGCAGGTCGATGACAATACCATCTACCTTTTCGGCTTTTAATTTCACCACTTCTTTGGCTACATCTTCTGAGCATTTGTTCCCATCAGGGCGTGTATAGTCAGCATAAAATTCCGGCAGGAAAATATAGCCGATTTTTTTATTCCCCTCATTTATAATAGTACTACGGGCAAAGATTTCATCCTGCACAATTTCATCCCGAATAAGTGATACCACTTTGGTGCTGCCATCCGCTTTTCGCAGGGTGAGTCTTACTTCGGCACCTTTTTTACCCCGGATCAATTTCACTACATCCTGCAGGTCATAGCCGGAAACATCCACGGGCTCTGCATTTCCCTGCCCTACCTTGGTGATAATATCATTGACATCAATTTGTTTGCTTTTCCAGGCCGGGCTTCCGGTTACCAGGCTTACAATTTGTACCTGGTCATCCTGCTGGCGTAGCTGTGCACCGATACCATAAAAGCGGCCGGTCATTTCTTCATCAAAGCCCCGTTTTTCCACTGGTGGAAAATATTCTGTATGCGGGTCCATGATTTCAGTAATGATATTGACAAAAATATTGAACTGCTCTTCCGGGGTAAGTTTTGTTTTTACCCGGTTATAAAAACGATCCAGCGATTCCAGTACTTTTATCCGGGCCATTTTTTCTAATTGGGCATCTGTTTTCGAAGCCATGGTATCTTTGGCATTGGCTTTTGCCCGTTGTTCCTGCAGGTCGGCGTAGCGGGTGAGTGTGGCATATTTCAGTTTATTATACCATCTATGCCGGCGTGCCTCTTCATTGGCCGGGAAGTCCAGTTTATCGGGGTTCATTTGTACCCATTCGCTTTTGGAAAAATCAAAAGGTTTGGAAAGAATGTCTTTATAAATATTGATCACTTCGTCCACCCGTTTCAAATAAACTTCGCCGAGGGCCGGATAAAATTGCAAGGGTGCCCCGTGAATTTCATCATCAATTTTTGTTTCATAAATTTTCAGGGCATCAATATCGGATTGCAACAAAATAATTTTTTCCGGGTCGGTAGAAGCAATGGTTTCTTTAAAAACCAGTTTGGAAAAATCATCATTGATTATTTTCGGATCATAATGTTTTTGTTCCAGGATTTTACCAATAGCCATCAACAGTTGTTGTTGTTGAGTATCCGGTGTATTGGCAGAAGCACTGTATTTAAAGGCAAAGAATACAACACACGCAATCAATAACAGGAGAAAGGGTAACCCTTTTTTACTAATCATAAAAGAGCAGATTTTATTAAGCATTTTTTCAAAAATAAGCCAAATAAATGTGTTTCAATTTCCACTATTCCTTATTAACAAGTATTTCAATCTTTCCGGCCTGGAAAGAAATATTGTTTTGCAACGTATTTTGTTTTAAATTATTTTTGCTTTTTTCCGGAATACGGAGGCTGTAGCTCAGTTGGTTAGAGCGTCAGATTGTGGTTCTGAAAGTCGTGGGTTCGACCCCCATCAGCCTCCCACCCCCAGCCTACATCATTATTGGTGTAGGTTTTTTTACTCCCAAACCTTCGGTAAAGGATAAATCCGGGTAAACCGAGACATTTTCAAATAAAATTCATATCCTAACAAAAACATAAAATAGAGGGTTTTTTCTACTGGGATTACCGTTTATCCTTTTTGCATAAAAAACTACGAAACTTATAGTACAATTTTGCACCATAATTCCAACTTAACATGAAAAAAATAGTATTGATATGCTTGTTATTCACCGGTTTCCAGGTGATGGCCCAGTACCCGCAAGGGGGAGGCCAGGGTGGTAAACGCGGGATGAATGCAGGCCATTTTTATGGCAAGGTAGTCGATAGCAAAACCAATAAAGGTATTGAGTTAGCTTCCGTACAATTGACCGGTCAAAAATTTGATTCAGCCACACATAAAATGGCGGAAGGCATTATTGCTGTAGTCCTGACAAAATCTAATGGAGACTTTAGCCTGGAGAATATCCCGGTATTTGGAAAATTTTCCCTAAACGTATCTGCCGTAGGTTATGATGATTATACTACCGAGGTATCTTTTGGTGTAAATATGAAAGGCAATAACAGCGCCGGTAACCAGGAAGGCCAGATGATGCAAATGATGAGCAATATAGACAAAGACCTGGGTAATATAAAAATGAGCCAGGCCGATAATACACTGGCTGCCGTTACGGTAAAATCTTCCGCCAAACCATTTTTTGAAATGGGTGTTGACCGGAAAATTTTTAATGTAGATAAAAATATTATGAGCCAGGGCCAGACTGCTACCGAAGTCATGCGGCAAATCCCGACACTCAATGTAGATATTGATGGCAATGTGACTATGCGGAATGCCACTCCTCAATTATTTATTGATGGCCGGCCTACTACCCTCACGTATGATCAAATTCCGGCTGACCTGATTGATAAAGTGGAACTGATCACCAACCCATCTGCAAAATTTGATGCATCCGGTGGCGGTGGTGGTATCTTAAATATTATTTTAAAGAAAAATGTGAAGACCGGTTATAATGGTGGTGTACGTGCCGGTGTGGATACACGGGGAGGTTATAATTTCGGTGGAGATGTCAGTTATCGCCAGAATAAATTAAACTTCAGCCTGAGCGCCGGATATAATAAACGAAAATCAAATTCCAATTCGATCACTGACCGGAATAATATTTCAGATACACCCATGAATATTTATTCTACCAATGACGGTTCTTCCAATGGCCATTTCTTATATGCCCGGGCCAGCCTGGACTACCTGATTGATATAAGGAATACATTGACCTTTTCCTATAGCCGTTCACAGGGGAAATTCAATTCCATCAGTGACCAGGTGATTGATTCACTGATTGAAAATAACCTGGCCTCTTACAGTACGCGGTTTTCCAATTCCACATTTAATTTTTATAATAACCGGTATGGCCTCAGTTTTAAACACAACTTTACCAAGAATGGCCATGATATCACCGCCGATATAAACTATAACGCCAGCACCAATGATAATAATGGGAATTATGTAACAGATACCTATTATCCTAATTCTGTACCCAAAGGCTTACCCGTAAAGCAAATCAGTACCGGCGGCGGTTCATCGAATTACCTGGTGATCCAGTCGGATTATGAAAACCCGATTACCGATAATCAAAAATTTGAAGCAGGTGTACGCGCAGCCATCCGGAATAATGATAATACCAGCATCCAATCATTCTATAATGATTCTGCCGGCCAATATATCCCGGTGCCTACCCTGACCAGCAATTATAAATTCCGCGATGAAGTGTTTGCAGCCTATTCAACGTATACTTTCAAAGTAAAAAAATTCAATTTCCAGTTAGGCTTGCGTGCAGAAAGTTCTAATTACAATGGTACATTGATCGGGAAAGATTCTTCCTTCAAAGTGAATTTCCCTATCAGTCTTTTCCCCAGTGCATTCATCACCTATCAAATTGCTGACAGGCAGGATTTGCAAATGAATTTTTCAAGAAAAATCAACCGGCCCAATTTCTTCCAGTTATTGCCCTTTATTGATTACAGTGATCCGCAAAACCTAAGTGTGGGTAATGCCGGGTTGAAGCCTGAATTTACCGACCTGGGTGAATTATCTTATAATATTACCTATGGCAATAATTCCAATTTCCTGGCAACGGCTTATGTGCGACATACGACCAACCTGATCACTAATTTTCAGTATATCGGCCCCAGCCCATTGAATCCCGAGGATACGGTAGTTTTCAATACCTATGCCAATGCCAATAACAGTTGGTCTTATGGCCTGGAGCTGACTAACCGGATCAATCTCTTTAAAATTTGGGACCTTACCCTGAACCTGAATTTATATAATTCTATCATCAATGGTGGTACGGCACAACAGGATATGAGCAATCAACGTATCAGCTGGTTTGGTAAATGGAATAACAATATCCGGTTGCCGAAGAATTACTCTATCCAGTTTTCCGGAAATTACCAGGCCAAGACCATTTTACCACCGAATAGTGGTGGCCGGGGTATGGGAGGCTGGTTTGGCGGCGCCGGCCTGGGTACTTCCCAGGGATATATCTATCCCAATTACAGTTTTGATTTAGCGGTGAAAAAAGACTGGAAGATAAAAGGCACCAATACACTTTCTTTATCCCTCAGTATGAATGATATTTTCCGGACTGCCGTTAATAAAACGTATTCCGAGTCACCCTATTTCACTCAGATATCCACCCGCTATCGCGACCCACAGGTATTGCGCATCAATTTAAGTTACCGCTTTGGTAAAATAGATGCCAATCTCTTCAAGCGCAAAAACAATAAAGATAATGGCGGCGATATGGATATGTCCGGCGGCATGGGCGGCATGGGAGGTGGAAAATAAAATGGTGTTGATGATAACTAAACCTGCTTTGCAAAAGGCAGGTTTTTTTTCAGGACAAGCTGCTTCGGGTCGCCGGGCGTAAATGCTACCTGGCTGATATAGCTGCCGGAGATGCCGTTCTCTCCAACTCTTATTTTATATCGTGGGCTTGCTTTCATTATACGAATACCAAGTTAGGATTAATTTTTGGGAATGTTGAGAGAGGGGGAAGATTTTTAAAGATACTGCCATGCTTAAACGGCTAAATGATATTTCTGAATTACCTGAGAAAGACAAGGAACACATTCTTTACACTATTGACAGGCTGATAAAATCAGCGAAGCTGCAAGCTCTCTAAAACAAAGCCGCATCTCTGCGGCTTTGCTTATAGAATTAAATTATTGTTCGTTTAATTCATAAACAGGACAATCTTTTTTTACTAATTGCTTCCCTTTTAAAATGTACTGCGGCAATGTTGTAAAAGCAAACATGTCTCTATTGATGTTAATGTTTAACTCTAAAACATTCCATGGTTTGTTATTCGGGTCATTATTGTTTACATCAAAAAAATCAATCGTGTTACTAACAAGAAAATCATGTAATAAACGAGGTAAGATTACAATGCTGTCTTTAAAATTTGCCCTTAAAGTGAGTGAGCCTTCTTGGTAAGAAGGCAATGCTGGTTTATAAATAACAGTACAATTGCTATCAAAATTTATAATTGATTTTGATGAGCCATTATTAAAACTAAAACCAAATCCGGCCAAGTGCTTATCAGCATTATTCAGAATGATTTTTCTATTGTCTTTAAGTGAAGGGTCAAAATAATATTTTAAAACGCTGATGTGAAAAAAATATGAGCTATCAGGAATAAAAGTAATCTCGTCATTTTTAAGTACAGCCTTTCCTTGAGAGAACATAGAAACTCCATGTACATCACCAATAGTAGAAAAATAGTAATTACTATTCTTATCAATTTCAAAATAACTTTTGTTGGCTTTGTAAACGTATTTACCCGGCATGATTTTTTGCGAACAAGCACTTAATGTAATAAGAGACAAAATTGTTAGTATAAAAAAGTTCTTCATAGTAAATCAATTTTTAGGTCTTGGATATAGATAGCTTCCATCAGAGCCTTTAATTCCATAAATATAATCTTCAGTAATTCCGCTCATGTCGCTTGGCGTACCTGCATCAGAATTTGGCAAAGAGCTTGGGTCAATTCCATATTGTGCGCTGTATGCTCTTACTTCAAACATTCCTAAGGTGTATCCTTTAGGCAATCCAAGCCCCGTTATCCTGAGTGTTCAATGATTTAATAAAATTACGAATGCTGTCCTGAGTTTATAACTCAGGACTTGCTAATTTACAAAAATTCTATCTTCAATAATCCAATTTTCTTTCCAAAAT
>JBDHYG010000007.1:0-115259 GCA_039811225.1 Parafilimonas sp.
TATAATTTTCAAGGAAATGCTTCACCCGTTTATGCAGGTTTTCTGATAAAGGACACACCGGGAGGCGCAGGACATTTTGCAATAGGCCTTGTTCATACATAAAAGCCTTCACGCCGGAAGGGTTATTCTCAGCAAACATGAGATCGTATGCCAACATCAGGAAGTCATTCAATTTTTTAGCAGCAGCAAAATTTCCGTTCAGGCAATTTTGGATCATGGAAGAAAATTCCTGTGGAAATGCATTGGCTGCTACACTTATAATACCCTGCATACCGCAGGCCATTTGTGGCAATGCCAACGCATCGTCCCCGCTTACTACACAGAAATGTGCCGGTTTATCTTTTAAGATTTGCATACATTGACCAAAATCGCCACTGGCTTCCTTGATACCGGCAATGTTATCCACTTCATGTGCTAAGCGAAGCGTTGTTTCTGCAAAGAGGTTTCTCCCGGTACGGCCCGGTACATTATACAAGATAATTGGCTTAGGAGCCTGGGCAGCAAGTGCTTTAAAATGCAAATACAAACCTTCTTGTGAAGGCTTATTATAATAAGGTACTGCACTCAATATACCTGCAGCTTCTGTTAAGGGTAAGTTCTTTAAATCCTGTAAAACTTCTGCTGTATTGTTTCCCCCTACACCCACAATCACCGGCACCCGGCCATTTACTATTTTATAGGTATAATTAATTAAATCTTTTTTCTCAGCAAAAGATAAGGTGGGGGTTTCTCCCGTGGTACCCAGTGTAACAACAAAATTCACTCCACCCTGGATAACATGGTCTATGATTTTTCCAAGGGCATCATAATCCACGGTTTCATTTTTAAGAAAGGGAGTTACCAATGCTACACCGGTTCCATGCAGAAAGGTAGTGTCCATTTGTTTAGCCATACTCTAAAACTGATTTTTATCAAGTAAATTCAAAGAAAAATTAATCATTGACTTCATCCCAAAATCCCATCTTACCAAATTTTTCAATCCGTTTGTTAATACGTTCTGCCGGGGATAGGCTTTTCACTTCTGCTAATGCCTGCAGAATATGTTCTTTTAATATTTGTGAAGATTCATCATAATCCCAATGGGCGCCCCCTGCCGGTTCTGGAACGATATCATCTACCAGGCCAAAACCCAGCATATCCTTGGAAGTAAGTTTCAGCTGGTCGGCTGCCACTTCTTTCATATCCCAACTGCGCCACAATATCGAGCTGCAATTTTCCGGTGAAATGACCGTGTACCAGGTATTTTCCATCATCAGAATTTTATCTCCCACTCCAATACCCAATGCCCCGCCACTGGCCCCCTCTCCGATGATCACGCAAATGACAGGCACTTTCAGGCGTATCATTTCATAAATATTACGGGCAATAGCTTCTCCCTGGCCACGTTCTTCAGCCTCGGCCCCCGGGAATGCACCGGGTGTATCTATTAACGTAACAATGGGTTTATCAAATTTCTCCGCCAGCCGCATCAGGCGTAATGCTTTTCGATACCCTTCTGGATTTGCCATGCCAAAATTCCGCTGTTGGCGCATTTTTGTATTGATCCCTTTTTGTTGGCCAATAAACATGACAGTCTGGCCATCCAAATCACCAAATCCGCCGATCATAGCTTTATCATCTTTCACATTGCGGTCGCCATGCAATTCAATAAAATTGCTGGTCATTTTCAGGATATATTTCGTAGTATAGGGCCTGTCCGGATGCCGGCTCAGCTGGACCCGTTGCCAGGGTGTAAGATGTTCCGTAATATCTTTACGTTTGTCCAGAATGGCCTGTTCTAATTGTTGGATGGTACCGCTATAATCAATTTTTTGATTCTTCTCTGCCAGCTTTTTTGCCTGGTCAATCTGCTCATATAATTCCTTAATAGGTTTTTCAAAATCAAGGAATTGTCTATTGGGGTATGTTGGCATATCTCTTACTATGTTTTGTAAAAATACAATTTCAATTTCTTGAAAAGAAAGATTTGTTCAAAAAAGGAATACCCTTATCTTTGCCGTCCTGAAAATGAATGTTGGGATGCTAAATTAGCAGAAAGTTTTTAATCCCTTGCCATTCAGATAGATAACAGGAAAATATTTAGTTCTTTTTACATATTAAAAGTAGTGTTTTTAAATTTTTGGATCGAGTTCTGTTGGTCTCTACGGACATAGAGAGAGACGGATTCGAGGTACATTTGAAAATAAGTCCTTTTTTATTATTGGATCGGTAGTTCAGTTGGTTAGAATGCCGCCCTGTCACGGCGGAGGTCGCGGGTTCGAGTCCCGTCCGGTCCGCAAAAGCCCTGGTAACAGGGCTTTTGTTTTTTCTATCAAAACAATAATTCACTTCACTATCTTCTCATAGCCATTTAAATCTTAAAACTCCAAAAACAGGTAAATTGTATTTTATGTCTTTTTCTGTTTACATATTCTAAGGCCTGGCTGATGTTACTTATTAAAAGGATCTACACAAATTCCTGTTGCCCGATTACAGCAATATAATGAAGGGCTCAGCTATTACACTTCTGGTCAAATTCCGTGAAAGATGGTACATGTAAAAGAGATGCCAGATAAAACAGCCACCATGATACGTGAAAAGAAATTGAAATGAGGCAATAAAGATTATTTCTAAAAATTGATTAAGGGAGATAAGAATATTGTTACTGATTTCTTTTAGTTGATAAAAACAATAAAAGGATTTTATTCAATTTAGTCACCAACCATTTTTAGTACATTACCTTAAAACTCGAGCTTTCATCTTTTTACTTTCAAAAACACTATCTCCCGCCATTCCCTAAAACAAAGAAGCCGCTTCAAAAAATGAAGCAGCTTCTTCTATTTTTTTAAAAGAAAATTATTGTTTCAGGAATTTGGCGCTGTACGCTTCATCACCATCTGCTTCCGTAATTTTTACAAAATACATCCCCTTAACAAATTTCTGAACATTGATGATCATATTGCTTTGGGTGATTTTTTGTGCTACCATTACTTTTCCATTCATGTCATAAATTGTCAGCATATCCGTAGGAGCAAACTTCGGAATATGCAAAGTCAACATATCATGCACCGGGTTTGGATAGGCACGCATGTCCATTGATTCTTCCGAAATCGGTTGTGCAAATTTCGATGCACTGCCCAATGCCACATTCAATGTATAACATTGTGTGCTGCTGGCACCATTGTATGGTTTTACTTTTACATAATACAAACCTGTGGAAACAGTTGTATTGATTGCTTCTGCCAAGGTACCCCGTTTTCTCGAACGGGCAATCAATGTTTTGGATGCATCATATAAGAATAAATCAAAATCTGCTGCAAGGTTATCCAGGGATAAACTAATTGTTCCTCCATTGGTAATAGTGAAAGAATAAAAATCCTTTGAGGTACCGGTTTCCAGTGTACCGTCAATATCCGTATCAAATGGAATGGCCACGGCGGTTCCATACCGGCTATGAACGGTTTGGTCATAAATACCCGGGCATTGTGCACCTCCGGCAGTCAGCGTAAAATTGGTATTGGAAATATCAAAGAAGATATTGCCCACGGCTTCTATTTTAATCCGGCAATTGGAAGAAGTTACATTCGGCATAGTAAGTGTTTCTGATCCGTCATTGGGTGTACTGGCTGTTAATACGGTCGGGAAAGTTTGCCCGCCATCTGTACTTAAAGAAATTTTTACATTACTGCAATTTACGGAGCCGGTATTTGTACTGGCTACATCCCAGGTAATGGTTTGTGCGGTATTCCCGGTCCAGGATACATTCGTGTTCGGTTGGGTTACTTTAAAGGGCCCTGCCGTAGAGGTAACGGTAATGACGGCATCATCACTGTTATTGTTTCCTCCATTTGCATGATTATCCCGCACGGTAAACCGGAAATTCAATGTGCGGTTGACACCTGGTAACACTTCCCATTTATTGGTATTGGTGCCATCTAAAATAGAACTCAATTTTGGAAATACACGCGTCACTGAAGATGTAGGTAAATACGATCTGAATACCGGGCCGGTGGTTACGGTTGCATTGGGATATTTATTAGAAGATCCACTAATAAAGCGATCTATCTGTTCCCAACAATACGATAACACATCACTGCCATCGGCATCGGTAGCGGAGCCGGTCAATGCAAAAGGTGTGCTTTTTGGTATAGTATAATTAGCACCGGCATTGGCGGTGGGTGTATGGTCTCCTGTATTGGTTACTACTCCGCAAGCGCCCTGCCCGGTCTTAATATAATCGGTTATTTGCTGAATACTGATGGCATTAAAATAAGGATCACTATGCGGTTGCAAATCTGTAGCGCCAGTGATACCGGCATAGCCCATGATAGTGGAACCACTTCCGGGTTCTACTTGCGCAATCGTATTTTCATTACTAAAATCAAAAGTATGATTCGCGCCATACTGATGTCCCATTTCATGCGTCCAGTAGTCGACCACTAACGGATCACCGGTCACATCGGTATGCGCACTAAAGCCACTGCCTTTACTACCGGTTTTACAAACACAACCTATACAACCGGCATTCCCATTATTTGAATTGGTGCTGTTTACATGGGCAATCAAATGGCCTATATCGTAATTGGCATTCCCAATCACATTATCGCAGGTCTGTTGTGTTTTGTTATTCCAGGTATTCACGCCAGACCAGGGATCCGTTGCCGGATCGAGATAAATGATATCCGTTTCATTAGTCACAAATTCCATGTGGATACCAAAATCTGTTTCATAAATTCCATTAGCGCGCACCAGGTCAGTTGTAAGGTCAGCCAACACATGTGCTTTCTTTTGCGCATCGGTGCCCCCCATTCCATTTAAGGAAGCCTGAGAGAATTCACCAGTAACACAGAGCGCTAACCGATAGGTGCGCAGTTTCGCATCATCCGCATTTTTATTGGCCACAGCATTTGCCTGGAATGGCTGATCAATAGCTGCTTCCATGCTACAATCAAAAACTGATTTTTGTTTGGACAAATGATCCCGATCAAAAACAATATAATATTTCTGCTCGCGGTCAACCGGGTTAATATAAATCGTTTTCCTGTCCGGTGAAATGATCATGGCATGAAAACCTAAAGGGGTCATATCAAAACGGATAACTGAACCGGGGTGTGTAATACCTTCACCGGTATATGCACGTATATCCGGATACTTCGCCTGCAGTTCATCAGACATGACAGAAAACTCCACTACCCGGAAAGATTCCATTGTTCCGTCCGAAACAGGTACGGTAATGATGGACCCGGATTCTGCTACTTTTGTTTTTTTGATGGATGGGGTATGGTTTAAGAAATAAGCCATATTGATTTCATCCAGTTGAAAAACCTTGTACGCATCCGGCTGATAATTTCTTTCAAAAACATTTTTACCGGTTTGGGTGAGTGCATTATCATTCATCTGCCGCCACCAGTTTGTTTTGTTTTGAGCAAAAGATGATCCGATCATCCCGCCCATGATTGCTGTTACCAGCAAAACTTTTTTCATAAAATTTGTTTGATTTTTTACAATTGAAGGTTACGAGAATAAAAACAAATGTCAATATTAGATAAAAAACCAAAAAAAATCCGGGCATTAAAAAAAATCCCGGATTTTTTAATTAATAAAATATTACCTGCTCAGGAAATACCATTGACCTGCACCCCGCGGTCAATTTTGGCTACCAGGCCCTGTAATACTTTTCCGGGGCCGGTTTCGGTAAACTGATCCGCTCCATCCTGGATCATATGCTGTATGGTTTGCGACCAACGTACGGCAGCGGTCAATTGATTTATCAGGTTCTCCTGGATGATCACCGGATCATCTACCGGGAGGGCATCTACATTTTGATATACTTTGCAAATGGGTTTCTGAAAATGAGCAGTTCGAATCGCTTTTTCCAGTTCTTCCTGTGCCGGTGCCATACAGGGGGAATGAAAACCACCACCTACCGGTAAAAGTAAAGCTCGTTTAGCTCCTGCGGCTTTCATTTTCTCACAGGCTGTTTCCACACCCTTGATAGAACCACTTATGACTAATTGGCCGGGGCAATTATAATTAGCCGCAATAACCACTTCACCGGTTTCTCGCTGGACCTGTGCACAAATTTCTTCCACTTTATTATCATCTAAAGCAAGGATGGCGGCCATGGTAGATGGATTTTGCTCACAGGCTTTTTGCATGGCTTCTGCCCGCAGGCTCACCAATTGCAGGGCCTCTTCAAATGATAAGCATTGATTGGCCACCAGTGCTGAAAATTCACCCAGGGAATGACCCGCAACCATATCAGGACGGGGGTTCTCAATGGATTGCCAGGCAGCAATTGAATGCAGAAAAACAGCAGGCTGCGTTACCCGGGTTTGTTTTAAATCATCTGCTGTACCATGAAACATAATTTCCCGGATATTAAAGCCCAGGATTTCATTTGCTTTATCAAATAAGTTTCTGGTAGCTTCTTTGCTATCATATAACTCTTTGCCCATACCCGGAAATTGTGATGCCTGGCCGGGAAAAATGTATGCATGTTTGCCCATCTGGTAGAATTTAATTTTTAAATGAAGTTAAATAAAAAATTATCGCAAGCTACCACTCACCAATCGCATGAATTCACTTCGGGAAGTATGTTTTTCAAACTCCCCATAAAAGGCGGAAGTGGTCGTAATGGAATTTTGTTTTTGCACACCACGCATCATCATACAAAGATGTTGCGCCTCGATTACTACGGCTACCCCCAATGGTTGCAGGGCATCCCGGATAGCTCCCAGGATTTCCGTAGTCAGTCTTTCCTGTACCTGCAGCCGCCGGGCATACACATCCACCACGCGGGCGAGTTTGCTCAGCCCGGTTATCCAGCCATTGGGGATATACGCGATATGTGCTTTCCCAAAAAATGGGAGCATATGGTGCTCGCACATACTGTATAATTCAATATCTTTTACAATAATCATTTCACTGATATCTTCATGAAATTTAGCTGAATTCAAAATATCAATTGCATTCATTTCATAGCCCTGGGTGCAGTACTGCATGGCTTTCGCCATTCTTTCCGGTGTTTTTATCAGGCCCTCACGGGTTGTATTTTCTCCCAATAAAGACAACACCTCCCTGTACTTTTCACTCAGCAATAAAGTGGTGCCTTCATCATAATGTTCTTCTTTTTTATATGACATATATTCTTTTTAAAACTTGGATTAAGCCGGATATTCTACAAAGTTGCGTTCGGTTTCATACAAGCGGATGACAAGTTGGTAATCAGGTGAAATATGCTTTCGCAATAAATGATAAATCACGATGGCAATATTTTCTGCCGTTGGATTCAGGTTTTTAAATTCCGGCACATCCAGGTTCAGATTTTTATGGTCAAATTTATCCAGGACTTCTTTCTTAATTAATGTACTCAATGCTTTCATGTCCATTACATAACCGGTTTGCGGATCAGGTACCCCGGTGATTTTTACTATCAATTCATAATTATGGCCATGGTAATGGGGGTTATTGCATTTCCCGAATATGGCATCGTTTTTTGCTTCGTCCCAGGCGGGATTATGTAACCGGTGTGCTGCGTTAAAATGTTCTTTACGAAAAACCGAAACGGATTCATTCATTGGCACAAGATAGGAAAAATATCATGTTTGATAAATTCATTTCTCTTCACCATAATATTCCACATAGATGCGAGGGGTCTCAAAAAGCTTTACACAATGCAGGGTAACATGACCGGGTAAATGCGGCACCAACTGGTCCCAAATTCCCATGGCCAGGTTTTCTGTACTGCACATTTTATTTTTTAAAAAGGGGACATCCAGGTTTAAATTTTTATGATCCACTTTGTTAATGACATGCTCCAGGATCAAGGCTTTTAATTTTTTTACGTCCATCAGGAAGCCGGTCTCGGGATCGGCCTGCCCTTTAATGGTTATATGCAAATCAAAATTATGACCATGCCAGTTTTCATTGGCACAAATTCCAAATACTGCTTCATTCTGTTCCCGGCTCCAGGCAGGATTATACAATTTATGCGCCGCATTAAAATGTTCAACACGAGTGAGGTAAACCATTGCTGTCAAAACTTTTGGCAAAGTTAAGGATAGTTTAAGCAGGTTGGTTTTTCTCTTTTCATTTTCAATCCGGGATATTTCTTACATGTATATATAAACTTTTACAACGTACTTTGTCATCATGCAAATTGTGGTAACCGCAGCCAGTCCAATCGAATGGCAACAAATACAAAATCATCTTCCTGCTAATAACGGGGAAACTTCTATTTCATTTACATCACATCGATCCGGGATAGGTACGCCTGCCACGCTATTTTCTCTTACACATGACTTCCTGAAGAATAAACCCGACCTGGCAATCCAGGTGGGCATTTCTGGTAGTTTTACGAATGTTGAGCAATTAGGTGAAACCTATATTATCAGCAATGACTTGTTTGCCGATACCGGTGTGGAAGAACCGGATACCTGGCATGATCTTTTTGATCTCGGGCTACTCCGGGAGAACACCATTCCTTATCACGGGAAAAAATTACACAACCCATGGTTGCCAAAATACAACCTGCTGCAGCTCCCGGAAGTAGATGCCATTACTGTAAACGAAATAACGACAAGTCAAAAGAGAATAGCCTTGTATAGGGAAAAATATCAACCTGCCATGGAAAGCATGGAGGGCGCTGCATTTCACTATGTTTGCCTGATGCTGAAAATTCCTTTTATACAAATGCGTACCAGCAGCAACCTGGTGGGCGAACGGGATAAACAAAAATGGCAATTGCAAAAAGCGTTAGATAATCTTGGAAAAAACCTGGAAAAATATTTGGCTTTGTTGCCTGGTATTTCAATATAATTGTGCATGAAATTGACCCTGCATATCTCACCCTGCCCCAATGATACATTTATTTTTGATGCGCTGGTAAATCGCAAGATTGATACAGGAGCCTTTCAATTCAAGACCACATTTGCGGATGTTCAAACTTTAAATGAACAAACTATCGCCGGCATCCCGGATATTGCAAAAATCAGTTATGGCGTACTCCCGTTGGTATCGAAAAATTATATTGTCTTACCCAGTGGTGGCGCTTTGGGAAAAGGGGCCGGGCCTTTATTGATTGCCAAAAAAATGATTCCACCGGTTGAATTGAATCAGCAAAAAATTGTATTACCGGGACAACATACCACGGCACATTTACTTTTCTCCTATTTATTTCCACAGGCAGGGAATAAACTCTTTTTACCTTTTGATCAAATTGAAGACGCCGTATTAAATGAAGAAGCGGCAGCAGGAGTGATTATTCATGAAAACCGGTTTACGTACCATGATAAAGGCCTCCTGCAATTAGCAGACCTGGGTGAGAACTGGGAAACAAAAACCGGCTTACCTATTCCATTAGGTGGCATTGTAATGAAAAGAACGCTTCCACGAGACATTCAATTAAAAGTAAATGCCTTGATTCAGCAAAGCCTGGAATATGCTTATCAATATCATGCACATGACCTGCCGGAGTTTGTGCGGCTACATGCACAGGAAATGGCGCCGGAAATTATGCAGCAGCATATTGACTTATATGTAAATCAATATTCACTGGCTATTAGCGATGAAGGAAAAGAAGCCGTACAGGTTTTGATGCAAGTGTATGCACAACTGCACCCGGAATTAAGTTTACATCAACTTTCCACTCAATCGTTATTTGCGCAATAAACGATTTATTTCAGGGAACCGGGAAAAAATCCTGCCATAGCTTCCTGGAAAAGGCATAACTGTATTGGTTCTGCCCGATTTGTTTTACCCAGCGGATGCCAAAAATGCTATTGGTAAGAAAGACCTCTGAAGCAGATTCCAGCTCATTTTTCAACAATGATTTTTCCTGGACCGGAATAGCCGCCGCAATCATTCTTTGTAACAAATATCGGCGGGTTACACCGGCTACACATCCATCGGATAAAGGTGGTGTAAATACTATACCATCTTTTACAATAAAAATATTAGCGATCGTTGTATCTGCAATAGCATTGTGGTTATTACATAGTATAGCATCATCCAGTTGCTGTTGTTTCGCCCATTTGGCGCCCATACAATAAGTCAGGAAATTATTACTCTTGATATTGGCAAATTGATCAACAGATTTTCGCGCATCCGTATAAAAATCTAATCGAAGACCTTCCTTTTGCCAGCCAGTTTGCTCCAAAGGGAAACATTCAATGACAATATTGGCTGCCTCGTGATTTATTTCAAATAAATTATTACTTCCACCAAATGTCACCAATCGAATCCGGGCGAGAGTACCTGTATTATTTTTCTGTACTAATTGCTTTACCGCTTCAGTAAAAAAATTTTTAGTAAAAAAAACGGGCCGTTGCAATTGCAGTCGCTCCATGGAAAAAAACAGACGCTCCAAATGCAGATCCAGCAATTCAATTTTTCCTTCCCGATATTTCATTGTTTCAAAGCACCCTTCACCATATCGAAAAGAACGGTTTGCCACGGGCAGTAACAAGTCATTTGCTGGTTTCAACTTTTCATTAAAAAAAAGATAGGTTGCGCTTTGCATTTTTTCCATTTACCAACGCAAAGAAAAGCATAAAGGCCCAGTCAAACTTCATATCTTGCAGGCAATACCCAACCTGCCTGCCAGGAATGAATTACGTGCCGGGTTGCGGTATTTTTCATTTTAAAAAAAAGACAAATGCAAATTGCTGCTATTCTCCATGAATTGGAACAATGGGCACCCCCCGGATACCAGGAAAAATATGATAATGCCGGCCTCATCACCGGTAACCTACATCAAGAATGTACCGGTATTCTTTGCTCACTGGATGCAACAGAAGAAGTCATTGCAGAAGCGATAAAAAAAGGATGCAACCTCGTTGTTTCGCATCATCCAATTATTTTTCATGGCCTGAAAAAAATTACCGGGAAGAATTATGTGGAACGCGCCATTATCCTGGCTATAAAAAATGATATTGCTTTATATGCCATTCATACCAACCTGGATAATATCATGCAGGGAGTGAATGGAAAAATTGCCGATTTATTTGGATTGCAGGAGCGAAAAGTTTTACGCCCTCTCGATGGGCTATTGCAAAAGTTATATACGTATGTGCCGCCGGCCTATAAGGACAAATTACTGGATGCTTTGTTTGCCGCCGGTGGGGGACATATCAGTGATTACTCGGAATGCAGTTTCTCCGTTGAAGGAACCGGGAGCTTCAAACCCGGGAAAAATACCCATCCGTTCTCCGGCAAAAGAGGTAAACGGGAAATTACGCAGGAAATAAAAATAGAAGTGCTGTTTCCGGCCCGCTTAAGAGGCCCTTTACTCAAGGCTTTAAAAGCCAATCACCCGTATGAGGAAGTTGCCTATGAAATTATTCAATTGGAAAATACCAGCCATTTACTGGGAGCCGGGATCATTGGCCGTTTACCCAGGGTTATAGGAGAAAAAGCATTTTTAAGAGCCATCCGGGAAAAGTTGGGACTACAGGTTTTAAAACATACCCGGTTATTAAACAAGCAAATCCGGTATGTTGCTATATGTGGCGGAGCCGGAAGTTTTCTGCTGCCGGATGCCATTGCCTGTGGCGCCGATTTTTACCTGACTTCCGATATAAAATACCATGAATTTTTTGATGCTGACGGGAAAATTGTTTTTGCTGATGCCGGGCATTGGGAAACCGAACAATTTACTATAACATTATTGTTTGATTTTTTGCGGGAGAAATTCCCTAACTTTGCCGTCCTTAAAACAAAAATACGCACCAACCCTGTATTTTATTCCTGATAATCAGATGTATGGGGTTAAAAATCAACATTAACGTATGGCAGCCGTAAAAGAATACTCTGTTGAAGAAAAGTTATCCTCCCTGGTAAAATTGCAAAAAATCGATAGCAAGCTCGATGGCATTAAAATCCTGAAAGGTGAATTACCAATGGAAGTGCATGACCTGGAAGATGAAATCCATGGGCTTAACAGCAGGAAAACCAGGATAGAAGAAGAAATCAATGGGATCAGTGAGTTTATTGAACAACGGAAGGAAACCATCAAAGAAGCAACGGAACTGATTGCCAAATATGAGAAGCAACATGATAATGTAAAGAACAGCCGGGAGTTTGAAGCCATCAATAAAGAATTGGAATTACAGCAATTGGAAATTCAGCATGCGGAAAAAAATATCCGTGATGTGAGCGTGGAATTAAATGAAAAAGCTGCCGAACTGGAAAATGCTAAAAAACTGCTTGCTTCCAAAGAAACCATTTTAAAAACCAAGCAGGATGAGCTGGGCAAGATAATCGTGGAAACTGAAAAAGAGGAGAATCAATATAAAAAATTAAGTGAAGCAGCCCGGGCAGCTACAGATGAACGTTTATTGTTTTCGTATGACCGCATCCGCAACAGTTACCGGAATGGCCTGGCCGTAGTACCTGTTGAAAGAGATGCCTGTGGTGGCTGCTACAATGCGATACCCCCACAGAAACAAAGCGAAATCCGCCAGCGGAAAAAAGTTATTATCTGTGAAAACTGTGGCCGTATTTTAGTGGATGATGAACTAAATGCCGGCACTGAAATAAAATAATTTTGTTAAAGGCTTTGCAATTTAAAAAATCAGGATGCTTCTTCTGGCATCCTTTTTTATTTTCGGTCGTATAATGAAAACACTCCGCCTTATTTCCTAAATGTTGTTTACGTTGATAGCAAATAAAAGAATAGCTCGTTACCTGTTATGCATCCTGTCATTTTTCATGCTTCCTCTATCCCATGCACATGCGGAAAAAGTATTTGATTATAATGCCACCTGCCAACAGGCGTATCAACAAATCATCTGCCTGAAATTGGATGCCGGCCAGGCCCTCATCAACCAGGAACGCCAGCAAAACCCCGATAACCTGATCCCGGAATTACTGGAGAGTTATATTGATTTTTTTGTATTGTTCTTCAATGAAGATCCGGTGCAATATGATCAACGCATCTCCCATTTTTCTGATCGTATCGACCGGGTGGAAGATGGGCCTTCGAATTCCCCCTTTTACCTGTATTGCAAGGCCATCATTTATATGCAAAAGGCTTCTGTGGAAATTAAATTTTCGAAGACCTGGGCTGCCGGTTGGGATTTTCGAAAAGCTTTTGGCCTGATCAAAGACAACCGGAAAAAGTATCCCTCCTTCGAACCCAATAATATGGTGTATGCGCCCATGCTGGTCGTTGCCGGCACTATACCGGATGGCTATAAATGGCTGGCCAGTTTATTTGGTATCAGTGGCAATATCCAGGAAGGCATGAAACTGATGTTAAGTTTTGTCAATAGCAATGATCCATTGGCCAAATTATTTTTCAATGAAGCCAGTTTCTATTATTGTTACATTTTATTTTATATTCAAAATGACCAGGATAAAGTCTTTGCCTATATAAATCAAAAAGATCTTGACCTGCGCAACAACCACTTGCTGGCTTATATGGCAGCCAACCTGGCGATCAATGCCAAGAAAACGGATTATGCCGAAGCGGTCATAAAAGGCAGGAACCCCTCATCACAATACCTGCAAACACCTGTTTGGGATTTTGAAATGGGTTATATCAAATTGCACCAATTACAATTGGCAGAATCTGCCCGCTATTTCCAACATTTCCTGGATGAGTTCAAAGGAAAGTTTTATGTAAAAGATTGTTATGAAAAACTGAGTTGGTGTTATTATTTAATGGGGAATAATGAGGCGGCCAATAAAACCAGGTTATTGGTTTTGAAAAATGGGAATACCCAAACAGATGCCGATAAACAAGCCAACAAAGACGCCGCATCGGGTAAATGGCCAAATATGCTTTTACTTAAAGCCCGGATTCTGAGTGATGGGGGGTACCATACTGAAGCATTAAAATTATTGGTAGGGAAAAGTGCCAGCGACTTCACCCGACCGGAAGATAAATTGGAATTTGCGTATCGTGTTGGCCGGATTTATGATGACCTGGGAAGGGATACAGAGGCTGTTCAAATGTATTTACTGGCAATGGAATTAGGGAAAAACAGGACAGAATATTTTGCGGCACGAGCTGCTTTACAGATTGGGTATATTTATGAAGAAGATGGCCAGAAAGAACGTGCAATACAATATTTCAAAAAATGTATTGCCATGAAAGATCATGAGTATAAAAACTCATTAGATCAAAAAGCAAAATCCGGTATCGCCCGATGCAGCGGCCATTAATAGGCTAATTTATTGCTGCAGGTTTTTTACAGTGCTTCAAAAATCATGGCAGCTCCCTGTCCTACTCCCACGCACATGGTAGCCAGGCCATATTTTACCTGGCGTCTTTTCATTTCATACAACAATGTAGTTGCAATACGGGCGCCACTGCAACCAAGCGGATGGCCGAGGGCTATGGCCCCACCATTGACATTGATAATATCCGGTTTTAATTGCAAATCTCGAATACAGGCAATACTTTGGGCGGCAAACGCCTCATTCAATTCTATCAGGTCAATATCATCTATAGAAAGTGCTGCCCGCTTCAACGCTTTCCGGGTTGCCGGTACCGGGCCAATACCCATATAAGCCGGATCCACACCGGCAACAGCCATACTGATGATTTTTCCCAAAGGCTTATGGCCACTTAATTTTAAGCCTTGCTCATTGGTTAGTAAGAGTGCAGCCGCACCATCATTTATGCCACTGGAATTTCCGGCAGTCACCGTTCCATCCCGGACAAAAGCGGGTTTTAAAGATGCTAATTTTTCTAAAGAAGTTTCCCGGGGATGTTCATCATCTGAAAAGAGAGCTTTTTTCTTTTGCTCCACTATTTCTACCGGCACAATTTCTTCTGCCCATTTACCCGCTGCTTTAGCTGCAAAATATTTTTGTTGTGATGCCAACGCAAAAACATCCTGTTCTTCCCGGGAAATGTTCCACTTTTTAGCTACATTCTCAGCAGTTTCTCCCATAGCAAAAGGAGGATGCAAAGCAGCCAGGGCAGGATTGGTAAAACGCCAGCCAATACTGGTATCAAAGATTTCAGTTTTCCGCCCCCAGGCTGTTTCCTGCTTTGCCAAAACAAACGGTGCCCTTGTCATACTTTCCACCCCACCAGCAATATAAAAATCTCCATCACCACAGGCAATAGCGCGGCTGGCATCCATAATGGCCTGCAGCCCTGATGCACATAAGCGATTCACTGTATTGCCTGCAACCGATAAGGGCAGGTCTGCTAATAAAGCCGCCATGCGGGCAACATTACGGTTGTCTTCCCCGGCCTGGTTAGCAGCGCCAGCAATCACATCTTCAATTTGGGCCGGATCAACCTCCTTATTTCTTTCCATTAATTTCCGGATAACCAAGGCCAATAAATCATCGGGCCGGGTATGACTCAGTTTGCCACCAAACCGGCCAATCGGTGTTCGGATAGCATCCAGGACATATACATTATTTATCATGAATCAACTAACTTTTTATTTTGTGTACACTTTATTTAAAAAAGAAGAGCAAAAATAATATTAATAAAGGAGAATGCTTACGGCCTGTCTTATTTGAAGGACACTACTTTATAAAAGACAGAAAAAAGTTTACTTCCAGGTCTTACCATTATTTACATGTAATACTTCCTCATTCCTCTTTAACAAGCTGCATTCCTGCATCTCCCCACTTTAAATTATCTTTGCAAAAATTTTTACCATGAGCCGTAAAGGGAAAGTGATGGTAGCTATGAGTGGGGGGATTGACAGTACAATTGCCGCGCTCATGTTGCACCAGGAAGGATATGAAGTAGTAGGGATAACCATGAAAACCTGGGACTATGCCTCCAGTGGTGGCAGCCATAAGCAAACCGGTTGCTGTAATATAGATAGTTTCCAGGATGCCCGACAAGCCGCCGTACACCATGGCTTCCCGCATTATATCCTCGATATCCGGGAAGAGTTTGGTGATTTTGTTATCAACAATTTTGTGGAAGAATATATTGCCGGCCGCACACCCAATCCATGCGTGATGTGCAATACCCATATCAAATGGCGCGCCCTGCTGAAACGGGCGAATGCTATGGACTGCGATTTTATTGCCACCGGTCATTATGCATCGGTACATACCCATTCCAATGGACGGTACTATATATCCAAAGGTGTAGATGAAACAAAAGATCAGAGCTATGTACTCTGGGGCCTGGAACAAGACTTGCTTTCCCGGACCATAATGCCACTTGGTCAATACCGGAAAACAGCTATCCGGCAAATGGCCTTAGATATGGGGTATGAAGAATTAGCTAAAAAAAGTGAAAGCTATGAGATTTGTTTTGTCCCTGACAATGACTACCGTGGATTTTTAAAACGGCGCGTTGCCGGCCTGGAAGAAAAAGTATCTAATGGCTGGTTCGTCAACAAGAAAGGAGAAAAACTCGGTCATCATAAAGGTTACCCATTTTACACTATTGGACAACGCAAAGGCCTGGAGATAGCATTGGGAAAACCCGCGTATGTTACCGCTATTGACCCGGAAACAAATACCATTGTACTGGGAGATGAAGAAGATCTGAACCAAAATGAAATGCAGGTATCCAAAATAAATTGGATGAAATATGATCATGTTTCGCCCGGCATGGAAGCGGAAACAAAAATCCGGTATAAAACCCGTGCAGCCATAAGCAACCTGTATCCAATAGATGTGCAGGCGGTTTCAGTACGATTTTATGAACCCATTAAAAGTATTGCCCCGGGACAAAGCGCCGTATTCTATGAAGGAGATGATGTAATAGGCGGCGGAATTATACAACAGGGTTTTCTTTCTAAATAAAGTAAGGGTTTTGGAAAAAAGGAATTAACCTTGCAGATATCTTTTCCGCAATTTTTTCGTTATATCTTCAATGAAAAATCCGGCTTTAGATTTAAAATTAGTAGCCTAAAAAATGAAGAAATATTTTTCGGTTATTCTAATTCTTTCACTGGCAACAACGTGGAGCAGTTGCTCGAAGATTTCCGAGCAATTGCCCTTACCTGCATTAACGGATTATTATCCTTTGGCAGTCGGGCACACCCTGGTTTACCGCCTGGATTCTACCGTAACCACTTCATTTGGCCAGGCGCTTGTCATCCATAGTTATCATTTGAAAGATGTGATTTCCGATACCGTACTTGACAACCAGGGCAGGTTATCATTCCGGGTTTTCCGGTTTATTACCGACACACTTGAACAAACCGGATGGCAGGCACTTTCCACCTATTATATCACACCTACACAGAATACCATTGAAGTGATGGACGATCACAACTTCCGCTTCATCAAACTCGCAGAACCGATGCGTGAAGGTTTTTCCTGGAAGGGAAATACATATATTGACACCCGCTCTGCAAACTCTCCGGTACAATACATGGATAACTGGGATTATATATATCAGGATAATAATAAAACATTCAATAGTCTAATGGGCCCGATCGATCTATCTGTAACAGTTTTACAGGCGGATGAGACTTCCCCTCCCGGCCCTTTTAATCCCCTTTATTACCAACAAAGAAATTACTCCGTGGAAGTATATGGCAAAGGCATCGGGCTGGTGTATAAAGATTTTTTACACTGGACCTGGCAGACAACACCCCCACCGGCTTCTTATGCAGATGATAGTTATGGGTTTAGGATTAATCTTTTACGTGTAGAAAATTAATTCTTATTTCTTTTTCAATAAAGCAGCAAACATCGTGTCTGCACGATTTTCATAACCGGTAAAATAACGCATCTCAATTAGGGAAAAAGGAAAATGCTGCATGATAAAATCAATGACTTCTTCATTTTCTTTGGTAAAAACAGAACAGGTGATATACAAATAATAGCCGCCTTCTTCAACCTGGCCAATGGTATGACGAATAATGTTTTTTTGCAAACCTGCAAATTGTGTTAAAGCAGTTTCCTTAAAAAAAAGAAGCCATTCCGGTGTTCTGCCCCAGGTACCACTGCCACTACAGGGCGCATCGCAGAGCACTAAATCAAATTTTTCTTTAATAGCCGGCTTGCCTTTAGCCAGATCCGTTTGTAATATATGATAATGCGCAATGCCGGCCTGTCGAAAACGGGTTTGCAGGTTATGCAAAATATTTTTCCGGGTATCCGAAACATATAATTGAAAATCGGGTAAAACATCTTTGGCAAGAATGGACTTCCCCCCACTTCCCGCACAACAATCCCACACAGTACGTGGTGAAAGGTTTTTAAAAATCAGGCTTGTTTGTTGGGAAGAATAATCCTGGATAACCGCTTCTTCATTGAGATGTAGAATCGTATCCAGTTTGGTTGTGACAGGCAAAGCCATACAAGCTTCTTGTAAAAATTGATATTGGATTTGATGTTGTCGCAACTTCTCTTCAACCATTTTTTCTTTACCCGGACGGCAACGAATAAATAAGTCCGGCCGGGAAAAATGCGATAGCACAAATTTGTTTTTATCAATCCTGCCGGAAATTTCAGCGGGTAAAGGGAAAAGTAAATCAACAGAAAATGTTGGATATTTTTTTTGAATATAAAAAATTCTCTGTTGGTTATCTAAAGAAGGATCTAAAGGCCAATCATTCGGAAAAATTTCTTCCCAATCTTTCAAAGAAGAAGAGCAGAGAAATAAGCCAACTTGCATTTTTTCTTTTACCGGTATCTCCGGCAGCACATTGCCTAAACGGAAATAAGCATAACAAAGTTCACTAATCGCTTTGCGGTCCCGGCTGCCATATTTTTTATCCTGCCGGAAAAAATTTTTAATAAATAGTACAAAGGGAGAATCACCCTGGTAGGCAAGTAGTATTTGTTCAGCATGCTGAAGATAGGCTTGTAGTCTGCGCATTAGCCCTTTCGTTTAAGAAGGATAAGGCCAGGTACCGGGCAATTAGTAATGTACATGAATTAAAGCTCCAGTAAAGTTTTCACCGGGTCTTTGCCAAATAACATCAGTTCAGGATTTTCCAATAATTCTTTGATACGAACCAGGAATCCCACACTTTCCCGGCCATCAATCACCCGGTGATCATAGCTTACTGCCAGGTACATCATTGGTCTTATTACTATGGCGCCATTAATAACCATGGGTCGTTCCTGAATTTTATGCATACCCAGGATAGCACTTTGTGGCATATTAATAATAGGCGTACTCATGAGGCTGCCAAAAACGCCCCCATTGGTGATGGTAAATGTGCCCCCCTGTAATTCTTCCATAGTGAGTTTATTATCGCGTGCTTTAGTAGCCACCTCCACAACTTTTTTCTCAATATCAGCCATGCTCAGGCTTTCTACATTTCTAATTACCGGTACGGTTAAACCGCGTGGGGTACTCACGGCAATACTGATATCTACATAATCATGGTGGATAAGTTCATCTCCATCAATAATGGAATTGACAGCAGGCCATTCACTTAGTGCAATAGCACTTGCTTTGGCAAAGAAACTCATAAAGCCGAGGTTGACGCCATGTTGTTCCTTGAATTTATCTTTATGTGCCTTTCTTATTTCCATGATACGGCCCATATCCACTTCATTAAAAGTAGTGAGCATAGCCGTTGTGTTTTTTGCTTCCACCAGCCTGCGGGAAATGGTTTTACGCAGATTGCTCATGCGTTCTTTCCGGGTATTCCGGGAAAATAATTCCTGTCCTTCAAAAGCTTTTTTGCCCGGATGTGCCAATGCCTCGAGGACATCGGTTTTCATTATACGGCCATGCGTGCCGGTAGCTGTTATAGAAGAAACATCAACTTTTTTATCTGCAATAATCCGCGAAGCAACCGGAGTGGCTTTGATTTGCTGATTTTCTGGTGGTACAACCGTAATATCTGATTGAATCACCTCCGCTTTAGTTTCCTTTTTGTCGACTTGAGCCGGTGCAGCCGGAGTCTGCTGGCTTGTGGTTGCTACTTCCCCGGAGGCAGCTGCCGGTTTTTGGGCAGTTTCGTCAATTGTGGCAATAGCATCACCAATTTGCAACGTGTCATTTTCCTTTGCAATGGTTTTTAGTGTGCCGGCCATTTCTGCATTTACCTCAAAAGTGGCTTTTTCACTTTCGAGTTCTGCAATCACTTCATCACGATCTACATATTCGCCATCCTTTTTTACCCATTTCAAAAGGGTCACTTCACTAATCGATTCGCCTACCGCTGGAACTTTAATTTCTATCATAGTATGTTGCCTTTACAAACTTTATAAGTCAATAAATTTTTCTAAAAGTAAATATTTTATATAGAAAATGCTGTTTCAATAATATCTGCCTGCTCCTGTTTATGCACTTTTGCATAACCGGTTGCCGGGGAAGCGCTGGCATGCCTGCTGATAACACCAAAATTAATATTCTCCATATTCATTTTCAGGTATGACGCTGCGCCTGCATTTAAAGGTTCTTCCTGCACCCAGAACCATACGGCTTTATTGTATTTTTTATACAATGCATCCAATGCCCCGGCCGGCAGGGGATAAATTTGTTCCATCCGTATAATAGCCACATCTTTTCGTTTATCCGTCAATTGTTTTTCTTCCAGTTCAAAATATATTTTCCCACTGCAGAGCAATACCTTCCGTACTTCTTTTTCATCACAAAATGCATCATCGATTACTTCTTGGAAATTACCTGAAGTAAACTCAATTTCCCGGCTGTAGGCAGCATGGGAACGCAAATTGGCCTTTGGTGAAAAATTTACCAGGGGTTTCCGGAATGGCCATGCCAATTGTCGCCTGAGCAAATGGAAAAAGTTGGCTGCTGTAGTAACATTGGTTACCACCATATTCATTTCTGCGCACAATGACAGGAAACGTTCCATACGACCACTGCTATGCTCGGGGCCCTGACCTTCATAACCATGGGGTAACAATAAAGTAACACCATTCATACGATTCCATTTCTGCTCCCCGGACGCAATAAACTGATCAATAATCGTTTGGGCTCCATTGCAAAAATCACCGAATTGTGCTTCCCAAATCACCAGGTTATCCGGGCTGGAAAGCGCATAACCATATTCAAATCCTAACACACCATACTCACTCAACAAGGAATTATAAATCCTGAATTTTGTGTTTTCATTTTCCAGGCTCGATAAGCGATTATATTCAGTACCATTATTTTCATCTCGTAAAACGGCATGGCGATGGGAGAATGTACCCCGTCGTACATCCTGTCCACTCATGCGCACATTTTTCCCTTCCAGCAATAAACTGCCATATGCCATTAATTCTGCAGTAGCCCAATCCACTTTATTCTCTGCTTCATATAATTTCACTTTATCCTGGATTATCTTTTGTACTTTTCGTAATGGTGTAAAACTATCCGGCCAATGCATGAGGTAATCAAATATTTTCCTGAATTGTGCCGGAGAAATGGCCGTCTCCGGGGAATGATCAAAATCATCGGCTGTCGCTTTTCGTAAACTTTTCCAGGCAAGTTCCGGAAGCTGGTAATTATACGGTAACGGGTTTTGCTTTATTTCATCCAATCGTTCCTGTAAATCGGCCCAGAATTTCTTTTCCATGCTGGTAGCTAGTTCCTTTGCATCTGCTTCCCCATTTGCCAGGAGAAATTGTGTATATACTTCACGCGGATTCGGATGTTTATCGATCAGAGCATATAATTGAGGTTGTGTAAATTTAGGGTCATCCCCTTCATTGTGCCCATGGCGACGATAACAAACCATATCGATAAATACATCTGTATTAAATTCCTGGCGATAGCGGGTTGCTAATTCTACACAACGCACCACGGCTTCGGCATCATCCCCATTAACATGAAATACCGGCGCATGAATGGCAGCAGCAAGTGATGTACAATAATCAGAACTCCGGGCATCATCAAAATCTGTAGTAAAACCAATTTGGTTATTGATAACAAAATGAATGGTGCCCCCTGAATCATAACCTTTGAGATCACTCATTTGCATTACTTCATATACAATTCCCTGGCCGGCTAAGGAAGCATCACCATGTATGAGTATTGGCAACATGCGGTCATACTCACTATCATATAAAATATCCGCTTTGGCCCGGGCAAAGCCCACTACCACCGGGTCTACTGCTTCCAGGTGAGATGGATTAGGCATCAGTTTTACGTGTACTGTTTTACCACCGGTTGTTTTGATATCACTACCATAACCCATATGGTATTTTACATCACCACTGCCCATGGTTTGGTCCACTTTTGCAGTACCTTCAAATTCACTGAAGATTTGCTCATATGTTTTACCCAGGGTATTGGCCAGGATATTAAGTCGGCCACGATGTGCCATACCAATTACTACTTCCTGTACGCCCAGTTCTGCCCCCATATTGATTATGGCATCAATAGCTGGGATGGTGGTTTCTCCTCCTTCCAGTGAGAATCGTTTTTGCCCAACATACTTGGTATGTAAGAATTTCTCAAAGATTACTCCTTCATTCAATTTTTCAAGAATCCTTTTCTTTTGATCCAGGTTTAACGGCTTATCAAACCCATGTTCCATTTCCCGTGTAATCCAATTGATTTTTTCCTGGTTGGTTATATATTTAAATTCAACGCCCACGCTGCCGGCATATATTTTCTGCAGGTATGCGAGAATATTGCGCAATGTGGTTGTTCCCAGGCCAAGTATTTCACCACATTTATAGCTGGCATCGAGGTCATTTTCTGTAAGGCCGAAAAAGGACAGGTCCAGGTTGGCATGCCGATCTTTTCTTGGCCGGATGGGGTTGGTCTTGGCAATAAGATGGCCTTTATTGCGATAGCCGAGAATTAGCCGGTAAACCTTTATTTCCCGAAGCGGGTCTATACCCGTATCTGTAGTGTCCATGGCTCCCGTAGCTGGAGCGGCCACACCATTCCCAGCCCTATTGGAAACAGCAAAATCAAACCCTTCAAAGAATTTCTTCCATTCCGGGTCAATACTATCCGGATTGGCCAGGAAATCCTTGTATAGGGTCTCCACATAAGCCGGATGGGAACCAGTGACATAAGAAAAATCTTTCATGCAGAAATTATTTGGATAATCAATGAATTAGTGCCAGCAAATATCGGTCATTGGAAGCAATAAACATTGGCTAAAAAAGCAGAAATCATAACTTTATATGGTTTTTTATAAGATTAATTTCATTTTAAATTTTTTCAATTCGTGTTTTCCATTTACCTTTGCCGCCTGAAAAAAAATTTGAATGGCAAATCATAAAGCAACAAAGAAGGATACCCGCCAGGCGGCTAAGAGAAGGGAACGTAACAAGTATTATGGGAAAACCACCCGTAATGCCATCCGCGACTTGAAAGCTGAAAAAGAAGGAGCCAAAAAGAAAGAACAGTTACCCAATGTTATTTCAATGATCGATAAGATGGCCAAGCGTGGGACCATCCATAAAAATAAAGCCGGTAACCTGAAGCGTAAGTTGACGAAGCATGTGGCTTCCAGTATGTAGTTTTACTTTTTTATTCCGATAGTCCGCTTTCCGGCGGATTTTTTTTGCGCTTAAATTGAATGATAAACCGGTTATTCATATCATCTGTGAATTGATACATGATTTGGGCATCATGTATTCGCACAATCCGGTGCACAATGGGTAGGCCCAGCCCAAATCCCTTTCCTGTCTTTGCATTGGCGCCCCGGAAAAAAGGTACAAACATTCTTTCCTGTTCTTCTTTTGTCAGGCCAGGCCCGGTATTTTCCACTATCACCTCCACCTTTTCTTCTTTTGAATCAATAAATATCCTGACGGTTTTATCCACAGCATATATATAGGCATTTTTAATAAGGTTGTTGAAGGCTGCCCGCAACAATTCTTCGTGCCCGTTTACGGAAATATCTGTTTCTTTTTCCGGCGATGTAATAAATTCAAACTGAATATGTATATCCTTGAAATTTTTCCGGGCAAAAGAAATACTTTGATAAATTAGATCATCTAAGCGGAGTTGAGGGCTGAGCTCCAGGTTTTCGATATGATCATATTGAGAAAATTGCAACAGGGAATTGATCAGGCCAATCAATTGCATTTCATCCTCTTTCAATGAAAGCAGGATACGCTTCATTTCATTTGCACTGAGATTCCTTTCAATGGCATGTTCAGTTTGCAACAACATATTGGCAAGAGGAGTCCGCAATTCATGGGATGCATGCCGGGCAAAATTTTTCTGGTTTTCAAAAGCCCGTTGCAACCGATCAAGCATAAAATTCAGATTGGTGGCTACCTGTACAATTTCATTGGTTTTAAAATTCCCTTTCACTACCTCCACCCGCTTGGTTAGATTGGTTTCAGAAATATGGCGCATTTGTTTACTTAACTTCACTAAGGGTGCTGTCACCACAAACACATAATAAAAGGAAAACAGGAAAATAAAAATGATGGATGCCACCGCTACTACAATAAGGATATTTCTCAATTGCTCTAATCGTGCATCATTATATAAATTTGTTACACTGACAATAGCATAACAGGTTTCTTGAAGGTGACTATAATAAATACCAACAAAAGATGCCTCCGGGGTAGTAAAATAATAAGGTGTTTTGTGCTTTATTTCCTCCAACAAAGCATCATGAATATCTATATGTATGGTATCCGGTGATGCATAAATCATTTTTTTTTCCGCATCCAATATAATCACACTGACCGCTTTGCTTCCTGCAAACTCTAATAGAGGGCTGGCTTTCAGGCTATCGGTAATATCTTTCGTGGTCGGTAACCTGAAATATAAGGACACCGCTTCGGTTGCTTCAGCCAGGAGGTATTTCCGTTCATCTGCTTTTCGGGATTGTTCATATAATAAATAAACGGTCCAAAAACTGAATACTATAATCAGGGAAATAACGGCGGTTAATATCAACAAAAACTTGGAACGTAAATTCATATTGATCATTCTTCACTGATCGAATAACCAAAACCCGTTTTTGTATGGATCAGTTTTGGTGAAAAATTTTTATCTATTTTATTACGCAAAAAATTGATATAGACTTCAACGGTATTGGTACCGGTTTCAAAATCCAGTCCCCATACTTTTGACAAGATCTCTTTCTTCGAAACAGCATGACCTTTATTTTTACAGAGTAAAACGAGTAAATTAAATTCGCGTACGGTCAGGCTTAAGGAAGTTCCATTCCGATGCACCGTTTTATTGGTAATATTGATTTCCAGGTCAGCTATTTTTATTTTCTCATGGATTTCCATTGCTGCATCAATTCGCCGGAGTAAAACTTTAATACGTGCCAGCAATTCATGGATATGAAAGGGTTTTACCAAATAATCATCTGCCCCGGCCTCAAAGGCTGAAATTTTATCCTGCATATCCCCTAACGCCGTTAGCATAATTACCGGAACAATTTTATTTTTACTACGCAGGTTTTGACAAATCTGAACCCCATTCAAATCACCCAGGTTAATATCTAAAATAACAAGGTCAAAATCTTGCTGTGCCAATAATTCCTCGGTTTGCGTACCATTTATAGCCAGTGTTGCTTCATAACCATTTGCCTGCAATTCCTGTTGCACAAATAGACCAATTTTAGTTTCATCTTCCGCAATCAATATTCTATGTACCTTTAAGCCTTCCATATTTTAGCAAATCTTAAAAGATAAATTTAATGAAAAAAACTTTTTTTCTCCTATTCTTATTTTTTACCAATTACCTTATAGCACAGGATTTCACCACAACTTTTGAACGAAGCAATGGGAAACAAACAGCTACCTACCAGGAATGTATTGCTTATTATCATAGCCTTGCAAAGCAATATGCAACAATAAAAATGATCAGCGGCGATACAACCGATTCCGGCTATCCATTGCACCTGGTCATGTATTCCCCGCAAAAGAATTTTTCACCGGAGAAAATCCATGCCGGCAACCAGGTAATCTTCCTGGTGAATAATGCTATTCACCCGGGCGAACCAGATGGCGTAGATGCCAGTATGATGCTCCTGCGCGACCTGGCCTCCGGTAAGCTGAAAAGCCCGTCAAATGTAGTCCTCGCCATTATTCCGATGTATAATATCGGGGGCGCCCTGAACAGGAGCAGCTATTCCCGTGTTAGCCAAAACGGGCCCGAAAGCTATGGGTTCCGGGGCAATGCCCAGAACCTGGACCTCAACCGGGATTTTATTAAGGCTGATTCCAAAAATGCATTTGCATTTGAAAAATTCTTTCAATGGCTGCAACCGGATGTCTTTATTGATAACCATGTGAGTGATGGTGCCGATTACCAATATACCATGACCTTGCTCACCACCCAGCACAATAAATTAGGAGGCGCTGTGGGCAAATTTCTCCATACTGTTTTTGAACCCGCTTTGTATCAAAGTATGGCTGAAAAAAATTGGCCTATGACACCTTATGTAAATTTTGATGGCGCCAATCCCGATAAAGGCTGGAGCGCTTATTATGAATCACCCCGCTACAGCAGTGGCTATGCCGCATTATTTGAAACCATTGGTTTTACCGGAGAAACCCATATGTTGAAACCGTATAAAGACCGCGTTGCCAGTACCTATGCCCTGATGCAAAGCATCCTGGAACAATCTTCCATTTATGCCAAAGACATTATTACTACCAGGCAGCAAAGTATCCGGGATATTATGCAACAGGACAGCTTTGCCCTGGGATGGACCGTGGACAGCTCACATTACGATATGATTGACTTTATGGGATATGAAACCGGTACAAAAATCAGTGGCGTTACCGGTATGCCCAGGATGTTTTATGATCATACCAAGCCTTTTACCAAGAAAATCAAATTTTATAACACATTTATACCGACAAATACGGTGATAAAGCCCCGCGCATATATTGTCCCGCATGGCTGGTTTGAAGTGATTGACCGTTTAAAATTAAATGGGGTGCAAATGCACATGCTGCACCGGGATACAGATATACTCGTAGAATATTATCGCATCGAAGACTATAAGAGTTATCCCCGGCCTTATGAAAAACATCATATCAATTATAGTGTAACGTTGAAAACAGAAAAAGCCACGCTTCACTTTTTAAAAGGAGATTATGTGATTTATACCAATCAACCTTCCAATCGATACATTATTGAAACATTGGAACCGAAAGGCGATGACAGTTATTTTTTATGGAATTTTTTTGATGCTGTTTTACAGGAAAAAGAATGGTATAGCAATTATCGTTGGGAAGATGTTGCGGCGAAGTACCTGGAGCAACACCCGGAACTGAAAGAAAAATTAGCTGAAAAAATTAAAACTGATCCGGCATTTGCACAATCGGCCAATGCACAATTAACTTTTGTATATAAAAACTCGCCTTATTATGAGCCGGCACATATGCGTTATCCTGTTTATCGCATGATGCCATAAGCCTGAAAAAATACCTGCCCGACAGCAGGTATTTTTTTAAAAATTCAATTTTATTGCAAGGCATAAATCTTCCCGGAGCCGGCAATTTTTTTAGTCACTTGTGGCTGTCCCAGATAAGCCACATCTCCGCTTCCGGAAATAGTTACATCCAATTTGGCAGAAGCAAAAACATCCGCATCTCCCGTTCCATTAATAATCACCCGGACATTTTCGGCTTTCAGGTTTTTAGTTTTAACATCGCCCTGGCCATCAATCATGATATTCAGATCCCGGGTTTCGCCGGTTAAATGAATATCGCCTGTTCCGGCAATATGTGCATTTACGGTGGGTGTATTTACCGCTAAATCTATATCTCCACTACCCACCAATTCGAGTTTAAGGTAATCAGCTCCACTCAGTAACCCGCTACTTTTTACTTCTGCATTACCATTAACGGTCAGCTCCGTTAATTTATCGGTAGAAATCTTTAAATGAATATCATTTGTGGGCGAAAGATGAATTCCTTCTTTTACTTTGATCACAAGCCGGCCGTCCTTTTCTTCAGCCATCAGATAAGGCAATAAATTTTCATCGGTTTCTATTTCTATCTTTTTCTGGTTTCCCTGGATAAGCTCAACAGAATAATTACCGGAAAGCAGGATCTTATCACTGAGGTTAAGATTTTTTTCGAGATGCCCCTGCTGCCCGTTTCCTTCTACCCTTTTATCAAAAACGGAGTTACAGGAAATCCAAATAATAGCAGCCAGGGCCATAAGCAGTATTCTTAATTTTGTCATAAAAGAAGTTTATGTATGGAGTGTAAAATTTTTGGATAAAACAGTACCGTAAAATTACTCTTAAAATTAATTTACCTTCGCAACAATTTACTGCATTTTTTCGCAGTTTCACCCCGATTCTACTTTATGACCGAAAAAATATTGATTCTTGACTTTGGCAGCCAATATACCCAACTTATTGCACGTGCTGTCAGGGAAGCAAATGTGTATTGTGAAATCATCCCTTTTGAGAAATCTTTTGATACGGCCGACCCGTTACTCAAAGGTGTTATCCTGAGCGGCTCACCCTGTAGTGTGAATGAAGAAAATGCCCCAACTGTTGATATCGCCGGCATTACCAGCCGCGTACCGGTACTGGGTATTTGCTATGGCGCCCAATTGATGGCTAAACAATTTGGTGGAAAAGTCGATAAATCCAATAAAAGAGAATATGGCCGGGCTATGTTACAAGTTGTCCGGGAAAATGAACTTTTAAGTCCGACTACTTCCGGCTCCCAGGTATGGATGAGCCATAGTGATTCCATCACAGCGCTGCCTGAAGGTTTTTCATTATTAGCTACTACGGAAAGTATTCCGGTTGCTGCTTTTCAAATGAAGACCGGTGAAAAAAATGAAATGTTTGGTTTACAATTTCACCCGGAAGTATATCATACTTCGGAAGGGAAGCAAATTATCCGGAATTTTCTCCTCCAGGTATGTCATTGCCGGCAGGATTGGACACCGGCAGCATTTGTGGAAGAGGCTGTTGAAAAAATAAAAAAGGAATGTGGCGAAGCTCATGTTTTGATGGCGTTGAGTGGCGGCGTAGACAGTACCGTAGCAGCTACTCTCATTCATAAAGCCATTGGCAACCGTTTGCAATGTGTTTTTGTAGATAATGGATTATTGCGAAAAAATGAATTTGAAGATGTATTGACTACCTATCAGCAACTTTCACTAAACATCAAAGGCATTGATGCCAAAGAGATTTTTTATACTGCATTGCAAGGCGAATCAGATCCGGAAAGAAAAAGAAAAATCATAGGTAAAACATTTATCGATGTTTTTTATGAAGAATCCAAAAAACATAATGAAGCAGCGTATTTAGGCCAGGGTACTATTTACCCGGATGTGATAGAAAGTGTAAGCGTGCATGGCCCTTCAGTAACAATTAAATCACATCATAATGTGGGCGGACTGCCGGAAGCTATGCATCTGAAACTTATTGAACCGTTGCGTTTTTTATTCAAGGATGAAGTGCGGAAAGTGGGGCTGGAATTAGGCATACCTGAAGCGATGATTCAGCGGCACCCTTTTCCCGGCCCGGGCCTTGGTATCCGCATTTTGGGCGATATAACCCCACAAAAAGTACAACTATTGCAGGATGCCGATGCCGTATTTATCCAGGCACTCAAAGAAAACGGGCTGTATGAAAAAACCTGGCAGGCCGGCGCCATCCTGCTGCCCGTGAAAAGTGTGGGCGTCATGGGAGATGAACGTACCTATGAATTTACGATTGCCTTACGAGCGGTAACCTCTGTAGATGGTATGACAGCGGATTGGGCACATCTACCCTATCCGTTCCTGGCGCAGGTTTCCAATCGCATTATCAATGAAGTGCGGGGCATCAACCGGGTTGTTTATGATATCAGCAGTAAACCACCCGCTACAATCGAGTGGGAATAAATTCAAGCATAGTATTTGCTTTACAAATAAAATTTTCCGGATGCGCTATATGAAGAAAATTTTTTTGAGTTTGGTTTTATGTTTGACAGTGGCTTTTGTTTATAGCCAGGTTACCAGCCAACCTGTTCCCAAAAAGATAGTGGTACTCGTTCCGTTCGATCTCGATTCAGCTTATACCGATTTTACCTATAACCTGGGTACCATCAATATCCCGCAATATTTTATGCCCGGCCTTGATTTTTATAATGGAGTAAAAATGGCATTGGATTCCCTGCAAAAAATGAATGTACAACTTGAAGCCTGGATTTTTGATACACGCAGTAAAACAAAATCAGCATCACAGGTCATCAAAGAAATCACGGTCATTTCACCCAACCTAATCCTTGCTGCTTTCACCAATATTACTGAACAAAAAACCTATGCCGAATTTGCATTAAAGAAAAATATTCCCTTAGTATCCGTTACTTATCCCAATGATGCTTATATACACAAGAACCCGTTTTTTATCATTGAAAATTCAACGTTGCAGACCCATATGGATAGCTTGTATGCATATACAGCCAGAACTTTCTCCCAGGCAAAAATTATTTACCTTACCCGGAATGGTTTCATTGAAAATAAAATAAAAAAACAGGTAACTGACCTGAATAAAAAAACCAAAGCACTTACGTATTCTTTAGCCGAGATCAATACTAATCCTACAACACAGGATTTACAAAATTTAATGGATAGTACCCGGGAAAATGTCATCTTTTGCGGCGTTTTGGATGAGGCTTATGGTTTGAGCCTGGTAAAGGCTTTGAGTGCTGCGACTTCTTACCGGACAGTGGCAATTGGCATGCCTACCTGGGACGGAATTAAAGCCTTACGATTTGCAAATTGTAAAAATGTGCGCATCATTTATACATCTCCTTTTTATTATGCGGCCGGTATCCCTTTCGTGGATCAATTGAAAGATGCCTACAAACAAAAATTTTATTCACGCCCCGGGGATATGGTGTACAAAGGGTTTGAAAGCGCTTTCTATTTTATCCGGTTATTGGAAAAATACCAGGATGATTTCATCAATCATTTAAATGATCCACAGTTCAATGTACACACTCCGTTTAATTTCTCGGCTGTGAAATTGAATCCTACAGAAGCACTCCCGGATTATATAGAAAATAAACATTTGTATTTTATCAACCTGCTGAATGGCGCTATTACCGGGGTGTTTTGAAAAATGCTAATTTAGTATTTCAACTTTTTTTACGGAAAACATACCACACAGTCAGGTAGATTCCCTTGGCTACCGCTGCATCCACGAATGGTTACAGCAAAAAGGGGTTCATCCTTTTCCCTACCAGGAAGCGGCCTGGGCTGCTATACTACGGGGTGAAAGTGGCCTGGTACATGCACCTACCGGGTATGGTAAAACCTATGCCGTTTTCCTGGGAGCATTAATACAATACCTGGATAAAACGAAAGAAGAAAAAAAAGGTTTACAACTACTCTGGATAACCCCTTTGCGGGCACTGGCGAAAGATCTTGCAAGGGCAATGCAGGAAGTAGTGCATGCATTAAAAATTCCCTGGCGCATCGGCATACGAAACGGGGATACCCCGGAAACAGAACGGAAAAAACAATTGCTCGCCCCTCCCCAGGTCTTACTCATCACACCGGAAAGCCTGCATTTGTTATTGGCACAAAAAAATTATCCGGCTTTCTTTTCCCGGTTGAAGATGGTCGTCACAGATGAGTGGCATGAACTTGCCGGCAGTAAAAGAGGTGTGCAGGTTACACTTGCATTAAGCCGCCTGTGTGCTTTGCAACCTATTCAAATATGGGGCATCTCTGCAACGATCGGGAACCTGGAAGCAGCAAAAGATGTGTTATTGGCAGCACTCCCATCAAAAGAAAAAAAGAAGGCTGCAATCATCACCACTTCACTGAAAAAAAAGGTAGAAGTGATATCCATTTTCCCGGATGAAATAGAAAGATATCCCTGGGCAGGGCATTTGGGTACAAAGCTCGCACAAAAAGTAGTGGACATCATTGAACAAAACAATACCACGTTACTCTTTATCAATACAAGAGGCTTAAGTGAAAACTGGTATCAGACTATTTTAGCCACCGCGCCACATCTTGCCGGGGCAATTGCTTTACATCACGGCAGCATTGACAGGAAACTGCGTACCTGGATAGAAGAATCTTTACATACACAAAAACTGAAAGCGGTGGTGTGTACTTCAAGTTTGGATCTCGGTGTAGATTTCAGGCCGGTGGATACCATCATCCAGGTAGGTTCTCCTAAAGGCGTTGCCCGTTTCCTGCAACGGGCCGGTCGCAGTGGCCATATGCCGGGCGCTACCAGCAAAATTTATTTTTTACCCACCCATTCCCTGGAATTAATGGAAGTGGCTGCTTTGAAAAAAGCGATTGACCGGAACCTGATCGAAAGCCGGGAAGCGCCTGTTCTTTGTTTCGATGTATTGCTGCAATATCTCTGTACCCTGGCCATCGGTGAAGGTTTTATTCCGGAAAAAATATATCCTGAAATTAAAGGCACTTATTGTTTTTCCCAGATGACAAAAACAGAATGGCAACAGGTATTGGCACAACTCACGCATGGTGGAACCGCTTTGAAAGAATATGATGAGTTTAAAAAAATTGAAATAGATGCACATGGCGTTTATCGTATACATGATCACAAAATGGCCAGGCGACACCGCATGCAAATTGGTACCATCGTAAGTGAAGCCATGGTTAAGGTAAAACTAAAAAACGGGAAGTACCTGGGCGTGGTGGAAGAATGGTTTATCAGCAGGCTGAAACGGGGAGATGTATTCACATTTTCAGGCCGTCAACTTGAATTTATCCGTTTGAAAGATATGTCGGCAGAAGTGAAAATTTCTGCAGCTAAAAAATCTGTTATTCCCAGTTGGAATGGTGGTCGCATGCCCCTGTCGGCCCATCTTGGCCTGGTGCTTCGGGAATGCCTGCATCAATCTACCCGGCCTGCTACAAAGGATAGGGAATTAAAGTATTTAGCTCCTTTACTTTCTTTACAAAAGCAGCTATCACATATCCCGGCTGCCAGTGAACTATTGATAGAATATATTCATACCGAGGATGGTTATCATTTATTTGTGTTCCCGTTTGAAGGGCGCTTAATGCATGAAGCGATGGCTTCTCTCCTGGCCACCCGCCTGAGCAGGCGAAAGCCTATGACTTTTTCACTGGCCATGAATGATTATAGTTTTGAATTGTTAAGTGATCAGCCAATTCCATTTACGGCAAAAGATATATACGAGTTATTTTCAACCGGTCATTTAATAGAAGATATACAAGGAACGGTCAATGCCAATGAAATGGCTTTGCGGAAATTCAGGGAAATCGCAACAATTGGTGGATTAGTGTTCCAGGGCTACCCGGGGGAACAAAAGAAAGCACGGCATATCCAGGCTTCCACTTCATTGGTATTTAAAGTGCTGGAAGAATATGATCCGGAAAACATTTTGCTTCAGCAAGCTTACCGGGAAGTTTTTTTTGAACAGATGGAAGAACAACGATTACGGGCTGCATTGCATCGTATCCAACAATCAAAAATTATTATCACCACACCTATGAAATTAACCCCATTTTGTTTCCCGGTAAAAGTGGATAGCCTGCGCGATACTATATCTTCCGAAAAATTGGAAGACCGGATAAAAAGAATGCTCAATGCATAATCGCGGTAAAACCATTTCTGCTTTTATATTTACATAAAAAATTGAGTGTCCCCTTTCCTATAAAGATTAACTCGTTTGATTTTCTGTTACTCCCGGAACGGGCATTGTATTGGCCTTTACATAAGACGCTGATTATTTCAGACCCGCATTTGGGAAAAGCCGGCCATTTCCGTAAATCAGGCATTGCCATACCACAACAGGTTTTTGTGCACGACCTGCAAAAACTGGTCACCCTGCTACAGGTAACAAAAGCAGAAAGATTAATTGTAACCGGGGATTTTTTTCACAGTACAGAAAATAAGGAGTTGGTTCTTTTCAAAAAATGGCGGCAGGATTTTGCTTCTCTCCGTATAGAACTAATGATGGGCAATCACGATATTTTACCTTTTTCAGTCTATGCTTCTTTAGACATACAATGCCATGCTTCCATTTTTGAATCGGACGGTTTAGTATTTTGCCACGATATAAGTAGTAAACCAAAAAATACCACCGCCTATTGCTTTTGCGGCCATTTACATCCCGGCGTACATATCAGTGCGAAAGGAAAACAATCTTTGCTTCTACCCTGTTTCTATTTTACATCATCGTACAGCATTTTACCGGCATTTGGTAGCTTTACAGGTTTTGTACCCGTGCGGGCAAAGAAAGGTGACAGGGTTATTGCCATTACCGAAAAAGAATTGATAGAAATAAAATCAAAATTGGTTTTGTGAAGCCGCATTTTTCTTTTTGAATAAATGTTGTGCATCCAGGTAATACACAAATTTTACGGAGATTTCATTGCTATGTGGAATTTTAAAAATCTGTGTAAAGTTTTGTCCATACTTGGTATATCGGTCCCCTGGAATATAGGCATCCGGGCCCAGGCCATTTTTCCAGGCAACGATGAGCCGGCTACCCAGCCTGAAATCCCAAGTGAAGAACATATCAATATTAAACACATTAAAGTTTTCATCGTAACCACTGACGAATGGCCGCGGCGTATAATTTCCATCTAACTGTACATCATAAAATTCATGATAAGCAACTTTGCTCCAATAATGCCTTGCCCGAAAAGATAAATTCATTCTTGCCTGGAAATAATAACTCGCTGTAAGGCTGGTTGTATATTCGGTTACAGAACGTAAGCCTATAATCGGCTCTCCGGTGGCTGGATCAAAATAGGCCCAACCGATATTGCCTTTATCAAAACTCCGTTCCCCTTCCAGTTCCACACTGAATTTTGGACTAAACCGGTAACGGGCACCCAGGCTGGTTTGATAGAAAGGATCATCTTTTTGTGGTGAAAAATTGGCATAACCAACATTATAATTGACAAACAATTTTTTCCGGCTATCTGTACTTCCACGTAAACTAATAAACGCAAAGGGCGAACGATTCAACACCCGCCCGGGAGTACGCAATTCATAAAAATCATGATCAGAAAATGGATGATACATAAAGTTCAGCGAAGCATCCCAGAAATTCTTAAAGATGTGCAGGAAATTTCCCTCCACTTGAAATTCGTTAAAGGCAAAAGGCACCAGTTGATTATTGTATTCCACTTCTACCTCATAGTGTCGTTGATTAAATAGTTTATCGGGTGTGTACTGGTTCCAGCTTCCGGATATGCCTGTAGAAAATTCATTTGGCGCCCGTAGGATGCCCAGGTCATTCGGATCATATGCTTTGGATTCAATATTATTATAAATACTCCATTGCCAGGTTCCACTCACTTTTTCAAAACTGGCAAAGGTGTTGAAACCGTTATGCGGATCCAGTCCGGTTACATAACTAAAATAACCACCAGCCTGGAAATTGTAATTATTTTTTTTATCAAACAAAGAGAGGTTTACAGCTGTTACATTGGCATCTCTTGCATTACCACTGCGGATGACATTGGTATTGGTAAAAGTAATACTGGAGCGGTTTTTCAAAGATTGATCCAGCACGAGAATATTGTAATTGGCCAGGGGTTCGGTCTGGTATTTAATTTCCTTCCCGGATTGATCTCTGAATGTTGCATACATGGGGGCGGTTACGGCATTAAAGACGCCTATACCCAGGCCATTTTTATCGCGGCCGGAAAATTTTGTAGCATTATATAATTGTGTGGTGGAAGGATTTTTCAAAATTGTATAATTGCTGTCAGCAGCAATACCCAATGCGTCATAATATCCACCGGGTGTATTTCCAATCCGGCGTGAATAAAATATACCGGCTTTATTAAACAACTCCGTTCCTTCCGTAAAGAAAGGCCGGTTCTCATCATAAAACTTTTCATAAGGTGATAAATTCAAAACTATATTATCACTCTGCACCTGGCCAAAATCCGGGATTAAAGTTACATCCAGTGTGAACGCTTCATTCAGGCCATACTTCACATCCATACCACCGCTACGTAAAAAAGTATTAATATCGCCCTGGTTTGTCGGCACATTCCGATAACCGGTAGAAACATAGGGTAAAAAAGATAAACGTAAAGGTGGTGATAAATTCACCAGGCCGGTTAATACTCCTTCCTGATTGAGGATACCGGCTATTTTGGGATCTACCGGGTTCCAATATGATTTTTCATTTTCCCTCCGGATAAAGCGGAAAAAATTTAAGCCCCATTGCTGCACCTCTTTTTTGGAAAAGCGAATGGCTGAATATGGTATTTTCATTTCCACACACCAGCCTTTATCATTCAACGTAATGCGGCTATCCCATACAGCATCCCAATTGTAATCGGCCCCATTATTAAAATCATTATCATCATCATTCCCGGAAGTAGAAATCTTGGCATCACTCTGCACATTGGCAGAGGTTACAATAAATTCAAATGCATTTTGCTGATCAAGATAAGTATCGAAAGATACACCAAAATTGTCCACATCCTGAAACTGTTCACGGTCTCTTTCTGTCAATTGTTTCTTGATGAGATTAGGGTCATCATACAACAAGGCTCCTACATAAATTGCTTCATCAGTATAAACCAGGCGCACTTCCGTTTTCCGGATTGAGGGCTTTCCATAATCCGGGGAATTGACAATAAAGTCCGTGGCAATCGGCGCCTGTTGCCAGGCTTCATCATCCAGGATACCGTCCAGTTTGGGCGCCTGGCTCACTTTAATAGCCTGCAATGTCTTCTGCTGGGCCAGTAACGGATAGGAAGTTAAAATCAGTATAGCAAGAATTAATTTCTTAAGCATGTATTCGGTTAAACTACAAATATATTTCGCTTCTTTCACCTTATTCGTAAAAGAGGATAAAAGGTTATAAAGCTATATGAAAAACTCTTTTTGTTAACTGTTTTAACGTTTTAATTTTCAGCTACTTTATAACCTCCTCCTCCGAAGACCCTGCAATAGCGCGCTAAGCAAAATAACACTTAATGTGCCCACCACATTCAGCCAGAGAAAACCCAGCGGGAGGATATTTTTACTGTCGAGATAAAATAATAAAATAACCAACACCTCTGAAATCAAGGCACTATAAAAAACAGCATGGCCACCTATCTTTTTTAAATAAAATGCCACCAGGAAAATACCCAACATCACACCATAAAATAAAGAGCCCAACACATTTACCGCTTCAATAAGGCTCCCCAGTCTATGGGCAAATTGAGCAATGAAAATACTAAAAATGCCCCAGGCAAATGTGTACCATTTTGATAAATTATATTTCCGGGTTTCAGCCACTTCCAGTGGAACCGGAAATGCTGTATGCTTTTTAAACCGTAAATAAAAATCAATCATGGTACTGGAAGCGAGCCCATTCAATGCTGCAGCAATAGATCCCCAGGATGCCAGAAAAATAATGGCAATGATCAAACCGATCAGTCCAATCGGCAAATGATCTATGACATATCGTATAAAAATATAATTCGAATCATTAGTATCAATTGAATCATCCGCATTTTTCAGGGTGGCTTTATATTGATTGCGCAAATCATTAATTTGCGTAACGGTTGCCGCTAAACTATCTTTCCATATATCTTTCCGTGTATCTTTTGTACGAACAGCTGCAGCATATTGTGCAGCTAATTTTTTTTGTACGTGAGATGCTTCTATAAATGACGCATTGATAGAGCGCAATGTATCACCAGAACGGGATTGAAAAACTTTTTCCGGGATAGCCCGGTTGAAAAAAATGGGGGCATCATTAAACTGGTAATAAGCAAATAAGAGTGCACCAATTAACAATATCAAAAACTGCATCGGAATTTTTACCAACCCATTCATCAGTAAACCCCTTCGGCTTTCACTGATATTCCGCGAAGTAAGATAACGCCCCACCTGGCTTTGATCAGTACCGAAGTAAGATAGCGCAAGAAAAAAGCCTCCAATGATTCCACTGATGATATTGTATTTATCCTTCCAGTCAAATCCATGCTCATTGATACCGGATGTAATCACATTCAACTTACCCGATGCGCCACTCACATATAAGGCATCTGTAAAATGAATATCCGCCGGCATCTGCTGAACGATAAAATAACCCGCCAGGAACATGGCGATAAAAATAATTCCCAATTGTAATTGCTGCGTGTAGGCCACAGCTTTGGCGCCACCACTGACGGTATAAATGATCAAAATCCCACCCATAAAAATATTTGTCCAGAAAATATCCCAGCCCAATAAAGATGATAAAATAATAGATGGTGCATAAATACTGATGCCAGTAGAAAATCCCCGGGACAATAAAAATAAAGCCGAAGTAAACGTGCGGGTCTTTACATCAAAACGTTGTTCCAGAAATTCATATGCCGTGAAAACCTGCAGCTTTTTAAAGATGGGAACAAAGCTGATACTGATCACGATCATCGCCAGTGGAAGACCAAAATAATATTGCACAAAGCGCATCCCATCTGTAAATGCCTGTCCCGGCGCTGAAAGAAAAGTGATTGCACTGGCCTGTGTACCCATGATACTGAACAAAACCATGTACCAGGGCAGAGAACGATTACTGAGAAAATAGCCATCCAGGTTCCGGGATGTACGGCTCTTATACAAACCATAGATGACAATAATCAACAGGGTACATACCAATACTATCCAATCGATACTGCTCATGAAAAATATTTAGTAAACCATAAAAAAAATACTATGAGCAACACCAAAAAAATAAGTACGGCCAGGTACCAGCCAGTCCATTTTTTTTCGTCATTGTGATTTCCCGCTGTCATGCCATGAAATTATACGAATAGGTAAATTAATGCTTCGGCAATGCAACCAGGTTGGCCATGAGCTTAAAGGCGCCCGGCACACCGGCCGGCATTTCCCGGAAAAATACAAGCCCGGTATAAACAAAATTTCCGCTGCCATACGGGGCAATAACCAGGCTGCCTGTACTTTCCGGTTCATTGGCATCATGCATACCCAATATCGGGATATAATGACTATCCGTTTTTTCTGCCTGGTAAATACTGCGCTCCTGGATCCAGTTGTCGAAATCTGCAGCTGAAATTTTATTGGGGAAATTCAATACATCCGCCTGTGGTTGTAAAAAATGAACAGCCGCTGTTTCATCCGTTACCCGGATACGGCTTATTGTAAATGGATATGGCCCGATTTGAAAAGGAATACCGCCAAGTTGATTGTTGGTATTATATTGCACGATGAGATTGCCACCATTTTTTACAAATTGCATTAACACATCATATTTTCCCGGTAACCAGTCCAATACATTATATGCCCGCACACCAGTAATGATCGCATCAAAAGATCTCAGTTTTTCCGGCACCAGGTCATTTTCCGATAATACATTCACGGCATATCCCATTTGGCGCAATGCAGCTACCATTTTATCCCCCGCCCCTTCTATATACCCGATCTTTTTATTTGAAACCCGGATTGTATCATGTATGAGCCGGGTATAAGCAGTAGATAAATAATGAATATCCGGGATATGATCATAACGAATACTATGCAGTTGTTGCGAATAATGCAGCGTCTGCCCGTCTTCGGCCATTGCTATCGTGGCATGCAAACTATCTGTTGATTGACCAGTTACAATAATATCCGGCACTATATGAAAATTATATTGCCTGTCTTTGCTTAGGTTGAGAATAGTATCTATCGTTCCGGCTAAATGGTTGCCCTGCCATACCTGTAAGCGGACAGATTTATGGTTGGCATTAATATGGCTGGTCATTTGCAAAGAAATATCCACAAGCGGGATCAATTTGCCATTGCGCATCATATTTGTAAAAACAACAGATGGCGCCATTTGAATTTCCAAAGCCGGGATGACAGCAAGCGGCTCATACAATTCACCACGTGCCGGGTCAGTATATTTATATTGTACCGGCCTGTTCACCGAAATTTCCTGGCCAAAAAAATCTAACACAAAAGTTGCTATGAATGGGGCTACATTTTGTGCCCGCCCGATGAGCTGTTGATCCGTAACATCAAAACTTCCATGGTCCAATGGCTTTTGCAGCCAATATGGTTGTGTCATTTCCGGTATGGCGGGTACTTTCATGGTATGCCGGAAAAAATAATTTTTATCCAATACCATACTGGTATTGATGGTTGTATCAAAATTTTGCAGTGATATATGCAGTAATTTTACAGGTACCGGGTTCCGGGTGATGATCGAAAAAGTAAGGCCCATATTTTCCCCGTCAACAACCAATTCATTTGAAGCAGTTACTTCTGCAAAAAGGCCGCTGCAGGCAAGTAGTATATCTTTTAATTCCTGTAATTTTTTTTGTTTCCAATAACCATCGGGTAAGCCATTGATCGCTGTGTAAACAGCCAGTAAACCCTCTATGGAATTTTCAGGATGCTCAAAATTGTAAGACGCAATAACCTGGTTTATTTTTTCTTCAATAGCGGATCCACCCGGCACCTGCAACCAATCAATAGGAATATCATTCAGCAAATCTGTTGTAGGTGCTGTACCACCGGTAGTAGTAAAATATTCATATTGCGTACCGCGCTGGGCAGGTACCCCAAAGCCCTGTGTTTTATGCTGGCTGCGGCTTTCAGCAGCTATCTCTCCATAACTTTTCCCAATTAAACTATTATAACCACCCACATCCAGTTTGAATTGTGTAGGATCTGTTGTATTGATACTACCGAAATTAAATGTATTCCATAAAATTCTTTTAGCCTGCCACACCGTTACACCTGCATTCAATTGTTCCGGAAATTTATGGGGATCAGCTGCTGCCGTAAATGCCTCATTGGCCAGGATTGCCGAAGCAGCATGGTGGCCATGCCCTGCCCGTTCATCACCCGGGAAACGCGTGATAATAACATCCGGCCTGAATTTCCGGATCACCCAAACCACATCACTTAAAATTTTATCATGGCCCCAGGTTTGTAATGCTTCATCTGCTGTTTTGCAATAGCCAAAATCATATGCCCGGGAAAAAAATTGTTCAGCGCCATCGATCCTTCTTGCATCCAATAATTCCTGTGTCCGGATCAGGCCCAGGTCAATACCCTGTTCATCCCCTATCAGGTTTTGTCCGCCATCTCCCCGGGTAAGACTCAGGTAACCGGTTTTTAATAAACGACCTTGGGAAAGATAAGCAAGCAAGCGGGTATTTTCATCATCCGGATGTGCAGCTATATACAAGACAGAACCAAGGACATTTAATTTTTTCAATTGCCTGTAAATAACATCACTACTATAAGTTGCCGGTGCCTGCGCCCAAGTAAAAAAATGTAGCATTAAGCTGGATACCAGGAGAAAAAAGCGGTTATGTTTCATGTACATGAATTTAGTATTGTCTTTCTTAAAAAAAGAAAAGACTCATTTATCTGATTGTTTGCGTTTGAAAATATGGTGGCAGATCAACCGCCCCATTTTTTTCAAACCTTACGAAATTATGGTTTGATAGGGAAAATTGCATACCGTCCCTGTTTTATAGGATTATATTAATAATAGGCCTGGTGGATGAAGCAGGATAAATATGTAATTTTGCACTCTAATTTTATTTTATGCTCAATACAATTGAAAGTGCCATTGAAGATGTTAAGAAAGGAAAACTGATTATTGTGGTGGACGATGAAGACCGGGAAAATGAAGGTGATTTTATTACGGCGGCGGCCAATGCCACCCCGGAAATCATAAATTTCATGAGCAAAGAAGGCCGCGGCCTGATCTGTACCCCCATCACAGAGAAACGCGCCAAAGAATTACAACTCGATATGATGGTCTCCAATAATACCGCCTTGCATGAAACGGCATTCACGGTAAGCATAGATCTGTTGGGCCATGGCTGCACTACTGGAATCAGTGCGCATGACCGGAGTAAAACCATATTATCCCTCATTGATAAAAAGACCAAGCCCGCTGACCTGGGGCGGCCGGGGCATATTTTTCCTTTACGAGCAAAAGAAGGTGGGGTTTTACGACGTGCCGGACATACGGAAGCAACTGTAGATATTGCCCGCTTAGCCGGTTTTGAGCCGGTAGGTGTTCTCGTGGAAATTATGAATGAAGATGGCTCTATGGCCCGGCTCCCGCAATTGGAATTGATTGCGAAAAAATTTGACCTGAAAATAATTTCAATTAAAGATTTAATTGAATATCGTCTTAAAACAGATTCGTTAATTGAAGAAATTGTACAGGTAGAAATGCCGACGAAATATGGGAACTTCACGTTGCGTGCTTTTAAAGAAAAAGCAAATGGAGGCGAACACCTGGCGCTGACCAAAGGAAGCTGGGAAGAAAATGAACCGGTACTCACCCGGGTGCATTCCAGTTGTTTCACCGGTGATATCCTGGGGAGCCTGCGTTGCGATTGCGGGGATCAATTGCATACCGCCATGCGCATGGTAGAAAAAGAAGGAAAAGGCGCCATCATTTATATGAACCAGGAAGGCCGTGGTATTGGCCTGCTCAATAAATTAAAAGCCTATAAATTACAGGAAGAAGGTATGGATACCGTAGAAGCCAATCTTTACCTGGGTTTCGGCATGGATGACCGGGATTATGGGGTAGGCGCCCAGATTCTCCGACATCTCCATATTACCAAACTGAAACTGATGACCAATAATCCAAAAAAACGTGCCGGCCTGATGGGTTATGGCCTGGAGATCGTAGAGATTGTGCCTATAGAAATGCATGCTAATAAGTACAATGAAAATTACCTGAAGACGAAACGCGATAAACTCGGCCATAAAATCCTGGCGGGTAAATAATTTCCTGGTATATTCAACCCTTGATTTCCCGGAATGAGTATGACAAAAAACAAATCTCGCCTGGATATTGTTCAACTGGTACTGGAAGATTGCCTGCTTGCTTACCCGGTTTCCTCTTTTATCATCAGCCTATACCAGCAATACCAGCAACGGGGCAGCCTTAGCAAAAAACAATTACAGGGATTGTATCTGAAAGCAAAAAAATGTGCCGGGATCAGCCCGGGGAAACTGGCTGGCCTGGAAGTTATTATCAATAAAATGACTACCCGCGATAAAACCCTTCCACCCCGTCAGGCACCCATAGTTACTGAAGATGAAACTATCCGGGATCTGCTACATGCCCTGCTTGAAAAATACCCGCAACATAAAAGAGTGTTATTCCTCAAGGCAAAATTTGATCACCGGGAAACAATCAGCACATCAGAGAAGGCAGAGTTGATAAAATTCCAAAAGCTTTTGTTGGGAAAATGATTGATGGATTAGATACGGATTAATAAGGAAAAAAAAATTAATGAAAAGTATAAAATGAGGATGTATTTTCTTTAAGTCCACTTTGAAACCTGGTCACATCAGTCAGGCAGGATTCACTTTTCTCAACCAGGCAAGTAAAGAATTATTTGTCATGTATTGGTTAAATTAAACTATACGTTATTCCCATAATTGCCTTTTGCAGGAAAAAGAATACCATGTAAGCAGCGGGTAATAACATTATTCTTTTGCTACGCCAAATGGTATGGAAAACCCAATACCAATAAGACTTTTTACCTGTAAGGCCGGGCTGTCATTATTTTTTCCAAACATTTTTACATCATCATCATAAATCAGGTCCAGACCATAAGTGGCAGACATATATTTATTGATATTAAATACCAGGTAATTGGTAAAAAACAAATCAACATTGCCGGGGTTATGCCCATAATCCGTAAATAAATCCAGCCGTCCCCGGTAATAAATATTTTTCATGATCGTGTCATAATAATTCAACGAAGCAAAAGCGCCAATTTGATTTACCACATGCCTGCCGGCCGGCACTCCATACACGCCTTTATCGGATAATGATTTTTTCCCCACATAGGTTAACCGATTGGTAAGCGGCGAAAGGAATAAGGAAAAATTGGTTACCGGCTTATAATCAAAACCGGCCGCCAATAATAGGTACATTGGTGATACAAAAGATGAAGATAAATAGGCACTGTCGCCTATATAACCATAACCATTTAATAATTGAGTCCGTATATTAAACAAACCGGATAAATAAAATTTCTTCGCGGTATCTATCTTATAGCCATATTTCGATAAAATATCAATCCGGTCATCATTCTTACGGCCACCCTGGCTGGTAGTATTCAGGTAACCAAAATTGAAATCAATATTGTTATCCCAGGTGTATCGTGGGCCACGATTTAACAGGTAATAATTAAGATAGGAAACAATTGCCAGTGAGAAATTATCCCCACCCGCTGCCCAATTGGACAACGTACCCTGGGAAATATTTAAATTAAACATCCCACTTCGCTTCCAGGTCCAGCTACTGGTATCGGTCAAATCTTTTTTCACATTACGAAAAATTTCCACGGGTACCTCTTTAACCGGCATTTCCACCTGTGCATAAGACCAATGCAGCAAGCAGCAGGCAAGTATGGTGAAGAGAAATTTCAACATAGTCATTCAGGGTTGCTTCAAAGCCGCAAATATAAATTCGGAATAAAAAAAAATCTGTTAACAAATATTTTATGCCTTTTTGAAAATTGGAGAAGATGCCTACATTTGCCGGATTATGCAAATAGAAGTACTAAAATCAAAGATCCACCGGGCTGTAATTACCGAAGCGAATCTCCACTACGTAGGAAGTCTTACACTGGATGAAGATCTGATGACAGCTGCTAACCTGGTAGAAAATGAGAAGGTGCAAATTGTCAATGCCCACAATGGTTCCCGCATAGAAACCTATATTATCAAAGGGAAAAAAGGCAGTGGTACCGTATGCCTGAATGGCCCCGCAGCCCGACGTGGTGCCGTGGGTGATGTGGTCATCATTATTTCTTATGCAACCATGGATATGGAAGAAGCCAAAACATTTAAACCAGCACTTGTTTTCCCGAAAGACGGGAATATACTTTGATAATTTTATCAAATCTTTTACGCGGCAGGATATTAAAAGAATTTATTTTCATTTTTCATTTCTCAAAAAACCAGAATGGCTTTTTTGGAAAGGTTATTGTAGTCTATTTTTCTTTTACCACATTACTTGACATTTTAAATTTACAACATGAAAAAATTATTGAGCATTTCACTCATTTCAGCAGCCTGCCTGTTACAGGTTTCTGTATTTGCACAAAATGACACCAACAGTAAAATGGAAAACAAAATGCCGGAAGACAAATCCAAGCGGCCCAGCCCACCGGCTACCGTTACACAAAAAACAGACGATGGTGTTACAGTGACTATTGACTATAGTCAACCTTCGGTGAAAGGTCGCACCATTGGCAAAGACCTTGAGCCTATAGATGGCAAAGTATGGCGTACCGGGGCTAATGAAGCGACAACTTTTACGGTAGATCAGGATGTTTCTATTGAAGGGAAACCATTGCCGGCAGGAAAATATGCCTTATTTACCATACACAATGGCAATGAATGGACCATCATTTTTAATAAAGTGGCCAATCAATGGGGCGCCTTTAAATATGATGCCAAAGAAGATGCACTTAGGGTAAATGTACCTTCAGAAAAGGCTGATGCTTTTACTGAAAAAATGACTTTTACCGTGGACGAAGATGGTACAGTGAACCTTCTTTGGGGCAATTTGAAAGCAGAATTTAATGTTACGGTAGAATAAGATATCCCATGAACTAGTAACGCCTTGCCTGTCGAGGCGTTTTTTTTATGCCTTTGCTTATCAAAAAAAGCGAACATTTCGTTCGCTTTAGTGACCCCGTCAGGATTCAAACCTGAAACCTTTTGATCCGTAGTCAAATGCTCTATTCAGTTGAGCTACGGGGCCATTTTATTTTCCTGTATATAAAATCCTTCCTGATTTTTGGAAAGTTGCAAATATATGCCCTGCTTATCAGAATTGAAAATTTTCCATTTTAAAAATGCCAGCGGACAAATGCTTCCAATGCTGCATATTTGGTCATTCCCAACAAAGCATACATATTCGCTGTATTTGCATTCCGCTCTTCAGCCCGTTGCCAGAATTCCCGGGCATCTGCCCCCTGGAAGGGCACCATATCCTTTTGGCTTTGATGGATAAAAATACCATTCCGTTTTTTCACCACCTGGTCCGGGCTCATGGGTACCGCCATTTCGATTTCATCAATATCCCATTCCTGCCAGGCGCCTTTGTATAACCATACCCAACAATCTGCTATCCATGTATCCCCTGCTGCTTTTATACGGTGGATACTTTCCATCACCACATCAAGGCAAACTTTATGTGTACCATGTGGGTCAGCCAGGTCACCGGCACAATATACCTGGTGTGGTTTTATACTACGCAACAAAGCCATGGTCAGTTGTACATCCTCTTCTCCCATTGGTTTTTTCTCTACCTCCCCGGTTTCATAAAATGGTAGGTTTTGGAAATGCCGGTTCGCCTCCGGTACGCCCACATACTTACAGGTGGCGCTGGCTTCACAGCGACGTATCAAGCCCTTGATGGCCCGGATTTCTGCTGTATCAGACTGGTTGAGTTGCTTTGTATGTAAAAATGCTTCTGCATCTTTTAAAATTTTCCGGCTTTTATCATTATTGATTCCGAACATATCTTCAAAGCCTACGGCAAAATCAAGGAAACGGGTTACAAATTCATCTGTTACCGCAATATTCCCACTGGTTTGATACGCTACATGTACATCATGTCCCTGGTCCTGCAGCCGCATGAATGTGCCGCCCATACTAATGATATCATCATCAGGGTGGGGCGAAAAAATCAGGCAACGTTTGGGATAGGGCTCACTCCTTTCCGGGTGCTTGGGAATATTGGCATTGGGCTTTCCACCTGGCCAGCCGGTAATAGAATCCCGTAACATATAATACACCTGCAGGTTAATTTCATAGGCTTCCCCTTTTTCCACCAGCAAATCGCCTAAACCACTTTCATTATAATCATGCATGGTCAGGCTGAGAATAGGCTTCTTTAATTTTAGTGCCATATTCACTACGGCACGTTTGATCATTTTTGGTGTCCAATCAATTTCTCCTGCCAGCCAGGGGGATTTAAAGCGGGTAAGTTCCGCTGCTGCAAATTGGTCTAATACAAATGTGCAATGATTATGTTGTTGTAAAATGCTTGCCGGGATCTGCTCGGTAACATGTCCTTCCACTGCCTTGGCAACGATCGGGGCTTTATGCCCCCAGGCCATCAATATCACCCGCCGGGCTTTCATAATTGTTTGGATGCCCATTGTTATAGCCAGGCGCGGTACTTTAGAAATATTTTCAAAATCTTTTGAATTGGCAATACGCGTGCTGATATCCAAATTGATCAAACGTGTCCTGGAAAAAATACTGCTCCCCGGTTCGTTGAACCCGATATGACCATTATTACCAATACCAAGAATTTGTAAACCAATTCCACCGGCATCTTCAATCATTTGTTCATAAGCAATGCAATGACTCTTAATTTTTTCTTTGGGTAATTCCCCATTGGGAATATGAATATTCTGTGGTAAAATATCCACCTGGTCAAATAAGTGCCGGTGCATGAAGCTCCAGTAACTTTGATATACTTCCGGTGCTATCGGATAATATTCATCCAGGTTGAAAGTGATCACATGCTTAAAGCTCAGCCTTTCTTCCTTATGCATTCGCACCAGTTCAGCATACAGTTCCAGGGGTGTGGATCCTGTTGCCAACCCCAGTACACAGGCTTTTCCGGATGCTTGTGTTTCGCGTATATAATGGGCGATTTCACCTGCTACATACTTTGCACCGATTTTGGGTGTATCAAAAATTTCAACCGGTATTTTTTCAAACGAATCTACCATAGTATTGTTTTAGTTGTTGGAATTACAAAGGTATTAAAGGGTAATCATTTTACGATTGCTACTTTTGTTTTCAATGTGCCTGTCCGTTCATTTTTGTAATTAACTGCTGTTTTCTTTAAATACCAGGCAGGTTTTTGTTTAATGATCTGCTGATATATCACACAACTTTTAGTATGTGCCCCCGTTAAATAACCGGTACTCATCAAAAACTCATTGGTAATTTCATCGCCGGTAAATTTAAAGCGCGTTTTAAATAATTTGACCCATTCTTTTTTTTCCAGGGGATGATGCTGGTCCAGCCAATTTTTGAAAGATCCACATTCCTGCTGTAATTGCAGAATGGCTTTCGCATTATAAATCGTTGCAGCAATTTTAAGTCTATTGCGGATTATCCCCGGATCAGCTAATAATTTTCTCACTTTATGGGGAGTATAGTTTGCTACTTTCTCAATAACAAAACCATCAAATGCGCAAAAAAAATTTTCTTTCTTCCGTAAAATTGTTTCCCAACTCAAACCAGCCTGATTGATCTCTAAAATTAAACGCGCAAATAAAGCATTATCGTCATGAATTGGAAAGCCATATTGCTTGTCATGATAAATACGATGGACATTATCCATTGGTAATTTTTCTACAAAATCACAATAACTGTTTATGCTATCCGCCATTTTCCAATGTATTTTTTTCCTGCATGGCTTTGATAAAATCACTGACCAGGTAAGCAATGAGTTTGCCGGTTGCCGGGCTCTTCCGGTTATCTGCTAATTGCGTGGCTCCTTCGCAAATGTGTAAATAAGCTACCTGTGCATGCGTTGCCATATAATTTACATACTGCCGGGCATGTACCGGTGAAACACCTACCGGCGAAAAGGCGCTACTCAGGACATTTTCTATACTATCCAGGTCTAATTCTATCCCGCAAAAATTATTCTCTGTGAAACTCAGCGCATGTGCCAACGCCTGGCGAAAACTTTTCTTTTCATGCAGGAATATATCTTCAAATGTGATAAAATCAATAAATGGATTATTGGCAATATCCAGCCACATATTTTGTGTCAGGTAATTTTCATGTAAGGCTACTATACAATATTTCTCCAGGTATCCATCCTCATCTGCATAACGAAATGCATTACCACTGTGACGGCCTTCCATAGGCCGGTAATCAGCATGTGCATCGAGGTTGACCACATTAACCTCAGCCAATGGAATCCGGCCGCTGCGGTGTAACCCCTTGGCAGCGCCTTTAATACAGCCATAGGCATTGTTGTGTCCACCACCAATGATGACAGGAATTTTATTATGCCGGGTAATGAGGCTGACCAGCTGCTCCATTTCTTCATCTATAATCGCCGTGGCCTGGCGATATGCTTTTATTTTTTCTTCGTAATTTGGGCCATTCTTTTCTATGACCTGTTTTAAATCAGTAAAATCAAACTGCCCCAATAAAAGCACTTCACTGCCATCAAAAAAATCATTGCTTTGCAAATTCAAAAAAGCCTGCAGGAAAGGTTGCCAGGCTGTATCGGCGCCACCAATACCCAAATTCCCTTTAATACCCATATCTTCCGGAATACCTGCTATAACAAAAAGCGCTTCACTTTTTTGAATGCGCTCTTCCAAATGCTCACCGGGCTCGGGGGTTTTAATTTTCTCACCTAATTTCGTCTCAAAGCGTCGCAGATGAGTATAACTTAAGACATCTTCTTTGGAAAAAATTTTTAAATGCTTCATGTTTTTTCAAGTATTTCTTTTGCCTTTCTTTAAAAATGTGGGGGGCTGATTTTCAAATATATTTTTTAACCCCTGTGTCTTCATGACGTATTATATTTTGTTCCCATTAATAAAAACCGCTTCAATTAAATTACTTCCAAAAGCATATGGAAGATAGGCCAGTGAAGGTAATGGTTTTGTCATAATGAAATTTGCCAATTTGCCTTTTGTGATACTACCTGCCTGGTCAGCACATTCCATAGCATATGCGCCCTGGATAGTTGCCGCATTGATGGCTTCTTCCGGTAACATTTTCATTTGAATACAACTCATGGAAACAACCGTATTCATATTCCCGCTGGGAGATGTTCCTGGATTAAAATCTGATGCCAGGGCAATGGCACATCCGGCATCAATCAATTGCCTGGCAGGCTGGAATGGCATGCGCAAAAAATAAGCAGCTGTCGGCAACAAAGTACCGATGGTAGCTGATTGTGCCAACATATCGATCGCTTCCTGGTCCATCGTCTCGAGATGGTCTACAGAAATCGCCCCCAGTTTTACACCCACTTGTACCCCACCCGATGCATGCAATTGATTGGCATGAATCTTTGCTTTTAAACCATATTGCATGCCGGCCCGGCATATCATCTCCGTTTCTTCCACAGAATAAAAACCTTCTTCACAAAAGACATCAATATAATCCGCTAAGTTTTCCTTGGCTATAGCAGGTAACATGTCACGAATAATACAATCAATATAGCCTGCATGATTTTGCTTGTATTCTTCCGGGAAACTATGTGCACCCAAAAAAGTTGCTTTTACCGGGATTGGCGCCCGCTCTTTGATTCGCCGGATAACACGCAACATTTTCAATTCACTTTCCAGGCTAAGCCCATACCCGCTTTTTATTTCAATAGCGCCGGTACCTAATGCCATCAACTCCTGCAAGCGATCCCAGGCCCTGTTAAATAATTCTTCTTCCGGCATAGCACGTAATTTGGCCGCGGAATTAAGAATGCCTCCTCCTTTGGCAGCAATAGCCGCATAACTCAGGCCTTTAATTTTATCTACAAATTCATCTTCCCGGCTGGCAGCAAAAACCAGGTGTGTATGGCTATCACACCAGGCCGGTAAAAGAAATTTCCCGGTAGCATCTACTTTATTGGCTTGCAAATAGTCAGTTGGTAAATCTTTCATGGTTCCATATTCCACCACCTTCCCGTCTTCACAGTACAAAAAGGCATCCTCGATTACCGGTAAGCCGGCAAGGGTACTGCCCCGTAAGACCTGGTTTTTTTCCCGTGTATTTACCAGGCTTTTTATATTTGTAAAGAGTAATTTATTCATAGAGCAATATTACAAATAGGTTTACAGCTTCCATGAATTTTTTGACTATATCCCTGAATATCTTTGCGGGAACTTATGAAATCATTATTCCTTTCTTTATTGGGCCTGTTTTTTTTATTCGCTGCTTATTGTCAGCAACGCCCTAAATTAGGATTAACCCTGAGTGGTGGCGGTGCGAAAGGCCTGGCGCATATAGGTGTTTTAAAAGCCATTGATTCTGCCGGCCTGCACATTGATTATGTTAGTGGTACCAGCATGGGCGCTGCCATTGGAGCCATGTATGCCCTCGGTTATTCACCGGATACTTTATTATATTTAGCTCGGCATATTGATTGGGATCTCTTGCTGAGCAATGCCGCTTCCCTGCGCAGCATGTCTATTGATGAAAAATCGGAATATGATAAATATGCTATTGAATTACCCTGGGTGAATAATGCCTTTCGCATACCCAGCGGTGTGTTGGAATCGGAAGAACTCTGGCTGAAACTTAGTGAATATTTTTTCCCCGTCTATCCGTTGAAGAGATTCTCCACTTTTCCACGGGGTTTTTCCTGCATGGCCACGGATATATCCAGCGGGGAAGGTGTAGTGCTTGATTCCGGTGAATTGACCCAGGCGGTGCGGGCCAGCATGACCATTCCATCAGTATTTACGGCGGCTAAACTCGATGGCCGAAAATTAGTGGATGGTGGTATCGTCAATAATTTTCCCGTTAGCCTGGCGAAAAAAGAAGGTGCCGATTATGTTATCGGCAGTGATGTAGCCGGCAACCTGTTACCAAAAGAAAAAATTACCAATATCTTCCAGGTACTTTTACAGGTGGCTTTTTTTAGAGAGGATAAAGATGCCAAAGAAGAAAAGGACAATTGTAATTTTTATATACAACACAAACTGGATGAATATACCATGGGCAGTTTTGGCTCCGTACAGGAGATTATCCGGGAGGGTCTGAAAACAGGAGATTCAATTTATCCCCGATTAAAAAAACTTGCCGATTCCCTGGATGGCCTGTATGGAAAAGATTTGCGGCCTTATCCACTAATTCCCGCTATTCGTTCTGTAAAAATTTCAGCTATCGAAGTAACCGGTTTAATGCGCACCAAAAAAACATTTTTTCTTCACCGGATTGATATGCCCCTGGGCATTCAGTACACCGCACAGGAAATTGCCCAGCATATCCGAAAAGCCTTTGGTACCCGTTATTACAATAAAATCATTTATGCAGTAGAACCACAAGCCGATGGCTCAGCAATTATTCATTTTGAAGTGGAAGAAAACCCATTCACCTTTGCCAAGGCCGGTATTTCCTATAATTCATTCAATGGCATCAGCCTGATTGGCAATATCACTTCCCGGAATTTTTTTACCCCCTACTCAAGAAGCCTGGTAACGGCAAACCTGGGCGAAAACCTGAAAATACGCGGAGAACATTTGCAATACTTTGGAAAATTCAAGACCCTGACTTTAGCAGCCTCCATCGAAGCAGCTAATTCCGGCTTTACCAATTACATCAATTTTCAAAAAGATGGAACTTACCGGCTCAATACATTTACTGCAGATGTAAATATGCATTGGACCTTGCGAAGAAATTACGCCATCGGCTTAGGTACCCGTTTCCTGTCTTATTATTATAAACCGGATATAGTTTCCAAATATGAGTTACATGGCAATAATAATATGCTCAGCAGTTATGCATTTATCCAATTAAATACATTAAGCAATTCCATTTATCCCAAAAAAGGAACTAAAATATTTGCACAAGTGGGCTACCAGTACAACCAACACCAGAACATTGATCTCTATCACAATGGCAGCCTGATCCTGAATGAAGATTCCATTGGTGGCCAGTTCGCGGATTATTGGCAGACAAAATTTGATTATCAAAATTTTCTTCCATTATCCCCCAAATTTACCCTGATAACAACCATTCAAAATTCCATCGCCTTTCATAGTAAATCGATCCTCAATGGTGATTATTATATCGGGGGCCTCACTGCGAGCTTTCCCAACCAGGTAGTCTTTGCCGGCTTAAATGAAGGCACCGTGCGGACAAACAGCGCTGCTATGTTTCAATTAGGTATCCGTTATCATCCATATCCCAATATTTATATCACGGCAAAAGCGAATGGCTTGTATTATGATTTTTTACAATCATCCACTTACAATAAATCACCGAATTTTTTATCAGGTTATGCGCTTACACTGGGGTATAAATTTATCTTAGGCCCTTTGGAAATTAGCGCCATGTATTGCGACCAATCCAAAAAATTATTGCCTTATATCAATCTCGGCATTCCTTTTTAAATGATTTAAACACTATGCAGCCATTTACCGATCAGTTAAACAGGAAAATTATTTTACCGGAATTTCCCCCGAAAAAAATTGTGTCTTTAGTGCCATCCATTACGGAATTGCTTTACGACCTTGGCCTGGAAAAAGAGATAAGCGGTATTACCAAATTTTGCGTACATCCGGGTCATGCCAAAAAAGACAAACCAATTATTGGTGGCACCAAAAATTTCCATATAGAAAAAATTGAAACATTGGCTCCTGACTTAATCATTGCCAATAAAGAAGAAAATTTAAAAAGCCAGGTAGATGCATTGCAAACAAAATTTCCTGTATGGATCAGTGATGTGGAAAGTTTTGTTTCCGCTATGCAGCTAATTCAAGGTGTAGGTGCTGTTACGGGAAAAGATAAAGAGGCTGCCAAATTGATCCAGGCTATTGAAACAGCTTTTTCTACTATCCCCGTTTCCGGAAAAAAATACCGGGTAACCTATCTCATTTGGCAAAATCCTTTGATGACGATTGGTGGAGATACCTTTATCCAGGTCATGTTGGAAAAAGCCGGCCTGGAGAATGTCTTCAAAGAAAAAGCCCGATATCCCGAAATAAGTGTTGAGGATATCAGGGACAGCGGAACCGAAATCCTGTTGCTTTCTTCAGAGCCCTATCCATTTGGAGAAAAACATGTACCCTATTTTCAGGAAGCATTACCCGGGATTAAGATCCTATTGGCAGATGGCGAAATGTTTAGTTGGTATGGTAGCCGGATGGTAGCTGCAGCAGCTTATTTTAAAGACTTGCAAAAAAGGATTTCCCTTTTGGTAAAAGACTAATTCCGTTTGCCATATCAGGGGATTATGTATATTTGCAGCCGGGAAATTTTTTCGGGGAAATAACGATTTTATTTCCCATTTTTTACCAACAAAAAAATCATTCTAAATTAATTCACCGGTTATGGCAAATCAAAAGATTCTACAAATTATGGGGGATAAAGCAGACAACCTGCTCAACCACAAGTGTACCACCATTGATCAATCCATGTTGTCTTTACCTTCTCCGGATCACCTGGATAAAGTATGGGCTATAAGCAATCGTAATGTACAGGTGCTGCGCAGTATGGAACAATTATTAAATCATGGCCGCCTGGCCGGTACGGGATATTGCAGTATCCTCCCGGTGGACCAGGGGATAGAACATAGTGGGGGTAGTGCATTTGGGCCAAACCCTATGTATTTTGATCCGGAAAATATTGTAAAGCTGGCTATTGAAGGGGGCTGTAACGGTGTTGCTTCTACTTTTGGTGTACTGGGTATGATGAGTCGGAAGTATGCACACAAAATTCCGTTTATCGTAAAGATCAATCACAATGAATTGCTCACATACCCCAATAAATTTGACCAGACTTTATTTGGTAGTGTAAAAAATGCCTGGAACCTGGGTGCCATGGCAGTGGGTGCTACCATTTATTTTGGCAGTGATCAAAGCACCCGGCAATTAAAAGAAATTTCAGAAGCATTTGAGCTGGCACACGAACTGGGCATGGTTACCATCTTATGGTGCTACCTTCGGAATGATGCCTTCAAAAAAGACGGTGTGGATTACCATGCTGCTGCTGACCTTACCGGCCAGGCCAATCACCTGGGCGTAACCATTCAGGCAGACATCATCAAGCAAAAATTACCAGTGAATAATGGTGGTTACAATGCCATCAAATTTGGCAAGACCAATAAGGCGGTTTATGAAAAATTAACAACCGATAACCCCATTGACCTCTGCCGATATCAATTAATTAATTGCTATATGGGCCGTGTTGGTCTCATCAATAGCGGCGGTGAGAGCAAAGGCGCCAGCGATATGTATGAAGCCGTAGAAACAGCCGTTGTAAATAAACGTGCCGGTGGTATGGGCCTGATCATGGGGCGGAAAGCCTTCCAGAAACCTATGAAAGAAGGTGTGGATTTATTAAATATTGTACAGGATGTTTATTTAGACCAGTCGATTACAATTGCGTAATAGCTCTATTTCTGTTTCCTGCTGCAAGATTTTTGCAGCAGGATTTTTTTTCTTTCTTTTTTTCTTGAAAAAATATACTTATTTCTTTTTTAGTACCTTCATTTCCCCAATTTTTGAAAACGAATGAATAAAGAGAAAAATAAAGACAATAAAGACATTAATGATGTGAATGAATCGGAAGGCGATTTTTTTGAATCTTCCCTTTCCGGGGAAGAAAATACAATGAATAAAGAATTGGCCCAACGGGAAAAATGGTATAAGCGCCTGCGCAAAGGCATAACCACGTCCACGTCCGATAAAAAAGAAACGCCGGAAGGCCTTTGGACCAAATGCCCGAATTGCAGTTTTATATGCACTACCACCGAATTAAAAGAGAACTTATTTGTCTGCCCCAAATGCAATTATCATCACCGGATAGGTAGCCTGGAATATTTTGAATTCCTTTTTGACAATAAAGAATATGCTGAACTCTTTGGCAATATCCGGAGTAAAGATTTTCTTTCCTTTACGGATTTGAAACCATATGGAAAAAGGCTGAATGAAATACAAAGCAAAACCGGCCTGACGGATAGTTTACGCGTCGGTCATGGCAAAGTAAATGATGAAGAAATGGTTATCGCCTGTATGGATTTTGAATTTATTGGCGGCTCCCTGGGGAGTGTAATGGGGGAAAAATTCAGCCGGGCTGTAGATTACTGCCTGGCACACCATTTACCCTATATCGTCATATCCAAAAGTGGCGGAGCCCGAATGATGGAAAGCGCTTTCAGCCTCATGCAATTGGCCAAAACCAGTGGAAAATTATCGCAACTCAGTGATGCCAAATTGCCTTTTATATCTGTATTGACTGATCCTACTTTTGGTGGTATCACTGCAAGTTTTGGCATGTTGGGTGATTTGAATATTGCCGAACCTGCCGCCCTTATTGGTTTTGCCGGCCCCCGGGTGATCAAGGAAACCATTAAGAAAGATTTACCGGAAGGTTTCCAACGCAGTGAATTCTTACTGGAACATGGTTTCCTCGATTTCATTGTGCAACGAAAAGACCTGAAAGAAAAACTGGCTCAGGTAGTGCGATTCTTTAAAAATTAATTTCTTTTCCGACAAAATAGTTTCCGGGCAGATAAAAAATGTAACCGCGGCCCATGTCCACCAAAGAATTTAAAAACAAGCAAGCTTATTTTCATTACCAGATCGATGATAAATATATTGCCGGGATCGTTTTGCTGGGTACCGAAGTAAAATCAATCCGGGAAGGAAAAGTCAGCTTCAATGACAGCTATTGTTTCCTGGACCGGGGCGAATGCTGGGTGCGTGGTCTATATATTTCAGAATACTCGCATGGTAACCAGAACAACCATATCCCGGTTCACGACCGGAAACTCCTGCTCACTAAAAGAGAATTGAAAAAATTAGCTGCCGGTACAAAAGAAAAAGGGTTTACGATAATTCCTTTACGTGTTTTCTTTAATGATAAGAACCTGGCAAAACTGGAAATTGGCCTGGCACGTGGTAAAAAAGTGCATGATAAAAGAGAAAGCATTAAAGCAAGGGATACCGAACGGGAATTAAGAAGAATAGTAAAATAAAGTAAAAGGGGCTTTTCCAGCCCCTTTTTTCAACATGTTTTTACTGATTGATAAGATTATATAACTCATCTAACTTGGGCGAAAGAATAATTTCGGTACGCCGGTTCTGTGCCCTGCCTTCCGGTGTAGAATTCGTGGCAACCGGATCATACATACTGTGGCCACTGGCTACCACATTGCGGGGATCCACTTTATAATCATTCACTAAAATACGGACGATAGATGTCGCACGAGCTGTACTCAATGCCCAGTTATCTTCATATTTCAGGCGAATGGGAATAGAATCTGTATGGCCTTCAATATTGATGGCTATGTCCGGATTCAAAACAAGGACGGCTGCCAATTTACTCAGTGCCTCCTTTCCTTTCTCATTCACCACCGCACTCCCCGAAGGAAACAATAAACTTTCACTCAGGCTCACATATACTTTACCGTTTTTTTGCGATACAGTCAATTCATTCGCCGAGAAGCCGCCCAGCGCTTCCGCCATTTTCTTTTTCAAAGCATCTGCTTTCATTTTTTGTTGGTCCAGTAAAGCCTGTAATTGCGCTAATTTTTTTTGTTGCTCCGCCAGCGCCTGCTGATTCTGGTTTAATGCATTGGTTTTATCCTGGATACTATTGGAAAGAGTGGCATTATCATTTTTCAATTGATCAATTTGTTTTTGCAAATCCATCACCACATTTTGTAATTCATTGACTTTATTCGCCAGAACTGCACTGTCACTACGTAAATAACGATTGGCAATTTGCTCATCCAGGTATTTTCTTTTTGCCACGCACCCTGAGAGAAACAGGATACCGCTAATGAACAGGAAAACTTTTGTTGCAATTACTTTCATTTTTTAATTTTTATTGTATGTCTTAACGGATAGTGCCTGTCAAATTTTTTCTATCGCTTCGAGCAAGTAAATGAAAATTTTTATAGGTCATCATTTATACTTGCATTTTAATTTGCCAAATGTCGGAAAAAATAATGCCAAAGTTTTTTATTTTTAATAACACCCAACTGAAAATGGGTTCATATAGGTAATCTGGTTTTATATTTATTACCTTGTGCACGCAGGAAATATAGTATAGAATTTTGCAAACAAAAATCAACAACATGCATCGCAGAAAATTATTAAAGATCGGGAGCCTGGGCATGGGTACCCTGTTCAGTTATCGTTTATACGCCTCCGCATTTACCGGAAATGCAGGCAGGAAACCCATAGTGCTCTCCACCTGGGATGCAGGTATAGCCGCCAATGAAGCCGCCTGGAAAGTCTTACGCAGCAAGGGTGCAGCTATTGACGCTGTAGAACAAGGAGTGATGGTTACGGAAGCTTCGCAAAACTGTTGTGTTGGCCTGGGTGCGAACCCGGACAGGGATGGTTATGTTACACTCGATGCAAGTATTATGAAAGGAAATGGGGACTGTGGTGCAGTCGCTTTCCTGGAAAGAATAAAACACCCGATCTCAGTGGCACGAAGGGTGATGGAAAAAACACCACATGTATTACTCGTGGGTGAGGGTGCGCAACAATTTGCCGTTGCTGAGGGATTTCCTTTAGAATCCGGGGAGCTCTCGCCCGATGCGGAAAAAACATATCATGACTGGCTGAAGAAAAGTGAATACAAACCAAAAGTGAATATAGAAAATTCCAAAGGGCAGCAGGCATTTGCACCGGCCCGGTTAGCGGATAATTCCTGGAATCATGATACGATCGGTATGATTGCCCTCGATGCCAATGGCCAGCTTGCTGGCAGTTGTACGACCAGTGGAATGGCTTTTAAAATGCGGGGACGTGTTGGTGATTCACCCATTATCGGTGCGGGTTTATTTGTAGATAATGAAGCCGGTGCCGCTGTATCCACCGGGTTGGGTGAAGAAGTGATCCGTACCTGCGGAACGCACCTGGTGGTAGAATTTATGCGACAAGGCCTCACACCTCGCGATGCCTGTAAGAAGGCCGTGGAGCGGATTATCCAACGATACATGCATACCGATAAACTGAAAGATATACAGGTTGGCTTCATAGCCCTGAATCCAAAAGGTGAATATGGTGGCTATTGTATTCATGCCGGTTTTAATTATGCCATATGTTATGCAGATGATTATAATAAATTAACGGATAGCGAATTTGCCCTTTAAATTTTTACATCATGCTACTGGAGATTGCGGTTTTTAATATAGCATCTGCTTTGCAGGCAGCCGGTGCCAATGCAGACAGGCTGGAACTCTGCGAGAATCCGGCTGATGGCGGTACCACCCCATCTGCCGGGTTTTTAAAATTGATTTCCCAACAGGTTACCATACCGGTTTTCCCGATTATCCGGCCAAGAGGGGGTGATTTTTTTTATAGCAAGACTGAACTGGCCGTAATGGAACAGGATATTTTATTATGCAAATCATTGGGTTTCCCCGGCATAGTAACAGGCGCGCTAAAGCAAAACGGAGAAGTGGATTTTAAAAATATATACCGGCTCGTAGAAATCGCTTATCCTATGGAAGTAACCTTTCACCGTGCCTTTGACCGGGCTATCCGGCCCCTGGAAGCATTGGAACAAATTATAGACTGTGGCTGTAACCGGATACTTACCAGCGGACAACAACCGGACGCGCTTTCAGGAAAAGAATTAATAAAAGAACTGGTGCTAAAAGCCGATGAGCGACTCATCATTCTCCCCGGTAGTGGTGTACGAAAAGAAAATATCAGGGAACTAATCGACTATACAGGAGTTACAGAAGTACATTCTTCGGCCCGCCAGGCGATCCCATCTGCAATGGAATATGTGAACCCGGCTATGCAGGAAAATTTAGAAAACATAACCGTTGATACAGGAGAAATAAGCGCTATGAAAAGACTTATTTCATAGAAACAGGAAAAACTTCATCCGGTAAATTTTCCATGCATACTTTTAAACTGTCTTTCCAGTCATTGATTTTTATGCCAAATGTTTCCTGGATTTTCTGTGTATCAAAGACAGAATAGGCCGGCCGCATCGCCGGTGTCGGGTATTCTTTGGTAGTTATTTTTCGGATCTTACAATTGGCCCCGGCGATCTCCCGGATAGCAATAGCAAAATCATACCAGGTAATATTTCCTTTATTACTAAAATGATAAATACCCGGCCGGGCAGGCACTGCTCCCGTCAATATTTGTGAAGCCATTATTAATAAAACATTGGCCAGGTCCCAGGCATAAGTAGGTGCTCCACGTTGATCATTCACCACTGCAATTTCTGGTTTTGTTTTAAAAAGCCGCAACATGGTTTTGAGAAAATTAAACCCAAATTCACTGTACAACCAGGAAGTGCGGATAATAAAAGTTTGTTTATAATTCTTTAATGCCATTTCTTCTCCACTTCTTTTTGTGAAACCATAGTAATTCACGGGATTGGTTTCATCCGTCTCTTTATAAGGAGTATGTTGCAAGCCATTGAAGACATAATCTGTGGAAAGGTGCAGGAAGCCACATTGATTGTCTTTGCAAATCATGGCGAGCTCTCCTACTGCATGTGCATTCACATCAAATGCTTTATCGCGGTCCGATTCAGCGAGGTCCACTGCTGTATAAGCAGCCGTATTGATGCAAATGGATGGCTGATGATCCTGAAAATATTTTTTCACCTGGGCGGTATTGGATATATCCAGTACTTCTTTCTCTGTAAAAAGAAAATGGAATTGCTTATAACCCGTTGCTGCTTCGCGCAATGACTTCCCCAATTGGCCACTCTTCCCGGTAATTAATATCGTTGGTTTATGTGCAGGCATTTTATAAACTCCAATATTTTCTGTTTTGAATTTTATCCTTATACAAACCTTTCAAATCAGCAATGAGCGCATGTGCTTTTGTGATTTGCTCAAAATAACTACTGTCCAACAATTGATATGCCTGATGTGCCACCGCAATGATCACGGCATCGTAATCCCCATCAAGTTCAGTAGTCAGTGTAAAACCGTATTCCTTTTGTAAGGCCGTTGCATCGGCCTGGGGATCGGTAACATGCACCTGCAAATAATAATTCTTTAAGCCTAATACGATATCCGCGACTTTAGAGTTGCGTATGTCGGTAACATTTTCTTTAAAGGTCGCGCCCATGACCAACACTTTTGCCGCTTTTACATCACTGGTATGCCGGATGAGGTGCTGCACAATTTTTCCCGCAACATAATTTCCCATAGAATCATTTACCTGCCGGCCTGCCAATATCACTTTTGCTTTGTATCCCAACTGTGCCGCTTTATAGGTCAGGTAGTAAGGATCAACACCAATACAATGGCCTCCCACCAAACCGGGATTAAATTTTAAAAAATTCCATTTGGTTCCCGCTGCAGCCAATACGTCATAGGTATTAATATCCATTTTACTAAAGATCAATGACAGCTCATTCATCAGCGCAATATTCAGGTCACGTTGTACATTCTCGATCACTTTTGCGGCCTCTGCTGTTTTTATGGAGGGTGCATTATGAATACCAGCTTCTATAATACAACCATAAACGGCAGCAATATTCTCCAGCGCTTCTTCATCACAACCGGAAACCACTTTTACCACCTGGGTCAGTTCATGATGCTTGTCGCCAGGATTGATCCGTTCCGGAGAATAACCGGCTTTGAAGTCACTGCACATGTGCAAGCCGCTACCGGCTTCGATTAGCGGGATACAATCTTCTTCAGTGCAACCGGGATAAACAGTTGATTCAAACACAACATAATCTCCCCGCTTTATCACGGCACCTACAATAGCACAGGCTTTTTTCAACAAGGATAAATCAGGGACATGGTATTCATCTACCGGAGTGGGAACTGCCAGGATATAAAAAGTTGCTTTCTTTAAATCATCCTGGTTATGGGTAAATTGGATAGAACAGTTATCAAATGCCGTTGCATCCATTTCATGATTAGGGTCGATTTGTTGCGTCAACATAGCAATGCGTTCTGCATTAATATCAAAACCGATCACATTCATTTTTTTGGCAAAAGCAAGTGCCACCGGTAAGCCCACATAACCTAGTCCGATAACCGCCAGTGTAGCTTCTTTCTTTTTTAACCGTTCTGCAATCATGTCCTTTAATTACGATTGATATATTCCCGAACAGATTGCGTTATATAGGCCAGTTGTTCCGGCTCCATTTCCGTATGTACCGGCAGGGAAATAACACGTTCTGTGAGCCAGTCGGTAACCGGCAATTCAGTTTTCGCCAGGTTAAATGCATCAAACATTTTTTGCCGATGGCCGGGTACCGGGTAATAAATCATGGAAGGAATCTTTTTTTCTGCAAGGAAAGCATGCAACCCATCCCGGTCCACATCCTGTAATTGCAAGGTATATTGATGAAACACATGCTTGCCATAAAGTGCCCGCCAGGGGACGGTTATATTTTCAATATCGGCAAATGCCTGGTCGTAATAATCCGCAACGGCACGTCGCGCGTTTATATACGCATCCAAATGTGCCAGTTTTATCTTGAGAATAGCGGCCTGCACGGTATCCAGCCTGCTATTGCATCCTACCATATCATGGTAATATCTTTTTTGCTGGCCATGATTGGCAATCATACGTAATTTTTCCGCAAGCTGATCATCATCTGTAAAGATAGCGCCACCATCTCCATAAGCACCCAGGTTTTTCGATGGGAAAAAAGAAGTGGTACCGATTTGCCCAATGGTTCCTGTCTTTTTTACGGTACCATTTGAAAAAGTGTAATCCGCGCCGATCGCCTGTGCATTATCTTCAATAATGTATAAGCCATGTTTCTCCGCAATTTTCATAATCTCTTCCATGGGTGCCGGTTGTCCATACAGATGTACAGGAACAATGGCTTTGGTTCGGGGGGTTATGGCTTTTTCCAACGCAACCGGATCCATGCAAAAACTTTTCTTATCTACTTCCACAAATACCGGCACCAGGCGCAATAAAGCAACTACCTCAGTGGTGGCGATATAAGTAAATGAAGGAGTGATCACTTCATCTCCCGGTTGGAGGCCAAGTGCCATCATGGATATCTGCAATGCATCTGTACCATTCGCACAAGGGATGACATGTTTCACACCCAGGTATTGTGACAGGCTTTCAGCAAATTGCTGCACAGGTAAGCCATTTATAAAAGCACTACTTTCCAGGACATCCATGACAGCCTTATTTACTTCATCCCGGATAGCCTGGTATTGCGTTTTTAAATCAACCATCTGGATTGGACGCATAACAAATATTTTGAGGCGACAAAACTACATAAAAAATCAGGTGAAATTTAAACCGATGCATGGCATTTACAAATGAAATCAGTTTCTTTACACATCCGGCTTGATATGGGCAAGATTTTTTATTTATTATTTCTGCAGTTATATCCATTGGTGGCGCGCCTCCTGGCGCCATTTAACCCAAAAGCCAAAAAATGGGTGCAGGGCCGAAACGATCTACTGACACATATTGCAGCCTCACTCCAACATGATACTTCTCCTAAAATATGGATGCATTGTTCTTCCCTGGGGGAATTTGAACAAGGCCGCCCCCTCCTCGAAGATTTTCGCAAGAACTATGCACACTACAAAATCGTGTTGAGTTTTTTTTCGCCATCCGGCTATGAAGTACGCAAAGATTATGAAGGCGCGGATTATATTTTTTACCTACCCTTTGATTCGAAAAAAAATGCAGCTACCTGGTTTGACCTTATCCGGCCGGCCTGTATTTTTTTTATCAAGTATGAATTCTGGCATTTTTATTTACAGGAAGCTAAAAACAGGCAGGTACCCTTATTTTTAGTATCGGGTATCTTCCGGAAAAGCCAGCCGTTTTTTTCCTGGTATGGCAAATTCTACCGGAATATGTTGTCTTGTTTCAGCCATTTATTTCTCCAGGATGCCGCGTCTGCAAAATTGCTGGAAAGCATCGGTATCAGGCAATTTAGTATTTGTGGCGATACCCGTTTTGACCGCGTTATTCAACTATTCGAAAACCATCGTACCATTACCGGCATTAATTCTTTTTGTGCAGATAAAACAACGGTTGTCTGCGGCAGTACCTGGCTGGAAGATGATGAAATGCTGAATCATTTTGTCAACAAAAACCCGGAAATGCGATTTATTATTGCGCCACATGACGTAGGCAATGAACGCATCAAAACATGTATGACCCTTTATAAAAATGCATTTTTATACTCCGAATTTTCCACCAATTATTTTATCCCGGATGGCATGAATGCACTCATCATTGATAATATCGGGATATTGAAAAATTTATACGCCTATGCTACCATTTCATTTGTTGGCGGTGGTTTTGGGGGAGATGGAGTACACAATGTATTAGAGCCGGCGGTATATGGAAAGCCGGTGATTTTCGGGCCGGTGTATGAAAAATTTATGGAAGCAAAAGGCCTCCTCGAAGCCGGGGGTGCTTTTTCCATAACCGATACTGTTGAGCTGGAAGATGTTTTCAGGGAATTACTGGAGAATAAAGAAATCTATGACGATGTATGCCAGAAAGCAGCCAATTATGTTCGATCGAATGCTGGTGCCACGCAACAGATCCTGCATTACATCCGTGAAAACCGCCTTCTTACCAACTGATCAAAAAGGTGTACGGTGGCATTATTTTCCGGCCAGCCGATTTTGACTTTCAGTTCCCGTTGAATCCAGTATTCCGCTTCCGGAAGAGTGTGAAAAGCATTAATCGTTTTGATACTTCGTTCATACATATTTTCATCGCCCCGGAAAAGATCATTAATAAAAAGAAAGCGGTCATTGACCCCGATAGCTTTTTTCAAATCCTTGATGGGTGTATCTTTCAGGGTATTGCCCAATTCATCGTGCCCGGGATTCAGCCTTTCGTTCAGGCTAAAATCACTGGTCTTCATTTTTTCATTTAATTCAAAAAGTTCTTTTTCCTGGTGAGCAAACGTGGGGATTTCATTCACCGAGTGGATTCCCCAGGTAACCGCAATATCGGTAGGGCGTTCTTCTTCTTTCCCTCCTTGTAGCATTGCATTTAATTCCTGTTCCGGGACTATGGTAGTGGGTGTATGTGTGGCATGCATATTTGAAGGCAATTTCACCGCTACTTTTTTTTGCATGTCCACAGGTGGTGTTGGTTCCTGCTGTAATTCAGCCAGCAGCATTTGCGCCGTCACGAGTAAGGTCTCGCGGCTTGCTCCTTTTTGATACTGTTCCTGCAAAAGTTGAATGATTGCACCCTTTTTTTCCATGAGATCAATTACATTTGGCCAACAAAGTTTAAAAATACAAATCATTTAATCTTTATTTTCAAATTTTATGTGAATGTTTTTTATCCGATGCTTTTAAAATTTCCCCCTATCAATCAGTTGCGTAAACACCATGGCTTCCTCTTTTAAAAATATTACTACCCTTTTAAAGAAAGATATCCTGCTGGAATGGCGGCAACAGTACACTTTATACGGTATCCTGTTGTATGTAGCATCCACAATTTTTATTGTGTATTTATCCATGGGACAGCCGGAAGCCACAGTTTGGAATGGGTTGTTTTGGGTGGTGCAATTATTTGTTTGTGTCAATGCCATGGCTAAAAGTTTTTTGCAGGAGAGCCGGGGCCGTATGTTGTATTATTACACTGTTTCCGGGGCGACGGATTATATTATTTCAAAATTGTTGTTCAATGCGTTGTTAATGGCCGTGATGACCCTGGTGAGCATTTTGATCTTCCTGTTATTATTAGGGAACCCGGTTTATTATTTTGGGCAATTTATTTTGATCAGCATTTTAGGTGGCGTGGGCCTGAGCCTGGTATTCACTTTCCTGGCGGCCATTGCTGCCAAAGCCCAACAGCAGGCCGCTTTAATGGCTATTATGGGATTCCCGTTGATCATCCCGCAATTATTGTTATTGGGTAAAATTGCCCGCCAGGTTTTTGAACCGATCGTGCAGGCAGGTTTCTGGCAAATGATCCTGCTGCTGATCCTGCTGGATTGCATGATCATTGTATTGGCCATTATACTTTTTCCTTTCTTATGGAAAGATTAAACATTTTTATTTTCTATTGTCATGTATTAATTTTGCCTCTTTCTGGTGTAAACCATCCATTGCGTAAATACAGCAAACATGCGTAAATCCTGGTGGAAAGTATTGTGCCTGCTCCTTTTGTTCTACACTTGCATCATGGGGTTCCTGGTAAAAATCCCTGTCCTGGATGGGCGACTTCAACAATCTATACGAAATCTTTATTTCCATGTACCCATGTGGTTTTGCATGCAAATACTTTTTTCCATTTCCGTGGTTTATTCCATTCTGCGACTACGCAGCCAGAAACAGATGCATGATATTTATGCGGTGGAATTTGCGCGTACCGGTTTGATTTTTGGTTTTCTCGGAATTACCACCGGCGCTATCTGGGCCAATTATCAATGGGGTGAACCCTGGTCAGGGGATGCCAAGCAAAATGGCGCTGCGATTGCCTTACTAATTTATTGTGCTTATTTTATTTTACGGGGTTCCTTCCAGGATACTGAGAAAAGAAGTACCATCAGTGCAGTGTATAATATTTTCGCTTTTGCCATGTTGTTCCCTACGTTGTGGATCCTACCCCGGATGACAGAGTCCCTGCACCCGGGCGGTCAAGGCAGCGAAGGCAACCCGGCATTAAATGGTAAAGACCTCGCACCCGCTATGCGCGCGGTATTTTGGCCCGCCGTTTTTGGCTGGATGCTCCTCGGATTATGGATCGCTACCTTGCGAATCCGCCTTCAAACTTTAAAAGAAAAATATGCCGTATTTCAATAAACTCCGCCGGTTTGTGTTAACCACCGGTATTTTCCTCTTCAGTTTTTATTTGCAAGCCCAACAAATGGACATGAAAACAGAAGAGCCCACGGATTTCATGCATAGCAATGGAAAAATATTTGTTGTGATGGCAGTCGTGATTACCATTGTTACCGGCCTCGTGATTTACCTGATAAACCTCGACAGGAAAATCGGTAAGATGGAAAAAAAATTAGCGGAGCAGAAAAACTAAAACGATGTACCAGCCGGGAGCAATTTTTTATTATAGGCAATTAATAAATATCTTTATAAATAAAATGTAAATTATGGCAGATCAAAAGTACAGCTTTTTCGAAAGCGTAACCCGCAGCTTTGATAAAGCAGCGAAATTTACCAAATGGGAGAAAGGTCTCCTGGAACAGATCAAAGCATGTAATGCAGTATATCAAATCCGTTTCCCTGTAAAGCGTGATGATGGTTCCATCGTAGTACTCGAAGCCTATCGCGTGCAGCATAGCCATCATAAAACACCCTGCAAGGGTGGTATCCGTTTCAGTGAAGCCGTGGACCAGGATGAAGTAATGGCCCTGGCTGCATTGATGACATATAAATGTGCCCTGGTGAATGTACCCTTTGGAGGCGCTAAAGGTGGTATCAAAGTAAGTCCGAGAAAATATAGTGAATTTGAATTGCAAAAGATTACCCGTCGTTATACGGCAGAGTTGATCAAGAAAAATTTTATCGGGCCGGGTACTGATGTGCCAGCCCCGGATTATGGTACCGGCGAACGGGAAATGGCCTGGATCTTAGATACTTATTCTTCCATGCGGCCCGGTGAAATTGATGCGATGGGATGTGTTACCGGAAAACCGGTTACACAAGGCGGTGTTCGCGGCAGAAAAGAAGCAACCGGCCTGGGGGTATTCTATGGTGTTCGCGAGGTATGTAATATGCCGGATATCATGGAGAAAGTAGGACTCACTACTGGTATCAAAGGAAAAAGAGTCGTAGTGCAGGGTTTGGGAAATGTGGGTTACCATTCCGCAAAATTCTTCCGTGAAGGGGGCGCTAAAGTAATTGCCATTGCAGAATATGAAGGTGCTATCTACTGTGAAGATGGCCTGAATGAAGAGGAATTATTTGCACATCGCAAAAAAACAGGTTCCATATTAAATTTCCCCGGGGCTACAAACCTGGAGAAAAACAGTGATGCCCTGGAAATGGAATGCGATATTCTGATCCCGGCTGCCCTGGAAAATGTGATCAATAAAAGCAATGCCGATAAAGTAAAAGCAAAAATTATCGGGGAAGCTGCCAATGGTCCATTGACACCTGATGCCGATGATATCCTGGATAAAAAAGGCATACTCGTAATTCCCGATATGTACCTGAATGCCGGTGGTGTTACCGTTTCCTATTTTGAATGGCTGAAAAACCTGAGCCATGTCCGCTATGGCCGTATGGAAAAGCGTTTTACAGAAAATATGAACAAACATATTATCAGCCAGATAGAAGAACTGACCGGCAAATCCGTGAATAGTATAGAAAAAACATTTATTGAACATGGTCCCAGTGAAGTGGACCTGGTTTATAGTGGCCTGGAAGAAACCATGATCGAAGCCACACATGAAATCATGAATTGCTGGAAGAGCAACCCCGACATCCCCAATATGCGGACAGCCGCTTACGTAGTTGCTATTGATAAAGTGGGTACTTCTTATGCCGAGCTGGGTATCTTCCCATAATAGATTTTCCTATCAAAAAATTAAGTCCACCATGTGGACTTTTTTTATGGCCGGGTATTAGGCAAAAAAAACAGGTGACAAACGCCACCTGTTTTTCATTTATTGCAATGCATCATATTTGGATGCTTACCATTTATCTACTTCTTCTGTACTGCCATTGTCCTGCTCCGGTGCAACGATATGCATCGTTGGTTCCTGTACCGGCTTTGCTTCCGGTTCTGCAGCTACGGTTAAGGAAGGCCTTACCTGGTTATCATAGCCATTTTCCTGCTCATCATGATTGAAGGCATCAAAATCAAAATCAGGCATCAACACGGTTTTCACATGATCCATAGCTTCATTCAATGCTTTGGCAAATTTGTTGAAATCTTCTTTATACAAAAAAATCTTGTGCCGGTCATAACCTTCATCATTGGGCCGTTTACGGCTTTCTGTAATGGTCAGGAAAAAATCACTGGTACGCGTTTCCCGTACATCAAAAAAATAGGTTCTTTTTTTACCGGCACGTACCCGGTTACTGTAAACACTCTCGTTTCTCTTTTCGTTGTTTTCGTAAGCCACTTGTATTGTTTTAATTTTTTAAAATCGAATCCCCGCAAATATAGTATTGTTTTTAAAATACCAAGAAAGCATCAAAAAATTATTTCTTTTTCATTTTGCTCTCCGGCCAGTTGCTTATGAAACAGTTCTGCATAATATCCTTTGCGCTGCATCAGCTCGGTATGGGTTCCCTGTTCTATTATTTCACCATCCTCCAGCACCACGATTTTGGAGAAATTCAACACGGTAAAAATCCGGTGGGTAATCAGGATTGCTGTTTTATCTTCCATATAGGTATAGAGGTTCCGAATGATGGTATTTTCCGTTTTGGCATCCACGGCACTCAGGCAATCATCAAACAATAAAATACCATGTTGCTTGATCAGGGCACGGGCAATGGAGATACGTTGCTTCTGGCCGCCACTCAGCGTTACACCGCGCTCGCCTACTATAGTTTGATAACCTTCCGGCAATGCCCGGATTTCTGCATCTATGCAAGCCAGGCGGGCAGCTTCCACCACCTGCTCGTGTGCCGGCTTTTCCTGCAAGCCAAAGGCAATATTGTTTTCAATCGATTCACTGAAGAGAAAAACATCCTGTGGTACATAATTGATCTGACTCCGCAACTGCTCCAGTGGAATTGCCTGGATATTTTTTCCCCCGATGGTAATCTCCCCTTCATCCACATTAAAAAAACGCAGGAGTAATTGTGCAATGGTAGATTTTCCACTACCGGTTTTTCCCAGTACCAGGATTTTCTCCCCTTTTCGGATTGTGAGGTCCAGTTGCTTTAATGCCCGGATACCTGTATGCTGATAAGTGAAAGAAACTTTATTAAAACAAATATCACCATCCCACAAATTCCCGGTTGTTTCAGCAGTTGTTGTCTTTATTTCCGGTTCGATATCGAGGAATTCATTGATGCGTTTCTGCGATGCCGCCGCCCGCTGGATCATACTGGCCGTCCAACCGATGGCACTAACCGGGAAAGTCAGCATATTGATATAAATAACATACTCTACAATCAGGCCGACATTTTGCGGATCACGCAGTGCCATAAAACATCCGATCAAAATCGTAATGAGTGTGCTGAGGCCAATCATCAGCGAGATGCTGGGAAAATAAATTGCTTCTACTTTGGCCAGGCTGATGGCATTTTTCCGGTAGGTTTCACTATTCTCTTTAAAGAAACCAAACATGGCTTTTTCCTGCACATAGGATTTTATTACACGAATACCGGCATAGGATTCCTGTGCATTGGTAGTGAGGTCAGAAAGATTGGCCTGCACCATTTCACTTTTTTTGTGGATGATGGAATTGACATAATAAATTGTCAGCGCCAATAAAGGTAATGGTGAAAGTACCAGCAACGTAAGGTGGACATCCTTGCGCATCATATTGATCACACAAAATGAAATCAGCGTTACCAGGTTGATCAGGTACATTATAGCCGGTCCCACATACATGCGCACCCGGCTGACATCTTCGGTGATGCGGTTCATGAGATCACCGGTATGGTTGACTTTATAAAAGCCACTGTGCAGGGATTGATACTTTTTATAGATTTCATTTTTCTGATCATATTCAATATGGCGGCTCATTACAATAATAGTCTGTCGCATAAAATACAAAAACAGGCCACGGATAAGTGCCACCGCCAGGATGGTGAGGCTGCTGATAATAACGATATTGGAAAAAGCAAACTGGTTTACCCAATGAATAAAAGCATTCATCAGTTTGCCATGTACATCGGGTGTGGGGCCGGTAAATTTTCCGGACAGGTATTGCTGCATTTTGCCCACGATAAAGCCGGTGATTTCCGGAGCCAGTACCGCAAAATAATTGGAGGCAATGACAAATAAGATCCCGAAAAAAAAGCGGTACCGGTATTTCCAGAAATAGGCATTTAAAACAGCGAGGCTCTTCAAATTTTTTTAGCAAAAATAGCGGTATTCACAGGAAGAAGCGATAAGGAAATGAAAAAACTGAATTACCCTCCGGTAATAAAACTGCCGGGTGTTCTAAAATTTACCGAGTCATCTTTTCATCATTAAACAATACTATTTCCTTTATTCATTACTACATTGCTGTTCCGGCAAAAGAATAAAAAGCCGGGCATGTATATTTGCATGCATATAAAAACAAAATCATTTGCATGTAAAATCAGTCCATAAATTTTTAATTCGATACCTGGTCATCATCAATGACTGGCGCAAAAGGAAAATTTCAAAAACAAATTTCCTCATCCTTGCTGCGGCAGTTGTTGGTATTTTAGGTGGAATTGCTTCTTCCGTATTAAAAAACCTCACACATTATATCGCTGATTTTCTGCAAAACGATTTTCATTGGGAATACAAATATTATCTCTATCTTTTTTTCCCGCTTATCGGTATTTTTTTAACCATTCTCTATATACGTATTTTTATTCGCCGGCATACATTTCAGCATGGCATCCCGGCCATTCTCTACAATATTTCCCGCAATTCCAGTAAGTTGGATTTTCATAATATTTACAGCCAGGTATTCACCAGTGCGCTTACAGTAGGGTTGGGTGGCTCTGCCGGATTGGAAGCGCCGGCTGTTGCCAGTGGCTCGGCAATTGGTTCCAATATAGGCCGGCTGTTCGGACTTAATTACCGGGAGACAACCCTCCTACTTGCCTGTGGCGCTGCTGCCGGTATTTCGGGCGCATTCAACAGCCCTATTGCCGGAATGATCTTTGCCATTGAAGTCATTCTTCCGGAATTTTCCATACCTGCTGTAATTCCTTTATTATTATCCTCAGCCCTGGCTTCTGTCATCTCCATATTTTTAAACAGTCAACCCTTATTTGCATTAGTCACCAATGACTGGAATGTGGATGCCTTTTGGTTTTACATAGCCATGGGTGTATTGATTGGTTTGTATTCAGTTTTTTACAGTCAACTGAATAGCAAAATTTTTTCATTTTTTGATCAAATAAAAAGCCGGTATAACAAAGCCTGGATAGGGGGTATTTCTTTAGGTATTATGATCGCCTTATTGCCGGCACTCTATGGTGAAGGATATATCACCATTCAAAAACTGTTAGACGGTGACTATACATCTTTACTTGCCAACAGTCTTTTTGGTCAATATCAACATATTGCCTGGGCATTGGTTTTATTTGCTGCCTTATCCATGGTGGGTAAAACATTTGCCAGTGTAATTACCATGGCAAGCGGCGGGAACGGAGGTATGTTTGGCCCCACGGTTGTAGTAGGTGGACTTTTTGGATTTGTATTTGCGTTTGGCATTAATCTTACCGGTATAGCGCATTTGAATATCACGAATTTTATCATTGCCGGGATGGCGGCCTCAGTGAGTGGTGTCATGCATGCACCGCTGACCGGTATTTTCCTGGCAGCAGAAATTACGGGTGGTTATGTTTTGATGGTGCCCTTAATGATTGTTTCAGCGCTCTCCTATTTCATCAATAAAGCCATTTTAAAATATTCCATTTATACGCGGGGGCTGGCGGAACAAGGTCATTTGTTGTCGCACGAAAACAAAGACAACAGTGTATTAAGAAGTATAAAATTAAGATACCTGTTGGAAAAAGATTTTGTAGTGCTTCACCCGGAGGATACACCCAAAAGCCGGAGTAATGATATTATTCATACCCGGCGGAATATTTTCCCGGTGGTGGATGAAGCAGGTATATTAACAGGGCTTTTATATAGTGATACCTTGCTTGAATTGTTAGTAAGTAAAAACGAAAAAGACAGTCAACGTCTCATAAAGGATATTGCACAACCCGCCCAAAAAGTAATTCCGCTTAATACGCCCATGACGGATGTAATGCAAATTATGGATAGCCAGGACCTGCGTATTTTACCCGTTGTAGATAGTTATAACAGGTACCTGGGCTTTGTCACCAAAAACAGCATTTTTATAAAATACCGCACGATGCTAAAGCGCCAGGCTGAATACTTGGAATAAGGGTGATGGGGGAATGTTTTTTGAGGGGTTAAGGAAATATGAACAAGGAAATTTTGAAAGTAGCTTTTTTTTTTATTGTATTTTATACTCCCTAAGAATATTAAAACGTTATTTTAATTCCTTCAATATATTTGCTGCATGACTATTCTCGGGATTTAAAGCAAGTGATTTTTCATAATTTTTTATGGCTTCTTTTTTATTGCCTGCAGCCAACCAGGCTTCACCCATGCTGTCATATACATTACTGCTTGTAGGATAGTTTGCTACATTCAATGCAAAAAGCTTGATGGCATCTGAAACATGCCCTACTTGAAGTTCTTCATAGCCCAATGTATTAAGGAATCTTTCCAACATATACTTTTTTGGATAAATTAAAACAAGTTTTTTATACAGAGCAATACAAGAATCTGCACCTTGGGACTTCAATGTATTTCTCAAAATATTTTCCGGATCCGGAAAAACCACTCGTTGTATATTTTCAATTACAAGGGCTGGGTCATACTCCTGTACATAATGGGGGCTTTGTGGTAATTCAATAAAACGGGATGCAGACAAATTATGCATTCGGTTTGCATATAATTTAATTTCACTATTCTCCCAGCCAGGTGGGCGGTCTTTACCTGCAGCAAAAAGCACCATGGGAACATTGGGTAATTCGCCAAAAGAATTTGCTTCAGGAAAACCGTTTAATGCCTCTCGGCGCATAATTTGCCACTCTGCTGAATATGTCTCTGCCCCCTTGCTCATCCCAACTGTATCTACCATGATCAAAGAGTCCATGCGATTTAATTCCTCTTCTATTTTATCTACGGATAAATCATCTTCTATATATTCATTTAGCGGATCAATAAAAACAAAACCTGCCACATCCTGGGGATACAAAAAAGTATACGCGCGGATAAGCATGCCCCCCAATGAATGCCCCACCAAAATATAGGGCGGTTTTATCCCAGCTTTTTGCAACAATGTATGCAATCTTGTTGCTATCTCTTTAAATGATGCAGGTTGAGTTGCAGTTTCAGAGAAACCATATCCTTCCCGATCATAACGGAAAACTTTTGCAAAGCTGGCTACGTCACCAAAAATTTTATCCCATGCATGCAAGTCATCTCCATGACCGCATTCAAAAACAACCGTTGCATCACCGCTACCTCCGGTTTGATATCGCATTTTGTAGCCATCCAATTCGAGGAATTGGTAAGATGTGAATCCGGATTGATCCGTTTTTTCTTGGCCATGGCTTTTAAGATGACTTAAATTTAGTAAAAGGAAAAGCAGGCAGATTTTAGTTGAGGCTTGCATATTCAGTATTCTAGCAAGTAAAATTATGAAATGAAAGCAATCGAATATGAAATTATTATTCCAAAATTTCAAAATCAATACCCTTTAAGTAGTTGAATGTTGCATTATAGAATTCAGGTTGTCTTGTGCGGTCATCTTTATTCCCTTCCGGAACGACAATTACCATTCCCTGTCGAGCTCTGGTTAAGAGCACCCTATACGCATTGATTAAATATTTCTTACGTGTGTCCTTTCGAATATTTTGCCAATTGTTTCCTACAAAGGAATATGTTTTCCAACCTTCTGTAGAAAATCGTAAATCTCCATCCCAGGTAACACAGGCCCAGTCAAGCTCCAACCCTTGAACTTGAAATTCTGTGGCAACATCTTCCAAAAAAAATGAAGATCGAATATCATCCTTACCATTCAAGAACCAATTAACATGATTTATTTGCGTCTTTACATCAATGGCTAACGGCTTTAAACGATACGCTTGTGAAGAAACTACTATGCCATATCGCTCACTACCTCTTGCCTTTTCCCGCAACCAATTCTTGGCTTTTACAATATCCCTTGTGATTACTATTGGATACTTTTCTTGTAATTGGCGATATGTATTTTTTGCATTTTCATCAAGATCTAAAATTTCTTTGATCAACCTGGATAAATTTTCTGCCCGAAAAGAACGCATAGAAACAGCCAAATGAAGATTTGGATTAAATACAACTTGGCTTTTTTGTTTCAATTCATTGATTGCAATTTGAGCTGTATATTCTGCATCAAACAAATTAGGTGAAATTCTTGTCTCCCAATCAGGAAATTGGTTTTTGATGGCTGCTAACCACTCCGAAATACCGGCTTCACCTGTATTTATTTCCTGTCCACCACCAACCAAACAAATGACTACTGCCCAATCTGCATGTCTATTTAAACATGATATAAGAAATTCCGGTTCTGAATATTGAAAATTTGCAATACCTTTTTTCCGTTGCATAAATTTAATCGTCTGTTCCTTTGTCCATGCCCTTTGTGCTTCATTAAAAATTGCAACATGATCATAAGGTGCTTTACTATCTCGCAAATATTCATCTCGATAATGGTGTATGATTTGGATAAATGCCTTTACACTTTCTTTTGCCTGTTTTTTTGTTATTTTAATGCCCTTTAATTTCTCATGTAAGACTTTATCTCTCGTAAGTGCCTCTTGCAAAATGTCAACAAGAGGTTTATTACCTGATAAGAAAACACTGGTGTTTCCTTTTTCTTTGTCTAAATGTTCGGTCGCTACTTTCAACCCAACAAGAGTTTTACCAGCACCGGGCACGCCGGTAACAAAACAGATTATTTTTTTATGATGCGCTTTTGCAAAGTCAATCGTTTCTGAAATATAATTTGTCGTTAGATTTAAATTAATGGCATCTGCATCATTTCTTGTTATTTCATCTACATTATGATTATTATAAAGTTTGATGGCTGCTTCAATAATAGTTGGCGTGGGCGAATAGCTTCCGTTGACATACGCTACAGCATCAATCGATTCATCACTTTTAAAAAAATCTAAAACTTCTTCTATACGATTACCCAGGTCATGTGCATTACTCCTAAGTGGGTAGATAAGATTATCATTATGACTTGTGGTAATAATTTCAAAAAATACTTTTCGTGCATGCGTGGCAACTAAGATGGGCACGAGTAAAAGTTTATGGCTGGGTTGATGAAAGTTTTTTAAATCTAAAGCATAGTCCCAAACCTGCTCCAAATCCTGGTTGGTAAATTCATGTTCTCCAACCTTAAATTCAATAATAAAAACAATATTCTTGATAATGAGCAGACAATCCACTCTTTTGCCCATCCTTGGGATTGAAAACTCAAAAAACAAATGACCATGATGGTTGTGTAAAATATTTTTCAGGATAGAAATTTGAGTTTCCCATGCATATAGCTCTGTGTTTTTATGACCAAATCTGCCATTCAAAGAAATTTCTCCAATTATGGTTACAGTTGGTTTTGACAGAAAGTCTGAAATACTATTTGAATAAAAATAGTTTAACATAAAATACAAGGTAATAAATTTACCTATTTCTTCCAGGTCACTATATAATTCAATGATTAAATACAAAAACAGATCTTAAACAAATTCTCACAATTAGGCTAATGAAGTGGCTCCATTACATCCTGTGTTTGACCTATATAATGTCGGTCAAACTTTTTCGAATAAAGGATATATACATAAAACATCGAGTTTCCATTTAGTAGTTTTCAAAAAAAAATACCCCATAAAATTGGGGCATTTCCTGATTTGCGGAGAGAGAGGGATTCGAATGCCGACGATACTGTCGGCACTGAGACAAGCAGCCCTTCGTCTCAGCCCCCGACGATGAATGTCGGAACTGAGGTGGGTGTAACTTTTTCTCAGCCCCCGGCTTTGCTTCCATACTTATCAATAAAAGCTAATAACCGCTCCCGATTCAAATTCTTCAGCTTCTTTTCAAGAATCATAGCTTCTCCACGATTTGGTTTCTCAATTTTACACACCAACTCCCAGGGCACATAAGGACTGGTTGCTTTTTCATACCCGTTATTGTGACGTATCAATCGCTCCATTACATCCTGCGTTTGACCTATATAATGTCGGTCAAACTTTTTCGAATAAAGGATATATACATAAAACATCGAGTTTCCATTTAGTAGTTTTCAAAAAAAAAATACCCCATAAAATTGGGGTATTTCCTGATTTGCGGAGAGAGAGGGATTCGAACCCCCGGAGGCTTTCACCTCAACGGTTTTCAAGACCGCCGCATTCGACCGCTCTGCCATCTCTCCGGCGCAAAAATACACCCTGAGGTATATTCTCCAAAAATAGTTTTAGAAATACAGGCGGGCATCATGCAGCCATTGCTAAACCAATGCCAGCTGATCTATATAGGCGAGAAAAAAATTACATGATCTCCTGTAAAGTACGTATCACCTGGTCCACTTCTTCGCGGGTATTGTGCTTGCAGAAAGAAAAACGAACCGCTACTGTTTCCGGATCGGTATGCAACACGCGGATAACATGGCTGCCGGCATCGGCTCCACTGGAACAGGCACTGCCTCCACTGGCACATATATGATGTATATCGAGGTTCATCAAAATCATTTCCGATTTTTCCGTACGCGGAAAATTGACATTTAATACGGTATATAAACTCCGGCCGGTGGGATCTCCATTAAAACTCACACCGGGAATATTTTTTGCCAGCTCCTCCATCATATAATTACGGACACTGCTGATCTGCGCTTTGTCTTTTTCATAATTTTCCATGGCCAGTTCAAGTGCCCGTGCAAATCCGACAATGCCATAAATATTTTCTGTACCGGCCCGCATTTGCCGCTCCTGTGCACCCCCACTAATAAGTGGTTTTATTTTCAATTGCTGATTGACAAACATAATGCCCACTCCTTTGGGCCCATGAAATTTATGCCCGGCGCCGGTGATAAAATCAACCGGTGTATTTTTTATATCAATGGGAAAATGACCGACGGTTTGTACGGTATCACTGAAAAAAAGTGCACCATATTTTTTACAAAGATTGCCTACTTCCTGCAGGTCAATCATATTACCAATTTCATTATTGGCATGCATCAACGCAACAAGACATTTCTCTTTATTATTTTTCAATAACTCCTCCAGGCTATTGAGATCGACATGACCGTTGGGTAAAATTTTTACATAATCCACTTTAGTTTTCCAGGTATGTTCCAGGAATTCCAGGGTATGCAGGGTGGCATGGTGTTCAATGGGTGAGCTGATGATATGCTTGCAGCCAAGATCGCGAACGGCCGCTTTCAAAATGGTATTGATACTTTCCGTTCCGCCGGAAGTAAAAAAGATTTCACCAGGCGTGGTATTCAATAATTTTGCTGTTTTCTTCCGAGCCATTTCAACGGCCATCCTTGTTTCGCGGCCATAACTGTAAATGGAAGAAGGGTTTCCGAAATGCGTAGTGAAATAAGGCATCATGGTTTCAAGGACTGCCGGGTCTAATGCAGTGGTAGCTGCATTATCAAAATAAATCCGTTCCATATTTTTTCGATTTAGAGGAGAAATGAAAAAGCCTGGATAGGTTTTGTCATTCAATAATTTCGCAAAATTAATGAAAATAGGGAAACGATTATTTAAAGCATTCCTTAATATCTTCCATCAGGCGCATGGCGATATTATTGGCAGTTGTTTCAAAATTACTTTCGGCATAAATCCGGATAATTGGTTCGGTATTGCTGGTGCGCAGATGTACCCAATCCTTATCAAAATGGATCTTGAGCCCATCTTCTGTATTCACCGGGTATTTTTTATATTTCGCCTGCAGGCTGGCAAAGATTTGTTGTGCATTTACTTGCCCGTTTAAATCAATTTTATTTTTGCTGATAAAATAATCCGGGTACTGGCTGCGCAATTTAGAAATGCTTTTACCGGACGTGGCCAGGTGCGAAAGAAACAACGCAATACCAATCAGGGCATCCCGGCCATAATGCAGCTCCGGAACAATTATACCACCATTCCCTTCTCCCCCGATCACGGCCTGGACATCCTTCATTTTTTGTACCACATTCACTTCACCCACCGCACTGGGGAAATAAGCACCACCGTGTTTTTCCGTAATGTCCTGTAAAGCACGCGTGGAAGAAAGATTGCTGACGGTATTTCCTTCTTTATGTTGCAATATATAATCGGCAACGGCTACTAATGTATATTCTTCACCAAACATAGCGCCATCTTCACACACGAAACAAAGCCGGTCCACATCGGGATCCACGGCAATACCCAGGTGGGCATTTTCTTTCCGCACGGCATTGGAAAGACCTTGTAAATGTTGTGGTAAAGGTTCCGGGTTGTGCTCAAACTTCCCGGTTATCTCACCGTTCAGGATAGAATATTTTTTTACACCCAATGCATCCAGCAAAGCGGGAACTGCCAGTGCGCCGGTGCTGTTGATCACATCAGCTACAATGGTAAATCCGGCCTGTTGTATGGCATCTTTCTTAACCAGTGGATGAGCCAGTATAGCATCAATATGTTTTTGAATACTGTTATTCCATTCCGTCCGTTTGCCCAATTCTTCTACCGTGGCATAATGAAAATCTTTTTTGGCTGCCAGTTCTAATATTTTCTCTCCATCGGTGGCGCTGATAAATTCGCCTTTTTCATTGAAGAATTTCAAGGCATTCCATTCTTTGGGATTATGGCTGGCGGTAAGAATGATACCACCTGCTGCCCCTTCCTGGATCACCGCCATCTCTACGGTAGGTGTGGTACTTAATGATACATCCAATACATCCAGGCCCATTGCCAGCAAGGTATTCACGGTAAGTGCCTGTAACATTTCCCCACTGATACGACCATCGCGACCCACGATAATTTTTTTATTGCCTTCTTTTTTTGCCAGGATAAAGGTAGCATACGCGGAAACAAATTTCACGATATCCAGCGGGCTCAAACTTTTACCGGGAACACCACCGATGGTCCCACGGATTCCTGAAATACTTTTAATAAGTGTCATACGGAGTCTTTATCAGCCCGGCAAAATTAAATCAAAACAAACATTTCTGATCACAATCATATCTTGTATTTTCTTTTTAAAAATAATTTTGCATATCCATGGCAGATGTATTATATCAAAAAGAATGGTTTGATGAATGGTTCAGTTCTCCCTACTATGAACAGTTGTATGCCAGCCGAAATATAGCGGAAGCAGATGCTTTTTTACAGCGGCTTATTCATTTCCTGCAGCCACCACCCGGGAGCCGTATGCTGGATGTAGCTTGTGGCAAAGGACGCTACAGCCAGGTATTGGCTGAAATGGGTTTCCAGGTTACGGGGATAGATCTGTCCCGCCCTTTTATTGCAGCAGCAAAGAAACAGGAAAAAAAGAACCTGCATTTTTTAGTTCATGATATGCGTTACCCGTTCCGGGAAAATTATTTTGATTATGCCTTTAATTTTTTTACCAGCTTCGGCTACTTCCAAACTATCGAAGAACATTATGATGCACTGAAAACGATTGCCCTTAGTTTACTTGATAAAGGCATTTTTGTAATTGATTATTTAAATGTACCGTATGCTTCCGATCAGTTGAAGGCAAAAGAAGTGAAAACCTCCGGGCAGGTAAATTTTCAAATCACCCGCTGGCAGGATCCGGCATTTTTTTATAAACAGGTGGAAGTAGATGACCGGCAAAATTGTTATCACCACCGGTTTACAGAAAAGGTCCTCAAATTTACCCTACCTGATTTCCGTCAAATGCTGGCCTGGCATAAAATGTATATCCGGTTTGTCTTTGGCGATTATAACCTGGATCCGTATAATGAGACCAATTCTCCGCGTCTTATACTCATTGCTTCGAAATAAGGAATATAATCACACCAGTATGTGGTATTATTTTTTATTATTCAAAATCATATAACGCGAAGTTTCATAAAAGGCTTCCGTCATATTCCGGTATTGTTGCCGGAGAGAATCGGTTAATTCCAGTTTGTCATTATTGTGCAGGCTTACAAATTGTTCCGGGCTGGTATTGTTGATCCCATAACTGTAATATGCATTTTTATCCAGCACCCCGATTCTTTTCAAATCCGGATCAAAAATAAAGGCATAGCCGTTTTCACTTTGTTCAGATTTATTCAACAAATCCCGTCCGAGTGTTGTATTGGTATAAGGGATATGGCAAAGGCCGGCAATGGTGGGTAAAATATCCAATTGCGAAGCAGGAAATGAATAACGTGCCGGTTGTAATAAATAAGGTGCAAAGAGCAGGAAGGGGGTATGTTCGGATGTAAGGCCTTGTTCGGTCCAGGCTTTGGGAAACATATTTCCGGCATTTCCGCGGATACCATGATCACCGGTGAAAACAAAAATGGTGTTTTTGAAATAGGGATTTTGTTGAGCCGCATTCATAAATTGCTTGAAGGCAAAATCTGTGTAGCGAAAAGCATTGTATTCATCCTCATCTTCAAAACCATATTTCTGTAAGCTGTCTTTCGGCACTTTGAGTTTATGAAAAACCTGGAGGTCTTCTTTGGGAATAGTATAAGGGCGATGGTTATCGGCAGTTTGTATCACAGCAAAAAAGGGTCCCTTTTGTTGCGCTAAAATTTTATTGGCTTCCAGGAATAAATTTTTATCACTGATGCCCCACACATCAATTTTTTTAGCCTGGTAATCTTCCTGTTCATACAAATGGACTCCATCAATATTATTGGTGATCAGGCCACGGATATTGGCCCAACTCGCACTCCCACCAATGAAATAAAATTTTTCATACCCTTTAAATGCATTGATAATAGTGTGCTGGTCCACTGCCTGCGGGTTGCGGCTGGACGTATTGGTCAGCTCTACATCCGGGATACCGGTTAGCGTGGCCCATACGCCCCTTGCTGTACCATACGAAGGTGTAAAATACCGGTCAAAGAAAATGCCCGTATTACATAGCTCATTGAAAAAGGGAGTGGTATTCAACGGGTTCCCATACATGGAACTTTTATACCCACTGAAGGATTCACAAATCACCAGGACAATATTCGGTTGAATTGCATGTACACTATCCGGTGGCTTAATTTCCCGGGTAAAATTCAGGCTGTCTTTATTCGGATGGGTAACCCCAAGATAAGCACTCATCAGGGGATAATATTTTTTGGTTGCTTCCGGGTCATCATGAATGCCTTTGAAATCCAGGGAACTGAAAAATGATTGGAATGGATTCAGGGACATATTCGCGGCATAATCATTATTAAAAATAAATGCATCACTCCAACGCAATGGAAACTGCCCCAGCCGGCCAAAAATGCCCAGGCCCAGGATAACAAAAAACAAAATACCCCAGGTGATTTTATTTGCCCGGGTAGTCACAATTTTTTTTGACAACATATAATTGTAAATCAATCGTACCATTCCGATTTGAATAGTTACAAAAACAAGAATGCCCAGGACCAGCCATACTACCGGATATGATTGCCAGATCATGCCCAAAGAAATCCGCGCATTTTGCAAATAACCCAGGATTGATGCCGTTAATCGCTGAGACAAATAGGCATAATTGGCGAAATCAAAAACATAAAAAAGGGTAAATATTATTATACCGAGCAACCAAATAAAAAAAGCAACCGCCCTGCCCGCTTTCTTATCAAATGGATGCAAGGGGCGGATACTACCAATCAAAAATAGAAGAAGGGAAATTATGCAAACCGACCGGAAATCATACCGCAGACCTAAAATAAAAATATCTTTGTAGGGAACAGGGGAGGCAGCCGGCGCCTTAAATACCAGGATCATTGCCAAGCGGAGCAGGGTCATAATCAATAAAAAAAACAAGGCGGTAAGGCCAATCCATTGTATGTATTTTGGTATTTTTAATTTTTGCATGGCATACAAAAATAAGGATTAATTAATCTGAGCAATACGTTCCTAAAAGAGTTATATGATCCCGTTTTCTTCCATTTCGATGCATGTACACACTTTATCCTTTTTTGATTTGACCAACTTCGACCACCAATTATTTTTTAAGATCAATCATGACTGGACCAATAATTTCCTGGATGATATATTCCCGTGGTGGCGCGATGCCACTACCTGGTTACCATTATATTTCTTTCTCCTGTTACTGGTTTTTTTAAATTTTGGCTGGAAAGCCTGGCCCTGGCTGGTTTCCCTCATCCTCACTGTAACGGTATCCGACCAGTTAAGCAGTAACCTTTTAAAGAATTGGGTAAATCGTACACGGCCATGTCGTGATGAAACAATATCCGACCAGGTGAACCTACTGATCAATCGCTGTCCTTCCAGTGGTAGCTTCCCTTCCTCTCATGCAACAAATCATTTTGCCCTGGCTTTTTTCCTTTTCCTGACCCTGCACAAATACATGGGGAAATGGTCTTACTTGTTTTTCTTCTGGGCAGCCAGTATCAGTTATGGCCAGGTCTATGTGGGTGTCCATTTCCCATTAGATATTATCGGCGGCTCCCTCATCGGCAGTATGATTGGTTACGGTTTTGGTACCATATTCCTGCGCCGTATCGGGATGCCTCCATTACGCCAGGAAGTACTGGAGGATAAAACCGGCTAATGCCCTTTTTTACGGAAGTTTCTTATTCAGTAACTTTGCGTAATCTATATGACGGAAATACTGATTATTTTTTGCCTGATCATTTTAAACGGGTTATTTGCCATGGCAGAAATTGCCCTGGTATCTGCCAAAAAAACCAAATTAGAAGTGCAGGCCAATAAAGGAGACCGCCAGGCAAAGGATGCACTAAAGCTGAGTAATAAACCACAACTCTTTATGTCCACCACCCAAATCGGGATTACCTTAATTGGCATCCTGACGGGTATTTTTTCCGGTGCCGGAATAAAAGAAGGCGTAGCCAGTTACATTCATTCATTTCCTTTGTTGGCACCCTATAGTGATGGCATCGCCACAACAATTGTAGTGGTGATCATTACTTATTTTTCCATGGTAATCGGGGAACTGGTACCGAAACAAATCGGCATGAGCAATCCGGAAGCTATAGCCAAAACAATGGCAGCGCCTATGCGCATCCTTTCGATGTTTACTTATCCTTTCATTTGGCTGCTCAGCCATTCCAGTAATTTTATCATTCGCCTGTTGGGAATTAAAAACCGGAACAATAATGTTACAGAAGATGAAATTAAAGCATTGATCAATGAAGGTGCGGAACAGGGTGAAATTGAAGAAGCCGAACAGGAAATTATTGAACGGGTCTTTCATTTAGGTGATCGCAATATTACTTCTCTCATGACACACCGTAGTGATACTGTTTGGCTGGATAAAAACAGTACGGTTGCCGAGATGAAGCAACTGGATGAAGAGCTGGCACATTCCGTGTACCCGGTATGTGATGGCAATATTGATAATATTTGCGGCATGGTTTCATTGAAAGAAATGTTTTGGGAAAAGCCGGAAAAGACCCTGGAAGAAATTATGACACCGGCTATTTATGTACCTGAAAATAATACGGCCTACCAGTTGCTGGAAAAATTTAAACAAACCAAAAGACATTCCGCGATTATCGTAGATGAATACGGGAGTATGCAGGGGATCATCACGTTGAATGATATCCTGGATGCCATTGTGGGCGACATCCCCGAACAGGATGAAGATAATTATGAAATCACCCGGCGGGATGATGGCAGCTACCTCGTAGATGCCCAGATTCCTTTTTACAATTTCCTCAGCTATTTCGATAAAGTGGATTGGCTGGATGATACCGAACAGGACTTTGATACATTAGCCGGTTTTCTGCTCCATCACATGAAGCGCATACCGGTAGCTGGAGAAAAAATGGAATGGAAGGATTTTATTTTTGAGATCATGGATATGGACAATCACCGGATCGACAAATTGCTGGTCACATACCACACCCCGGCGCCGGAAGCATAAAACCGGTACTTAAAAATCAAAGGCAGCTATTTTATCGGGATAATTCAACTTGGTATTTTGTGTTTTATCCAACACTTTTACCTGCATCAGGTTGATCTGGTCCGAAGTCAGGTCCTGTAAAAGGGCATTATAGATTTTTATTTTTTTAGGGACGGGCACATTATCAATTTCCAGGTAAGTCCAGATGCTTTCACTCTTTTGTTCATAGCCGATAAAACGGAACGAGTAGGGTGTACCATTGATATCTATCTTCAATTTATTTTTTAAATAATCAAATACCCTGGCATTCATCGCCTGCTGGTTTTGCGGATGCAGGATATCAATTTTATCCGAAGTATATTTTCTCAGGACATTCTCAAAATCATCCGTGAAAATGCGCACGCTTATTTCCATATCCCGGTCAGCCGGGTTATACCGTATATCCGTCATGGATACATAAAAAGGATGAAAAACGGCCAAAACGGACAGGCAACACCATTGAAACAAGCTATTTACCATTTAACAAAATTTTTTCATGGTTACAAAAGTGCAACTTATTTTTAATCGCTTTCAGTGCTTTAACATAATTTGATAAAAACAGAAAGGCAGTTTTGAGCAACTTCAGTATTTATTTCCCTATGGGGGTTTCCCATATTACGGATTTAAACGGGATGGACCATATCCTGTTTATTATTGTTTTGTGTATTCGCTATACTATCCGTGACTGGAAAAAAATCCTTGTTTTAGTTACGGCTTTTACCATCGGCCATTCTGTAACACTGGCTTTATCTACACTGGAAATCATTTCCGTTCCGGTGGCATTGACTGAATTTTGTATTGCGCTTACTATCCTGATCACAGCATTAAGCAATTGTTTTGTCAAAGACTTTTCATTTAAATCAAAATATCCGGTCATCTATTTTTTCGCCTTATTCTTTGGCCTCGTACATGGTTTAGGATTTAGTACATTATTGAAGAACATGCTGGGTACCGATGTCAATATAGTATGGCAGCTCTTTTCCTTTAACCTGGGAATAGAAGTGGGCCAGTTGATCATTGTTACCTGTATCCTGGTGATGACATATCTTATCCTGTCTGTTTTCAAATTGAACAGGCGGGAATATATTTTATTTTTCAGTGGTGGAATTGCCGCTTTAGCCATTCAAATGGCCGTACAACGATTTCCCTACAAACAAACGCAATATGATGAAAAAGCAATTACTATTTTGCATCGCACTCACGTATCTGGCTAACATTAGTTTTGCCCAGGACATTCAAAACAATCCCACGTCCAATCATGGGAACAAGTTTGAACAATTAGGTACTATTTTGCCTACACCCAATGCGTACCGAACAGCCAGTGGTGCACCGGGGCCGTCCTATTGGCAACAACGCTGTGATTATGATATCACTTGTACATTGGATGAAAAACAACTTCGCCTGACCGGTAGTGAAAAAATTACCTATTACAATAATTCCCCGGATGACCTGACTTATTTATGGTTACAACTGGACGAGAACCAACACAGTTCCATTAACAATGCCAATTACCAGGATGCTTCCAACCTGCGTGGAAATTATGTAAGTGAAAATACCCTCGATCAAATGGCGGAAGCAAAAACTGATAATGGCTATGGAGATAAAATTCAAAAAATAACCGATGAAACCGGAAAGCCTCTCGCTTATACTATAAACAAAACAATGATGCGGGTTGATTTACCGGTTGTATTAAAACCCGGTCAGAAATATACTTTCCATGTTGATTGGTATTACAATATCAGTGACCGCATGAAATATGGTGGCCGCGGTGGGTATGAATATTTCCCTGAAGACGGCAATTATTTATTTACCATGACCCAGTGGTATCCGCGGCTTTGTGTGTACAGCGATTTCCAGGGTTGGCAAAATCACCAGTTTACCGGGCGCGGTGAATTTGCACTGACTTTTGGAAACTTCAACGTAAAAATGACAGTACCTGCGGATCATATTGTGGGCGCCACCGGTGAATGCCAGAACTATGCACAAACTTTAACCACAACTCAATTGGCCCGCTGGCAAAAAGCTTCTAACTTAAATGAAACAAAAGCCCCATTGGATATAGTGACACTGGAAGAAGCAAAGAAAGCAGAAACACAAAAAAGTTCCGCCACCAAAACCTGGATATTCAAAGCAGATATGGTGCGTGATTTTGCCTGGACATCTTCCCGCAAATTTATCTGGGATGCTATGCCGGTAAATATCAATGGTAAAAAAGTAATGTGTATGAGCTTCTATGGGAAAGAAGCCTATGGTTTGTATCATCCCTATTCCACAAAAATTGTTGCCCATACCATCCGTTCTTATTCACACTTCACATTCCCCTACCCTTACCCGGTAGCGCAAAGTGTGGAAGCCGCTAATGGTATGGAATACCCGATGATCTGCTTCAATTATGGCCGTACAGAAAAAGATGGTACATATAGTGAAGCCACGAAAAATGGAATGATTGGCGTGATCATCCATGAAGTAGGCCATAACTTTTTCCCGATGATCGTTAATAGTGATGAACGCCAATGGACCTGGATGGATGAAGGCCTGAATACTTTTGTGGAGTACCTGACAGAAGAATTGTACGACAATAAATTTCCTTCCCGCCGTGGGCCGGCATTCACCATTACGGATTATATGAAGTTGCCGAAAAATATGCTGGAGCCTATCATGACCAATAGTGAAAATATAATCCAGTTTGGCCCGAATGCCTATTCCAAACCGTCTACTGCATTGAATATTTTAAGAGAAACCATAATGGGTAGAGAGTTGTTTGATTTTGCATTTAAAACTTATGCCAACAGGTGGGCATTTAAACATCCTACGCCCGCCGATCTTTTCCGTACCATGGAAGATGCCAGCGGGGAAGACCTGGATTGGTTCTGGCGGGGTTGGTTCTATGGCATTGACCCGGTGGATATTTCTATTGACAGCCTTAAGGCATTTAACTTCGATGCCGCAACCAACAAATTGCCCCCGATGATGAACAGGGGTAACAATGATATGAAACTGGCTAAACCCCTGGTGCCTGCTTTTGATGATATTTCCAAAGTACTGAACCGGGCGGATAAAAATATTCAATTCCTTACAGATGCCGACCCCAGCCTGCGTGATTTTTACTGGCGTTATGACCGGGGCCTGGAACCATATGATTCAACCTATACGATTAAAACAGAACCCATGAATTCAGCCCTGGAATTACCGGATAATACCGAACTCCAGAAATATGCAAACGCCTATTTGTATGAAGTTTATTTCAGTAATAAAGGAGGCCTGGTAATGCCTATCATCATTCAATGGACCTTTAAAGATGGTACAACAGAAACAGACCGGATACCAGCTCAGATCTGGCGGAAAAATGAACAACATGTATCAAAATTATTTTTGAAAAATAAAGAAGTCATTTCCGTTTTGCTGGATCCCATGAAAGAAACCGCAGACATCAATGAAGATAATAATGCATGGCCACAAATAAACCAGCCAACCAATTTCAATATTTTTAAAATGAAACAAATGGCCAGGGGCCAATCACAAGGTATGAACCCTATGCAAAAAGCTACCCAAAAATGATTCTATTTAAAACCAAAAACCGCCTTTGAAATTTCAGGGGCGGTTTTAAATTCATCTTTTAGGTAGTAATGTCTGGTTAAAAAATTTATGATGTGTATTCGTCTTTTTCGCTTCATATAAATTCAAATGGCAAACTGAAAATTCAAAAATAAAATGGAACAAATGAATAAATTTGGCACAATCCTCTTTCTTTTCTTTTTTACTGTACAGGCTTTTGCACAAAAGCCACCAGCTCATGACGAAAATAATGCCGCCCCCAATCCGATGGTATTTCCAGATAGCACCGTGACTACCAGGAATACTATTACTATTAAAGGCCAGGCAGTTCCTTACAGCGCAACAGCCGGTACACAACCACTTTGGGATGAAAACGGAAAACCGATCGCGTCTATTTTTTATACTTATTATCAACGCACCGATGTAAAAGATAAAGCAACACGGCCTCTGATTATTTCTTTCAATGGGGGCCCCGGAACACCGTCCGTTTGGATGGAAATTGGTTATACCGGCCCACGCATCCTTAACGTAGATGATGAAGGATATCCACTACAACCCTATGGCCTGCACGATAACAGCAATTCTATATTGGATGTTGCAGATATCGTGTATGTCGATCCGGTGAATACCGGCTATTCCAGGAAAATCGGGAATGATGTACCTAATTCAAAATTCTTTGGTGTAAATGCTGATATCCGTTACCTCGCGGAATGGATCAATACGTTTGTTACACGGAATGACCGGTGGGCTTCACCAAAATTCCTGATCGGTGAAAGCTATGGCACTACGCGCGTTTCAGGGCTTGCACTGGAATTGCAGGAATCTCAATGGATGTATTTAAATGGGGTCATCCTCGTTTCCCCCACCGATTTGGGTATTGATCGAAGTGGCCCGGTGAGTGATGCATTGCGGCTGCCTTATTTCGCTGCTACGGCCTGGTTTCATAAAGTATTACCGGCTGATCTCCAGGCAAAAGACCTGACAGTCATGTTGCCAGAAGTGGAAGATTTTACCATTAATCAATTATTACCAGCCATCGCGAAAGGGAATACACTCAGTGAAGCAGATAAAAACCAGGTGGCTGCAAAAATGGCCCGTTATAGTGGCCTGAGCGAAAAAGTCATTTTGCAACATAACCTGGTAATTCCTTTCGATTTTTTCTGGAAAGAATTATTGCGGGATAAAGGCTACACCATTGGCCGGCTTGATTCGCGCTATCTCGGCATTGACCGGCAGGACGCCGGTGAAAGCCCGGATTATAATGCAGAACTTACTTCCTGGCTGCATTCTTTTACACCAGCTATCAATATGTATATACGGAATGAACTGAAATTCAAAACCGATTTAAAATATAATATGTTTGGTTTTGTATATCCCTGGGATGACAAGAATGATCATACCGGTGAAAACCTGCGCCAGGCCATGGCGGAGAACCCTTACCTGCATTTAATGGTGCAATCCGGTTACTACGATGGTGCCTGTGATTATTTCAATGCGAAATATAATTTGTGGCAAATGGATCCGGGTGGTAAATTAAAGAACCGTATAAGCTGGCATGGTTATCGTAGCGGTCATATGATGTATTTAAGGAAACCGGATCTCGCAGAAGCGAATCAACAATTACGTGATTTTATCAAACAATCAATCCCGGCACCCAATCAACCGGCAAAGTATTAGGGACGCACAATATTTTATAGCCCCTGATTTAAACCTTCATCCTTTGATGGAGGTTTTTTTATGAGGACTTATGGGCAAACATTTTTTTTAAAATCAACTGCTGTTATCATAACCATTTTTTTCTTTTAAACCACCAAAAAATCACCACAATGATCAGCAGCATTAAGATCATAACAGCCGGATAGCCCCATGTCTTGGACAGTTCAGGCATATACTGAAAATTCATTCCATAAATGCCGACGATAAAAGTGAGTGGCATGAAAAAGACGGAAAAAATTGTAAGCAGTTTGACTACTTCATTGGTCTTCTGCGAAGAAAGGGATAAATAAATATTTAGTAGATCCGTCGCATCTTCATGCGCCTGGGTATTTAAAGTGATCAGTTTGCGTTGCAGGTCTTTCACATCCTGTAAAGCCACGAGGTCATTTTCATCGGTGCGAATGGTATTGATGACTTCACCGGTGAGCATGAGTAGTTTATTACTTAGGGATGCTTTGCGCCGGATCAGGTACAGGTCCGCCAACATAGACGGGGTGAGGTTTTTAAGGAATATCGCAGTTTCAATTTCATCTACTTCATCGGAAAGTTCCAATGCCGGCTGGTCATATGAATGCAATACATGCCAGATGATTTTGGTAACAAGTTGATTGGTGCTTTTACATTTCCCGTCATCCAGGTATTTCTTTTTGATGTCAAGCAAAAATGGTTGTGGCAGGCGATGGATGGTGAGAATAAATGTATCATTATAAAAAATAGCCAGTTTGGTACTTGTTTCCTGTACTGTTTTCAATTCCTTCACGGGATGATCCAGTAAGATCCGGGTAATAATAAAATGCGTATTGCCCATATCTTCATACTTGGGCAAATGATCCGGCTCCAGGCAGTCACGCAAGGTGTACCTGTGCAAATTAAATTCTGCACTGATCTTCTTCAATTCATTTTCCGTGGGCATGGTAATATCCAGCCATTGATAGGCCGCATCCGCCGCTGACAATTTTACTATAGGCATGCCTTGTTTTTTACAAATCTATGTATCTTCTAAAAGCCGGGAACAAAGTAATTTTAAAGAACACTAATTACCAATTTTTCCTTATCGCATCATTTAATAAGGCACTAAATATTCCCCGGAATACAGCAGTACTGCTTTATTGAAAAAATTTTACAGTATCTTAGATCATTCGATACTAATTTTTTTGATCCTGTTTTCTTTCATTGCATAAACAGGTTTTGATACGGGAAATGTAAAACAGTATCCTTCATGTTAAATAATATATTGTATGAAAATAGGCATGGCAGCTGATCACGGGGGCTTTGATCTGAAAGAAAAACTAAAAAACTACCTGGAAAATGAAGGCTACCAGGTTACTGATTTTGGCGCCTTTGCGATGGACCCCGGGGATGATTACCCGGATTTTGTCGTTCCCTTAGCAAAAGCTGTGGCAGCAGGTGAATTGGAAAAAGGAATTGCCATTTGTGGAAGTGGTGTGGGCGCTGCTATTGCAGCCAATAAAATCAATGGGGTGCGGGCTGCTTTAATCAATGATTATTTTTCGGCACACCAGGGTGTGGAAGATGATAATATGAATCTCCTGTGCCTGGGTGGTCGTGTGACTGCTTCCAGTGCAGCGGAAGAGTATGCTATGGCTTTCCTTATGGCAGTTTTCAGTGGACTCGAAAGGCATAAAAGACGTTTACAAAAAATAGCAGAACTGGAAAAATAAACGTTATGTTACCACCGGGAAAAACCAAAATCCTCTTTTCAGATATTGGTGGCGTGTTGCTGAATAATGGTTGGGGACATGAATCCAGGCAAAAAGCCGCCGTACAATTCGGCCTGGATTATACCGCCATGGAAGCCTTACACAATTTTATTTTCAACGTGTATGAGATCGGGAAAATTTCATTGGATACTTATCTCGATACCGTAATTTTCCATACGCCCCGGGAATTTACAAAAGCTGCTTTCAAAGAATTCATGTTCCAGGAGAGCCGGCAATTACCTGGTCTTTTGGACTGGCTGGTTTCCTGGAAAAAGCAACATCCCCAAATAAAAATTATTGCCCTCAATAATGAAGGCCGCGAATTGAATGACTACAGGATCCGGACATTCAACCTGCATGCTTGTTTCGATGCTTTTGTATCGTCCTGCGAAGTGGGTATGCGCAAACCGGATCCGGGTATTTACAAGCTGGCATTGGGCATTGCACAGGCACCTCCTGGAAATTGTTTCTATATGGATGACCGTCCCCTACTTGCTGCGGCTGCCGGGCAAATGGGCATCCATGCCATTACACATACCACAATGGAGGAGACCATAGAACAAATTGACCATTTTTTTTCTCCGTAATTTACCAACGGGTTATACCCGAAATTTCAAAACATTAAAATCAAATTTTCCTTATCTTTAAATAAATAGTCATCTTATGGTACCTTCAATGCGAAATTGGTTTAATGAAAATTTTACCGAAGAAAAATACCGCAAACATGTAGCAGACCTGGAAGCCATTCATCCCGGCTCGCTCGATTTCCGTGTAGGTGAAACACCCATCTTTATTGACCGGGCATTCAAGGAAAAAGTCTTTTCCGCCTGTGAACATATTATTGATGTAATCACGCAATATAATTTTAAGCACCTGACTCTGCATGCTATTCCGGCATCTATCAAAGTGCCAAATGAAAATGAGCATGCCCATTTTATTGCACTGGATTTTGGTATTTGTAAAAATAAAGATGGGGAGTTGGAACCCCAACTCATCGAAATGCAGGGCTTCCCTACCTTGTTTTGCTATGAAGCCTATGATGCTGCATATTTTAAAGAACATTTCAATGTCCCCGACACGTATGATTCTTACCTGAATGGTTATAACCGGGAAACATATACCCAATTTTTAAAAGACCTGATTATTGCGGATGAAAAACCGGAAAATGCAATCCTGCTTGAAATTTTACCACATCAGCAAAAAACAAGAATTGATTTTTATGCCACCGAAAAACTCCTGGGCATACCCATTGTATGCCTCACCGAATTGAGCAAAGAAGGCCGGCAATTGTTTTATGAAAAAGAAGGAAAGAAAATCCCGGTACACCGGATTTATAACCGCATCATTTTTGATGACCTCGATCAGCAATCCCCCGAGATACGGGAAAAAGGCAAAATCCTTTTTGAAGACCTGGATGTGGCCTGGGCACCGCACCCCAACTGGTTTTACCGGATCAGCAAATACACCCTGCCTTTTATCAATCATCCGTATGTCCCCAAAACTCAATTTTTAAGCAGTGTAAAAAAATTGCCGGACGACCTGGAGAATTATGTATTGAAACCTTTGTTTTCTTTTGCCGGGCAAGGCGTAGTTATTGATGTGACCAAAGCCGATATAGAAAAAATTAAAGACCCGGAAAACTGGATCCTGCAAAAGAAAGTGCAATATGCCGAAGTGATTCAAACTCCGGATGTGCCGGCAAAAGCAGAAATCCGCATTTTTTATTTTTGGAAAGATGGCGCTTCCCGGCCAGTGGCCGTACACAACCTGGCTCGCTTGAGCAAAGGAAAAATGATAGGTGTGCGCTATAATGCAGATAAATCCTGGGTAGGAAGCAGCATCGCTTTTTTTGAAAAATAACCTGTCTTTTTTTTATTTGCTAAAGAATTTTATTTCATCCGTAAAATCCAGGAAGGGCAACTTTTCCTGTAGTGCCCTGCACTGTTCCAGGTTTTTTTCGCGGAATAGACGATGTCTATCCGAAGCAGGATGAAAAGGTTTATGATTTTTGGCTAAAACAATAGGACGAATTTCTTCCAGCACATCAAGGGAATCTTTATCAAGGCAATGACTGCAAAATTTTTCCAGTACAAATTGTGTGGCAGCATAATTCGGATGCACGAGATCAATATCATAAAAACGATAATCCCGCAAAACATCGATCACGATTTCATAAGCCGGGAAATAATATAAGCGGTCAAATTTTTCCACCACGTGATGTACTGCTTCTATCAACCGGGCTTTGCTTCGGTTATTTTCTACCAGGCCATCCCGCGCATGCCTTACCGGGCTTATCGTAAAAATAATTTTTAATCCCGGATTAAAATGATGCAACCGATACAGCATGGTATCAATAGCCGTAACTGTTTCTTCAATACGACCCATCTTTTTTATAAAATCCTTTCCGGGGAATTTATGACAGTTCGCCACCAGGCGGTTACCTAGCATATACGTGTAAGAAAAAGATGAACCAAAGGTAAGGATCAACCAATCTGCTTCTTTCAGGAAATGATGTGCCGCTTCCCTTGTGTGGTGTATATCTTCTAAAACCTTGTCGCGCGAAGGATTGGAGAAAATACTGTGATGGTCCCAGCTATGCCAGAGTTCCTGATCAAAGATCAAATCGGAGGCTGGATATTTTTTATTTTCGATATAATCAATGATACCCTGGCAGGTCATTTGCGGCTCAAATAGAATTCCACTGGGATTGAGCATCACCTGGAATTTATGTGCAGCCAGGTATCCGCCGATATGTTCCGTGAAACAAGAACCCACCAGCATCAGCTTATCCCGGTAATTTATCGGGGGATCTAATTTTTGGATTTGTATGGGTAATTGAAATTGCATCAGGTAAAAATTTCGGTGGCTATAGCCAGGCAATCAGCCAGCTTTTCTTTTGATATCGAAACCGGTATGTTTTTATTTTCCAGGTGCTGTATCATAAATTCAGTAGGCATATTTCCTACGAGGTCATCCTGTGCCATGGGGCAACCACCATACCCTTTCAAGGCGCCATCAAATCGTGTACAACCCGCCTGCAAAGCCGCTTCCAGTTTCTCCTGCCGGTTTTTCACTGATGAATGTAAATGCACGCCAAACTGGATGGCCGGGTAATTGGGTATGAGTGCATCTAAGGCAAATTTAATTTGCGCCGGTGTGGCCAACCCTACGGTGTCTGCTAATGAAAGAATCTGTATGCCATAGTTTGCCATTTCATTGGCCCAATACAATAATATTTCTTCATTATAGGGATCTCCATACGGGTTTCCAAAACCCATACTTAAATAGACCACCAGTGTTTTGTTTTTCCGCAGGCAGATTTCCTGAATGGCCGCTACGCGATGGGTACTTTCTTCAATGGTACTACCGGTATTTCTTTTTTGAAATTCTTCTGAAATAGAAAATGGAAAACCCAGGAAACTGATTTCATCATACACAACAGCTTCCTCTGCCCCGCGCTGATTGGCGACAATAGCCAATAACTTAGTTGATGTACCGGCATATCGCAAACCCGCTAACACCTCTTTCGTATCGGCCATTTGTGGAATTGCTTTTGGTGATACAAAACTTCCAAAATCCAATGTATCAAAGCCAACCTGCAATAAGGCATCCAGGTAGGCAATTTTTTTGGCGGTAGGAATAAAATGAGGCCAGCCCTGCATGGCATCACGTGGGCATTCAACGATATGCATACTATTTTTTTCCTGGTCGGTCATAACTGATAAGTACGTTGTTTCAATGCTTCAAATAAAATGATACCGGCTGCAACCGAAACATTTAATGAATCAAAACCTTTTTTCATGGGGATGGAAAATTGTTCATCTGCTAATTCCACCAGGGCAGGATGAATACCGGTTCCTTCATTGCCCATGATGATGCAACAGGGATCACGAAAATTTTGTTGCATCAGGTTTTGTTTTGCTCCCATCACGGTAGCCATTACCCGGATACCATTCAATTGTAATATATCAATAGCTTCCGACAAGTTACGAACCCGGCAGATATGAATATGTGACAAGGCGCCGGCACTGCTTTTCATCGTATCTTCCTGCAATGCCCCCACTCCTTTTTCCGGGATGATCAATGCATGTGCGCCACAACAAACAGCCGAGCGGGCGATGGCGCCGATATTACGTACATCGGTAATACCATCCAGCATAAAAAACAAAGCGGATTCGCCTTCACCATTTACCCAATCAATGGTTTGTTGTAAATCCGTAAAAGCCACTGCTGACTTAAACGCGATTACGCCCTGGTGTAAAACATTCGTGAGGCTGTTCAGTTTTTCTACCGGAACATACTGCAATGGGATATGCAAGTCCTTAGCCAATGAACGGATTTCCTGTATGGCATCGCCCGATGCTTTTTTAAATAAAAGAATTTTATCAATTTGTTGTTGCGCCCGCAAGGCTTCAATCACCGGGTTCCTCCCGGTAATAATATTTTTCCTGGATAAATAATCCGGGCTTTTTTTAAACGGTACGCGTGACAAATGATTTAATAATTTTGTGCCGGCAAATATACCGCTTCTTTTGCTGACTTGCCCGCCTGTATCCCTTACATCATCTTTTCATTTACTTCATTACATGCAGGTGGTTGCTTTACTCAAAACAATTTTATTTCTTCCTATGATATGCAACCAGGCCTTCGAGTGGGCTTTGATAAATTTTACCGGGAATAAAATCATAATCCTTACACAGGTTTTCCAATACATCTTTAAATATAAATGCAATACTACCGACAAAACCCACCGGGTACATAGCGCTTTCCCGAAAGGCAGTTATATGCGTGGAAAAAAATTCCCGGAAACCATCTTCCAACATATTTTCAATCATGTAATGCCCGCGATTCTCGGCTAAGAACACCACGAAAGAAGCCAGGTATTTATTGGGTAAGGGTCGGGCATACACCTGTTCGAGAATGGTGGTTTTATCAGTGGCAAATTGTTTTTGAAATTTTTCTTTCAAGGAAGGATCGAGTATATCATATAAAAAAGCCTGTAACAGTTTTTTCCCAAAATACGTTCCGCTGCCTTCATCGCCCAGCACATAGCCCAGCCCCGGGCGGTTTTTGACAATCCGTTTACCATTATAAAAACAGACAGATGATCCCGTCCCAAGGATAGCAGCCAGGCCTTTTTCTTTTTTACACACTGCCCGCGCCGCTGCCAGGATATCCGTTTGTACTTCTACGGAGGAAGTAGAAAAAAAATTTTTCAACACTGTTGTTACTACTCTTTTATTACCGGCATGGCCAAGTCCTGTCCCATAAAAATAGACCTCGTCAATTTTTTGGGGTATATATTTTGCCAGCTCCTGTTGCAGGATTGCGGTAAGCCCTGCTTTATCCAGGAACCAGGGGTTTAAGCCATTGGTTGTAAAGGTTACGGTTGATTTTTTCCCGGTGAGTGCCCAGGCACATTTGGTAGAACCACTATCTGCAATAAGTTGTACGGGCATGCATATGTTTTTTGAAAGTAAAATTTATATGATGTGATTAGCGGTTACCTTTTATATTAAAAATTTTATGTTTAAACATTAATATTGATATTCGTGTTTTTACATGAAGATACAAAGTTGAATGTTTTATGCGAAGTAAAAAATTACAGGTCTGGCTGCCTTTTCTTTTATCCATCATTATGGTACTGGGCATGTGGATCGGTTACCAGTTAAAAGCAAATACGAATGGCGGGATCGGTTTCCTGGTCAATACGAAATCAAATACTTTACAGGAAATTTTAAACATCATCAGGAAAGATTACGTAGATCCGGTGGCAATGGACAGTCTCCAGGAAGATGCGATCAATGATATGCTGGCGCATTTAGATCCGCATTCCATTTATATCCCGGCCCGTGAATTACAAACCGTGAATGAAGATATGCAGGGTAATTTCCAGGGTGTGGGAATTGAATTCCAATTGTTCAATGATACGGTGAATGTGATGAATGTGATTGCAGATGGGCCGGCAGAAAAAGCCGGTTTGCAGGTGGGGGACCAACTGCTGAAAGTAAATGACAGCATTTCCATTTCCGGAAAAGGCATTACGGCGCAAGATGTAACAAAATCATTGCGTGGCCCGGGGAAATCGGTCGTGAAAGTAACTGCGCTTCGCAATGGGGAAATGCGCCAGTTTCAAATAACCCGGGGTTTAATTCCTCTACCTTCCGTAGATGTGGCGTATATGATTGCACCACAAACCGGCTTTATACATATCAATAAATTCTCAGAAACAACTTACCAGGAATTTATGGCTAAGCTGGATAAAATGAAACAGGAAGGTATGCAAAAATTAATCCTGGACCTGCGGGGCAATGGTGGTGGTATTTTAACAGAAGCTACCAATATTGCAGATGAATTTTTGGATGATACCAAAATGATCGTTTATACAAAAGGAGATAAAATTGCCCCGACAGAAATCCGGGCAATTAAAGATGGTATGTTTGAAAAAGGAAAATTAGTTGTATTGATAGATGAAACAACAGCCAGTGCAAGTGAGATCCTTGCCGGTGCTTTACAGGATTGGGACCGGGCAACCATTATTGGCCGGCGGAGTTTTGGGAAAGGCCTGGTACAGCAGCAATTCCCCTTATCCAATGGTGGTGCGTTGCGCCTTACAGTGGCCCGTTATTATACGCCGCTGGGCCGCAGTGTACAGAAATCGTATGCTGGTGGGAAAGATAAATATGAAGCTGAATTGATGCACCGCTTTGTTGATGGTGAAGTCGTGCATGGCGATACGTCCACCCCTGGGGGGAAAGCGTATAAAACACCAGGGGGGCATTTGGTATATGGCGGTGGCGGTATTACACCCGATATTTTTATTCCCTTCGATACAGCATCACAACCCCATGCGGTAATTCAACTTTATCAAAAAGGAACGCTGACCAATTTTGTTTACCAGTATTACCTCCACAACAAAAGTTTTTTCCAGGCGATGAAATCACCGGCCGATTTGTACAATCAATTTAAACCGGGGGAAAAAGAATGGCAGGCATTTGTAGGATTTGCCAAAAAAGATTCCATTGATATAAGCACGGTACCGGCAGTAGCCAAAAAATCACTGCTCGAAAATATTCAGGCCCTTATGGCACGCCAGCGTTGGCGTACAGAAGGTTATTATGAAATAGATAACCACATGGATGAAGCCGTTCAAAAAGCATTGGATGTATTGAAATAAAAGACAACAACGATTATCCTTTCTTCTCGATCAGGTAAGAGTTGGCTTGCGCGGTACAGGTAACGACCAGGTCATTGATACACACATAGGCGGGTAATGTGGCACAGTAAAAACAAATTTCCGCAATATCTTTTCCGCTCAATGGTTTGAAACCTGCATACACCTGTTTGGCTTTTTCTTTATCACCTTTAAACCGAATCAGGGAAAATTCTGTTTCTGCTGCACCGGGATGAATAGCCGTCACTTTGATGCCATATTTCAGGAGGTCAATCCGCTGTGCTTTACTGATGGCATTTACAGCATGCTTGGTAGCACAATAAATGTTCCCATTGGGATATACTTCTTTCGCCGCCGTAGATCCGATATTAATGATATGGCCGTTTTTACTTTTCATTAAATAAGGTAACACAGCACGGCTCACATTCAATAAGCCTTTTACATTGGTATCCATCATCACATCCCAGTCTTCTAACGCAGCCATTTCAAAAGATTCACGGCCCAGGGCGAGGCCGGCATTATTCACTAAAATATCTATTTTCTTCCAGGCCTGGGGAAGCTGTGCAATACTGGCAAAAACTGCCTCCCGGTCCCGTACATCAAAAGACAACGGTAACACAGCAGCTCCGTATTTATTCTCCAGTTGTTGGGCAATTTTTTCCAACCTGTCTTTACGCCGACCGGTGATGATACAGGCAAATTTTTCTGATGCAAATTTTTCTGCTATAGCTTTTCCAAAACCGGCAGTTGCACCGGTTATAACGATGATCTTTTTTCTTGGCATGATTGCAAAAATAGCAGGTTTCCTTTAGCGGATCAAGACGATGGTTCCTTTTTTAGTAACCGTTTTACCGGTGTAGTCAATAGCTTCTGCCTGATATACAAATGTACCACTGGCTTGTTTTTCGCCATGGTATATACCATCCCAGCCTTTGCCGATTTCCGTGGTAGAAAAAACTTCCTGGCCATACCGGTTAAAGATGCGGAAGAATTTAAAGGTTTTCATACCCACTAAAATAGGTTTGATGATATCATTCAGGCCATCTCCATTGGGCGTAAAGGCGCTGGGTATAAAAATATCGGGCATAGTTTTGAAAACCACAATATGGATATCATCGTAGCCAACACAACCTTCGGGAGTGGCTACTTTCAATTTATAGGTGATGGAATCAATGGTAGAAGGCAATGTAACTACCGGGTTCCCAATTGTTGGATTGCTCATACCAATTGTCGGGCTCCAGGTGTAAACGGTTCCTCCGGTGGCATTCAGTTGCAGGGGTTGCATGGCCACAATGGTTGTATCGTTTCCGGCAAAAGCCTGAACAGGATTAGTGACCTGTACGGTAATTGTATCGGTAACTGGCTTCGGACAACCTAACGTATCAGACACTGTCAGGAAATATTGTGTCGTGGATTGGGGTCCCGCTATGGGATTCAATGTATTGGGATTCAATAAAGAATTAGTAGGCGACCAGGAAAAAGAAGATGCCACCATGGAAGCATGCAATTGCACGGTTTTACCATAACAAATAATTGTATCTAATCCGGCATCTGCTACCGGGTAAGGCACTACATTAATGGTGAGATTATCCTTTGAAATACATTTTCCCACACTGGATGTAATGGTATAGGTTGTCGTGGTCAATGGTGTGGCAATGGGATTGAGTATATTGGGGTTATCCAGGCCGGTAACCGGTGTCCAACTATATACCAGGCCATTTGTTTGTGGATGTAATTGGATGCCATCCGTCTGGCAGATCGTGGTATCATTCCCCGCACTCAGGGAAACAAAGTCTATGACATTTACCGTAATCGAATCTGCATTTTTACATCCTTTATCTTCAATTGAAACTTTATAGACCGTTGTTTGCAAAGGATAAACTATGGGATTCGATACGCTGGTATTATTGATATTATAATTTGGCTCCCAGGTAAAACTTGCATTCGGGTTCCCGGAACTGGATTGCAATTGGATAGAATCTTTTGCGCAAATTAATGTATCATGAAAAGGCAGGGTCAATGACGGCAGGTCATTGATGACTACATCTTTCATAACGGAATCCATGCAGCCCTTGCTGTTTGTTACGCGTAGTTTTACCTGCACTGTTCCCGGAGCAGGATACGGATAAGTGGGGTTTTGTAAATGAGAGGTATCATCCAAAGTGGTTAAGTCACCAAAATCCCAACGCCAACTGTCAATGATGCCATATTTGGTTGTGGTAAGGTCTTTGAACTGATAGGGATTCAACACACAACTACCACTCACATCAAATGCCGGGAAAAAGCCCGGGTACACCAGCGCCTGGGTAAGGGTAGAATCTGTACATTGTTCGCCCCGGTTGATCACCAGCTTTACGGTATATTGGCCTGTATCGGAATAAGTATATTGGGCTATTGGTGCTGTGGAAGTATCTGTTACGGAATTGGGATCTCCAAAGTCCCAGAAATAAGAATGGATACCGGAAGAGGTAGATTCATTTTGAAATGTCAGGGTAAAACCATCACAGGAAAGATAGGAAGGTTTTAGATCGGCTGCGGCGAAATCGCAATTACCAATCGTGAGAATAAAATCTTTTCGGTGCACATTTAGTATTTGCCCATTCCGCCATTCCGTAACGGCTACACTAACCACATATTTCCCGGGCGTAGCGGGTGCATCCCCGCTTATAGTGCCGGTTTCAGGATTAATAATTACTTCCGCACCCAGGGGAAATTCACCGGAATAAGGAGATAAATAAGGTAAAGAACGAATAACCAGGAATTGTGTTGGGGATGGGTTCGGATCTGCATCGGAGCCTCCATTCAGTGCCTCTATAAAGCTATAAGAAAGTGAATCACCATCGACATCTGATGCACTGAAGTCAAGAATAAAATGTTTGCCGGCACATACGATGCCGGTATCTTTCACAGCAAATTGCGGGCAATTGTCAAAGCCACTGGGCATCACTTTGGTACCAGGAATGCGTGTAATATACGTAGCGCCCACAGCACGGGTGCTTACCGGGTCATCATCAATATTGGTCATTTCCTGCCGGCTATATCGTACCCAGGATAAAATAAATCCCTCCGGGTTATTATTGGGTAAATCAATGACACTGCTATACGTGCCCACCTGGTAACAAACACTTACACTGCCGATCAGGCAAGGGATAGCGCCGGGTGTATTTTTAATAACCGGGGGGTTGCCCGACCATTGTTGCTGCAGGACAAGGGTAGTATAAAGTTGTGAATTGGATGTATAATAGATACCGATATTTACCAGTTCCCCATTCAGGGAAGCACCAGTGGAACTACATTCCCGAAAAAGCCGCATGGTAATTTTATACTTGTTGGTATTGGGTTGCGAGCCGGTACCCATATATTCATAAAACAATTCACCACCGGATATATGTGTGGCAAAAGCCTGTACAGAAAAAAATAAAAAGAGGGCAACCTGTACTATTTTTTTCATACATTATTTTTTAATGGCCAGGATAAATTGCTGAATGTACTGACACATTTCTTCGCCGGCCTCAAACATACTTTTATGGCCAATATTTTTCAATAGGTGAATATAGGAAACTTTTGGCAGGTGCACCTGTTTCAGCATATCCTCCAGGGGCGCCGCCCCATCTTCTGTGCCACAAATAAACAAAACCGGGACCGTACTGTTTTGTAATACCGCTGTATTATCTGGCCGTTGCATCATGGCCGAATAATACTGGATAAGGGTTTCAGCGGCAATACCTTTTGCTTTTTCCACATATTGCCGGATAAAATCACCATGTGTTTCCGAGAAGGCCGGGGAAAAATAACCAGGCAATGTTTTTTGTAAAAATTCCACCGGCCCATATTCCAGCACCATTTGAATGCTTTTGATTCGTTTTTCTCTCCGGCTATCATCATCCGCAAATGCGGCGGAATTAATCAATCCAAGACCCGCTAATTTCTCCGGGTATTTTTTGGCAAAAGCAAGGGCAATATACCCACCCATACTATGCCCGAGGAAAATACATTTTTCCAATTTTTCTTCCTCTAATAAAGCATGCATGATATCAGCATAATCTTCGAGACTGGCATTTTCCTTTTCGAGTTTTTGGGACTGGCCACTGCCGGGAATATCCGGGCGTAGCAAGAGGCAATATTTCGTCAAAGCCGGAACAGCTCCATCCCATATACTGCTGTCTTCCCCAAAACCATGCAAGAGAATAACCGGTATTCCGGCCCCCTCTTTATGATAAAAAATTTCAGTCGTATTATTAAAAATAAACTTCGGCATTGTATTTTTTTGACACTTTTCGGCCCCCTAATTTATAACTTCTAAACATCATATACAGCACAAAAGGGATGAGCGCAATATTTAAGTCCTGTGGCAGGAAAAACCAGGCTGCCAGGAGTACCAGGTAAATTATTGATACCAGCAAGAAATACGGCCTGGACCATTTCGGATGCTTCCATACAAAGAAGGCCAGTATGAAATTGGTGGGTAATGCCCACATTATATTAAAATTGTTCCGCATGGAAGTATGCTCTGTAAAAAACCACATAAACACCAGCAATATCCCGATAAGCCCGGTGAGATAAAAGAAGAAACTATCTGTCAACTTGGTAATAGCAACCGCCCATTTTAATGGTAATAAAGAAATGATCAATAAAACTACACATAGACTTGATAGCAGCAACAACGGAGCATACATCCAGGTAAGGCAATCACAGGGTTCTGCCTGGTAGATCATATTTTCTGTTTCGGTAACCGGCTGTTCATCCAGGATAGTAAAATCCAGGCCCTGCATGAGATAATCCGGTAGAAACATGGCGGCCTGGTTATCGGGTAATTTATCGGTAGGCATTCCCAGTAAAATATCAACACCTAATTTACTCCAGGGCCTTGCTCCTTCATCCAAATATTCATGGAGCATATCCCGGAAGCTTACACCCGGTTGTGTAAGAGGTTGTGTAATTTCTGCGGCAGGTAATTGTTTGTAAATAATATTCCGGATGCGGGTAGTACAGTTGTCTTCTAAAAAATTGTATTTATAAAACCGGTTTTGCGGCAACATATTCACGGCAATCGCCTGCAGAATCGCATTTTTTTCAGCACAAGTCAGCGCCAGTTCCTGCTCCCACACACTGCGTTTCTCATACCGGTACTCTTCCATAAAATCATTGAAATTATCTACACTGGCATAATAATTCAGGCTGCCTTTCAAAAATTTCAAATAGAAATAGGGTTCATCAAAATTAAATGTACCCCAGCCATACACTACATCTGTTTTTTTCGTGCTATCCTGGATGCGTATTGCACTATGGCCAAATAAGGCATAGAGATCCTGGCCAGGTTCTACCGTGAGCAGGCTGATACGAACAGAACAGGAACGACTGGTATCTGAAGGCAACACTTGAGCCCATGCTGTTTGTATTCCTGTGATAAACAGGCAGGCAAGCCCAACAAGCAAATAAAATTTTTTCATAACAAATCACCGGTATCCGGGTTGAAAATAGAAACTGCAAGTTAAATGAAACCCTGCAGGTTCAAGCTAAATTTTATGATAAGGGAAGAAAATAAAATGGAATCTTTTGAATGGTGTTTCGTATCAACTTCTACATTATCCGGGAGATACGGTTTTTACTGAAAGGATAGGTTGCCACCTGCATTTGTGACCGATAAAAAACTATTAAATCTATGCTATGCCTGTATAAAGTTTATTCTTTCCCGTATATTGCAGCTACTCAAATTTTTTATCATGAAACATCTACCGATCAATCCGTCACTATTCACCGAAAACAGGAAACGCTTTGTAAAAGCCATGCATCCTAAATCCATTGCCATTTTCAATAGTAATGATGAAATGCCGGCGAACGGTGATGCCCAATATAAATTTCAACAAAACAGCGACCTGTACTGGCTTTGCGGGATTGAGCAGGAAGATACCATGGTGATCTTATACCCCGATTGCCCGGATGCCAGGTACCGGGAAGTCCTGGTACTGGTACGCCCTAATGAATTAAAAGAAAAATGGGATGGCAAACGGCTTCGCGCTGATGAAGGAAAAGCGATCTCCGGTATGCAAACCGTTGTTTGGCTGGATAGCCTCGATGCTTTATTACAAACCTGGATCCACCAGGTGGATACCATCTATTTAAATTCCAATGAAAATGACCGCAAATCAAATCCCTTGGTTACCCGCGATTACCGCTATGTTGCTCAAATGCAGGCACAGTACCCGTTACACCGCTATGAACGCACGGCTAAAATTATGCGCGAACTGCGGGCGGTGAAAACCAAACTGGAAATCGAAGTGGTACAACAAGCTATTGATATTACCGAAAAAACATTCCGCCGCTTACTTGGTTTTATTCAACCTGGTGTAATGGAATATGAAATTGAGGCAGAAATTTTTCATGAATTTTTACGCAACCGGGCCAAAGGAGAAGCGTATGGCAGTATCATAGCCAGTGGCGACCGGGCCCGTACCTTGCATTATATTTTCAATAATGAAGAATGTAAAGCAGGCGAACTGGTACTCATGGATTTTGGCGCCAATTATGGCGGCTATGCAGCCGACCTCACACGTACTGTTCCCGTAAGTGGGAAATTTGGCCGCCGGCAAAAAAATATTTACAATGCCTGTTTGCATTTGCACAATTATGCAAAAAGTATTTTGAAGCCAGGCATCAATTTAGTGGACTATACGGAGAAAGTGGGCGAAGAAGCCACACAGCAATTTCTGAAATTAGGTTTGCTGCGCAAATCAGCGGTAAAAAATGAAGACCCTGAAAACAGGGCTTACCGGAAATATTTATACCACGGCATTTCCCATCACCTGGGCCTGGATGTACATGACCTGGGGACCAAAACGGAACCCCTGAAAGCCGGTATGCTCCTGACTGTAGAACCGGGTATTTATATCGAAGAAGAACAGATGGGTGTGCGTATTGAAAATAATATCTGGCTGACCAAAAACGGGAATGTGGACCTGATGAAAAATATCCCAATAACCGCAGAAGAAATTGAAGCTTTGATGAAAAGGGATTCTAAATAAGCGGGCAGGTACATGAAACAAATCCCCAACGTCTTTACCCTGCTCAATTTATTTTTTGGGTGTATGGCAATCCTGTATGCCGTACAACCCGGCCTGGTACCTCTTTACCAGGATAGCGGTGGTTTTTTATCCCCACAAACAAATGACCTGGGCATACAATATTTAAGTGTTCCGCAAAGTATTTGCATGGCATCCCTTTTTATTGGTATAGCTGCTGTCATTGATTTCCTGGATGGTTTTGTAGCGCGGCTATTACATGCTTCCTCCGATATGGGTAAACAATTAGATTCACTCGCCGATGTGGTAAGTTTTGGTGTGGCACCGGCCATGATCGTTTTTGAATTCCTGCGTATGGCATATGCCCAGGGCGACAATGGCCTGGATACACCGGTATGGTTGTTATTACCCGCTTTTATTTTGCCTTGTGCCGGCGCTTACCGGTTGGCACGCTTCAACCTGGATACCTCGTCCCATACAGGTTTCAGGGGATTGCCCATTCCTGCTGCCGGTTTATTCTTTGCTTCCTTCCCGCTTATTTTCTGGTACAATACGAATGGAAGCTGGCTTATTAATTTACTCGTCAACTACTGGTTTTGGTATGGGCTTATCCTGCTGGTATCCTGGTTGATGGTAAGCAACCTTCCCATGCTTTCCTTAAAGTTTAAGAAAATATCCTTGCCCGCCTTAATGCCTTTCCTCCTGCTGGTAGTGATCGGTATTGTCGCTATCATTTTTGAAGGCTGGCTGGCCATACCGGTTCTCTTTCTTGCTTACCTTATTATATCTTTGCTGCTAAAACAAAAAGATTCATGACACATCATGTTCAGATTAAAGTAATGCCCCTAAAAGATTTGCTCGATCCACAAGGTAAGGCGGTAATGAGCGGGTTGGAATCCCTGCAATTTAAAGGTATTAAAGAAGTGCGGGTGGGCAAGCATATTACATTGAATATCGAAGCCAACTCCCCTGATGCTGCCAGGCAGCTTGCTGATGAAGCCTGTAAAAAATTATTGGCCAACCCGGTCATGGAATATTATGAAATAGAAATGGTGGATTAAAAATCTGCCCATTAATTTTTTGTCATGTTGCATATTGTGCCATCTCCTATCGGGAACCTGAAGGATATCACCCTGCGTGCCCTTGAAGTTTTACAGGCAGCCGATATTATTCTTTGCGAAGACACCCGCGTTTCATCCAAACTTTTGCAGCATTACCAGGTAACCAAACCATTGCAGGCTTTTCACCAGCACAATGAACATCAATCATTGGCAGCTGTATTGGAAAAATTAGCAGCCGGGAAAAATATTGCCCTCCTCTCTGATGCAGGCACACCGGGCATTAGCGACCCCGCCTTCCTGTTGGTCAGGGCTTGCGTGGAAAAAAATATCCCGGTAGAAACTTTACCGGGCGCCACGGCTTTTGTGCCGGCCCTGGTGAATAGCGGCCTTCCTATCAATCGTTTTGTTTTTGAAGGCTTCTTACCCCTGAAGAAAGGAAGGCATACGTTGCTTTCCGGCCTGGCCACAGAAACCCGCACGATGGTATTTTATGAAAGCCCTATGCGCCTGGTAAAAACCCTGATGGATTTGGAAAGCTATTTTGGAAAAACCCGGAAATGTTCCGTGAGCCGGGAACTCACCAAATTATTTGAAGAAAACAAACGCGGCTCATTGGAAGATATCCGCCAATATTTTGAAAGCAAAAAAGTAAAAGGGGAAATCGTTCTTGTCGTGGAAGGATACGAGGAAAAGAAATGATGGGTCCTGCGAAAAAATTTCACAAAAATCATTTTCTTCCTTCTTGTATTTTTTCTATACCATCACCGAGAACATTTACAAGGCCAGTTACCATTTATTATCATCTCCTATTTTTTCATTCGCATCTGTTGATAAAAATGCGGTAATACTGCCCGGCTCCCGTTACAACAATATTTTGCTATGTTGTCTTCTTCGTAAAATAAAAAAAAATCTTAGATTTACTTTGTAAAACCAATTGTATAGGTGGATAAAATTTTACCTGTTTACTTGCATTAATTCAAGCTATGAAAGAATTGCTGGATTATACCTTATTTGAAATCGGGGAATATTCATTAAAAGTATCTTCCATTGTTTTTTTCCTCTTATTGGTTCTTTTCGTAACGCTGGGTTTGAAATTAATCCGGAAAATAATTTACAGCTCCGGGAAAAATGATATGCCTCGTCGGTACGCCTTGTATAGCCTGGTGAAATATTGCGTCATAGCACTCGCTTTTGTTTTTTCCTTACAAATCCTGGGTTTAAATATTACGGTACTCATGGGTGCATCTGCTGCATTGCTGGTGGGTGTTGGCCTGGGCCTGAAAGACTTGTTCAGTGATTTTATTTCAGGGATTGTGTTATTGGTAGATTCTTCTATTAAAGTAAATGATATCCTGGAAGTTAATGGCCTGGTTTGCCGCGTGCAAAAAATTAACCTGCGCACCACAACCGTTTTTACACGTGAACAGAAATATATTATCCTTCCCAATACGGAACTCACCCGAAACCAATTGATCAATTGGACCTATACCAAATCTCCTTCACGCTTTAAAATCAGCCTGCGGGTACATTTCCAGGCCGATATCCAGAAAGTAATGCATTTGCTGATTGAGGCAGCACAGGAACATCCTATGGTATTAGCAGAGCCCGCTCCCTCTGTCCGTTTCCAGGAATTTGGTGATATGGCATTTGAATTTACGTTGCTATACTGGTCCAATGAAGTCTTCCGCTCGGAGAATATGAAGAGTGAAATCCGGATTAAAATCCTGAATAAATTCCGGGAACAACATATTGATCTCCCCTACCCGCAAACGATTATACAGCTTAGAAAGGATGTTATGGAGTAAACCATTTCACTCAAAAAAAAGTAGGTGACAGATTTAATTTCAACTGAGACCAGTTTGAAGAAGAATAGGCAATTATGAAATATTGCCGGAACTACTTTAGGTATTTTTTCCTGTATTCATTTTTGCCATGATTCCTGTTACAAACAATAAACTTAACAGGAAGCAACTAAAGAAAACTTTCTTCAGTTTCATATTTATGCAATTATTTGATTCGACTCCTAAAATAATAATGAAACGGGAATTCTTTTTTTGTAGCAGCTACAGTGCGATTTTTTAGTATTAGCAGATTAATCTTACTACCCCATCCCCGCCAGTGCGTTTTCCAGTAAGGCATTCAAAATATTATCCTGCTTATTTTCTTTTTGTACTAAATCGCGCAGGGTGATTTTATCCAGTAATTTATCTACGGTAAACTGGATCATTTGCCAAAGGGAACGGGCAGAACAATCCACGGAATTGGTACATAGCCGTAGCGCCCCGGCATGACTGGCACAAAAACTACTGTCGAATAAGGCGCCACCCAATGCTTTCAATACCTGGTTAATATTAATTTCCTCCGCCGGCCGGGCCAAGACATATCCGCCCTTATTGCCGGGTGTACTATTAATAAAACCGGCCAACCGCAGGGTACGGGTGAGCTTCGCCACATAATGACTGCTCAGGCCCTCTGCTTCACTCAGTTGCGGAATGCTCCTGCCACTTGCTTCTTTGCAATTAGCTATGCGGATCAATACACGCAACCCATATTCTTCCTGTGCCGTTATTTTCATAATCCATTATTGTATGTATCCGAATTTATAAAAACCCCAATTCCAGTTTTGCGGTTTCAGACATCTTACTTTTATCCCAGGGCGGATTCCAGGTAACCGATACATGCACTTCATTCACGCCTTCAATCTGGCGCACCTTTTCATCTACTTCTACCGGGAGTGTCTGTGCTGCCGGGCAACTGGGCGCGGTCAATGTCATTAAAATCTGCACATTATTTACCGGTAAAATATCTACTTCATATATCAGCCCCAACTCATAAATATTCACCGGGATTTCCGGGTCATACACCGTTTGCAGGGTTTCGATAACTTTTTCCTTTAATGCTGTTGCTTCTATCATTTTCAAAAAATTTATGCCGGGTTTTCACTATTTGCTGTATCCATTTCAAATTTCAACTTATAGGCCATCGCATCCTGTTTCATTTGTTTCACCATCGCCAGTAAGCCATTGGCGCGGGTTTGCGCCAGGTGCGATGACATGCCAATACGATCAATAAAATCAAGTGGCGCCGCTATTATATCTTCCGTGCTATGTGTACTCAACACACGTATCAATAAACTAATCAGGCCTTTTACAATAACCGAATCGCTGTCTGCTTCAAAAAAAACTTTTCCTTCTTTATATTTCGAGCCCAGCCATACAGTGGACTGGCAGCCTTTCACTTTATATACATCCTGCCGGAATGCCGGGTCCAGCGGCGGCAACTTTTTCCCCAATTCAATGATGTATTCATACTTCTCATCCCAACTATCAAAAAAAGAAAATTCATCAATAATTTCTTTTTCTACTTCAGCAATTGATTTTCCGGCACTCATTATACAAGCATTTTGATGGCTTTCTGTAAGGCCGTTATAAAAACATTAATCTCTTCCTTTGTATTATATAGGGCAAATGAAGCACGCACTGTTCCGGGAATGCCTAATTGGTGCATCAGGGGTTGTGTACAATGATGGCCGGTACGTACTGCGATACCTGCATTGTCCAGCAGGATCCCCAGGTCCTGCGGATGCGTGTTATCAATGATAAAAGATACCAGGCTTACTTTATGCCTGGCCTGCCCAATCAGCCGGACGCCTTTTATGGCACGCAATTCTTGCGTGGCATAAGCCAGTAATTCCTGTTCATGTGCATGCGCATTTTCTGGCCCGGTATTTTTCAAAAACTCTAATGCTGTTTTTGCTGCTACCACATCGGCAATATTTGGTGTGCCGGCTTCAAACTTATACGGCAAGGCTGCATAGGTTGTTTTAGCCCATTGCACTTCTTTAATCATTTCTCCACCACCCTGGAATGGCGGCATGGCTTCCAGCAATTCTTTTTTTCCATATAAAATACCAACACCGGTGGGGCCATATAATTTGTGCAGGGAAAAAGCAAAGAAATCACAATCCATTGCTACCACATTAATATCGAGGTGAACACTGGACTGCGCGCCATCAACCAATACCACTGCTCCCACGGCATGTGCAGCGCTAATCATTTCTTTCACCGGGTTAATGGTCCCCAATGCATTTGAAGCCTGTACAATGGATACCAGCTTCGTGCGATTATTGAGCATATCATAATAAGCCGACAATTGAAGTTCCCCTTCTTCCGAAATCGGAATTATTTTTAAAACTGCTTTTTTTTCTTCGCATAAAATCTGCCAGGGTACTATATTGGAATGATGCTCCATAGCTGAAATGATGATCTCATCTCCTGCCTGGATATTTTGCCGGCCCCAGGTATAAGCAACTAAGTTGATGCTCTCCGTTGTACCACGGGTAAAAATAATTTCTTCCCGGCTACCTGCCTGGATAAAAGACTGTACGGCATCGCGGGTGGCCTCGTAAGCAACGGTGGCTTCTTCAGCCAATGTATGAATACCACGATGAATATTGGCATTGTACTGCCGGTAATAATTCATCAATGCATCTATTACAACTGCCGGTTTTTGTGAAGTGGCCGCATTATCAAAATAAACCAAGGGCCGCCCTTTTACGGTACGGGAAAGAACGGGAAACTGTTCCCGGATTTTCGCAATATCAAAACCTGGCGCTATGGTATCGGTACCCAACATCAGCTATCTTTTTCAAGGCGTTTGGAAATAAGTTTATCTACATATTTCTTGATGACATCAATATGAATATGTTCCAAAATATCCATTGCAAAAGCATGTACGAGGAGTGCACGGGCCTTTTGCTTTGGTATGCCGCGGGATTGTAAATAAAACAAGCCTTCTTCATCCAGCCGGCCTACCGTACAGCCATGTGAACATTTTACATCATCGGCAAAAATTTCCAATTGCGGTTTGGTATTCACCGATGCGCCATCCGAAAGCAGGATATTTTTATTGGACTGGTAGGCATTTGTTTTTTGAGCTGCCTGTTGTACATAGATTTTCCCGTTAAACACACCGGTAGCCGTGTCGGTTAAAATGCCTTTATACAATTGATTGCTCAGGCAATCCGGGCGGATATTATCTACGATGGTATGGTTGTCGATATGCGATTGCCCTTTTTGAAAATATAAACCATACATATGAGATTCCCCATGATCAGCGGCCATAATAAAATTCAGGTTATTCCGTACCATGCCACCATTCAATGAAATAGTAACAGCATGGGCAAAGCCGCGTTCAGCCTGGATGATATGCGTGGTACTAACGGCATTGGCCTGCATGGAATCATTTTGAATTTTGTAATATTCCAAACGGGCATCCTGCTTCGTCACCATTTCCATCACCTGGTTGGTAAAGCTATCGCCGGCACCCAGGGTGATATAGGTTTCCACAATCTGCAGGTGTGCCTGCTCAGCCAGGTAAAAAAGGCTGCGGGGCAAGGAAAGCATATTTTCACTACGCGCATCCAAGATATTATAGATATAAATAGGATGCTCTGCCTGTTGCTCTTTGGCTACATACACAAAAATTCCTCCCTGCATATACGCGGTGTTCATGGCATTGATGCCATCCGGTAAATACTTACGGCTATGGCCTAAATAAGTGGCCACGATATCTGCATACGCATTTGTGGCAGCTGTTTCCAACGCCTGCACTACTACATTCCCCGAGCGTATCGTGGAGAGGGTTGCATTGAAAATTCCATTGACAAAAAATAAGGTATTCGCTTCCTCATGGCCGGGTAAATAATACTTTTTCAAATCGGCTGCCGTGAGTGACGGAGCAGCTGTAGCCACCCGGAATGTTTTATTCAAAGGCCCGGCTATCCGGGTATATTTCCATTCTTCGTGGCGGGATGTGGGCAATCCTTTTTCCGTGAATGCTGTGAATGCTTCTTTGCGCAAGTCATCCAGGCTTTTCCCGGAGGGAAGGGCCTGCATGTCCTTCATCTTTTCTGTTAACTGATCTATCGTGTTCATAAAAAATAATATGGCTTGGCGGCGCCGGCTTATGCGGTCACTTCTACCCCATTTTCGTTTTTAATAAAATCATAACCTCTTTCTTCCAGTTCGAGTGCCAGTTCTTTGCCACCGGATTTTACAATGCGGCCATTATACAATACATGCACAAAATCGGGTACGATATAATCCAGTAAACGCTGGTAGTGTGTTACTACCAATACGGCATTATCTGCTTTTTTGATTTTGTTCACGCCATTGGCTACAATGCGGATGGCATCTATATCCAGGCCGGAATCGGTTTCATCGAGGATAGCCAATTTCGGTTCCAGCATGGCCATTTGAAATACTTCATTTCTTTTTTTCTCCCCACCGGAAAAACCTTCATTCAACGAGCGGCTGAGCAGGGCCTTATCCATTTCCATTAAAGCCATTTTTTCTTTCATGAGTTTTAAAAAGGAAACCGCATCCAGGGGTTCCAGGCCACGGTATTTCCGCACTTCATTGACAGAAGCTTTGACAAAATTGATCGTACTCAGGCCGGCAATTTCCACCGGGTATTGAAAAGCGAGGAATAAGCCTTCACCGGCTCTTTTCTCCGGCGCCAGTTCCAGCAGGTCTTTCCCTAAAAAGGTAACGCTGCCATCACTTACTTCATAATCTTCACGGCCGGCCAGCACGGAAGCAAGTGTACTTTTCCCCGAACCATTGGGCCCCATAATGGCATGCACTTCCCCGGGATTGATTTCCAGGTTGATCCCTTTCAGGATTTCCTTCCCTTCTATGCCTGCATATAAATTTTTAATTGATAACATGTGTTGCAAAATTTTATATTCTGATTTTTATTAAATGAACGATTTTTAAAATACCGTTTAGGCTTTAACCCACACTGCCTTCGAGGCTCACGGCTAATAATTTTTGCGCTTCCACGGCAAATTCCATGGGCAGGTTATTCATCACTTCCCGGGCAAACCCATTGACGATGAGGGCTACCGCCGTTTCTGTGCTGATACCGCGTTGATTGCAATAAAAGATCTGATCTTCCCCGATTTTGGAAGTGGTAGCTTCATGCTCTACCACTGCCGTATTATTTTTCACTTCGATATACGGAAATGTATGTGCCCCGCAGGTATCACCCAATAAGAGCGAATCACATTGAGAGAAATTCCGTGCATTCGCTGCATGCTTATTAACACTCACCAGGCCGCGGTAACTGTTATTGCTTTTCCCGGCAGAGATCCCTTTGGATACAATCCGGCTTTTGGTATTTTTCCCGATATGCATCATCTTGGTGCCTGTATCCGCCTGTTGAAAATGATTGGTAACGGCAACGGAATAAAATTCACCTATGGAATGATCCCCTTTCAAAATCACGCTGGGATATTTCCAGGTAATGGCCGAACCGGTTTCTACCTGGGTCCAGGAAATTTTGGAATGGTGCCCTTTGCAAATCCCGCGTTTCGTAACAAAATTATAAATGCCGCCATTGCCCTCTTTATCACCGGGGAACCAGTTTTGAACGGTTGAATATTTTATTTCAGCATGATCCATTGCCACTAATTCCACTACGGCTGCATGCAACTGGTTTTCATCCCGCTTGGGTGCTGTGCATCCTTCGAGGTAACTCACATAACTCCCTTCTTCGGCTATGATCAGAGTGCGTTCAAACTGGCCGGTATTTTCTGCATTGATTCGGAAGTAGGTGGATAATTCCATCGGGCATCGCACCCCTTTCGGGATATAGCAAAAGGAGCCATCACTAAATACCGCGGAGTTTAAGGCCGCAAAGAAATTATCGGTTACCGGTACCACGGAGCTCAGGTATTTTTGTACCAGTTCCGGGTGTTCGCGGATGGCTTCGCTCATGGAACAGAAGATGATGCCCATTTCGGCTAATTGTTTCCGGAAGGAAGTGCCAATGGATACACTATCAATTACGGCATCCACGGCCACACCGGTCAGGCGTTTTTGTTCTGCCAGGGAAATACCCAGTTTTTCAAAAGTATTCCGCAGTTCCGGGTCCACTTCATCTAAGCTTTTGGGTTTTACTTTTTGTTTGGGCGCCGAATAATAAATGATATCCTGGAAATTAATGGTGGGGAAATGAATATTTGCCCAATGAGGCATTTCCATTTTCAACCAATGCTGGTAGGCTTTCAGGCGCCAGGCCAGCATCCATTCCGGTTCCTGTTTTTTAGCCGAGATAAAGCGGATAATTTCTTCGCTCAGGCCCATAGGGGCTTCATCTGCTTCTATTTCCGTAACAAACCCGTATTTATATTCACTTTGAACGGTTCGTTCTATGGTAGCCCGTTCTTCATCTATGGGAGGAGGAACGGTAGGTAAAACATCTGTTTTCATGGCGCAAAGGTACGTATCTATCTATACAAAAAAGTATAAATAAGAATTTTTTTTAAAGGAGGGGGAATATTGGAGGGAACTTACGAGAAATATCCATTCTCATCAGCAACTTCTCCATCTGGACAAAATGCGGTTACAGTGAAGTTTAATCTTTTCCTGGTATTGTCTCCTCCTATGTTGTCACATTCCACTCGAAAATCTCCAACTGTATTCAAGGTTACAGAATAGCTTAAAGCATATTGTGCTGTGGTTGTATGTGGACCATAATCACTTGCTACAAGAAGTGCATTATTTGGCCAATTGCTTTTCTTACCAAAATACATTTCTGAAGCTCCAACACAAGAAAAAGTCACATTTGTGCCAAGTGCAGCACTTCCATTTTGAGTTATGCCTTGATTATTACTAAGACTGATTGAAGCATAAGAAACTGCTGCAGAATAGTTAGAAATATTAGACTCATTACCATTAGTACTATTTACAGCTTTGAATAAAGTGTAAGCGCCCCCCCAAAAAAGTATTCTATAAAAGTAGACAAAGTTTTAATTTTAAAGTCCTGATTATGAAAAGTAGTTGATTTAGCCCAACACAACCATAAGCAACCGGATACCATCATCTAATCTCCATAACCCCATCAATCATG